>NZ_CANMVP010000005.1 GCF_947501385.1 uncultured Polaribacter sp.
AAAGCTTATTATCATAGAAGATTAGACGAGGGAAAAAACAAAATGAGTACTATTAATATTATTAGAAATAAACTTTTATCAAGAGTTTTTGCTGTGATAGAGAGAAAAACACCCTATGTCGATATGATGAAATATGCAGCATAAATAATGTTAATAACTTTAACTAAAGTTGCTTTTTTTAATCATAGAATACAGGCAGGTTCACGGGAATGACAGTTTCAGCGGAAACCCCGAGGCTAGCTCCTCGAGGAATTCTTTTTGATTAATTTTCTTTTGCTACCTCTAAAGCTGTTATTTTATATTCTAAGACAGAAAGTTCTTCTGCTTTTTCTATAATTTCATCTACCGTTAAATTAGACGTTGCATTTATATAGTTTAGAATCTCTTTACTTTTAAAAGTATAATAATTTAAAGTTTCTTCAATTTTGTCTTTGGTCTTTTCCATTTTGAAAATTTTTAATTTATTGAACAAGGTTTAACATTTCACTTCGATACTTAGAAGCAGATTTACCCGTAAATTCTTTAAATAATTTATTGAAGTGAGAAAAATTATTAAAACCACATTCGAAGCTAATATCTGCAATACTCATATTACTTTCAGATAATAATTTTGTGGCATGTACCACTCGATATTCATTTACTAGTTTGGTAAATGTTTTTAACGTTGTTTTCTTAAAAAATCTACAAAATGCAGGAACTGTCATACTTACCAAATCTGAAACTTCATCTAAAGAAATATGTCTGGTAAAATTTTCGTTGATATGCTTAAAAACCAAATCTATCTTTTCGTTATCTTGTGGTTTGGTTTCAAAAGCAAAACCATCTGCATTTAAAATTGTATAATCATCTGTTTCTGCCAACTCTTTTAAAATGTCTAAAAAAGATATAATTCTTTTGGCTCCGTCTAAATCTAACAATTCTTCGATCTTAGCTCCAATTCTTTTCTTTATTTCAATATTAAAACGAAGCCCTTTTTTGGCGCGTTCAAAAAGTTGATCTATCGCTACCATTTCTGGAATCTTAAAGAATTCAGCTCCTAAAAAATCTGGCTTAAATTGAATAAGTGTTTCAGAACCATTTGTTGTTAATCGATCCATAAAGCCCAAATGCGGTAAATTAGACCCAATTAATACCAATTGACTGTTGTTGAAATAACTAATATGATTGCCAATGTGTCTTTTTCCTTTTCCTTTATTTACATATACAATTTCTATTTCTGGATGAAAATGCCAGAAAGCTTTGTTCTTCTTTAAAAATTGAACATGTTTTTTAACTAACAAAGAACTACCAAAACTTGGTGTAATTTTTTCTAAGGTTGGTTTTGTTTTCATAAGGGAGCAAATTTTTAAACAAATTTACGATTCTAAAAAGTAATAAAATGTATAAAATTAACTTAATTGTATTCTATATTAACCTTACATTAATTTAACATATATTTATATGGTAATTTAGTACATATATTCATCAATTGTGATGTTTTTAGAACTCTAAATCTGGCATACATTTGTAGTGTTAATAATCATGATATGAAAGATATGAAAGATATGAAAACAACAATCAAAAAATGCTTAGTAGTAGTAATGATGTTAGGAACATTCATAAACTACGCAAATGGAACCAAGACCGCTATTGATGTAATAGACGGAAAAAGAGTAAAAGTTGAGTTTAAAATAGTGAAAAAAGGACAGACCTTATCTATTAAAGATGAAAACGGTATTGTAATGTATAGCCAAAAAATTGAAACTTCTGGCACCTATTCTAAAACATTCGATTTATCGAAATTAAAAAAAGGAAAATACACTACAGAATTAGAAAAAGATTATGAAATTCTTGTAAAATCTTTTAAAATTTTAGACGGACAAATTTATTTTGAAGGTGAAAAAAAAATTTTTAAACCCGTAATTAGAACAGAAAACAATCTTGTTTTGATTTCTAAAATTGCTTTTAACAAAGAACCTTTAAAAGTAGCCTTATACTATAATGATGAAATTATTTTTTCTGAAACGGTAAAAGACTCAAAAGTGGTGGTAAACAGAGTTTATAAATTGTCTGAAGAAGAAAAAGGTGACTATAGAGTTGTCATTAATAGCGATAACAGAACCTATACAAAAGATTTTAAGATCTAAACAATTAGTTAATTGTTCATCAAATTACTGCTATAATTTGATGGAAAAGCGAGCCTTTTAAGGCTCGCTTTTTTTATGAATTTCTTCCTGGAAAAATTGGTTTTCTTTTTTCTAAAAAAGCTGTGGTACCTTCCTTAAAATCTTCTGTACCAAAACAATCCCCAAACGCCTCTATTTCTATATCGAAGCCTTTTATACCGTCTTGAAAATTAGCATTTACCGCAGTAATTGCAGCACTAATAGCTACAGAAGAATTTCTAGCAATCTTACCTGCTAGTTTTTCTGCCAATGGTAAAAGTTCTTCTTGTGAAGTTATATGGTTTACCAAACCAGCATGTTTAGCATCTTCCGCAGTAATCATTCCAGCAGTCATAATCATTTCCATCGCTTTTCCTTTACCAACCAATTGTGGCAAACGCTGTGTGCCCCCATACCCAGGAATAACACCTAATGAAACTTCTGGCAAACCCATTTTTGCATTGTCTGATGCTATTCTAAAGTGACACGCCATTGCCAATTCTAAACCACCTCCTAAAGCAAAACCATTGATGGCTGCAATCACAGGAGTTGATAAATTCTCTACAAAATCAAACAAGATTTCTTGACCTGCTTTTGCTAAACGTGCTCCTTCTTCCACAGAAAAATGTGCAAATTCAGAAATATCTGCACCCGCAACAAAAGCTTTGTCTCCACTTCCTATAATAATAATTGTTTTGATATCGCTATCGTCTTCCAAAGCCTTAAAAGCATCATGCAATTCTTCTATGGTGGCTTTGTTTAAAGCATTTAATTTTTTGGGTCTGTTAATTGTTATTTGTGCCAAGGCACTATTTTTTTCAACTAAAATATTTTTAAAATTCATTTTTATGGTTTTTAGATTCTTTTTTGGAATCAAATTCAGTATTCATTTTAAGAATAATAACTTTTATTTTTTTGGTAAAATTACGGTAAAAACCGTTCCAATGCCTACTTCTGAAGTAAAAGAAATGGTGCCATCGTAAGCTTCAATAATATTTTTTATCATTGGCAAACCCAATCCCATTCCGCTAGATTTTGTGGTAAATTTAGGTTCAAAAATTAAGTCTTTTACGTCTTTAGAGATTCCTTTTCCATTGTCTGAAACTATAATTTTTATCGCATCTTTTTCTGATAAAACATCCACTTCAATTAAAGGATTCTCTTCGTTTTCTGTAGCTTGTAATGCATTTTTAATCAAATTAGTTACAATTCTAATCAATTGCGTTTTGTCTAAAAAAGCATACAACTCTTTGTGTTTCGTTTGATATTTAACTGATTTTTCATTAAAAATATCTAATGCTAATTTTACCACACTAATAACCTCTATTTTTTCTTTTTTCTGTGTTGGCATTTTTGCAAAATCAGAAAATGCAGATGCAATAGAACTCATTACATCTATTTGCTGAATTAACGTTTCGCTATATTCTGCTAATTTTTCTTTAATATTAGGATCTTCTTCATTAAATTTCCGCTCAAAACTCTGCACGGTCAAACGCATAGGCGTTAAAGGGTTTTTAATTTCATGCGCTACCTGCTTTGCCATTTCTCTCCAAGCTTGTTCACGTTCGCTTTTTGCCAATTTAGCAGCACTTTCTTCTAGCTGATCTATCATATTATTATAGGCAGCAACTAAAACTTCAATTTCTGAGCTTGCTTTGTTCAAAATAATTTTTTCATTACGCTCGTTTAAACGCGTATGTTGCATTTTGTCTGAAATGGTTTTTATAGAACGTGTAATATAACTTGATAAGAAATAAGCAAAGGCAATTGCCAATAAAAACATCAAAACATACACCAAACTTAGTCTGTAAATAAACTCTCTAAGCTCGTGTTCAATTTCTGAATTGTCTTGTGTAAACTGCAACTCTAAAATTCCTATGCGTTTAAATTTAGGGTCATGTATGTATGAATAAGAAGTTTGATAACTAGTGCCATCTATTTCTTTATTTTTTAGAATTCTATGGTTAGAATTTTGTGCCAATTCAGAAACAATATAATCTGTTAGTGGTGTATTATCTAACTTTTCAAAAGCACTCCCTATAGAGGTTTTTAAAAGCCTCCCTTCTAAGTTATAAATCGTAATGTTTAACTTGTTAATAGAAGAAATTTCATAAATACGATTTTGGAAAATTTTAGGTAAATTTTCTGTATTTACTGCGTAGGTAGTTTTATTGGTAAGTTCTAATTCAATTGTTTTTTGAGCAATGGCTTCTTTCCGTTCAAAACGTTGAATGTTATAATCTTTTGTCTGCTCATCATATTGATAAACTGTAACTACCAATATTAAAATTGATGCCGAAAGCACCAATAATATCATAGATAAAAAAATACGAATTCTTAATGAGATATTTTTAAAACGCATCAAAATTAGGGTATTTTAAGATTATAGATTGCATCATTGATTTCAATTTTTAAACTACCAAGATAACCAATTAAAAAAGGCACTACAAAAACTCTAATGACTTTTAACTTTATTTATGAGTTCTTCTTAGTACTATTTGTATTTCAATTTTAATCTTATTAAAATTAAAGTTGATATCGCAGTAATTGTATTGGCAACAATCATAGGTAAACTATTTAAATAGAAACCGTAGACAGTCCATAGAGAAACTCCTATAAAAAAAGCAATGTACATGGTTAAAGACAATGCTTTTGTGTCTTTAGATTTCCAAGTTTTATACACTTGTGGTAAGAACGATGCTGTTGTAATAATAGCTGCGAACATTCCTAAAACTTCGTAAATATTCATATTCTTTTTTCTTTTTTATAAGACTCCTAACTCACAAATTATGGATTCCTACCAAAGTTTATCTTGATTGATAGGCGAAAAACAGGAATGACAAATCTGAATAAAGTGCTCATCAGAACCACGTTAATACCAAAAACACACAGTGTGTGCTAGCCGACTATGTTGACAATCTTTCCAGGAACAATGATTACTTTTTTAGGTGTTGCACCCTCTAACTGAGCAATTGTTTTTTCATGCTCTAAAACTGCTTTTTCTATTTCTTCTGTCGATAAATCTAAAGGAAGCTCTAAAGTAAAACGCATTTTCCCGTTAAAAGAAATTGGATAGTTTTTTGAACTTTCTACCAAATGCTTCGCCTCAAAAACTGGAAAAGGAGCTGTTGAAATACTTTCTTTATGACCTAATTTGCTCCATAATTCTTCAGAAATATGTGGTGCATAAGGTGATAATAAAACCAATAAGGGTTCTAAAATTTCTTTTTTATTACATTTTAAAACGGTTAACTCATTTACAGCAATCATAAATGTAGAAACAGACGTATTAAAAGAAAAATTCTCAATATCTTCTTGTACTTTTTTGATGGTTTTATGAAGTGTCTTCAATTCCTCTTTTGTTGCTTTTTCTTCGGAAACTTCAAAAGTTTCATCTTTAAAGTATAATTTCCATAATTTTTTTAAGAAAGAATACACTCCAGAAATACCTGATGTTTTCCAAGGTTTTGCTTGCTCTAAGGGTCCTAAAAACATTTCGAACAAACGCAATGCATCTGCACCGTATTCCTTCACAATATCATCTGGATTTACAACATTGTATTTAGACTTAGACATTTTTTCTACTTCTCTACCTACTTTGAAAACGCCTTCTTCTAAAATAAATACTGCGTTTTTGTATGCTGCGTTTAAAGGATGATTTTTAAAACCATCAATATCTAATTCGTCTGAAGCATTTATCAAAGAAACATCTGCATGTATAGGATTATTGGCAACCATTACCAAACTTTCATCATTAGGATTTAAAAACTTATGATCTAACAGGTAATTTTTAACGACAGTTTCAAACTCCTCATCTGAAGTAAATAAGTTTTTAGAAACAAAAACTGTTGGAATTTTCTCCGCAACATCATCATTCGACTTTTCTATATTGCAACCATTTCTTACAAAAGAAGTTGCTTTATAAACAAATGCAGAAGTTCCCAAAATCATTCCTTGATTGATTAGTTTTTTCGCGAACTCATCTACAGGCACAATTCCTTTATCGAACAAGAATTTCTGCCAAAAACGCGCGTATAATAAATGCCCTGTTGCATGTTCTGAACCACCAATATATACATCTACTTGTTTCCAATAATCAAGCGATTCTTTGCTTGCAAATTCTTCTGAATTGGTAGCGTCCATATATCTGTTAAAATACCAAGAACTTCCTGCCCAACCAGGCATGGTGTTTAATTCCAACGGATACACCGTTTTGTTTTTCAACTTTTCATTCGAAACCACTTTCTTTGCACGAGCATCCCAAGCCCATTCAGTTGCGTTTCCTAAAGGTGGTTTTCCATCTTCGGTTGGCAAGTATTTTTCAACTTCAGGTAAGACGATTGGCAAGTGTTTTGCATCGATCATTTGTGGCATTCCGTCTTTATAATACACCGGAAAAGGTTCTCCCCAATAACGTTGTCTGCTAAAAACAGCATCACGCAAACGGTAGTTTACTTTTCCGTATCCAAAACCACGTTTTTCTAGTTCAAAAATGGCAAGTTTTAAAGCTTTTTTATACTTTAATCCTGATAAAAAGTCTGAATTTGCAATTTTAGTTCCATCTTTATCGGTGTGTGCTACTTCAGAAATATCTACACCTTCAAAAATATTAGGAATTGGAATGTTAAAGTGTTTTGCAAAATCATAATCACGCTGATCACCACAAGGAACTGCCATGACTGCGCCTGTACCGTAACCTGCTAACACGTAATCTCCAATCCAAATTGGAACCTTTTCACCAGAAAAAGGATGCATTGCAAACGCCCCTGTAAATGCACCAGAAATGGTTTTTACATCTGCCATTCTATCACGTTCAGAACGTTTTGCGGTTGCTTTTATATACGCCTCAACATCAGATTTTTGAGCTTCTGTTGTAATTTTAGCGACCAACTCATGTTCTGGCGCGAGTGTCATAAATGAAACTCCATAAATGGTATCTGGTCTGGTTGTGAAAACATCAATATAATTCCTATCCCTGACTCCCTTTCCAGAGGAAAGGGACACTGTTGGAGTAGCTTGTTTGTGGCTTATGTTTGTCTTTTTTTCTTTTATATTCTCTTCTTTTTCTTGACTTTCTTTTATTTTTTCTTCTAATTTTTGAAGATTAAAAAATTGATTATTTAATTCAGTTTCAATTTTTGATATTACCCCATCAATATTACCAATAACTTCTTCATTTTTAAATCTAATTACTTTAAAACCACTTTTTTGCTCTAATTCTAAAGTTCTTGCTTCATCTTTTTCTAATTGATAATCATGAATTTTACCATCCACTTCTATAATTAACTTTTTTGTTAAACATACAAAATCAACAATAAAATCATTAATTAAATGTTGCTGCCTAAATTTAGATTTAAGCTTTTTTCCTTTTAAATATTTCCATAGAATAGCTTCTGCTGGAGTTGGATTCGCTCTCATTTCTTTTGCTTTCTCCAGCAATAAATAAGAATTTGTTCCACCAGTCATATAACAAGGCGTTTTTTTAGAATCCGAATTTGCTTCCTTTCCTTCGCAAAGGGTTGGGGATAGGATCTCAAAAGAAACCATGGCACCTTGACTTCTCCCAATCCAATTTCTTTGTGAATCTTTTAAAGGCTGTGGCCAATCAATAGTTTCTAATCCGTCTAACAAACGCTGTGCATATGCAGAAATTCGCATAGACCATTGTGTCATTTTTTTTCTAACAACAGGATGACTTCCTCTTTCTGAAAGCCCGTTTACAATTTCGTCATTTGCTAAAACGGTTCCTAAAGCAGGACACCAATTTACTTCGGTATCAGACAAAAATGTGAGTCTGTATTGTAATAAAATTTCTTCTTGTGCTGTTTTTGAAAATGCTTTCCATTCTTCCGCAGAAAAAGAAGTGATCTCTTCGTCACAAACTGCATTTACTTTAGAATTTCCCGCTGTTTTAAAGATTTTTTCTAAAGTTGAAATATCTTCGGCTTTGTCAGTATCTTTATTATACCAAGAATTAAACAACTGGATAAAAATCCATTGTGTCCATTTGTAATATTTCGGATTTGAAGTTCTTACTTCACGAGACCAATCAAAAGAAAAACCAATTTGATCTAATTGTCTTCTGTATGTTTTTATATTTTCTTCTGTTGTTTTTGCAGGATGCTGACCTGTTTGAATGGCATATTGTTCAGCAGGCAAACCAAAAGAATCATATCCTTGTGGATGCAACACATTAAAGCCTTTATGACGCTTGTAACGCGCATAAATATCACTTGCAATATAACCTAAAGGATGCCCAACATGCAAACCTGCTCCTGATGGATAAGGAAACATGTCTAACACATAATATTTAGGCTTATCAGAATGATTACTGGCTTTAAATGTTTGGTTTTTTGCCCAAAACTCTTGCCAATTTTTTTCTATTTCTTGATGATGATACTGCATTGTAACTTCTTTATTTAAGCGGCAAATTTACGTTTATTCTACAAAAGAGTACAATTTGTAAACTGCTAAATTTTTTCAAAAAAAAACCGCAAACAAAGTTTACAGTCCTTTAAAATTAATTTCGTAAAAAAGTATTAATCTTCTTTACTTTTAATGGTAATTGGAACAGAGACTATTGTATTTGCCCAACCCATTTTTAGTGTCATGTCTTTATCAAACATCATTGAAAATTCTTCTATGTTCTTATCTGATTTAGAAACTGTACCATTCACTCTTATTACATCTTCTGCTTCTTTGTAAGAATAATGCCCCCAAACATTGCGCGCTGAGTTTAAAATTACAGTCCAATCTCCGTTTAAAAAAGGAATCGTAAACAAAGAATACGTTCCTGCTTTGACATCTTTTCCTCCAAAAATTACATCTTTGTAAAATGTAATTTCCGCAGCTTCATTGGCACCAGTTCTCCACACTTTTCCTACGGGCGCTAATTTATCTAAAGATCTTCCTTTTAGTTGAGGACGACTGTAAACGACCTTTAAAACTTTATTTGCATCTCTCCAATTATCTGGAAATGTTGAGGCATCTAAAGGACTTACATCCATTTTTGGCCATTTTTGAGCGTTTACTTCTGAGATACTAATTAATGATATTGCAAAAATTGCAACTAATACTATTGATTTTTTCATCTGTTATTTGTTTTGTATAAAGTCATTCAAAAATAGAAATCATTACAAAAAAAGGATACTAATTTTCTGTTAAGTTTTAGTGACAACCACAATCGGTACCACAACCTCCTTTTTTCTTTGGAGGAAATACATATTTCTTCACTAGAAAAAATAGGGCAATTACTACGAACAAATAAACTAGAATTTCTTGCATTAGCTTAAAATTTGATAGACAATAAATGATGAAACATAGGCTAATAATGCCATTCCAAACAATTGAATTAATGGCCATTTCCAAGTTTTAGTTTCTCTTTTTACAATGGCTAAAGTTGCCATACATTGCATTGCAAAAGCATAAAACACCATTAAAGACATACCCACAGGAAAATTAAATAATTTACCACCTGTTTCATTTACTTCAGAAGACATTTTTTCTTTTATAGTTGCAGTATCTTCATCATTGGCTTCTACACTATAAATGGTTGCTAAGGTTCCTACAAACACTTCACGTGCCGCAAAAGAGGTGATTAGTGCAATTCCTATTTTCCAATCGTACCCCAATGGCTTAATCGCTGGCTCAATGGCTTTTCCCATGATACCAATATAAGAATTTTCTAATTTAACTGAGGCTATTTTTTGTTGTAATTCTTGGTCAGATAAACTGCTGTTTTCAGGATTTTCAATCGTATTCGCCGCAGCATTTTTAAAAGATTCTGGTCCGTTTGAAGCCAAAAACCATAAAATGATTGACAATGCTAAGATTATTTTCCCTGCTCCGAATACAAATGCTTTTGTTTTTTCTACAACATCAAAAAAGACATTTTTAAGAGACGGAAGCTTATAATTGGGCATTTCTATCACAAAAAACGATTTTGATTTTATTTTTAAGGTCTTATGAAGTATATAAGCCGCTAAAATAGCTGTGATAAATCCTAATGCATATAGTGATAACAACACCAAGCCTTGAAGATTTAAAAATCCGAAGATTTTTTTATTCGGAATAATCAAAGCAATTAAAATAGCATACACAGGCAATCGTGCAGAGCAGGTTGTAAAGGGTGTTACTAAAATGGTAATTAAACGTTCTTTCCAACTAGAAATGGTTCTGGTTGCCATAATTGCAGGTATTGCACACGCTGTTCCTGAAATTAACGGAATAATGCTTTTCCCATTCATCCCAAAACGTCTCATAATTTTATCCATTAAAAAAACAACACGACTCATATACCCTGTTTCTTCTAAAACGGCTATAAATAAGAATAGAATGGCTATTTGTGGAATAAAAATAATAACACCACCAATTCCTGGAATAATGCCTTCTGCTAACAAGTCTGTAAAAACTCCTGGTGCTAGCTTCCCTCTTATAAAATTAGATAATTCTGCAAAAATTCCATCAATAAAGTCCATGGGTACGGTTGCCAAATCAAATACAGATTGAAAAATTACGAGTAAAATCAAAAAGAAAATTGCATACCCAAAAATTTTATGCGTAAAGATTTTATCTAATCTACTTCTAACATCTGTGGCTTTTGACTTATCTATTAGATAGGTTTTTTTAAGAATTTTATTAATTTCTTGGTACCGATAAATGGTCTCTTTATGTTGGTATTTCTTTAACTTAGAAACATCTTGTTTAAAAGCTAAAAGTTTGTCTTTTTCTTCTTTGCTAACAGAGGCTGGATAATTATTTTGAGTCACCATCAACCACAATTCATACAAAGAATAATTTGGACTGATTTCTTTTAGTTTTGCAAAATAATCTGGATCTATCTTATGGTCTATTCCACATAAAGGCGCTGCTTTTGCAGCAACATGACAACGTATTATGGCTGCTTTTACTTTGTTAATTCCTTGATTTTTTCTTGCGCTAATTAAAACAACTTCTGTATTTAACTCTTTTTCTAATGCAGATAAGTCTATAGAAATTCCTTTTTTAGTCATTTGGTCTACCATATTAATAGCCAAAACGGTCGGGATTTCTAAATCTTTAATTTGCGAAAAAAGCAGTAAATTTCTTTTTAAATTTTCTACATCTGCAACTACTAAAATTACATCTGGAGATTCTTTAATATCTTTTTTTAATAAGGTTTTTAATACAATACTTTCATCTATAGAAGTTGGGTTGATACTATAGGTTCCTGGTAAATCTGTAATGGTTGCGTTTTGAGTTGTAGATAATCTACTGGTACCTTCTTTCTTGTCTACCGTAACGCCTGGATAATTTCCAACTTTTTGGTTTAGCCCTGTAAGTTGATTGAATAGTGAAGTTTTTCCAGTATTAGGGTTTCCGATTAAAGCAACTTTTATATTGTGTTTAGACATTATAAATTTGCTTTTAAGATTTTTATTTTAAACGCGGTTTCTTTTCTAATTGCCAAATGACTTCCATTTACACAAATATATAAAGGGTCTTTTAGCGGCGCAATCTGCACCAATTCTACTTCAGCACCAGGTAAACAGCCCATTTCTAATAGTTTTAAAGGAATAAAATCTAAAGATTCTTCAGAAATATATCCCATTTCACCAATATGTAAAGATGCAATTGTGCTCAACGTTTTTTATTTGGAAAGCAAAGATAACCATTTAGAATGATTCTAAACAAGTTATTTAGAAGCATATTCTTCCTTTAACAAAATAATGTCTTTTTTCAATTTTTTCATGTCTTCTTTTTCTGTACCATCATAATAGCCACGAATTTGTCTTTGCTTGTCAACTAGCACAAATTGTTCTGTATGAATAAAATCATTTTCTCCACCATCACCCTCATCTAAAACTGCGAAGTAACTTTTTCTAGCCAATTCATAGATGTGTTTTTTAGATCCTGTGGTTACGTTCCATTTGCCATTAATCACGCCTTTTCTATCTGCATATTCTTTTAAAACAGATATACTATCTATAGTTGGAGTTACAGAATGAGAGAGAAACATAATATCTACATCATTTTTATAAAAATCTTGCAATTCGCTCATATTATAAGCCATCGCTATACAAATTGTTTGGCAACGTGTAAAAAAGAAATCTGCGATGTAAATTTTATCTTGGTAGTTTTTATTGGTAATTATTTCTCCGTTTTGATTTGTTAATTTAAAATCTGCAACTGTATGATCTTTCTGAATATGCAACATGCTATTGTCTACCAATCTAGGATTTACATCTATAGGATTGTATACTTTCAATTTTTTATCAACCTTTAATAAATGATAAAATACAGGAATGACAACTAATGAAAATACTCCTAAAAAAATAAGTGTGGGAATCGATTTTTTAAAAAATTGAATGTCCATAGGAACTGGTTTATACTTGCAAATTTACGACTTAAAATCACCTTAAAAAAGCAACGGAAACCAATACCTATCTAAAATCTTTGTTAAAAAAAATGCAACGCCTAATAATTCTTTTAGAACTCTATTGAAAACCGTACATTTGTTCGTTTTTTAATTATGATTTAACGCTGAATGGAAATATTAATAAAAGCATCTCAATTTATTTTAAGTTTATCTTTACTAATTGTGTTGCACGAATTAGGGCATTTTATCCCTGCAAAATTGTTTAAAACAAGAGTAGAAAAATTCTACTTGTTCTTCGATTATAAATTTTCAATTTTTAAGAAAAAAATTGGCGAAACTGTTTATGGTATTGGCTGGATTCCTTTAGGAGGTTACGTAAAAATCTCTGGAATGATCGACGAAAGTATGGATACTGAGCAAATGGCTTTACCTCCACAGCCTTGGGAATTTAGATCTAAACCCGCGTGGCAACGTCTAATAATTATGTTAGGTGGTGTTTTTGTAAACTTTGTTTTAGGAATTTTTATCTACATTATGTTAATGTGGGCGTACGGTGAAAAGTATTTACCAAATGAAAACGTAACAGATGGTATTTGGGTAGAAAATAAATTAGCCGAAAATTTAGGTTTACAAACTGGTGACAAAATTTTAACTGTAGACGGACAAAAAATAAAAAAATTTCGTGGTTTATCTTTAGAATTTATCAATGGTAATACTTACCAAATTGAAAGAAACGGTGAGGTTCTAGATAAAGAGATTCCTGAAGATTTTATCTCTCAATTGATGGATCGAGGTAAAGATGCTGGTCCGTTTTTGTATCCAAGATATCCTTTTGCAGTTTCTGGTATTTCTGAAGATTCACCAAATTTAGATGCTGATTTAAAAAAGAAAGATATTATTGTTGCCATCAATGGAAATGCTATAAAGTATTTTGATGAAGCGCAAACGGAGCTCAACAAATATAAAAATCAAGAAATTACAGTTACTGTAAAAAGAGGCACTGAAACAAAAGAGGTTCCTGTAAAGGTTACCAATGATGGTAAATTAGGTGTTGGTTTGGGCACACTTTCATTTAAGGATTTAGAAAGACTCGGGTATTATAAGTTAGCAAATTTTGAGTATAGTTTTGCAGAAGCGATTCCTGCCGGATGGAACAAATCATGGAAAACACTAACAGATTACGTAAAACAATTAAAGAAGATTTTTAATCCAAATACTGGAGCCTATAAAGGTTTGGGTGGTTTTATTTCTATTGGAAGTATTTTTCCTGCTGAATGGAGCGCACAATCTTTTTGGGAAATCACTGCATTTTTATCTATTATGCTAGGTTTTATGAACTTGTTACCAATACCTGCTTTAGATGGTGGACATGTTGTGTTTACACTGTGGGAAATGATTACTGGTAAAAAACCTGGAGATAAATTCTTAGAGTATGCACAAGTAGTTGGCTTTATTTTATTAATTGCTTTATTACTCTTTGCAAACGGAAATGATATTTTTAGACTTTTTAAATGATAATTTAAAAATCTAAACGATAAAAAAAGCCTCACAATTAGTAATTGTGAGGCTTTTTTTTAGATTCTTACAGATCGGTTTATAAAAGAAACCCAAGTATATTGTGCATTGCATTTATCACATGCATATCCTTTTGTTCCAGGTATTAATCTTGTAAGTCCTCTTCTTCTCATTCTGTGCCGTGACACAGATTTACATCTTGGACACGCTTTCATAATAAAATATTTGTTTAGACGTCCGCAATATAATTAAAATCAACCATTTATATATACGTATAACTACGTATTTTTAATATTATTAAATTGATTGGTTTTAGTAATGGCTTGTTCATTTTTCCAATCAATCCATTTTTGCCCTTTTATTTTACGCATGATAGTATCTATCGTACGCATTACAAAAATATTGTAAATTGCTTTAGATAGGTTTTTCGGTTTTCTAGCAATAGCTCTTAAACTCATAGAAAAACCAGGCGTTATGTATTTCATATAGTGCCAATACCCTTCTGGCATATATAAAACCTGCCCGTGTTCTAAATTTGTCTTATAGCCTTTGGCTTTTTTCAAGGCGGGCCATTTCTTAAAATCTGGATTAGAAAAATCTATATCTTCTCTAGTAATTAAAGAATGTGGAATTTTATAGAGATATTTATTTTGTTGTTGATCAAACAAAATGATTTCTTTCTTTCCTTCAAAATGAAAATGAAAAATATTTGCAAAATCAATATCATGATGCATAAAGGTGTAGGAATCTGTTCCTCCAAAAAATAGCATTGGCAAGCCTTTCATTAAACGCAGACCAAAATCTGGAAAGGTAAAATCTTTCTGCAAAATAGGTACTTCTTTTAAAACATTCCATAAAAAAATTCTAAATTTAGTCGGCTTACTTTTTAGTAAATCTATATATTCAGACATTTTCATTTTGGCGTGTGGTTCATTAAAACCATCTTTAAAGTCTACTGGTCTATCGTCATACAAAGGCACTACTTTATCGCCTGCAACTTTTTTTATATATGCCAAGTTCCATTTAGAATAGGCTGGCCAGTCTTCTATAAATCGTTTAATAACCACAGGTTTTTGCGGTTTAAAATAGTTTTTTATAAAATCTTCTTTGCTGATTGTTTCTACACAATCTATTTGAGATAAATTTAAAGGCATGCTAAAAATAATTAAGGAGCAAAGTTAAGGAATTGTAAGTGAATTGTTTCCTTAAAAGAAAAACCATCATTCAGCGAAAAAATTGAATGATGGCTATAGTTTGAGGTTTTAAATCTTATTTTTTAGAAGAATCTTGGTCTTTCGTTTCGATCATGTTTGTTGTTTCTATATCTGTAAGCTTTTTTCCTTTTAAGTAACTTGGCAATTCCATTCCAGCCATATTAAACATCTCTTGTAAAGGTGGTACCACTTTATACATTCCGAAAATAAAATTAGAAGTAACTGTTTTTCCATCTTTTCCACCACCATTTTCCCAAACAGTAACTTTATCAATCTTAATATTTTTAATTCCTTCCGCTTGTATTTTAACCAATCCTGGTAATTTATCTGCAATTAACTATACAAGGGGAGTTTAAACCCCTTGTTAAAAATTATAACGCAAACCAAATAAAATACTACTTGGTGGCATTGGTACAAAACCAGACTCTATATAATCTGCATTAAAAATATTATTTGCAGTAATTGTAAAATTAAAAGCATTAAAATCTACAATTACAGAAGCGTCCCAAACATTATAACTTGTCCCCACGGAACGTTCTGCATGTTTGTAAATAATATTTTGTTTTACGTTTTTAAATAATTGAGAACTAAAACGTGTGATGAATTGATGTTTTAAAGTATTTAAATTATAACGAGACAAATCTTTATTCTGATCTAAAATATCATCGTCTAAAAAATTATAACCGATTGCTAACGTTTGATTATACGTATTTAATTTAAATCGATAATCTGCATTTATCTCAAACCCTTTTGTATTTACCTCTGCAATATTTGTTGCGGTATATTTCGACGCTCCTGTATCTGGACGAATAAAATCAATTAAATTAGTAGCGTCTCTATTAAAAACTGCGATAGAAGATGAAAATTTTCCTGCGTTGTATTTCAAACCTATTTCTTGTGCAAAGGCCTCTTCTGGCTTTAAATTAGGATTCCCAATGGTACTTCTGTCATTATAATATAAATCTGTATAGGTTGGTATTCTATAGGTAATTCCTAAATTTCCATAGGCTTTCAAATTATCTGATAATTTAAAACCAATATCTAACCCTGGAAATGCATGAAATTTAAAGTCAGAAAAATAAGTAACTGCAACTCCTGGTGTAATATCTATTTGACCATCGGCAAATTTAAAACGGTGCTCTAAAAACATGTTTGCCATGATACGATCTCGTTTCCCTAAGTTATTACTACTTATTGAAACCCGAGAGATATCTACTCCAAAACCTGTAATTCCTGCGTTAGAAGTGTACGAAGCATTTGCTTCTGCACCTACTTTATTGGTGATGTGTAAATTTCTAAAAAAACTAGGATCGTCTCTTTTCAGCAAAAAAATATCTTGTCCTCTTCTCCAATAAATTCTTGGTGTAATTTTAAATTTTTCAGTTTTAAATGTGGTTTGTACCCCTAATAAACTATTCTGAGTTTCTTCATATTCGTTAAAACCAAATGCTTCTGGTGTGTAGAAATTTTGCGCTCCAAATTTTCTATCAAAAAAAGTAGCCAAAACTTCTATCGGTTGTTTTCTCTTATTAAAGACTCCTTTTAAAAAATAGTTGTAATTATTATAATCAGAATTTTCTCTATACCCGTCTGAAGTTAAAGCACCAACATGTGCAATAATTGATGCGTTTTCAAACTCTTTTCCAAAAGTTACAGAACCGTTTAGTTGTCCGAAAGAACCAGCTTCAATATTTGCCGAAATCGTGTTATCTAGCTTCTTTTTAGTCACAATATTTATAGCTCCTGTAAAAGCATTTTGCCCAAAAACTCTTGCTGCAGGACCTTTTATAATTTCAATTCGCTCAATCACTTCAATTGGTAAAGCAGCATTCATGGTATGATGTCCTGTTTGAGAATCATCCATTTTAATGCCATCAATTAGTAGTAAAGTTTGATCAAAACCACCGCCTCTAATAAATAAATCTGCTTGACTGCCAGCAGTTCCTCTTCTTCGAATATCTACACCTGCAACTTGCTGTAATACATCTGCCACATTTGTTGCGGCACTATTTATAATTTCTTTTGAAGTGATAATATGTATGGTTCTAGAGTTTTCTTTAAACGGTAAATCTATTCTAGAAGAAGTAATAATAACTTCTTTTAAAGTGTCTCTTTTTACAGGTTTCACTTGTGCTTTTGCTTGAAAAGCAAAAAATAATATAGTAATAATTAAAGTAATTTTAATTTTCATGAGTAGTGATTTAAAAACGTTGCAAAAGTCGTAACTTTCCGGACGATTAAACTAGTCCAGTTTTAAAATGATAGATAGTCCGGTTCATACACTGTTTAAACAACTCATCGATTTCGATAAATCGATATCTCAACCTTTGTATATACAGGTTTCACAGCAAATTATAAATGCAATACAACGCAGATATTTAACCAAAGGCACCATGTTACCAGGAACTCGCGTGTTAGGTCAATTATTAAAAATTCATAGAAATACGGCTGTTGCTATTTACGAAGAGTTGGCGGCTCAAGGTTGGGTAGAAATACTACCAAATAAAGGCACATTTGTTTTAGATCCTGAACAAAAAAAATCAAAAATAAAAGCAACTTCACAAAAAATAAATCAGGCATATGTGTATGCTACAACCGCAGGTTTTCCTTTTCAAAAATCATTTCATTTGGCATCAACAGATCAGTTAACAAATGCTAAGTTTACTATTAACGACGGGAAACCAGATTTACGCTTACATCCTGTACATCAATTTACAAGATGGTACAGTGCTGCAATGAAACGAAAAACATTGATAAAAAAATGGAACAGACCTAACGAATTTTCATATTCATTATTTCAAACACAGCTATCTAATTATTTAAACGCAACCAGAGGTTTTCATATTAGACCCAATAACCTAATAAGTACGCGTAGTACAGAAATGAGTTTGTATATCGTGTCTCAATTATTAATAAAGCAAAACGATATTGTATTAGTAGGTCATTTAAGCAATTATGCATCTAATATGATTTTTCAACAAGCAGGTGCAACTATCAAAACAATTCCTGTAGATAAAAACGGTTTAGATCTTGAATATATAAAAAAGCATTTTGTAAAACGAAGTATACGCTGTGTGTATATATGCGCTCACAGAGATTATCCAACGGTAGTAACGTTAAGCGCAGAACGTCGTTTAGAGCTATTGCAATTGGCTGCAACATACGAATTTGCCATTATTGAAGATGATTACGATTACGATTTTCAGTTTGATGGTTCTGCAATGTTGCCTATGGCAAGTGCAGACGGGAATGGTATGGTTATTTATTTAGGAAAATTGGGGCAATCTTTATTTCCAAGTTATCAGACAGGTTTTGTAGTAGCGCCAGAAAATTTAATTTCTGAAGCAAAAAATTATTTACAGTTATTAGATAAACAAGGCGATTTAATACAAGAACAAATGTTGTCTGAATTGATTAGTGAAGGCGAAATTTATCGGCTGATGAAAAAAAACATTGTCATCTATAAACAAAGAAGAGATTGTTTGTGTGATCTTTTTACACAATATTTTACAGAAATTGCACAATGGAGAATACCTTCTGGTGGATTGGCTATTTGGATAGAGTTTCACCCTAAAATATCACTCGTAAAATTAGCAGAAGAAGCTGAAAAAAACGATTTATTTTTACCCAAAACCATTCTTTATCAAGATAAAAATACCTGTGCCATTCGTTTTGGTTTTGGGCATTTAAATGAAGAAGAAATAACCTCTGTAATAAAAAAACTAAAAAGTGCGTATCATAAGGTGCCTATATTATAGATTGAAGACTAATTTTATATTTTTGGAATTTTAGAAAATATATGTATAGATTTTTTTGGTAATGGCATCATAAAAAAAACGTTTATTAAAATTCAGATTCATTTTTTAGGTCTTTACTGTATCTTTACCTTCATATTTTTACATCAGTAAATTGTAATCATTTTTTTTGAATTTTATGGATAGTGTTTCAAACATAACTTACAAAATATTTTAAATCTTAAATATTAGATTTTTATGATTATTAATCAATATAAAACAATATGTCTACAAAAAACGAAAACCTTATTTTTTTTAATCCGAAACCTTCAACTATAGAAGGTGCTATTTTAATTGATACAGGAATTTCGGCCGGATTTCCTATTCCTGCGGAAGATTTTGATCAGAAAAGAGTTTCTTTAGACGAAGAATTAGTTCAAAATAAAGACAGTACTTTTTTTGCAAAAGTAAAGGGACAATCTATGATTAATGCTGGCTTAAATGATAACGATTTGTTAGTTATTGACAGAAGTTTAGAACCCACTGATAAAAAAATTGCCGTTTGTTATTTAGATGGAGAATTTACGGTAAAACGACTAAGAGTACAAAAAAATGAAGTTTGGTTGCAACCAGAAAATCCGAATTATCCAATTATAAAAATTACGGAAGAGAACGATTTTGTCATCTGGGGAATTGTAACAAACGTAATTAAAAAAGTATAAAATTATTATATTTGTCTTAATTGATAAGAAAATGAAACAAGTTAAATATTAAAATAAATACTATGGAAAACACTTTTGAAAACAGATTGTTATTAGCTGAAGCTACAGATCAAGTTCGTGTAGATTTTTACAAGAAAACATATGCGCACGTTGCTGGAGGAATTTTATTATTTATTTTTTTTGAATACATTTTGCTGCAAAGTGAAACCGTTGTAAATTTTATGATGTCTATGACACAAGGTTGGCGTTGGTTGGTGATGTTGGGTGGTTTTATGTTTATTACCAGTTATGCAGAAAGTACGGCTTTAAAAACTGCGGATAAAAACAAACAATACTTAGCGTATGCAATTTATATTTTTGCAGAAGCAATCATATTTGTGCCGCTTTTAGCAATTGCCATTTTTTATACGGATGGTCCTGCCTTATTACAGCAAGCTTCTATTGTTACTTTGGCTTTATTTGTTGGTATCTCTTCGGTTGTTTTTATTACTAAAAAAAATTTTTCATTTATAAAAGCAGGCTTAACCGTTGGCTTTTTTATTGCCATGGGTTTAATTGTTGCAGGCGCTTTGTTTGGTTTCGATTTAGGGTTGTGGTTTTCGGTAGGTATGTGTGTTTTGGCTGGTGGTGCAATCTTGTACCAAACTTCTAACTTGGTAAACAAATTCGGAACGGAAGATTATATTCCTGCAGCTTTGGGTTTATTTGCTTCATTAATGTTACTTTTTTGGTATGTATTGTCTATTTTTTCTAGAGATTAAGACAAGTTACATCATAATTTATGAGTATAAAGAATAATTTAAATTAGATGTAAAAAACTTCGATAAGCTCAGTTTGACACCCATAATCTTAATTGAAAAAAGAAAACCTTATTAAAATTACAAATATTCATAGATTCTAAATTCACAATCTAAAATAACAACTGTCAGTCTGAGCTTGTCGAAGACTATTTAACTACAAATAAATTTAAGGCACTCTGCTAAAAAGTTTATAAGTAAAAAAACTCCGAATTTTCATTCGGAGTTTTTACTTTATATAAGCCTACAAGTAGCTTTATCTATTCATCGGTTTATCTAAATTCATAAACATCAAATCTACCTCTGTAGCTTCTTCACCTAATAAATACTTACTAAAATGATCTGCACGTAACCAGAAAGAATATTCTGTCATGCTTCCAAAACCATGTCTTTGTCCAGGCATTACCATAAATTTAAAACGTTTGTGCGCTTTAATTAATTCGTTTGCCATTCTTATGGTTCCTGCTGGATTTACGTTGTTATCCATATCTCCATGAATCAACATCAAATGCCCTTTTAAATTTTTTGCTAAAGATTGATTGTCATCAATTTTATAAACGTGAGAAACTTTTCCTTTTTCATCAATTTCTTCTTTTACACCATGATGTGTTTCACTCCACCAAGAGTTATATACATTATTGTCATGATTTCCTGCGGATGAAACTGCGGCCTTAAAAAAATCTGGATAGACTAACATTGCTGCAGTAGACATAAAACCTCCACCAGAATGCCCGTAAATTCCTACTTTTTCAATGTCTATGAATTCGTGTTTATTCGCCAATTGTTGGGCAACATATTTTTTATCAGCCAAACCATAATCACGTAAATTTCCGTAGCCATAGTTATGATACCATTTAGATCTGTCTGGATGTCCACCTCTATTTCCTAAAGTAATTACAATAAAACCAATTTGCGCCATTCTATCTAAACGATCCATTCTGTAAGAAAAAGATTTGTTTACAGCTTCTGTCTGTGGTCCAGGGTACACGTATTCTAAAAGCGGATATACTTTGGTAGAATCCATATCAAAAGGTTTGTAAAGTACACCGTACAAATCTGTAATTCCATCATCTGCTTTTACTTTAAATGGCTCTGGAAATTGATAGCCTGAAGCCATTAATTGCGATAAATCTGCTGTTTCCAAATCCATCACTTTTCTACCATTTTTGTTTCTTAATTCAGATTTTGGAACGGTATTTACTCTTGAATAATTATTTACAAAATACGCATTGGAATCTGCCATACTTGTATTTGTAGTAAAATCTCCTGGATTTAAAACTTTCATTCCGCTTCCGTTCAAATTGATTTTATATAAGTGTGCATAATATGGATCTTGATCTTTATTTACACCATTTGCCGTAAAATATAATGTGTTGCTTTTTTCGTCTAAACCCTCAAAGCTATCCACATGGTAATTGCCTTCTGTAACTTGATTTTTTAAATTTCCATCAGCATCATACAAATAAAAATGCGCCCAACCATCTCGTTCTGCCCAATGCAACATTTCGGTTTCATTATTGAATAAAATTAACGGACGAGATTCTATATAGGTATTAAAACGCTCTTCAATTAGTGTTTTATATGCTCCTGTGTTAATGTCTGCAACATTCACATCATACTTTTTTCGATCTCTAGAAATGACACTAAAATAAACTTTTCCTTTTTTAGAAAGCAATAAAGAAGGTCTAAAATCATCATCTCTGCTCGATTGTTTTCTTGGTGCTCTAAATACAGAAATGCTTTGTTGACGAACGGTATCTAGTGGCACTTTTACATGCGATTTTGTAGGAATATCAAAAATTAACAATTCAGATTTATAATATTCTTGTTCCCCTGGCATGTGATATTTATAGGTTTCTAACGTAGGTCTTTTTTTGCCTGTAGAATTAATTACCCACAAATCTTTAATATGTCTTGAGTCAGATTTTTGAAAAACAAACTTTTTAGAATCATGAGACCATGTTCCCCAAACGCCTTTTCTCTTGTCTTTGTTTTTTTCTTTGTCTACATTATCTTCTCTAGATCCGCCTCCATACCCAAAGTTTTCCTCACCATCTTTTGTCCATTGATTTTCTACAACTGTACTGTCTTTTTCGTCTTTAATAAACTTTTTAAAGTTTATTTTATCCATCCAATACAAATTGTAATTTTTAGAATATAAAACAATAGAACTATCTGGAGCAACATTTGCCCATTTCTCCCAAGGTTTCTTTTTTGGTTTTATAGTATCTATAATTTTTAAGCCATTGCTGCCTAATCTGTATTCTAAATGATATACTTTCTTCTCCATTTTCGGCTTTTTCTTCTTTGCCTTTTTTGTGGAAGTTGTGTCTTTTTCAGTTTCTTCCTTTTTCTTTTTTTCCTCTTCAACCACCACCACTTCTTCTGTTGATGTTACTCGAAAACGAATCGCATCTTCTGCTTTATTAAATTTGAAACTGAAACGAGGTAGATGTTTTGCATCATAAGGATCTTTGGTGATTTCTGTCAACCATTTTGCCATTTTTACATTGTCGAACAATGGTTTTTTTGTTTTTTTATCTGCATCTACCATATAATGGTTAGAACCATCAGAAGTTTTGTAAGCATACCAAAAACGATTTCCTTTTTTTAACCAATGCGGACTTACACTGGTAGAATGTACCATTTTCGCTAGGTTTTTTGGCGAATATTTAGCGGCAGCTCTGTAGTTTGGTTTTGGAGTTTCTTGTGCAGAAATTACTGATACAGTAAATAAAAACACAAAAAGTAAGATGAAATTTTTCATTTATAGTGTTTGTTTAGTTTGAATTTACAGCTAAAGTTCTTCAAAACAAACTCACCTGCAAATTTTTAAGAAATATTTGTTAAATATTTAACAGTTATCAAATGGTAAAATCTGGCGCTAGAAATCTTTCTTTTTAAACTTGTACTTCAATTTTAACCATAAAAAACTAAAAATTCTCGATAGCATTTTATTGTATTTAAAGTTAAACAGACTGTCTATAAGCACATCAATAGAAAAATTTTGCTGAAAAAATTGGACTCTATTTTCTATTTGCGCATCAGAATATCTACTATACATTCTTCGAGCAGAAACCTCACTCAATCGCCATTTTAAAAGCTTTTTTCGTTTCCATTTTTTTTCATATTCTTTAAATTTCTCTTTTCCCGTTTTAAAATAACTATCTATATATTCACTGGCTAAATTGGCACTTTGCATGGCATATCTAATCCCTTCTCCTCCCCTTGGATTTATTGCCGAAATTGCATCACCAATAGCAATTACATTGTTCTTATAATAGGTGTCATTTAAACCCTCACAATACCTTAAAATACCTCCATGAACATCAATCAACGTATAGTTTTCTGGTTGAATATATTCGTTAATAATTTTTTCGGTAATTTTTTTTGTTGATTTATCTGTATTTTCCTGATCTATAGATTTTAAATGGGTTCTGCCTGAACCTACTTTCAAAATTCTATTTTCCATAGGAAAAATCCAAGAATATCCTTTTAACGCCCATTTGTGTCCTAAGAAAAAAACCAATCTTTCTTTGTATGTATCATAGGTTTGTTGATCTACTTCAATTAAGTATTCTGTACCACTCCCTAAATTCATTTTAGGCTGTTCTTCCTTAGCATCGTACATTACTTTTCTTAAAGGGCCTGTTGCATCAATTAAAAGTCTCGATTCAATTTTTTTTATTTCTGATGTTTCTACATCTAAAAGATCTATTGCTACCCCTGAATCTGAAACTCTTTTTTCTAAATATCTATGTCCTAACAATACTTCACCTCCATCAGAAATAGCTTTATCTGCTAAAAACTGTCGTAATTTCCCAAAGTCTAAAACAACTCCTTTCTTCGTTTTTCCAAACCAGTCATATCCTTTTTCTGTACATTGTAGTGTAATGTCTTTCCAATAAGAACCAATAACAGCCTCAGGCAAATCGAATTCTTTTAGCGGCTCTAAAGTCATGCCTGCGCTAGAAAAATTATTATCGTTAAAACTTTTATAACGTTCTACTAACAATGTCTTATAACCTCTTTTAGATAAATTTCTAGCTGCTTGACCTCCCGCAGGACCACCACCAATAATTACAACATCGTATTTCTTTTCTTGCATAAAATTTAGTTCAAGTTTCGTTTTTCAACAAAAAAACGTTTTAAAATTTGAGAACATTCATTTTCTAAAACTCCGCTAACAACTTTTGTTTTTGGGTGTATTGTTGTTTTTAAATTGGTAAAACCTCTTTCTGGTTCTGATGCACCATATACTATTTTACCTAATTGCGCCCAATAGCTTGCGCCTGCACACATTTGGCAAGGTTCTAGCGTAACATACAACGTACAGCCTTTCAAGTATTTTCCGCCTAAAAAATCTGCAGCAGCAGTAAATGCCTGCATCTCTGCATGTGCAGTTACATCGTTTAAGGTTTCCGTTAAATTATGCGCTCTTGCAATAATTTGGTCTTTTAACACAATAATTGCTCCTACAGGAATTTCACCTTTATCAAAAGCATTTTCAGCTTCTTGAAAGGCTTTTTTCATAAAATAAATATCGTCAAAAGGTGCTATCATCTACTATTTCGATTAATTCGCAAATTTAAGTAATTTATTTGCGATAGATTTGTAATTCTTAGCTGTTCAGTTTACGAACACAAAAAGTTAAATTGTACTTTTGTAATTCGATGAAGAATTTGTTAGACAACATATCAAATCCGGAAGATTTAAGAAAGTTAGACCGAACTCAATTGCCAAAACTGGCAAAAGAATTGCGTGATTTTATTATTGATGTTGTTGCCACTAAAGAAGGTCATCTAGGAGCAAGTTTAGGTGTTGTAGAACTTACAATTGCATTGCATTATTTATTTGATACACCAAATGATTTATTGGTTTGGGATGTTGGGCATCAAGCATACGGACATAAAATTTTAACAGGAAGAAAAGCGGTTTTTCATACCAACAGACAATTTGGTGGAATTGCTGGTTTTCCGTCCAGAAAAGAAAGTAAATATGATGCTTTTGGTGTTGGGCATTCATCTACTTCAATTTCTGCAGCTTTAGGCATGGCAATGGCTTCTAATTTAAAAGGTGCAACTGAAAAACACCACATTGCAGTTATTGGAGATGCTTCTATTGCAAGCGGAATGGCTTTTGAAGCATTGAATCATGCAGGAGTTTCCAAGGCTAATTTATTGATAATCTTAAATGATAACGCGATAGGAATCGACCCTTCTGTGGGTGCTCTAAAAGAATATTTAACCAAAGTAAAGACCGATCGGAAATTAGCGACTCAAAACAACATCATTAAAGCATTAAATTTTGATTATTCTGGCCCAATTGATGGGCATAATTTACCAAAACTAGTGTCAGAATTAGAACGATTAAAATCTGTAAAAGGGCCCAAATTTTTACATATAATTACAAAAAAAGGAAAAGGTTTACAGCAAGCGGAAGAAGATCAAGTAACCTATCATGCCCCTGGTAAGTTTGATAAAATTTCTGGTGAACGTATTCAAAAACAAGAGAGTCTCTATACGAAATATCAAGATGTTTTTGGAAAAACGTTGGTTGAATTAGCTAAACAGAATGACAACATTGTAGGAATTACACCGGCAATGTTAACAGGAAGTTCTTTAAAGTTTCTATTAGAAAAATATCCAAAAAGAACGTTTGATGTAGGTATTGCAGAACAACATGCAGTAACTTTAGCCGCAGGTATGGCAACACAAGGTTTAATTCCGTTTTGTAATATTTATTCAACATTTTTACAACGTGCCTATGATCAAGTAATTCATGATGTTGCGCTACAGAATTTGCCTGTAATTTTCTGTTTAGACAGAGCAGGTTTGGTGGGTGAAGATGGTGCTACACACCATGGTGTTTTCGATTTGGCCTATTTACGATTGATTCCGAACTTGATTATTTTTGCACCAAGAAACGAAATAGAATTGCGTAATATTTTATATACTGCTCAATTCAGACTCAACAACCCTATTGCAATTCGTTATCCAAGAGGAATAGGAACTATTATAGATTGGAAACAACCTTTTCAAAAAATAGAAATTGGAAAAGGAATTCAGTTGAAAAAAGGAAAGGAAATAGCTATTTTATCTGTTGGAACAATTTCAAAAAATGTTACAGACGCTCTTGATTTGATAGATGAAGGGAATTTAAGACCTGAATTTTCTCATTACGACATGCGTTTTGTAAAACCTTTAGATGAAAAGTTGTTACATAGTATTTTTAAAAATTACAAAGTTATTTTTACTGTTGAAGACGGAACAATCAAAGGCGGATTTGGATCTTCTATATTAGAATTTGCCTCAGTACATAATTATCGAAATAAAATTAATGTTTTAGGTATTCCCGATGCATTTATAGCACATGGTATAATTTCTAAACTTCAAAATAAAATTGGTTTGGATTCGAGAAGCTTAGCAAAACAATTTTTAAAAGCATAAAAAAGTAAAAAAGGTTGTCTGAAAAGTTTTAATTAACTTTTTGTCTCCTTGAGCGGAGTCGAAAGGTTGTTAAATATCAATAGCTTAAATAAGTTCTCGACTCCGCTACCATTGACGTACTTATATAACTATCTGATTTTACGTAAATTAATAGTTCTCGACTCCGCTCGAACAGACATACTTATAAGCATTTATCTCGCGTCATTCAATCGCTTGAAAATTTTTTTTCTCGAATCTACCATTGACGTCTTTTTTAAAACCCTGATAATCATTATGTTGAAATTACTTTTAAACCAAGCTCTCGAGCCATTTTTTTGAAAATCATACTCGAACACAGGTATAAAAACACTATTATGATAACGATTATTTTGCAATTCAGTATATTTACACGCTAATTTACGTCATTCCAATCGCTTGATAAAAATTTTTCTCGGGTCTCGAACGGACATGAATTACTTTTCATACAACCTATTATTTACCTTATTTATACTCAATGTTATTCAATAACAATTTTTTTAGAAGATTTTTTACCCTTTTCATCAACTAAATTTACAATATAAATTCCTGAATTTACATTTAAAGAAATTGCTTGTCTTTCGTTGTTTGTAAAATCTAAATCAGATTTGTACACTTGTTTTCCAGAAATATCAAAAATATTCATTTTGGCTATTCCTAAAGAACTTTTAGCAAATACTGTAAAGTTTCCTTTAGAAATTGTTGGATATACTGTAAATGCTTTGGTATTTATTAAAACTTCATCAATTGAGACTGTATTGTCGGTAAAATAACTTGTAAACATTCCTCTACCATGAGTTGCCGCTAAAACTAAATTATCTGAAGCTCTGTATTGTAACATGTCTACTCTTACACTTCCCATTCCCGTAGCAGCTGGTTCCCAAACAACTGTTGTTGCTGTAACATCATCTGTTTTCCAAATGCCTGCCTCGGTTGCTAAAATTACTTCTTTTCTATTTAAAGGATTGAATAGAGACCATCTTACTGGAATATCTGGTAAATTTCCTTCTATATCTGTCCAAGTTGTTCCTCCATCATTAGTGTACCAAACACTTGGAATTCCATAATTTGAATAGGTTAATAAAATTTCATCTTCTGATGCACCAAATTCAATACAAGAAACGGTACCGAAAACTCCACTTGGAGAGTTTGTATCTATAAAAGTGCCATCTTGTGAATTAAATTTTAGAATTCTACCAAAAGTAGTACCAAAAAAAACTTGTCTTTGATTTTGATTGTAAGGAGAAACTCTAACATGAGAAGCGTCTGCTCCAAGAAATAGAGGACTTTGAATTGAGTCTCTTTTCCCTAAAAAATTATCACCACTCCCTTGATTTTCATTGTCTGGTTTTAAAGTTGCTCTAGTTATTATGTTTGGGCTATCAAATGAATAAAAAACATTATTTTCATCGTCATAGTCGGATGCATTGATAAAGTTTCCACTTTCATCGTTATTAATTAAATTAACAAACGAAACTGGACTTTTAGAAAAATCATACAAATAGGTTACATTATTTTGCGTTGATGCTAAATAGTAGATTCCATCTACACCATCTGTAACTGTTTGGTCTATAAAGCAAAAACCTCCATCTCCTCCTAACAGCTCAAATGTTGAACTTATATTGGGTTCAGAAAAATAATTAGTTCCATTATCTTGCGCTCCTCCTAAAAAACCATTTTCATTTATAGGATCTATAGCTCCTGAATAAAATTGAGTTATATTGAAATTTAAATTTCTAGCAACAAAACCTGTTGCTGTTTGAGTGTTAGAATTATCTGAAGAATAAAAAATACCACCATCTGTAGCCACAAGTAATTCATTTTTATTAGGTCTATAAATAATATTGTGAATATCTGCATGAACAAAACTTACAGAACTATCATAAAAACTTGCCCAACTTGAGGTTTTAATCCAAGAATTTCCAGCATCATCACTTTTAAAAGTATTTATTCCACCCACATACAATTTATTAGCATCTAATGGATCTATAGCTATAATAAGATCATACCAAGCTTGCCCTCTTGTAAAATCATCATTTGGTACTGTTGAATCTCCTGTATCGGATGGCTCTCCTATAGTAGTCCAAGTTACACCAGCATCATCTGTTTTAACAATTTCACCTAACTTATTATTACTGCTAATCAAAGCATAGATAACACTTGCATTAGATTGTGCCGTTGCCAATTCTACTCTTCCTAGAGCACCTAGAGAAGAAGTATAACTAGAAGCCCAAGTTGTTCCGTTTGATGACGAAAATATCGAGCCCTCTGCATTCCCCGCCCAGATTGTATTATCTGAAGCAAGTTCTAAATCTCTAACTGTTTCTATAGATGCTACTGTCCAAGTGGTTCCTCCATCTGTAGACCTAAAAAGATCTGTACCGTTAGAATCTATGCCATCTGTATCTTGCATTGCCGCATAAATTACACCTATTTCTCCTCCTTCATTTCTTACAATAAGATCATAAACATATTCAAAATTTGTAGTTGAAGGAAGATTATTCCAAGTAACTCCTCCATCCGTACTTTTCCAAATTCCTGCACCATTTACAGCATCAAAATTTCTCCAACCTTCTCCCGTACCAACATAGAATGTATTTGTTTGAATAGGATCATAGTCCATCGCAGAAATTGCAAAATTTGACATTTCTGGATACACCAAACTCCAAGCAGAATTTTCATCTGTAATGTCTTCATTCTTCCATATTCCACCACTAACTCCTCCTGCAAAAACTCTTTTATCTGTTGTGTCATTTGGATCAAACATTAAAGCTCTTACTCTTCCAGCTACTTGTTTGGGTCCTCTAGATTCCCAATTAAAAGTAGTTCCTGCTTTTTTACTTGAAGTAGCTTCACGCTTCATCTTCTTGCCATAATTCAAAGCTTTTACCAACCTGTCTTGGTGCAATCTTTTTGTATTAGGATCCATCGTTCTTAAAAAATCTTGTTCGAATGCTAAATCTGGTCGATCTTTTTTAGGCATTGCTTTTAACTCTTCTTTGGTTAATGGCTTTCTATTGGCGTATGGATGATTTGCTAAATATTCTGCGTATTCTTTTTGTTTCTTTTCAAATTTAGATTCTTTATTATTATTTATAAAAACGATTGTAGCTAAGGCTATTATAACCAAAACAGAAAGGGATATTTTTTTTTTCATGTTTTATATTTTCTTTAAAAAAGTAAACAAAACTAACGAATATTAGTTCTGTTATATAATATTTCCTGTTAATTTTTTATGCACTCGTATTGCGTAACTGTCTGACATTCTTGAAACATAACTACAAACATGCATGATTCTGTTATACAAACTCTCTGTTTCTGTTTTGTATTCTTCTGGTAATAAATTCAAAACTAATTTATCAAAATTAGACGGAGTACCATCGAACTTATTGTTTAGCGCAGTAACAAATACATCTAGCATGTCTGCTATAATTCGGTAACCGGCTACTTCTTTTTCTACAACTTCTGTACTATTATAAATCTTGTCTACGCTTATTTTTATAATGTCGTTAATTTGTGCTTCATACTTACACTTGTCTAATAAAGATTTTTCAAAAGCTCCATTTAAAATTGCTTCCTCATTATTTAAAAAGATATCTACAGCTTCATTAATTAAAACACCTATTGCCAAAGCACGTAAATAACTTATTCTGTCTGTTTTGTGTTTTAGTGAATGGTATTTTTTAGAATCAATGGTATTTTTTACTAATTTGATCATGTATTCTAAAGCGAATTCTTCTTCAATTAAGCCAAGGTTAATTCCGTCTTCAAAATCGATGATGGTGTAACAAATATCATCTGCTGCTTCTACTAAATAGGCTAATGGATGTCTATAAAAAGAAATACTTTCTGAAGTTTTTTGTTGCATTCCTAAATCTTCCACTACTTCTAAAAAAGCTTCTTTTTCTGACTGAAAAAATCCGTATTTTTTATCGACAATATGATTTGTTGGTTTTTTTGGAAGACTTTCTTTTGGGTATTTTAAAAACGCACCTAATGTTGCATAACTTAAACGCAGACCTCCTGAAATTCCTTCTCTAGACTCTGTAAGAATTTTGAATCCGTTGGCATTTCCTTCAAAATCAATTAAATCTTGGTATTCTTTTGCGGATAACGCTTCTTTGTATTTTGCGCCTTTTCCTGTTTTAAAATATTCGCCAATGGCTTTTTCTCCTGAATGCCCAAAAGGCGGATTCCCAATATCGTGCATTACTGAAGCTGCTGCAACAATAGCACCTATGTCATTGAACGTATAGCCTAATACTGCTAAATTAGGGTGGCGTTCTAACAACACTTTTCCAACTCTTCTACCTAAAGTTCTACCCACAACAGAGACTTCTAAACTGTGCGTTAAACGTGTGTGTACAAAATCTGTTTCTGATAACGGAATTACCTGTGTTTTGTCTTGTAAGCTTCTAAATGCCGATGAGAATATAATTCTATCAAAATCTACATCAAAACCCAATCGGGTTTCGTCTTGTGCTATTCTTGGGCGTTTTTGAGTATCGCCAAAACGTTTTAAAGAAAGGAGTTGTTCCCAGTTCATTTTATGCTGAATTTAGTTCAGTATCTTGTTGATTAAAAAACTGAAGTTCTTTGAAATTACTAGAGTTCGAAAATACGAAATCTTTAGCCTAAACCAAGTTTTTCTTCTTTGTCTAAATCCCTAATAACTTCATATTTCGTTTCTGTAAGAACTTTTAACCATTCTGTGAAGTTTTTAACTTTGTAATGAAGCTCATTATCTATATAATACACTAAAGGCAATTCTTCATTAATATCTTTTTCTGAAGTTAACCAACACCAAGCTCCTCCGTTGGAATCTTCTGCCATTAGACATAATAAACTATTTACTCTTATTGATTTCTCTCCATCTAATTCAATTATATCTTTTAAATCTTGTCTATAATCTTTTAACCAGTAGTAATTTTGAATACTGTCTATAGACTGATTAAAAACCCAATAGCCTCCATCTCCAAAATACTTTAGAAAAATTTTATATGATTTAGGTAGACTGAATTCTAATTTTTGTTCAATTGATTTTATTTCCTCATCGTTGATTCTTTTTCCTACATCGTAATGTTCACTGAAATTTTCTAATAGAGCTAAAATTGAACTTGAAATTGGATGCTGAAAATCTTTCGATTCTTTAAAAACTTTAACATTTCTTTGCTGCTTTCTTTTTGCTAACATTTTCTTTTTAATCTCTTCTGATTTCTTTTTATTCTTATTAGCTAATAAAGAAACTCCAAAAGAAAAAAGTCCTAAAACTATAAAAAGTATTGTTTTTGTTGTCAAAATTTCATCGTTTTTAGAAGATTTTTCTGAATCGTAAAATACGAAAAAGTTACTTAATTAAATTGCCTATACTTATTAGGATAGCAAAGAGTAAGTAAACAAGTCTAGCCCAGATTGAACGGTCTGTTTGAGCTCTTTTTTATTCTTTTTCTGAATAAAAAAAGCGAGTAGTGAAAGCTGGAAATAGCTTCAAAAAAAAGAGAAACATTGCTGCCTCTCTTCTTTTCCTAACTTTTAATTTATAAAATGATTATCCTTCACAACTTGCACATTCTTTCTTTTGCTTAAATTTCTGTGCAGCATTCATACTGTGTTGGTAATACATAGATTTTACGCCTAATTTCCAGGCTGTAATATATACGTCATTTACTTCTTTAATTGGCATATCTGGATGTACCATAATATTTATAGATTGTCCTTGATCTATATGTGTTTGTCTGTTTGCCGCTTGATACACAATTACTTTTTGATCTATTTCTGAATACGTTCTAAACACATCTTTTTCTGCTTCTGTTAAGCAATCTAAGTGTAATACAGAACCATCATTATCACGAATACTTGTCCAAATATCTTTCGTATTAAAACCTTTTTGCTCTAATAAGTTTTCTAATATTGGGTTTTTAATCGTCGTTTTAATCTTCGCGATATCTTTTACATAAATATTAGACCAAATTGGCTCAATTCCTTGAGATACTTGTCCTAAAATAAATGCAGATGATGTGGTTGGTGCAATTGCATTTAACGTGGTATTACGTCTACCATAGCCTTTTAAAACAGAAGGCTCGCCATACAATTTCGCCATTTCTTCTGATGCTTTGTATGATTTTTCTTTTATCGTCTTAAAGATCTCCGTATTTAAATTATAGGCTTCTTGACTATCAAAAGCCAACATTTTAGATTGTAATAATGAGTGCCAACCTAAAGCTCCTAAACCTAAAGCTCTGTTTTCTTTTGCAAAATTATAGGCTTTTTCCATAAAACGAAACGTAAATTGATCGTCTCTATCTGATGAATCTTTGTATACTTCTAATTTCGTAATAAATTCTTGCATTACGGCATCTAAAAAGTACGTTAATGTTTCTACGGCATCTGTATCTTTCCATTTGTCATAGTGTAATAAATTAACAGATGATAAACAGCAAACAAAAGACCAATCTTCATTAGAAGGTAACATGATTTCTGTACACAGGTTACTTGCATAAATTTCGTGGTTTTTGTCTTTGTAAACATCTACCGTTCCGTTATTTGCATTGTCTCTAAAAAGTATATACGGATATCCTATTTCTCCTCTTCTTTGTAATATTTTTGCCCAAATACCTCTTTTTTCAACATCCCCATCAATCATTTGTTGCATCCATTCGTCACCAACAGTAACACCATGGGTTAATTCTTGAATTGGGTTTCCTTCTGTACCAATTTCTAAGAACTCTTTAATATCTTTATGATCTACTGGTAAATATGGAGAAAAACGTCCACGTCTTACAGAACCTTGACTTACAACATCTACCATTTTTTCAAACAATTGCATGATATGAACAGAACCAGATGACGAACCATTATTTTTAACATCTGCACCTCTTTGACGTAGTTTCCCAAAATAACCAGAGGTTCCTCCTCCTAATTTCGACATCATACCTACTTCTGATTGTGAGAATAAAATATCTCCCATATCATCTGCAACATGCGATCCGAAACAACTAATTGGCAACCCTCTTTTCTTACCGAAATTAGACCAAATTGGCGATGCTAAAGAATAATAACCCGCAGCCATGTATTTGTAGAACTTGTCAGAAAATCCTTTTATTTTTAAAATACCTTCTGCATTGTCTGCTATTTCACGTATTCTTTCTTCTGGAGTTGTTTTACCTGTTAAATATCCAGATTCTAAAAATTTACGGCTATTTTCTGTGAGCCAAGTAATTTCAGGTTCTTTGATGTTTTTAAGCATTTCTTCTCTTGAAGCGTTTCTTACTTGAATTAATCTTTCGTGCTCGGTAAGCTCAGTCGTTTTTTGGTCGTTTAGGTTCATAATTTAAAATAAGTCGTCGCTGGTTATACTTTTTGTTCTTTTGCTGTAGTTGATAGATCTTTTTACGAAAAAATCGCCGTGTTTGGTTCCAATAATTTCATCATCAAACCAATCTGTTTCAGATAATAATTTTTGATCGATATCAAATACTTTAGCAATACCAATACTTTCTAAAGATTTATTAAATCTATTTTTAAGAAATTCTTTAATGACTGCTTTTGGTAAGAAATCTAATTCTCCTTTTTCAAAAATCCAATCAATTAATTTACTTTCAGAAAGAAAAGCTTCTTTACAGGTTTCTTGCACCAATAAACTATGGTCTTCATCGAACCAATCTGGATTTTCTTCTTTAATAATATTAATCACATCAATACCAAAATCTCCATGAATTTGCTCTTCTTTAGAAGTAGCTTCTACCACATTAGAAATTCCTTTTAAGACATTTTTATGCTTGTTAAAAGCCATAATAATTAAAAACTGAGAGAATAGAGATACATGCTCTATAAACAAAGAAAATAAAATGATAGATTCTGAAAACTCCTTATTATCCTCACTATTTACGTTCTTTAATGCTAATTCTAAATAATTAACACGTCTCATAATTACTGGGTTTTTCTTTAAGTTTCTAAACTCATTATTTAACCCTAGAATTTCTAATAAATGTGAATATGCATCGTGATGACGAACTTCACTTTCTGCAAATGTAGCGCCCACCGCACCAATTTCTGGTTTCGGCATTTTTTTATAAATATCTCCCCAAAAAGTTTTAACCGCTACTTCTATTTGAGAAATGGCCAACATGGTATTTTTAATCGCATTTTTTTCTACTTCCGTTAAATATGCCTTAAAATCTTGAATATCACTCGTGTAATTAAACTCTGTGTGAATCCAATAAGAATGTCTAATAGCGTCTACATATTCATTTAAAGCAGGGTAATCATACGGCTTTAAATTTAATCTCTTTTCAAAAATATTTCTTTTTCTATTTCTTGTTTGTTCGTCTCTATATAAAATGTACGCCTTTGCAACATCATGAAAAGGGCTGTCCATTAATTTATATTCTACAATGTCTTGAACTTGCTCTACCGTAGGAACATAATCAGGTTCATTTAACTTTCTTTCTAGTAAAGTACCGTTTACAATATTAGAAATTGCAACTGCATCTTTTCTAGTACCGTTATTTACAGAAAGCATTGCTTTTTCTATCGCTTTTGTGATTTTGTCTAGCTCGAAAGTGCTAGATCCAGAGTCCCTTTTTATAATTTGAGTAATTTCCACGGTATAATAGTATATTTAAGATGTTAATGAGGGGAATACAAAGATTGGATTTTTTGTCCCAAAATGAAAGCCATACTTATTCACAAATTCCTTGAAGTTTTTAACAAAATTCAAAAATTTACGAATTATTCAAAAAATTAACATCTTTTTAAATAAATGACAATCAGCTTTTTAAAAGAAAAAAAATAGGTAACTTCCTGCTACTGCTGACATTCCTAAAAGCTACATTCTTAGAAAAAAAATATCTCTAAAAATAAAATTTATGATTTGTTGTAGATTTAAAAAAAAGATGATTACAAACTTAACATATTCATTATTTAGAATTTTTACACATAAGAGAAGCTTCTTCAAAATCTTTTTGCTCGTCTATTTTTGAAGTATCTTTGTAAAAAGTTTTTTTGATGAAAAATAAGTTTCCAAAAATTGTACAACTTGCTATAATTTCTGTTTATTTAATCTTTTTAGCAGGTGCTATTGTTAGAATGACGGGTTCTGGAATGGGTTGCCCTGATTGGCCAAAATGTTTTGGTTATTACATTCCACCAACTTCTGAAGAACAAATTACATGGAAACCAAATACTACCTATAAAGAAGGCTTTATTATTATTAAAGATGAAGTTTTATTTGTTGCTGAACAAGATTTAGAAACTTCAACTGAATTCAACCCAAAAAACTGGTCTACATACACAAAACACGATTACAATACTTTTAATGTCTTTCATACTTGGACGGAATATATCAATAGATTGGTTTCTGTTTTAGCAGGTTTTGTATTCTTATTTTTAATTTACGGAGCTTATAAAAACAGAAAAAAAGACAAACGAATACCAATACTTGCCTATACTGCCTTCTTTTTAATGTTGTTTGAAGCCTGGTTGGGAAAAACAGTGGTTGACACCAATTTAACACCAGCAATAATTACTATTCACATGGTAGTTGGTTTGCTTATTATTGCGCTATTATTATGGTTGAATTTTATAGTTTCTGATTCTTTCGACTCCGCTCAAGATGACAAAAATTATAAATACAATTCCCTTTTCAATAAATTGTTGATTGTTTCTGTAATTTTTTCTTTGATACAAATTGCGATGGGAACACAAGTAAGGCAATTTATAGATGAGCAAGTAAAATTGTATGGTTTTGAAAACAAGAACCACAGTTTAATGGATCCGAGTTTTAAATTTTATTTCCACAGATCTTTTACCATTGCCATTGTATTGGTAAACTTAGGAATGTTTTACCTAAACCAACTAAAAAATTTAGGGTACAAATTGGTCAATTGGATTGTTTTCTTGATTTTTTTAGAAGCAATTACAGGAATTTTAATGTATTACGCAGAAATTCCTATGGGTACACAAGCAATACATTTATTGGCTGGTGCCATTTTATTCGGATTGCAATTTTATTTGTGGCTTCAAAGTCGAAAGACTTTGAGTGGGCAGTCTTCAGTTGGCAGTTAGCAGTTCCTCACTCTTATTTTTACTTTTAATAGAATAACTGACTGCCAACTGAAGACTGAAAAACTGCCAACTAATACTACGGATGCGCATTTACCCAAACTTCACCATCAGAAAAATATTCTTTTTTCCAAATAGGAACCGTTTCTTTTAACCTATCAATCGCAAATTCACAAGCTTCAAAAGCAGCTTTTCTATGCTTTGAAGAAACAGTGATAATTACAGGAATTTCACCAATTTGTAACAAACCTTCTGCATGATGAATCGCAATTTTATGAATGGGAAATTTCTCTAAAGCCAAATCTGCTATTTTCTGCATTTCTTTAATTGCCATTGGTTTGTAGGTGGAAAAATCGAGTTGTGTAACTTCTTTTCCTTGCGTATCATTTCTTACAGTTCCAATAAATGCTGAAATTCCGCCACAAGAATCGTCTTCTACAAAATTGTAACATTCTTGTAAATCTAATTTTTTTGATGTAATTTTTATGGAAGTTCGCTGCATTGTTCAACAAAAATAGGAAAACAAATTTGTATTTTTGTGGTTATTAAAAATAGATACGAATTTTACGGGTTTTCACAAATCAAATCTTTGAATCTTTGAAACTTTGAAACTTTGAAACTTATTAAAAATGAAACACATCTTTAGAATTATTAGTTTTTTAGAAGGGATTTCTTACCTATTACTCCTTTTTGTAGCAGTTCCTATCAAATATTTTCAAGGTGATGCTTCTTATGTAAAAATGTTAGGAATGCCTCACGGCTTGTTATTTATGATGTACATCGTTTTGGCAATCGTCATTAAAAAAGAAATGAATTGGGACAATAAAACATTAGGAATTGTTTTGCTGGCTTCTATTTTACCTTTCGGAACTTTTTATGTTGATAAGAAATATTTGAGATAATTTAAAATAGTCTTCGACAAGCTCAGACTGACAGTAGTTATTATTAATTGGTATTGAGTTTGGATATTATTTTAGTGAAAATTAAAATAATGAAATATTAAAGGCGGTAAAGCAATAAAAATTTACAATGTCACTTCCGAAATTTCGGAAGAGCTTGTCGAAGTGTTTTCAACTAAAAAGACTTCACCACATAGGCACATAGAAAACATAGGTTTTGTGTTTGAATGTTTCTTTCCTTCGGGTGAAGGTTAGACTTGGGGTTTTTAACCTCCACTTACAGGAGGAATCACCGCAACAACATCGCCTTTATTTAATATCAAATCATCCGTAGCATATTCTTCATTTACAGCAATTGCATACGAATTGATATTTTCTAACTTCGGATATGTATTCTTTAGAATCGATTTAAAATCAGCAATCGAAATATGTTCTTCAAAATCTATTTCAAGTTGAGAAGCTCCAATGAGGTCTGTTGTAATTCCAAAGAAAAGTACATTTATTTTCATCTTTCAAAAATAGTTAAAACAAACTTGCTCTAAATACAAATCCGTTTTCTTTTACGCCACCATACCGTGCGCTTACATATTCTACACGTAAAAAACGCCATTTGCCAAAACCTAAATTTGCCAAACCAACAGCATATTCTGTATACGGATTCTTGTCTGCCATAAACATTGCCTTTCCTCCAGCAACAAGGTGGAAGTTCAACTTATTAATCAACGGAATTTTACCTAATACAAAACCTCTGAAATTGTGTTCTACATGCATTTCTGCATACTTATCATTTGTATAATACTTATAATACTCTAACAAATTAAAACTGTTTAATGCTCTATCGATTGGAAATAATAACTGGTTTCCATTGGCTTGTAAATTGTCCATAAATGCAATATCTTTTTTCTTTACGAAAGCACCTGCACGCAAATGATAAGAGAATTTACCATAATTACCAGCATTTAGATCTTGCCTAACATTTGCAATAAAAACATCTGAGTTTAAAGCGGAATTTTCCGCACCAAATCTTTTTATATAATTCAAACTTAGTGTTGGATACTTGTCATTACCTTCATTTTCTTTTCTATCTGGGTATGTCAAATATTTTTGCCCGAAAACAAAAGTCGCTCCTACATTTAAAGTGGCAATATTGTGTTCTGTAAAGGCGCCGTTTGTAAAATCTGTAGGATCTAAAGGATTGTTAGAGGTATAACCATTAGTACTTTGTTTGGCAAAAGAATAATCTGTGGTATTAAAAAGCGGTGTTCTTTTTGCGTATTCTAAAGAGGATGCAAAATAAAATCCATTTCGAATTTCTTCAGAATAACGAACTCTTGCAAACGTTTTTTCATAGATTTTCATATAGTTGTCTCTATAAAATAAAGAGGTTATCGTGTTATTCAACTTAAAAATAGGATCTCTTCCATTAAATTGTCGCGTTACAATTCCCCCAGAAATATTCAACCTAGGTCTTGTAAAATTATTCCATTTTTTTGCAAAGAAAAAAGTAGGTCTTAAGCGTTTATCAGAAAAACCATAATTAGCATTTATGCCTGCGTTCCACCATTTTCCTTCTTCATTTATTTCTTCAAAATAACTAAAACCAGCAGAAGTATTTACGCCTTGTACGGTATTAAAACCTGTTCTAAGTAAAGGTCCATTATAAGAAAAAGATTTATTTTTATAAGAATTTCTGTGTGTATAGCCTGTTAAAGGATCTAACCAACCAAATTTATTTCCTTTCTCGTCTAAAGAATCTAAATACTTTTTAGATTTTCTAATGACCTTTATACTGTCTTTAAATCTATAATCTGTAACTTCTTCTTTTGTTAAAGCTACGGGTCTTAATTTATTCCAAAAAACAGTGTCTTTTTTTGTGGCATTTTCTTCAAATGATAAAACCTCATTTGTAAATGTATTTTCTACAAATTGTGGTTTAAAATTATAATCTGAAAATACGTAAGAGAATTTCCCGCTAGGTTTAAAACCAAAGATAGAAATATCAAAATCGATGGCTTGCGTATTTAAAACCCAAGCATCTATACCCTCATAATAGTTGAAGCTCTGTTTTAATTTTAAGGTATTTACCATGGGTAAGTTTACTTGCGCTCCTGTTGTGGTAACATCTGCACCATATAAAGCCCAGTCGTCTTCAACAACATAAATAAAACCATCAAAAACACGGTCATTTTTTCGCTTCGGAATTAGCTTTATCTTATTGATAAGTTTGCCGTCTTTTTCATAAAATGTCCCTACCAGTTTATACTCATAATAACTAAATGCATTGGTAGAGATTGGCGAAACCAAATCATTAAAAATTTCTATACTGTTTTCATAAAAATTAATATTGGATCTTTCTGCTCTGTTAAAACTAACCCCGTTGTCTTGTCCTGATACTTTAGAGGCTACAATTTTCTCCTTGAAATTTTCAGGTGTTTTTTGAAAGGAAATATCAGAAAATGTTTCAGACAGATAAATAATTCCAGTTCTGGTAGAATCTAAACCTCCACCAAAATCTCCCATCGTTTGGCCGAAAAACTTTTCTGGCGCATCTTTAATTCGTGTCAATCCTCTTGAATAAAATTTTGCGGTGTAATTCGAGTATTTGTCTGTATTTTTATCTTTATTCGCAATTACATTTCTAATAATTCTGTTTGCAGGATTGTCTTTTGTTGAAATAATAATTTCTTCTAGTTGAATATTTTCTTCTTCTAAAACAACATTCAACTCAAAAGGAAATGAAGTAATAGCTACTTCCTTTTTTACCGTTGTAAAACCTATAAATTGAAAAACGATGGTATATTTTCCTGTTTTTTTTAGGTTCAAAACATAATCTCCGTTATCATTTGTGGTGGTTCCTTTAATTGTTTTATTTAAATAAACACTTACAAAAGAAAGTGGTGCTCCTTTTTTATCGGTAACAGTTCCTTTAATTTGTGCATTTATAGCGAATGCGGTAAAAAATAAAAGAAAGAATGTAAACTTTTTCATAGGTTGGTTTTGTTAGTAGACGCAAACATAAAGTTTCTGTTACAATCAAATGTTTAAAAATTGTTAAACCAAACATAATGACTTCTTATTTTTTAAACCATTTCAAAAGCAATAACATTCTTCAACTTAAACAAAAAAGTCATTTTTAACTTACATATAACCCGTTGTGCATTTTGAGTTAAATGTATTCCAAAATGTCAGTTCGAGACCCGAGAAAAATTTTTATCAAGCGGTTGGAATGACGTAATGTCTCCTCGAGCGCAGTCGAGAGGTTAAAGAAGGTCTCGACTGCGCTCGACCAGATATATATTAATAATTTGTAAAACAGTAACTTACAAGCTACGTCAATGGTAGTGATTTTTTGATAAAAAAATCGTATCGAGAACTAGTTTAGAAACGAAAATTCTTATTCTCGATACAAATTTCACTTAATTCAATCGTGAAATTCACTACCATTGACGTGTTTATATAATTATCTGATTTCAAGTAGATTAATAGTTCTCGACTGCGCTCGAACAGACATATTTATAGACTAATTTACGTTATTATAATCGCTCGAATTGACAGAATTTATCAAAATGCACAACGGGTTTACATATAATAAAACCATATCGTTAAATTTCAATCGTAAAAAGACCTCAATTTTCAATTTGATAAAGAAATATCCAATTCTTAAAAGAATAGAAAATTCGTTTTCTCTCTGATTGAAAACCATATATTTGTAGGTTCTAACAAACCATTAAATTATGAGCGATTCTAGAAAAAGACACGAAGCTTTACTATATCACGCAAAACCAAAACCAGGAAAAATTGAAGTAGTTCCTACTAAAAAATACGCCACTCAGCACGATTTAACTTTGGCCTATTCTCCTGGCGTTGCAGAACCTTGTTTAGAAATAGCAAAAGACAAAAACAATGTCTACAAATATACCGCTAAAGGAAATTTAGTTGCAGTAATTACAAACGGAACAGCTGTTTTAGGTTTGGGAGACATTGGTCCTGAAGCCTCTAAACCTGTGATGGAAGGTAAAGGTTTGCTTTTTAAAATCTTTGCCGATATAGACGTTTTCGATATTGAAGTAGACGCAACAGATGTAGAATTATTTATACAAACAGTAAAGGCAATTGCACCCACTTTTGGTGGCATCAACCTAGAAGATATTAAGGCTCCTGAAGCTTTTGAAATAGAACGAAGGTTAAAAGAAGAGCTAGACATTCCTGTAATGCATGACGATCAGCACGGAACTGCAATTATCTCTGCAGCAGCGCTAAAAAATGCGATAGATATTTCTGGAAAAGACTTTTCTAAAGTACAAATCGTTGTAAACGGAGCAGGAGCCGCAGCAATTTCTTGTACCCGTTTGTATTTAAAATTAGGTGCAAAAAGAGAAAATGTGGTGATGTGTGATAGCAAAGGTGTTATCAGAAAAGATAGAGACAACCTTACTTCACAAAAAGCAGAATTTGCTACAGACAGAGATTTAGAAACTTTAGAAGAAGCAATGCAAAATGCAGATGTTTTTATTGGATTGTCTACAGGGAATGTAGTAACACCAAAGATGCTTTTGGCGATGGGGAAAAATCCGATTGTTTTTGCAATGGCAAATCCAGAACCAGAAATTGAATATGACATCGCCGTTGCCACAAGAGATGATATTATTATGGCCACGGGTAGATCAGATCACCCTAATCAAGTAAATAATGTACTTGGTTTTCCATTTATTTTTAGAGGCGCTTTAGATGTTAGAGCTACCAAAATTAATGAAGAAATGAAACTTGCAGCAGTGCATGCTTTGGCAGATTTAGCAAAAAAATCGGTTCCTGAGCAAGTAAATATTGTCTATGATGAGGTAAGTTTAACCTATGGAAAAGAGTACATCATTCCAAAACCATTTGATCCAAGATTAATTTATGAAATCCCTCCAGCAGTTGCCAAAGCTGCTATAGATTCTGGCGTCGCTTTAGAACCCATAACAGATTGGGATAAGTATAGGGAAGAATTAATGGAGCGTTCTGGTTCTGGAAGTAAAGAAATTAGATTGCTACACAACCGAGCAAAAAGCAATCCAAAACGCGTTGTTTTTGCGGAAGCAGATCATTTAGATGTTCTAAAAGCCGCACAAAGAGTATATGAAGAAAAGCTATGTAAGGTTATTTTATTAGGAAGAAAAGAAGTCATTTTAGCATTAAAAGAAGAAATTGGTTTTACAGCAGATGTGCCAATTATAGATCCAAAAACTGACGAAGAAAAAGAAAGAAGAAAACGTTTTGGTGAGGTGTATTGGAAAAATAGACAACGCAAAGGACGTACTTTCTCTGAAGCAAAAAAATTAATGCGAGAGCGTAATTACTTTGCAGCAATGATGGTGAATGAAGGAGAAGCAGATGCTTTAATTACAGGATATTCTAGACCTTATCCAACAGTGGTGAAGCCGATGTTAGAGTTGATAGAAAAAGACAAAGATGTTTCAAGAATTGCAGCCTGTAATTTAATGTTGACCAAACAAGGTCCTTTATTTTTAGCAGATACTACAATTAATGAAAATCCGTCAGCAAAAGATTTGGCAAAAATTGCCCAAATGACAGCTAACTTTGCAAGTATGTTTGGTATGAAACCAAATATTGCGATGTTGTCTTTTTCTAATTTTGGATCTTCCAATTCAGAAACTTCTAAAAAAATAAGAGAAGCGGTTGCGTATACCCATCGTCATTTTCCAAACACAGTGATTGATGGAGAGTTGCAAGCAGATTTTGCGCTGAATCCAGAAATGCTAGCAAAAGAGTTTCCTTTTTCTAAATTGAACGGAAAAAAAGTGAATGTTTTAATTTTTCCAAACTTAGAATCTGCAAACATTACCTACAAATTATTAAAGCAAGTTCAAGGAGCTGAATCTATTGGTCCTGTAATTTTAGGCTTTAACAAACCCGTACATATTTTACAATTGGGAGCAAGTGTAGATGAGATGGTAAATATGGCTGCATTGGCAGTAGTAGATGCACAACAAAAAGAAAAAAGGAATAAAAAGTAGGGTAATTTTATCCTCAGTAGACAGTTGCTGTTGGAAGTTAGAAGTTGGGAATTGGAAGGAAAATTGACAAAAGATCGCTTCGCTAAAAGACGATTGATGTAAGACTTTTTATGACCAAATTATAAATTTGGTCTCTTTTCTAATTTCTTTCATCTCTTTTCTTTTTCCTTTTTTATCAATATTTTAAAAAATTAGGCAACAACAAATATAAAATAGTACTTTAGAAGCCTGAAAAGATTTTTATGATAACACAAGTTAGGGGTAGGTTGGTTGAAAAAAGTCCAACAGAAGTTGTTGTAGATTGCAATGGTGTTGGGTATTTATTGCATATTTCTTTAAATACATTTTCTAGTTTGCCAGAAGGCGAAGCCGTAGTTTTATATACACATCTTTCTATTCGCGAAGATGCACACACACTTTTTGGTTTTATCAGCAAAACAGAAAGAGAGGTTTTTAAACTTTTAATTTCTGTTTCTGGTGTTGGCCCAAGTATTGCAAGAACCATGTGTTCTTCTATGACTTCAGAAGAAATTCAAAATGCTATTGCTACAGAAAACGTTGCATTAATTCAATCTGTAAAAGGAATTGGTGCTAAAACTGCACAAAGAGTTATTGTAGATTTAAAAGATAAAATTTTAAAGACTTTTGATATGGATACAATTTCTATATCTGCAAGCAATACTAATAAAGATGAAGCGTTATCTGCTTTAGATGTTTTAGGTTTTCAAAGAAAACAGTCAGACAAATTGGTGGCTGCTATTTTAAAGGAAAACAAAGATGCTTCTGTAGAGAAAATCATAAAATTAGCCTTAAAAAGTTTATAATCCATTGAGTCCATTTTTTAAAAGTACCTTTTTATTTTTATTTATTACTCTTGCAGTAAACGTATCTACGTATGCTCAAAATAACACGAAAAAAGATTCAACAAATGTTGAAAAAGACTCTGTAAAGCTGCGTTATAACTTTAACAGTACCGAAAAAGGAGGTTTGTATTTAGATGACTTAGCTGAGAAAGAAATTATTTTTGATAAAGTTTTAAATAAGTATGTAATTGTTGAAAAAATAGGAAACTATTACACAAGAACTCCTATTTATTTATCTCCTAGAGAATATCAGCAATACCGTTTAAAACGAGATATGTTGCAATATTTTAAAGACAAGGTAAGCGCAACAAATAGTAAGAAAAAAGGAGCAAAAGACGCTCAAAAAGATTTACTACCCACTTATTATGTAAACAATTCCTTTTTTGAAACTATTTTTGGCGGTACAGAAGTGAAAGTAACCCCAACCGGAAGTTTAAATTTAAAACTTGGTTTTATTTATCAAAACACAGAAAATCCTCAAATTTCCGAAGAAAACAGAAGTAATTTTACCTTCGATTTTGATCAACAAATAAACGCAAGTATTCGTGCGCAGGTGGGTACACGATTAGAATTTACTGCAAATTATGATACACAGGCATCTTTCGATTTTCAAAATTTAGTGAAAATCGGTTTTACACCTACAGAAGATGATATTATTCAAGGCCTAGAAGCGGGTAACGTTTCTATGCCTATTAAAAACTCATTAATTAACGGTGCACAAAGTTTATTTGGTGTTAAGGCAGATTTAAAATTTGGAAACACCAATGTTACCGCTGTTTTTTCGCAACAAAACTCTGAAAGTAAAACCGTAGTTGCAGAAGGTGGCGCTTCTATTCAACAATTTGAGTTAAGAACTACAGATTATGATAATGACAGACACTTTTTCTTATCACAATATTTTGTAGATACGTATGCAGATGCATTAAAAAATTATCCGCTAATAAACAGCCCAATTAACATTACTAGAATCGAAGTTTGGATTACCAATAGAAATGCAAGTACAGAAGATTTTAGAAGTATTGTTGCATTTGCAGATATTGGTGAGCCGAATAAAAACAATTATGTGGATGAAGCAAATGGTCCAAATACGGTACAACCAAGTTCACCTCCAACAGTAAGTGGTGTTGCTTTGCCAACAAATGAATCTAACAATATTTATGAACCAAATATTTTAAGCGGAATTAGAGATGTATCTGATGTAGAACAAACGTTAGCTAGCGAGTTTAATATGCAAAACGGAACTGATTATTCCGTGTTAGAAAATGCAAGAAAGTTAGAGCAAAATGAATATCGTTTAAATTCACAATTGGGTTTTATTTCTTTAAACAGAAGACTAAATGATGGTGAAGTTTTAGCTGTTGCTTATGAATATACCGTTGCGGGTAACGTAAACGGAAGTACTAAAAACTCTTTTAAAGTGGGTGAATTTTCTAATGATGGTATTCAAGCACCAGAAAATTTAGCAGTAAAATTATTACGTAGTGAAATTTTACAAACCAAAAGAGATGATGGAAGTGGTGGTGAAGAATCTTTTCCTACATGGCGTTTAATGATGAAAAACGTGTATGCATTAGGAGCATTTCCTTTAACACAAGATGGTTTCAGATTCGAAATTCAATATAGAGATGACCAAACAGGCATTCCTTCTAACGTTTTACAAAATGCACAAACACCAGGTATTCCAACCTTACCATTATTACAAGTTTTAAATTTAGATCAGTTAGACCAAAGTCAATCAAGAGATCCAGACGGGTTTTTCGATTATGTAGAAGGAATTACTGTGAATTCAGAAAATGGATACATCTTTTTTCCAGAACCAGAACCTTTTGGAGATGGTTTAGAAGACGAATTAACCAGTCCTGCAGATGCTACGTATCTTTTTAAAGAATTGTATTTAAATACAAAAATCAACATTAAAAATAACTTTCAAAACAAAGACAAATATTTCTTAAAAGGATATTTTAAATCAGAAAATTCTGGCGGAATTCCTATTGGAGCCTTCAACGTTCCAAGAGGTTCTGTAAGAGTAACTGCTGGTGGAAGACAATTGGTAGAAGGTGTAGATTATGTGGTAGATTATTTAGCTGGTAGAGTTCAAATTATAGATCCTGGTTTGCAAGCTTCTGGAGTGCCCATTAGTGTTTCTACAGAAAACAATGCGGTCTTTAATCAACAAAGAAAAACCTTTATGGGCGTTGATGTAGAGCATAAATTTTCTGATGATTTTATTGTAGGAGCCACCATTTTAAATATTGAAGAAAGACCCCTCACACCGAAAGTTAATTTTGGTGCAGAACCGATAAACAATACCATGCTGGGTTTTAACTTTAATTACGCTACAGAAGTTCCATTTTTTACAAAACTCGCAAATAAATTACCTTTTGTAGATACAGATGCACCTTCTAATTTATCTGTAAAGGCAGACATGGCCTATTTAATTCCTGGATCACCCAGTGGTATTGATGTGACTGGTGCAGCCACCTCTTATATAGACGATTTTGAAGCTTCTCAAGTACCTATTAGCATTTTATCTGCATTAGATTGGTACGAAGCAAGTACCCCCAAATACTTTCCTAATTTTAATGGAGAAAGAGACGATTTATCTTACAATTATAAAAGAGGAAAATTAGCGTGGTATAGTGTAGATCAAATATTTTATGGTGTTGGTGATACACCTGCTAGTGTAGATGCAGATGAGCTTTCTAGAGCAGAAACAAGACAAATTAATTATAGAGAGTTATTTCCTAATGTACAATTAGACATTACTCAAAATTCTTTGGTTAGAACCTTAGATTTGGCTTATTTTCCGCAAGAAAGAGGTTCGTATAATTATGACCCGACTGCTATTATTCAAGATGATAAAGTAACACTACCAAATCCTGAAACGAGATGGGGTGGAATTATGCGTCCTTTAACTACAAATAATTTTGACCAGGCAAATGTAGAATACATTCAATTTTGGATTATGGATCCCTACCAAAACTATTCTCTAACAGAAGAAGAAGGTTTACCTCAAGGAATTGATCCAAACAATCCTGCCAATCAAGTAGGAGATTTATACATCAACTTAGGAAGTGTTTCTGAAGATATTTTAAAAGACAACCGTAAAATGTACGAAAACGGTTTGCCTGAAGATGGTGTAAAAATTGATGGCGTCAATGTAAACAGCACCATTTGGGGAGATGTTCCTAGAAACCCATCCATTATTTATGCATTTAACGAAGAAGATGAAGCCAGAACAAACCAAGATATTGGTTTTGACGGTTTAGATGATGCCGGAGAAAGTGAATTAGATGGAGTTAAAGGAACCAGTTATGAAAACTTAAGTGATCCTGCAGCAGATAATTTTCAATTTTTTAGAGGCGGTAATTTAGATGCCATTAACGCCTCTTTAATTACACGATATAAAGATTTTAACAATACCCAAGGTAACTCACCAACGCTAAATCAATCAGGAGAAGCTTATCCAACTTCCTCTACAACATATCCAGATGCAGAAGACATCAACAGAGATCAAACCATGAATACTGTAGAAAGTTATTATGAGTATAAAGTCTCTATGAATCAAGCAGATCTAAGAAAAGGTGTAGGCTATGTTGTTGATGAAAAAACAACGACTGTTACCTTAGAAAACGGAAATACAGAAGAAACAAAATGGTATCAATTTAGAGTACCAATTAGAAGTGGAACTCCTATAAATGGTATTTCAGATTTTAATAGTATTCGTTTTGTAAGAATGTTTTTAACCAATTTTAGAATGCCTGTAGTGATTCGTTTTGGTGAATTAGATTTGGTACGTGGAGACTGGAGACGTTATGTAAGAACTTTAGACCCAGCGATAGATCCAGACAGAGAATTAACACAAGACGAGTTAAATGATTTTGAAGTAGGTGTGGTAAGTATAGAACAAAATGAAGGTAGCTATATACAACCTCCAGGAATTGAGCGTGAGCGTTTGCAAGGAAGTACAACGGTTCAATTACAAAATGAACAATCTGTAACCTTAAAAGTAAGCAGGTTAGAGGAAGATGAAATCAGAGCAATTTATAAAAATATTAGTGTAGATCTAAGACGTTTCAAGCGTTTAAAGATGTTTATGCACTTGCAAGACAATCAAGGGGAATCTCCTGTAAATGATGGAGATTTTTCGGCAATTATTAGATTAGGAACAGATTTAACTGAGAACTTCTATCAAATTGAATTGCCATTAACCGTTACTAAAAACGGAACTTCTGCCTTAGATATTTGGCCAGAAGCCAACAATTTAGATGCATTTTTAGAATCTTTTGGAAAAGTAAAACTAGAAAGAGATGCTCTTGGCTCTGTAATTGCACCAATTAATAAGATTTATACATCTACAGAACAAGAAGCAGGTTTGCCGTATACAATTAGTGTAAGAGGAAACCCAACTTTAGCACAACTAAGAACCATAATGTTGGGTATTAAAAACACCTCTTTAACTGCTAAAAGTGCAGAAATTTGGTTTAACGAATTGCGTTCTGCTGGTTTTGATAATGATGGGGGTTGGGCTGCAGTGGTAAATGCAGATGCAAATTTTGCAGATGTTGCCAATGTTTCTCTAGCAGGAAGCATGTCTACCGTAGGTTTTGGTAATGTAGAAGACAGAGTAAACCAACGTAGTTTAGATGAAACAAGACAATATGATGTTGCCACGACTATTAATTTAGGAAAAGTTTTAACGCCTCAAAACTGGGGAATTCAGTTGCCCATGAGTTACAGTGTTGGCGAGAAATTTATAGATCCAAAATTTGATCCTCAATATCAAGATGTTGAATTTGCAGAAGCAAAAGATTTTCTTGAGAATCAACCAGCAAGTACTGAAAGAGATCAAGCCTTAGAAAATATTAATAATTCTCAAGACTACACCAAAAGAACTAGTATTAGTTTTATCAATGTAAAAAAGAATAGAAATCCGAATTCAACAAAAAAACCAAAGTTCTATGATGTTGAAAATATAGCTGTTTCTTATGCTCATAATAAAGAATTTCATAGAGATTATAATATTAAAAAGTACATCAACGAAAACGTAACTGCTGGTGCAACTTATAATTATCAATTTGAACCAAAATCGATAGAGCCCTTTAAAAACATCAGCTTTTTACAGAGCAAATATTTAAAATTGATCAAAGATTTTAACTTCAACCCTATTCCTTCTACGGTTGCTTTAAATTCGAGAATTAATAGAAATTTTACAGAACAACAATCTCGAAATCTAGTCGCAGGTTTGTCTGAACAACCAGAATTAATACAACGAAGGTTTTTATTTGATTGGGATTATACAGTGGGCTTTGATTTAACAAAATCATTAACGGTAAATTTCAATGCCACTAATAGTTATATTTATGATACGTTTGGTGCTAATGATGATATTCAAATTTTTGATGAGTTTTTCAATACCGGAAGAGCCAACCATTACCATCAAAAATTAAACTTAACCTATCAATTACCCATAGACAAAATTCCTTTTTTAAGTTGGATAAAAGCAGATTATGCATACACCGCAGATTTTGATTGGCAAGCTGCTGCACAAAGTACCATTGAAGTTGAGGGAATTGACATTCCTTATGTAGATTTAGTTGGTAATGTTGTTCAAAATGCAAACACACACAATTTAAATACCACTTTTACTTTCGAGAAATTTTACAAAAGTTTAGGGTTTGAAAAATTATTACTTTCAAAAACCCAAAGAAAAAATAAAAAAGGAATTCCTGGAAATGGCTTACCTCCAGCTCCTGGAAGAGTCAACAAAAAGAAAAAATTACCTATTGGGAAACAAATTTTAAAAGGTGTGTACGATGTGGTAACATCTGTAAAACAAGGTAAAGTAAGTTATTCTGAAAATAACGGACAATTTTTACCTGGCTATACACAAGATGTTGGATTTTTAGGTGGTGCACCAACATCATTTGCTTTTGGTAGTCAAGTAGATATTAGAACAAAAGCTTTAGAAAATGGTTGGTTGGTTGGCCCAAGAGACCCTGATGATAGCGAATACTATAACAAAACATATAGCAGAACGCATTATAATAAATTAGATTACACATTTACGGTAAAACCTTTTAAAGATCTAAATATAGATGTTAGAGGAAACAAAATTCAAACAAGAGATCTCTCGCAACAATTAGATATTGTAGAAGATGGTTCAGACTATGGTGCTTTAGATTTTAGTGCGCCTGCTTTTGAAACAGGAAACTTTAGTACCAGTCATTCTATGATTGCAACCGCTTTTACAGATAGCGATGCCTTATTTGAAACAATGAGAGCGTATAGAGGTATTATTGCAAATAGGTTGGCAACAGAAAATGGGCAACCAATTGCTGGTTTTGGAGAAAATAGTCAGCAAGTTTTACTACCCGCTTTTATGGCTGCGTATTCTGGTAAAGATCCAGATAATGTAAATACTAGTTTATTTAGAAACATTCCAATTCCTAACTGGACATTACGTTACAACGGTTTTATGAAACTCGGTTTTTTCAAAAAGAACTTTAGCAACTTTGTGGTTTCACATGGATATAGATCTTCTTACACTGTTTCTAGTTTTACAAATAATTTACAATATGATGCTGGCAATCCTTTTTCAACAACAAATGTTGCAGGAAACTACGAAACGGAACTTTTAGTTTCTGCGGTTACTTTGGTTGATGAATTTTCCCCTTTGGTAAAAGTAGACATGAAAATGAAAAATTCTTTTTCTCTAAGAGGAGAAATTAAAAGAGACAGAACCTTAACCATGAATTTTAACAACAGTACGTTAACAGATATTAAAGGCACAGAATATATTGTTGGTATGGGTTATATTTTTAAAGATGTAAAGGTAAATACTCGTTTTACAGGGAAAAAACAAACCTTAAAAGGGGATATTAATTTAAGAGCAGATGTCTCTTTAAGAGATAATTTAACACAAATTAGAGCTGTTGATGAAGATAATAATCAAATTAGTGGCGGACAAAGATTATTTTCTATTAAATTTACAGCCGATTATAGATTGAGTAGTAGTTTAACCGCATCATTTTATTACAATCATCAAACATCTAGATATGCTATTTCTACCACCTTTCCAAGACAGGCAATAAATGGTGGGTTTAATATTATCTACAATTTAGGAGGAAACTAACAATTAACAATTATAAAATTTATAACCATGAACATTCCATCAGAATTAAAATACACTAAAGATCACGAGTGGATTAAAATAGAAGGAAATACGGCAACTGTAGGAATTACAGATTTTGCCCAAGGAGAATTAGGAGACATCGTTTACGTAGATGTAGATACTTTAGACGATACTGTAGCAGAAGGAGAAGTTTTTGGTTCTGTAGAAGCTGTAAAAACAGTTTCTGACTTGTTTATGCCTTTATCTGGAGAAGTGGTAGCCTTTAATGAAGCATTAGAAGACGAGCCAGAATTGGTAAACTCAGACCCTTATAACAAAGGTTGGATGATTAAGATCCAGATATCAGACAGCTCACAAATAGATGATTTATTAGATGCTAAGACATATCAAAAACTTATTGAAGGGTAACATCCTAGTTATTTCAATATTGGTGACTTTAAGTATCTTGTATTTAAGTCTTATAAAAGTGCCAAAATTCAATATTACTGTTAGTCATATAGACAAGTGGCAGCATAGTTTTGCTTATCTTGTGCTTTCTATCTGTTGGTTGTTTACATTCTATAAAAAAAATACTAAGAAATATATTGTTGTTTTATCTTGTATTTTATTTGGCATAATTATTGAAGTTTTACAACACACAGTAACAAATTATAGGACAGGAGATTATTTAGATGTTCTTGCAAATACTACAGGAGTATTGTTAGGTTTATTGATTTTTAATCAGATTTCTAAAAAAATTCTCGTTAATTAACAAAAAGACTTGTATTGAACACAATAATTTAATTAAATTAGCAAACTATTAAAAACTCTTTATAATGGAAATTAAGAAAAATCCGAAGTCAAATTTAGAAAATTACAGCAAAATTTTTATGCAAATAGGTCTTGTACTAGCTTTATTTGTTACTTATGCTGCAATTGAAAAGAAAACTTACGACAAAAGTATTGGAGACTTAGGTGTTGTAAACATGAATGCAGAAATGGAAGAAGATATTCCTATTACTGAAAGAATAGAACCTGTAAAACCAAAAACACCACCACCACCAACTCCAGAGAAAATTGAGGTTGTAGAAGATGAAAAAGAGGTTGAGGAAACAGTCATAGAATCTACAGAAACCGATGAAACTGAAGCAGTAGAAGTTGAAGAAATTGTAGAAATTGCAGAAGCAGAAGAAGTAATAGAAGATGTAAACTTTATGATTATTGAAGATGCTCCGATATTTCCAGGGTGTAAAGGAACTAAAAAAGAGTTAAAAGATTGTTTTAGTAGAATGGTACAAAAACACTTTCTTAGAAAATTTGATGCAGATTTACCTAATGAGTTAGGTCTTTCTCCTGGTAAAAAAAGAGTTTTTATTGGGTTTAAGATTGATAGACAAGGTAATATTGTAAACATACAAGCTAGAGCACCACACCCAAAAATTAAAGATGAAGTTGTGAAGGTGATGAAATTATTACCTAGAATGAAACCTGGTAAGCAAAGAGGAAAACCAGTAGGTGTAAGTTATAACATTCCATTTTCTTTAATAGTAGAGTAGCATAAAAAATTATAAAATCATATGGAAAACGCTTAGATGAATTTCTAAGCGTTTTTTTGTGCTCAATAGTTTGTTTAAAAAGTATATAAATGATGCTACACAACTAAAAATAAAAATTGAAACTCTATTCACCTAAATCAAAAGGGAATTCATTCAGCTCTACTAAGCGTTTTATTAAAAAATCTTAAAAGTAAATCATAAAGAATATATTGAATTCAACTCTCCTCGAGGCAGAGAGATAGCGCTATTTCGATCGTTTCATGCATAGTTTGAAGGTAATACCAATTTCAACGCAAACCTCAAGGTAGCGTCTAAAGAAATTCTTTCGATTAAATTGCTTTTAAAAACTGAAAAAAATCTATCACTCTAAATATCACAAAGCTATATAACCAAAAAATCCAAAGTATAAATACTTTGGATTTTTTAAAATTATTGGTGAAAATGTTTTATTTATTGACCGCTACTTTAGATGCTTCTGCTTTCCATAAATTAACACTTTCAATGGTATTGTTATTATAAGTTATTTCTTTTAAAGAACCTTCGTTCCAGAAAAACCATTTTCCTGTTTTCTTTCCGTCTTTATAGAATGCTAACTGTGTTTTGTTTCCTTCTTTGTCAAAACGAGTCCATTTTCCCGTTAATTTTTTATCTTTAAAATAACCCTCAGTACTTACAGAACCATCTTCATGATAATAGGTAGCTTTTACTAAGTCACCTTCCGCTTTATAAGTTGGCTTTATATCTTGTGAATATCCTATTGCTGCGATACAAAAAATTGCGATTGTAAATATCTTTTTCATGACTTATATATTTAAAGGGTTAACACTACAGTTACAAATATAAACATTTTGTAACAATTTACAAACATTTACGTAACATTAACTTAACATTCGAGCTATTATAATGTTTGGTGAATTGATTTTTACTACATTTACCTATTAAGAACCTTTAAAAAAAAAAGATCATGGCAGTAATGAAAGTTATTGAAGTTCTAGCGAACTCAGAAAAAAGTTGGGAAGAAGCAACCAGAAAAGCAGTAAAACAAGCTTCTAAATCTGTTAAAAATATTAAATCTGCATTTGTACAATCTCAGAGTGCAGTTGTAAATGGAGATAATGTTACAGAGTTTAGAGTAAATCTAAAAATTACTTTTGAAGTAAGTTAATCATTTAAAAGTAACACCTAATAAAGCGATTTAATTTAAAAAAAATGGAATATTTAAAAATTACGTTCATCGTTTTGGTTGCATTAATTCATTTCTATATATTTTATTTGGAAGTATTTTTGTGGACAACTACAAAAGCTATGAAATCCTTTGGTATAAAAACAAAAGAATTTGCAGAAGAAACGAAAGTGATGGCTGCAAACCAAGGGCTGTATAATTTATTTTTAGCTGTTGGCTTAATCTGGTCTCTATTATACAATAAAGAACCAACAGTGCTGTTCTTTTTAATATGTGTGCTAATTGCTGGTATCTATGGTGCATATTCACTAAAAAAAATAAGTGTATTTTATATTCAATCTATACCCGCTATTTTAGCAATAGTACTAACTTTGTTCGTGTAAAATTCTAGTATGAAAATGGCAAAGTTTAGTAAGGAAAATACAGAAGATTTAATGAAAGTATTACAATTCTCTTTAATCTAAATATGGAAGAATATATCGATATTATCAAAAGTGTTCTTTTAGAATATACTCCCAATATTTTAATGGCTTTGGCCCTATTAATTATAGGTCTAATTGTAATTCGTGTAATTTTAAATACCACTAAAAAGATTTTAAGAAAAAGAAATGTAGATATTTCACTTCAAAAGTTTTTAGGAAATTTACTTGGTTGGATTCTTAAAATAATATTATTTATAACAGTCATCGCAAAATTAGGGGTAGAAACCGCTTCTTTCGCTGCAATTTTAGCTGCTGCTGGTTTGGCAATAGGTTTGGCTTTGCAGGGCTCTTTAGCAAATTTTGCGGGGGGTGTTTTAATTATGATTTTCAAACCTTTTAAAATTGGAGATTTGGTGCAAGCCCAAGGAGAAATGGGCACTGTGAAAGAAATAGAAATCTTTACAACAAAACTAATTGGTTTATCTAATAAAGAAATTATTATTCCCAATGGTTCCTTGTCTAATGGAAACATCATAAATTACACTACAGAAGGCACAAGACGTGTAGATTTAGTTATTGGCGTTAGTTATAATGCTGATATGAAACAAGCCAAACAGGTTTTAAAAGATGTTGTAACAGCCCACCCAAAAGTTTTAAAAGAACCTGCACCTGGAATTACCGTTTTAGAATTGGCTGATAGTTCTGTAAACTTTGCTGTGAGACCTTGGTGCAATACTGCCGATTATTGGGCCGTATATTTTGATTGTATGGAGAACATTAAGGAAGCTTTAGATGCTGCAGAAATAGAAATCCCTTATCCGCATAGAGTTGTTGTTAAAAAGTAGGTTTCTTCTTCTTTTCGGGAATAACAATAAAATCTTTTAAATAAAAAGGTTCAAAATAAGCGACATCTTCAAAGTTGTTTTTTTTATATTTTGCATATGATAATGCTGCCATTTCTTTGGCTGATGGAAACTTATCATCTATAAAAATAGCATTTGTATGCCTGATGATTTCTTTACATTTCTGAGCGCCATCACCTAGAAAATATACTTTTTCTTTTTCTAAATACGCAGAAAATGATTTCTCATCAATAATTTCTGCTTTAATTTCTCTTATTTTTTTATTTTTATGATTAAAAACAGCCGAATATACTTCCATTCTCCTAGCATCTAACATAGGGATGATGACACCTTCATCTATAGAAATTACATGTGAAAGCGATGTTAATGTGTCTATTGCTATTAATGGCACGTTTAAAGCAAAACAAAGCCCTTTTGCTGCAGAAACACCAATTCTTAGTCCTGTATAAGAACCTGGGCCTTTGCTTACGGCAATCGCGTTAATTTCCTTTTTAGAAATATTTCCATCTTTTAAAAGACTTTCTATAAAAGGGTGTAAAACTTCTGCATGTGAATAATTACCATTATTCAATTCTTTCATTTGAATAATTTCACCATCTCTTGCAATACTTGCAGAACAATTTTTTGTAGATGTTTCTATGTTAAGGATCGTTACCAATATCTAATTTTTTACAAAGATAGTATTTCAAAAAAACAAAAACCTCACAAGTTTAAAAAACGAGTGAGGCTGCATTTATAAATTTATTTTTACTAATCGAAAACTAATTCACCAGAGTAAAATTGTAGCACTTTTGTTTTAAAAACATAATCATATTTAGAACGAATCATAATTCCTTCGGCATTTACCAAACGTGTTCTTACCAAATCGAAATCAAACAAGGTCATGGCACCGTAATTGTATCTTTCTTGAGCATTTTTAAAAGCTTCTTTTTGTGCTTCTAAAGAAATTTTTGCAGCTTCATAAGATTTTAACGCAGATCTTACATCTAAAAATGCTTGTTCTATCGTTTGCTTTAATTGTAACTTTTCACTTTCTAATCTCGTTTCAGAAATTTCTTTGTTTATCATAGATTGTGCGACTCTATTTTTAGTTTGAAATCTGTTAAAAATTGGAATGCTTACATTAAAACCAACACCATACCCTAAATTTTCATTAAATTGTGAGAATAAAGGTTTGTTTAATGAACTAAAAGTAGTAATTGTATTGTCTTTAAGATCAAAACCATAATTAGTAGACAAACCTGCAGATGCAGTTATTGTAGGAAAAAAACTCCCTTTAGTAATAGCTATATTCAAATCTGCATTTTCAATGTCTAATTTTGCTCTTGCAATTTCGGGCATATAATTTAAAGATTTCTGATATACAGCTGATGAATTTTGATACAATAAACTAGCTGAAGGTGTACCAACTTCTATGGGTGCAACATCAAAACTTTCTGCGGGTTCTTGTAATAACTGTGCTAAATTTAATACTGCCAAATCTAATGCATTTTCTTGTATTATTACATTCTGTAAATCATTTGCTGCGGTAGATTGAAAATTTAACAACTCTCCTTTTGCAATGGCACCCGCTTCAAAACGAGCTTCTGCAGCTTCAATTTGTTTTTTACTAATTGCTGCTTGAACATTTGCAACCGCCAAATTTTCTTTAGCAAATAAAATATTTAAATAGGTATTTACAACTCTTAAAGAAATATCATTTTCTATTTGTTTTAAATCATATAATCCAGATTCTACACCTAATTGCGCTTGCTTGTATGTGTTTGTATTTCTAAAACCGTTAAATACTGTATAATTTGAACTTAAATTTACAGATCCCCCAAATAAAGTTGTAGAAGTTCTATTTTGAGTTGTAGGATCGAAACTAGTACCAAAGTTTAAATTACCTCCTGTATTCCCACTTAAATTAGGTAAAAAATTACCTTTTGCGATGTCGACATCTTTTTTTGCAAGTTCTAGACTTAGTTTGTTTTGTTGGATGGAAATATTTTTGTCTAATGCTTGGTTTACTGCTTCTTTAAGTGTCCATTGTTTTTGAGAAAAAGTAGCAATTGAAGTGAATACTACTACAAATAGAATAAGGTTGGTTTTCAAAATTTTTAAATTTTATATTATGTTGATTGATTTTTCAATAGTTATACCAAAAAAAGAAAAAAATGTAAGATTCTGTAAACCATTTATTTAAAAAAATAAATTTCTAAATTTTGTTACAAAACCGAACACTTTCATTTAAAATTGAACATTCTTATCTTTTGTTAGTTCTTATAAGACGACTAAAAGTAAAATATGTTACAGCAATCTCCTCTTATTTAAATGTTAATTTTTAGCGCTCTTTTTATGTTTGTAAATCATATAAAACAAACCACCTACAAGGATATACGGAAAAATCATAAGATACGTAATTCCATTATTTACACCTTCTGCCATAGAAATATCGCCATTTTCTACAACAGCTTTGCACATTGCACATTGAGAAAACGAATTTTTAGAAGTTAAAATAACTAAAAATAATAGAGAAAAAACCGTTTTATTCTTACACATAATAAGGAGAAATCATTAGATACACTACTACACCGGTAATAGCTACATACAGCCATAGAGGAAAAGTTTTCTTCGCTATTTTTTTATGGGCTGGAAATTGCCCCAACTTTGCTCGCATATAAGTAATCAAAACAAAAGGAATCACCACAACAGATAAAACAATGTGTGTGATTAAAATAAAATAGTACACGTACTTTACAATTCCTTCTGCGCCAAAGGAAGTAGCATCTGAGGTCATATGGTATGCAATGTACATGAGCAAGAAAACTAAAGAGCAGGCTATTGCTGTGGTATTTAATTGTTCATGTAATTTTTTATTTCCTTTTTTTATAGCGATAACAGCCGCAATTAAAAGAACTGCTGTTAATCCATTTATAGAAGCATAAATTGGTGGAAGAAACTTTAGAGGTTCAACATCAAACCCTAATTTTCTTAGATTAATACCGAATAAAGCTGCAACGGCAATAGGAATTATAATAGACAATGCAGTAATTATCTTTTTATACTTTTTTTCTTGCGCTAAGACTTGCGCTGAATTTATTTCAGTATTATTCATCCAACAAAATTTTAATATCTTCTTTTAATTCTTGTATTTGATCTGGAAAAATTTGCTCTTTAATGGCTCTGTAATACATGATAGGATTTCCATATTCGTCTTTTCTAGATCGTATATATCCATCTTTATCTACCAAAGCAAACAGTCCAGAATGTTCAAATCCACCATGTTCATCATCTCCTTTGCCTACGTATAATTTAAAGCCTTTGTTAGAAAGTGCATATACAACCTCGTCGCTTTTTCCTGTTAAAAGGTGCCAGTTTCTATGTGTAATTCCGTTTGTTTTGGCATATTCTTTTAAAATTTTAGGCGTATCTATTTCTGGAGTGATAGAGATGGAAGCAATTCCAAAATTTGGATTCCCAAAAAAATCATCTTGAATGGTCAACATTTTTTGATTCATTATTGGGCAAATGGTTGGACACGTAGAAAAGAAAAACTCCACAACATACACTTTATTCGCATAGGTTTTATTGGTGATTGTTTTTCCTTCTTGATTGATGAACTCAAAATCTGGAACTTTATCAAATTTTACCAAATCTGAATCTTTAAAACGATCTACTACTTTTGGAACCGTATAAATACCAAACAATAAAATGATAAATGCAATCCCTATATATGAATACTTCTTGTTCATAATGTTTTATATTTCTCTATCTGCGTCGTTCTTTTTTAGAGCCAATCTGTATTCAGCCAACAGAACTTTTACATCGTCTTTCATCTTATCTTTTAAGATGGCAACAGAACGCATATTGTACCCAAAGAGTTTACCATCTTCTGCATCGCCGTCATCTGTTCTTCCTCTTAAATTGACTTCTTTATCTATGATAAAAGCTTTTGTAGTTTGTAGGTTATTTAGAGGTTCATTTGTATTAAAACTATCATACAAAGCTTTTATTTCTTCTTTAGAACTAGCTACAAACTTCCATTTAAGCATGTTCGTAAATGCACCAACTTCCTTTTGAAGTGCATCTACTTCTTTTATTTTGTTTTTCGGATAAATTGCAATTACCTGAAAATTCTTAAAACCATAAAAAGGTTTGTATATTTTTTGATTTAGGTTGAAAACGGCACCTTTTATGGATTCAATATCTTCACCTAAAAAACAAACTACAGAAATATTTCCTTTAAACTGTACCGATTGAGTACTATCTATCAAAGAAATATCAGCAATATTTTTTGTGACAATTGGCAATTTTGCAAAGTTATTAATACCAGAAGAAAGTACTAGATAAAATAACAATGGAAATATAAAGAGTAAAAAAAGTACGACTCTTTTTTTTGTAAAAAATTTCATTCTAGTTTCTGTTTAAGGTTTTAACCAATATTTAACGATTTAAAAAAGCAAAAAAAAAGGTGGTTAAAACCACCTTTCTAAAATATCTTACCAATTTACAAGTGGTGCTAATGTATCGAATAAATAACCTCCTTCAATTAATAGTAAGGTAACCAAATAGGTGACTAAAAAAACGGCAGTCCATACTATAGAGCGTCTAAACCATTTTTTCTCTCCTTCTAAGTGCATAAAAACCCATGCAATACCATAAGCCTTTGCTAAAGTTAAAATGATAAAAATCCAATTTAACCAACTTGTTCCTGGCCCATGTAAGTGTAGCGCCTCTGGTTTAATAATACCTAAGTATACTTCTACTATGGTAATAAAAGAAAGAATACCGAAAACTACCCATATTCTTTTTGTATTTGATTCGTGTGCGTGTGCCATTGCTATCTTATTATTTTAATTATACTAAGTAGAAGAAGGTAAATACAAATACCCAAACTAAATCTACAAAGTGCCAATATAAACCAACCTTTTCTACCATTTCATAATGTCCTCTTTTCTCGTAAGTTCCTAAGATTACATTAAAAAATATGATGATATTAATTATAATTCCTGAAAGTACGTGAAAACCGTGAAAACCTGTAATAAAGAAAAAGAAGTCTGCAAAAATGGTATTTCCATATTCATTTACTTTTAAGTTTGCACCTTCAACAACCATCTTTGTTTTTGCCAATTGTGCTGCGCCTTCTTCTCTAGAAAGAATTGTTTTCTGCTTTTTTTCTAAATCTATTAACTCTGTTCTTACTTGAATTGCAGGATTTGCTTTGTATGCATTCACAACTTGATCTACCGAATACGTTGCAATGGTTCCTTCACTTTGAAACCATAAACCATTTTTTCGAGTATGTTGTTCTCTAACATCTGTTCTTGGTCCAACAACAAAATCTGCCAAAGCTATTTGTTTACCATCTTTAACAAACTGTAATACTTTACCTTCTGTGGTTTTTACTGCTCCGTATGAACCTTTTATAAAAGTACCCCATTCCCAAGCTTGTGAGCCCACAAAAATAATACCTCCAATAATGGTAGCAAACATATACCAAGCAACTTTATTTTTTTTCATTTGATGACCAGCATCTACTGCCAATACCATGGTTACAGATGAAAAGATTAAGATAAACGTCATGATTGCGACGTAGATCATAGGAAAATCTCCATGAACAAAAGGTACGTGGGTAAAAACTTCGTCTGCAATTGGCCAAGAATCTATAAACTTGAATCGAGTTAAACCATAAGCAGCTAAAAATCCTGAAAAAGTTAATGCATCTGATAAGATGAAGAACCACATCATCATTTTACCATAGCTAGCACCAAACGGTCTAGCGTTACCTCCACCCCAGGTTTCTTTTTTGTCAGTTGGTACAGCAATATTTGCTTCCATAAATGTTTTCTATTACTTGAATATTAAAATAGTTTCGCAAAATTAATCATTTTTCATCACCTAATAAAATAGAAAAAGAAAAATAGATAAATCCATAGTATATCTACAAAATGCCAAAAGATTGCACCGAGTTCAAACCCTAGTAAATCATTTGGTTTATACTTATATTTAAAATGATTATAAATAACAACAAAAAGCACAATTAAGCCCGCTAACAAGTGTAAAACGTGCATAAATGTAATTCCGATAATAAAAGATGTTGATACTGTACTTTCTAGTCCTGTAAAAAACAACCCAATACTTTTAAGCTGGTTAAAACCTACATATTGTTGCCAAACAAAACCAATTCCTAAAAATAATGTTACCACTAGCAATAGTAAAGATAATTGCCTTTTGTCTTGTTTTAAAAATCTTTTTGATAAAATTAATGTAATGCTACTTAATACAATTAAGACTGTACTTATATAAAACGCATCAGGTAAATCAAAAGTTACCCAATCATCTCTTTCCATACTAATTACATAGGCACTTGTTAATCCAGCAAAAAACATCACCATACTAATCATACCAACCCATAGCATTGGTTTTGCGGCTTTCTTTCTTGCAACTGTTAATTCTTGTTGTAATGCTTGTTCTTCCATCTTCCTTCTTTAATGTAAAAATTTATCTACTACATATATAACTTGCACAACAGTTATATACAAAACACTAGACAGCATTAATTTTCTTGCGTCTATATTTTGTTCACTTTTATAAAGTTTTATTCCATAATACAACATTACAATTCCTAATAAAGCAATAATTACTGCTGTTAATGGATAGATATAAAATGCTCCAGAAACTTTTAAAACTGGGGCTATCGAAACCAAAATCATAATGAATGTGTAAAATATAATTTGTTTGATGGCTCCTTTATCTTTTTTGCCCATCGGCAACATATTAAAGCCTGCTTTTTTATATTCTTCATATTGCAACCAACCAATTGCCCAAAAATGTGGAAACTGCCAGAAAAACTGAATCATAAATAAAAAACCTGCTTCGATCCCAAAATTATTGGTTGCTGCAACCCAACCTAACATAAACGGAATTGCTCCTGGAATTGCTCCTACAAAAACAGTTAAAGGTGTTACTGCCTTTAACGGAGTATAAGCACAGGTATATAAAAATATAGAAATGGCACCAAATAAAGCAGATTTTGGATTGATACTATATAAAATTGCGATTCCAAGAATGGTAAATACTATGGCCGTTGCTAATGCTGTATTTACAGACATTCTACCTGTTGGCAAAGGCCTGTTTTGAGTACGTTTCATGATAGCATCAGTATCTTTCTCTATTATTTGGTTGAATGCATTTGAAGCACCCACCATAAAAAAACCACCAAGCGCTAAAAGAAAAAGTGTTAGATAATTTACAGATTCTACCGCAAGAAGATACCCTGCAACAGCAGAAAACACAACACTTAACGACAAGCCAACTTTGGTAAGTTGTTTAAAGTCTGAAATAATCGTTTGCATAGCTGTTTTCTTGTCTGAAATAACTGCTGTATTCATATTACCACAATTAGTTTGCAAAGATATTTGATATATCTGAATTTACCATAGCTTTTAAGGCTTTTGATGTTAAAATAAATAAAAAAACCCACTCAATAAATTGAGTGGGAAAATTGCTATGAAAAAGAAAAAGTGTGATCCTTAAAAAGAATCACACTACAAATATATGGATTATTTTTAAATAAAATATTAAAGAAATACTAAATTTTAAAAATCTAAATACCAATTGAATAAATCTGCTCTAACACCTACAGAAAACCAAACTGTATTTCCCTCTGGGTAAGGAGTTGTTGATACTTTTGGAGAGAATTTCCTATAAGTAAAACCGCCAAAAAGATTTAAATTATTTGCTGGATTCAGTAAGTAATTTCCTTGAAAATCTGCTATAAATATAGTTGCTGTATTACCTTGTGCTAGTTCGTTGCCAGTATCTCCAAATCTATCTTCATACGATTGATAAATATTTCCCCCATAACTAATCGCTTCATCTTGAAAATCAAAACCTTTTTTACCGAATGTTAATTTCCCATTAAAAGACCATCTATCTTTCTTATAACGTGCAATTGCAATAGCTTCGTAAAAATTTGCTCCCCATAAATGTCCCATGGGTTGGCTATAATTACCATAATTTAAAATAGGAGATTTGTGAGCAAAGGTATAAGGTCTTGCATAATTGTATTCAAATTGAAGAAATAAATCATCCACATGAAAAGCATCAAAATATTTTACTCCTAATTGGTACGCAAATTTATTTTGCCACTTTCCGAGATCATCTAAATTTCCAATAGAAAATTCATCAACAATTAGTTGAGCATATAAAGAGATATTATTATTTAATTTATATTTCCCTGTCAAACCAATAATGGCATTTCCAGAATCTTCACCTCTGTTAAACTCAACAGATCTGTAAAAAATAACCGGATTTAAAAAACCGGCATCAAAACCATTTTCTCCTGTAGAAATAGCAGTTTCAAAGAAACCAATATTTAGTTTTTTTGTAAGGTTTAAGCTTAAATAATGTGCTGCTATGTACTTTCTAGCATGTTCATTTGGGTTAGATACAGAAGAAATAGACGGTTCTGTATTCCACATCCAAACATTGGTATATTGCAATTTCCAAAAATCTACTTTCATTTTTAGATAGGTTGTTGGAGAAGAAACATCAGAAAGTATAAAAGACCTGTAACCGTCTCCTATAAAATTTCTACCATTACCAAATTGAAACTGCATAAATTTATTGGGTTGAAATGCTAAATATCCTTCAGCAACAGGATAATCAAACGCATCTTCTTTAAATCCTTTTGCTTTTCCTCTTCCTGGAACCAAACCTTCAGAATTTTTTGGTCTTGTTAAAAGCGATTTATTTGAAATATAACTATTCACATACTCTGCAAATCTTGCCTGACTTTCATAAACGGTTGCTGAATATGAGAATTTATTACCCAAACCTCCATTAACACTTAAAATTCTAGAGTTATTATACGTATAAGAAGCATCTGAATTGTCTTTTCCTATCTGAACATCCACCAAAAAATCTACGGTAAACCAAAAATCTTCTTTTTTAACCTGTAGCAAATGTTCATTCCAAATTTTATTACCAACCCAAGACTTTACATTTGGCTTTAGAAATTTCTTTTTTTGTGCTGTTAAATCTAAATATTTATTTATTTCACTATAAATATAAGGTTTAGAAGCAGTGTGAGTTCCATTTGCTTTGTGCAAAGCAAATTCATAATCTACATATCTTTGATGAGTAAATGGAATGTTTAATTGACTATCGTGCTCTAAAAAAGCGGAATCTGCTATTCTATTTTTTTCTACAATTGCAAACAAGTCTTCTTTATTTTTTGCTGTATCTGAATTTAGGATTACCGTTTCTTCCGCATTGAGTTCTTTCGTATTGATGGGAAATGAAATTGGCAGATTGAATTGCATCTCTATATCTCTATTATTGAACTTAGCAGGAGTAATTTTAGGGAAAATTTTAAAAGCGCTTTCCGCCTCTTTTTTTATTTCTTTATAGGGACTGTTTACGTAAATTATTTTAAAATTTCCTTTTTTTGTAACTACGAATAAAACATTTGCAGTACCAGTGTATTTTTCGTTTTCTACAATTGATGGTGTTTTAAATGCTGCAAAAAAGTGTTTTTTTGTGGTGTTGTAAAAACAATCTTCAATCGAAGTAATTTCTGAACCTTTACAGCCATCGTAAACTGGGTACCTTTCTGTTTGTGAATAAAATATTGAAGGAAATAATAAAACTACTAATAAGTATTTTTTAAGCATTCTATAATTTTATAACTGTATTATTTTTTAATTGATATTCTTGTTTGCTCTCTTTGCAAGTTGCAAATCCGTTTTTATCAAACTTTAATCTGTGACCATATTCACTCACCCAACCAATTTGTTTAGATGGATTGCCAACAACTAATGCAAAAGGTAAAACTTCTCTAGTTACCACAGCACCTGCACCAATAAAAGCATATTCACCAATAGCATTGCCGCAAACAATTGTTGCATTTGCACCAATACTTGCCCCTTTTTTAACGATTGTTTTTTGATATTCATCTTGTCTTATAATTGCACTTCGTGGATTCATTACATTCGTAAAAACCATAGAAGGCCCTAAAAAAACATCGTCTTCACAAATAACACCTGTGTAAATAGAAACATTATTTTGCACTTTTACATTTTTACCTAAAATAACTTTAGGAGAAACTACTACATTCTGGCCAATATTACAACCTTCACCAATAATACAATGCGACATGATATGGCTAAAATGCCATATTTTGGTATCTTTTCCAATTTTACAATCTGCATCTATAACTGCAGTTTTATGTGCGAAAAATTCTTTCAAAATTAGTAACTTGGGTTTGAGTTTTGTGTTTTATTAATTATTTCTTTTGATGATGATGTGCCAATTCTATCAACACCTAAAGCAATCATTTTTAAAGCTGTTTTATAATCTCTTACACCACCAGCAGCTTTTATTTTTAGGGGTTTTGCATTTTTAGAAATCAATTTTATGGTTTCTAAAGTCGCGCCATTTGGTATATGATCTTCCGTTTTAAAAAAACCTGTGGACGATTTTACAAATACATTTTTTGCATTTTCTTCGCCAAAATTTTCTAAAACAACTTTTTTTATCAGTTGTGAAATTACAATTATTTCTTCGTTTGTTAACGCAGCAACTTCTATAATGAATTTTGCAACTTTGTAATGTGTAAGACAAAGCTTTACACAATCCGTTACTTCTTTATTTATTAAAGGAATGTTTCCTTCTTTAAAAGCTTGGTAATTTATCACAAAATCTAATTCGTCTGCACCTAAATTAATTGCTTTTTTTGCTGCTTCTAATTTCTTTTCTACGGAATTGTTTCCTTTAGGAAAATCAATGACAGTTCCTACAAGTATGTTAGAATTTGCTGCCCTCAGAGTTTTTTTTACTGTAAGAATATATTGAGCACGAATCATAATCAATTTGTAGTCGTAAAGCATTGCTTCTTCTACAAGTTGTAAAACTTTTTGTAAATTTTCTTCTTCAGAAATACCTGCTTGTGTTGCTGTTTTTAAATGGGTAGCATCTAAAAATTGATTTATTTTCATGTGGCAAAAGTACTAAAATCTAAATTGCAGGTATAAAAAAACCCAACCATTTGGTTGGGTTTGTATATTTATTCTACACTAAAGGAAATGGGAAGTGTATACCTGACTCTTACAGGTTTTTTTCTTTGCATTCCTGGAGTGAATTTAGGGAGCTTTTTTATCAACCTATTGGTTTCTTTTTCTAGTTGTTTATGTGGTGCTCTAATTTTTATATCTACAACATTGCCTTTAGCATCGATTAAAAATTGTGTCTGAATTTTATAACGTCCAGCATTTAAACCTAATTCGCTTGCCAAGCCTGCATCAAAATTTTGTTGTACGAATTGTTTCATTTTTTTATCAAAACAAACTTTATTTTCTTCTTTTGACAAGCCTTCACATCCTTTAAAAACGGGTGCATCTTCAATATTGATAAAAGGAACTGTTTCTGGACCGATTTTTTCTGGTTCTTTAATTTCGACAAATGCATCTAAATTTATTTCTACAGGATCTACTGCAGGTTCATCAATAACTGTTTCTATAATATCATCATCGCCTTTTTTTATTTCATCTGGAATGAAAACTTTAGGTTGATGAACTTGAGCTACAGGCTTTACCTTGACTTCTTTTTTAAAAAGGACTTCTGTATCGGGTTCAATATAAATTGTTGTTGTATTTTCTGAATCATAAACGGCTATCGTTTTCTGTTCGGTTTGGTGTTCTAATGTCACGTAAACAACAAAGAGCACTAATACAAGTCCTAACTGGGTAAAAATGTTAGAGAACTTTTCTAATTGTTTGGTTGGTAGTTTTTTCAGGTTTTTCATAATTAGAAAGTTTTATATGTTAAGACTTTGTTAAAACAAATAACATGCCAAAAAAAACAGCATCAAAAAATTTGATGCTTTAATTATGATTTTTATTAAAAAACTGAATTTATTCTAAGTGTTTTGCTGCAACTTTTTCTAATTCGTCGTACCAATTTTGCCCAAACTTTCTTACTAAGGCTTGTTTTACAAACTTATAAATTGGTATTTGTAATTCTTTTCCTAGAGCACAAGCATCATCGCAAACTTCCCATTTATGATAATTTACCGCAGAAAATTCGCTATAATCTTTTACTCTTATGGGGTATAAATGACAAGAAACAGGTTTTTTCCAGTCTATTGCTCCAGAATTATAGGCTTCTTCAATTCCGCAAAGTGCTGTCTTTTTTTCGTCAAAAATAACATACGCACAATCTTTTCCTCCAATTAATGGCGTTTCTAATTCGCCCCAATCACTTGTTACCCAAGTTCCGTTTTTTTCAATAACCTCAATTCCTTCTTTGCGTAAAAAAGGTTTTACCTTTGGATAGATCTCTTCTAAGATTTTAGTCTCTTCTTTATCTAAGGGTGCACCTGCTTCACCCGCAACACAACAAGCGCCTTTACATGCAGAGAGATTGCAAAAAAAATCCTTTTCAATAATATCTTCTGAAATAATTGTTTTTCCTAACTGAAACATCTGGTAAAAATAAGGGTTTTTTTTTCTTTAAATTTACACTTTGATAAAGTTAGTTGATTAATTTTGCAAAATAAAATACCCAAACATGAATTTTAACTTCAAAGAAATTTTTACAGCCTTTATGATATTATTTGCTGTAATAGATATTATTGGAAACATTCCTATTATTATAGACTTACGTAAAAAAGTGGGTCATATTCAATCTGAAAAGGCCTCTTTAATTGCGGGTGTAATTATGGTTGTATTTCTTTTTTTAGGGCAAAGTTTATTAAGTTTAATAGGTATTGACGTAAACTCTTTTGCAGTTGCAGGTTCTTTTATTTTATTTTTTATTGCCTTAGAAATGATTTTAGGAATTACACTTTACAAAGATGATGCAGATTCTGGAGCTATAACGGCTACTGTTTTTCCTTTGGCTTTTCCATTAATTGCGGGTCCTGGAAGCTTAACAACATTACTTTCTCTACGTGCAGAATTTTCTATAGAAAATATAATAGTAGCGGTATTTCTTAATGTGATTGTTATTTATGGAGTATTAAAAACATCATCAAAAATAGAACGTGTAATTGGACCCACGGGAATTCAAATCATTAGAAAAGTTTTTGGTGTGATTCTATTAGCAATTGCTGTAAAATTATTTGCTGCGAACATTAAAGCTTTATTTATTTAAGATGATTTTTGATGCGTTAGTTATTGGTGGTGGTGTTTCTGGAATGCAATGCGCGTTAGTACTTGGCTCTGCTAAAAACAAAGCGTTTGCTGCTGATAAAAATATCGGAATTATCATGCATCAAAAGACTTCTCACCTTCAAAATGCTTTGTTTAATAATGTGTTAGGTCTAAAGCCTAAAACCCTAGGAAAAGATATTTTAATTGACGGAAAAGAACAATTAGCAAACCTGTATGCTCATGTTTCTCAAATAGAAAACGAAAAAGTACTGTCTATTGCCAATTTTAATGGTGCATATAAGGTAACAACTAACAAAAACATTTATTTCTCTAAAATTGTAGTATTAGCACTCAATTATTCAAAACCTTTTACAATTAAAGGCTTCGAAAATTTTATTGAGCCTCATAAAAAAGCTCATCCTGAAAAGGACAGAATCCAACTAAAAAACACAAACTATTTCATTAAAAAAGGCTTGTATTGTTGTGGCACTATTGCTGGTGGCAGAAGTCAGTTTGCGATTGCTGCTGGCAGCGGTGCAAGTGTTGCCACAGATATTTTAACACTTTGGAATGATACTATTCCCACTAAAGTGCACGATAAAATATGACCTTCATCATATTTTAACCTTTAAAAACTTTCTACCTTTAGTGTGAGCATTCATCTTGAGAGAGATTTTATCTCTCATTATATAATTCTCCGCGACTATTATTAAATAGCCTGTTTGTATTTTATAAAAACTTAAAAGGGTTCAGATGGAAGTTAAAAAATATCCCAGAAAACAATTAGAAAATTTTAGTAAAATTTTCCTTCAAATAGGGTTAGCACTCAGCTTATTTACTATCTATGTCCTTATAGAACACAAAACTCACGAACATGCTGATGTTAAAAGTTTAGGCGAAGTTCATATGACCGATGAAATGAAAGAAGATATACCTATCATTAAAATACCTAAAATGAAACCAACTCAAAAAAAAACACTTCCCCCACCAACCTATGATGATATAAAAGTAGTTGAAGATGATATAAAAGTAAACGAAACCATTTTAGAGACTACCGAGACTAATGAAAATGAAGCTGTTACAAACGCTGTTATTACTACAGATAATATTTTTGAAGTTCAAGAAGGTGAAGAAATTGTAGAAGATGTGCCTTTTATTTTAATTGAAGATGTACCCGTTTTTCCTGGGTGTAAAGGAAATAATAAAGAATTAAAAGCCTGCTTTACAAAAAAAATTACAGCATATTTTGCTTCAAGATTTGATGTAGATTTGGCAACAGAACTTGGTTTAAGTGAAGGTAAAAAAAGAATATTCGTAGTTTTTAAAATAGATAAAACGGGTATAGTGACAAATATAAAAGCGAGAGCACCTCATCCAAGATTAGAGAAAGAGGTTGTTGAAATTATTAGTTCATTACCAAAAATGCAACCTGGCAAACAAAGAGGGATTCCTGTAACAGTTAGTTATAGCTTACCTATAACTTTTGAAGTAAGACAATAAATCCAGCATAAAGCTGGATTTATCTATAATTATTTATACCCTAAAAACTTATTCTACCGTAACCGATTTTGCTAAATTTCTTGGTTGATCTACGTTTTTATTTAACATCACTGCAATATGATAAGACAATAACTGAAAAGGAATGGTAGTTAAAAGCGGAGTGAATGCTTCTTCTGTCTCTGGAATTTCTATTACATGATCGGCAATCTCTTTCACTTGAGTATCACCTTCAGTTACAATCGCTATAATTTTTCCAGCTCTAGATTTAATTTCTTGAATATTGCTTACCACTTTTTCATAATGCCCTTTATTTGTTGCAATCACAAAAATTGGCATATTTTCATCAATTAAAGCAATTGGACCATGCTTCATTTCTGCCGCAGGATATCCTTCTGCATGTATATAAGAAATTTCTTTCAATTTCAAAGCACCTTCTAAAGCTACGGGGAAGTTAAATCCTCTACCTAAATACAAACAATTTGTTGCATCTTTATAAACAGCCGCAATTTCCTTTACTTTACCATCTATTTTTAATAGATTTTCTATTTTACCAGGAATTAATTGCATTTTTTGCAACTGAGTTCTTAATTCAGGCTTAGAAATTTCTCCTTTTTTAGAGGCTAACTTTAAAGCGATTAATGTTAACACTGTAATTTGTGTTGTAAATGCTTTTGTAGAAGCCACACCAATTTCTGGACCTGCATGTGTGTAAGCCCCAGCATCTGTTTCTCTAGCAATAGATGAACCTACCACATTACAGATACCAAAGACAAATGCTCCTTTAGATTTTGCTAATTTAATAGCGGCTAATGTATCTGCTGTTTCTCCAGATTGAGAGATTGCAATTACAATGTCTTTAGAAGTTACAATAGGATTTCTATATCTAAATTCTGATGCATATTCTACCTCAACAGGAATCCGTGCAAATTCTTCAATCAGATATTCTCCTACCAAACCAGCATGCCAAGAGGTACCACAGGCAACAATTATAATTCTTTCAGCATTTAAAAACCTGTTCATATGATCGTCTATACCAGACATTCTTATGATTCCTTCATCTGCAAGCATTCTTCCACGATACGTATCGATGATGGCTTTTGGTTGCTCGTTAATTTCTTTTAACATAAAGTGATCGTAACCACCTTTTTCTATTTGATCTAAACTGATTTGTAGTTCTTGAATATTTGCATCCACTAAACTATCATCATGAATTTTATGAATTACAATTCCTTTATCTAGTTTGATAATTGCCATTTCTTCATCTTCTAAATAAATAGCATCTTTGGTATATTCAATAAAAGGAGAAGCGTCTGAAGCTACAAAAAACTCTGAATTGTCTTTTCCTACTCCAATTGCAATTGGGCTTCCCAAACGAGCAACAATTATTTCATTTGGTTTTGTCTTGTCAAAAACAGCAATAGCATAAGCTCCTATTACGTTGTTTAAAGCGAGTTGTACAGCTTTTCCTAATTTACAACTTTCTTGTTTTTTTACCTCTTCAATTAAATTGATTAAAACTTCTGTATCCGTATCACTTTTAAAAATATATCCTCTTGAAGTTAGTTCTTTCTTTAAGGTATCATAATTTTCAATAATACCATTATGAACAATTACTAAATTTCCAGATTGAGAAAAATGAGGATGAGAATTTACGTCATTTGGTACACCGTGAGTTGCCCAACGCGTGTGACCCATACCAATTTTTCCTACTTTTCTTTCCTTTTCTTTGTTTGTAATAAGTTCTAAGTCAGCAACCTTACCTTTCGTTTTAGAAAGGTGGATATTTTTGCCATCAAACATCATGATTCCAGAACTATCGTATCCTCTATACTCAAGTCTTCTAAGACCATTAATTACGATAGGATAAGCATCTCTAAAACCTATATATCCTGTGATTCCACACATAAAAGTTAATTATTAAAGTTGGTTGGTTAATTTAGTTTCTTGGTGTAAGATATTTTTAATCTCGCTTTTTTATCTCCATTTTCATTAAATAAAACAACAGATCTAGGATTCCAATTGTATTGTAAAACGTTCTGATTTAAAAATCCAGTAATTACAGGATTGTCTGTAACATTAAATACTTTTAGAACCAGTGGAGAAAAATCATCAGAAGAACGGTCCATAATATCAGAAATATAATCGGTTATTTTAAAAGTATAATCTTCAGGAACATCAGCATCGTTAGTAAACAAATTCCCATTAAAACTTGCACCTTCTTCATAAGAGTCTGATACATGTGTAGGTGTTACTCCTCCATTGCCATTATCTTTATTTTGATACACATAAAGTCTTTGAGGTAAAACATCTGCGTTTGAACTTAACGCACTATTGACCACAAAAGTTAAATCTGCATCATTTATTAAAAAACCAAATTCATTATTACCAACATCTTTTATAGAAGCTAATTCTTCTAAATCAAGGTAATTATTATTGTCTACATCTTTATTTGCATAGACTAAAAACGGATCCTCTGAATCTAAATTAGCTAAATTCACACCTAAAATCTTTATTTCGGCAGACAAACCAGCGGTTCCTTGAACTACAAAACTATTTGTTGGTTGCGGTATAATGTTGTCTGTTTTATACATATTATTTTGAATACCAGTTAAAGAAAAAGAATAATCTTCTTTTATAATGGTATCTACAACTGCATCTTTTAAAATGGTCTTAGAATATAAAAAATCTATAGATGCCTCTGAATTTGAAGATAAATTAAACGGAACTAAAGCACCATCACTACCTTTTGCTTTTAAAATAACGCCTCTAAAATAATCCTGAAATGCGTCTGACGAAGAAAACTCAGCTTCGTTAAACTTATCCCAAAACGTTGTTTTCATTTTGTTTAAGTCTAGCGGAATTGCTAAAAAAGGAACAGGTACATTTGCAGCACCCATAACTTTAAGCGTATCTTTAACTGTGCTTGTGTTATTCACATCTACACTTCTATCTATTCTGTCGAATTCAAAAATTGTGTCTGTAGCTGAAGGTGTAAAAGAAAAATCTGCTGCTGATAATAATTCTGTTTCTTGATAGTCGAAATTAGAAGGATAGGAATTTATTTTTGCAGGGTTTGCAGGATTCAAAACACTTAAAAATGTTGGATTTTGATATACTTCAATAGCTGTTGCAACAGCTGTATTTCCTAAAATTGAATCTAACCGATACGTAGTTATTCCTTCAGAATTTGCGCCTAATGAAACAGCCGTATAAGGAATTTTTAAAACGACTTGATCTAAGTTATAAATCGTATCTCCGTCAATAACATCTTCACTTGTTTTTAAAATAGAAGGAAGACTAATTTGAGAAACAAAACCAGCTTCTAAATTTTTAGCATTCTCTTTTTTATAGACTCCTAGCCAATAATCTACCTGAGGTCTGCTATTATTTTGTAATACAGGCAAGCCTATATTGTCTGCTATAATACTTTCTATATTTATAGAACTTATTTCTAAATCTAATACAACTTCGCCTGTAGAGAATTTAGTATTACTTATTACCCCACTTTCAATATCTGTAAAGTCTTCTTCACATGAAATAACAAAAGAAACAACAAATAATACAACACCTATGTAAACACTTTTTCTAATAAAATTTTTCACTATAAAATAATTAATTGGCCGAAACTAAATCAGCATAAAAATTTAAATAACTTTCTTTAAGATTTTCTAGTTGATATCCTAAAACAGGCATCTCTTTATCTTCTATAAAAGAAGATAATTCTTCAGAAATATCTTCACTACCATGAATAATTGCATCAGAATTTTCAATGGCACTTTTTAAAATATTAGTATGATTAGGTGTTTTAATAGTGGTTACTTTTTCTTCTTTATTTAAATCGAATTTTACTTTATCTGCAAGATTTGTACTTAATTCGCCTTCAAATCCGTTATTATAAATAGAAGTTACAATTTTACTTTCGGTAAAAAGTGGTTCTTCGTTATAGAACTCTCTTAAATACAAAGGAAGTAAAGAAGCCATCCAACCATGAACATGAATAATGTCTGGTGCCCAGTTTAATTTTTTTACTGTTTCTATCACTCCTTTTGCAAAGAAAATGGCACGTTCATCATTGTCTGAAAACAAATTGTCATCTTCATCTGTAAAAACGGCTTTTCTTTTAAAATATTCTTCGTTATCAATAAAATAAACTTGCATTCTTTCTTTTGGTATAGAAGCCACTTTTATAATTAATGGCATGTCCATATCATTTACAACCAAGTTCATTCCAGAAAGACGAATTACCTCATGTAATTGGTGTCTTCGTTCATTAATAACGCCATATCTTGGCATAAAGATTCTGGTTTGTACTCCTTTAGAATGTGCATTTTTTGCTGCAGTAAACGCAGTTGATGATAGTTCTGTTTCGGGTAAGTAAGGCACTACTTCAGACGAAACAAACAATATTCTCTTGTCCTTCATTAATCAAACTCTTTTTATGAGATTGGCAAAAATACAAATTATTATGCTAATATCGTGTTAAAATGGTAAGTTTGCACGCTTTATCAATATTTTTAGAATGAAAATTTTCAACAGTAAAAAAGATCTAAAAGACTGTATTTTAGAACATAAAAGGAATAAAAAAACAATTGGTTTTGTACCAACAATGGGTGCTTTACATCGAGGTCATTTATCTTTAATTGAAAAAGCTAAAGAGAAAAATGATATTGTTGTTATAAGTGTTTTTGTAAATCCTACACAGTTTGATAATATTGAGGATTTAAATAAGTACCCAAAAACGCTAGAAAATGATATAAAGTTACTTGAGTCTGTTGCTACTGATGTTCTTTTTTGTCCTTCTGTGGAAGAAATTTATGCAGAAAACATCGTTTCTAAAAACTTTAATTTTGATGGTTTAGAACACCAAATGGAAGGGAAGTTTAGAAAAGGTCATTTTGATGGTGTTGGCACCATTGTAAAAACACTCTTTGAAATTGTTGAGCCAAACAAAGCATATTTTGGGCAAAAAGATTTTCAGCAATTGCAGGTGATTAAAAAAATGGTTAAAAAGCATCATCTTCCAGTAAAAATCAAGGGTTGTCCAATTTTTAGAGAAGAAGATGGTTTGGCAATGAGTTCTAGAAATGCAAGATTGTCTAAAGAACATAGAGAAATTGTACCGTTCATTTATAAAACTCTTAAAAAAGTAAATAAGAAATTTGGTAAAGAAAACATCACTGATATTAACAATTGGGTAGAGAATCAGTTTAAAAACCAGCCTTTACTAGAATTAGAGTATTTTACCATTGCTGAAGAAAAATCATTAGAAACTGTTAAAAAAGCAGCATCTAACAAGAAATACAGAGCTTTTATTGCTGTTTTTGCAGGAAAAATAAGATTGATTGATAACATTCGTTTAAAAAATTAGTAACCAAAAAATCCCTATTTTTGTAGCATGTTAGTACAAGTAGTAAAATCAAAAATCCACCGTGTAAAAGTTACAGGTGCAGATTTAAATTATATAGGAAGCATTACCATAGATGAAGACCTAATGGATGCTGCTGGAATTATTGAAGGCGAGCGCGTTCAAATAGTTAATAATAACAACGGAAATCGCTTAGAAACCTATGCAATTCCTGGTCCTCGTGGAAGTGGAGAAATTACCTTAAATGGTGCTGCTTCTCGTTTGGTTGCTGTTGGAGATGTTTTAATTTTAATTGTGTATGCCTTTATGGAATTAGAAGAAGCAAAGGTTTTTAAACCTTCGTTGGTTTTTCCGAATGAAAAAGACAATACACTAACGTAGTTTGAATTCTTCAGCAAAAAAAATAGTAAAAATTATATTACCTCTCGCATTGGGAGGTTTTTTAGTTTGGTACTCTTTGTCTGATATTTCTTTAGAAACGCTAGGGAAATACTTTAAAGAAGCGAATTATAGTTGGATTTTTCTTGGTTTATTCTTCGGTATTTTAAGTCACCTTTCTAGAGCATACAGATGGAAATTTATGTTAGAACCTCTTGGTTTTAAACCAAAATTTACAAATAGTATTTTGGCTGTCTTAGTTGCTTATTTGGTAAATTTAGCGTTGCCAAGAGCTGGAGAAATTTCAAGAGCAACTGTAATGACAAACTATGAAAAAATTCCCTTTGAAAAAGGCTTTGGAACCATTGTAGCAGAACGCATTGCAGATTTAATAATGATGCTTTCCATTGTAGCAATCACACTTTTTGTACAGTTTGACTTTATTTATGATTTATTAACCAAAAACTTCGATCCTACTAAAATCATCATCGGTTTAGTTCTATTAATTATCGGTTTCTTTATTTTTAGGTCTTTTGTAAATAAGGCTACTTCTGGTTTTTTATTAAAAATTAAAACTTTTATTTCTGGTTTAATAGAAGGGGTTACCAGCATTTTTAAAATGAAAAACAAATGGGCATTTATTTTTCATACCGTTTTTATTTGGGTAATGTATGTGGCCATGTTTTGGGCAACAATACCTGCAATTGAGGGTTTAGAAGTTCCTTTTGGTGGCATTTTGATTGGTTTTATTGCCGGCGGATTTTCTATTGCCGCAACAAATGGTGGCATTGGCTTATACCCAATTGCAGTTGCTGGCGCTTTGGCTTTATTTGATATTCCAACAGAACCTGCCACCGCATTCGGTTGGATTATGTGGACAGCACAAACAGCCATGATTATCGTTTTTGGTGGTTTGGCTTTTCTTATCCTTCCAATTTACAATAAAGAAAAGTAATTTTTTAGCGCCTGTCGGCCGCAGTTAGGTTCTCTGAAAATGTCGCGCTTTCCATAATATCTTTCAATCGCTAACGCAACTATTTGTCAACTTTAAGAAAATATTCATCAAAGGTATAATTTAAATATTATTATCTTTGATAAAAGCAATTGTTATGAACTCGAAAGAAAAAAGAATCGCATTATCTAAATGGATTTTAGAAACAGATGAAAACGTTCTAAATGAAGTGGAAGCTATTTATAATGTACATCAAAACGAGGAACACTCCTCTAAAATAGTTGGGTACACAATTGATGGTGAACCTTTAACCAAAAAAAACTACATAAAACATATTAATAGAATTAGAACAGATGTTGATAATGGAGCAAAAACTTTCACAACATCAGAGGTTAGAGAACATGTTTTAAGCAATAGAAACTCTTAAATTTTAAAAGTTGTTTGGTCATCAAAATCTATGAATTCTCTTTTAGGAATTTATAATTATATATTTGAAAAAAGTCCTCAAAATGCTTTGATGGTTTTTAATAAATTAACAAAATTAGGTGATTCTCTATCTGATAATAATATTGAATATTCAAAAGACTTAATAATTAATGATGAAGCTGTAAGATTTGTTTCTAAATGGGATTATAAAATCATTTATGAAAGAAAAATAAATTATGTTTTAATTATTGACGTTTTTAGTAGCAAACAAAATCCCAACAAATTAATTTTAGATTGATTCCTCTTTTTTGTAAATTTTCACAAAGCTGATAAGTCTTTTTTTATCCCAAAAAATTAAAGTAAATTTACTAGATTTTCACAAATAAATATTGATAAGTTTAGCGTAAATTTGTGTTTTAAAATAAAAAATGGCCAAAACCAAAACAACTTTTTTCTGTCAGAATTGTGGAACACAACATGCCAAATGGGTGGGGCAATGTGGCGCTTGTAAAGAATGGAATACGATTGTTGAAGAGGTTATTCAAAAAGAAGAAAAACGTGTTTGGAAACAATCTACAACGGCAAAACAAACCGTTAATAGACCTTTAAAAATTGCAGATATTCAGCTGAATCCTGAAGAAAGAGTGGTTACCAATAACAACGAATTAGATACGGTTTTAGGTGGCGGATTGGTAAAAGGTTCTGTAACACTTTTGGGGGGTGAACCTGGTATTGGAAAATCGACATTATTATTACAAGTTGCCTTAAATATAAGTCAGAAAGTTTTGTATGTTTCTGGTGAAGAAAGCCAATCTCAAATAAAAATGAGAGCAGACAGGTTAGAAGTAAATAATTCTAATTGTCTAATTCTTACCGAAACGAACACGCAACAAATCTTTAAAAATATTGAAGAAACCGAGCCTGAAGTCTTGGTAATCGATTCAATACAAACTTTACACACCAATCATATAGAAGCTTCTCCTGGAAGCATTTCTCAAATTAGAGAAACTGCAGCAGAATTGATCAAATTTGCAAAAGAAACTGCAACTCCTGTTTTACTAATTGGTCATATTAATAAAGAAGGAAACATTGCCGGCCCAAAAATTTTAGAACACATGGTAGATGTGGTTTTACAGTTTGAAGGTGATAGAAATCATACCTACAGAATTTTAAGATCACAAAAAAACAGGTTTGGTTCTACCTCCGAATTGGGTATTTATGAAATGCTTTCTAGCGGGTTAAGAGAAATCTCCAATCCGTCTGAAATTTTAATTTCTAAAAAAGATGCAGATTTAAGCGGCACAGCAATTGCTTCCACATTAGAAGGCATTCGACCTTTAATGATCGAAATTCAAGCGTTGGTTTCTACGGCAGTTTATGGAACTCCACAACGTTCTACAACGGGTTATAATCTAAAACGTCTCAACATGATTTTGGCTGTTTTAGAAAAACGTGCAGGTTTTAAATTGGGCGCAAAAGATGTATTTTTAAATATTACTGGCGGCATAAATGTAGATGATCCTGCTATAGATTTGGCGGTTGTTGCGGCCATTTTATCATCCAATCAAGATATTGCGATCAACCCGAATGTGTGTTTTGCGGCAGAAGTTGGTTTGGCAGGAGAAATTAGACCCGTTTCTAAAATAGATCAACGAATTTTAGAAGCAGAAAAGTTAGGTTATAGAACTTTTGTGGCTTCTAAATACAATAAGATTTCTTCTAAAAACCATGGAATAAAATTGCTTTTAGTGGGTAAAATAGAAGAGGCTTTTGCTACTTTGTTTGCTTAACTGGCATTACAAGGGGTTTAAACCCCTTGCAAAACGGTTTTTATCAATATTATCAACTTAAAATAAGTTTATCTTTTATTTGCTTCTTTAATATATTTCTCTAAAGCCATAGTCATAGAAGGAGTTTCTGGACTTGGCGCATGAATATCGCACCTTAAACCAGCTTCTTTTACAGCGTTTACAGTAGAAGTACCAAAAGCGGCAATTCTGGTGTCGTTTTGTTTAAAATCTGGGAAATTTTGAAATAATGATTCGATTCCAGAAGGACTAAAAAACACTAAAATATCATAAAAAACATCTTCCAAATCAGACAGATCGCTAACAACCGTTCTATACAAATCTAAACGTGTCCATTTTACACCTAAAGCATCTAACTCTTCTGGAATTAATGGTTTCAATTTATCTGAAGAAGGCAATAAGTAATTTTCTGTTTTATGTTTCTTAATTAACTTTGTTAATTCCGTAAACGTTCTATTACCCACATAAATTTTACGTTTTCTATAGACTACGTATTTTTGCAAGTAATAAGCAACAGCTTCAGACTGACAGAAATACTTCATATCGTCTGGCACTTTAAAACGCATTTCTTCTGCAATTTTAAAGAAATAATCTACAGCATTTCTGCTTGTTAAGATAATAGCCGTAAAATTTTTAAAATCAATTTTTTGAGTTCTAATTTCTTTGACAGAAATACCTTCTACATGAATAAAAGATCTAAAATCAATTTTTACTTTTTGTTTATCAGACAAGTCAAAATAAGGAGAAGTTTCTGTCTTTGGTACAGGTTGTGACACTAAAATCGTTTTCACTTTCATACGCTTTTGTTTTTTAATTTAAAGCATCAATTTATATAGTGTTAATAGCGGTGCTATTTCAGAGGCGCAAATGTACAAAATAAAATAAAATAACTGACTAAAAATCAGCTTTTTGTTATTCCTTACGTGAAATACAAATCTTAATAAAAAGAAAAAGAGTGCTACATACATAAAGAATGAGGCTTCCAATGGGCTATATTCAAATATGATAAAAGAAATGAACAGAAAAAAACTAATAGAATACAGATAGCTAAACTTAGAAACTAAATAAAATCGAACCTGTTTTTTAATCAAAAACATTCTTGAAATGGCAATCTCTAAAAAACTTTTAATTGTAAAGTAACCAAATACAACTCCTAAAATAGAAAGAAAATAGGAAAAACTCAACTGAATTTCTGCATCTCTTTCCACAATAATTAAACTTATTGCCAACGCTAAAACTGTAGATGAAAAAACAAATAACAAACTGTAAAAAGAATTAAAAAAAGACGTGTCTTCTTCTACTTCAGAATCTATAAAACCCTTATTAAAAAGTGTAAATACATAGCCCTTTAGTTTTTCTGCATCAATTACTTTAAGTACAGCAATAATAGCCAATAGAAATACCAAAATAACAGGTATCCAATTTGTAGTTGCTATGTTTTTTTCTAGTGCTTGCACTTTTTTTCTTAGATTAAGATTAACACAAAATTAGTAATTAAAAAATGTATATTTGTATTTACCACATGAAATTTCATTTATGTCAGACGCTTTAGTTATCATCCCCACTTATAACGAAAAAGAAAACATAGAAGCTATAATTAGAGCCGTTTTTAATGAAAAGAAAGTATTTCATATTCTAGTTGTAGATGATAATTCTCCTGACGGAACCTCCGAAATTGTAGAAAAACTAATTACCGAGTTTCCAACACAACTTTTTATCGAAAAAAGGAATGGAAAAAATGGTTTAGGAACTGCTTATATTCACGGTTTTAAATGGGCCTTAGCAAAAACTTACAATTATATTATAGAAATGGATGCTGATTTTTCTCACAATCCTAAAGATCTGATTCGTTTATACAATGCGTGCGAGAATGAAGGCGGAGATGTCTCTGTAGGTTCAAGGTATGTAGACAATCAAGTAAACGTTGTAAATTGGGATATTAAAAGGTTATTACTTTCTTATTTTGCTTCAAAATATGTGCGTTTAATTACTAGAATTCCTGTTTTTGATACCACCGCTGGTTTTGTTTGTTGGAAAAGAAAAGTATTAGAAACCATTCATTTAGATAAAATTAAATTCGTTGGCTACGCTTTTCAAATAGAAATGAAGTTCAAAGCATGGAAACATAAATTTAAAATTAAAGAAGTTTCTGTAGTTTTTACAGACAGAGACTTAGGTGCTTCTAAAATGAGTGGAAATATTGTTTCTGAAGCTTTATTTGGAGTGATAAAAATGAAAATAAAAGGATTGCCAAAAGAAAATTTATGACAAATGCTATTTCTCTTAGAGCTGCAAATTTAGCAGATCTAAATACATTACTTCAATTTGAACAAGGAATTATTGAAACAGAAAAACCTTTAGATCCTTTTTTAGCTGCTGGTGAATTATTCTATTACAACATTCCAGAAATGATTGCAGCTAAAAATATTCATTTAATTGTGGCTGTTATTCATGAAGAATTGGTCGCTTCTGGGTATTTAAGAATAGAAAACGGTAAGCATTATCATAAAAACCTGAAACATGGTTATATCGGTTTTATGTATGTAAAACCTTCTTTTAGAGGACAAAGAATAAGCAATGTAATTTTAGAATCTTTAAAAGATTGGGCAAAAAAAGAAAATCTTAAAGAAGTAAGGTTAGATGTGTATAGCAATAATAATGGCGCCATAAAATCTTACGAACGCTTTGGATTCACCAAAGGTTTGGTAAATATGAAAATGGATATATAAAAAGAAAAATGACAAAATTAACGTTAATAAAAAACGCAACTATTGTTAATGAAAACAGCACTTTTGTAGGTGATGTTTTGATTGAAAACGAAATGATAAAAGAAATTTCTTCTGAAATTTCTGCAAAAGAAAACACAGAGGTTATAGAAGCAAATGGAAATTATTTGATTCCTGGTTTTATTGATGATCAAGTGCATTTTAGAGAGCCTGGTCTAACTCACAAAGCAAATATCGCTTCAGAAAGTAGGGCCGCAGTTGCAGGCGGAATTACTACATTTATAGAGATGCCCAACACAGTTCCGCAAGCAACTACACAAGAATTATTAGAAGATAAATTTCAGATTGCCGCCAAAGATTCTTATGCAAACTATTCTTTTATGTTTGGTGGTACAAACAATAATTTAAAAGAATTACTAAAAACAGATCCTCAAAAAGTAGCCGGAATTAAATTATTTTTAGGCTCTTCTACAGGTGATATGCTAGTAGATGACGAAGCGGTTTTAGAGAAAATTTTCTCTTCTACAAAAATGATTATCTCTGTACATTGTGAAGATGAAGCAACCATCAAAAAAAACACTACCGCTTATAAAGAAAAGTTTGGTGAAGACATTCCAATCAAATACCATCCTATAATTAGAAGCGAAGAGGCCTGTTATTTATCTTCTTCAAAAGCAATTGAATTGGCAAAAAAAACGGGCGCAAGATTGCATGTTTTTCATTTATCAACAGCAAAAGAAACAGACTTATTTAGAAATGATATTCCTTTAGAAGAAAAACAAATTACAGCAGAAGTATGTATTCACCATTTATGGTTTTCAGACAAAGATTATAAAGAAAAAGGAACGCACATTAAGTGGAATCCTGCTGTAAAAACAGAAAAAGACAGATTGGGTTTGTGGAAAGCTTTGTTAGATGACAGAATAGATGTTTTAGCAACAGATCATGCTCCACATACTTTAGAAGAAAAATCGAATACCTATTTAAAAGCACCAAGTGGTGGTCCTTTAGTGCAGCATGCTATAAATGCTATTTTAGAAAAAGTGAAAGAAGGCGTAATTCCTATTGAAAAAGCCGTTGAAAAAATGAGCCATAATCCTGCAATCTTGTTTCAAATTGAGAAAAGAGGTTTTATCAGAGAAGGGTATTTTGCAGATTTGGTTTTAATAGACCCGAATCAATCATACACTGTTTCTAAAAAGAATCTTTTATACAAATGTGGTTGGTCTCCGTTTGAAGGAACTACATTTTCATCTACCATTACACATACTTTTGTAAACGGAAATTTAATGTATCATAAAGGTGTGTTTAACAATAAGATTAAAGGTAAAAGAATAACATTCAATAGATAAAATGAAAAAATTACGCTACCTATTTATTGTTCTCTTTTTAGTTTCTTGTACTAGTAACACTATTTTTGAAAAACCAAAAGACTTAATTCCTAAAGACACCATGAGTCTTTTATTACAAGAATTAATGATTGCTTCAAGCGCAAAATTTATAAATAACAAGAATCAGCAAAAGAATATTAATTACATGCCTTTTGTGTATGAAAAATTTAAAATCGATAGCACTCGTTTTGAAACTAGCAATTATTATTATATGTCTAAAATAGATATATATCAAGAAATTTTAGAGGGAGCAAAAACCAGTTTAGAAAAAAGAAGTGATTTTTTTAAAAACATTCAAACAAGGCTAGATTCTATTAGAAAAGATTCTACAGATCGAGTAAGAAATATACAGAAAGAATTAGATAGTCTAAAAACATTAGATTTTCCAGACACTTTAATGCACAAAGGTAAAATTTTAGATACTTTTGAAATACAAGAAGAAAATTTACTAAAAAGAGCTAGACCAAACATATAAGTAAGCTAATTTTTATAATCAATACAAACTTGTTTTATAACGCTATTGATGTCTTCAAATTGAAAATGAATACTTTTCTTAATTTTTTCTGAAGAATATTTAGAAGTGCTATGCGCACTTCTTGCTGAATACTTGCTTAGCAAAGGCGCAACTCCTGTAATTTTAGAGACAAAAGCAGAAAAGCGCCAAAGAATACTTGTTTGCCAAGAATTTATTTTTTTTGACGGTCTTTTTTTTCCAAAATCATCAGCGATAGAAAACAGCACATCTTTAAATGTTTTATTTTCTGAAACTAAAATAAAACGTTCATTTTTAACTTCAGAATTCATAAGTAACATCATGGCTTTTACTACATCTCTTACACCAACAAAACCAGTAATTCCTTCGGTGTAATAGTTGAATCCGTTAGCAACTTGATTGAATAATTTTCCCGAACCAGATTTAAAAAAACCACTTCCTAAAATAATTCCAGGGTTTACAATAACAACCGCTACTTCTTCTTGACTTGCGCGCCAAACTTCCATTTCTGCACCAAATTTAGTGATAGAATACCCGCTGTTATCCACCTCTTTGTTCCATTCATTTTCTTCTGTAATAAAACCTCCATCTACAGCATCGCCAACGGAAGCAATAGAACCTACAAAACAAATTTTTTCTACTTTTGCATCAATAGAGAGGTTTACAATTATTGCAGTTCCGTGAATATTCACTTTTCGCATTTCTCTATAATCTTTGGGGTTAAAAGAAATAAATGCGGCACAGTGATACACTTTTTGAACGCCTACAAAAGCAGGAATCATGGCTGGAACCTCAGTAATGTCTGCTTGAAACCATTCAATTTTAGAAATTAAAGAAATATCCTCTGTATAATAGGAAAAAACTTTTTTTACAGCGTCAATTTTTTCTTTAGATCGATAAATGGCGCGTACTTTTTCATCATTTTTAACTAAATGATATAATAAATGTGCTCCAACCAAACCGGTTCCTCCAGTAACTAAAATCATACAACGAAGTTATGGTTTTTTGATTGATAAGTTTATCTTTGTGGGCTTAAAAAGGTTTTCTAAATTATAGAATGTCTTATCGAGCACAGTCGAGAGATATTAAAATATCTGATTGTTAAAATAGTTCTCGTACTGACATAAAACCTTCCTAAAAACTTAAGCTTACAATGAAAAATTTTATTGAAGAATTACAATGGAGAGGAATGTTACACGACAGCATGCCAAACACAGAAGAGCATTTGTTAGAAAGCATGAGAAGTGCCTATGTGGGTTTTGATCCTACTTCAGATTCTTTGCATATCGGAAATTTAGTACCTATTATGTTGCTAGCACATTTTCAAAGATGTGGTCATAAACCCATTGCTTTGGTTGGTGGTGCAACAGGTATGATTGGAGATCCTTCAGGAAAATCTTCTGAACGTAATTTATTAGATGAAAAAACATTACGCTACAACCAAGAAGCCATAAAAGGGCAATTGAGTCATTTTTTAGACTTTACTTCTAATGCAGAGAATGCAGCGGTTTTGGTAAATAATTACGACTGGATGAAAGATTTTTCTTTCCTAGAGTTTATTAGAGATGTTGGGAAACACATTACTGTAAATTATATGATGGCGAAAGATTCTGTAAAAAACAGAATTGGTTCTGAATCGAAAGAGGGCATGTCTTTTACCGAATTTACCTATCAATTAGTGCAAGGATATGATTTTTTGCATTTGTATAAAAACAACAATGCTTCTATACAAATGGGGGGTTCAGATCAATGGGGAAATATTACCACAGGAACAGAACTAATTAGAAGAGTTGGTGGTGGAAAAGGCTACGCAATTACATGTCCTTTAATTACAAAATCTGACGGAACAAAATTTGGGAAATCTGAAGGAGGAAATGTTTGGTTAGAAGCGAAGAGAACATCACCTTATAAATTCTACCAATATTGGTTGAATGCTTCTGATGAGGACGCTGAAAAATATATTAAAATTTTTACATTTTTAGATCAAGAAACCATTGATATTTTAATTGCAGCACATAAAGAAACGCCTCATTTGCGTGTTTTACAAAAGAAAATTGGTGAAGAAGTAACCCTGTTGGTGCACGGACAAGAAGCGTATAAAAACGCAATTAAAGCTTCTAATATTTTATTTGGAAAATCTACCGCTTCAGATTTAAAATCTTTAGACGAACAAACATTTTTAGATGTTTTTGACGGCGTGCCACAAGCAACTGTTTCAATTGCAGCTGTTGAAGAAGGTTTAGATATGATTGCTGCCTTGGCTGCAAAAACAAACTTTTTAGCGTCTAATGGTGAAGCAAGAAGAGCTTTAAAAGAAAATGCAATTTCTGTAAATAAAGAAAAAGTAAAAGAAGATTTTACAATTTCTAAGGAAGATCTAATCGCGAATAAATATGTGCTTTTACAAAGAGGTAAAAAGACCTATTATTTATTAGTTGTAAATTAATAATTAGCTATGGAAGAATCAATTCTAAAAATTGATTTTAGTAATGTATTGGTAATTCTACTTTCAATAGTGGTCTTTGCCCTAATTATTTTTGTGCGATATTTAATCGTGTCTCGTGTATATCATTGGGTTTTCTTCAAAAGGTTTGGTAAAGTATTTCCGAATAGAATTTTAAATAAAAAACCTTTAAAAAAGAAACAAATTATTAAAGAAATTTATTGGTCTTTAATAAGTGGGTTTATTTTTGGCGGAATTGCCGTTTTTATTTATTATTTATGGTCTATTAATTATACCGCAATTTATATAGATCCTAAAAAATATTCTTTGTGGTATATTCCGCTAAGCATTCTTGCTTTTTTGTGTATTCAAGATACGTATTATTATTGGATTCATAGATGGATGCACATTCCTAAATTTTACAAATTCTTTCATAAAACACATCATAAAAGTGTGCATACAACTGTATTTACCTCTTTCTCTTTTCATCCTTATGAAACGCTTCTACAAGCAATTTACTTACCTTTTGTATTAGTATTTTTACCTTTACACATATATGCGCTATTAGCTGTCTTATTAATAATGACGCTTTCTGCAACTATAAATCATGCGGGTATTGAAGTATACCCTTCAGGAAAATTTGGCAATAAGTTTAAAAAATGGATTATTGGCGCAACGCATCATGATGCTCATCACACAAAATTCAATTATAACTACGGTTTGTATTTTACCTTTTGGGATCGATTGATGAGAACAGAATTAGAAGAAAAACAGCCCTGAATATTTCAAAGCTGTTTTAATTTTCATCATTCACAAACTCCCCCAAGATTGCTTTCTATTGCTTTTCTTTTATAATTTTTAGCCAATTCTCATCTGCTTTTTGCTGAAGTTTTGCTGCGCCTTCTTTTTGCCACAATTCTAGTGTATTTGTTCCCCAAGAATTGTAAAACAAATATAATTTACCGCCTCTAATTTCAAAAGTTTCTGGATCTACGGATACTTTTTTTGCTTTTGCTCCAATTGCATATGCACAATACCCACCATAAGCAGGTATGTATTTTTTGGGTGATTTTTTAAAAATTTCTAAATTTTCTTGAGATGAAAACTTAAATTTTACACCATCATATATTGTCGTGAATTTTTTATTTCCTTCTTTTGCCTCACTCTTAAAATAAGCAACCACATCATAACCTTCTGCGATAAAACCTTTTTTAGTGTTATACTCTTGTGCTAAAAATGCTGTGGAAATGGTAAGAAATAAAATAGTGATTAGATATTTCATCGAGTTTGGTTTTTTAATTGGTCGATGAAAGGGTTGGGAAATTACATTTTTTTGCGAGGATTTTTCAAATTAAAAATCATAAGTTGAGGGATAATAAAAACCTATAAACCTAGCCTAAAGTTGTGTTTTTTATATGGTTTTTAATTTATTGATATTAGCAATTAATTTCTGCCCAAGAATTAAACTGTTTATTTGTTTTATTTAAAGTTCTTAAATTTGTTCTAATATGAAATCTAGGTATATCTTTTTGTGACCCCAAAAAGTAATTGTTCTAAAGCAATTTGGGCATTTCCAATGATGATGCGTACCATCTTCTCGTTCGAAATTACAACCTAAACTTTTTAAATAAGCTTCCCAACATTTCGTAGGTACAGGATTATTATATTTTGTCATATTTAAACTGCAATAGACATCTGTTCTACTTCAGTCTCATCTGGTAAGTTAAATTGTTTTTTTATATCATCAAAAGTAGTCTCGCTTAAGTTTACCATTCTCTTTTTCAGGTATTTGTTACGCTCCCAACCTAAATCAGATAAGAAAGATTGTATCTTTTCTTCACTTAAGGAAAGTAAATCTTTAGAGAATTGTTTGAGAATTTCTGTCATTAAGTCATGAGCTTCTTTAATAGAGTCCCCATAAGAAGATAATTCCAAACTAGGTATATATAGGACATCAGAATCTCCCTCTTTAAAACCAACAGCACTAAGGGTACCTTTTATTCTAATTTTACTGATATTTAAATTTTCTCTTTTCATTATTTACACAAAAATAAATGTTAAAATGACTGTAAGATTATACATTTTTCTTCCTCTCACTCAATTAGTTCGCTCCTTGAAATCAGATTTAAATTGCTAATATTAAACAAAAATGATAGACGAATGTAATCTATTTTCAATGATATATATTTAGTATCATCAAAGCTATCAGAAAATAAGTTTAGAAAAAAACTACATTATTTTTCTAATTTCTCTCCGCCAAAACCTTCATTAAATACTCATTTTGTTTTTCTAAAAGCTCGTTGGTTCTGTTCATCAACTCAATATTTTTTGGTGTCACCACTTCTTTATTTTTAGGGTCATCTGCTTTTTTCCTCATGGAGTTCATCATTTTTACAACCACAAACACTGTAAAAGTAATGACTAAAAAATCGATTCCAGCTTCTACCAATTTTCCATAACCAATGGCTATTTCTTCTGGTTTCGATACGCCGTTTGTAATCATGGCTTCTCTTAAAATTAGCTTTTTATTTTCCCAATTGGTACCATCTGTCATAAAAGATAATGGAGGCATCAACACCTCTTTTACCAAAACATTTACTACTTTGTTAAATGCCGCACCAATAATTACACCAATGGCAATATCGATCATATTCCCTTTTACTGCAAACTCCTTAAATTCTTCTAATAGCTTAAATTTCATCTCTATTCTCTTTAATCTTTGTTCTCTTTTCTTTTTTTTTTTACAAAACCATTAAGTTACATCCTCTAATATCAGAATTGTCGAAGCGCCCAATAATTTCAAAGGTTCCGTTTTCATGTACTTTTCCTAAATCTTGTGTCGCTATAAATGAACATGAATTGTAATTTGCCAAATCTATCACATTAATTCCACCATTTTTTGCAGGAGCATTTATTGTAAGTGCATCTTCGGTATCTCTTGTTAAAATTTTCATCCAAGGTGGTGTTTTAAAGATCCCATTTCCTTTAGAATATGCCTGACTTAACAATTCTGTCATTCCGTATTCTGAATGAATTTGAGACACTCCAAAACCCTTTCCTAAAATACGGTGCAATTCTTCTCTAATTAATTCTTTTCTTCTTCCTTTCATTCCACCAGTTTCCATAATTATGGTATTTTTCAGGTTGAATTGTTGCATTTCAACTAAATCTAACAGAGCGAAAGAAACCCCAATTAAAAGTGTTTTTTGTCCGTTTTTGTCTAAAGCGATTAGTTTTTTAGCCAACTCCTCTAAAGTATCGAGATAAAAGCCACTTTCTGCATTTTTAGATTTCCGAATTAAATCATCTACCATAAAAACCAAAGAAGAACCTTTTCTTTCTAAATAATTGGGCAATAAAGCCAAAACTGTGTAGTCTTCTATGTTTTCATAGAAATGAGCGAAACCTTTTAAATAACTTTCTTTGTAAACCTCAATATCTGTAACAAAATGTTTGCTTGTGATACTTCCTGTTGTACCCGAACTTGTAAAAATTTCTTCGACTTCATCTAAAGAGGAAATTATTTTTTTACTTTTAAAAAACTGAATGGGCAAAAAAGGAATTTCTTCGACCTTCGAAATATCAGAAGGATGAATGTATAATAGATCACAAAAAGAACGGTACACTTTATTATTATTAAATTGATGTTTAAAAACCGCTAAAGCGCATGCTGTAAATTCTTGCTCGTTTTGTATGTTAAAAATGCTATGCTTCATAATATTTGGTAAAAATAATACTTATGTACGCAACCTTTTGCATCTTTTTACATCTTGTAAGAAAGAATTATACATAGTATGAAAAAAAATATTTTTTTTGTAAATTTTCTATTCCTTTTTTTACTGTTTTTTAACTGTGAAAAAAATGATGAGAAAAAGAATCCTTTTAGCACCGTTTTAAAAGGAGAAGAATTTGTGACAGCCAACAATAAGTTTGCTTTTGATATTTTTAAAAAAATATCTAACGAAGAAAATAAAGAAAACTATATGATTTCTCCTGTAAGTCTTTCACTAGCTTTAGGAATGACATACAATGGCGCAGAAAATAGCACAAAAACAGCATTCGAAAGCACCTTAAACTACACTTCTTTTTTACCCGAAGAAATTAATACAATCAATAAAGAAATTATAACTAATTTGTCTGATAATTCTGCAGGTTCTACTTTTAAAATTGCAAATTCTATTTGGATTGAAAATTCATTTCCGGTAAAAGAAAACTTTACAAATATCAATGCAAATTACTACAGTGCAGCTGTTGAAAAATTAGATTTTTCTAATCCCAATTCAGTAAATATCATTAACAATTGGGTTTCTGATAAAACCTATCAAAAAATTTCAAAAATTATTGATATTATAAACGCAGATGATATCATGTTTTTAATCAATGCTATTTATTTTAAAAGTGATTGGAAATACAGTTTTAATCCTTCAGAAACAACAGCACTTCCTTTTTACGGAAAGAATAATACTCAAGATGTAAAAACGATGCAGTTAACAGCTGACTTAGATTTTTATGAAAACACAAATTTTACAGCCGTTAAATTACCTTATAAAAACGACAAATATGCAATGACCCTTTTACTTCCTAAAGACGGAAAAAATATAGAGGATATTTCTAATCTACTAAACACAGAGAATTGGGGAAATTGGAATGCAAATTTCAGTAAAAAAGAAGTAGCACTCAAAATGCCAAAGTTTACATTTTCTTATGAAAAAGAATTGAAAGAACAACTTACTGACTTAGGTTTAGGTGTTGCTTTTACAAATTCTGCAGATTTTAGTAATATAAGTGATGTACCGCTTTCAATTTCTTTTGTATTGCAAAAAACATTTATTGAAGTAAATGAATTAGGAACAGAAGCTGCGGCTGTTACAGCAGTTGGAATAGGAGTAACATCTGTTGATCTATCTAAAAAAAGTGTGGCACTAAACAAACCTTTTCTATTTGCAATCACAGAAAAAGAAACAAACTCTATTTGCTTTATTGGTAAGATAGGAATGCCAAATATTGAATAATATGAATATAAAAAAACTACCTTTATTTTTCTCTTTTTTATTGCTAAGCATAGTATTCATAAGCTGTGAAAGCAACGAAGCGAACAGTTTAATAGCAGGTAAATGGAATGTCACAGAGATGATTGGGGGCTTTTCTAAACCAAAAAACTATAAGATTGGGAGTATTACTTGGACGTTTGATACTGATAAAAAAATACTTTCTATTAAAAACAACTTAATTGTTACAAATACCACAAATAACGATTTCACAAAGAACGAAACTGGAGATTACAATTACAAAATTGAAACTGAAAACGAAATTGATTATCTCATTATAAAAAATAGAAAAGGCGCTATAAAATCTAATGAAGATGGCTTCATGATCGATTTTGGAATCGCTTATGATGATATTGGGTATATTTTAAAACGATAAATGATGAAGTTAAAAACAACTTATTTATTACTATTTATTGGCATTTTTACTTTTTCTTTTTGTGATGAAAGTAAAACGATTGCTACCGTTTGTAATGTAGAAAATCCATTAGAAGACTTCGCTTTTTTAAAAGAAGCTAAAAATTCGATTGACGTTATAGATTGTGGTGGTAAGAGCTCAATTACACAATACACCTACAATTCAGAAATTGTTTTTGAAGTAAATATTTGTGATCAAATTGCAGACGGACAAACCATAGTTTACAACTGTTCTGGAGAAACGGTTTGTATTTTTGGTGGAATTGCAGGTCAAAATACCTGTCCCGACTTTGAGGATAATGCAACCAATAAAATTCTTTTGTATGGAAACTAAAAAACGCTTTTTTAGAGTTATTTTGATTGCTTTTTCTGTGATTTTATTTTTCGCTTCTTGTGAAAATTCTAATGATGTATCAGAGATAGAAAAAACATACATTATTGCTTCTAAACAAATAGATTGTCAAGGCGTTGGGCCTCAAAAATGTTTTTTAATAAAAGAAAACCAACAAGAGAGTTGGCAAAATTTTTACAGCGCTATTAGTGGCTTTGAATATGAAGAAGGGTTTGAATATGAGATTTTAGTTTCTGAAAAAGAAATCGAAAATCCACCACAAGACAGTTCTTCAATAGCATATACATTAATTAAAGTGATTTCTAAAGTTGAAAAAACTTCAGAAAATTTACCAAATTAAAACATAAAAAATGAAAAGTAATTATTTCTTATTTCTATTATTTACAGTAACGTTATTTTCTTGCGAGCAAAATAAAGAAATACATATTGATGAAAGTAACTTATTAATTGGTGTATGGGAAAAACCAATTTACGAAGGAGAAAGAGTCACATTTTTAAGAACTTCCGCACTACCAAAAGAAGCTTACGGAATAGCATTCGAAAACAATGGTATTTTTAGAGAACGAACGTCTGGTTGGTGCGGAACACCTCCATTAAGTTTTTTTAATATTGATGGCAATTTTAAATTAGAAAATACGCTTATAAATATTGTTACACAAAATTATCCATCAAATTATAGTTGGCAAATTATTTCGCTAACAGAAAACGAATTGGTAGTTGAAAGCGTAATTACAGATCAAGAAAAAGACCATAGAAATTTACTAGAACTTTTTGACGAAATTTCTAATTTGGCTTATTCAGCAAGCTGTGTAAATACAGCAGATTGGACTTTTGTTGGTTACGGCGCTAAAGCTTGTGGTGGCTTCCAAGGCTATATGCCGTATTCAAAAAATATAGACACTATTGCTTTTCTTAAAAAAATTGATGCATACACGAAAGCAGAAAAAGAATACAACATCCAATGGAATATTGTTTCTGACTGTGCCTTGGTTGCTCCCCCAACCGCTGTACAATGTCAGAATGGATATCCAGCACTCATTTATTAACAACTATAAAATTTAAAAACATGAAAAAATTAGCATTTTTAACCTTGGGAGTTATTTTATTTTCATCTTGTTTAAATGATGATACTCCAAATTTTACGTATGGGTTTGTAGCCATAGATGAAGCTACTACTCCAACAAGTTTTACATATGGTGAAAAAGATACCATTTATCTAAAATATACATTGCCTAATAGCTGTTATCATTTTAACGATGTTTATTATGAATATGAAGATACAACAAGAATTGTAGCAGTGCGAGCTTTTATTGATTTAGATGTTGAGTGTATCGAAGAAGAAATTGAGAAAGAATACGAATTAATTGTAAATGTAACCCAGGAAGAAGATTATCTTTTCAAATTTTATAAAGGAAAAGATATTGATGGAGAAAACATTTTTGAAGAAGTTGTAATTCCTGTAAATTAAAAACATCAACCTTAAAGAACTCATAAAAGGGTGCTGTAATCAAAATTTAACAGCACAATCTGAAGTTTATCAGTTATTTGCTGATAAACTCTTTCCCCTTTGTCTAAAATATTCAAGAAATTATCAAGATGCAGAAGACACCTTGCAAGATAGTTTTTTAACCATTTTTAGTAAAATAAAACAATACAAACATCAGGGTTCTTTTGAAGGTTGGTTAAAACGAGTTACCATAAATACCGCACTTCAAAAATATAGAAAAAAAGCCCCTTTAGAAATCATAAAAGAAATTTCTGACTATGATGAAATTGAAGAAGTTTCTTTAGAAAGTAAATTATTTAGTTTAGATATCTTATTAGAATTTATTCAACAATTACCAGACAGGTATCGGTTGGTTTTTAATTTGTATGTATTAGATAACTATGCGCATAAAGAAATTGCAACACTTTTAAATATTTCTGAAAACACGTCTAAATCTAATTTATCTAGGGCAAGAAAAATTTTAAAAAACAAGTTAGAGATGTATCAACAAACAGCTCAAAAAGCGTAAGAAATGGATCACAAAAATATTGATAGATTGTTTCAGGAAAAACTCAAAAATTTGGAAGCTTCTCCAAATAAAAGGGTTTGGAGCGCTATTGAAAGTAAATTGGATAAAAAGAAACGAAGAGTACTTCCCTTTTGGTGGTTTTCTGGCGGAATTGCAGCCTTATTTATATTGGGTCTTTTGCTATTTCCCTTTTCTGAAAAACAACATAATATCAATAACAATCCCATTATTGTTACTGAAAAACAAATTGAAGAAAGTGATGATTCTAATAAAACTATTTTAGATTCTGTTGCGAATAAAAGCATTCAAAAAGAAACCATTTTAATTGCAGATGAAAAAAACAACAAGAAAAAAACAATAAAAAAGAACAAACAGGTAAACAAGCAACCTTTTTTTATGGCTGGTAATAATGTTATAAAAGAAAAACTAGTAAAAGAAAAAAGCAAGCAAAAGAATTTTAAAATTGATAGCAATGCCATTAAAAATGAAAAAATCATCACTTCTAAAAAACAGGATCCCGTTTCTAAAAAATCGAATGCTAGTGAAGGTTTAAAACCGAAAAAGGATTTTCTTACGGTTGTAAAAAAGGAAAAAGACAAAGAAACAGAAGCCATCAAAGAAACAGATAATGCTTGGTCTGTAAGCCCTGTTGTGGCAATTTTAAATTCAAATTCTTTTTCAGATACCTCACCAATAGACAACAATTTATTAAACTCTACTTCTGGTAAAAACTCCTTCTCGTACGGTGTGCAAGTTTCCTATAAAATAAATAAAAAATGGAGCATTCAGTCAGGAATTCATCAACAAAAAATGAGGTACGAAAACAATAATATTTCGGTATCAAACACATCTACTTCTAGTAGGTCTTCTGCTGTTTTTAGCACAGGTAATTCATTCAATTTTGATGGCAACAGAAATGTAGAGTCTTTTAGTGTTTCTAATGTTTCTCTAACAAATACGGTAAGTTCTAATGGAGAGTTATTGCAAGAATATGGTTATATCGAAATTCCTTTAGAAATAAAGTATAATGTCTCTAACAATCAAAAATTTAACACACAACTTGTGGCGGGTTTTAGTTCTTTGTTTTTAAACAGAAATAATTTAGAATTGAATACGAATACTGTGAATCAGTTTGGAAATGCAGACAATTTAAACGCTATAAACTTTAGCGGTAATTTTGGAGTAGATTTTAACTATTTTTTAGATAAAAAATGGTCTATACATATCAATCCTATGTTTAAAGCGCAACTAAATACATTTAGTGAAAACTCAAATGGCTTTTCTCCTTTTAATATTGGTGTCTATTCTGGAGTTAAATATAATTTTTAGTGAGTGCTTTTAACATTTTAAAAAAAAACGTATTGTCAACCTTGAATATTTTTAACCCTAATTAAAAAAAAATAATGAATTTTATAACAAATACATACAGAACTTTAAGCGGAATAAAAAAAGTTGTAGAACTTCCTGTTAAAAAAGATTATCAATGGGTTATTTATCAAGATAACAAGCCTGCATATTTTGTAGATTATTTCGATTTAGAGAAAGAATCTAATGCAATGATGAATATTTTGGTTTTATGTTCGGATAATTCTTTAAACGACGTTTTAAAAATTATTAGCAAACGTAATAATATTTATTTATCTGTTCCTAAGGTCTCTAGAATTGGACTTCAAAAAAAAATAAAATCCGAAATTATAGACTTAGATCTACAACCAATACCTAAAAAATGGTTGGCTTATTCTTTATAAATTTTTACAATTAATTCGCTTTTATCATTCATAGAGGCTCTATACATTCCAGCAGTATTAAACTCGAAAGACATATTTCCATTTTTATCTAAAGCCACAACACCACCGGTTCCACCAAGCTTTGTTAATTTATTTTGAATGACATCTGATGTGGCTTCTTTCAACGTTTTTTGTTGATATTCCATTTGTGCAGAAATATCATATGCAACCTGATTTCTAATAAAGTATTCTCCCCAACCTGTAGAGGAAACTCCGCAAGTTAAATTATTGGCATAAGTACCAGAGCCAATAATTGGCGCATCACCAATTCTTCCCCAACGTTTATTTGTCATGCCTCCAGTAGAAGTTCCCGCAGCTATGTTTCCATCTTTATCTAGCGCAACACAACCCACCGTTCCAAATTTTGAATTTTTTATATCTGCATCGTAAAAAGCTGCATTTTTATCATTAGAATCTAATTCCGTTTTATTTCTATTTTTTATTCTTTGTAAAGATTGAAATCTTCTTTCTGTATAAAAGTAACTTGGATCTACCATGTCCAACCCTTTCTCTTTTGCAAATATAGATGCTCCTTTCCCAGAAAGCATTACATGATCTGAATCTGTCATTATTTTTATGGCCAATTCAATGGGGCTTTTTACATTGGTCACTCCAGCAACTGCACCAGCATTTAAAGTTTCTCCATCCATAAACGAAGCATCTAATTCATTGGTTTCTTCATGGGTAAAAACAGCTCCTTTACCGGCATTAAACAATGGCGATTCTTCCATAACCTGAATCGTCTTCTTTACAGCTTCTGTACTTGTTCCACCGTTTTTAAGAATTGTATGTCCAGTTTTAATTGCTTCTTCTAGCTTTGCTATGTATGCTGCTTCTTTTTCGTCAGACATATTTTTCTTTAAAATAGTTCCTGCACCTCCGTGTATAATAATCGCAAAATCATTTATCTTCTTAGGTTTTTCTTTCTCTGGTGAGGTTTCATTGGTTTTACATCCAAAAGAAATCAATACCATTGCTACAATAAAAAAAAGTTTGTTCATGATTGGTTTGTTTAAAATTAAACAATAATTTGTCTTTTTGTTTAATTTATTTATTTATTAAATAATTCGTAATTTCGTTCCTCGAATTTAAACAACTAAAACGAAACTGCAAAATGACAGATTTTGGGATTAAAGAAGCCTTATTAGAATTAGGCCTAAAAGACATAAATAACGGAACCTCTACGGGTTCTGATAATTTTTCTAACGGAACAGTAATTGAAAGCTATTCTCCTGTAGATGGAAAACTAATTGGTAAAGTAAAAACAACCACAAAAGAAGACTATGAAAAAGTGATGGAAAAAGCGACAAAAGCTTTTAAATCATTTAGACACATGCCTGCTCCGCAAAGAGGAGAAATTGTACGTCAGTTTGGAAATAAATTAAGAGAAAAGAAAGAAGCACTTGGAAAATTGGTTTCTTATGAAATGGGAAAATCATACCAAGAAGGTTTGGGTGAAGTACAAGAAATGATAGACATCTGTGATTTTGCAGTAGGTTTGTCAAGACAATTAAACGGACAAACGATTCCTTCTGAACGTCCAGGGCATGTTATGAGAGAGCAGTGGCATCCAATTGGTGTTGTTGGTATAATTTCTGCATTTAATTTTCCAGTGGCCGTGTGGGCTTGGAATACAGCTTTGGCTTGGATCTGTGGTGACGTTTGTGTATGGAAAGGTTCTGAAAAAGCACCTTTATGTACAGTAGCTTGTCAGAATATTATTGCTGAAATATTAAAAGAAAATAATTTACCAGAAGGTATTTCTTGTATCATCAATGGAGATTATAAGGTTGGCGAAATGATGACTACAGATGCTAGAATTCCTTTGGTTTCAGCAACAGGCTCAACAAGAATGGGAAGAATTGTTGGTGCAACAGTTGCCGAACGTTTTGGGAAATCTTTATTAGAATTGGGAGGAAATAATGCCATTATTATTACACCAACGGCAGACTTAAAAGTGGTTGTACCAGGTGCTGTATTTGGTGCTGTAGGAACTTGTGGACAACGTTGTACATCTACCAGGAGATTAATTATTCACGAATCTGTGTACGACAAAGTAAGAGATGCCATTGTTGGCGCTTATGGTCAAATTAAAATAGGAAATCCTTTAGACGAAACAAATCATGTGGGTCCTTTAATTGATAAAGATGCTGTAAACACGTATTTAGCCGCGATTGAAAAAGCAAAAGCTGAGGGTGGAAACGTATTGGTTGAAGGTGGTGTTTTAGAAGGAGAAGGTTACGAAAGTGGTTGCTACGTAAAACCAGCAATTATCGAAGCTAAAAATCATTTTGAGATTGTACAACATGAAACTTTTGCACCTATTTTATATGTAATGAAATATTCTGGAGATGTAGAAAATGCGATTGAACAACAAAATGGTGTTGTGCAAGGGTTGTCTTCTGCGATTATGACAAATGAATTGAAAGAAGCTGAAAAATTCTTGTCTTATGCAGGTTCTGATTGTGGAATTGCCAATGTAAATATTGGAACTTCTGGCGCAGAAATTGGTGGTGCTTTTGGAGGTGAAAAAGAAACTGGTGGTGGTCGTGAATCTGGCTCTGATGCTTGGAAAGTATATATGCGTAGACAAACAAATACTATTAATTATTCAGATGAATTGCCTTTAGCACAAGGAATTAAGTTTGATTTGTAGGAGCTTTAAACAAAGCAAGGGAACATGCTCCCTTGTTAACGCCTAATTTAAAAAACCACCTCAATTGAGGTGGTTTTATATTTTTGTGAATGTCAAAAAATGTTTTAATTATTTAAAGCTTCCCGTCTTTTGAAAATTTAACTCTACTACGCTTCGTCTAATTCTTCAAAGCTTCCGCTATTTTTGAAAATTTGACTCCGCTTACGCTTCGTCTAATTCTTTAAAGCTTCCGCTCCACCAACAATTTCTAAAATTTCGTTTGTAATTGCTGCTTGACGTGCTTTGTTATATTTTAATAACAATTCGTCTCTTAAATCTGTTGCGTTGTCTGTTGCCTTGTGCATCGCCGTCATACGTGCGCCATGTTCTGAAGCAAAACTATCTCTTAACGATTTGTATAATTGTGTTTTTAAAGATTTCGGTATTAAAGCTAATACAATTTCTTCTTTAGATGGCTCAAAAATATAATCTGAGTTTACCGCATTTGCATCTCCTCCTTCAATTGGCTTAATAGGTAAGAATTGTTCTACCTGAGGCAATTGTGTTGCTGCATTCTTAAACCGATTGTAGATAATTTCAATTTTATCATACGTACCGTCAACATACATATCCATTAACTTTTCTGCAACCAATGCTACATTGTCAAAAGTTAAATCATCATAAATATCATTTCTTGTGGCTACCACATTATATCCTTTAGATAAAACGTCTGTTCCTTTTTTACCAATGGTAAATAAATCTATAGGTATACCACTGTATTTTTCATTGATGATATTTACAGTTTTCTTTGTGATAGAAGAATTAAAACCACCACATAAGCCTCTATTAGATGTAATTACAACTAATAAAACTTTAGAAACTTCTCTTTGTGCTGAATATGCTCCTCCACTATCACTATCTAAAGTTGCACTTAAGTTTTGTAACAACTCCGTTAGTTTAGATGAATAAGGTCTCATTGCTACAATAGCATCTTGCGCCTTTTTCAACTTTGCAGCAGATACCATTTTCATGGCAGATGTAATCTGCATTGTAGAACCTATAGAGGTAATTCTATTTCGTATTTCTTTTAAGTTTGCCATTCTATTGGAATTTTGAAATTCCCGTGTTTACTGAAACAAGTTCAAAACAAGCACGGGAACGACAACTATATGTTAAGCAAAATGCTTTGAAATTTCTTTAGCTGCAGCTTCTAAAACACCCGTAGCTTCGGCTGTTAATTTTCCTGACTTTAATACGTCTAAAGTATCTCTATGTTTTGCATTTAAGTAATCGATATAATCTTTCTCGAATTTCTTTACTTGGTTTACAGGAACATCTTTTAATAAGTTCTTAGAACCTGCATAAATGATTGCAATTTGATCTTCTACGGAAAAAGGATCATTTTGAGCTTGTTTTAAAATTTCAACATTACGTTGTCCTTTAGAAATTACACTCATTGTAGCGGCATCTAAATCTGAACCAAACTTAGCAAACGCTTCTAATTCACGATACTGTGCTTGATCTAATTTTAAAGTACCAGATACTTTCTTCATCGCTTTAATCTGAGCGTTACCACCCACACGAGATACAGAAATACCTACGTTAATTGCTGGACGAACACCAGAGTTAAATAAATCTCCATCTAAGAAAATTTGACCATCTGTAATTGAAATTACGTTGGTAGGTATGTATGCTGATACATCTCCTGCTTGTGTTTCAATAATTGGTAATGCTGTTAAAGAACCTCCACCTTTTACAATTGCTGTTAAAGAATCTGGTAAATCGTTCATTTCACTTGCAATCTTGTCATCATTGATTACTTTTGCAGCTCTTTCTAATAATCTTGAGTGTAAATAAAATACATCACCAGGATAAGCCTCACGTCCTGGAGGTCTTCTTAATAATAAAGAAATCTCACGGTATGCAACAGCTTGTTTTGATAAGTCATCAAAAACAATTAAAGCAGGTCTACCCGTATCTCTAAAAAACTCTCCAATTGCAGCTCCGGCAAATGGTGCATAAACTTGCATTGCTGCAGGATCTGATGCATTTGCAGCTACAATTGTAGTATAGGCCATTGCTCCTTTTTCTTCTAACATATTTGCAATTGCTGCAACTGTAGAAGCTTTCTGACCGATCGCAACATAAATACAATATACTGGCTCACCAGCATCGTAAAATTCTTTCTGATTTAAAATAGTATCTAAAGCAACTGTAGACTTCCCTGTTTGACGGTCTCCAATAATCAACTCACGCTGACCTCTTCCTACAGGAATCATCGCATCAATAGATTTAATACCAGTCTGTAATGGTTCTGTTACAGGCTCTCTATAAATAACCCCTGGAGCTCTTCGCTCTAGTGGCATTTCATAAGTAACTCCAGTAATAGGACCTTTACCATCAATTGGACTTCCTAAAGTATCTACAACTCTTCCTACAATTCCTTCACCTGCTCTTAAAGAAGCAATACGTTCTGTACGTTTTACTGTAGAACCTTCTTTAATAGAAGTAGAAGCTCCTAACAATACAACACCTGCATTGTCTTCTTCTAAGTTTAATACGATACCTTCTAATCCGTTTTCGAATTCGACCAATTCACCATATTGAACATTAGAAAGACCGTACACACGAGCAATACCATCTCCTACTTGTAAAACAGTTCCCACTTCGTTTAAAGTAGCTTTTGCTTCGAAATTTGTTAATTGTTGTTTTAAAATTGCTGATACTTCAGCTGGTTTAATACTTGCCATCTTTTATGATTTGATGTATAATTAAATTTTTGGAATGTAATGACTATTGTCAAATTCCTTTTTCAATTCGTTTAAATAGTTAGAGATACTTGCATCATATTGTACATCTCCAACACGTAAGATAAAACCACCTAAAATAGCTGGATTTATAACGTTTTCTAAATTTGCTTTTTCGCCTGTTAAAGCAATAATTTTATTTAGAACTTGTGCTTCTACTTCTTTTGTTAAAGGAACAGCGGTAGTAACTTTTGCTACTTGTGTACTTTTTAAATGATCAAAAACAATTGCATATTTTTTAGAAATAGACTCTAACATTGCAATTCTTTTGTTGTCTTGTAACAAATGAAATAAGCCTAATGTAATGTTATTTACCTTCCCGTCAAACAGGGCGTTTAAGACATTCATTTTGTCGGAAGCTTTCACAATAGGACTTCTTAACATCACCTCTAATTCAGCATTCTCAGCAATTGTAGCGGCAATGAATGACATATCATCATTTACTGCAGTTTCTGAATTAGAATCTGTTGCAAGATTTAATATTGCTTTGGCGTAACGTAATGCTGCTCTTGCGTCTTTCATTTCTACTTAATTTAAAGTAACATCTTTTAAGATTTCTTCAACTAATTTAAGTTGGTCTTCTTTGTTAGATAATTCTTTTCTAATAACAGTTTCTGCAATACCTATAGATAATTCTGCAACGTTCTTTTTTATTTCGGCTAAAGCGGCTTGTTTTTCTTGAATAATAGAAGCTTGTGCTTTTTCTATTAAAACGGCAGTAACTTCTTTAGCCCCTTCTTTAGCTTCTGAAATAATATTATTGCTAATATCTCTTGCTTCTTTCATTAGGGCATCTCTTTCTGCTCTTGCTTCTTTAATTAACCTTTGGTTGTCTGCTTGTAAATTTTGCATTTCTTTACGTGCATTTTCTGCAGCTGCCAATGCATTTTCTATTCCAGATTCTCTTTCTTCAAGAGAATTTAAAATTGGTTTCCAAGCAAACTTTACCATTAAAGCAATTAAAGCTAATAGTAAAATTGTAGAGACTGCAAATAACCCTGGTGAAAAATCGTTTAATAAAGTTTCCATTTTATAAACTAATTATATATTTTTTTCTTTTTTGTTTCATAAAAACACCTTCTGTAACCAACCGTTACAGAATGGTGTTTTGTTGTTTTTGTTTGGATTATTTTCCTAAGAACAATGCACCAAATGCTAAACCTTCTAATAATGCAGCGATAATAATCATTGCTGTTTGAATTTTTCCTGTCGCTTCTGGCTGACGAGCAATACCTTCCATTGCTTTTCCACCAATTTGACCTAATCCAATTCCTGCGCCGATTACGATTAATCCTGCTCCAATCATGTTGTACATAATAAATGTATTTTATGTTAATTAAACAATTTGCATTAATGAGCCTCAGCATGATCATCTACCGCCATACCAATAAATAATGCGGAAAGCATTGTAAAGATATACGCTTGTAAAAAAGCAACTAAAACCTCAATTAATAATATAAAAAATGATAACACGAAAGACAATCCTGTTGCACCAACAACCCCTAAAGATTCTTTTAGTGTAAACATAATTGCAATTAGACTCATTACCACAATATGACCTGCTGAAATGTTTGCGAACAAACGTACTAATAATGAAAATGGCTTAATAATTAAAGCTCCAGCCAATTCTATAATTGCTAAAATTGGGCGAATTAAAATTGGAACTCCTGGCATCCACAACATGTGCATCCAATATCCTTTTGTACCACTTGCACTATAAATTATTAATGTAAAGATTGCCAAACAAGCTGTAACTGCTAATTGACCTGTAACATTAAATCCTAAAGGTGTTAAACCCGCTAAGTTTAATACCCAAATAAAGAAAAAGACCGTTAATAAATATCCTGTAAATCTTCTGTAATGTTTATCACCAATATTTGGTCTCGCAATTTCATCACGAACATATAAAACCAAAGGCTCTAAAACTCTAGCAAAACCAGTTGGCACTTGCTTTGTTTTGTATTGCTTTGCCAATCTAGAAAACCAGAATAACAATAATAAACCTATTAATATGATCCCAAAAACACTTTTAGTTATTGAAAAATCTAAAACTTTATGCGCGTTTGTTGCATGATGGTCTGCATCAAAAGAAACCGTAGTGGCTTCTTGATCTAATTCGTAGATTTTAGAATGAATTTTTGCAAATTTTAAGCCTTTCTTTTCAACAATTACATGACCATCGTCATTATGATGAAATTCTGAAGACATAAAAGTCACCAAACCTTCTGTTGTCCAAATAATGATTGGTAGCGGAAAACCGACGTGTTTTCTTTCTCCTGCATCATTGGTGTAAGACCATAAAGAAAAATCGTGAGAATCTTTAATGTGATGTAGAATATATGCATCTACTTCATTTTTCGTATTTACACGTCCGCCGTCGTTTTCAGTGTCGTGTTTTTGATCAGAGTTTACTGCAAAACTAGCCGTTGTAAAAAGGGCTATGGCTGTTATTGTAAGAAACTTGATTGTTTTTTGTGCAATCTTCATTGTAAAAATACGCTTTCTAAATTCCGCGCAAAGGTACGCAATAAATCAAAACTACAAACCATTTTTTATTGAATAATTTTTTATTCTTTTTGGTTGAGTATTTTCAACACAAAAATTGCTTCTGTTAACAAAAAAATGAAGAGTGGAAACACTAACGAAGTTTTTTCTGCTAAACTAAAGGAATCTATAGTAAATAGCGGGTTGTAGAAAAATATTACGAATAGAATTAGCTTGACAACCAAGGTACTTAAATAGATGAAACCTAGTTGTGGAAAAAGTTTATCAACAGTAGAAACTACTCTTAGATTCACACAAATTAACCCTGAAAAGAAGGCGTGAAAGAGGTAGATTTTCTCAAGAGAAAAAGAAACTTTAAGCTCTAAATATGCTAATAAAAACTGATGTGTATAAAAGCCAACTAAAAACAACCCAACAAAAACTAGTATGTAACGAAATAGCGCTTTATTCATTAATTTTATTGGCTTGTTTTATCAATGAGTACATGGCTAAAAATATGGCTAACAATGTGATGGTTTCTGTTAAAAAGGTCAATTCGAATTTTTTATCTAACCATGCTCCCAAAAGAAAGCCTAAATAAATGGTCAAACCCATTTGTAAGCCTGCTCCAGAGAGTTGTAACGCTTTATTAAGCGGTTTTTTCTGAGGGTTTTTCTGCTTCATTTTCGGTATTTAATTCTTTTACAGCGCCTTTCATTGCGCAAGTTGCATTAAAAGTTGCGCCTGGTTCTATAGAAAGTTTACCAATAGTAACATCACCAGAAATATCTGCAGTGCCTTTTATGGTTAAAGTTTTGGCTACCGTTAGCTGACCAGAAAATGTACCTTCTATATCTGCATTTGTAGCTTCTACGGTTCCTTTTATAGAACCTTCTGTACCAATGATAACTCTGCCTGCTGTTTTTAAGGTTCCTTCTAAGAAACCGTCTATTCGAAAATCTCCATCAGATTTGATATCTCCAACAAAAGTTGAGTTTTTTGCAATTACATTTCTTTCCATAGTTCTGGTATTTACTTTTTCTTGATTTTTCTCTTTACTGTTAAACATGCTTATTTGTTTAATTGTTTTAAGATTTCTTTCGCTTTCTTACCTTCTTCTGAATTTCCATAGTTAATAGCCACAAACTCTAATGCGTCTTTATAAATTTCTTTGTCTAAATATTTACCAATTGCGTACGCTTTTAAAAGCTCGAACTTAGGCTTTAATTTAGAGTTTGTAAGGCTTGGTAGCATATCATTAATGCCAATTAAAACATTTCTATACTCTCCTTTTTTATATAAATAATATAATTTTTTATATGATTTTTCTACTTCACTTACTTTGACATCTTCTTCAAATTTTTCCTCTGGATTCTTTATCATTTGAGCAAAAGCTGTATTTGGATACTGTGTAAGAATTACATTTTTATATTTTTCGGCAGTTTCCATCTCATTTAAATCTTTATAAACTTGGTATAAATGCCAGTTTATAGGCAAAATAAGTTCTTTTCTGGGGTTTAAAGTGGAAACTCTCTCTAACCTTTGTATGGCTAATTTCGGATCTTTAAATTGCTCTTTATAAATTAAACCCAACTCATACAAAGCCTGATTCCTATCCATTTTTAAAGTGTCTATTTTTTGTTTTTCTGTAGGAATGGTTGCTAAATAACTAGCCAAATCATAGCGTACATCTTTTTGAATGGTTGCTACAGAATCTATCGCTGTTCCACCAAAAATAACACTAGAAGACCAACGCCAATTGTCTTCCAATTTTCTATTTCCCCAGATTTTCTGGAACTCTGTTTTACCAAAACCTAATGTTTGCGAATTGTAGAAATACCATTTTCCCTTATTTACAGATTGTAAAGAATTGCCAGAAACACCACCAAAAGCAATCTGATTCAACCTTAATTGTGCAGCTGCTTCGTCGTTCTTTTTTAAATTATCAATATAATTTTGAAAGTATTCTTCTTGTGCTGGTTTCGATAAAGAAGCAATTCTAACAATGCTATCGTTTGTAGCAACTACGTTTTCAAACTTAATTAAAGAAGCTAAATTTTTATATTTTCTTTTTACTCTTCGAACTCTTAGGTCTAAGGTATCATTTGCAGAAACATTTAAAACACTGTCATAATAGCTACTTGCCAATAGATATTCTGAATCTTTAAAATATAAATTTCCTAAGTTTTCATAAGTGAAACTTTTTTGTTTGTCGATTCCGTTTTCGGCTCTTAAAGATTTGTTATAGAATTCTTTTGCAAGGTCTATACTGTCATATTTTTGATGAATAAGTCCTACTTGAAAATACAATTCATCTAAATAAGGTCTGTTTTCTCTATTTTTGATAAGTTTTCTCAACCTTTCTAAAACTGTTGATGAAACAGAATCATTAGGCGAATTCTTAGCCAATTCAATGATTGAATGGATTCTATATTTATACGGTGCTTTTTTAAATTGACTTAATCTATTAAAAACAATTGCTGCAGAATCTTTCTTATTTTCTTGAGCATAAATTTGCCCTAATACAAACATATTTCTTGCTGCTTGAGACCTGTTTTCTTGGGTTCTTGTTGCTAATTTTAGGTGTTTTTTTACTTTTTGTAAACTATCTGCTTGCATATACGCCATTGCCAAAGCAGTGTGTCCTTTTTCTTTAATTTCATCAGACAAGTCAGCTTCTAACGTGTCTTTTACCACCAACAAGAGCTTCATCGATTCTATCGCAAACTCTTCATTATTCATTCTAATATTTGCTTTGGCTCTCCAAACTTTGGTTTCTGCAATTAAATTTGCATCTGGGTAATTGGCTATTACATAATTAAAAGCTTCTACCGCAGGCACAAAACGCTGCGAATAATAACGAGCTTTTCCTAACAATAAATACGCATCGTCTATTTGACGGTTTCGTTCTAAACCGTCAATATTCATCCCGTGTTTTTGAATTGCTTTTACGGCTTTCTCTTCGGCTTTATCAAAAGGGCCTTGCGGTTTTTCTTCTGCATCTTCTTTTTCTGTTCTGCCAAAACCAGCACCTGGACCGTTATTTTTAAAAGTTGGTGCTACAATTTTACGATCATCAAATTCGATGGGTTCTATAATTAATTGTTGAAACCAATCGTCTTTATAACTATCTCTTATCCCTTGCAAACCTTTTTCAAAAGCTTCTTCACCGTTAAATAAAATATTATATTTAGAGGTGAGCGCGTGATAATTTCTATTGATAACAGTGTCCTTTTTTGTGCTACAAGCATACATGGCTCCAAAAAGAAGGGTGAAAAAAAGTATTTTTTTGATGTGTTTCATAAATTGAAAAAACTCTTATCTACAACTATATTCTTCTGAAAATAGTATACATAAGAGTGTAAAAATAGTAATATTTAAAGAATAGTCTAAAATGTAGGAACTATTTGTTTCTTTATTTTGAATAAGTTCTCGATATAATTCCGGTGAAAAAATAGGGATTACTAACATTGATATGGTTTATAATTAATTATTTTTCAGTAAACCAATTGTTCTCGGCTCCGCTACCATTGACCTAGCTTGTAAGTTGCTGTTTTACAAATTATTAATATATGTCTGGTCGAGCGCAGTCGAGACCTCATTAAAACCTCTCGATAGCTTCGCTAGCTACTTTCAATGAAAATGTATTTTCATTTCAGTAATGCTCGAGGAGACATTACGTCATTCCAACCGCTTGATAAAAATTTTTCTCGGGTCTCAAACTGACATTGAGCTATTTTATAATTTTTTTTAGTGATTTATAATATACAAAAATTCACCTAAAACTTTTCCACCACTATAAAAATTTCCAATTAAAATAAATAGTAAATACATACCTAAGCATAAATTAATAATTGATTTTTCTTTTTTTGATAACGATTGATATTTGAAAATAAGCGTATCAATAAGAAATTCATTTTCTTTAGCTTTCATAATACTTTTCTTATTTATTTAATTTTTCAACAATTTAAAACAATAATAATTATCTACAGTGCAAAATAGCTTTCTAATTCTTTTAAAGTTTCTGCTGATGTTTCTGTGTCTTTTACCACATTTCCTTTGTCTAAAACTACAATTCTTTCGCAAACTTCGGTTACGTGCGTTAAATCGTGACTAGAAACTAACACCGTAATTTCTCTGTTCTCTGTCAGTTTTTTTATAATTTGTTTTAGCCTGATTTGTGTTGTTGGATCTAAATTTGCAAACGGTTCATCTAAGATAACCACTTGCGGATTTCCCATTAATGCGGCAACAATTCCTGCTTTTTTCTGATTTCCTTTGCTTAAATCTCGTAAGTATTTTTTCTTCCCAACAATTTCATCATTAAAAAACTCATCAAACTGCGCTAAGAATTTCTTTACGTCTGCTTTGTTCATACCTCTTAAATCGCCAATAAAATCGAAATATTCTTCAGGCGTTAAGTAGGTAATTAGAAAAGATTCGTCTATAAAAGAGCCTGTAAAATTTTTCCATTCTTCGCTTGAATTCACCACAATATCATGGTTGGTAATTGCGCCAGTTGTTGGTCTAATTAAATCTAAAAGAATGTTGAATAGTGTTGTTTTTCCTGCGCCGTTATTCCCAACCAATCCAAAACTTTGTCCTTTGGGTATTACTATCGATGGTACATTTAAAACTTCTGCTTTTCCGTATTTTTTTGATATGGTATCTATTGTAATCATTGTGTTTTTTGTTAAGTTGAAATTATGCTTCTTTTCCGAAAGCGTTAATCATCAAATATTTATCTCGTATGTATTTTTTCTCTATATAATTCATCACATATTTTTTACAAAGAAGGCTAATAATTCCTATAGAAGCAACCACTATATACCCAGCATTGCCGCCAACATATGTATCGAATAACCAAAATAACAACATGGGGATTCCCATGATTGGAATGATAATAATAAACTGTGTGGCGCTGGTACCTTGTGTGTTTCCAAAACCACCTTTGTTTAAATCTATTCTCTTTCTATTGAAAGAACCTGCATACAATAAAAAAAGTGAGTTAAAACCAACATTGAATATCGCGCCAGCCGTAATCATTAAAAAAATATCTAAACCGAAATATAAATAGGGGAAACTTAATACGTATAGGAATGAAGTCATTACCACCATTAAAATCCATTTAGATTCTAAGAATTTTCTGTATTTAAAACTCTGACTCATTAACATTTTGTAATGTGCGCTGTCCCAAGCAGGAATAAACTGACCATAATTTAATGCAAAACCACCCGTAATAAATAAAGAGGCAAACATTAACATTGCTGGCATTTCTTTATATGTTTTTTGAGTGAAGAAAATTAAGCCATAAAAAAGAAATAAGAAAGACATTAAAAAAACGGTTTTTGTTCTTTTATTTCTCCAAATTAAACGAATGTCATTTTTAATAAACGGCGCCACATCACCCAACTTGTTTGCAAAAGACAAGTCTGCAGATTTTGCCTCTTCTACTTTTTGCGAAACAGCTTCGTCTAAATACACCAAGTTTCTTAATTGCTTGTAATTTAGATGGTATAAAACCGCTAAAATAGCAACACCAATGAAAGAATAGATGGGATTTGCATAAATGCCATCAAATATCTGACCTCCAAAAGCAGTAACGTCATAAATATCAAATTTTTGCAAACCAATCAAGGTCCCTAAAATTGCCACGATGATCACCAAGGCAACATTATTTTTATTGATTAAAAAGTTTAAGAAATTTGCAGACTGAATAATTAGAATAATAGCAAATAACCAGCCTAAAACACCCGTAGTGTTATAGCCTTCTTTTATTAAAACAATGGCAAAAGGAATGTAGAAAAACAGTCCTAAAATATTAAAGAAAGAAGCCGACGATTTTGCCAACACATAATGCACCAATTTGCTTTTTTTAATGGGTAAAATAAGCAGTGGTTTGATATTCATTATGGGCAACTTCTGCATCAAATATCTAAAAATTAGATCTCCTAAAATGGCAAAAAGCAAATAAGAGTTTACCAATTGTAAAGGATCAGATTCTGGGTATTCTTTCTTTAAAATAAAATAGCCTCCAACACCAATTGCTAAAAAAATACCGATAAAATAGAGGGCGAAAATGACCATAACTATTTTTAGAGCAATTCCTTTTTGCCAATGAGAAGAACGGAAATATTGTTTCCATTCTAAATTAAAAAAACGTGAAATCATAAGTTTGGTAAGTTAGTTTGTCCCATTTGTCCTTTGGACATTTTCCCAAAGGGAAAAATTATGGAGTTTTTATTATAATTGTTGATTTAATTAATTAGTATCAGAATTAATCATTTTGTTACAGGTTTTTTACAATTTTATATTCAGGATATGTTTCTTGTAGCAATTCTTCTGCTTTTTGTGGAATCACTACTAATGTTACATAAGAAAAGATAATTGCCAAAGTAATTAAGCTTGCAAACAAAATTTTTGCATAGATGGATATTATATTGTCAGAAAAATTTGACAGGTGAAAAAAGTTAGAAAAAATAATAATTGAGTTGAAAGAACCTGTTCTAAAAATTAGATCTTCTAATAAATATTTTCTGCCTTTTACTTTGAATCTTTTACTTGCTTTTTTAATAAGTCTTCGCGCTAAAAAAACATCACATATTGCTAAACCTAGCATTATTGCTAGAAAAACAACTTTATTTATTTTAACATCTAATAATGTATAAAAAATGAAGAAAATTAGAAAAGTTAAAATTAGTTTAGGCAAGGAAAACCATTCTTTTAAAAAACTCCATAAAATTTTGCCACACTTTTTACTCAAATTTTTTTGTTTGGCTTCCACAACACTCATAAAACCAAAAACACCAAACTTTTTAAAGGATCTGTCTCGCGCATCTTGGAATGACAACTGTGGCTGTGCCACCCAAATTTCTTCAATATTATTGGCCAAATGATCTACCAATTCTGTTTGCACATCATAATGTTCTACATAATGTTTTCTAGTGAATTTGTAGAGTTGGTCTATTTGAGAGTTTGTTAGTTTCATATCTATACAATTATATTCGGATATTGTTTTTGAACTTCCTTTTTATTTTGATTAAATACAGAATTACAAGACCAAAATGACAAAATTAAAAGTATAAAAACAATTATAATGAATATTGTTATGAATTGGATTTAGAAAGCTTTCATCACTCCTAAATGTGGTTGCATTCGCAAAATAAGTTGATGAAAAATTTACAAATAGGAAAAAAGTATGATTCATATCTGTTTTTAGAAATATTTCTTTTTTCTTTCTTTTGATAAAAAAACTAAAAAGCAGCACCATAACTACTGCAAAGATTAAGTAACTCATTTAAGCCAAAGAAATCATCTTTGACTACAAACCAATTCATTAAAACATACAAACCATAAAATAAACCTACTGAAATTTTAATTTTCGGCAACTTAAAAAAAGTAATAAAATGCTTAAAAGATGCTTTGTAAAACTTTTTTTGAACAGATTTCGTTTTCTCTTTTAGTAATTTACTAAAACCTCTATCACTAAAATTTCTGTGGATGTTTTCTATTTCTCTTTTAAAATTTAAATCTGGGTTTTTAGCTAGCTTTTGCTCTAAAATATTTGCAAAATGATCAACAATTTCTGTTCGAACATCATAATATTGAATGCCACAAACATACATATAGTTGTCTATTTGTAAAAGTTGTTCTTTAGTTAGTTCTATCATCTTAAAGAGCTTTAAACTTTTTTATAGCATATTGATGTTTTTTGTAAAAATGGAAATAACTATACGTTGAAAACGCAAATGTGCAAAACAAACCAATGTTAATTCCATTTAATTCTTTTGGTTTGGTCATGAAAATCAAAACCGTAAATAAACCAACAAATAATCCCAAACCTTGTGTTTTTAAAATAAAACCATAAGTTGTTTCAACTTTATTTTCTTTCTTTAAAAACATTACTAAAAATGCGATTATACATAAAACGATAAATATTTTACTAATTAGAAATAGAAAATCTTCTGAAGGATTTTGAATGGTAAAATCAAAATGAGTCAATACTAATAAAGGTAAAAAATAGGAAGTTAAAAGTATCAGATAGTATTTTGTGTATATTTTTTTAGCTTTAACAATAATCATTTTTGGAGCAGTAAAGCCTAAACCAAAATACATACTAGAAGTTTCCTTTAATTGCGGATTCCATTTCTGTTTAACTTCCTCTAAAGCACTGTTAAAAGTTTTGTTTTCAGTATTTATTATTTCTTCTATATCAGAAACTATGTGATCTAAAATCTCAAAACGAACATCTATGTATGTAATATTTTTTACATTTAAGTAATGTTCTATGCTCTGAATTTGTTGTTTTGTTAATTCCATATTACTCCAAACTAAATTTAGGATTTACCAAACGTTGCATCGTCTTTAAAAACTCTTGCATTTCTAACAACTTATTGGCAGTTTCTTTGGTGCCACTTTCCGTTAATTTGTAGTACTTTCTAAGTCTGTTGCCTACTTTCGCAACCTCAACATCTAACAAACCATCTGCCTCTAATTTGTGCAATGCAGGATACAAAGCACCTTCTGTAATTTGTAATTCGCCTTTGGTGAGTTCTTTTACTTTTTGAGTAATTTCATACCCATACATTTTATCGTTACTTTCTAATAACTTTAAAATAATGGTTTGTAAAGAACCTTTGTATAATTTCTGATTTCCCATTTCCTGATGTGTAATCGTGTAACTGTTTATTTGCTTATTCGTCAAACTGTTTTCACTGCCACTTCGAGTGTCAGGCTTTTTCAGCGTGATGTATTTATAAGTTTTTTAAAACTTAAAAAAAAGTATTCCTAATTACAAATATACATAATTTTCTAATGCATCAAATACTTATGTATCATTTTTTTCTATAAAAAAACCTGAAAAGTTCATTTTCAGGTTTTTTGTTGATTTTATTTATATCAATAAGATTACCACATCATACTTCTTCACAATCATAAAGAGTATGAGTTCCTTCCCTTTGGGAAGGTTAGGAAAGGCTTTATTTTGTCACTTTTAAAACATCTGCAATCATGCGTTCTAAATCTGCTTTTGGCAACGCGCCATTTGCCATTTGTGGTGCTCCTTCTGCAGGACAAAACAACATCGAAGGGATGCTTCTAATTCCGAAAGCTGCAGCTAATTCTTGCTCAGCTTCCGTATCAATTTTATAAATGTCTAGTTTATCGCCATATTCTCCAGAAAGTTGTTCTAAAACTGGTGCAATCATTTTACAAGGGCCACACCAATCTGCATAAAAATCTATCAATGCGGGTCTTTTTCCTTCAAATTTCCACTCTTTATTTTCTTCAAAATTAAACACCTTTTCTAAAAAGGCTGCTTTTGTTAAGTTTTCTGTCATCTTTATAATTTCTAATTTTTATAAACGTTTTTACTCCCAAATTAGTCGTTATAAAGCTTATATGATTACAAAAAGTGAGTATTTAAAAGTTCTGAAGTGTTAAAAATCTTTAAAATACTCTAAATGTGATAGATAACTGTTAATTTTGAGAGTAATCAAATCCAAATACTTATGAAAAATAAATTTCTCACACTCGTTGTTTTTGCAAGTGCAATTTTTGTTTCTTGCAAAGAAGAAATCAAAAAAAGAAATATTGAAGTGAAATATCCAAAAACAGCAAAAAACCCAGTTACAGATAATTATTTTGGTGAAGAAGTAGTTGACAATTATCGTTGGTTAGAAGATGATAAAAGTGAGGAAACCGAAAATTGGGTAAAAGCAGAAAACGAAGTTACATTCGATTATTTGAGTAAAATCCCCTATCGCGAACAAATTAAAGACAGATTAACGGAATTATGGAACTACGAAAAAATTGGCTCCCCTTTTAAAGAAGGCAATTACATTTATTTTTCTAAAAATGACGGTTTGCAAAATCAATCTGTGTATTACAGAAAAAAAGGTGAAGATGGAGAGGAAGAGGTTTTTTTAGACCCTAATACATTCTCAGAAGATGCAACAACTTCTTTGGGTTCGTTATCTTTTTCTGAAAACGGAAAAATTACAGCATATGCTATTTCTAAAGGAGGCTCTGACTGGCGAAAAATAATTATTATGGATGCCGAATCTAAAGAAATTAAAGAAGATACCTTAATTGACGTAAAGTTTTCTGGAATTTCTTGGTTAAATAATGATGGATTTTTCTATTCCAGTTACGACAAGCCAGAAGGAAGTGAATTGTCTGCAAAAACAGATCAGCATAAATTATATTACCATAAATTAGGTACCTCTCAAAAAGATGATACCATAATTTTTGGCGAAAAAGCAGATGAAAAACATCGTTACGTTGGTGGATATGTTACTGAAGATAACAGATATTTGGTTGTAACAGCATCGACATCAACTTCTGGAAATAAATTATTTATTAAAGATTTAGAAGCAAAAAACGCAACATTAATTCCAATAATCAATAATTTTGATAGCGATTCTTATGTGATAGACACTCGTGGAAGCAAACTATATATTGTTACAAATTTAAACGCACCGAATAAAAAAGTAGTTACTGTTGATGCTAAAAACCCAACATCAGAAAATTGGGTAGATTTTATTTCAGAAACAGAAAATGTATTAAATCCTTCAACTGGTGGCGGATATTTCTTCACCAATTACATGGTTGATGCTGTTTCTAAAGTAATGCAATACGATTTTGATGGAAATTTAATTCGTGAAGTAAAACTACCAGGTGTTGGTTCTGCAGGAGGTTTTGGTGGAAAAACAGATGCAGAAGAGCTCTATTTTTCTTTTACGAACTACAATACGCCAAGCTCAATCTACAAGTTTATTCCTGAAAGCGGAACGTACGATTTGTATAGAAAATCTGCCATAAACTTTAATGCAGATGATTATACAAGTGAACAAGTTTTTTATACTTCAAAAGACGGCACAAAAATTCCAATGATTATTACACACAAAAAAGGAATTGAATTAAATGGAAAAAATCCAACTATTTTATATGGTTATGGAGGATTTAATGTGAGTTTAACACCAAGTTTTAGTATCACCAATGCCATTTGGATGGAACAAGGTGGTATTTATGCAGTGCCTAATTTACGTGGTGGAGGTGAGTATGGAAAAAAATGGCACGATGCAGGCACACAATTAAAAAAGCAAAATGTGTTTGATGATTTTATTGCAGCTGCAGAATATTTAATTGACAAGAAATATACTTCGAAAGAATTTTTAGCCATTCGTGGCGGTTCTAATGGCGGATTACTAGTTGGCGCAACGATGACACAAAGACCAGATTTAATGCAAGTGGCGCTGCCTGCAGTTGGTGTTTTAGACATGTTACGTTATCACACATTTACAGCTGGAGCTGGTTGGGCCTATGATTATGGAACGGCAAATGACAGTAAAGAAATGTTTGAGTACTTAAAAGGATATTCGCCGGTTCATAATGTAAAAAATAATACAGAATATCCTGCAACTTTAGTAACCACAGGAGATCATGACGATCGAGTTGTACCCGCACATAGTTTTAAATTTGCAGCAGAATTACAAGAAAAACAAAGTGGAGAGCATCCTGTTTTAATACGAATAGAAACCAATGCTGGTCATGGTGCAGGAACTCCTGTTGCCAAAACCATTGAACAATATGCAGATATTTTTGGTTTTACCTTATTTAACATGGGTTTTGAGCAATTACCAAATCCGCCAAAAAGTAAAATAAAACCTTAACGTTAAAAAATGTAACAATTTTAATATCTTGTAACTAATATTTCAATAATCAAACACATCATATATGAAAAAAATTAAAAAAGTCCTTTTTACAACTGCAATTGCTTCTTTGGCATTTGTAGCTTGTAATGATGATAAAAAAGAAGAAAGATCTGCAGGTATCGTTTTAGAAAATATGGATACTTCCGTAAAACCAACAGATGATTTCTTTAGACACGTAAACGGAACTTGGCTCGATAAAACTGAAATTCCTGATGATCGAACTTCTTGGGGTGGTTTTGCGCAACTCCGAAAAAAAACAGATGCAGATGTATTGGTTATTTTAAATCAAGCAATTGAAGAAAGAGATTTCCCGAAAGTAAAAGATGCACAAGGAAATGAAATTGATTCAGATCAAGAAAAAGCAGTAAACTATTACCAAACCATAATGGATACGGTTGCTAGAAACAAACAAGGAAAAGCGCCTGTAATGCCTTTTTTAGCAAAAGTTGATGAAATAAAAACCAAAAAAGATGTAGAAAACTACATTACTAACATGGCGCCTTACGGTGGTGGCGGTTTTTACGGTTTTGGTGTTTACAACGATTTAAAAAACAGTAGCGAATATGCTGGTTATTTAGGTGGTGGTTCACTTGGTTTATCAAGAGATTATTATGTGGATGAAAAAGTTGCTGATAAACTCGCAAAGTATCAAGAGTTTGTAGCAAAAATGTTTCAAGAATTTGGTGATGATGCAGCAACGGCAAAAAAGAACGCTGCTACAATTGTTGCGTTCGAGAAAAGTCTGGCAGCACCAATGATGACCAAAGAAGAAAGAAGAGATACTCGTAAAATGTACAATCCAATGTCTGTTGCTGAACTTTCAGAATTGGCTCCTGCAATTGATTGGAAAGCGCATTTAACAGGAATTGGTGTTGCTGATTTAGACAGAGTTATTGTTACAGACCCTGGCTATTTTAAAGCAATGAGTACCGTTTTTCAGAAGCGCTCTGTAGAAGATATCAAATTATTATTACGTTGGAATACCATCAACAGTTCTTTGGGTTCTTTATCTACAGATTTAGAAACTGCAAATTGGGAATTTTACTCTAAAGAAATGCGTGGTGCCAAAAAACAACGTGCTAGAGATGAACGTGCATTAGGAAACTTAAATGGCGCAATTGGTGAAGCTTTAGGGAAATTGTATGTAGAAAAAATGTTTCCACCAGAGGCAAAAGCGAAAGCAGAAGAAATGATAGACAACGTAATGCTTGGTTTTGAAGCTAGAATTGCACAATTGCCTTGGATGAGTGAAGTTACCAAAGAAAAAGCATTAGAAAAATTGCATAAATTAACGGTAAAAATTGCCTATCCAGATGTTTGGAAAGATTATGCTGAGTTAGATGTAAAAGGCTTAGAAAATGGAGGTTCTTATTTTGAAAACGCTATTAATGTTACCAAATGGAACTATGACAAAAATATGGCTAAATTAGGGAAAGAAGTAGACAGAACAGAATGGGGAATGTCTCCACAAACAGTAAATGCTTACTTTAATCCTGTAAATAATGAAATCGTTTTTCCAGCAGCAATTTTACAACCGCCTTTTTACGATTATAAAGCAGATGAAGCTGTAAATTATGGCGGAATTGGAGCGGTGATTGGTCATGAAATTTCTCATAGTTTCGATGATTCTGGAGCTCGTTTTGATGGCGATGGAAATCTTAAAAACTGGTGGACGGATGAAGATTCCGAAAAATTCGGCGTTATTGGTAAGAAATTGGTAAAACAATACAGCGATATTATTGCAATTGATAGTATGCATTTAAATGGTGAATATACGTTAGGAGAAAATATTGGCGATTTAGGAGGTGTACAAGCAGCTTACGAAGGTTTACAAATCTTTTTAAACAAGAATGGAAGACCAGGAGAAATAGATGGTTATACGCCAGAACAACGTTTTTTCCTTTCTTGGGGAACCATTTGGAGAACCAAAATGCGTGATGAAGCATTAAAAAACTTAATTATGACAAATACACATTCACCTGGAATGTACAGAGCATATATGCCTTTAAAAAACGTAGATGCTTTTTACAAAGCTTTTGATGTTAAAGAAGCAGATAAAATGTACTTAAAACCAGAAGAAAGAGTTAGAATCTGGTAAGTACACAGACCTTTTTTGTAGGATTCTCTTTGTGAGGAGTTCTATAATAAAAATCATATTTTTAAATTAAAACCGATGCGAAAGTGTCGGTTTTTAATTTTTAGAAAAATAATTACTCAAATACTTAGCATCTCTTTTAACGCCCCCTAAAGTAGCAGAACCTCGTGTATACAACCAAGGAAGCCCTAAAAAATAAAGTCCTTCAATAGCACTTACACCTCTATAGTTTTTCGGGTAATGACTTTCATCTAATTCAACACCTTCAATCCAATTAAAATTAGGTTTAAATCCTGTAGCCCAAACAATATTTTTAATATCGGTATTCTTTTGCTTTTCAAAAATAATGGTTTGATCGCTGGCATCCACCGTTCTACCAACACAAGTCACATTTTTCTTTTTAAATATTTCTTTTGCGTTTGTTCCAATAACTGGTTGCCCACCTTTACTTAGTTTATGACCAATCCAAGAATATTTATGTACGGTTAAAAATCCTGTTTTACGAAACCACCACCACAATGTTTTTCCTAATATTTCTTGCGGAATTGAGGTGATGTTTGTGTTCCCTGAAAAATAAACAAGTTTCCCTGTTTTTGAAATTTCATTCAATATCTGAACTCCAGAATCTCCAGCACCAACAGCCAATATTGGTCCTTTTTGTAACTGATCGGGACTTTTGTAATATTCACTATGAATCTGTATAATCTCTTTTGATATTTTTGTGTGGCAACTTGGGGTAAAAGGTTTGTGAAATGGCCCCGTGGCAATAATCACATTTTTTGCTTCAAACTTCTTACGATCACTTTCTAACTTAAAAACACCATTTTCTTTTTTCAGAGCTTTTATTTTGTGATTAAATTCAATAGGAATCTTAAATTTAGAAACATAAGATTTTAAATATTTTGCCACTTCATACTTATCTGCATAATGCCCCTTTTCATGAGGAAAATCCATCCCAGGAAGATTATTAAATTCAGAAGGCGTAAATAGTTTTAAAGAATCCCATCTTTTTAACCAAGGAGCACCTGTTTCTGAGTTCGCATCAACTATTAGGTAATTCGCTTTCTTTTGATATAAGTAATACGCAATTGCTAAGCCAGATTGACCAGCTCCAATAATTATATAATCCTTCATGAGTCTTTATTGCAGCGACAAAGCTAAACTATTTAAAAGCTATAACCTTGTATTAGAGAATTAGTTCGACAATAAAATGATGATCAAATAAAAATTAAAATCCTAGTGTAAAAGTGTTGTTTTTATTATTGTTTGGGCGTTACCACAAGGGTCAGGCTTTCATTACTCGCTTTGCGCAAAAAAGCGCAAGAGCTCAAACATGCCATTCAATCCTTAACGCAAATTGCAAACCTAAAAGACAAATAATTTAAATTTACAAAAAGGGAACATTTCAGACCCTTCAAAGCTCAAAACGGGATTCAAACCCTTTATAGAATGTTTTATATCGAAAAAAATTCAGATTTTTAAGATATGGGAAAGATATTTTTAATTCACAAGAATCCCTATTTTTGTGGAATGCTACAAGTCCAAAATATTTCTTTCGGATATTCTAAAAATAAAACTGTGCTACACAATTTTAACTTCATATTAAATGAAGGAGAACATTTGTGCGTAATGGGAGAAAGCGGTTGCGGAAAATCGACACTTTTAAAAGCCATTTATGGTTTGTTAGATTTAAAAAAAGGAACTATTTTCTGGAAAGAAAATCAAGTTTTAGGTCCCGAGTTTCATTTAGTTCCTGGAATGGATTTTTTTAAATACGTTGCACAAGATTTCGATTTAATGCCTTATATTTCTGTAGCGGAAAATATTAAAAAATTCTTATCTCGTTTTTATCCTGAAGAAAGTGAAAAACGAATGCAAGAATTATTAGAAGTCATAGAAATGACCGCTTTTGAAAACACCAAGGTAAAAAATCTAAGTGGCGGACAAAAACAACGTGTAGCCATTGCTAGAGCTTTAGCAAAAGCACCCGAGTTATTATTGTTAGATGAACCTTTTGGACAGATTGATAATTTTAAAAAAAACTCTTTAAGAAGAAAGTTATTTACCTATTTAAAAGAAAAAAATATCGCGTGTATGGTTGCTACACATGATAAAAATGATGCACTTTCTTTTGCTGATAAATTAATTGTAATTCGTAATAAAAAAATCATTGCAAATAATTCTCCAAAAGAAATTTACAACAATCCAAAAGAGAAATATATAGCAGCTTTGTTTGATGATGTAAACGAAATTACTATTGATGGAAAAACTGTTTTATTATATCCACATCAAATAAAAATAGCTAAAAATTCAGTTTCAGAAACGAGTTCAGTACTAGAGAATAAAGTAACAGTAATTAACTCTTACTTCAAAGGTGCTTATTGGTTAATTGAAGCTGATTTTAAAGAGCAAAAAGTATTTTTTAATCATCAACAGAACCTCAAAGAAAATACACAAATAAACCTCTTATTTGAGAATGCTTCTTTGAAGTAAATTCCTTTTAAAAGAAAGAATAATTTTAATTTATGAAAAAAAAAGTATCAATTATTGGTGGTGGAGCTTCGGCATTGTTTGTGGCCGCTTTTTTAGATCACCAAAAATTCGATATTACTATTTACGAAAAAAATAAAACAGTAGGAAGAAAGTTTTTAGTCGCAGGAAAAGGAGGCTTTAATTTGACACATTCAGAAAATATAACAGCATTTATTGAGCGTTATACACCTTCTAAATTTCTAAAAAAAGCATTCGTAAATTTTGACAATCTTCAATTTCAAAATTGGTTAAACGCAATCGGAATTAAAACATTTATAGGAAGTAGTAAACGTGTCTACCCAGAAAAAGGTATAAAACCTATTGAAGTTTTAAACGCAATGCTGGCTGTTCTAAAAAAGAAAGAAGTTTGTATAAAGTACAATCATACTTGGTTGGGCTGGACTACTGAAAAACAACTTCTTTTTAACAATCATTTTGAAATAAAATCAGATTATACCATTTTTTCATTGGGTGGCGCAAGCTGGAAGGTAACAGGCTCAGACGGAAGCTGGTTAAACACCTTTAACAACCAGAAAGTTTTAACAACTCCTTTTCAGGTTTCTAATTGTGCTTTTGGTATCGACTGGAAACATCTATTTATAGAAAAATTTGAAGGAAGTCCGTTAAAAAACATCGCTATTAGTTGTAGAAATAAAGAACAAAAAGGCGAAGTTGTCATCACAAATTTTGGTATCGAAGGAAATGCTATTTATGCCTTAAGTCCAGAAATTAGAAAAGAGTTAGAATCGCATCATAAAGCTAAAATTTATATGGACTTAAAACCTATTTTTAGCGAAGAAATTCTTCAAAATAAAATAAAACAATCTAACTTTAGAAACACTACAGAAATTCTAAAAAAAGAACTAAAATTAAGTGAAGTACAAATTGGTTTGCTAAAAAATTACTTGACAAAAGAGCAGTTTTTAAATGAAGAGTTATTGGTGAAGTACATCAAAAACTTTCCTTTAGAAATTATAGAAACGGCGAATTTAGACGAAGCAATTTCTACTGTTGGTGGTATTTCTTTACAAGCTGTTGATGAGAACTTTGAGCTCAAAAAATTAAAAACTCAATACTGTATTGGTGAAATGTTAGATTGGGATGCACCAACTGGTGGCTATTTATTACAAGCTTGTGCAAGTATGGGAGCTTCTCTTGCGAAGCATCTAAATGAGAAAATTATTGAATCTTAAGAATTTTTATTGAATTTCCATTAAAACTAAATATTTCATTCTCTTGTTTCCCTAACAATAATTTTCCAATAGGAGAAGCAGCTGAAACTGCAAAATACTGCTTGCCTGCAACTGTTAGTTGTCCTGCAGAAATACTTAAAAAGTAATGTGCTTTTTCTGTAAAGATGACACTTCCTAAATGCGCATTTTTAACTGTTGAAGTTCCTGTATTGGTAAAATCAATTTTTGCTAAAACCTCTTTCATTTGAGAAATTCCTGCCAATTGCTGACTCGCTTTTTCCATTTCTAATTGCAACATGGCACGTCCGGTTTCATGCTTGTCACCTGCAGAACTTTTCGTTTCAGATTGCAATGCTTTTTGATTGGATGCAATAATTTCTTCTACTGTTTGTAACCGCTTATTTACAAACATTTCACATTGAATAAAAAGTTCCTCTTTAAGATTCATTTTCTAATATAAAAGCAAAAGCTCCATAATTTCCATGGTGAGAAATTGAGCAAGACTTGGTGAGTAGTTTTTCTTTGTGATAATACAAAGGCGCTCCAATAGTAGATTTCTGCTGTGTTATTTGTTCGGATACAAATCCTGTTACTTCAGAAAGCTTTAACTTTATGTCTTTATCAACTGTTTTTGGAGATCCTATCACTGAGAAAAAAGGAACATTTTCTTGAGATTTCTGAGCAATTGTAGATACATAAGATGAACTAAAAAACGTTGTTGTATAAAACTGATGATTCTCAAAAGTTACAACTCCTTCATCTTTAGAGACTAAAGTACATTCAAATTTTTGAGGCGCAAAAAAGCGTTTTAAATGCTTTTGTGTATAACATTTGTAGGCGGCTTCTTTCATGCTCCAAAATAGCCAAACACATAAAAAAGAAGCATCTGATTTTAAAATGATTTCTTGCTCTTTTTGGGTGAACTGTTTCTCTAAAAAACCTTTGCGTTGCCAATTACTTTGGGTTTTCGCAAGTGTTAAATCAACAATATCATTCCCAATCATTATGCAGCTTGTTTCTCTTGAATAATGATAACAACAGCTTTTACAGACAACATTTTTTCCATAGAATCATTGTCAATTTCTATGTTGAATTCGTCTTCGACATCTAACACAATGTCTACTAAATTTGCTGAGTTTATTTCTAAATCGTTTATAAAGTCTGTGTCTTCGTTCAGATTTTTAAAGGCCTCTTCATTTTGAACATACGGCTTTACAATTTTTGTAAGCTTTTTTATGATTTCTTCTTTTGTCATGAATCTATATATTTGTCACGTTGAGCGGAGTCGAAACGTTTTATTAGTTCTCGACTCCGCTCGAACTGACGTTAATTAGTATTTTATTCTGAATATTTTTTAAAGATAACACAAGCATTTACATCACCAAAACCAAAACTTGCTTTTGCTAAAATATGAATGTCTGTTTTAAGCATTTTAGTAGGGATTTTATCCTCAGAAATAAAATCTGAAATTTCTGGATGAATGTCTTCACAGTTTATATTCGGAAACAAAAATTGTTCTTTAATCTGTAAAACAGAAGCTACAGATTCTATTGCTCCAGCAGCAGCCAAGCAATGCCCAACCATAGATTTTAGTGAATTTATATAAGGGAAATCTGCTCCTTTTCTTTGCAATGCTTTTGTCCAATTTTCGATTTCTAACGCGTCTTTTGAAGTTGCCGTTAAATGACCATTAATCGCATCAATTTCATTGGAAGAAATTTCTGAATCTAACAAGGCATCCGTTATGCATTTCTGAACAGCTTCTGCATTTGGTGCAGTCAAAGTGCCGCCGTTTCTTTGTCCGCCAGAATTGATATTACCACCTAAGACCTCTGCGTAAATGGTTGCTTTTCTTTCTAAAGCACTTTCTAACGATTCTAAAACGAGCGCTCCTGCGCCACTTCCTGGCACAAATCCAGAAGCAGTTTCACTCATGGGTCTAGAGCCTTTTTCTGGAGATTCATTATGCTTGTAAGACATTACGCGCATGGCATCAAATCCGCCCCAAGTATACAAACTGCTATCGCTAGAACTACCCACCAACATTCGTTTTGCTTTTCCGTTTTTAATACGTTCAAAACCCATTAATAAGGCCTCTGTTCCAGTTGTACAAGCAGATGAATTTGTTGTCACTTGATTTCCTAAGCCTAAAATTCCGCCCAAATATGCAGAAATGCCACTTGCCATGGTTTGTACCACAGAAGTACTTCCTAAACGTCTTACTTTTTGCTCATCAATTTGGTAAATAGCTTCTCTAAATTTCTCAATTCCCGATGTTCCAGTTCCGAAAATCAACCCTGAATCATAGTCTAAATTCGAATTTTCATCCACAGAAAAACCAGCATCTTTCCAAGCATCCATTCCTGCCATACAGCCATATAAAATAGATGTACTATTGAAGCCGCGCAGCTGTAAAGGCGTTAAATACTCGCGTTTTTTTTCTTCGGAAATTGGTGGAATTCCGCCAATACAACAAGAAAATCCTTTGTCTTTTAAATTCTGATAAAAGGTAATTCCTGAGGTTCCAGATTTTATGGCTTTTGTAAAGTCTTTTAACCCAACACCATTTGGTGCAACAACTCCTAAACCTGTAATTACGACTCTATTTTTCATATATGCTGAACTTATTTCAGTATCTTTTTTTAAACACAGATTTCACAGTTTAAAAATAGTTTGTTTACTTGTAATTTTTTCAGACCTCACAGGTTTTAAAAACCTGTGAGGTCTATATTGGTTTTATCATTCCGGAAATAGTTCCCCTACAAACCAGTTCATTATTAGCATTCAACATTTTAACGTTGCATTTTAGTTTGTGAAATCTAAAATACGTCTTTTCTGAAATTACGGTTACTTTTTCGTTTGGTAAAACTGGTAAAAAGAAATCAACCTGATTGGAAGTTAATGCAATTTGTGGCTTTTTATCTAATGAAATTTCTTTTTTTAATAAAAAAACACCTAAACAAACAACGCCAATTTGTGCCATTGTTTCCGTTAAAATTACTCCTGGCGTTATCGGATTATCTTTAAAATGACCCTGATAAAAAAATTCATTTTCTTTATATGTGTAATTTCCTGTAACTCCGTTTTCTGAAATTTTTGTGAGTTTATCCACAAACAAAAATGGTTTTTGATACGGCAAATGCTTTATGATTTCTTCTTGTTTCATTTTTGCTTTCTTAACCAGACCTCACAGGTTTTAGAAACCTGTGAGGTCTTTCTTATTACTCTAAAGTTATAGATTCTAAAATAGATACTTCTTTAATTTTATGGGCGTCAATAAAGTTTTGTTTATCATCAAAAAGAGCAATAACAAACTCTCTTAACAAATCTGTAGATTTATCTGATAAAATTGAATGATATGAAGAGTATTTATAATTTCTAAAATCATCAATAAAATTATGATGCGTTGGATTTAAGTGAATATACAAAACCAAATTTTTTAGATATGCTTCACTATCCAACTTAATTCTTGAAAAGCGATCTTTAAATAAACTTCCACTTCTTCCGTATTTTTTATTGATGCTTTTTGAATAGGCATTAAAAAGATTAGAAAATGATTGAGATATTTCTCTGGATAAAACTCCCTCTTTTGTTCTAATAATGAAATGAAAATGATTTCTTAATAAGCAATATACTAAAATATCAGAAGTTTTTGTGAGGTGTTTTTTTACTAATTTTAAAAAATATAGATAATTCTGTCCTTCAATAAAAATATCTTCTTTATTGTTTCCACAGTTATAAATATGGTAAAAAGAATCTTCTACTAATACTTCATATTTCATTTTTTTACTTTTAACAGACCTCACAGGTTTTAGAAACCTGTGAGGTCTTGTGACTCTAACTTACCACTCTAATAAAATTCTTTGTGCAGAAAAACCAGGGCCAAAACTCAGCATAATTCCTCGTTCTCCTTTCGCGGGATTTCGATCCATAAATCGTTCTAAAACATATAAAACGGTTGCACTCGACATGTTTCCATACAAACGTAAAACTTCTTTTGTATCGTCTATATTTTTTCCTAAAACACCAAATAAATCTTCGACAGTCTGTACAATTTTCTTTCCTCCAGGATGAAAAATTAAATGATCTATAGCATCAATTGTCAAATTATTTTTCTCTAAAAACGGGTGAATAATCGCTGGAAAATGGTCTGATATTTTCTTTGGCACTTCTTTGTCTAAAATCATTTGCAACCCTGAATTCACCAAATTAAACCCCATCATGGTTGTAGCGTCGTAAAAATGATACATGGCTTCATCTACAATTGCTGGTCCTTTATCCTCTTCGTAAGAAGACAAAATAACAGCAGACGCCCCATCACCAAAAATTGCAGCGCTTACAATATTTGTCATCGAATAGTCTTCTAATTGAAACGTTGCTGTTGGTGCTTCAACAGCAATTACTGCGGCTCTTTTATTCGGGTTTGATTTTAAGAAATTCTTCGCATAAATAATTCCTGAAACTCCTGCTGCACAACCCATTTCTGTAACAGGCAAACGCACAATATCTTGTTTCATTCCCAACGAGTTAATCAAGTAGGCATCTACAGAAGGAATCATAATTCCGGTACAACTTACCGTGATAATGTAATCAATATCAGTAGGTTTTAAATTGGCTTTATTTAGAGATTTTCTTAAAGATTTTTCTGCCAATTGTACAATTTCTCTCGCATAGATATTATTTTTTTCTTCAAAAGAAGTTGCTGTAAAAACTTCTTCAGGATCCATTATAGAATACCGTTTATCAACTCCAGCGCCTTCAAAAAGTTTGATTACTTTTCGCTGAAATCGTTCTTCTTGATCTTGCATCCACAGTTTTACAAAAGGAATAATGTCTTTTGTTTCTCTATAATATTTTGGTAGTTGCTTTGCAACAGATGTTATTTTTACTTTCATATATTATTGTTCCACAGAGAATCACAGCGTTTTTACGCAGAGATTCTCGGAGTTATTTTTTATTTTTTAAAATCTTAACACAGATTTTCACGGATGTTGAATTCGTAAAGTTTAAGATAATTAGTTAAAACGCCAACTTGAAACCTTAATGTTGAAACTTTGAACTCTTTAAAATCCACAAATAACGAAATGCCCATTTCCACGAAATTTGTGGCTTTACATTTATTTTATTTGATATGCTCTCTAAATCTTTTCTTTTAAATCCTCTTAAAACAGACGTCAATCCGTCTTCAATAATCATTTTGTTTGCTATAAAAATTGACAATAGCATAAATAAATAATACGCCAATGTATGTCTGTGCAAGTCGTTTACAACAATGCCAATTTTTGTTTGTTTTATTGTGTTTCCTAAAAAAGAAACAAGTTCTGGTTCTTTAAAATGATGTAAGAATAAAGTCGCTAAAACCACATCAAACTTTCTGCTTTTAAATTCGTCAGAAAAAATATCTTGAGTTTCAAAACTCAATTCTGGATAATTTAAAGACAATTCATTCGCGTATGCTATCGCTGTAGGATTTGCATCAACGCCAAACAATTTCATTTTATAGTCGTTTTTTCTTCCGAATTTTGCAACGTCTCGTAAAATATCTCCATGACCACAACCAATATCTACAATTTTAATTTCTTGCTCTTTTGGGTGGTTTTTTAAAATCTCTTTTAAACCATTTACAGTCACTTTATTTCCACCCAACCACCTGTTTATATGCTCTAATTTGTCTAACGTATCTCGCAATAAATCACCACCAATGGAAAAATCGTCCATGATTTCTTCTTTGTCTGTTCTATGTTTTGTACTGATGAAAAAATCCATTAAATCGTTATCTTTTTTCCGTGCGTTTGTTTGATGATAATTGGTAATAAAAAAGGCAGTTTCTTTAAAACTTGTAATAAAACAGCTGCAATTCTGTCTTTTCTAAACAACATTGCAATAAAATGCCCTGCTTTTAAGCGCCATTTAAATTCTTTATTCCACAATCTAATGTACTGCTTTTCCAAGTGGTTTCTTGTGGTAATTTTACCTTTGTAATAATTTAGAATCAGTTTAGACGCAATTTGTGCAGACTGAATTGCCATACTCATTCCGTTACCACACAATGGGTGAATCATTCCTGCAGCATCACCACACATTAAAATATGATTTTCAACAGGTTTCTTGGTTTCAAATGAAATCTGACTGATAGAAAGCGGTTGCTTCCAAATTGGTTTTGAGTTTTGAAACATTTCTTTTAAAAATGTATTTTTAAAGACTACATTTTCTTGAAAATCATCAATATTTTTATACTTTTTAAAAGATGAAAAACTGGTGATATAACACAGATTAATCGCATTGTTTTCTACTTTAGAAACACCACAATAGCCACCTTTAAAATTATGAAGCGCCACCAAGTCTGTTGGAAAATCTCCTTTTACATGAATTTTTACTCCTAAATAAGGCGATTTTTTTTGGATAAAATCACGTTCCATTTTTACATCTAATACTGATCGTTTTCCAAAAGCACCAATACATATTTTTGATTGGAAAGACTTATTCTCTTTCGTTTCAACTAAAAAAACGTCATTGTGAAAATCAACATTTACAACAGCATCTTGTAAAATAATAGCACCCTTTTCTTTGGCTTTTTCAGATAAAATAAAATCTAATTGATACCTCGAAATTCCGAATCCTCCCAAAGGCAGTTTCGCAGAAATGATTTTATTTTTTGTAGTTGACAATTGGAAATTATCAATTTTTACAGCTCCAAAATCAAACGGATTGATTTCTAAAAAAGCTAAATAAGGCAATACTTCGTTCGAAATATATTCGCCACAAACTTTGTGTTTTGGGTATTCGTTTTTTTCAATTAATAAAACTTTCTTCCCAAATTTTGATAAGTGAATGGCATTGCACAATCCAGCTAAACCTCCACCAATTATTATTACATCAAAAGCAACGAAGTTGCCTTTTGTATGATTAACTGTATGAATAGTTTCTTTCATTTAGTTTATTAATTCTGCTAATTCTTTACCCACCAAACTTCCAATGGCAACGCCCATTCCGCCCAAACGTACTCCACAAAAAACGTTGTTAGATATTTGTTTTACAATGGCTTTTTTCTGCCCTGAAAGATTATTAAAGCCAACACCCATAATTCCACTCCATCTGTGCTCAATTTCAAAATTTGTGTTTGGTAAAATGGTTTCTTTTAAAATTTGTTCTAATTGAGTTTGAATGATTGCTGTCTGTCCGAATTCAGCAGTTTCCTCGGTTTTAAAATCGAGATTTCTTCCACCGCCAAACAAAATTCTATTATTAATATTTCTAAAATAATAATAGCCTTTATCTAAATGAAACGTTCCTTTGATGTGTAAGTTTTTAATTGGTTTTGTAATACATACTTGCGCTCTTGCAGGTTGTACGCTTTCTTCTAAAAGCTGATTTGCAAATCCGTTGGTAGCAATAAATAATTTGTTCGTTTTAAAAGTGATTTTATTCGTTTTTACATCCACGAAATTGCCTGTTTCCATAAAACTTTCAACAGAAATATTGTTTAAAATTTTAATTCCTAATTTCTGAACTTTATGCAACAATTCAAAAGCCATTTTACCAGTATCAATCTGCCCTTCAAAATTATTTACCAAGTATTTAGAATGCACTTTTTGAAAATCAAAAGTATTCTCTGAAGTTGAAAACACATCCGCATTAAAAATAGGTGTTAATAACTGATTAATTTCCTCTTTTCTAGCAATACAGTCTTCAAAAAAAGCTTCAGAGGCACACAATTCATATCCAAAATTTTGCTGAAAATCAATAGTTGCATCGCCTAAATTTTTTCTTAATAATTGCAAACCTTTCCAACGTTTGTTTACTAAATTAAAAACTTCTTGTGCTGTATGTGTTTTTAAATCGTCTATTAATTCAGACAAACTTCCAAAACAAGCAAAACCAGCATTCTTAGTACTTGCTCCTTGAGGCAGCATTCCTTTCTCTAAAACTAAAATATTGGCATTTGGGTGCTTTCTTTTGAGTTCTAAGGCACAATTTAAGCCTACAATTCCACTACCAACAATTGTAAAATCGATGTTGGTAAACCATTCTTTTAATTCCCAATAACTATAGTTCATTTATAAACTTTTTTCAAAACAAATACTATTTGCCATCCCTTTATATTGTCCGTAATTCTCAATCACTTTATAGTTGCATTTGTAATAAAACTTTACAGCCTCTTTTTGTCTTTTTCCTGTTTCTAAAACACATTTTTTATAGCCCAATTCTTTCGCCCAGCTTTCTAGTTCTTTTATTAATTTTTGAGCTGTTCCACTTCCCCTACTTTCTTTAGAAACATACATTCTTTTTATTTCCATAGCGTGCTCATTAAACTTTTTTATAGCTGCGCAACCTACGGGTCTCTTGTCATCATAAATTACAACTACATGTTTTATGACATCTACATTGTTGTATTGATTGTAAAAATCGTGTTCATCTTCATCAGTAATTTTTAAATAGGCGTCTAATTCTTTTATCAAGTTGATAAAATCTTTATTTTTTGAATTGGTTCTAACGACTTTTATCATAATTTAATTTCGAATAAACTGACCGTGGCATTTTTGTAATGTGCAGGCAAACTGTTTGTATTATTTAGTTTAGAGAGTCCTAAAAAATGAAAGCCGCATTTTTTATAATGATTTATAAGCCCCCTATTTTCACCCACAGTGTCTAATCTTACATAATTATAGGAATTTTTTTTAGCATATATTTTAGACCAAGCAACCATTTTTTGAACCAAATTATTGCCTCTTATTTCTTTATTCGTTGCAATTCTATGAATGTAAATGGCAGCATCTTTGTTTTTCTCTTCCCAAATAAGAGGATCTGAAAAAGCGATGGCCCAAACACAGGCAATTTTATGATTTATTATAATTTTAAACTGTTTCTTTTCTTTTATTTCTTGAACAATCATTTCTCTAGAAAATTCTGGCCAAATAACCATTTTTAAATTGGTTTGAAGCGCTCTTGCTTGTTTATAAAGTTTTAAGATTTCGTCTACATCTTCTAAAATACTATTTTGTATGTTCATTTTATAATTAATACTGTTATTGCGAAGAATGAAACAATTTTTTAATTTTGATTGAGATTCCTCTTTGTTCCTCATTGGAATTGCATACTGCTGATTACATAAAGATGTTCTGCATCAGAATTCAAATTTTAATTGTACCCAAAAAGGTTCCTTAATTTCTGTATTTAAATTTCCAAAAGAAATTCCTAATAAACGAACAGAGTTTACCAAATTCTCTTGAAACAATAATTCTTTAACTACTGGAAAAAACTCATTTTTACTCTGCATAAAAGAGGCTTTTGTTTTACTTCTAGTTTGTTGTGTAAAATCTGAATATTTAATTTTTAAGGTAATCGTTTTTCCCTTCGTATCATTCTTTTTCATGCGTTTTTCTAGCTCATCTGCAATATTTTCTAGTTTTTCTAACATAAAAATCTCCGAAGAAATATTTTCACTAAATGTTCTCTCTGCTCCTAAAGATTTTCTAATTCGGTTTGGTTTTACAGGACTGTTATGAATTCCGCGAACAATATTATAATAATGTGTGCCCGATTTTCCAAATAAATTTACGAGCTCCTCTAACGTTTTTTGCTTTAAATCGTTCCCTATAAAAATACCTAAATTATACATTTTTGCGGCGGTAACTTTGCCTACTCCATAAAATTTATTTACTGGTAATTCTTCTAAAAATTTAATTACTTCTTCTGGATGAACCGTTTTTTGCCCATTTGGTTTGTTAATATCTGAAGCTACTTTTGCAATAAATTTATTGATTGAAATTCCTGCGGAAGCTCGCAAACCTGTTTCCTCATATATTTTTTGACGAATTTCTCTGGCGATGGTATTTGCAGAGGGATTCCCTTTTTTATTTTCTGTAACATCTAAATACGCTTCGTCTAAAGAAAGCGGCTCTACCAAATCTGTATATTCGTAAAAGATTTCTCTAATTTTAGCAGACAACTCTTTATATCTTTCAAAATCTGACTTTACAAAAATAATATGTGGGCATTTTTGTTTTGCTAAAAAACCACTCATCGCAGATTTTACACCAAATTTTCTGGCTTCATAACTTGCCGCAGAAACTACTCCACGCGCTCCGCCACCACCAACTGCAATCGCTTTACCTCTTAATGTTGGGTTGTCTAACTCCGCTACAGATGCATAGAAAGCATCCATATCTACATGAATTATTTTACGAAAAGGAGGTTGCAATTCCACAATTAACTTTTAGATAAATTGGTGAGCACTTCTATTGCTTTTTTAGCATGTTTTACGTCAACAAAAATATGATCATGGTAAAATCCTGCAATAACATTACAACTTATTTGGTGCTCTGTTAATGCTGATGAAAATGCTGCCGTTAAACCAACTGCTTCTAAAGAAGAATGCATCTTTAACGTAATCCAAGAACTAATAAATTGGTATTCTAACTTTAAAGCAACTGCTCTATTTTTCTCTATGACAATGGTAATTCCTTCTTCTTCTTTAAATTCAAATACTGTATCTGTCCTTAAAATTCCATCAAGATTAGCAACGGTAGCAAACACATATTCGCCAGAATTTAAAACCGGTTTTAGTTGTTGTAAGAGTTTTTGTAAGTCTTTTTCGCCGCTCATATTTTATATTTTGATAATGTACCAAAAATACGGAAAAGTACTTACTTGTCATTCCTGCAAAGACGTGAATAAATAAGAATTACTTCAAAAAATTAATACAAGCTTGGGTAACGACCACTAATTCTTTAGACATGTTTTTTGTTGACCAAGGATGTGAAACATTAAAAACATGGTCTGCATTTTCTATAATTTGAATGACACTTTTAGGGTTCCAAGCATGTATTTTACGACCTTCATCAACGGAAATGGAAGTATCTTTATCTCCATGTATTACCAATTGTGGGATTTTTAAATTTTCTACCGCACTTTTTATATGCAAACGTTTTTCGTTCTCTTTAAAATCTAAATAGAATTGATAATAGTGTGGCATTTGTTGTTTTGTCCGTCCGTTTAAAACATATTTTACGCCCTCTTTTTTCCACTTTTCTACATTGCCAGTTGTAGCACTTCTGGAGCCAAAATCAGATACGGCAGCTAGTGAAATTACTTTTTTAATTCTTGCGTCTTCATTGGCTTTTATCAATACAATGCCTCCACCTCTACTATGACCAATTAATGAAATCGCATGCGTGTTTGCTTCATTCTTAAATTCTGAGTTGTTAGAAATCCAGTCTAGTATACTTTCTAAGTCATCGAGCTCTTTTGTATAATTATTGTTTCCAAAGGCTTCTAAATCTGGGAAATCGATGGGCTGTTCAACAGTTCCTCCATTGTGCGAAAAATTAAACTTTATAAAGAAAAATTCTGCGTTTGCAAATGCTTTGGCCATTAAATTCCAAGCGCCCCAATCTTTAAAACCTTTATAACCATGACAAAAAACAACTACTTTTTTGAGTTGTTGCGTTTCCTTATAAAAAACATCTGTAACCATTGGTTTGTTGTGTTTTCCTTCAACAATTAAATTTTTTAAAACTTTCATGATCTTTTTATATAAGTAGTTTTACAAGTGTAAAAATAGCAACGAATCTTGTTAATATAGACAAAATCATGTTGATGTCTTTTGTCAATTTTCCTGTTTTTTTCTGAATACTATTTGCAAATTTTCCATATAAAAACAAGATGTAATAAGTAGTTATTACAGCATCTAAAATAAAAAATATAACGCAAAAATCATCAAAAATAAAAAGTTGAATCACATCTAAACCAACAATAACTCCGCAAAAGAAAGGAATAACCCCAGGAGAAAAGCAAAAACATATTCAAAAAAAACTATTTATATAAAAGAAAAGCAATGTTTAACAAAGCGACAAAACCTGTTAAACAACCTAGAATCAAATCCATTTTAGTAGCAATATTCGTAAGCTTGTGTTCAATTCTATCTGCAACAATTGCATAGATTGAATATAATGAAAAAGAACCTACTGTAGAACCAATTGAAAAATAGAAGCTGTTTGCATAAGAGTATTCAAATAATTCTAAACCTATTAAAATTGAAATTGTTGTAAAATAAAAAGGGATGGCAAAGGTATTTAAAAGAGACATGCCTAAACCATAAAAATAGGCTTTTGATTTTTGCGCTTTTTCTTTCTTTATCTTTTTGTTTAAATTAAAATGCAGTCTGAAAAAATTAATCGAAAGAAGCACCAGAATGCCTGTACCTATTTTCTGAATTAAAGTGATGTATTCTGAGTTTTTCATCAAAATACTTGATAGATACGCACCAATATTTGCTTGAAAAAATAACACAGTCGCAAAGCCACCTATTAAATAGAAAGCTGCTTTTTTTCCACTTTTTAAGCTAAATTTTACAACGGTTAAATTTAAAAAACTGGGTACAATACTTCCCGTAAAAGCAATGCCGAAACCTAATAATAAGCAGATCAAAAAATTCATAGATTATTTTAATAGCGCAAATAAACAATTTAAAGCGCAACTATGCTAATGCGTTTGATGTTTAAAGTAGCGCAAACAGATTATTAGTACACTAAATATGCAGCATTACCAATTGCTATACATGCGGTTAAGCATCCTAAAATTAAATCCATTTTGTTGTTTAAAAAAGAAACTGCTGTAAAATAAAAAGGAATGGCAAATGCGTTTAAAAGCGATAAAACCAAACCATGTAAAAAAGCGGTAGATTTTTGAATTCTTTCTTTCTTAGGTTGCTTTTTTGATTTTATATACATCCTAAAAAAGTTTAGTGATATTAAGAATAAAACTCCTGTTCCTATTTTTTGAATGGTGAGGATATAATCAGAATTATTCATTAAGATATTCGCAAAATAGGCTCCAAGGTTCGATTGAAAAATCAATACCAAACAGATTCCGAAAATTAAATACTTCGCAGACTTCAAACCACTTTTTAGGCTAAATTTAACAACCGTTAAATTCAACATACTTGGTAAAATACTTCCTAGAATAGAAACTGCCGTACCTAACGCGATGTAAATTAATAGATTCATAAAATTATTGCATCAAAAATACACAAAAAAACGCATCAAATAAATTGATGCGCTTTTTTAATTTGAAATGAGAAACCGCTACCCAAGGCTACGAGATATGAAGTAGAGATTTCTTTTTTATTTCGACGCAGAGCGTAGGGGAACCAGGTCGGCTAGCAAATTTTAATTCATTGCTTCCCTGTACGAAGCTTCGGAATAAAAATTGAGTTTTACAAATTTAAATAATTCCTTGCGCTAACATTGCGTCTGCAACTTTTACAAAACCAGCAATATTTGCGCCACTAATGTAATCTACACTTCCGTCTTCTCTTTCTCCATATTCTACACAAGAGTCATGAATATCTTCCATGATTTCTTTTAATCGATCATCTACTTCTTTACGAGACCAGCTTAATCTTAATGAATTCTGACTCATTTCTAATCCAGAAGTAGCAACTCCACCAGCATTCGATGCTTTTCCTGGAGCAAATAAAATTTTTCCTTTCTGAAATTCGTGAATAGCTTCTGGTGTAGAAGGCATATTTGCACCTTCAGAAACACACATACAACCATTTTTAATCAATTCTTTTGCTTCGTCTCCATTCAACTCATTTTGAGTTGCACATGGTAAAGCAATATCACACTTTACAGACCAAGGTCTTTCTCCTTCAACATATTTTGCGTTCGGATACTTGTCTACATATTCGCTAATTCTTCCTCTTTTTTTATTTTTGATGAACATTACATGCTTCAACTTTTCTGTGCTAATGCCTTCTTCATCTAAAATATAGCCTCCAGAATCTGATAATGTTAAAACAGTTGCGCCTAATTCTATAGCTTTTTCTGCTGCGTATTGTGCCACATTTCCAGCACCCGAAATTACTACCGTCTTTCCTTTAAAAGAATCGTCTTTACGCAATAACATATTTTGTGCAAAATAAACCGTTCCGTAACCTGTTGCTTCTGGTCTAATTAAAGAACCACCCCAAGAAGCACCTTTACCAGTTAAAACTCCAGTAAATTCGTTGTTCAGTTTTTTATACATTCCAAACATAAAACCAATCTCACGTCCACCAACGCCAATATCTCCAGCAGGTACATCTGTGTTTGGGCCAATATGTCTAAATAATTCGCTCATAAAAGCATGGCAGAAACGCATAATCTCGTTGTCTGATTTTCCTTTAGGGTCAAAATCTGAACCTCCTTTTCCACCACCCATTGGCAATGTTGTTAAAGAGTTTTTAAATACTTGTTCAAAAGCTAAAAACTTTAAAATACTAGCATTTACAGATGGGTGAAAACGCAAACCGCCTTTGTATGGGCCAATTGCTGAATTCATTTGAATTCTATATCCTCTATTAACTTGCACCTCTCCATCATCATCTACCCAAGAAACTCTAAAAGAAATTAATCTTTCTGGTTCTACCATTCTTAGTAAAATATTTTTACCGTGGTAAATATCATTTTTAGCAATATAAGGAATTACCGTTTCTGCAACTTCTTGAACTGCTTGTAAAAATTCTGGTTCATGGTTATTTCTCTTTTTAACCATTTTCATGAACTCCTTAATTTTTGACTCTATATTCTCAGCCATAATTTTTTATGAATTTAATAAAAATTTTAGACGACAAATATAGTTAATTTATGAATTCGCAATTAAAAAATAATTTTTTAATTATTCTTTAGAAGTCTATATTTCAATCGATTTCGAAAGCGGTTGTTGTTTTTTAAATTTTAGATGGATAAAATTCTACAAAAAACACTAAATTTGCGCTTTAATTTTACCCGAAAATGTTAGATAAAGTAAAAGAATTGATTGGTGATGTAAAATCGTTTAATGCAACTACCAAAGATGAAGTTGAAGCGTTTAGAATTAAGTACTTAGGAAGTAAAGGATTGTTAAAAGATTTATTTTCTGAATTTAAAAATGTAGACGCTGCAATGCGTAAAGATTTTGGGCAAGCTTTAAACAACTTAAAGCAATCTGCAGAAGGTAAAGTTGCTGAATTAAATGATGCTTTAGACAGCTCTACGAGTGAAAAATCTTTTTATGGAGATTTAACACGTCCGTCAGAACCTATTGAATTAGGTTCTCGTCATCCAATTTCATTGGTGAAAAATCAAATTATTGACGTTTTTAATAAAATTGGTTTTACCGTTTCTGAAGGTCCAGAAATTGAAGATGATTGGCATAACTTTACAGCATTAAACTTGCCAGAATATCATCCTGCAAGAGATATGCAAGACACGTTTTTTATTGAGCAATCCCGAGGAAACTTCGGGACAGATATTTTATTAAGAACACATACTTCTTCTGTACAAGTTCGTTACATGGAAGAAAACCAACCACCAATTAGAACCATTTCTCCGGGAAGAGTTTTTAGGAATGAAGATATTTCTGCACGTGCGCATTGTATTTTTCATCAAGTGGAAGGTTTGTATATAGATACTGATGTTTCTTTTGCCGATTTAAAACAAACCCTTTTATACTTTACAAAAGAGATGTTCGGAAAGTCTAAAATCAGATTACGACCTTCTTATTTTCCATTTACAGAGCCAAGTGCAGAGGTAGATATTTATTGGGGATTAGAAACGGAAACCGATTATAGAATTACCAAAGGAACGGGTTGGTTAGAGATTATGGGCTGCGGAATGGTAGATCCTAACGTATTGAAAAACGCCAATATAGATCCTACAAAATATTCTGGGTATGCATTCGGAATGGGAATTGAACGTATTGCCATGTTGCTATATCAAATACCAGATATTAGAATGTTTTACGAAAATGACAAGCGTTTCTTGGAGCAGTTTAAGTCGGTCTTATAAAAGAAAAAGCCCATCTTAATCTTCCGAATTCGGCGGCTTCGATCAGTGTAGGCCTCATTAAAAAAATGTGTTATTATAACTTACCCAAAGCGCGAGAAATTTGTTTTCTTATCAAATTTTTAAATTTTATTTGTCTTTAGTACACTAATTAGTTAACTTTGTGGTGTGATAAGAAAAGTAATCGCATACAAAGAATATTTCGCTGATTTTTTTAAAGCTCAAGACGAAAAGGTTCGTGAAAAAATAGGATATGTTTTGGATTTGGTTCGTTTTGAAAGGCAAGTCTCTAAAAAATTCTTTAAATATCTTGAACATACAGACGGAATTTATGAAGTACGTGTAATTACAGCTTTTAAAAGTATAAGGATTCTTTGCTTTTTTGACGATGGAAATTTAGTGGTACTCATAAATTGCTTTGTAAAGAAATCTCAAAAAACACCAAAAAAGGAAATTAAGCTTGCGGAAAAATTGAAAAAGGAATACCTAAAAAATAAAAACGACTCATATGAAAAATGTAACTGATTTTGAAGATATTCTTGTTGAAACATACGGAAAAAAAGGAACTAAAAAGCGTGATAAATATGACGCTGACTCTCTTGCTTTTCGATTAGGAGTTATGCTAAAAGAAGCTCGCAAAGAGGCAAATTTAACTCAAGAGCAACTTGCTGAAAGAACTGGAACAAAAAAAAGCTATATATCACGAATTGAACGTGGTTTAAGTGATATTCAAGTTTCAACTTATTACAAGCTAATTGAATTAGGACTAGGTAAACATTTAAATATTGAAATAGCCTAACCTTAAAATGCTATGGCAACGAACTTTAATAAATATTAAAAAAAATTATTCAACAATTTCAGCACGCGTGAAAAAAGACATTAAAATACCAGAAGTTACCAACCTAGAAATGGCGGTGGTTTACGAATACAACGACATCTACAAAACAGACGATTGGAACGTTTATATCATCAATAATAAAAAAGTTGATTTGGAAATGATGGTGATTGTTTCCCAAGGATTTTCTGATACAAAAACGACTTCTTTATTGCGTAAAAAAATAGAAAAATTGCCTGCAAATTCTTTTGCAAAAATAGAGTTAATGCAACCTGAATTATTCAAACTAAACAACCGTTTTCAAGTTTCTTTTTTTGAAGGAAATACCTTGTATGAAAAAACATTTCTTTTTAAAGAGAATACCCTTAAAGAAGGTGCTTTAAGAGAAATTCCTGAATTGAAAAAACGTGGAGTTTTAGCAAAGTGATACTTAAATGCAAAGTCGTAAAGTTTTTTGCAGGGTGCGCCAAGGTTTGCTTTTAAAGCAAAAAATGATATGAATTTGCAATAACAGCTTCAAAGATTTTTCTAGAATGACAAACCGTGCGGAAATGCGCAAACCTAATAACATCTCGTTTGTCACGCTGGAAGCGTCTCTCGCAAATAACTTCAAAGGTTCTTCTAGAATGACAAACTGATCGGAATTGAAAGTTGTTGATAAATACGCCCGCGTTAGCGATTGAAACGGCATCCTTTTTGTTTTTCACAAAAAGATATAGTAGAAAGCGCGACCCTTGTGGTAACGCCCAAATTATTAACATAAGATTCTGAAACAAGTTCAGAATTACGCTTCGCTTACCCAAAAAACCCAATCATCAAATACAAAATAGTGGTAATTGCGCCACCAACTAATGCATAAGGCAATTGGGTTTTTACATGGTCTATATGATCACTAGCAGAAGCCATAGAGGAAATGATAGAAGTGTCTGAAATTGGCGAACAATGATCTCCAAAAATTCCTCCTCCTAAAGTCGCAGCCACAACTATGGTAATATCTGCTCCGTGCATGTTTGCCATAGGAACAGCAATTGCCAACATAATGGCAAAAGTTCCCCAAGAGGTTCCTGTAGAAAACGCAATAAAAGAACTAATTAGAAAAACTACTGCGGGTAATAACTCTGGCGATAACCACTCTTTTGTAGCATTGGCAACATACACTCCTGTTTCTAATTCTTTACAAGCATCACCTATTGCAAAGGCTAATAACATTAACAACGCCAAAGGCATTAACTCGCTGATTCCTTTCAGTGTTAAGTTTACGGCTTCCTTTGGTTTTAAAATTCCTTGCATAAAATACATGCTTATTGCCACTAAAATTGCTGTAATTACTGCATACAAAACAGATGATGAACCAGAACCTTCGCCAATTGCTTGTGAAGCACGATTCCAAAATGAGGTGGATGTTGTTACGGCATTCCAACCTGTATAAATCAAGTTGATGGGCATCATTAAAACCATCACCAAAAGTGGCACAATCATATTATAAGCTTTCGCTTCAATTCCTTCTTTTGGCGGAAATGAAGTAACTTCATCTGAAACCATTGGTTTAGAACCTTCGTTCATTAACAGACCTGTTTCTTTGGTTCTTTTTTCGGCTTTTTTCATCAATCCAAAATCTTTTTTTGATAGGATGATAAAAAACAAAATTCCAATTGCCAACAACGGATAAAAATTATATTTAATCGAGGCAATCATTACAGAAAACGGTTTTTCTATACCTTGAGTTAACAACAAACCCATAATAAAAGCGCCCCAAGCATTAAAGGGAATTAAGATAGATGAAGGTGCAGAACTAGAATCTGCAATATAAGCGAGTTTTTCACGCGGAATTCCTAACTTATCAAAAATTGGACGGTACAATGTTCCAACGGTTAAAGAACTAATGCTTGTTTCTACAAATAATAATAGTCCTGTAAAAGCGGCTAAAATTTGCACCATTACTCTGCTATAGCCGGTTTTTTTAGTTTCATATTTCACCAATTTTCTATTGATAATGTTTATAAAACCCTCAACTCCCTTAGAATATTGAATAAATATTAACAAAGAACCCACCAAAGCGCTAAACATAATGGTTCTTGTATTTCCTTTCGATTGAAACACATTTACCATCCCTTCAATCATTGCTAAAGTTCCTTCTAAAGGGTTCCATCCTTTCATAATCAACCAAGAAAACCAGATTCCGAATAACAAAGCGATGTACACTTGTTTTGTTCTTAACGCTAAAATGATGGCAACAATGGGAGGTAGTACTGAAAGAAATCCGTATTCCATAAGAAAAGATTTTATTTTTGGGAAAGGTAGTAAATTATTGTTCTTTTTGTAAATCGTTTTAATACATTAAGCTTCCTAACTAAAAATTAAATATTGGAATAATTAAAAAATAAGTGTAATTTTGTATCCAAGTAGATACAGTAAATATGTTTTTTATTGAAAAAACAACTGAATTTGACAAATGACTGAGAAAGCTAAAAGATGTAAAGACCAAATCGAAAATCTTGTTCAGAATTCAGAAATTAGAAAGCGATGCGCATTTTGGAGACTGCAAACCTGTTGTTGGCACCAGAATTAATGAAATACGAATAAATTTTGCCAAAGGTTATCGAATTTATTTTAAAATAAAGAATGGAGAAATAATTATTCTTTTAATTGGTGGAGATAAATCTACACAAAAAACAGATATTAAAAAGACGAAAGAAATTTGGAAAAATTGAACAAATCAAAAATATGGAAACTTCAAAATTTGACGTAGCAGATTATTTAGACAGCAAAGAAATGATTGCTGAGTATCTTAATACCGTTTTAGAAGAAGGAGACAATGCAGATATAATAAATGCCATTGGACATATTGCAAAGACCATTGGAATGACTAAAATTTCAGAAGAAACTGGATTAAGCAGACCTAGTTTGTATAAAGCATTATCCGATGGAGCAAAACCTCAATTTTCAACAATAATGAAAGTTTTAAAAGCTATTGGAGGACAAGTTCAAATAAACCCAATATCTGCCTAAAAATAATTTTTATGTCTAAATTCTATACAAAACTTACATCAAGGCTTCAAAAGTTTATCGAAGCACAAAAAATATTCTTTGTCGCTACTGCACCAAATTCAGGAAGAATTAATCTTTCTCCTAAAGGAATGGATTCTTTTAGAGTTGTTGATGAAAACCGTGTTTTATGGTTGAATGTTACAGGAAGTGGGAACGAAACTGCTGCACATTTGCTAGAAAACAAGCGTATTACCATTATGTTTTGTGCTTTTGAAGGTGCGCCAAATATTTTACGTTTGTACGGAAAAGGGAAAGAGATAAAAGAAGGTGATGCTTCTTGGGATGCATTAATTTCTTTGTTTCCAAAAACCCCAGGAACGCGTCAAATTTTTGATATTAACATAGAATCTGCGCAAACTTCTTGCGGCATGTCGATTCCGTATTTTGAGTACAAAGAAGAAAGAAATCAATTGAATGATTGGGCAGCAGAACAAGGCAAAGAAGGAATAAAAACCTATTGGGAAAACAGGAATCAAACAAGCATTGACGGTTTACCAACCAAAATTTTAGAGTAAAAAGTTATAATTTTTAAACGCTATCTACTTTTTTTATTGCAACTATAAAATCGTTTAACTCGTTGTTATTTATCACTAAATGAATCGCCTCATCACACACTTTTTCTACATTATCTATAGGAAAATGCAAACCAATAGCAATTTTTCGCATCAATTCAACTTCAATTAATTTAGCTTCTCCATCTACTAAAATCATTTTAGCCAAACGATACAAACGCTCTATTCTTTCCTCATAACTTGCAGGCGGGTTTATTGGAAATTTTTCAGGATTGTTTAAAATTACAGAAAACTCTTCTAAGGTGATATTTAAATTTATTCCAGCTCTAATTAGTAATTTTGTTTCACCATCACTAATTTTTCCATCTACTTTTGCAATTTTTACAATATTGGCAAAATGACCAATTTCTTGTTTGTGTTTTCCTGTAGAATATAAATCTGATATTGCCATTTTAAATTTTTTATAAAAGTAGCTAAAATGCTCTATTAATTATATTAAAAACACATTTTTAAACAAAAAAAATATAAAAAGGTAAAACGAATGTTTTGCTTTTTTGTATTTTGCTAAAAGATAGCATTTATATGAATATTCATTTATAAATTTACCTTCAAATATGAACAATTTTTCCTTCTTCAACAGAGAAAATATTACCAAAGATTTACGAGCAACCGAATTTGATGTATTGATCATTGGTGGTGGAATTACCGGAGCAGGAATTGCTTTAGACGCTGCTTCTAGAGGTATGAAAGTCGCGCTTATAGAAAAAAATGATTTTGCTTCAGGAACTTCGAGCAAATCTACAAAATTGATTCATGGAGGCTTGCGTTATTTAAAACAATTCGATTTTTGGTTGGTAAAAGAAGTAGGAACAGAACGTGCAATTGTTCATAAATTGGCACCACATTTAGTGATTCCAGAAAAAATGATTTTACCATTAATTGATGGTGGAACGTATGGTTCTTGGTTAACATCTATCGGATTAAAAGTCTATGATATTTTAGCATCTGTAGAGGGTGAAGACAAACGCAAAATGCTTTCTAAAGAAGAAGCTATAGAACAAGAACCTTTACTACCGTCAAAAATACTAAATGGCGCTGGTTATTATGCAGAGTACAGAACAGACGATGCACGTTTAACATTAGAGGTTTTAAAAACGGCGCTAGATTATGATGCAAAAATTATCAATTACACAGAAGCATCAGAATTTATTTATGAGGAAAATAGGGTAGTTGGTGCATCTGTAAAAGATATTTTTACCAACGAATCTTTCGATATTAAGGCAAAGTATGTAGTAAATGCAACTGGTCCTTGGGTAGATACTTTGCGTCAAACAAATCACTCTAAAACAGGCAAACGTTTACATTTAACAAAAGGTGTTCATTTAGTAGTTGCACATGAAAAATTACCTGTAAAACAATCTGTTTATTTTGATGTTCCAGATGGTAGAATGATGTTTGCAATTCCGCGTGGAAAAGTAACTTATTTTGGAACCACAGATACCAATTATCAAGAAGATAAAGACGATGTAAACACTAGTTTGGTTGATGCGACCTATTTGATCGCAGCCGTAAATAATATGTTTCCTAAAATTAATATTACTTTAGAAGATATTCAATCTTCTTGGGCAGGTTTGCGTCCGTTAATTCATGAAGAAGGAAAATCGGCTTCAGAATTGTCTCGAAAAGATGAAATTTTTGTGTCTGATACAGAATTAATTTCTATTGCTGGCGGAAAATTAACAGGCTATAGAAAAATGGCAGAACGAATTGTAGATTTGGTTGCTAAAAAATACGAACGAAGATTCGACAAAGAGTTTGAAGCTATTAAAACTAAAGAAATTGTACTTTCTGGAGGAACTTTTGCAAATTCTGAGGAGGTTAAAAGTTATATAGACGCCATTCATAATAGAATTGCTGAAGTTGGTTTTGATGAAAAAGATGCAAAATATTTGGTCTACAATTATGGAAAACAAACAGATGTAGTTCTACAGAAATACGATGATTTCTCTTTAGAAATGTCAGAAGAAAGTGATCAGAAAAAAATGATAAAAGCTGAAGTTTTATTCTGTATAGAAAATGAAATGACGTGCACACCTACAGACTTCTTTATGCGAAGAACAGGTCGTTTATTTTTTGACATGCAAAGCGTGATTTTGCATAAAGAGTTTGTATTCAGTCTATTTGAAAAAACATTTTCTTGGGATAAAAAAACGGCAGAAATGCATCAACAAGAATTAGAAGAAATGTTAAGAACTGCCACAACTTTTGAGTAGTTAACTAAAATTCACATAATACTTCAGACCCTTCAGGTTTTAGAAGGGTCTTTTTGTATATTAAACACTCTCTCGCAACAAACTTTTATAGGTTTTTCTTAAACTTGTTGGATGTACTCCTAATTTGTATTTTAAAAACACGTATCCGTTAATGAGATTTACTTTTAACCAAGAGTGGTCTTTGTATTTTCTTGCGCTAACAATGGCTTTAGATTGTATAATTTTAAACGGAATTTTTTGTTTCTTTACGCGGTCTATCATTTCAAAATCTTCCATAATACAAAACGCTTCATTATAACCGTTGAGCTCTTTAAAAATGGCTTTGGTAAAAAACTGACATTGATCACCGCCTCCTGAAAATAGCCCATCTTTGGCAGTAAATTTGCTGTTGAAATTTAATAATGCAGATTCTTTATCAAACTTATACGCAAAATAACCCACTTTATTTCCATTTTTTACTGCCTGAAAAATTTGAGTATAAAAATCTTCCGGAAGTTCAACATCTGCATGTAAAAAAAGGAATACATCTCCTTTGGCTTTGCTTGCACCAAAATTCATTTGTGCAGCTCTTCCTTTTGTATCGCTTTTTAAATAGCTAACTTTATCAAAGTTTTTACAAACATCTGAACTTGCATCTGAGGTTTCTGGGGAATTAGAAATAATTATTTCTAAAGGAAATTTGTTAGCTTGTTCACTTAAAAACGACAACCTCTTTAGAAGGTTTTCTTTCTCATTGTATACAGGAATAATGATACTTAATAGCATACTTAAACTTACGTAAATTTATATGAAACCGTTTTTTTTAATTCTTTTTTTAGTCGCTACTTTTAATTTCAATGCACAAGATACTGTAAATTACAGTGAAGTTTCTCAGGTTTTACTTCAAAATATTATGGATGGAAAATCCTATGATAAAGAAGTAAAAATTTTAGCAAATAGTTCTTTAGATGATTTGGTAGGTCAATTAAAAACCGACAAACAAAAAAATGCTTTTTGGGTAAATGTTTACAACTCGTTTATTCAAATATCTTTAACCGAAAACCCTAAGGAATATGAAGATAGAGGTACTTTTTTCAAAAAAGAACGCGTAAAAATTGCAGGTGAGACCTTATCTTTTGATGCTATTGAGCATGCTATTCTTCGCAAATCTAGAGTTAAATTGAGTTGGGGATATTTACGTAAATATTTTAGAGCAAAATGGGAGCGAAAATTGCGTGTTAAAAATATAGATTGGAGAATTCATTTCGCCCTGAATTGTGGTGCGGAAAGTTGTCCGCCAGTTGCTAAATTTACATCAGAGAATTTAGATAAAGAATTCGATTTTATGACAACACAATACCTGAAAGAACAAACTACCTATAGCAAAGAAACCAGAACTGCAAAATCGGTTTCTTTATTTTCATGGTTTAGAGCAGATTTTGGTGGTCTTTGTGGTGCAAGACAAATTTTAGCCGACTATAAAATTACACCAGAAAAACCTAAGAAGTTAGCATTTAATAGGTATGATTGGACGATGCGTTTGGGTAATTTTAAAAATATTCCAAAGTAAAACTACTCTTTATTTTCATTCGCTTCTATCTCTTCTGTTAAATCTAGCTCTCTTAACGTTGGATTTAGTGCTCCTGTAGCAACAACAGTTATTAAGGTCATGGTTCCACCAAAAACAACTGCAACCACAGGTCCTAATATTTTAGCCGCTAAACCACTTTCAAAAGCGCCTAATTCATTTGAAGAACCTACAAACATAGAGTTTACAGAAGAAACTCTACCTCGCATTTCATCGGGTGTTTTTAATTGCAAAATTGTTTGACGAATAACCATCGAAATTCCGTCTGCGGCACCACTTATAAATAACATCAAAAGACTTAGCCAAAAAATTGAAGACAGTCCGAAACCAATAATACTCAATCCAAAGATAAAGACAGAAACCAACATTTTTTTACCAGTATTTCTGTTGATAGGGATATAGGTTGTTAAGAACATGGTTACGATACTTCCCATAGAAATAGAAGCGTTTAAAAGACCAAAACCTTCTGGACCAACATTTAAAACATCTTGTGCAAAAACGGATAAAATTGCGACAGTTCCTCCAAATAAAACGGCAATCATATCTAAAGTTAAAACCCCTAAAATTGCTTTATTTTGAAAAACGAACTTTACACCAGCCTTTAAACTTTCTTTCATCGGTTCGCCAATTTTGGTGTTTAAAATTGGTTTCTTTTTAATTAAGAAAGTAAAAATAAAAGCTAAAATGACTAAGATAAAAACGAGGCATAATGTTTTGTCCACACCAATTTTTCCAATAAAAATACCTCCAAAGAGCGCTCCGGAAACAGATGCTGTTTTCCAAGTGCTTGTGCTCCAAGTTGCCGCATTATGATAGATTTTTTTAGGAACTAACAAAGCGACTAAAGAAAAAATTGTGGGTCCAAAAAATGAGCGAAGAAATCCGCCGAAAAAAACCAATCCGTAAATGGAATATAAAATGTAATTTGTAGACCAACTTTCTAGAACACTTTCTGTGGTTAATAAAAACAGTCCTAAACTAATCAAAGAAAAAGCCGCAGTACAAATGGCTAATAAATTTCTCTTTTCTTTTTGATCTACAATATGCCCCGCAAATAATGCCATTGAAAATGCAGGAATAATTTCCATCAAACCAATAATTCCTAAAGAAAGTGGGTCTTTTGTAATAGAATAAACTTGCCATTCTATTACAATAAACTGCATAGACCAACCAAAGACCAATAGAAATCTTACGAATAAAAAAATATTAAATTCCTTTATTCTTAATGCTGCGTAAGGATCATTTTTAGACATCTATTTAGCTCAATTTCATGTCCATTAAAATAGCAAAAGTTTGATTGATGTCTTGCTCTTTTACCACAATTGTCATTTCATTCGTCGTAGAAATAATTTCTTGAAGCGGAATGTCTGCCCAAGCTAATTGTTTTAATATAAAATAGTAAATACCCGATTGCTCTGTATTTTCTTTTGGTAATTTTATGGTGATAGAAGCCAAGTCTAACACATTAGAAATTAAGGTTTCTTGTTCAAAAATTTCTTCTACAAATGGTTGTAGGTTTTTACTAGTCACAATATTGGTTTCAAAGATTCCTTGAGAAACCGTTAAAAAATAGTCAGAACTTTCAGAAGATTTCGTTAAGATCTTTGCTATTTCTCTTAATAAAGAGGGCGTGTTTTTAAATGTAAAATCACATAAGTCTGATCTTACAATTACATCACCAAGATCTAAAGCAAGCTTTTTTATGTTTTTTCGTATGCGAAGTTCACTTGCTGGAGAAAGTCTGTTAATGGCCATCATCACTGCGCCAACCTTTACATCTTTCTTTAATACACTAGAAACTTCTGGTAAGATGATTCTTGCTAAAGAAGAAACATTGATCAGTTTTTCATGCAAAGCTTCTTCTATAAAGGGTGTTTTTCTAATGGTACTTTCTACAACTTCTTGTATTGTTTTCATACTGATTGTTTAATAAAACGTAATAATGTTCAAAATTAAACAATTAATCGAGTTTATCCGTCAACTTTTTAAATTCTTTTTTAGCATCTTTATGATTGTATAGAACATTAAAAACAGCGTCAATAATAGGTGTTTTTGCGCCATTTTCTTCTTTCATTTTAAAAGCGCTTTTAGTGGCATAATAGCCTTCTGCCACCATACTCATTTCCATTTGAGCAGATTTTACAGTGTATCCTTTCCCAACCATGTTTCCAAATTGTCTATTTCTACTAAAAACGGAGTACCCTGTTACTAACAAATCGCCTAAATAAGCAGAGTTATTAATATTGCGTTTCATCTTATGAACTTTTTTGATAAAGCGTTTCATTTCACGAATTGCATTGCTCATTAAAACGGATTGAAAATTATCTCCATAACCTAAACCATGTGCGATTCCTGCAGCAACAGCGTAAATATTTTTAAGCATCGCGGCATATTCAGTACCAATAATGTCATCAGAAATTTTAATTTTTATATACCAACTCTGTAATGAATTTCCAATCAACTTCGCATTTTCTTCATTTTGACATGCGATTGTTAAATAAGACAAGCGTTCCATTGCAACCTCCTCTGCATGACAAGGACCCGTTATGACACCAATGTTTTGAAAAGGAATATTGTATTCTTTATGGAAATGTTCACCTACAATTAAACCTGTTTCAGGCACAATTCCTTTGATGGCAGAAAAAATAATTTTATTTTTTAATGATACCTTTAGTTTATCCAATTCACTCATTAAAAAAGCAGAGGGAATCGCAAAAATAAGCACATCATAATTTGCAACCGTTTTATTGATATCGTTAGACAAATCTAACTGATTTGCATATACATCTGCAGCTCTTAAATACTTAGGATTGTGGTTGTTCTCTTTTATATGCTCGATGCTAGCCTCACTTCTCATATACCAACCAACCGTTTCTAAATTTTCTGTAAGCATTTTTACAATAGCTGTTGCCCAACTTCCACCCCCTAGCACCGCTATTTTTTTCTGTTCATTCATCATTCATTCATTTTGAACTTCAAAAGTAATAAAATTAGTATCTTTTTGATGAATACTTATCTGAATTATTATATTTGTTACTTATCTTACTTTAAAAATGAACGTACAAATAATTAACAAATCAAAACACGCTATACCTAACTACGAAACCAATGGTGCTGCAGGAATGGATTTACGAGCAAATATTAAATCTTCAATTACATTGAAACCTTTGGAAAGAGCCCTTGTAAAAACAGGTTTATGTATTGCTTTACCCATTGGTTTTGAAGCACAAGTAAGACCAAGAAGTGGTTTGGCTGCTAAAAAAGGGATTACGGTTCTAAATTCTCCTGGAACTGTAGATGCAGATTATCGTGGAGAAATTGGCGTAATTTTAGTAAACCTTTCCAATGAAGAATTTGTAGTAAATGATGGTGAACGTATTGCACAATTGGTAATTGCAAAACACGAAAGAGTAGATTGGAAAGAAGTAGCCATTTTATCTGAAACTGATCGCGGTGCCGATGGTTTTGGAAGTACTGGTGTTTGATTATAATACCAAAATAACATTAAAATATTACATATAATTTGGGTTTTCTTAATTCGTTCTCGGCACAATTTCAATAAAAAATTGAAATTATCCGAACAAACATTTAAAAAAAACTAGTAAATTATATATTTAATTTTAAAATAAAAAAATATGATTTTAGGAGTATGTGAATGGTTAAGTACAAAAACGCAGTTTTCAGCAAAAAATATTAGAATAGTATTTGTCTTATTGGTTTTATTTGCTGGTTTAGGCCTTGGAGCTTATTTAATATTATGGTTGGTGAAAATTATTTCTAAAGAATAAATTTAGAGAATTTTATAAACCTGACTCATTTTCCGAACCTTATCATGCATTAATTCAAAAGGAAGAAAAGTATGAGAATGGTATGTATAACCCGCTTTTTTATAAAATTGAAACGCTTGAGGCTGTGCATCCATCGCATCTAACCAAATAATTTTATAGCCTTTTTGTTGCGCTTCTTCTTCTAACCAAGAAAGTAACGTCTTTCCCAAACCTTTCCCTTGGGTTTTTGGATGTAAGTAAACACGATGTAACTTTACCTGTTTTTCTTCAAGCAAATTCGGCAGTTTTTCATCCCAAACAATTCTAAAATTTCCAACAATTTCACTCTTAAAAAGAATAAAGTAAAAGTCTGCATTTGCTTGAGAGAGTTCTTTTAAAGTGTTCTCTTTAGAATATTGAGAATTTACATACCAAGAACCATCATCTTTCCAGAAATGGCTGTATGCTGGTGGATAGATTTCTTGCATCAATTGAAATAACACTTTTGTATCTGTATTAGAAACCTCTTTTAATTGAATATTTTTAGTGACTTCAATCATATTTCAAATAAAAACTGCTATAGATTGATTATTTCTATAGCAGTTTGTTAAAATAACTTCTTTATAAATTCAAAAATATTAGATGAATTTTTTGTTCGAAGAACATTAGGAAAATAATTTCCAAAGATCCCGCTTTTTAGCGGGATTAGTTCAACAATTAATTTTTAATGCGTTGCTCTACAACTTTTAAAAATTAAGTTTCACTAACTTATTCTTGGTTTTCAATAGCTTCTTTTATTTTTCCTTCCAATTCTTCTGCCAATTCAGGATTGTCTTTAATTAAACCTTTTACAGCATCTCTACCTTGGCCTAATTTTGTGTCTCCGTAACTAAACCAAGAACCACTTTTCTTTACAATTCCTAATTCTACACCAATATCTAAAATTTCACCAACTTTAGAGATTCCTTGTCCGTACATAATATCAAATTCTGCAATTTGAAACGGTGGAGCTACTTTATTCTTTACAACTTTTACTTTGGTACTGTTTCCAATAACTTTATCTCCGTCTTTAATTTGCGTTCTTCTTCTAATATCTAAACGTACAGAAGCATAGAATTTTAATGCGTTTCCACCCGTTGTTGTTTCTGGATTTCCGAACATTACGCCAATTTTTTCACGTAATTGATTGATAAAAATAACCGTACAATTTGTTTTAGAAATAGTACCTGTTAATTTACGCAATGCTTGAGACATTAAACGTGCATGAAGCCCCATTTTAGAGTCTCCCATTTCACCTTCAATTTCAGATTTTGGTGTTAATGCCGCAACAGAATCAATTACAACAATGTCTATGGCGCCAGAGCGAATTAAGTTTTCTGCAATTTCTAATGCTTGCTCACCATGATCTGGTTGAGAAATAATTAAATTTTCTATGTCTACACCTAAATTTTCTGCATAAAAACGATCGAAAGCGTGTTCTGCATCAATAAAAGCTGCAATTCCACCTGCTTTTTGAGCCTCTGCAATTGCATGTAATGTTAAGGTTGTTTTACCAGAAGATTCTGGTCCGTAAATTTCAATTACTCTTCCTCTTGGATATCCACCAACGCCTAATGCTAAATCTAATCCTAAAGAACCAGATGAAATTGCGTCTATATCTTCTACTACAACATCTCCTAATTTCATTACAGAACCTTTACCATAGGTTTTGTCTAATTTGTCTAAAGTAAGTTGTAATGCCTTTAATTTTGCTGTTTTTTCTTTATCTGCTGCTGCCATAAATACTGCTAATAATTTTATTTTAAAAAGTATAGCAAGTTACGAAAAACTATAGTTTTTTTACTAAAAAATAATATTCATTTTTGTAGTATTGTTTCTTTAAAAATATAGGATGAAAGATGTTGTTAAATTACTTCATAAAAATAGTAGTGTAACCATTGAAAAAGGAGAGTTAATCTCTTTTAAAGTGAATGCAACTGAATACATACACCAAAAAGGAAGCAAAGGTTGGCGAAATTCTGATATTGAAATGTTTCCAGTAATTGGCCCAACAGCTAAAAATAATTTTAGAGTGCATACTAAAAATGGAGATGCCATTCAAGATCAACACGGTTTGTTAAGAGAATTGGAATATTCACTTTTTTCTTCGGGTAAAACCAGCGCTAAATTCATCAAAAGATATAAAAAAAATACTCAAATTGTAAATAGTAAATTTCCAAAAAAATCTACTGAAGCAATGCTCTCTTGGCCTTTTGATTTTACTTTTAAAAAACATTTTACATTAGAAAATAATACCTTAAAAATCGATTTTATAATTACTTCGGAAGTAGGAATGCCTTTTATGTTGGGCTACCATCCTGCTTTTTTATTATCGAACACCGGTCATGAGACTTTACTTGCCAACAATAAAAAAATAACTTTAAAAGAAGTTTATAAAGCAGGTCATAACGCTTTTCCCGTCTTAAATACTGAGAAAATCATTTTAGAAAATACCGATAAAAATCATTTAGAAATTTCCACAAAAGGCTTTGACAACTTTATGCTTTGGACAGCAGTAGATAATATGATTTGTATTGAACCAATTTCTAAATATACTTCGTATACAGATCAAAAATTTTCCGAAGAAAATATGCGTTTGTCAGAAGGTGAGAATACCTTTTCTTTTGAAATTAAAGTGTTAGACTTTGAATAAGACTCACCGCCATTTTATCATTCACAAACCTTGGGGAATGATTTCTCAATTTGTAAATCCTGCAAAAAGAAAGAAAAAATTGTTAGGAGAATTATTTGCTTTTCCTGAAGGAACCATGGCAATTGGTCGTTTAGATGTTCCTTCTGAAGGTTTGCTTTTATTAACAACAGATGGCAAAGTTTCGGAAGAAATTAGAAGTAGTACATACGAAAAAGAATATTATGTTCAAGTAGATGGAATTATTACTGAAGAGGCTGTAGAAAAATTAAAATCTGGTGTAGAAATTGGTTTTGACGGAAAAAAATACATCACAAAACCGGGGAAAGCTTTTTTAATAGAAGACCCTAAGTTTCCGTTAAGAAGTCAGAAAATTAGAGACGACCGTCATGGCCCAACAAGTTGGATTTCTATCGTTATAAGAGAAGGTAAATTTAGACAAGTCAGAAAAATGACAGCTGCTGTTGGTTTCCCAACATTGCGCTTAATTCGGGTAAGAATTGGTAAAATTGAATTAGAAAACTTAAAAATTGGCGATGTAAAAGAAGTGGAAAGCTTGGTTTAAATTATTTCTTACTCATTTTTTCAAAATACAAAATTCCCAACAACCCTAAACCTATTACAATTCCTCCAGAAGCATCTAAAAATTTTTGCCCTTTAAACATTGCATACACAGAAAAGAAAATTGACCCTAAACTAATTGCTATTATAAAATATGTAAGTGTTTTACTCATTGTTTATTTCTCTTATTTTTTATCCATTCTAATATGTGGAATTCCGTCTTCTAAATAGGCTTCTCCTACTTTTTCAAATCCATGAGATTCGTAAAATTTTTTCAGATATACTTGTGCAGAAATTGTAATTTCATCGACTTTAAAATACTTTTTTACAACGGCTATTGATGTTTTCATTAGATCGTGACCGAAACCATATGTACGTTCATTGGCAGCTACAACCACTCTACCAATACTTGCATTTTTAAAATAGTCTCCTGGTTTAAAAATACGTGTATATGCCACTACTTTATCATTTTTTAAACCATACACATGTAACGATTTTTGATCTTTAAAATCTAAATCTTGATATACACAATCTTGTTCTACCACAAATACTTCTGCTCTTAATTGAAGTATCTTATAAAGTTCTGTAGTTGTTAATTCTGAAAAAGGTTTTGTGATGAAATTCATATTTTAAAAGAAAAGATTCCTGCCTTCGCAGGAATGACAGACGAATTTAACAAGAAATTTTATGTACTCTGTTTGCGTGTCTCCCGCCTTCAAATTCGGTAGATAAAAAAATATCTACAAAACCAATTGCTTGTTGTAAAGACACAAAACGTGCAGGAATGGCTAAAATATTCGAGTTGTTGTGTTGTCTTGTTAAAGAGACCAACTCATTGTTCCAACACAAAGCTGCTCTAATGCCTTGGTGTTTATTTGCTGTCATTTGTGCACCGTTTCCGCTTCCGCATAAAATAATACCAAATGTTGCTTTACCAGATTCTACAGCATCTGCTGTTGGATGAATTGCATCAGGATAATCCATAGAATCATTTGTATCGGTTCCAAAATTTAGAACTGTAAAACCTTTTTCTTCTAAATGTTTTTTAATTTCGAACTTGTATTCTGTTCCTGCGTGATCATTACCAATAGCAATTGTCATAATAAGTTGATTTTAATTGAATTATCTTTGACAAAAATATAGAAATTAATGGGTATCAACAGTTATAAACAATCAAAATTTATACAATTTTAATAACTGTTTCGTTTTTAAGTTTTTAACGTTTTAAGAGAATGTTAAGAAGTTGCAATGAAAAAGGAATAAGTTTATTTGGTAAATCTAAATTTTATTACAATACAATGGCTTCCTTCACATACACAACTTTTTTTATTGATTTTTGATAAAAGTTTATCAACATAAAATTTACAATTTATTTACATAGAATGATCACATACTTATTCATAAAATTAGGTTGATAGCTGTTTATAAGTTTTGTTAACAACTCTATTTTAAGGTTGATTTTTAAGCTTTTAAATTACTCATAAAGTGTAGATGTTTTTTAATAACTCATATATTAAAATTAAAAAGAAACATTTTATAGCAGCTATTCACATACTATTATAAACACCATTGTTTTTTAAAAATTTATTAAAAGAAAAAGTATAATAGTATAGAATGTTGATAAGTGAAAAAACAAAAAGATAAAGCTACTTTTTACTTCAAATAAAAAGCATATCATTTAATATTGAAAAGTAAAATTATAGGAAGAATTAAAAATAGTTGGGAATGAGATTTACAGAAAACTAAACTGTTTTCTTTTCAGCTTTTAAAAGATAGGTAGTGTCTTTTTGAACTTCTACTGTTTCTTGTGGAGTTTCAATTTTATTCAAAGAAGAGTTTACCGTCATTACAGTTACAAATACACCTGCAATAAAGATAATAGCGAATAAAGTAATAATTTTATATAGATTTTTCATCTTTAAATAGATAACTTCTTTCTATAAAGACGTATAAATTTAGAAAACGTTACAGAAAATTTAAGATTTTTTTAACTTTTTAATTCATTGATACAAAATCGAACTGCTTTTTCTAAGATTTTTACCTTAATATTTCTCGTTCCAATTAATTCACCGTCTGCCTGAATAAAAGGTTTTGAGTTTTGTGGAATTACTGCAATCTCTTTTGTTTTATAAGTAGCTACTTTTTTATGATCTACTATTTTGCCTGAATATAATTTTGGAAGATTCAATACCAAATCTATAAGAGTGAGATTTTTAGCAATGCTAATGTCTAATAATCCGTCAGCAGAATTTACATCTTTTGTAAACTGCATTCCACCACCAGAAAATTTACAGATTCCAAAAATTACCATTAAACAATTGGTTTTTATAATTTTATCATCAAAAATAATTTTAAAAGTAGACTTTTTATAGAATAGCAAGCCATAAAGTCCGGCCAATACATAAGAAATAGTTCCAAACCTTTTTAAAGATTTTAATTTACTTACAATGTAACCATCATAGCCTATTCCTGCGACGTTATTAAAGTAAGAAATGCTTTTGTTTTCAGTTTCTAGAACACCAATATCTTGTAAAACTGTCTTTCTATTATTGATGATTTCAATCGCTTTTTCAATATGATTAGGAATGTGATAGGTTTTAATCCAATCGTTACCAGTTCCTAAAGGAATTACACCAATAGTTATATCCGAAGTTTTTGTGTATGTTTGCACCATTATTCCGTGAACCACATTATGTAATGTACCATCTCCACCAACGGAAATAATATTTCTAAACCCTTTTTGAATAGCGTTTTGTACCAATTCAATTTCATGTTTAGAAAATTGTGAAAAAGCAAAAGAATAGTCTAAGTTCTTATTGTTTAATAATTGCTGAATTTCCTTCCATCGTTTAGAAAAATTCCGATTTCCAGAAGTAGGGTTTGCAATTATAAACCAAGAATTCCTATTGATTTTATCAATATCAGACATAAAAAATAAATTAATAAGTAAACAAAATACAATATAAAAACATAACAGTTTATTCATAAGAATTCATCGAATAAATTGTAGTTTAGTATCATACAAACAGAATAACGTATACATGACAAAAAAGAAAAAAGGAATATTTAAAAAGAAAGGTAATGTTGTAAAAGACTTAACTAGAAATATTTTTAGAGTATTAAATGAAGACAGCGAAAAGTCTTACAACCACAAGCAAATAGCTGCAAAATTAAAGATTTCTGATACGGATGGAAAAAACCAAATTATTAAGAAATTGGCAGAATTAACCAGCAATAAAAAAGTAAAAGAAGTAGATAGAGGTAAATTTCAAATACATGTAGATAGAAAATACTCTGTAGGTACTTTAGATGTTACCTCTAACGGAAATGGGTATTTTATTACTGATGATTATGAAGATGATATTTTTATACCAAATATAAATTTGGGCAAAGGTTTGCATCAAGATACTGTAAAAGCTTATGTGTATAAAAAACGAAGCGGAAAGAAATTAGAAGGAGAAGTTGTTGAAATTATAGAACGTGCAAAAACAGATTTTGTAGGTGTTTTACAGAAACATAAAACAAAACCTTTTGGGTTTGTAATTGCAGACAATCATAAAATGTACGCAGATATTTTTATTTCAGAAAATAAAATGAATGGAGCAGAAGATGGTGACAAAGTACAAGCATCTATTTCTGATTGGCCAAAGAATTCTAAAAATCCGTTTGGAAAAATTACCGCAGTTCTAGGAAAACCTGGAGATCATAACACAGAAATGCATTCTATTTTATTAGAATATGATTTGCCTTTTGAGTTTCCAACGGAAGTAGAAAAAGACGCAGAAAACCTTTCTTTAGAGATCACCAAAGAAGAAATAGGATTGCGTAGAGATATGCGTAAAGATTTAACCTTTACGATAGATCCAAAAGATGCAAAAGATTTTGATGATGCATTATCATTTACAAAATTAAAAAACGGAAATTTCGAAATAGGAATTCACATTGCAGATGTTTCGCATTATTTACAGCCAAAAACTATTTTAGATGATGAAGCTTATGAGCGTGCAACTTCTGTTTATTTAGTAGATAGAGTGGTACCAATGTTGCCAGAAATGTTAAGTAATGGTGTTTGTTCTTTAAGACCAAACGAAGAAAAATTGACCTTTTCAGCCGTTTTTGAAATCAACAACAAAGCACAAATTGTAAAGGAATGGTTTGGTAGAACGGTAACGTATTCAGATCAGCGTTTTGCTTATGAAGAAGCGCAGGCGATCATAGAAAATGTAGAATTGTCTGATGAGATTCAACCCTATACAATGCCAGTTGATATTTCTATCATTGATAAGGAATATGAGGTTGCTACAGAAATTGTAGAAGCAACATTGCAATTAGATAAATTGGCAAAAATGCTTCGTAAAAAAAGAATGAAACAAGGTGCTATTTCTTTTGATAGAGTAGAAGTAAAGTTCGATTTAGATGAAGACGCAAACCCAGTGGGTGTTTTCTTTAAAACGTCTAAAGACGCTAATAAACTAATTGAAGAATTTATGCTATTGGCCAATAGAAAAGTAGCAGAATTTATTGGAAGATCGAAAGGAAAACCCTCTGGAAAAACATTTATTTACAGAGTACACGATGAGCCAGATATAGAGAAATTAACTTCTTTAGAAAATATTATTGGTAAATTTGGCTATAAAATTAATACAGAGACAAAAGCGTCTACATCAGAATCTTTAAATCAGTTATTAAGTGATGTGCATGGCAAAGCAGAATCGAATATGATTGAAACACTAGCTATTAGAACCATGTCTAAGGCAGTGTATACTACTCAAAATATTGGTCACTATGGTTTGGCTTTTGATTATTACAGTCATTTTACGTCACCAATTAGGCGTTATCCAGATGTAATGACACATAGGTTGCTACAACATTATTTAGATGGCGGAGACACGCCAAAACCAGCACCATATGAAGAAAAGTGTAAACATTCTTCAAAAAGAGAAGAATTAGCGTCTAAAGCAGAACGAGACTCTATAAAATACATGCAAGTTAAATACATGCAAGATCATAAAGACGAAGTATTTGATGGCGTAATTACAGGAGTTACAGAATGGGGTATTTACGTAGAAATTACTGCAAACAAGTGTGAAGGAATGGTTAGAATTAGAGATATAAAAAGTGATTATTATGTTTTTGACGAAAAGCAATATGCTATTATTGGACAATCTAGTAAAAATAGGTATCAATTAGGTGATGTTGTAAAAGTACAGGTGAAAAAAACCGATTTAGAGCGCAAACACTTAGATTTTAATTTGATTGAAGAATAGATAATACACACAGTTTTGTCAAGCAGAAAGCGTATCACACAAGAGTGAGCAACCATAGTATAGAGCTTCTTTTAGAAAAATAAACTGTGTAGAATATTTTAGGAAAGAACAATATTAATTTTTAAGAATAAATAATGATTTTAACTACCACCCATAACATAGAAAATTTTAATATAGTAGATTATTTAGGAATTGTAACGGGTACAGCTTATGATTCTAGCTATTCATCTAAAGGAGATAAAATGTCTTTTAAAGACATGTTTAGTACTTCTAAATATTATGAAAAGTATGCTATAGGACTAGAATTTATAAAAGAAAAAGCATTTCAAAATTTAAAGGATAATGCAAAAAAATTAGGAGCAAATGCTGTAGTAGGTATTCAATTAGATATAGAACCTGTTGCAAATTCAACAACTTTATTAGTTTCAATTACTGGAACTGCAGTTAAAGTGGAGGAATAGCATTTTAAAAAAAATAGTTTTCAAAACAATAAAAAGGAAAAAAAAAGGTTAAGTAATTAAATAAGATACACTTACAGAAGCCAAGTTTCATTCGTTTTTTTAACGATTTTAGCACAATAATAATCCTAAAAACTCTTTATATTGGTACGCTTATTGATTTAAGTACACTAATCAAACCTTAAAAGATGAAAAAAATAATTTTCTTAATAGGACTGTTTGTTCCTTTTTTAACGAATGCACAAACTACCATCACTAAAAATCTTGGAGATTATACTACTTTAAAAGTGTATAATGGAATAGAAGTAGCCTTGATAAAATCTACGGATCAGAAATTAGAAATTACAGGAGAAAAGTCTGAAATGGTAAAAATTAAAAATGTAGACAATACTTTAAAATTGTCTTTACCATTTTCTTTAAAACCTGAAGACAATGCCGCAGAAGGTAAAATTTTAATAAAAGTGTTCTATAATAAAACAATAGAAACAATAGATGCAAATGAAGGTGCAACCATAACAAGTAAAGATTTTGATCAAGATAAAGTGAGTGTAAATGCACAAGAAAGAGCATTTATCAATCTAACAACAAAAACAAATTACTTAAAAGTAAGAGCTTCTTCTGGTGGAATTGTGAAAGTTTCTGGAACTGCAAAAAATCAAGAAATAGATGTAGACTTGTATGGTATTTACCATGGTTTTAACTTAATATCTGAAGGAAATTCAGCAATTAAAGCTGGTACAGGAGCAAAAGCAGAAGTGAATGCTGGCGAAACCTTAAATGCTAAAGTAAGTTTTGGAGGTACCATTTTCTACAAAGGAAACCCAGAAGTTGTAAAAGACAAAAAAGTAATTGGTGGTATTATAGAGAAAAGAAATTAAGAGAATAACTACAAAAGAGTACTATAACAACCTTTTTTGTATCTTTGTAATTAATAAAAATTAAAAAAGATGAATACTTTATCTATATATTTCGGAATGATAGGTGGCATGCAAATAGCCATAATTGTTGTGGTGGTGCTACTTTTTTTTGGTGGTAAAAAAATACCAGAATTAATGAAAGGTTTAGGAAGTGGAATTAAAGAATTTAAGAACGCTTCTAAAGAAGATTCAGAAGAGCAAATAGAAGAAAAGAAATAACGTTAAAAAACTTCTTTTTTTGAACAATAAAAAAGCGCTATTTTTTAAAAAATAGCGCTTTTTATTGTTTGAACTAAATTAATCCCCCAATTGATTTATTTCAATTATCCTGCAAATGTAGCTTCTATATTACTTAAAAACGAATTTTTTGTAAAAAATCGTAAGAGCATTCATTTTTAAAGTGAAAAGAGCCACAATTATCTATACATATGTTATAATTTTTCTTTTTAATATTCTAAGAAAAAAAACTTTTAAAAAGGATAAAACATATTATTTAGTTGTTTTTTTGGGTTTAGGATTCTTCATCGCTTCACCAATTTGATTACTTGCTGTAAAACTTGCTACCATATCGTTTAACATTTGACTACCCGCTTGTGGTGAATTTGGCAATAGAATTAAATTACTGTTGGTTTCCTGCCCAATAGATTGTAGCGTATCATAATGTTGCGTTACAACGATTAAAGCAGATGCTTCTTGTGAGTTGATACCCACTTTGTTTAAAACTTCTACAGACTCTTCTAAACCACGTGCAATTTCACGTCTTTGATCTGCAATACCTTGTCCTTGTAAACGTTTGCTTTCTGCTTCTGCTTTTGCACGCTCTACAATTAAAATACGTTGTGCATCGCCTTCAAATTGTGCTGCTATTTTTTCTCTTTCTGAAGCATTAATTCTATTCATAGCCTCTTTTACCTGTGCATCTGGATCTATGTCTGTTACTAGAGTTTTAATAATATCAAAACCATAATCTGACATGGCATCATTCAATTCCGTTTTTACAGCAATCGCAATATCATCTTTTTTTACAAAAACATCATCTAATTTCATTTTTGGCACTTCGGCACGAACTACATCAAAAACATACGAAGTTATTTGATCATGCGGATAATCTAATTTATAGAAAGCATCATAAACCTTTTCTCTAATTACTTTGTATTGTACAGAAACTTTTAGCTTTACAAAAACATCATCTAAAGTTTTAGTTTCAATAATAACGTCTAATTGCTGAATTTTTAAACTCAACCTTCCTGCCACTCTATCGATAAGCGGAATTTTAAATCGCAGACCAGATTGGCTAATCGTGTTAAAACGACCAAAACGTTCTAAAATAGCTGCTGATTGTTGTTTTACAGTATAAAAGGAAGCAAAAATTAGAAGGATAATAAGCGCTATAATAATAAATGGAACAGTATTCATAACATGGTTATTTAGTAGTTAATAATTGATTTATTGTAAAGATACTGAAAATCAGCATTTAATTATTTGACGCAGATTTAAAAAAATGTTACAGTTTTAAAAACTAAAGAGTACTATTTTTAAGATTTTAAAAGACTCTTAAAATGATTTTTTTAGGATGTTTTGTATTCTTTTATCTAACACTGCTACTTTTTGTTTTGTTGAATCAATATGATTAGATTTTACTGTTTTTTCTCTAGTATATCCTACAAATTCTCGCCAACCTTTAGATCTTATTTTTCTTCTTTTTTGTACTATTGTAAAAAGAACATTTTTTTCTAATTGATTTAATTCAGTTATTTCATCTCCAATTTTTATGTGAGGATACAGGTCTTTAATTATTTTTTTTGCCATAAAGAAATGACCTTTTGTATTCGGATGTACTGCATCAGGAATAAAAGTACTGTCCTCTTTTATTTTCTTTATCTCAGTTAATTCATTATTTAGATATTCGTGTAAATTAATAACGGTATTATCTTTTAATGTAAGTAACCAATTCGCGTAATCTTGCAAAACCCTATTGTAATTGTAATATGGTTGTTTATAAGACTGTGCTTCACCTTCTTTGCTGAGGCGATCTTTTGCAGCATATTTATCAAAAGGGGTGGGCGTCAATAGCATTAATCTTGCTCCATATTTTTCTACAATTGTTTTTAAATTATAAATTCCTTTTTTATAATTCGAAAATCGAGTACTATCTTTTTCAGAAAAAATTGCGTCATTCATACCATAACAAGCCATAACAACTTCGGGTTTTATTTTATCTAAAGCTTCTTTTAAGCGTGCATGTATACAAGGTCTTGGAAAAGGATGTCCCACTTCAGAATCTCCAGAAACTGTTTCGCTAGACAGACCAATGCTAATCATATCTAAAGATTCTTCAGGATAATTTTTTCTTAAATAATATTCTAAAAAATCGACATATTTACCGTTTTGTGTAATGCTGTTTCCAATAATTAATACTCTTTTATTGTGAAGCGGAAGTGATTCTTCAACTTTTCTATCACAAGAAAAAAAGAGTAAAAAGATTAAAGGGATGAAAAAAAGCCTATATTTTTTCATAATTTAAAGTGATTTTATAGCATTATGAAGTCTGTAAATAGTTTCTTTTTTACCAATCATGGCAATAATATCAAACAAATGCGGACCCGCTAATTTGCCAACCAAACTTAAACGAAGTGGTTGCATTACTTTACCAAAACCTATTTCTTTCGCAGTAATCCATGCTTTAATTTCTTTTTCTATATTTTCTGATGAAAAGTCTTCGATTGAAGAAATAACAGAAATTAACTCTTGCATTAATTCAGCAGTACCTTCTTTCCAATTTTTCTTTGAAGCTTTTGAATCATATTCGGTTGGCGCTTTAAAAAAGAAAGAAGATAATTCCCAAAAATCATTTACAAAAACAGCTCTTTCTTTTATTAATGAAACTACTTTTTGAACGTACTCTCTAGTTGATAAAATCCCTTTTTCTTCTAAAATAGGGATGTATAAATCAGTCAATTCTGCATCCTCTTTTGTTTGCATGTATTGTTGCTGAAACCAGTTTGTTTTATCAGGATTAAATTTTGCACCAGACTTACTAACACGATTCAAATCGAATTCATGTATTAAATTTTCTAGTGAAAAAATTTCCTGCTCTGTCCCTGGATTCCAACCTAAAAAGGCCAACATATTTATAAAAGCATCTGCAAAATAACCATCTTCTTTGTATCCACGAGAAACGTCTCCAGTTTCTTCATTTGTATACGCCAAAGGAAACACAGGGAAACCTAACTTATCACCATCGCGTTTGCTTAATTTTCCTTTTCCAACTGGTTTTAAAATTAGCGGTAAATGTGCAAATTTTGGAGCATTCCACCCAAATGCTTTGTATAGTAAAACGTGCAATGGCATTGAAGGCAACCATTCTTCACCACGAATAACATGAGAAATTTCCATCAAGTGATCATCTACAATATTTGCTAAATGATAGGTTGGCATTCCGTCAGATTTAAATAAAATTTTATCATCTAAAGTATTGGTATCGATTGTAATTTTCCCACGAATTTCATCTTCCATTTCTAAAACTTCATCTTGCGGAGTTTTAAAACGAATGACATAATTATCGCCGTTATTAATTCGGTTTTGCAATTCTTCATCAGATAAAACCAAAGAATTTTCTAAGCGCCCTTTTGCTCTGTTATGCCAATTGTAAATAAAGGTTTTTCCTTCAGCTTCGTGTTGTTTTCTGTGCGCATCTAATGCTTCGGAAGTATCAAAAGCATAATATGCCCAACCCGTTTCAATTAAAATAGCAGCATATTTTTTGTAAATTTCTTTACGCTCAGATTGTCTGTAAGGACCAAATTTTTCATTTGTTAAGCCAGCACTGAGCGTAGACGAACGTGGACCTTCATCAAAAGGAATGTTACACCATTTTAAAGCATCGATAATGTATTGTTCTGCATTTGCAACATACCTATTTTGGTCTGTGTCTTCAATTCTTAACACAAAAGTTCCGTTGTGTTTTTTAGCAAATAAATAATTGTATAAAGCTGTTCTTACACCACCAATGTGTAAAGGTCCTGTGGGACTTGGTGCAAAACGAACACGAACATTAGATTCCATTTTTCTGTTTTTTTAAATTCCTGCTTTACTGAAACAAGTTCAGCACAAGTCTCAGGAAAGATCTTTTTAATGAACCTTAAAGAAATTTTAAGGTGCTTTTTTCGTGTTGCAAAGATAGTTTTTAATGAAAAACCTTGCCACGAATTCACAAATTAATACTTCTTAAAAAAAGTTGACCTCATAGATTCATAGAAAGCATAGAACTATATCGCTAAAAGACCCTTCAGTCTTTTAAAACCTTTGAGGTCTGAAAAATATATTTATTCGTGAATTCGTGGCAATTTTTTTAGAAATCTCCTTCCTAAAAAGTGTTAAAAATTCCAATAGAAATAGCCGTTTGTTTCGGTACACTGTTTCCGAAAAAAGCGTTCCCAAAACCTGCGGTAATTCCCAAATCACACAATTGTAAAATACCTTTTAAACCATAAGCACCATATTCTTGGTCATTTACATATAAACCTGTAGTTAAGTTATTTATAGGTGAAATAAAATTTCCATCATTTAAAGATTTTACAACATCTACATACCCAATTAACCAAATATTTTTTAATATTTTCCCTCCAAACTCACCACCAACTTTAAAATTATTGCTGTAATCATTTGTTCTTATATCTGCACCAATATGTGTTTGTAAAAATGTTTTTCCAAAACTTTTTCCTACTAAAAATTGTGGCGTAAACGTAAAAGCATCATAACCCGTTCTAATTCCTGTTGCATCATCATAAGAACTTGTGTTTATTTCTGTAACGAATTGCCCAGCCAAAACCCAACCATTATTATAAAATTGATGTTTTAAACCTAATTGAATATTTCCAAAAGAAGTTTTAGAACCTTCTTCTATATTTGCAAAAACAATGCTTGCATTATTATTGAACCCTACTGTTTTTATACTTTTTAAAGGAAGACTAAAAACCAAAGAAGTTTGATCTGTAAAACCATATTCTCCATAAATTTGATGCGTTTTATCTGTAACATTTCTTAGAAGAACAAATTCTGGATTTCCAAAAAGTACATTATAATCAGAAATTGTGGTGTAAGAAAGGTTGATAAATAGATCTCCTTTTTCTTTTGTCCAAGGGCTTTGTGCTAGCACTGTTGTTGTAAAAGCTAAGAGTATCATTGCAAAAATATGTTTCATAACTTGTTTTTATGGAAGTTTAGTAGGATTGGCTTTGAAATACTTACAATTCATTTAACAAATAATTTCGTTGTGAATCCTTTCAAAAATAGTATTTTTATTAGTTAATTATGAGCGGATTTAAAAAAATTGAAAAAAAACTACATCAGTTTACCCAAAAATATTACGTAAACGAATTGATTAAAGGAGTTATTTTATTTTTCTCCTTAGGATTTTTGTACTTATTTTTTACATTGTTTTTAGAGTATTTTTTATGGTTGAAACCAACTGCCAGAACCTTTTTGTTTTGGGTCTTTATTTTGGTAGAAGGTTTTTTATTAATCAGATTCATTGCCATTCCTATTTTTAAGTTGATAGGTTTACGAAAAGGAATTTCTTTAAAAGAATCTTCAAAAATTATTGGAAATCATTTTCCAGAAGTAAAAGACAAATTACTAAATGTTCTGCAGTTAAAAGAAAACCCGAATCAATCTGATTTGTTATTGGCAAGTATCAATCAAAAAGCAGCAGAATTACAACCCATTCCTTTTGTAAAAGCAGTAGATTTTAGAAAAAATAAAAAGTATCTCAAATATGCGATTGTGCCTATTTTAATTTGGTTAATCACATTGTTTACAGGGAATAATGGTGTTTTTACCCAAAGTTTAGAGCGTGTTGTAAATCATAGAACAGCATATACGCCACCAGCGCCATTTTCTTTCTCTTTGGTAAATGAAAGTCTACAAGTTATTCAAGGAAAATCAATTACAATTGCTATAGCAACTGTTGGAACCGTTTTACCTTCGGAAGCAAAAATAATCTTTAACAATCAGCAGTATTATCTTCAAAATAACGGAAACGGTTCTTTTTCTTATACTTTTTCTGACGTAAAAAAACCGATTTCTTTTTTTGTAAAAGCAAACGGAATTCAATCTCAAGACTATCAAGTAAAAGTAATAAATACGCCAACAATTCGCAATATTTCTTTGCAGTTGGCCTATCCTTTTTATATAGGTAAAAGGAATGAGACCATACAGAACTCAGGGAATTTAATTGTACCAGAAGGTACAAAAATTACATGGAAGGTAGCAACATCGCAAACAGATGAGGTAGTTTTTATCAATAATAAAAAGCGAAATGTTTTTAATAAGATTGCTACAAATAATTTTGAGTTTTCTAAACGAATTCGAAATCCGTTAAATTATCAAATCTCTTCATCAAACAAAAATTTACAGGATTATGAGAATTTGCAGTTTTCTGTAAATGTAATAAAAGATGAAGTTCCAGAAATTGCTGTACAAACAAATATAGATAGCATTTCTAGAGGTACTGCACAATTTGCTGGTCAGATTTCAGATGATTATGGACTAAAGAAGTTACAGTTGGTGTATTACGATGAGAATATTCCGCAAGACCAAAAAACACATGTTTTACCAATTTCTAAGGCAAATATTCAAACCTTCTTTTATCAATTTCCTGAAGGACTCAATCTTCAAAAAGGCATGAATTACGAATTGTTTTTCGAGGTTTTTGACAATGATGCAGTAAACGGAAATAAAAAAGCAAAAAGCAAAGTTTTTAATTACAGACAAAAAACAAACGATGAAATAGAAGAGGAGTTGCTGCAAGAACAGAGAAATACAATCAATAGTTTAGAAAATTCTATTCAGAAACAACAAAAACAACAGCAGGAATTATATAAAATTCAACAAGAGTTACAAAATAAGAAAAAAATTAGTTGGAATGATAAGAAAAAAGTTGAAAGTTTTATAAAGCGTCAGGAACAGTACAAAAAGATGATGCAACGTCAAACAGACCAATTGCAAGAAAATTTAGATGAAAAAACAGTAAAAGATGAAAATCTTCAGGATAAGAAAGAAGAACTCAAAAAACGTATCGAAGAGCTAAAAAAAACAGAAAAACAGCAAAAGCTTTTAGATGAGATTGCAAAATTAGCAGAAAAATTAAACAAAGAAGAACTCGTAAAAAAAGCCAAAGAATTAGCACAACAGAACAAGCAACAGCAACGTAGTTTAGAACGTATGTTAGAATTAACAAAACGTTTTTATGTGGAACAAAAAACGATGCAAATTGCTAATAAACTAGAAGAATTGGCTAAAAAACAAGAAGTTTTAGAACAAAAAGAAGCTCCAAGTTTAGAAGAACAAGAGAACATAAATAAAGAGTTTAAAAAACTAAAAGAAGAGTTGGATGAATTGGCAAAGGACAACGAAAAGTTAAAAGAGCCAATGGAAATGCCAGATGTTGAAGATGAAAAAGAAGCAATTGATGAAGAATTAAAAAAGTCTGAAGAAAACTTAAAAAAGCAAGACACAAAATCAGCAAAGAAAAGTCAGAAGAAAAGTGCTGAGAAAATGAAAGAAATGAGTGCTAAAATGCAGAAAGCCATGATGGAAATGGAAGGCGAATCTATTGAGGAAAATATGGAAGATTTGCGTAAAATTTTAGAAAACTTAGTTACTTTTTCTTTTAAGCAAGAAAATTTAATGAATAAATTTAATGAGATTTCTACAACACATCCAGACTTTGGTAAAGATTTAAAAAGTCAAAATGATATTAGAACTTATTTTGAGCATATAGATGATAGTTTGTATGTGCTTTCTATGCGTTTGCCAAAGATTTCGGCGAAGATTAATGACGATTTATCTACGGTGCACTATAATTTAGAACAGTCTTTAGAAAACTTCTCAGAGAACAGATTTAACAACGGCATTTCTAACCAGCGTTACGTGATGACTGCTACAAATAATTTAGCAGATTATTTAAGTAACATGCTAAACAGTATGAAAAACGCTTCTATGAAAATGGGGAAGGGAAAAGGCAAGGGAAGTGGTTTTAGTTTACCAGACATTATTAAGAAACAAGGCGAACTTTCAGAAAAAATGAAAGAAGGGCAGAAGAAAGGAAAAAAGCCAGGAGATAAGCCTGGTCAGAAACCTGGGGAAAAATCAGGTGATGGAAAAGAAGGAAAAGCGGGAGAAGAAGGGAAAGATGGGAAAATTGGAAAAAATGGCAAATCAGGTGAGAGCGGAAAAAGTGGCAAAGGAGGAAAGTCAGGAGAAAATGCTGAAGGGAATGGAGAAAATGACGATTTAGATGGCGAACTGTATGAAATCTACAAACAACAATCTCAATTAAGACAACAACTACAAGACGCAATTAAAGAAGCCGAAATAGGAAACCCCAATGGAAATGGCAATGCTAAAAAAGCGTTAAAAACCATGGAACAATTAGAAAACGAAATTTTAGAGAAAGGTTTTAACGCAGGAACCATTCAGAAAATGCAACGCTTAAATTATGAATTGCTAAAATTAGACAAAGCAGCTTTAGAACAAGGCAAAGATAAAAAACGCAAATCTTCAGCAAATTTAAAAGCATCTGAAAGAAATAAAGTAAAAGCATTGTCCTTTAAAAAGCAGTTTTACAATCAAATAGAAATATTAAACAGACAATCCTTACCTTTGCAGCAAAATTATAAAACAAAGGTTCGAGAATATTTTTCTGAGCCTCAGAAGAAAGAATAATGATTACGTTTAATTACGAAACAAACTTTAAGTTAGAGACCGAAAAATCGATTGAAAGTTGGATCCATAAAATCATTGCAATGCATAATTGTGAAGAAGGAGAAATCAATTATATTTTTTGTGACGATGTTTATTTGCACAAATTAAATGTTGAGTTTTTACAACATGATACCTTAACTGATATTATAAGTTTCGATAATTCCTTAGGAAATCAATTAAACGGAGATATTTTTATTTCTCTGGAAAGAGTAGCAGAAAATGCAAAAGATTTTAAAGTTTCTTTTACAGAAGAATTGTACAGAGTAATGATTCATGGTGTTTTGCATTATATTGGTTTTAAAGATAAGACCGAAGAAGATCAGAAAGAGATGACAGTTCAAGAAAACAGCGCTTTATCTGAATTAAGTACTTGATAATCAGTAATATAAAAATAAGTTTCACGTGGAACTATAAGAAATGAGTTTATTTTCAACAATATTTGATGTTATAGTAGTTGGTGGTGGTCACGCAGGAAGCGAGGCAGCGGCAGCAAGTGCAAATATGGGTGCTCATACATTGTTAATTACAATGAATTTGCAAAATATTGCGCAAATGAGTTGCAATCCTGCTATGGGAGGTATTGCAAAAGGCCAAATTGTTCGAGAAATTGATGCTTTGGGTGGTTACAGCGGAATTGTTACAGACAAAACAGCAATTCAGTTTAAGATGCTTAACAAGTCTAAAGGACCAGCAATGTGGAGTCCAAGAGCACAATCAGACAGAATGCAATTTGCAGAATGCTGGCGAACCATGTTAGAGCAAACAGATAATTTAGATTTTTATCAAGATTCTGTAAATGGTTTGTTGTTTGATGGCAATAAAATTATTGGCGTAAAGACGGCTTTAGGTTTAGAAATAAAAGCGAAAACAGTTATCATAACTGCTGGAACTTTTTTAAACGGATTGATTCATATTGGTGATAAAAGTTTTGGTGGCGGTAGGGCAGGTGAAGGAGCTTCCACAGGAATCACAGAAGACTTGGTAGCCAAAGGTTTTGAATCTGGGAGAATGAAAACCGGAACGCCTCCAAGAGTTGATGGGCGTTCTTTGGATTATTCTAAAATGACAGAACAACCTGGAGATGAAATCACAGAAAAATTTTCTTATTTACCCACTACAAAATCGCTACAAAAACAACGATCTTGTTGGCTTACTTATACCAATTTAGAGGTACACGATTTATTGCGTGAAGGTTTTGACAGATCACCCATGTTTAATGGTAGAATACAATCTACAGGACCTCGGTATTGTCCTTCCATTGAAGATAAAATAGATCGGTTTGCAACAAAAGAGAGGCATCAAATTTTTGTAGAACCAGAAGGTTGGACAACTGTTGAAATGTATGTAAACGGATTTTCAACTTCCCTTCCAGAAGATATTCAAGACAAAGCAATCCGTTCTATTGAAGGTTTTGAAAACGTAAAATTTTTAAGATATGGGTATGCGATAGAATATGATTTCTTTCAGCCGACTCAATTGACACATTCACTAGAAACCAAATTAATTGAAAACTTGTTTTTTGCAGGTCAAATTAATGGAACTACCGGATATGAAGAAGCCGCTGCTCAAGGTTTAATGGCAGGTGTAAATGCAGCTTTAAAAACACAAGAAAAAGAACCTTTTATCTTAAAAAGAAACGAAGCTTATATTGGTGTTTTAATTGACGATTTAATTACTAAAGGTACAGAAGAGCCTTATCGAATGTTTACTTCAAGAGCAGAATATAGAACTTTGTTAAGACAAGACAATGCAGATTTAAGGTTAACTCCTTTAGGTTTTAAACTTGGTTTGGCATCTCAAGAAAGGTTAAATAGAGTTGTAGAAAAACAAGAAAAAACAGATTTATTAATTCAATTTTTACATGAAACCAGTGTAAAGCAAGAAGAGGTAAATCCTATTTTAGAAGCAAAGAATTTGGCTTTAATCAATCAATCTGTAAAGCTCTATAAAGTTGCGGCAAGGCCTCAATTAGATTTTTCAGACTTTAAAGTGATTCCAAAAGTAAATGCTTTTCTAGAAGAAAATGGCATTGATAAAGAGATTATAGAACAAGCAGAAATCGACTTAAAATATGCTGGTTATATTGAGAAAGAAAGAAACAACGCAGACAAGTTAAACAGGTTAGAAAATGTGGTGATTCCCTCCAGTTTTAAATATGACAAACTAAAATCTTTATCTTTTGAAGCAAGAGAAAAATTAAACAAGATCAAACCAACTTCTATTTCTCAAGCTAGTAGAATTAGCGGTGTTTCTCCTAGTGATATTTCAGTGCTTTTAGTGTATATGGGAAGGTAGAAAAATAAAAAAATTGCAAAATGTTCCTCGTGGAACAATATTAAAAATTGAAAAAAAAATATGGAGAAAGAAAAAGAACTCTATAACAATTTAATTCCTTATTTAAATTGTAAAGATTATACGGTTTCTCAAAACCATTTTAAAATAATGAAAAATGAGGAATATGAGATGTTGGTTACCTATCCTATTCCTGAGAATCTAGAGAATTATTATAAAAGTGAAAATTATATTTCTCACACAGACAGTAAAAAATCTTTTTTTGATAAGGTGTATCAATCTGTAAAAAACCATACTTTAAAACAAAAACTATCTTTATTAAATTCTTTTAAAACAAAAACAAAAACGGTTTTAGATATTGGGGCAGGAACGGGAGATTTTTTAAAAGTTTGTAAAAATAATCACTGGGAAGTATTTGGAACTGAACCAAGTTTTGACGCAAGAAACATTGCAGAAAAAAAAGGAATTCATTTAATGGAGAGAATCCAAGAAATCAAGAATCAGCAATTTGATGTGATTTCACTTTGGCATGTTTTAGAACATGTAGAAGATTTAGAAGAGACCATTAAATTCTTAAAACGAATATTAAAACCGAAAGGAAGAATTATTGTAGCAGTGCCTAACTACAAAAGTTGTGACGCGGAATATTATAAAGAACATTGGGCTGCTTATGATGTTCCGAGGCATTTGTGGCATTTTTCACAAACATCTATTCATAAACTTTTTTCTGAAATAAAAATGATTGTAGATACAACACTACCCATGAAATTTGATGCCTATTATGTTTCTCTTTTAAGCGAAAAATATAAATCAGGTAAAATGAAACCAGCGAAAGCATTTTATAGAGGTTTTATTTCTAATTTAAAAGCAATTAAGACTTCTGAGTATTCTTCTCTTATATATGTGATAAAAAACTACTAAAATCGAATATTAGGGGATATTCTATAATAATAACCTACTATAATGTGGAAACCACTTAATTGAAATTAAAAACTCCTTAAAACAGCTGTTTTAAGGAGTTTTTATATAGAAAATAATTATAATTCTGTTTTATTAAATAGTTTTTATTGATTTAGCAAGTAGATGCCTAAAATTGCTATTATAAAATAGACCGCTAAGGACATTGCTCCTGCATAATCTTTTGCAAGACGTTGCCCTATTAATAAAAAAATTAAAGTAATTGCGGAAAGTTCAATTCCTAAAATTGCCAACTCTTTGACTTCAGAAGTATATAATTGATAGACTCCAATAAGCATTAAAGCACCAGCAACAATTTCAATGGCTAAAATAATTGCCAATAAGAAAGGAACACTATTTTTTAGTGGCGAATTTTTAAAATGCTCTTTTATAAAAGAAACATTTCCTGTCCAGTCTAAAAGTTTATCTATTCCAGATTGAATAAACGTGACAATTAAGAAAAGGAGAATTAAAACTTCTGCGGGATAATTTGATAAAATTTTCATCTGTGTTTTTTATTTACCAAATAACCTTTGAAAGAAATTCTTCGTTTTTTTAGTGGCTTCTTCAATTTCTTCTTTTGCATCTTCTGCCAAATCCGCTAAACTTTCAGCAGCTTCCCCTGCAAACTCAGCCGCTTTTTCGGCAACATCTCCATATACATCTTTTGCGTCTTCTGTAAACTCCGCAACTTTTTCTTTGGCTTCTTCTGTATATGATGCTAACTTTTCTTTTACTTTATCCATATTTTTATCAGAAAAAGTTTCGTTAATTTTTTCCTTTGCAGTGTCAAAGGCTTTGGTTGCATCTTCTTTAAATTCAACAGCTTTCTCTTTAGCAGAGTCTTTCACTTCGTTTGCTTTTTCCTTGAAATTATCTACTTTTTCTTTAGATTCTTCAGAAATTGTTTTTTTAATTTCTTCTGGTTCTAATTTATCTTCTTTTTTATTCATAATTAATTGATTTTAAGTATATTATATTATTTTAATGCTTGATCTTTGGGTTCCCAAAGCTCTATTTTATTATTTTCATTATCTAAAATCCAACCGAATTTTCCATAATCATATTCTTCCATTTCACCTACAATAGTAACCCCTTCTTTCTTTAATTCTTTAAGAAGTTCAACCAAGTTTTCAACCCTATAGTTGAACATAAATTCTTTTTTTGAAGGCTCGAAATAGTTGGTGTCTTTTGTAAACGGACTCCATTGTGTAGAGGCTTCTTTTCCTTTTGTATCTTTCCACCAGAAGGTGGCACCATAATCGTCTGTTTTAAAACCTAAGTGTTTTTTATACCAATTTTTGGCCGCTCTAGTATCTTCCGATTTAAAAAATAAACCACCAATTCCTGTAACTCTATTTTTCATTTTATTTCTTTTTTATATTCGTTTCATAAATTTGAATCCATTCTTTAAGAGAAATTTTTGTACACAAATCTCCAATTAAATCAAAAGGAATTTCTTCTGTTTTTTTAAAACGAATACAACTTTTTCCCATATCTAATTTTCGAGTAGCATGTTTTGGATATTCATTTACAAACCAATTATGAATTTCCGGAATTGCGTAAATTCCACTATGATATAAATTGATGGAGTTTTTTTGTGAAGCAAAACTCATAAAAGGCAACGGTTCTTTTGGGTTGCAATGATACCCTTCTGGATATACTGAATGTGGCACAAAATACCCAATCATTCCATATTGAATGCCTTCTTCAAACCCTTTAGGTAAATGATCTATAATTGTTTTTCGTAGTTTTTTTAGCGCATTTTGACGGTCTTCAGGAACTTGCCTTATATAATCTTCTGGAGAATTTGCTTTGTACTGCATAACATCAAATTTTGATGCTTACAAGTTAGTAAAATTTTTGTTTTATTTTATCTATAATTGTTTGAGCTAATTTTTGGTGGCTTTCAACCGTCCAACCAGCAATATGGGGAGATAATAATACGTTTTCTGAACGAATTAAATAGGTAAAGGCTTCTGGCATCTTATTGTCAGAAAAAAGATTTTCAAAAGATGTTTTTTCATACTCTAAAACATCCAATCCAGCACCTAAAATTTTACCAGCTTTTAGAGCGGTCACTAAATCTTTGGTAACCACAGATGAGCCTCGTGCTGTATTTAGCAACCAAAAATTCTTTTTAAAACTGTTGATGAAATTAGCATTTACCATGTTTTTCGTAAGTGCTGTTTCTGGTGTATGTAAACTTAAAACATCTGCATTTTCTTGTAATTCAGACAAGGAAACCTGCATAGAGTTTTTGTCTGAAACGTTTGGTTTTACATCATAACAGAGCACTTGGACATCAAAACCACGCATTTTTCTCGCGAATGATTTTCCCATGTTTCCATAGCCAATTAAACCAATTGTTTTTCCGTCGAGTTCGATTCCGCGATTTTCTTCTCGAAACCACTTTCCGTTTTTAACTTCATTATCAGCTTTATTCAATTTATTAAAAAGTGATAATAACATGCCCAATGTGTGCTCACCAACAGCATTCCTGTTACCCTCTGGCGCAGCAATCAACTCAATATTTTTAGATGTTGCATACTCACAATCTATATTTTCTAAACCCGCACCAACGCGTCCAATAAATTTTAGGTTTGTGGCTTTGTCTAGAAAGTTTTTATCAATAGAAAATCTACTTCTAATAATTAAACCATCATATAAATGAATTTTCGCTTCAATTGCTGATTTTGAAGATGCATAATCTTCATCATTTTTGAAACCCAAATCATTGAGTTGATTTAGTAGCAACGGGTGATTTGTATCAATATGTAAAATCTTCATAATTGTTTTTTATACGAAAAGTTATAGACTTTTTAATTGAAACCATTCTTCATAAGAAATAATTCGTTTTTCTGGTCTTGGTTTTCCTTCATGAACTTCAATATGAGTTTCAAAAAGTCCTTGTATCATTATTTAAATTTTTTCACAACAAGTTACTTCCCTTTGGGAAGGTTAGGATGGGCTCTTAATACTGCTCTTTATCATTCGGAAAATCACCACTTTTTACATCTGAAATATAATTCTCAAAAGCACCTGTCATGTCTGCATACAAATCTAAATAACGTCTTAAAAAACGAGGATGGAATTCGTGCGTCATACCAATCATATCATGTGTCACTAAAACTTGGCCATCAACACCATTTCCGGCGCCAATACCAATCACAGGAATCGTTAAAGCATCTGCTACTTTTTTAGCCAATTCTGCAGGTACTTTTTCTAAAACCAACGCAAAACAACCAATTCTTTCTAATAGTAAAGCATCTTCCATTAATTGTTCTGCTTCTTCTTCTTCTTTGGCTCTTACCGTATAGGTTCCGAATTTATAGATAGATTGCGGCGTTAAACCCAAATGTCCCATAACCGGTATGCCCGCGTTTAAAATTCTTTTTATAGATTCCTTTACTTCTTTACCACCTTCTAGCTTTATAGAATGTCCGCCAGATTCTTTCATAATTCGAATCGCAGAACGCAAAGCTTCTTTCGGATCAGATTGGTAGCTTCCAAAAGGCAAATCTACCACCACCAAACAACGTTCTATAGCTCTTATTACAGAACTTGCATGGTAAATCATTTGATCTAAAGTAATTGGCAAGGTGGTTTCATGACCAGCCATAACGTTCGATGCAGAATCACCCACAAGAATTACGTCAATTCCTGCACTATCTATAATTTTTGCCATCGTATAATCATAGGCAGTAAGCATAGAGATTTTCTCTCCGTTAGCTTTCATTTCTACCAAAGATTTTACCGTTACGCGTTTATATTGCTTTTTAGCTACAGACATATTTTTTATATATTTAAAGTGGTAAAAGTAAGAAAAAGCAATAGATATCTTATTACAGATTGTTTAAGAGCTGCAAACACAATTTGCACCCGATAAATTATTTGTTTTATAAGCATCATTAGTACAAACAATTCTAAGAAAAACAATAAAAAAATTAGCATTATATTTGGTACTTTATTAAAAGAATGACCGAAAAAAAACATACTATAAATTCGAATAAATGGATAGATAATTATGCAGACTACTTGTATAATTATGCTATTTCTCGTGTTAATAATAGCGATTTAGCCAAAGATCTTGTGCAGGAAACTTTTTTTGCAGGGTTAAAATCTGCGAAAAATTTTCAAGGAAAAGCTTCAGAGAGAACTTGGTTGGTTTCTATATTGAAGAGAAAAATTATAGATTATTATAGAAAAATTAATTCGAAAAAAGGACAAGCTGAAGTTAGAATGAATTTCTATCAAAGTGGAGAAAATGAAGGAAATTGGATTGAAGAACGTGTGCCGCAAAGTTGGGACAATCAATCTGAAAAAAATATAGAAAACGAGGAGTTGAGAAATCAATTAGAGGCTTGTATCAATAACTTGCCAGAAAAATATGCGATGGTTTTTAGAATGAAAACAGTGCAAGAATTCGAAACGGAAGAAATCTGTAAGGAGTTAGATATTACTTCGTCAAATTTATGGGTTATCATTCATCGGGCAAGAACACAGCTAAGAAAATGCATGGAAGATAACTGGTTTAATAATTAAGAAATGTTTAAAAATTTAAAAATAACCTGCGATGAAGCCACAACCATTTGCGATAAAAATCAATATGGAGAAGCTTCAATTTTAGAATTGATAAAATTGAATATTCATTTTATAAGATGTAGAATATGCGCATTGTATACAAAACAGAATATGAGATTAACTAGCTTTTATAAAGGCTATTCTAAAAGCTGTAAAGAAATTAAACACTGTATGTCTTTAGAAGATAAAAATCAGTTAAAAAAAGTACTTGAAGAAAGAAACTAGCGTACTTACTTCACTAAAAAAGATTTCAACGGAACTTATGATTTATAAGTTCCGTTTTTTTGTATTTTTGGATTTGTCCGCTCGAGCGCAGTCGAGAGGGATATTTTTTTTAAGAAATTTAAATTAGGTCTCGACTGCGCTCGGCCAAACAGATCATGCATTTTCTACCAGAAAAAATAGACAATTATGTTGTAGCTCATTCACAACAAGAGCCAAAAATTTTACAAGAATTAACAAGAGAAACTTGGCAAAAAGTATTAAATCCTAGAATGTTAAGCGGTGCTTTTCAAGGAAGAGTTTTAGCAATGATTTCTAAGTTAATTTCACCAAAAAATATTTTAGAAATTGGCACTTATACAGGTTATTCTGCCATTTGTTTAGCAGAAGGACTCTCTTCTAAAGGAAAAATTTTTACGATAGATAAAAATGAAGAATTAGAAACACTTCAAAATAAATATTTTAAAAAATCGGGTTACCGAAATCAGATTGAGCAATTCTCTGGAAATGCGTTGGAAATTATCCCAAAAATTGATGAAAAATTTGATTTGGTGTTTATTGATGCAGACAAGTCTAACTACATCAATTACTTTCATTTAATTATTGATAAAATGAATGCTGGTGGCATCATTTTATCAGATAACGTTTTATGGAGCGGAAAAGTAGTGGAAGAATTAGACCCAAAAGACGAGGACACAAAAGTACTTTTAGCGTATAATACATTACTGAATCAAGATACTAGAATCGAAACCGTTTTATTGCCAATTAGAGATGGCTTAACCATTAGTAGAGTGAAATAGTTTTCTAGTCTATTGTAAGAACTCGAGAAATGTTGAAAAACTTATTAAGCGGTAGAATAAATATCTGTAAATATGTTCGTTCGAGACCTGAGGAATATCTTAATTAAGTGATAGGAATTGATGTAAACATGTCTGTTCGAGACCCGAGAAAAATTTTTATCAAGCGATTGGAATGACGTAATGTCTCCTCGAGCATTACTGAAATGAAAATACATTTTCATTGAAAGTACATAGCGAAGCTATCGAGAGGTTTTAATTAGGTCTCGACTGCGCTCGACCAGACATATATTAATAACCTGTAAAACAGCAACTTACAAGCTACGTCAATGGTAGCGGAGTCGAGAACTCTTAAACATTTTAAAATAAACGGTAGAAAAAATGTCGAAGTAATCTGTTCTTTTTTATGAAAGAGATTGCTTCAATCGTTCCTCTTTTGCAATGACAAATTCGGGAGAAACTAAAACTGTCTTTTAATTGGCCCCGTAAAATCATCAATATCGTCTTTAACCGAGTCAATTTCTTTGGTGATGTCTTTCGTTATATCTGTATTAAGACCTGTTTTTTCCGAACTGTCTTTTATTTCTCTTTTAATATCATTGGTAGCATCTTTTACTTGCCGAATTCCTTTGCCTAAACCTCTTGCGATTTCAGGAATTTTATCTGCACCAAAAACCATTACCACAATTAACATGATAACCATAATTTCTGGACCACTAATAAATAAGAAGACTGTATTCATAACTTATACAAAGGTAAATATTTATTAAAGATTTAAAGATAACAAAAGAATTTATTTGTAGTTTAGAGGTTAAAAGCCTTTAAAATCAGTTTTTTATGTTGAAAAAATTAGTTTTTTTATTGATTTCCGCTTTGTTGATATCAGGTTGTAAGACAACAAAAATCTCTAGAAACCTTGCAAAGAATATCAATACTTCATTTTATAAGAATCAGTTTACAGGAATTTACATTTATGATGTAGCTGCAGAGAAAGTGGTTTATAATTACCAAGCAGAAAAGTATTTTACACCCGCAAGCAATGTTAAAATATTTACGCTTTTTACAGGCTTAGCGTTATTGCCAGATTCTATACCTGCCTTTAAATATGCTATAAATAAAGACACCATTATTTTAAAAGGTACAGGAGATCCTACCTTTTTACATCCCTATTTTAAAGATAGTACAGCATTAAAAAAGATAAAAAATTATAAAAAAGTTCATTTAATTTTAGATAATATTTCTGATAAAAGATACGGACCTGGTTGGGCTTGGGAAGATTTTGATAGCTATTTTAGCCCAGAAAGAAGTGCTTTTCCTATGTACGGAAATGTAGTTACAATTAAAAATGAAGATTCATTACGTGTTACACCCAACTTTTTTAAGAAAAAAGTAGCCATTACAGAAAACGGATATGGGAGAGAAGAGAGAAATAATAATTTTTATTTTAGTAAAAACAGAAAGCGTGAAACAGAAATCCCCATGATTGTAGATGTTCCATTACTTAAAAATTTATGGGATGACATTGCTCCGAATAAAATAACAATATTAAAATCTTCTAGTATTTTGCCTTCTACCATTACATATAGCATTCCTAAAGATTCTTTATTTAAAAGAATGATGGAAGTAAGTGATAATTTTTTAGCAGAACAAATTTTAATTTTAGCATCCTCTACTTTATCAGACACCTTAAGTTCTTCTAAAGCGAGAACATACATTTTAGAGCATCAACTAAAAAATTTACAGCAGAAACCACGTTGGGTAGATGGTTCTGGTTTGAGTAGATATAATTTGTTTTCACCGATTTCTTTTGTTGAAGTTTTAACAGATATGTATGCAAAAATTCCACAAGAAAGATTGTTTCAATTTTTTCCTGTAGGAGGAGAATCGGGGACGTTAAAAAATTGGTTTTCAGGAAATCCAGTACCTTATATCTATGCAAAGTCTGGCACCTTAGGAAACAATTATAGCCTTAGCGGATATTTAATTACCAAGTCAGGCAAAGTATTAATACTTAGCTATATGAACAACCACTACATGCACACTAACAATGCGATAAAAGAAAAAATGCAAACTACTTTTGAGTGGTTAAGAGATACGTATTAGTTGTTTTAAATTATTGTTAAGAATTTAGTGAGATTCATCCATTCCAAATTATAATTCAGATTAAAAAGACTAGAATCTTTTTAGATATTATAAACATTAATCTACTTCTTCATTAACATTCGCTTAATCTCATTCAATTTCATCAACGCTTCTATTGGCGTTAGCGTATCAATATTCGTAGCCAAAATTTCTTCACGAATATTTTCTAATAAGGGGTCATCTAACTGAAAAAAGCTCAATTGCATTTCTTCGTGTTGCGTTTGTTTTAAAACCTCTTTTACTTCGGCATTTTTGTTGTTTTTTTCTAGTTGAGCTAGTATTTTATTTGCTCTATGAATCACCATATTTGGCATTCCAGCAAGTTTGGCAACATGAATCCCAAAACTATGATTAGAGCCACCAGATACGAGCTTACGTAGAAAAATAATGCTGTCTTTCAATTCTTTTACAGAGACATTAAAGTTTTTAATGCGCTCAAAAGTAGCCGTCATTTCATTTAGTTCATGGTAATGGGTTGCGAACAATGTTTTTGCTTTTGATGGATGCTCGTGTAGAAACTCCGAAATTGCCCAAGCAATTGAAATTCCGTCGTAAGTTGAGGTTCCACGACCGATTTCATCTAATAAAATTAAACTTCTGTCAGAAACATTATTTAGAATAGAAGCCGTTTCATTCATTTCTACCATAAATGTAGATTCGCCCATAGAAATATTATCACTGGCGCCAACTCTGGTGAAAATCTTATCTACAATTCCTATTTTTGCATTTTGAGCAGGGACATAACTTCCCATTTGTGCTAATAAAACAATCAATGCTGTTTGTCTTAAAATGGCAGATTTACCAGACATATTGGGTCCCGTAATCATAATTATTTGTTGCTGATTTCTATTCAACACCACATCATTTGCAATATAATTTTGATCGATTGGCAATTGTTTTTCAATCACAGGATGTCTTCCGTTTTTAATATCTAAATCTGTGCTTTCATCCATTTGCGGACGCACATAATTGTTATCAATCGCTAGAACTGAAAAAGAGAGCAAACAATCAATTTTTGCAATAATTTGGGCATTTTCTTGTACTTTTTGTACAAATTGAATGATATATTGTAGTAATTTAGAAAAAATTTCTTGTTCTAAAACCTGAATTTTCTCTTCCGCTCCTAAAATTTTCGTTTCGTATTCCTTTAGTTCTTCCGTAATATAACGCTCTGCATTTACTAAGGTTTGTTTGCGCGTCCACTCTTCAGGAACTTTGTCTTTATGTGAGTTTCTAACTTCTATATAATATCCAAAAACATTGTTAAAAGAAATTTTTAAACTGCTAATTCCTGTGCGTTCTGTTTCACGCTGTAACATATCGTCTAAATACTGTTTACTAGTGTTAGAAATGGCACGTAAATCGTCTAATTCTTGATGAACACTATTTGCAATTGCATTTCCTTTATTAATGTTTACAGGGGCATCATCAAACAAAGTTTCAGAAATTTTTGCAATCAAATCCTCACAGGTATGCAATTGATTCCCAAGCTCTTTTACCGTTTTGTTTGTACTTTTTTCTGCGGATGCTTTTATCGGTAAAATTGCTTTTAAAGAATTTTTTAATAAGACAATTTCTCTTGGTGATGCTTTACCAGTGGCCACTTTAGAAATCAATCGTTCTAAATCAGAAATTTGTTTTAATTGATAGGTTACCGTTTGTGAAAAAGCTTCAGAATCTATAAAAAACTTGACCAATTCGTGCCGATTTTTTATTTCATCAATATTTTTTAAAGGAAGTGCCAACCAGCGTTTTAATAAACGTCCGCCCATTGGCGAAATGGTTTTGTCAATGACATCTAAAAGTGTGACTGCATTTATAGAATTCGGATTGTACAACTCTAAATTTCTGATGGTAAATCGATCCATCCAAACATAATTGTCTTCTGCAATTCTGCCAATAGATTGAATATGTTTTAGCTGATTGTGTCGTGTTTCAGACAAATAATACAACACTGCACCCGCTGCAATAATTCCGTTTTTTACATCCTGAATTCCGAAACCTTTTAAGCTTTTTACTTCAAAATGATTTTGTAAAGTTTCATTGGCATATTCCTTCTGAAAAACCCAATCGTCTAAATAAAACGTATAATACCTGTTTTCAAACAGTTCTAAAAATGGTTGTTTGTGTTGTTTTTGGACTAAAACTTCACTCGGAGAAAAATTTTGTAATAATTTATCGATGTATTCTGCATTGCCTTGCGCAACCAAATATTCACCTGTAGAAACATCTAAAAAAGAGATTCCGAGTTGTTTTTTGTCAAAATGAACCGCAGCTAAGAAATTGTTTGTTTTGCTTTGTAAAACTTCGTCATTTAATGAAACTCCAGGAGTCACCAATTCTGTAACACCACGTTTTACAATGGTTTTGGTCATTTTAGGATCTTCTAATTGATCGCAAATGGCCACACGCATTCCTGCTTTTACCAGTTTTGGTAAATACGTATTTAAAGAATGATGCGGGAAACCAGCCAACGCAGTTTCAGTTTCACTTCCTGCGCCACGTTTTGTCAATACAATTCCTAAAACTCCTGCTGCTTTCTTTGCGTCTTCACCAAAAGTTTCATAGAAATCTCCCACTCTAAACAATAGCATTGCATCAGGATATTTCACCTTAATCGCGTTGTATTGTTTCATTAAAGGAGTTACCTTTTTTACTTTGGATTGTGCCAAGGTTTAAAAATTTGTAGTTAGTTTTGCGAATATAAAAATTAGTAGGCAGTATTCAGTAGCAGTTTACGGTGAACTTATTCACAAAGTATGAGGAAATTAAAGAATAACGAGTTAGGTAGAATTACAGTTGATGAGTTTAAAACCGTAAAAAAAACACCTTTAATAGTCGTTTTAGACAACATTAGAAGTTTAAATAATATTGGTTCTGTGTTTAGAACTTCAGATGCTTTTTTGATTGAAAAAATCTATCTCTGCGGAATTTGCGCAACGCCGCCAAACAAAGAGATTCATAAAACAGCTTTGGGTGCAACAGCATCTGTGGCTTGGGAGTATGTGGAAGATACTTTAGAATTGGTTGAAAAGTTGAAAAATGAAGGTGTAAAAGTACTTTCTATTGAACAAGCAGAAAATAGTACAAAACTGAACGATTTTCATCCAATTCCACATCAAAAATATGCAATTGTAATGGGAAATGAAGTAAAAGGTGTGCAACAAGAAGTTGTAAATGCTTCTGATTTTTGTATTGAGATTCCGCAATTAGGTACCAAACATTCTTTAAATATTTCTGTAACTACAGGTGTTGTTATTTGGGATTTGTTTACTAAAATGCAATAAAAAAGTTGTTTTTCAAATCGAAAAAACTATTTTTAGAGCCTTAAACATAAAACCCCAATACAATGAAATTACAAGAAGAACATTTAGAAGAAATTACAATGAATTTAAACCCTACTGGAGATGTAGAAACTGGAGAAGATGGAACCGAAGGTGGTGATGGAGAAGATGATCCAAATAAAAATAAATAATATTGTTGAGTTAGTCATTTAATTTCCGTATATTTAAGTCAATAAAACTAGGATAATGGAACAATTTGAAGGACAAGATATA
>NZ_CANMVP010000006.1 GCF_947501385.1 uncultured Polaribacter sp.
GCTTTTGCAGTAGCTACATCAAAACAAAAATATATAGAAAATTATCAACCAAATATTTGTTTTTAAGCACAGTTCATTCCTGCGTAGGCAGGAATCCACTTATTAAGAGGAAGTTTAATTATAAGATTCCTGCCTTCGCAGGAATGACAGCTTTATGCAAGCGGATTTTTCCAAGAAAACGCTTTAAACAACTCTATCCAATCTTTTGGGAAACTTGCTATTAATACTAGTTTTTCTGATGAAAAAAGGATGTTCATTTGATACACAATCTATTGAATATTAAACCTGTCACATGGTGGAGATTCACAGAGTGTTTCCGCAGAGATTTGCAAAGTTTTATTGAAAGGGAATATGTTCACGTATCATATCAGGTTAAGAAAAATCTGTGTAGCTCTGTGTTTTTTCTCCTGTCATTCCTGCGTAGGCAGGAATCCACTTATTAAGAGGAAGTTTAATTATAAGATTCCTGCCTTTGCAGGAATGACAGCTTTATGCAAGCGGATTCTTCCAAGAAAACGCTTCAAACAACTCTATCCAATCTTTTGGAAATCTTGCTGTTAATACTAATTTTTCTAATGAAAAAGGATGTATAAATTCTAGTTTTCCTGCATGTAAAAATAAATTCTTCCACCCAAACTTTTCTGCATACATCAGATCATGATTTTTATCACCATATTTTGCATCACCAATTAAAGGATGGCTAATTTTGTTTGTATGCACTCTTAATTGATGCATTCTACCCGTTTTTGGTTTCATTTCAACCAAACTGTAACGTGAAGAATCATAAGGTTTTACAGGAACATCTAACAAAACCTGTGCTAGCGTTTTTAAATGCGTTAAAGCCTCTTTATGTACATTGGCATCGCGTCCTTTAACAGGAGAATCAATTATTTTTGTTTCGGGTGAAAAACCTCTAATTACGCCGAAATACGTTTTTTCAATTTCTTTGTTTGTAAATAATTCTTGAAATTTAGAAACATAGCTTTTCTCTTTGGAGAGTAATATAATTCCCGAAGTTTTTCTATCCAATCGATGGATAGGATATACTTTTATTCCTTTTTCAGCTTCAATGAATTGTAAAAGAGAGGTTTCATCTCCAACATTTCTAGAATGAAAAGCATGATGCACCAACATATTGTTTGGTTTAATCACGCATAAGATGTATTCGTCTTCAAAAATGACTTCTATACTCATTGCTATTTTTTAGTTTCCAAAAATACTCTTTAATTTGTGATATCTTTAAATAATATTTGGAGTGAATTTTGTAAATTTAGTACGTTATTAATCAATTAATTATCATATGATGAAAATAGCAATTTTAAGTCTTTTCCTAGTTTTTATGAGTTGTGGAAGCTCAAAAAGTGCTGCAACACAAGCGGAAATTATAAATTTAAAGCAAATAGTAGCTACTAAAAACATAACAGCTTCTTTTGATTGGGCCAGACCTTTGGGGCTTATGAATAATGTAACAGGTATAGAAAACTTATTACCTCCAGGAAGTACTGCGAATAGTATAAATCTTATCGGAAATCCTAATTTCTTCCGTATAAAAAATGATAGCATTCATATGGATTTGCCTTATTATGGGCAACAACAATTGGGCGGAGGTTATAATTCAGATAGTGGCGTAAAATTTGAAGGTGCAATAAAAAAAGAAAAACAACTTTACGATAAAGAAAAAGAAGCCTATGTTTTAGAGTATTGGTTAAATGCAAAAAATGAAAACTATAGCGTAGTACTTACCCTTTTCGCCAATAATAAGAGCAGTTTAAATGTAAATAGTAGCCATAGAACAAACATTAGTTATGATGGTAGCTGGGAAGAATATAAAGAAAAAAAGAACTAAATTATTCTTGACCAATAAAATCGATCTCTCTGTTATTTCCAATTCCTTTGGGATTTTCTCCCCATTTATTCGTTTTAGCTTCTCCATCCATACAAGTTAATATTAGAAACCAAAACGAGCCAATATAAGGGATGAAATTTATTAAAAACCAAGCACCACTTTTTCCTAAATCGTGCATTCTTCTTGAACTTAAAGCTAAAGATGGAATAACAGTTGCTAAAGTATACAATCCTAAAATTTGTAAAAAAAGATAGTTTGTATGGTCTTCTTCAAAATTTTCTTCAAATAAATTTGAAGTATCATTTGTATAAAAATAGAGAATCAATAAAAGTCCCGAAAATAAAATATGAAATAGACAAAACATCCAGTATTCTTTTCTTCTTACTCTTCCAGAAAACTTAAAGTAATTTTTTAAAACATGTAGATACCAATCCATTTTTATTCATTTTCTTGTTAAAAGTCGAAAATTTGCAATTTTATTGCAGTTACTTTAGTTTTTATACTCTTTTAAGAGATTCGGAACGCTCGAATAGACATATTTACAGACATAACCGCTTAATATTTTTTTTCTTGGGTCTACCATTGACGTAGCAAGTTACTGTTTTACAAATTATTAATATATGTCTGGTCGAGCGCAGTCGAGACCTCATTAAAACCTCTCGATAGCTTCGCTAGCTACTTTCAATGAAAATGTATTTTCATTTCAGTAATGCTCGAGGAGACATTACGTCATTCCAACCGCTTGATAAAAATTTTTCTCGGGTCTCTAACAGACATGATTACAAGGATTCTGTCTTATCATTTTCTAAAAAAAAGTGCACTCTTTTAGTTAAACTATGGATTTGAAATCCATAGTTATTTATCGTAAATATAAAAACTAAAACAATCCTCTCGATTTTAATTCTAAATATTTGTTGATGGTATCTCCCGTTAGATTTTCTGGAGATGTTAAAACCGATTGAATTCCGTATTTCTTTAATTCATTTACAATTCGTACTTTTTCATACATAAACTTTTCAGCAATAATACTGTCATATACATCTTGAATTGTAGCTGCTTTTGAATTGATTAAAGTTTGTAGTTCTGTATTTTTAAAGAAAACAACTAACACTAAATGGTTTTTGGCCAACGCACGTAAATAGGTAAGTTGTCTGTTTAAACCGTCCATTGTTTCGAAATTTGTATATATAATTAACAAACTTCTATGTGTTATTTTTCTTTTGATAACCGCGTATAATGTACTAAAATCAGATTCAGAAAAGTCTGTTTTTAGATTGTGTAACGCTTCAGAAATTAAACTCATTTGCGAGTTTCTTTTTTCAGCAACAATCCAATCTTCTAAGTTTTTAGAGAAAGACAACATGCCTGCTTTGTCTTGCTTTCTTAAAATAATATTGCTAATTGCTAAAGTTGCATTGATTGCATAGTCTAACAAACTCAGTTCGTTAAATTGCATTTGCATAGCGCGTCCTTTGTCTATGATTGAATAGACAGGTTGCGATTTTTCTTCTACATATTGATTCACCATTAATTGATTCCGCTTCGCAGTTGCTTTCCAGTTTAAGGTTCTTATATCATCACCAGAAACATATTCTTTAATTTGTTCGAACTCTAAAGAATGTCCAATTCTTCTTACTTTTTTTGTTCCGTAGGAAATCGCATTATTACTAAACGCTTTAAAATCGAACGCTCTTAATTTTAAAAAAGAAGGATAGCATTTTAAGACGGTTTCTTCTCCTAAAATATATTTTTTGGTGGCCAATTGCAAAGGAGAACTTGCATACACATTACTTTTTCCAAAATTATAGACACCTCTTTCTGATGGTTTTAAATCGTAATATATTGTTTTTTCTTCTTTGGAAGGAATCACTAAAGGAAAAATAAAATCTCTCTTTTGGAATTGATAGGGGAGTTCTTCAATAATAGATAAATGACTTGTAAAAGTATATTGGTTTTTTATTTTTAGAGTGACTTTATTCAAATCGCCATTAGACAATCTTTCAGGTAAAGAACGCTTCAATGAAACTCCTTTTTTAAGATGGTACAACAAAAAGATGTCTACAAACACTAAAATGGTGATGACACAAAGCAACACTTTAGAAACTTCATAGAATATAGGTGCAAAAAAACCTATCACGAAACATACAGCCACCGTTCCTAAGAAATAGAAAAAACGATTGTTTAAAAATAATGTGTTGTAAAAGTGTTTCAATATTTTAATGACTTATGACTATTTGACTTATGATGTACGACTGCAAACTGCCAACTGTTTACTGCGTACTAAAACCTACCTAGGAATCTCCACAGCCTCAATAATCTGTTCTATAATTTGTTTGCTGGTTAAACCTTCCATTTCTCTTTCTGGTGTTACAATAACCCTGTGTTGCAATACCGGAATTGTTGCTTTTTTAATATCTTCTGGCGTAACAAAATCTCTTCCATCTATTGCTGCAAAAGCTTTAGAAGCGTTTAAAATGGCAATGCTTGCTCTTGGTGAAGCGCCCAAATATAAAAACGAATTAGATCTTGTATTCACTACAATATTCGCGATGTATTTTAAAAGATTTTCTTCGATAGCAATTTGATTTACCAAATTTCGAAACTCAATAATTTTTGAGGCAGTAATTACGGTTTCAATTTTACTCTCTTTTGTGGTGTTTTTTAAAGCTTGTTCTTTTAGAATAATGTCAAACTCTTCATCTGCATTTGGGTATTCAACATTAATTTTGAATAAAAAACGGTCTAATTGTGCTTCTGGCAATCTGTAGGTTCCTTCTTGCTCGATTGGGTTTTGTGTTGCTAACACAATAAAAGGCTCTTCCATTTTATAGGTTTTGCCATCTATAGTTACTTGCTTTTCTTCCATCACTTCAAACAAAGCAGCCTGTGTTTTTGCTGGTGCTCTGTTGATTTCATCAATTAAAATCATGCTAGAAAAAATAGGGCCTTTTTTAAACTCAAATTCCGAGGTCTGTAAGTTATACACAGAAGTTCCTAAAATATCTGATGGCATTAAATCTGGCGTAAACTGAATTCTACTAAAATCTGCAGCGATGGTTTTAGACAATAGTTTTGCCGTAATGGTTTTTGCGACGCCCGGAACACCTTCAATTAAAACATGTCCGTCGGAAAGTAGCGCAACAATTAACAAATCGAGCATGTCTTTTTGACCCACAATTACTTTCTGTAACTGTTGCTTTATTTTGTATACATTTTCTTGCAATTCAGCAACATCTATTCTGTTTTCAAACTCAATTCTTTCAGGAGTTTGTTCGTTGTTTACCTGTTCTATGTTTGGTGTATCCATCGTTATTTTTTAAAGAAGTTTTCAATCATTTTATGCAACCCAATGAGTTCTTCTTCAGAACATTCAGGTTTTTTATTTAGAGCAATTATGGTATGTATCAAATATTTTGTTTTTTGTAATTCGTTGCCTGATTTGGCGGCTAATTTTTTTATAAAATCGGCATTTAAATTTAAGGTATGTATCAAGTATTTAGAACGTACTTTCTCTAAGAAAAAAACAATCTTCTTATCTACTAAGACCTTATGATCTGCTTCACTTAAATACAAATTAGAAATGGTTTGCGTAAATGCTACCGTGGTATTTTCTAAAGGTGCTAGAACAGGAATTGCTCTTTGTTTTCTTCGTGCGTTAAACAACATAAACAATAACAAACCGGCTACTGAGACAAATAAAAACCAAGTTAAGGTTTCATGCTGAAAAAAGAACTTAAAAATAGAAGGTTTTTGTTCTTTAGTATCAGAATACTTGCTAGATTTTATATGCACATCCCATAAAATAGATTTTTTTGGCAGATAGGATAAGAGGTTCTCTACATAATTTTCTTTTCCGTTCAATAAGAAGTAATTTGTAAAAACTACAGGATTTGTATGCAAGTAGAAAGCACCTTTGCCATGATAAATCTTTACAAAATTTGGTACTTCTTCACTATCAATTTTTGTGGTTCCTAAAACAATGGTTTTGTTCTCATTGTATTCTAAAAAATAATTTCTACGGATGTTTCTTTCAAACACATAAGGTGCATCTACAAAATCTGTATGTTTTAAGTAAAATTCGCCTTTTAACCTTTTTAAAGCTGCAATAGAAGAAACTTTCTTATCTAAGTTATTGGTGGTGAATTCTAATTTTTCTTTAAACGATTCTTTAAAATAATTTAACGCGATAAAAGCGGTGTTTCCTTGTTTTACAAAGTTTAATAATTCTATGGTTCCTGCTGCTGTTTGCTTACTGGCTGCATTCTTAATTAAGAGATACGTCTTGTTTTTTGTGGAATCTTTATCATCATTAAACAGTAAATAATCATAGAAATTCTCTTTTAAAAATGTTGTGTTTTGCTCCTGAAACAGCGTGTCTATTTCTTTCGAAATGATATAATTCCCAAACGGACTTTTCTCTTTCTCTCTATAATTTTCTACCCAATCTGTCTTTTTACAACTCGTAAAAATGATGATGAATAAAAGAAGTATTAATTTTTTTATGTATTGAAGTTGTATCATTTATGTGTGTTCTTTTTAAATGATTTGTACTTCTCTTGAATCTTACTAAAATCGGTTGTGTTAATTGAGAATTCTCCATACCAAACATAGGTATAGACATAAGAAAGATACGAAAATTCGTCTCTCATACTTCCTTTTTCTAGTTCAAATTTGTATGCTGCATTGGTTTTGTCTTTATGATAATCAATCAATTTTTTATTGGCTAATAACTTTAAAACGGATAAATAATAATACCGAATCGCCAATCTGTAGTTTTGTGCTGCAATGGCTTGTTGTAGCAAGGCTTCTAAATCTACTTCATGAATGTCTTCGTCTTCATATACCAATTTTTCTGCAACTTTCTTTTTTCCTTTTTTGAAATTCCAAAAACTCGTTTCTGAACCCAACATAATTTTTAATATCACAAAAACAATAAATCCGCCTAAAAGAAACGGAAAAATACTTTTCATAAAAAAGACGAATGCTTTTAAAAAACCTAGGTTAGGAGCAGTGCTATTCTCTTTTTCATTCTCAGGTACTTCCACATAAATAAAATCTTTTTCGGTATACTTTTCCTTTAAATCTCCTTTGAAGGTTCGTTGAGACGTATAATTAATGGTTTTAAGATATTTTGTGGTGTCTTTTACAGTAGCAATACTGTCTAAACCTTTTTCTTGACCGTTTAGTACGAAAGCAAATTGTGTGCAAATGATAAGTATAAAGAGCTTTTTCATCAACGTAATTGGTGTTTTCTAGCCACTTTAAAAGGCAAGATTAAATAGTAATACCCAATAGTAGCAAGGCTACATAGAATAATTGCGAAACAAATAATTGTAGGCATGGTATTCGAATACCTTGTGATATAGCCTTCTAAAAATGCTGCTGCGATGGTAAATGGAATGGTGCTGATAAATATAAAAAATGCATTTCTAACACCTTTTTTAAAGGATTCAAATCGTTTTAAAGTTCCTGGAAATAAAATACTCGCACCAATCATATAGCCTGTTGCTGCCTGAATGATAATTCCGAAAATTTCATAAGTTCCATGAATCCAAATGCCTTTGATGCTATCGAAAAGGCTGTTTTGTTGGTAAAAAAAGGCTTGAAAAACAGCGACCATAATCCCGTTTACAACTACATAAAAACCAGTTCCAATCCCCAGAAATAAGCCCGAAAGAAACATATTTAAACCTACTCTTTGGTTGTTATTGTAAATGCCTATAAAGGTGCCCCAGTTGCTACCGCTTTTATAGATGGCCATTGCATCGCCACTTTCTATATTATCTAAGGTTTGGTCTATGTATTCATTCCCCAGAATTTGGCGTGCAAAAGTTTCGTCATTAAAGGTAGATAGCAATCCTATAAAAAAGCAGATAAAGAAAAACGCAAATGACAAATAGATGTATTTTCTATATTGATAGGCGAGGAGTGGCACTTGATCAAAAAAGAAATACAATAGAATGTTTTGGTCTCTTCTTTTGGCATGGTATACCTTGTCGAAACTACTTTTTGCCAGTTTATTTAAGTAGGTAGTAACCTTACTTTTAGGATAATAGGTTTGTGCATATACCAGATCGTTCATGATCTTAATATGCAGGTTGGCGATGTCGTCTGAACTTATTTTCTTTTTATTTGAAATTACTTGTTCAAATTCGAGCCATTTTTCTTTATTTTGCTTTATAAAAGCGACCTCTCTCATGAAGAGCGAATTTAATCATTGCATGAAAAGACTCCAAATAAAAACCGCACAAAATGTAAATATTAACTTTACCCTAGCCAATGTTGGCATGCGTTTGTTGGCCTTTGTTGTAGACAATGTGCTAAAGTTTGCGTATTTGTACTTTGTGTATTATGTATTTGATTTTCAGGTAGTAGAAAGAGTTTTCTCTGGAGATCATTGGACTGCACAGGCTGTTGGTATCTTAGTTTTGATTCCTGTTACTTTTTATTCGCTGTATTCTGAAATATTGTTAGACGGGCAAACGGTGGGCAAGAAACTCCTAAAGATTAAGGTCATTAATGAGGATGGTTTTAAACCGTCTATCACAGATTTTATCATGCGTTGGCTTTTGCGGATTGTAGATTTTAACTTGTTTATTTTATTGGCTGTTTATATGTATTCTTTAGGCTTAGAGCATGAAGATCTTATTATGGGAGTCTGTTTTATTGTTGGTAAATTGGTAGGATTGCTACTGATTATCTTTACAAATAAAAACCAGCGCTTTGGTGATATTATTGCCAATACCATTGTGATTTCTTTAAAAGACGAAGCCAAATTTTCTGATACCATTTTAATGCATCTTACAGATACTTATTTGCCAACATATCCGAATGTGATTCAATTGTCTGATAATGATGTTCGCATTATTAAAGATACATTTGCATCTGCTAGAAAGTTTAACGATTATAAAACGTTGATAAAACTGCGTTCTAAGATTATTGAAGTCACGCAAATCACTTCAAAGCATAAAAGCGATTCTGAATTTATAGATACCGTGCTTAAAGATTATAATTATTATACACAACGGATGTAGTGGATGGATTGTTAAATATTCTATTTAACATAATGTAAATTATAGTACATTTATATAATTTATTGTATATTAGCTTTTTAAATAATTATATATGAATAATTTACGCTGTTATTATTATATTTTTATATTAAATTATACTATGTTTGACGTATGAAAATTGTTTGGTCAGTTAATGCTAATTTAGAAAACTTAGATAATATTGAATATCTTTTAGACAAATGGAGTTTAAAAGTATGTTTAAATTATGAAGAAAAAATAATGCGAACCGAGAAATTACTTTTGGCTAATCCTAAACTTGGAATTTTTGATAAAGAATTATTAATTTATAAAATATTGGTAGTTCCTCAAATTTATATGCTTTATGATATCTCTGATGAAACTATTCAAGTGGTTAGTATTTGGAATAATTATCAAAAACCTTATTTATGAGATAGTATCTTTTCTCTCATTTGAGTTTTCATTTCTTCTGATGTTAAAATATTTCCATTCTTAAAATCATTTCTTCCATTTTCAATACTTTTCAATAATTCATTCTTGTAAGATTCTTTTGGATATAATGCCTTTGTAAGTATATTAATTTCATCAATAGTAAAAGCATTTTCTCTTAATTTTCTATAATATGTAGGTGCTTTTAAATTTAATAATTTTATAAAATAACTTGCTTTATAATCAGTTTTACTAATCAACTCTGGTATTTTATGAACATATTTTGTATATTCTTCTACTATCTGTATCATTTTATGATAAATTTTAGTTATTTATAATAACAAATATAGTGAATTTTGCGATAATATTGTTTAAATATTTTAATACTACGTTGTCTAGTATACGGCTCAATCGCTATATTTTAGATTATTTAGCGTTAAGAAAATGTACAGTGTACATTTTTAGCTAAATATTGTAATTTATAACGTATTGCTAACTCTCTAAAATATGTACGCTCATTCACCTATTGTTTTACCAAAGTTTTCTGAGGCCGTTTTGTCAACGCTACCATCTGGGTAGGACTCTTATTGTTTCTATTTTACATAATATTATAAATCTTTAACCAAAGATGTTTTAATACTCGATTTAGAAAATTTTAATTTATCCAATGAATCCTCGTGATTGTAGAAAAGCACTATATTCTTTGACTTTGAGTCTTTAGCAGAATGATATATCATCCCATCAACATTTAAATCTGGATTATATCTAATATATTCGGTTATTACTTGTGTTTGCAAATATTCAAGGATTGAATCTTTTTGAAGAACCGGAAGGCTTACTTCTTCAACAAATGAATGCATAAAGTAAATTATATCTATTGATTGATTATTACTCTCATCAAATACGGATGGCGTGTCGGGAAGCTTTGTTAAATCAACAAGCCTTATCGCTTCTGCATTTCTAAAAATTGCTGTAGAGTAATAAGGCATTGTTGTTCTCTTTTTACTCACGACTTCTTTAATTGTAACATTTTTATTTTTACTACAATAAAATAATGATATTCCTGCCGCATTCATTCTACCAGCTGTTTTATTTAGAAAATTTGGCAGCGAAGCTATTTTGGCAGCACCTGTAACTTCGTTTTCAGTAGTATGCTGTCTAGCCCTATACAAAATTGTATTTTCTTTAAGAGTGCTAATCATATTATGATGGAGAATAGTAGCTGCTACTTGATGTAAAATATCTGAAGGATCTGATAAATTCCACTTTCTAAATGTATTTGAAAAGTGAAAAGCGAATCTAGCCTTATGTTTCAATACTTCTTTAAAATGACTCCATAATTCATCTAAATAGTCTTGATGGGAACCAAATTCATTTTTTTCACAATATAATTGATCTGTATAAAGTTGATTACTTACATCTTCTAGTAATTTTCCATCTTCAATTCTTAAATCAAAGGGATCATCCCACCATAGTTCTTCAAAGGGCTGTATATTTCCATCAAATCCATATTTAGTATCTTTATTATAATATCTGCTATCTAAAGGATCCTCATAGATATAACTTAAACCAACTGCTATTAAAGTTAAAACTGCTTCTAATTCGATTACTACAAGTCTTTTATCGCAGTAAGAACAAATACCTCTAATTCCATTATTTCCAATATAATTATTTAAAAAATCATCATTAAAATGATTTTTACAGACATATGTGCCTATATCAAAATAATATCCTTCCTCAACATCACCTGGATAATGGTATCTTTTTGTCCACGTCATAAATCTAAATTAAAGGAGCCCCTTCCCTCCTATTAGTTTTTGTTTTTCGCATATTAATCATTAACGACCCTTAACACGAGATACTCTTCCCATAACATCTCGGCTAAATCATCTATATGATTTTCAACAAACTCTACACCTTGTTTAGTTAATTTACCAACGATTTTGAAAGGTCTCCAAGATTCTAGTTTAATTAATTTAGCAGGAACTAGATGTGAGTTATTGTATTGGATTTTATAATTATGTTGGTCTAGGTCTTTTGTTTCAAAATGATCTTTATGCATTGGAATATTTTCCTCATATTCAGAAGATGTTGTTAACATTCCTCCTAGAAAATGTCTTGTATCTTTTCCTGAATAAAAAATAATGTAATGTAGACCAGCATCTTTATGTCGATTTTTAGCTTCTAATATATCTCCTCTTTCTATCATAATTATAATTCACTTTGAAATTTAAAAATCTTTGTTAGTTTACTTAAGTCAATTAAATGAAAATTCTCTATTCCTTTTGTTTCTTCTTTAAAATTTTCATCTCTTTCTCCAAATGATGCAAACACAATAGATTGACCATTACTATAGCTTGATAATTCCGCTAAAAAATTATTCATATCTCTATTAGCCATATCGTGTTGAGAAGGCTCGTCGAACACCAATAATTTTGGATGATTCGAATTGAATTTCACAGAAGTTTTATATAAAGCAGATGTATATGCCCATATAGCCCTAACAAAATCACTTGCTGAAGAATTATGCTTTAGCTTTCCTTCGATTTTTTTTTCCTCTTTTTTGTCATCAAAATTTTTAACTAAATTCAAACCTTGGACAGTTGGAAAATATCCATCGTATGGAATAGAAATTTCATTTACTTCATAACTTCTGTAATTAAATTTTGTCAATAATTGCTTGAATTCTGTATTAAGATATTTCATTTTTTGAAAATCCAAAGGAGAATAAAAACTACTTGGTAAATCCTTAATTTCTCCTAATATTTTAGCATACTGCTTGGAGAGGGATCTAAAATCCTTTATTATAGAATCTGTTTTAATTCTTAGTTTGGTATAATGTCTTAATTGATTTTCTAATCTAATTCTTCTTTCTATTTCAAATTGTGACGGAATTCTATCATCTGAAACTAACTCTCTATTAATAGATTTTAAAATAGAACGATTCTTTTTGACATAATCTTCTAGTCGTTCTAATTTTGTTTTCAAATTTATCAAACTATCTTCTTGTCCAGAAATGAATGTTGTATACATTTCTTTTTGAGCTTTGAGATGTTCTATATTCTCATCCAATCTCATATAATCTTGGTCGATTTCCTGTGGTAATAAAGTGTCTTTTATACTTTGGCTACAAGTAGGACAATTATCGGTAGGCAAGGTCAAATTCTCTTGACTTGCAAAATCGTTCACTTTTTTTAAAGCAGTATAATTATCTAAATCTTTTATGGTATTTGAATAATCTCTTTTATATTCCTTTAACTCTCTTGATAATAAAACGATATCATTATTAGCATTTTGTTTTTCAACATTTGCAAATGATATTTTTTCACTTATTTTCTTAGAACGAAGAGTTAATTTTTCTGTATTCTCACCTGTAGTTGGCACACTTTTTTTGTTGGATTCATCTAACTCATTTTTTACTATGCCTAAATATTCATCTATATTTTTATACTCACCATCTTCGACTAACCTTCTAATATAAATACTATCTTCTGGTTTAATGATAAATGCATCGGAATCAACACCTTGTATTTGAAAAGATTCACTGCTTATTAAATCTTTAAAATCAATAAATTTTTGTTCCCATTGATGCTCTATAATCTTCTTATTAAAATTTAGTTTAGTTTTCTTTTTTTGGTTTTCTAAAACATCTAAATTCAAAATATATTCAATAACTTTTGATTTTGGGTCTCTTATTTTGTAGTACGGAATAGTTGATAAAAAGTCTGACCAACCATTTTTTTGTTCAATAGTAAATGATGGAAAAAGTGTTTGTAAATAAAGCTTTCTTTCTGACCCATCGGTATAATTGACTTTAGGTAATGATATATCTAAAAACTTCTCTAAATATGCGTGAAAACCAAACTCCTGATTTTGAGCTGCGTTCTTATCGTGTAAATACATTTCCAAATAATCAATATCGGACTTTATGATATTAGTTATAAGACTACCTTTATAGACCTTAACATATCTTGAATCAAATTTTTCATTTACAATATATCTTTGTATCGTAATAATTTCACCTTTTGTGTTTTCTATTTCAAGAAGCACATTTGATTCTATAATTGGGATAGTCTCATCATCTACAATAATTTTTTCTTTAAGGACGTATTGTAAAGCTGCTGTATTTTTACCTCCAATTAGCTCTTCCATACCTAATCCATAAAGTAAGCTTTGAAAAACAGTACTCTTTCCTGAAGAATTATTTCCTCTAATAATATTTAATCCTTTTTCAAAAGTAAATTCGTTTCCAAAAAGACCTTTTTTATTTATAATATTTATTCTTAATCCATTAATTTTGATCATTTCCAGTCTTTTGCTAATTTGTCAATCTTTGAGTCTGATACTATTTTACCATATCTATTTAAAACCTTTTTTTCATTCGAATATGCTTCCTCAATAGAGTCAATTTTTGTTAAGTATTGGTTTCCTTTTAAAGTAAGGGTATATTTTCCCTTTTCCTCTTTTAATAATTTTTCACCTATCGCAAATGCAATAGCTCTATTAACGTGTGGAGACAAGGTCCAAATACTCATTTCAGATTCAAAATCACTAGCTATCCATTTTAATAATTTTTCTTTGTTTTTATAACCTTGAAAAACCCAAGAAAAAAGATGTAATTTCAGTAATGAGCATCCTGCTGTTGAAGCTCCATCTCTAATGATTAACAACAATTGACCTATCTTCCATATTGGACGATAATCAACTGTTTGAGCTATAGGCCTTCTTTTAAAAAAGACTTCTTCTTTCATTTTATATAAAATTTAAGGAGCATTCTAATAACCAACGCGAAACAACTTGATTCGCTAGAGCACGAAGCATAATTGCATCAAAGCCATCTAGTTGAGAAACTAGTTTTTGTTCAACCATATTTGTTTGTTCTTTTATAAAGAGTTTTTTATCTGCTATACTACCAAGTGAGTCAAATGTTACCTCGTCTTCTAATTGAGAAATAATTCTTTTAAAGCGTTCATAATCTCTTGGATGATTGACTCTAAGAAAGTCTAAAGTTTTCTTTCCTTTCAGATATCTGTCTATTGACATATCCGTAGCAGCTAAAACACTTTTCTCTAATTCTGTTAAATCAGGAAAGTCGTTATTATAAACTTTTGTATATTTTCGTTTAGCGTTTTCTATATATGTGTTTTCAGTAGTAATCAGCTCTTTTTTCTCTTTGACATTTACAGAAGGGTCAAAACGAATACCATCATCAGTAAATTTAAAATATTGGACATAATCTTCTACCTCGTGTATGATTATTTTAAAATCATCATCAATAACCTCTAGATTTTTCTTTAGAGTTTCCTTTTCTTTTTTTCTACAATGAGAGAAAATATTCTTATCAGCATTTTTAGGAGTAACTAGATACCATTCCTTTATTTTTGTATCACCCAATACTTTTTTTAGTTCGGAACAATTCTTATCTAATTTTAAAATGTCTTTTGTTATCTTGCCTCTTAAAGCTTCATACAAATCTTGTCCTTTGATATCATTTTCAGGACAATAACATTGAAACGCTTTTCCAGAATTAAGGGTAAACCCTTCAATTCCTAAATCACCATTTGCATCAGGCATTTTTTGATAATTCTCGGCTTTATAAGCAGCTTTAAAAGCTAGTTGACAAGTTTCTTCCCAAGAATCTGGATTAAACTCACCATAATTTGTTTTAAACATATAGTTTTAATAATATTTTTCAATTTAAAGTTATTCGAGAAACACAATCAATTAACAATTTACTCCAATAAATAAAGATTATTCATTAGTGTATTAATTGTGCAATGTAGGGAGACTATAAATATACAGAATTTTAATAAGTAACTTTCTACGGAATTCCGTAAATAATTGAAAATTAGAGAAAATATTCCCATTCCATACACATTCCCACTTCGCTCCTATCGTCGCTTCGGGCAAAGAGTATTCCATTACATTTTTAAAGAAATTTTTGGGAAAGAAAAAAATTAAGGAAAATTTGAGGTAATAACTTCGCTTTTACCCAAGCAAAGTAATACTGAAACGAGTTCAGCACAGGCGCCACACAGCACATTATAGTACATTTTTAATTAGGGATTATCCAGTGGATGATTCATAATTAAAAGCTATTTAGAACAAACTTCATATACGTGTTTGTTTTGAATTTCTAGAATATTATAGAAAGAGAAGTGCTATTAATGGAAAAAACGTATTAACTTATTAGATAATTTAATAACACCTTCAAACAATTTCAATCTTATTTAACAATTTTTAGAATTGCTTTATCATGCTCTTTAAAAGCATTGCATGCCTCTAATTGTAATTCTGCTTCGTTCATATCATTTGCTTTTATAGTAGAACTGAATTCTTGAGCTCTTTGTAACATCTTTACGTATACAACGGGATCTTTCTGTCTTGTTAAACGCCTTAATGCACCTAAATAATCATCACGATATACAGTTGGGATAATTATTTTGGTTTGCTTTTCTTTTACAAGTTCCGCATTCATCATTACTCTTGCTATTCTTCCATTCCCATCTAGAAATGGATGAATCTCACTAATCATAAACATTATATATGCAGCTTTCGCAAATGGGTTATTTAATGCCCTATAATAATCAAATCCCTTGATAAGAGTGCCTCTTACCAAATTAAAATCAACAAAATGCGTATCGCCTGCCCTATTATTTTTATCTTTAAATTGACCTGGTTTCTTTGATTTTCTAGCTTCTAAAAGAATGTGATGTCTATATTGAAGTATATTTAAAAGTTCATCATGTGTTGCAGGAGTTTTATTCATCTCTTTTAAATTACTAACGATTCTATATGTCCCTAAAACATCATGGGAATCTTCATCTCTATTAGCAATTGGAGTTTCTGTTTTAATAATACTTTTCGCTTCTTCTAATTCGAAAATTGTTCCTTCAATATAATTTGAAAAATAAGCTTCAAAAAATGCAAAATTTTTGAATGCTGTTTTGGCTGTATTTATTTCCGGAAAATTCCCAAATTCATTTTGTTTAAGATGCTGGAACAATGTTTCAAACAATGATATTCTAGCTGGGTCATAAGGATTTCCAAAAGCCCTTGCCATAGCTATTGGTGAACTTAATATTTTTGAGGGTTTTGTGGTTAATAAAGCACTAATTAATCTATTTAATTTAGCGAATTCGCTTTGCATTCCCAGTTTTTCGGCAATTACTCTTGCATTATCTCTAACTTTATTTATTCCATCCTCACCATTTACGCGTACTATTTGCTCTAATTTAGCTTCAATTTCAGGCAATGTTAGTATTTTGGATTCATGTCCTGGTTGCCTAGAAACTTGTAAATTTTCAAGAAATGCTCTTTCTTGTTGTGATACAAATAGTTCTCCAGAGAAAAGATTATCACCTTCAATTGGACCATTTCCTTTCATAAAACGGATTGTAATTCCAGGTAGTTTAATTTTTTTTGTATAAGTATATGTAACGAAAATATGACCTTCACTTGTTGGTTTGAATTCTAAAGCTGATCTATGGCTTAATACGGAATTCGGATATAAGTTACCAAGTATTGTAAAAATGTTTCTAGTAATTATTACTTCTGGCTCATCAATTAAGTTTGATGTGTATATTCTTGGAGCAATTTTTCTGATTTCTCCAGCTTTTTCTAATTTAGATATTTGTTTACTTAAATTTTTGTCACTTGAAGAAAAAATGACTTCTTGAAGATGAATAGGTAGAATATTTTCCATTTAAACTGCTTTATTATTCAAATATATGTATAATTTTCCATTATAAATGATTATATAGAGAATGTTTTCCATTATAACAATAATATTTAAAAATGAATATTTTCCATTATAATCATTATAGAGCGAGTATACACAATTATTTTCCATTATAGATAAAATTAAAGAGAATATTTTCCATTATATCAGATAATGAAGAAATATATAGATCGTTTCCCATTCCACACACATTATGCTTCCTCCTACGTCGTCGCATAAAAGTGTTCCATTAACATCGCAGAAGAAACTTTTAGAATAAATTTTTTCAAGAAACTATAGTAACTACTTTCGCTTTTATTCAAAGCTCAAGTTACATAACGCAGAACATTATAGTACATTTTATAAATGGGTTTATCCTGTGGATGAAGCTATTTATAACACAGATGATGCGTTGGAGAAATTATGATGCTTACTGTTGGTATTCATTTATAAAAGAAATATGTAAGCTATAATGTAGTATTTGTAAAATATCCCAGAAGCATTCGTTTTCATAAGAATAAGTAGAACTTGGGTCATTAAACTAATAAGCGGTTTGCTTCGCAGCGTTTTTAAAACATTATGTATCTATAATTAGCCGTTATGTAAAATAGCCGCTGCCTATGCGCTCGATTGTTTTTTATAAATTAAACGCATCTGGCGTTTATTTCTAAACACAATTTCCAACCGCATTACAAGCGCCAAAAAAAGCTAACCTTTTAGATTTGTTTAAAAATCGCGTATTCGATAAATTAGGGATTATGGGGTGGATGATTCCTAATTAAAAGCTATTTAGAACAATCTTCGTATAAGTTGCTGGGTGGCTAAAAAAAGTTTCTTTACATTGATGATTAAAAACTAAAGACATTAGCTATTTAAACATTATTTTTGGTTTTTATCAAAAAATACATCCTAAAATAAATATGTAAATGATTTTATCTTTCATTAAATTAGCCATAATTCAAACTAAAGAGCCTAGCGAAACTATAGTAAATTCTATAGAAATGTATTATGATAAATTGTTAGTGTCTTTGCCAAGAATAGCACTCGCCATATTTGTAATTGTTGCAGGGGTTTTAATTGCTAGATTAATTACAAATATTTATAAAAGACGTATTTTAAAAGAAGCTGAAGATCCATTAATGGCTCGTTTTTTGGCACAAGCTATTAAAATTATTTTAATAGCTATTGCTATTATGCTTGGTTTACAAGTAGCTGGTTTAGATGGCATTGCAACAGGTTTGTTAACGGCAGTTGGTGGTGGTGCAATTGTATTAGGTTTTGCTTTTCAAGATATTGGTAAAAATTTTTTAGCAGGAATTATTTTAGCATTCAGTCGCCCTTTTGATGTAAATGATACCATAATGATCGATGCTCATTTTGGAAAAGTACGTGCCTTAAATTTTAGATATACGCATATTAAAACTAGCGATGGCAGAGATATTTACATTCCAAATAGTGATGTTTTAACAAAACCTGTAGAAAATTATACCGCAGATGGTTTTTTTAGAAACGATTTTATAGTTGGTATTGGTTATGAAGATAATATTGAAAAAGTGAAAGCAATAATTCTTGACATTCTAAATAATCATGATGGCATTGTCACAGATGAAGATCATCAGAATTTTGTAATTGAAAATGAATTGACCCCAAGTACCATTAATTTAAAAGTATTTTTTTGGGTAAATACAATAGATTATAGAGTTGCTTCTAGAATTATGAGAGGACAAGTCATTAAAAAAGTGATTGAAGCGCTTATTGAAGCTGAATTTATTTTACCAGGAAATATTACCGAAATTAAATTGTATGGTGGTCAAGAAGATTTGCCTTTAAAATTAAGAAAAGATCCTAGAGACAGAGATTTAGATTTAGTTGAAAAAGAAAAATAAATGAGGTATTACTCTCGCATTTGCCAAAGCAAAATACTACTAAAACGAGTTCAGCACAGGCGCCACGCAGCAGCACTCCTTTAAAGTTTTTTCAAATAAATAATGTTTTGAAACCTGACTATTAACGATTTATTATTGTATTTTTTTCTTGACCTTTCGTAAACTTCGTTTGTTACTTTCAATCAAAATATATTCTGATTGAAAGTAATGCTCAAGATAAACTCCAAAAGAAACAAAAAAGCTTGTGTCCAGCTTGACTGGCTATTAAGGCTCACATACAATTTTGGAAACAATTACGGTTTAATCGCTATATTTAGAATAAATTGTGATTATTAATTCCACTTTGAAAATATTTTATCTACCAATTCGACTTAAAGAGTCAGTAAACCTTAATACTCCTTTATGATTTGAAGCTTTTCTAATGTTCAATTTTTTTACTGATTAAGTGCCAATATTGCTAATTTAAGTGCTGTTTTTCTTGGACGATTGCAGGTGCAATTCGATAGTACAGCAACAAAAATATCTTTTTGAGGAATATATAGTGAAAACGCAAGATAGCCTGAAACAGCACCACCATGTAATATTACTTTGTTATTCTTTATACTGTTTAAGTCCCAGCCATATCCATATCCCGTTAACTCCCCATTCTTTAATTTATAGGAGCTGTGTGCCTTATCTAAAGTTGATTTAGATACAATTTTGTAATTAAATACTGCGTTGTTCCATTTATACAAATCATCTACGGTTGAAATTAATGATCCTGCGGCATATGGATTAGACATATCTAAAAAATTAGCGTTTTTGTATTTTCCTTCCTGTTTTTGGTATCCTTTTGCTCGGTTTTTTACTATGTCAGAAGTTGATTCATAAAATGAATTATTCATTTCTAGAGGTTTGAAAAAATTTTCGTCAATATATTCCGAATATTTCTTTCCAGACACAATTTCAATGATATAACCCAAAATAATATATCCTGAATTGTTATATTTAAACTGCTCTCCAGGAATAAAATCCATAGGCTCATTCTTAAAGAAATTAATCTTCTCTATTGGAGTAAAATGCTTCCTTCTCAATTCAGCTGTCCAAGTTTTCATACGTGTGATGTCTTTTATACCAGAGGTATGTGTTAGTAAATGTTCAATAGTTATGCGATGCCCTTGTGTTGGGTAGTCTTTAATGTATTTGGTAATATCGTCTTGTAAATCAATTTTTCCTTCTTCCATTAATTTCAGAATTGCAGTAGCTGTGAATTGCTTCGTAATTGAGCCAATTCTTAAAATGTTTTCTGGAGTCATTTTAACGTCTAATTCCATATCAGCCATTCCAAATGCTTTTCTGTACAATACTTCACCTCCTTTAACTACGAGGGCAATTCCTCCTGATTCATTTTCTTTAAAAACATCAGTCATTAATCGATTCGCTTCAGTATCAAATTTTTGTGCGCTTGCTAGCAATGAAACAAGTAAAGCAAGTAGTGTAAATTTTATTTTCATCATCTTAATTTTATTTAGTAGAATTGTTAATATGTTATTTCAAAATTTAATTGTTTTCCTTTTTCCTTTACTTTTAAATCTAACCCGGTTCCAAAAGCAAATGCAACCCCAAATCCTATTGGCAATCCTATTCCAACAAAAGCCATATTATTTGTTATAAGTCCGATCATTATTCCTATTGGAACCCCAAAAGCACCAATTCCAATTGGCATCCATCTATTTCTGTAATAATTTGTTGGAACTAGTGTATGTTCTTTTTTGAGAAGCTTAAGAGTTTTTGATTGCTCACTTTTTAATTGTTTTCCTAAGGTTTTATCAAAGTCCGATAATGAATTCATTGAATCGATAGCAATATTTAAAGAATGTTTAAAATCTTCATGCAATTCCATTTCTCTTAATTCAGATATGAGTTCTTGAAATTGAAAATATTTCTTATTCAATAATCTTTTTTGAGCTAAATCGGGTCTTTTATTTAAATATTTAATTTTCATTTGTTGTCAGTTTTTTAATGAGAAATGCAGGTTATTGATTTTAATTTATCATAATTAAAACATAGACATAGAGTTAAGCACAATATGAGCAATAATTACAGGCCATAAATTCTTGCCAAACTTCACATAGGCAATTCCCATAATAATGCCAATTAATGCTACAGTTAAAGAACGTTCAGAAAAATCATACGAATGTCTAAAGCCCCAAATACATGCCTGAATAACAATTGCAATAGCTGTTTTAAATCGTAAGTTTCCCATTAAACCTTCTAACCAAGTTATAAGAAATGCACGTTCTAACAATTCTTCTAAAGCAGACTGTATCCATACAAAAAATAAAACGATACTAAAATTGAGATAACTTACATCTTTAACTGAAGCATGTAAACCTGTATTTTCATTTGGAGTTGTATTATTAAAAAAAGAAAAAGAATCTGCAATAAGGTTAAATGTAAGAATGGTAATAATTATAGTTATAAATATGACTCCTGATTTTAAAAATGTTTTTGGTATGTTTTTGGGCTTTCGCAATCCGATAGATTTCCAAGTAATTCCTCTTCTTTTCATTTGTAAAGTTGCTACAACTAAAGTAGTCACTGAATACAAAAAACCTGTAACCAGATAATGCGTGTTCGGTATTGAGGTTTCTCTAATCAAAAACATAATGGCTATGTATATAATTAAATCGAATGCAAAGTGTATTGGCTTATTTATTTTAATTCTTTCTTCCATAATGGATGGCGTTAATTTATATTTAAATCAAAACTATCATCAATATTATAAAAGTGAAAAAAAATATGACTAACTGTGCTTTTTTCAATTTGTAAACACAAATAAATTACACAAGATGTAGTTGAACATTAAAACGATATCGTTTGTATCAAAAAAAGAGATGTATGTCATTTCATATTTTTATCTCATAATATTTACGTATTATTGATTGAAATGAAGCAATGTTTTATCAATTCTACTATTTTTAATCTTACAGTAATTTTTCTTTCTTTGGTACTCGGCATATGTATGTTGCATACTGCTTATGAAAACACGGGAAAATTACTATTAGCAGTATCTATATACCAAGCAACCTATGTTATTTTTTTGAGGTTTTATAAAAAACAGCATTTTAAAAAATGGATTGCACTAAATTTCACTATTTTATATGTTTTTTACAGTTTGATATTTATAACAGCAATGTTAGCGTCGGAAAAAAATACATGGTTAACTATTGTATTTGCAGAATTTTTTGTGTTTCTACAGGTATATCTTTATTTTAAATTTAGAAACAGAAATAATATCGACAAGAGCTTTCGTGTTATAAAAAAATGGGGCGTTGTTCGATTTTGTTTCCGAATGTTTTTTATCGGAATTACAGTTGTTTTAATAGCATCAATAGTTTTAGAAATCCAAAGTTTAGGAAATGTATTAGACCCTTATTATTTTATAGTTCTCATAGTTTTTTTAGTAGATGTTTTAATTAGCCATCTTAATCATACCATTCAGCTAAAAAACGAACAAACTAAAGCAGAATTAATACTGCTTAGAAGTCAGTTGAATCCACATTTTTTCTTTAATACTTTAAATAACTTGTATGCATTAACAATTAAAAATTCTAAACAAGCACCAGAAGTTATTTTAAAATTATCTGACATGATGCGTTATACTATTTACGAAGGAGAAAAAAATAGTGTATCGTTAAAAGAAGAAATTATGTATCTAGAAAATTATATAGAACTTCATAAAATACGATATAAAAAAGATGTGAAAATAGAATTTAACAATACTGTACATCAAAATTTGACAGTTGCTCCTCTCCTATTTATAAACTTGTTAGAGAATGCTTTCAAACACGGAATTGATATGGTTTTAAAAAATCCGTTTATAAAAATAGATTTAAATAATGATGCCAATTTTATTTATTTTTCTATAGAGAATAGCTTTGATAAAACCTTAGAAACTACATCTACAGGAATTGGATTGATAAACTTAAAGCGAAGATTATCGTTATTATATCCTAATAAACATGAGTTAAAATTTACGCAAAAAAATAATCGCTATAAAGCAACCCTAAAAATTTCTATATGAACAATTATATAATCATAGATGATGAGCCATTAGCTCATGAAATTATCGAAGAATATTGCAGTATGTTACCACATGTAACATTAAAAAGCAATTGTTACAATGCCATGGAAGCAATACAATTTCTTAGTGAAAATAATGTTGACTTTATGTTTTTAGATATTAATATGCCAAAACTTAAAGGGCTAGATTTTTTAAAAACATTAACGAATGCCCCAAAAGTTATTGTTACAACAGCTTATAAGGAGTTTGCATTAGAAGGATTTGAATTGAATGTAAAAGATTACTTGTTAAAACCTTTTCCTTTTGATCGGTTTGTAAAAGCTGTAAATAAAGTAACTAAAAACGAGAATATTCCATCAAAAACAGCGGTTATTTCTAGAAATACAGACACGCATAAATTCTTTCTAAAAGGGGATAAAAAGCAGCATCAAATTGATCTGTCTACTATCTTATATATTGAAGCTTATGGCAATTACACAAAACTTTTTCTTAGAGACGAAATGATTGTAAGTCATGAAAAAATATCTTATTATGAAACCTTTTTAGAAAACAAAGGATTTTTAAGAATTCATAAATCTTTTATGGTTGCCATAGATAAAATAAAAGTAATAGAAGGTAATCGTATTTTTATAAACGAGCATAAAATTCCAATTGGCCAAACATATAAGAGCAATGTAAATAAGCTATACAATAGTTAATTACATTTTCATACACATTTCACTACTCTCCTATCTCTTTGTAAACTTCGTTTGCTACTTTAAATCAAAATATATTTTAATTTCAGTAATGCTAGAGATAAACTCCGTTTCGTAAAAAACGTATTCATTATATTTTTAAATAAAGATTTGAGAAGAAAAAAACAAAAAAAGTTGAAGTAATAATCTTGCTTTTTACCAAAGCAAAATACTACTAAAACGAGCTCAGCACAGGCGCCACATAGAACAATATAGTACATTTTTAATAGAGGTTATCCAGTGGATGATTCCTAATTAAAAACTATTTAGAACAATCTATATATATTGCTGTGTAGTTATAATTTGTTTTGAAATAAAAATATCCACAAAATCTTCTTATTTTAAAAACATGTAACACATCCCAAAGAGTCTTGTAAGCAAAATAACATTGTTATGGGGGTGTTTTAAAATTCACCAACAAGTATTAATTATTTTTTTTTCTGAATCTCATATTCAGAAATCTTAAAGCTATTTTTTCAAATACATTATTATAAGAATTGTACGAACTATAAAATTTGCAGCTATAATTCATAATTGCGTCTGTATTAAACTTATTGAAATATTTATAAGAGCATAAATTTTAAAAAAAAAATAAAATTTCATGCACTTGTTCTAATCTCGCAGAAAAAGGTCATGTAAAACATTACATACAAATATCTAATTTAGAAGTTCTTAATTTAATAATACAATCTAAAATCTAGTAGTTTACAAGCTTTGTAATATTTTTGATGCAATTCTTCTACAACATCTAGCATATGCTCATCTTCTTTAAATAAGTTAAAGAATGCTATATCAAGAATAGCGCTACTTATTCCATTGAATTCATTTCCGTATCCAGAAACAGCTTTTGCACCAGTAATATCTAAAAAATACTGCGCTTCCTCTTCGTCTAAATCCAGCACTTTTGCATTCGAAAAATGTAAAATCTTTCCTTCTAACCTTCCTTCAAATATTTCTGCAATTTCTTGTAAGCTATAGTAATAATTGTTTAAACAAATATTATTTGCTTTCCCTTTTATCACTAGGTAAATTATTTCATAATCTTTAAAATTATGATCATCTAAAACCAATGCATTTAAGCTAGATTCTAAACCCTCAATGGTATCACATGTTTTATAAATACTAGCTACACCATATTGCATGGCCAATTCTTCTAATTCTTTTTGTGTTTCAGTAATATGATCCGTTTCTATATCATTTACCGCTTCTAAACAGTAAATGAAATGATCTGTATCTATATATTGTTCTTGTGGTAATTGTGGTCTTTTTTTTAACAAATTTCAATATTTATGGATAGGATATACACTACAAAAATAATATAACTCTTTTACCCGTTGTGCATTTTGAGTTAAATATATTCCAAAATATCAGTTCAAGTGATCTTTTAATAAAAAAAATCGTATCGAGAACTAGTTTAGAAACGAAAATTCTTATTCTCGATACAAATTTCACTCATTTCAATCGTGAAATTCACTACCATTGACGTATTTGTTTAATTATTAATTATTAAACGCTTACTAGTTCTCTTCCGAAGCGGAACGCTACCATTGACGTGTTTATTTAATTTATTGATTCTCAAACACTTAATAGTTCTCGATTTGCTTCGCAAGCTACCTTCAATCAAAATACATTTTGATTTTGGCAATGCTCGAACAGACATATTTTATAGATTAATTCATGTCATTCCAACCGCTACCATTGACGTATTTGTTTAATTATTAATTATTAAACGCTTACTAGTTCTCTTCCGAAGCGGAACGCTACCATTGACGTGTTTATTTAATTTATTGATTCTTAAACACTTAATAGTTCTCGATTTGCTTCGCAAGCTACCTTCAATCAAAATACATTTTGATTTTGGCAATGCTCGAACAGACATATTTTATAGATTAATTCATGTCATTCCAACCGCTTGATAAAAATTTTTCTCGGGTCTCGAATTGACAGAATTTATCAAAATGCACAACGGGTTATTGTGATATTTATTACTAAGAACTTCTTTAATTGCTTTTAAATGTTTGTTTTCCATCACAAAAATTTTAGCTGCAAACGCTAATTGTTCTTTACTAATTAAATTGTCCATATTTTAAGAAATGAATTGTTTCATAAAATTGCAAAACTAATTGTTTAAACTTGAAATATTAATTATGGTTATCTACTTTTGCTATTAAAATACTACAATAATTTAAGAAATATTCTTCTCAATAATTCTACCTTGCCAATTATTAAAACCTAGTTTTAGAATAGTGTTCTTGTAAGATTGTAAGCCTAAATCACTATATTCGTAACCAACTGCAAAGCATTTAGTGCGACCTTTGATGTATTTATTCGCAAGCTTCCCCAATAGAGTTGAGGACATACTTTGAACACTTCGTTAGATATATCCTTTGAATTCCTTTGAAAATGATCGCTTCAAAATTATTATTTATATCTGTTTTTTGTGATATCAATCGAGCAAAAAAATGATAGAAATGCGCTAGTTTCTGTTTTAACCTGAAGAAAACTGTATTATAAATAGAAAGAATTTTTTCACCTATTATGTGCTTATATTTTTTTAAAAGCATATTAATTTTACAACTTATTTTTCTCAATACTCTCAAAAAAGATGTTTTTATAACTATTTCCAAGCGGCAATTCTTTTTCGTTGATTTGCACTCCTGTAGAACTTGTTTTTTCTATATGCTGCATTGCCACAATATAAGATTTATGGATTTGCGTAAACATCTGTTTTGGCAAACGGTCATTCATGTATTTTAAGGTACTGTAAGTTATTATCTGCTGTTTACTCACTAAATGGATGGCTACATAATTTTTTAAGCCTTCCAAATACAAAATCTCTGAAATGTATATCTTTTCGAAGTTATTTTTTCCATTTGTCTTTATAAATAATAATGTTTCATCATTCGGCTTATCTTTGGGTGCTGTATTTAAAATCTTTACTTTAGATACTGCTTTGTAAAAACGCTCAAAATCGAAAGGCTTCAAAAGGTAATCTACCGCATTCAAATCATAACTTTCTAAAGCAAATTGTGGATATGCTGTTGTAAATATAATTTTGATGTTATCATCTACAATTTTAGATAACTGAATGCCAGTTAAATTAGGCATTTGAATGTCTAAAAACACTAATTCTATCGGGTTTGTTTCAATAATTTGTAATGCTTCTAATGCATTTGTTGTGGTGGCAACCAATTCTAAAAACAACACTTTTTGGATATATTTTTCTAACAAGCGTATTGCTGGCGGTTCGTCGTCTACAATGATGCATTTTATGACTTTTTCCATACTGGCATTTTAAGGTAGGTACTAAAATAAGGTGTTTTATCACAATATACTAATTGGTAGTTTGTATTAAAAAGAGTTAATAATCTGCGTTTTATATTCTGAGTGCCTATGCCAGATTCCATAAATTTTTCTGAACTTAGGGTTTTATTTTTGGTGGTTAAAGTGATATACTGTTCGTCTATTTGAAGCTTTATACTAGCTGGATTGTTTTTGTCATTCACAACCCCGTGTTTGAATAAGTTTTCTATAAAATGCACTAAAATAAGTGCGGGTATCTGTTGATTTTTTACTTCCCCTGTAGTTTGAAAATCCACCGAAAAATCATCTTCAAATCGTTTTTGAAAAAAATGAATATACTCTTTTAAAAATTTAATTTCATTCGCTAAAAACACCACATCTTTTTGAGAATCGTAAGTTACATAACGTAACAGTTCGGACAGCTTGTGAATGTCTTTAGCGGTCTCTGGTTTGTCATCTATTAATTCTACGTAAAAAGCATTGAGTGTGTTGAATAAAAAATGAGGACTTATTTGAGATTTTAGAAAATCTAATTCGGCTTTATTGTAATCTCTAGTCTCTAGAAGTTTTATTGCCAAATACACTAATGTGCTATATAAAATAGGTTTTATTGCATAATAAGAGTTGTCAAAAACATAAAAATATAATCTTCTTGAAGGTTCATAATAATTATGGATTCCGATACTATGAAACAAGATAATTTCTTCTAATACATATCGAATACCTGCAAATAGCAAAAGCATAAATGTTACTGCGATTAAAAACTGAATACTCTTTTCTTTTTTAATATATCTAGGACAAACAATTTTAAAATTAATAAAATAAATGCTGATAGCAGTTATAAAAAAAGTGGCTTTAAACAAGAAAACTTCGGGCACAAAGTTTTCTAATAGTTGTTTTTTACCTCCAAGAACTAAATCTTGAAAAAGCTCCATTACAATTAAAAATGCCCCAAGAACTATATGGTATTTCCATTCTTTTTTGATGTTCATGTGACAAATATATCTTTAAATAATTAAAATTTTTCCGCTTAAATACATACTCGACATTTTACAGGATAAAACCCTAAAATCATACAACAAAAATAGAGGTTGTGTGTAATTTATATTTCATGGAGTCGTCTGCTATATTCGTCAAAAAGTCACAAACTTAAAAACTTTTTCGAATTACTTTTGAAGCAAACAATTTAAACTCATAACATGAAAAAATTACTTCTACTAATAAGTTTGGTTCTTGTGTCTTGTAACAATCAGCCAGTTGCTAAAAAATTAAATACAGATAAAAACACTTCAAAAAACAAAAAACTCGAAGTATTGCTTGTAGGCTCATCCCATTGGAACAATTACAATAGTGAAGGTCTTGACGTTGCGCAAACAAATGAGATTGACATCCTTTCTAGTAAATATCAAAGTGATTTAAACGAAATCGTAGAAAAAATAAAAGTATTTAATCCTGATAAGATTTTTGTTGAAAGAACACTCAAGTATCAGCCAAAACTAGATTCTCTTTATCACCTCTACACTACTACTAATTGGGGTAAAGGGCGAAGAAATGAAATTTACCAACTTGGTTTTAAAGTAGCCAAGGAATTAAAACATCTAAAAGTATATGGAGTTGATTTTAGAAATACTCAATTCCCTTATGACAGTTTAATAAATTCGATGGAAAAGGCACATCAAACAGCACTAATTTCTTCTTTTCATGAGGATATAAAGCAATTCGAACAAAACTATAATACACTTATTTCTGAAAAAAAATCTCTTAAAGATATTTTCTATTTTTTAAATGATGCTGAACAACGTAAATTGGGTTTGGCTTGGTATTTAAATGGTGCCAATAAAGGAGGTGATTTAGAGAGTACCGTGGGTTCTTTTTTAGCGTCTGAATGGATTAAAAGAAACATCTATAGCTACGGATTGATTCAAAAGTATACCGAATCGAAAGATGAACGCATTATGGTTTTAATGGGTGCAAGTCATATTGCAGTTTTAGAAAATTTTATAGCGATACATCCAGCATGGAAAGCCATTGGATTGAAAGAAATCATGGAGTAAATGGTGTTTTAATTGTAAAATAGTATTGATTTATTAGTATCCTACGACCATTCAAATAAATTAAAAGGTCGTCTAAAAAAAAATTAGACGACCTTTTTTCATGAAACAACCTCTTCTATAACAAAGAAATTTAATTTATTTTTGTGGTATTACATCAATAATAACAGTACGGTTGTAAGATCTTCCTTCTGGAAGTTTATTACCAAAAGGGGCTGCGTTTAAATTCTCGCCCAATCCTGTAGTTTCAAACCTTACACCAGTCCTGCCTAATTTAGACACAGCGCTTTGTAAAATGGTTTTAACATTATTAGCTCTTCGTAGAGACAATGCCAAGTTATAAGCTTCTTCCCCAATGCTGTCTGTATAACCGTGGATGATAACTTTTGCATTATTTGCAATTTTTGGAGCTATAATCTCTGTTAAATATTTATCATCCATTGCAATTGTACTCTCGTCATCAAATTCATTAAGAATGCTAAATCTCATTCCTTCTTCAATTTTAGAAGGTGTCCAAAGCACAATGTGTGCAGAAGATTCTTTTGTTATAACATCGCCGTTTTTGGTGGTTCCAATCATTTTCATGGTGTAGTCTCCTTCAGGATTTGTTCCTAAAATAGCTTTTCCAGGAAGACTTATTTCTTCTTGTGTATAAGGACCAAAATTTTGTATCCTACCATCTTTATCTGTAATCTCCATTTTCCAAGAAGCAAAGGCTTCCTCTTCTGTTGCAGCTTTAAAAGTTACATAACTGTTAATTGGCGCTTCCTGAACTCCTACAAGTACTACGGGTCTTAATGGTGCAGCAGGACCACTATGAAATTCCATTAATAAAGCAGAAGAATTACTTTCAATAGAAACTCTACGGTCACCTGCTTGAAGCAATGCCAATTCTTTTGTAACACCTGCTTCTAATGCGGCTATTTTTGGTTTGTTTCTTCCTTCAATTGCAATTCTTGAAGCATTAATAGCAAATACATCTACTAGATATTTTTGAACGGATTCTGCCATGAGTCTTCCTGCTGTTGAACCATTTTCTGAAGATCCAACCAAAGTAATTGTTGAGGTTGGATTTTTATCCATACGATCCCCAAGAATATTTAAAATATTATAATACACCGTCATGGCACGTTTTGAACGACCTGCCAATTTGGTATTTGGCGCAAATACTTCAACTTGATCTTCCTTAAAGTCTTTTACCTGATTTTTATTCAATAGCACATAACGATTTGAAATCTCTGTAGACTCTTTTTCGAAATAAATATAGTTGCGCAAAGGGAATGTTTCTGTTACACGAAGTTCTCCAGGAACGTTTAGAGGTGAGATAACCGTAAATTTGGCTTCGGGAGCTATGATGATTAATTCTTCTACATCTTCTTCTTCAACCTCTAGAATTTTTCGTCCAACGCCCAATTTAAGCACAACACCAGCTCTTACTGTAGTAATGTTCCAAGTTTCTATGGAACGTGGATATTGACCAAAATAAGGTTGAAAAGCGACAAAAGGTGAAAGTACCCATTGTGTTTTACTAGTTGTTTTAGACAAAGAAACATCATACCCTGCACCAACTTGTAAAGAGACAATCGTTTTTTCTACATCACTAAAATCGTCTGTGACATCTGCTGGGGCAACTTGATTTGGAAAATCTGGATTTGTTCCTTGTTGATATGAAAATGCTTTATTTAGATTGAAAGCAAATCGTGGTCCACCATACAAATAAAAATTAGACTTAAATGGCGCAAAACGCAAACTAGGTTCTACTGTAAAATAACTCAAGTCGGTTGACAGATCAGCGGGACAATTACAATCGGTCAACTGTTGATCAAAATCACCTTTACGGCTGTCTAACCCTGCTTGTAAAATAAATCCAAATCTAGTATTTGGTTTGTAAAATTCTATACTTGGCGCAAGAAATACCCCTGTACCAAAACCTTTATGAAAAGTTACGGGAGGCGTAAAATTAGCATTCAACTGTTGTGTTGAACCATCATAGAAATTAAGGTTTGTACCTCCAGCAATACCAAAGTACCAAGAGGGTTTTGAATATTGAATTTCTTGTGCTTGAAGTGGTGATGCTATTCCCGTTAAAATCAAAGCACCAATAATCAAGGTTTTTAGAGTTTGTTTAAGGGAACTCACAAAGGGCAACGTGTTTTTTATAGTTGTTTTATTTTTCATTATTTCATGAATTTAAGTTTATCAAATATTTTTTAAAATATTCCCCCCGAAGGGAGAACATCTAAGTTTTATTCAGGTTTAACAACACTGTTTGCGTTTAATGTAACCGCTGTTTGTGCTAATAATCTACCATTAACGGTTGCTCCTGTATTTAAAGATATTAAGGTTTTAGACAAAATATTTCCTTGAAACTGAACAGTTGTTCCAAGTATGGCACCTGAACCTGCTACTAACCAGTAAATATTTTCTGCTTTTGCACCGTTTGCCAAAGTAATAATGGCATTGTCTGCTACTGTAAGGTCTTGGTCAATTTGAAATACAAACATTGCGCAAGGGTCACCGCCACCATCTAAAGTGATACCGTTTGTTATAGATAGCCCTGTGCTCCATTTGTAAACACCTGCAGCCAACGTTTGACCATTAAGGTTTCCAACCAACAGTTCAGTGGTGTCTGGAGCCAACCCGTTTCCTGTGGTAAATGCAGTTCGCATATTATCTACAGCAGTAACTAAATTAGCCGGTGTTGGGTTTGCATAACCTGGAGCATAAACTTTTCCGGTTACTAAATTTGAAGTAGCAAAAGTGCTTCCTGCTACATAATTTAAAGCAAATCCAGTAATAAAGGTTGCTGCCGCTGGGCTTATTCCCATATCACCTGTAATAGAAGTTGTACCTGTAGTAGATATTGCTGATTCAGCCAATATGACGTAATTACCAGCAGTTCCCAAATCTACCGCTGGGGTACAAGTAGGCGGTGGAATTACACTAAAGTTTGCCGTGATTTCTTTATCTGCATCCATCAATACATTTAATGGATCGTCATTTCCAGTAGCATCTAAGCTCCAAGAAGTAAATTCATATCCCGAATCTGGGATAGGATTCAATACGACCATATCTCCAAAGTCATAAGTTGCTTGATTTGGAACAATTTCTACCATACCGTTTAAAGCATTTACAACTAATGTAAAAGTGTTAATGTCAAAGTTTGCAACCAAAGCAGTAGCTTCATTTAATGTAAATGTATAAGTTGTATTGGTGGATACTTCCACTCCTGCTGCTGTCCAGTTTACAAAAGTATATCCTGTATTTGCAGTTGCCATTACTGTTACATCAGTACCTTCATCAAATACACCGTCTCCAGCGGTTGTACCGCCAATAGATGGGCTTGATGATAAGTTTACAGCAAATTGAATTCGACTATAATTTGCAACCAGAGTAGTATTTGCATTCAATGTAAATGTATAATTTTCATTTGTAGAGACTTCCACTCCTGCTGCAGTCCAGTTTACAAATTCATATCCAGCATTTGCTGCTGCTGTTACCGTTACTTCAGTACCTTCGTCAAATACACCTCCTCCGGTAGTTACACCGCCAATAACTGGATTCGATGATACTACTACAGTATATTCTGGTAAAGGAAGAACGGTTACAAATGTCCAAACGTAATCTTCTTGTAAAGCATTTCCTCTTAAATCTTTCGCTAATGTTTTAATTGTAGCAGTATATTCTGTATTTTCATCAAGAAGTGATGAAGGCGTAAAAACCGCTGTAGAATCGGTATAACTAACCGTTCCATTTATCAATGCACCCGATGCAACAGTAAATGAAGCCTCTGAAATTGTTAAAGGATTCATTTTCTCGTTAAAAGTTGCTGTAATAATTTGGTCAAGAGGCACATTAGTAGCGAGATTCTCAGGAATTGTTGAATTCACAAGAGGGCAAACACCATCGATTTGTTCGAAATCATCATCTGCACAACCTGAAAATAAAAGAACAATTGCAAATGCAAATGTTGCCAATAATTTTTTAGTGATCATAATTTGAGGCTTTAAAGTTCATATTTTTTGTTTTTGTGGTGAAAAAAATTCACAGTACAACAAAGATGGGTGTAATTAAAGATGAAAGCATTACATGATTTTGACAAAAAATTATATAATTACAGATTAAAACCTATAAGAGAAGATCAAATGATTTTTTAGCAAACCGAAACTTAGCGAATTTTAAGAAAAAAAATCATTCCGTTGTATGGTTACAGAATGGTGTTCGTATAAAGGAACTCAAAACTTTGTATTTACTTACAAAATTTTCCATTTGAAGTAATGCCAGTATTTTCCGCGTTACTTCTTATTAAATATAATAATTCCTCGATACTTTCCCTAAAGTAAAGCAAGCTCACTAATGCATGTTATTTGCTACTCTAAAAGGATCTTTTACTTTCTTATATACTTACAATACGAAAAAAAAATCTTAAAAAACTAAAAAAGGTTAGAAAATACAGCTATTTTTATTTTTTTGTGTACCTTGGAACTACTTAAAAAAACAAATACATATTTGTATAACCCCCTTTACTAGCTAGACTCTCTTAGTCTATTCGTGAAAATTAATATATAAATACATGAACCTTTTCTTTAAATTTGACTTTCATATCGTCTGTAAAAAAGTATTAGAGGATAAGTTGAATGCCCTAAACTTAGATTACGAACTCTTAGGTTTTGGTGAGATTGAACTGAAAAAAAAATTAACGCCAAAAAAATACCTCGCGTTAAACGCTTCTTTAAACGATTATGGTATTGGAATAATAGAAAGCCAGAAAGGTATTTTGGTTCAAAAAATAAAAGATTATATTAAAGATATGGTTTTTAATGAGAAGACCAACGTAAACGTAAAAAGCTCGGTGTATTTATCTGAAAAACTAGGCCACAGTTATAGTTATCTTTCCAGCTTATTTACTGAAGTTACCTATTCGTCCATAAAAAACTTTATCATTATTCAAAAAATAGAATATGCAAAACAGCTTATTTTAAATACAGAATTAAATTTAACCGAAATTGCATTCAAGCTTAATTATTCAAGTGTCGCACATTTAAGTACTCAATTTAAAAACACAACGGGTATTACGCCTACTGCTTTTCAGCGAATTATTTTTAAAAGAAGGGAAATTTCTCAACAAAAAATCAACTAGATATTTAACAGCTTATGCAACCCAATTACATACATATAATTTTAGCAGATGATGATGAAGATGATCGACTTTTTTTTACCGATGTCTTTGAAGAATTAAAAATTAATACAAAAGTTAATACTTTTAATGATGGTGAAGATCTCATGAATTACTTAAATAAAGTAGAAACTATTATGCCTAATGTTCTTTTCTTAGATTTAAACATGCCAAAAAAATCAGGAATAGAGTGCCTGACCGAAATTAAGGGCATTCATAAAATGTCTGAAATAGCCATTGCCATTTACTCTACGTCAGCCTCAGAGGAAGATATAGAACAAACCTTTGTACTAGGTGCGAATATTTATATTAAAAAACCAGATAGTTTTGAAAAATTAAAAAAAGCACTTTCGGAAGTAGTGTCTATTAATTGGCAATATCATACCAACAATTTAAATAAAGATAACTTTTTATTGCGACTATAAATGAAAAAGAATTATTTCTTTAAATCGACATTATTCTTAAAAGTCGTTCTTTTATCGAGTCTTTTTGTCATTCTTGTAATGGGTGGCATTACTTATATGCATATTTCTAATTTAACAAATTCCACAAAAATAGTTGTTAAAACCTATAAAGTAAATGTAGAATTAGAACGTATTATTTCCTATTTAAGGGAAGCTGAAAGTGATTATAGAAAATACATCGTAGAAAAAGATGTCTCTTATTTAAATCCATATTTAGATGCAAAAGAAAAAGTAAATAATTCTTTTCTCAAACTAAATGAGCTAATAAATGAAAATTCTAAGCAACATGAAAACCTAACGGTTTTAAATAAATTAACAGATAGCCTTTTCTTTAACTTTTCTAAAACGAATATTTTTGTAGAAAATAACGAGACAAATACCAAAGCATTGAATTTGCTTTATTTTAAAGAAAACGCAATCATAGATAGTATTAGGCGTAAGACGAATGAAATGTTTTTTTTGGAGAATAAATTGTTCAATAATCGGCAAGAAAAATATGAAAGTGATTTACAATTTACCCCATTATTTTTTTATTTAGTTTTACTAATTACACTTATAATAATAATTTTAGCCTACAGTAAAATTACGAATGACTTAAAAAATATAAAAGTAAAAAACGACCAGTTACTGATTTTTAAGGAGTCTACAAATCAATCAGAAATTATTGGAAAACATGGTAATTGGGTCTGGCATATCGAATCTGATATATTTACCTATTCAGATAATTTATACCGTCTTTTAGGCGAAGAACCTCAATCTTTTGAAGCCACCCTTGTTAATTTCTTAAAATTTGTTCATCCTGAAGATGTCGATAAATTAACAGAAGATTTAAATAAAATGACTCATGTTGAAGAGTTGCCTTTTATAAATTATAGAATCATACAAAAAAATGGTTCAATAAAATATTTAAAAGCTTACGCAAAATCTTTTTATAGTCTTAATGGGCAAAAAAGATTATTAGGTAATACCAGTGATATTACAGAGGAAATTGAAAGTATCATAGCACTTGAAGAACGGAACTTAGAACTAGAACGAAATAACAAAGAACTTTCTGCCTTTAATTATGCGGCAAGCCATGATTTACAAGAACCTTTACGAAAAATACAAACATTTGTTTCTAGGTTAGAAGAAAAGGAAGCTGCTACGTTTTCTGACGCTGGGCATCAATATCTAGAGCGTATTAAATTTGCTGCTGGAAAGATGCGCATACTAATAGATGATTTACTTCAGTTTTCAAGAACCAATAAGCCAGATAAAGAATTTGTTGAAGCCGATTTAAATGCGCTTTTTGAAAATGCAATGCAAGATGCGACAGTAATTATATTAGAAAAAAAAGCAAAAATTACAAGTGATACCTTACCAAAAGCAAAAGTAGTCGCATTTCAAATCCAGCAATTGTTTTTAAATTTATTAGTGAATTCTTTAAAATACAGCAAAGAAGAGACGTTTCCAATTATAAAAGTGAACTATTCAAATGTAAAGGCAAAAGAAACTCCTCACCTATTAAAAGCAGCTGAAGGTAATTATCATAAAATTACTTTTACTGATAATGGCATTGGTTTTGATCAGAAATATGCCGAAAAAATATTTGATTTATTCAATAGACTACACAATAAACAAGATTATTCTGGAAGCGGAATTGGGCTTTCTATTTGTAAGAAGATTGTTGAAAATCACAATGGTTTTATTTTTTCCAAAGGAGAAATTAATGTTGGTGCTGTTTTTACGGTATATCTTCCAGTTATTTAATTTCTACACCTTCTTTTTATTTACTAAGTAATGAATAAAAGTCTCAAATACTAGTATTCGTGGCGTTTTTATTTAAAACACTTGGCTAATTCCTGAATTACAATGTTTTTCAAAGAGCTTTAAATAGCAATTCTATAACAATCAATTAAAATGTTGTAACATAAAAGAACCAATAGGGTTCTTTCTTTGTATTTGAAATTAATCCTATTAATTTAAAATCAAATAGTATGAAAAGTTTATTATATATAGTAGCAGTGGTACTTATTATAGGATGGGCTCTAGGGCTATTTGTTTATAATGCAGGAGGATTGATTCATATTTTATTGGTCATTGCAGTAATTGCGATATTATTAAAGCTTATAGGTGGAAAAGACAGGTAAATACAATACCATCTTGATCATAAAGAAACAACAATACTAAAAACTAATATTTTGAAATCATCAATGAATGTGATTGGTGTTTCTTTTCAAAAAAACGATTGTAGGTAGGTCAAATTCTATTGAGAAAAATTGATCTATTAAACTTTAGCTTATTGAAAACATTTAATAACATAACTACAAAATCTAATAAAAAATAAATACAAACTAAAAATAAAAAAATGAAAAAGCTTTTAATAACAGCGATCATAGTATTAATTTCTAGTGCAACTATAAATGCTCAAGAAATTTCGAAAAATGCTTTAGGATTACGATTAGGTGACAGTGATGGTTTTGGTGCAGAAGTATCGTATCAAGCACGTTTAAGTGATAACAATAGGTTAGAATTGGGTTTAGGCTGGAGAAATAGTAAAAATTATGATGGATTTAAAATAACCGGTTTGTACCAATGGGTTTGGAATATTGAGGGCGGTTTTAATTGGTATGCTGGACTTGGTGGTGGCGTTGGATCGTATAGTTTTAGTGATGATAATAACTTTAATAATGGAGATGATTTTAATGATACTTTTGTATTTGCCGCAGGTGATATAGGTATTGAATATAATTTTGATATCCCAATCTTAATTTCCCTAGACTTTAGACCAGAAATGGCTTTTGGTGATAAACGTTATAATAACAATGATTTAGATTTAGATATTGCATTAGGTATAAGATATCAGTTTTAAACAAATAATTCTTTGAAATTAATTATCCTCGAGTTAGCCCCTCGAGGATTTTTATTGATTAAAACAGTATACCATACTGCTTAATAAGTTTTATGAACCTTATTGTAGAAAAGTATTTTTAAAAACGGATGCTATGCAATTTTTTGTAGTTATAATTACATCAATTTAATTGTATCTTTGCCCACATTATTATATTAAATAATCCGTTTTTTTATTTTCTATGCCTTTTAAAAAATTACATCCCGTTATCAAAGAAATTATAGAGCGTAAAGAAATAACAACTCCTACTCCTTTTCAAAAAGCGAGCATTCCTGTTATAAAAAGTGGTGCTAACATATACTGCACAGCTCCAAAAAACAGCGGAAAAACAACCACTTTAATACTAACTACCTTACAAAAATTAAAATGTGAGGAAGTTGGAATTGCACCAAGAGCAATCGTTTTGGTGGCTAATAACGAAAGTGCGTTGCAATTGTATGATACTTTTTTAAAATATACAAAACCAACACTATTGCGTCTTTATGTAGCTGATGAAAAGCAGCATATAGAATTGCTAAAATCAGAGATTTTTGAAGGTGTAGATATTCTAATTTCCACACCCAAAACAATAAATAAGTTGCTTTTGCTAGAAGGTGTAAATACTACGCAACTAAAGATTTTCAGTATCGATGATGCAGAATTTTTAACTCAAAAATCTTCAACTACAGATTTAATGTCTATTACACAAAGCGTTCATAAATGCCAGTTTGTAATATATGCTGAGAAAATGCACCCGAATTTAAAACGTTTTGAGTCTTATTTTATGCAACATGCTAAAACCATTGCTATTTAGACATCAAAGAGATTAATCATCTATAATTTCTTTAGATGTAATCACTAAACAACATTAAAAATTAATGATACCGAAACTGCATTATATCTCTCAAGGAAATTCGCCCAAAGAGGTTTTAGAAAATATACAAAAAGCGTGTTCTTCAGGCGCGGAACTAGTACAATTGCATTTAAAAAATGTTTCAGATAAAAAATTTTTAGAGGTAGCCAAAGAAGCGAGAGAAATTACTTCTTATTTTCAAACAAGATTGATTATACACGAGCATTATAAAATAGCAAAAGAAGTAAAAGCAGATGGTGTTCATTTAGAAAAAAATGGCATCTGCCCTACTATAGCAAGAATACATATATACACTTGGCAAATTATTGGTGGCACCGCAAATACGCTAAAACATTGTAAAACATTGCTTGAGAAACAAGTTGATTATATTACTTTAAGTCCTTTCAAATCTTCCATAACTCAAAACAAAAAATATCCAGATTTAGGATTGAACGGTTTTACTTTAATTACAGAAGCCTTAAAAACGGAAACTCCAATCATAGGTTCTGGAGAAATTACAATAGCAGATGTAAAAGATATTTTGGAAACAGGTGTTTCTGGAATTGCCGTTTCTGAAGCAGTCACTCAAAATTTCGATAGAATAAAAACATTCAATCAATTATTAAACGCGTCTTCAACAGAAGAACAGCGCCATACTTTTTAGTAGCAATAATATTGATTTTACCCGTTGTGCATTTTGAGTTAAATGTATTCCAAAATGTCAGTTCGAGTGATTTTTGATAAAAAAAATCGTATCGAGAACTAGTTTAGAAACGAAAATTATTACCTAACTGACTGACGGTAGGCAGGTTCTCGATACAAATTTCACTTATTTCAATCGTGAAATTCACTCGGATTGACAGGATTTATCAAAATGCACAACAGGTTTGATTTTATATTTTAAATAGAATTATCCTATTAGATAAAGGTAGAATTAATTTTGTACTTATTTTTTCAAATACGCTAATGATTCATCTAATAAGGTTAAAAGAATCTATTATATGAGCTTAGCTTTGCAGTAAGAAATAAAATTTAAATCGAATTAAAGATACTTTTTGATGAGTATCTTTTTTTTAAAATAATAAAAATGAATAAAAAGACAATTTTAATTACAGGTGCAGGATCAGGTTTAGGAAAAGGAACGGCTTTAGGGCTTGCTACAAAAGGTCATAAAGTGATTGCAGGAGTTCACAAATGGGAACAAAAATCGAGATTAATCGAAGACGCTAAAAAAGCAGGTGTTGAAGAGAACCTTGAAATCATCAAATTAAATATTTTAGACCTAATGGATTGCCAAAAAGCCTGGGAATATGATGTTGATATTTTGGTAAATAATGCTGGTATCGGACATTCTGGACCTGTTTCTGAAATGCCAGTAGGTTTAATTCGTGAAGTAATGGAAACAAATGTCTTTTCAAACCTTGAATTTGCCCAACCATTTATTAAGAAGATGGTGGATAAAGGCAGTGGAAAATTAGTCTTTGTTTCTTCTGTAGCTGGACTTTCTACATCACCCTATTTAGGTGCTTATAATGCATCTAAACACGCGTTGGAAGCGATAGTTCAATCATTACGAGATGAATTAACTCCAATGGGACTTACAGTTGCTACCATTAATCCTGGACCTTATGAAACTGGTTTTAATGATAGAATGTATGATAATTATGCACAATGGTTTGACAAAGACATGCATTTTACACCAAAAGAAAAAATTGAGGAAGCAGCCCAAGTAATGGCTGAAAATCAATTTGATCCAAAAGAAATGATTGAAAAAATGATTGAAGTGATTCCTCAAGATTCTCATGATTTTAGAACAATTCTACCAACCAATTTTGTGGAGATGTGCAAAGATTATCAAGAAAAACAATATAGCATTCAATCTGACGCTGTAGCACCTTCAAAAAAATAACAATTTTTAAATATGTACAGGAACTCTCAAAATTATTTTTGGGAGTTTTTTTATGTAATAAAATTGAGAACTTTTAATTCTATTTTTTACAAGAATGTTAATTGTTCATTCGAGAATTCCGAAATTTTAGAAGAGCACTATTCGTCTTCTAAACAGAGGTTTCGACTGCGCTCAACCAGACAATTTAATTGATTTTGAGAATTAAATTTAGTAGTATCTATCTTTACAATAATTTTATTTTTTAGGAGAAAAAATTCACGTAATAAAGATTTTTTGAAAGGAGGCAGAGCCTCGAGAAATTCTTTTCGATTAAATTAAAAAAATGATTCAAAAACACGCTAAAAAACTATATTCGCGCCATGTGGATGTATTTGGGTTTATTGGCAGCACTTTTTCTAGGATTACATAATTTATGCAAGAAACATGCAGTGCAAGGAAATGAGGTTTTCCCTGTACTTTTAGGTACACTTCTTTCAGGTTTTTTGCTATTTATTCCGTTATTTATGAGTTCTATTTATGATCCAGAATTTACAAAAGAAATTGGCTTTTATATTGCTAGTATTCCTTGGGAAACACATGGTTTTATTTTTATAAAATCGTTAATTATGACGGCTTCTTGGATTTTGGCATACCAATCTTTAAAAGCATCTGCCCTTAACCATTGTGACTCCAATACGCTCTGCAGGCCCGTTTTTTACTTTTATTGGAGCTATTTTAATTTATAATGAGCAACCTAATTCTTACCAATGGGTTGGGTTTTTCTTAATTATTTTTTCAGTTTTATTGTATTCTAAAATAGGAAAAAAAGAAGGCATCAATTTTAAGCGTAACAAATGGGTTTTCGCCATTATTGGCGCCACTTTTTTAGGAGCTACAAGTGGTTTGTATGATAAGTTTTTAATTCAGAGTTTGGTCTTGAATCCGCAGACATTACAATTTTGGTTTTGTTTTTATACAATCCTCATTTTATTGGTTATTTTATCTGTTACTTGGTTTCCGTTTAAAGAAAAAAGAAAAGCTTTTAAATTTCGTTGGACCATTATTGCCGTTGGAATTTTATTACAAACTGCAGATTATTTTTATTTTAAAGCCCTACAAGATACTGAGGCGTTAATTATGTTGCTTTCTGCTATAAAACGTAGTCAGATATTGATTGCTGTTGTTGCTGGAGGTCTTATTTTTAAAGAAAAAAATAAACGCAAAAAATTGATTCCATTAGTAGGTATTATGTTGGGTGTGTTTTTGATTTTATATTCATAAGCGACTTGTTGAGATTTTTCAATTGTTCCTCATTTCGTAAGAATAAACGTCCTTTAATTTTACTGTAGAAGGAAACAGATTTTAATCTTTTATCATTTAAATAGTTTCACCTTATTTAAAATGGCAACCTTGTAGGAATTCTTATCTTTGTATTCAAATAACTACTATTGAAAGATTTGCAACAGATAAAAGCATACTTAGAACAAATAGCCACCATTTCCAATTCAGATTGGGAGTTCTTCACTTCAAAATTACAGCGTCGTGTTATTCCAAAGAAAACTATTTTTTTAAAGCTAAATGAGATAGAAAATCATATTTCTTTTGTAGAATCTGGTGTTGTTCGTTTATACATTCCTAAAGAAAATCCTGAAAAAGAAACTACTTTTGGTTTTAGTTTTAAAGATCAATTTATTAGTGCTTATGATTCTTTCTTAACACAGCAACCTTCTGTCTACGAACTTCAAGCATTAACGGAAACTACGCTTTTAAGCATTACGTATGCTGATCTGCAAGCAGTGTATAAAACAACTCAAATAGGAAATTTGATTGGCAGGTTAACAGCAGAACGCCTCTTTTTGTTAAAATCTAAGCGAGAACAATACTTGTTAAACCTGTCTGCTGAAGAACGCTATTTAAAAGTGTTTAAAGAGCGTCCAGAACTTATAAAGGTAATTCCATTAAAATTTATTAGCTCCTATATTGGTGTTACTGCACAAGCTTTGAGCAGAATTAGAAAACGTTTGCTATAAGTATCTAAATATTTTATTGATTTAGGTTCATTGTTTCAATTAGAACAACAAAGTATCTTTGCAAAAAAAAAATATGACAATCGTTATTTTTGTTTTAGTGCTTTGGTATGGAGGTTTGTTTTTTCAATCTTTCTTTTTACATAGATATGCCGCGCATCAAGTATTCACCATGTCTAAAACCATGGAGCGCATTACCTTTGTTTTAACTTGGTTTTTTCAAGGCGCAAGTTATTTAAGTGCTTACGGTTATGGTATTATGCATCGCATGCATCACGCATATACAGATACAGAAAAAGACCCACATTCTCCGTCTTATGATGATAATTTATTTGCAATGATGTGGAAAACAAAAACCATTTATCAAGATATTAATGATCAGAAGGTAGCTATCGATCCGCGCTTTACTAAAAACGTACCTCAGTGGAAAGCTTTTGACACTTTTGCAGGATCTAAATTTTCAAGAATTTTATGGATTAGTTTCTATATTTTATTCTTCGTATTCTTTGCAACCTCTTGGTGGCAATGGATTTTATTACCCATTACTTTTCTAATGGCACCGATTCATGGGGTAATTATCAACTGGTTTGGTCATATTTATGGATATGTAAATTATCAAATGAAAAACACCAGTAAAAATCTTTTTCATTTCGATTTTTTAATGATGGGTGAAGGCTATCATAACAACCACCACAAACATGCTAGCAGAGCCAATTTTGGAGTAAAATGGCATGAAATTGACATGACGTATGTTATCATAAAAGTACTGAATGCCTTTGGTATTATTCATTTAAAAACAAATTTAGATAGTAACTCATAATGATTATTAAATAGTATTTTAAATCTGATAGAAGTAATTCTATCAGATTTTTCATTTTTTATGAATCCTCTTTATAGATTAAACTAATATCCTCTATTCTTTAGCATCAATTTTTATTATAGGTCGATAAATACAATGATTTATTAAAAAAGAATGAACGTTCATTTTTATATATCTTTGTATTCGTATTCAAATTATGGTGAAACTTCAAAAAAGCATAGAAAAAAGAAACGCGTTGATAAAAGCGACTATTGAGCTCGTAAACAACAGTGGTTTTCATGCAACACCCATGAGTAAGATTGCTAAAATGGCGAACGTTTCTCCTGCAACAATCTATTTATATTTTGATAATAAACAAGACCTGGTAAATAAGACCTATTTAGATGTAAAAGCAGCATATACAAAACACGCTTTTGCTACTTATCATGAAGAAATGTCTGTTGAAGAAGGTTTTGAAATTATTTGGAAACGAATTGCAGATTTTAAATTGAAAGAAGGTGAAAATGCTATGTTTTTAGCACAATGTGACAATACACCTATGATTGATGAACATAGCAAACAAGAAGGTATAAAGCATTTACAACCCTTATTAGATCTTTGGGAACGTGGTAAAAAAGAAGGAATTATCAAACCAATTTCTGACTATTTATTATATGCTTATGCTATCAATCCATTATCATTTTTAGTGGTGAATCAAAAGCGTGGAGTGTTTCAATTAGATGAAAAAAATGTCTTAGAAGCTTATGAAGCTGCTTGGAATAGTATTAAAAAATAGAATATTAATAAAACAAAAATACCTATGGAATTATTAGAAAAATTAAAATGGCGATATGCAACCAAAGCCATGAATGGTAAAAAAGTATCAGAAGATAAAATTGATAGAATATTAGAAGCAGCAAGACTTGCACCTACTTCTAGTGGTTTACAACCTTTCGAAATTATTGTTGTTACCAATAACGAAATCAAAAAAGAAATACAAAAAGTAGCCTGGAATCAATCTGTAGTTACTGAGTGTTCGCACCTTTTTATCTTTGCAGCTTGGGATACCTATACAGCAGAAAGAATTAACTATATGTTTGACTTGACCAATGAAATTCGAGGTTTTAAAAATGAAGGTTGGGAAAATTACAGACAGCAATTATTAAATTCTTATCCTCAAAAAGATGCTGAAGAAAACTTTCAACATGCATCTAAACAAGCATACATTGCCTTTGCTACTGCCTTAACTGCTGCGGCCTTTGAGAAAGTAGATACAACACCTATGGAAGGTTTTGATGCTGAGAAGGTAGACGGAATTTTAAATTTAAAAGAAAAAGGGTTAAGAAGCGCTGTGCTATTACCTGTTGGATATAGAGATGCTTCTGATGATTGGTTGGTAGATTTAGAAAAAGTAAGAAAACCAACATCAGACCTAGTAACCGTAATAAGCTAATTGAGAATTAAATAAAAATTAAAAACAAAAAAAATGAACATATTATTCGTATTAACATCACATGATAAATTAGGAGATACTGGAAAAAAAACAGGATTTTGGATTGAAGAATTTGCAGCTCCTTATTACAAATTATTAGACAAAGGGGTAACAATTACTTTAGCAACTCCAAAAGGAGGAAAAGCTCCGATAGATCCTAGTAGTGATACTGAAGATACAAGTACAGAAGACACAAAGCGTTTTAAAAGTGATGCAAAAGCACAAGAATTAATAAACAACACACATAAAATTGCAAATATGAATCCTAAAGATTTTGATGCTGTTTTTTATCCTGGTGGTCATGGTCCTTTATGGGATTTAGCAAATGATGAGCATTCGATTGCTTTAATTGAAACATTCAATGAATTAGACAAACCTATTTCTTTTGTTTGTCATGCACCTGCTGCTTTGAGAGCGGTAAGAGGAAAAGATGGTGAACCTATTGTAAAAGGGAAAAGAGTTACAGGATTTACCAATACTGAAGAAGAAGGTGTTGATTTGGCAGATGTGGTTCCTTTTCTAGTAGAAGACATGTTAAAAGCAAATGGAGGAAATTATTCTAAAGGAGAAGATTGGTCTGAATATGTAGTTACAGATGGACGGTTAATTACGGGACAAAATCCTGCTTCTTCAAAGTTAGTAGCTGAAACGTTATTGAATGTTCTAAATAAATAATTTAAAATTTTGTTTTATTTAAAAGCCTGTAATTCCTTACAGGCTTTTTTTATATAATTTAATCGAAAAGAATTCCTCGAGGCTCTGCCTCGGGGTTTCCGCTGAAACTGTCATTCCCGTGAAGCATGTGCTCAACTTGATTGGGTAACGGGAATCTAAATATAGAATTTTGGTTTTTGACCTTTTTTCAGGTCAAAGCATGTGCCCAGCTTGACTGGGTATGAAACCAGCGAAATACCTCTATGGGGCTAACTCGAGGATATTTGGTTTTAAAAATTATTTATTAACGATAAAATTACATTCTAAATAATCTATTGTCAAAGGTGAACAGTTCAATATTTGTGATTTTTATCTTTGAAAATGTAGGATGATTAGGATTGATAATGAAATTATGTTCTTTGTTTACAACCGCTGATGGTACTTTTAAAATCAAATATTTATTTTCATCTAAAAAATAATCTCCTAATAATTGAGTACTTTCAGAATGTGGAATAGAATCCCAATCTTGTGATAACTCAGATTTTTTTAAGGTTAAAAGTGTCGCTTTTTTTGGTATTTCAATTTCAACTAAACAATAATCATTAGGAATTAAATCGAAGTCTAAATGAACAGCGACTTCTAGCTTGGCTAAAGAAATGTTTTCTGCACAATACAATGCATTTTTACCTCTAGAGTTCCATCTGCCTCCATTCAACCTTGCTCCTGTTCCTAGCAAATCACTAGCATATTTTTCTCTTGATAATCTATAAATTTTCATTAGGCAAGAACTCCATATTCTATTCTAGACAACTGACTTTTAATTGCTTTCATTCCTTGATTTGTATCCAATAAAGATTTTGGAGCAACACCTCCCAAGCCAATATTAGCTCTCTCTAACCATTTAGAAAATTTATCAGCAGCGCCAAAAACATCAACACCATAATCGTATAGTAATGTAATTTCAATTAATTTTTCAGACTGTGAAATATTTAGCTTTTTTCTTTCCTTTTTTAATCTGTCAATAGAACGCACTGAAATGTGTAAAATAGTTGCCCATTCTTGAATAGAAAATGGCATTAGCACTTGCGCATTCAATAAACTCTTGTAAGGAAGCCCTTTTCTAGTTGCGTGAATTAATTGATAGAAATTTTTATCATCATCTAAAATCTTAGGAAAAGCTCTAGAGGTATCATTTGCCAAAGCATAAATTTTAGAACTTTCTTCGACGTTCGAAACTTGCTCTGGAAATAAAATTTTAGAGATTATTAAACCTTGATTAATTGGTTTTTTATCTGATTTTGAAATTTTATAATCTTCCATGATTGCTAGAAATTTATCTTTCTCAAAATAAATATACGAAATATGTCTTAAAAAAAACGACAAAAGACATTTTGTTTAACATTAATTTATAAAATACTTCTCAATTGTAAATAATGAAAGCTAAAATATTCACTAATTTAAAAATAATACTTTGAGCTATTTAACTTATAAATAAATTTAGAAGTATTATAAACTTTACGATTAAGAAAAAAAACTACACCGTATAAATTCTAACTTTCTTTTTCTTTAAGCGAGAATTGTTCAATTTTTCGACTAAGCCTTCTGCTAAAGTCAAAGGAACAGCAACAAAAGCACAATCTTGCTTTAAATCAATCGCTCCTAATTGATCTTTATTTAACTTCCCTTGTTTGATAAATAAACCAGCGATATCTCCTTTAGAAATTTTATCTTTTCTTCCACCAGAAATAAAGACAGTTTCCCAATAAGGTTCTTTTCTTTCTGCTTGTTTCGAAATATCTACAATTTCAGCATTTTTTATAAATTCTGGCAACAATTGGTCTTTCCATTTTAAAACATAGGCTGTTCCTTCTGCTGAAACCCTCGCTGTACGTCCATTTCTATGCGTAAATTCCTCTAATGCTTGTGGCAATTCATAATGAATGATAAAATTCATTTCAGGCACATCAATTCCTCTTGCAGCCAAATCTGTCGCAATTAAAATTTGATTGGTTCCATTACTGAACTTTATCAAAGAACGTTCTCTGTCTTTTTGCTCCATTCCGCCACTAAAACAACCGTGTCTAATATTTTTGTTTTCTAAAAAAGTACTCACATTATGAATGCTATCTTTTAAATTACAAAAGATAATTCCTTGTTGATTTCCTAAATGATTCAACAAGTGTAACAAGGTATTTAATTTATTTTTTGCTGGAGAAATAACCGTTTTAATTTCTAATTTAGAAACCTTTTTACCTTTTAAGTAATTAATTACTCTTGGTTCTTCCAAACCAACAAAATCAGGAATGCTAACACCTTGTGTTGCAGAAGTTAAAATACGCTTACTTAAAGCTGGTAATTGCCTTATGATTTGTCTCATTTCATACTCAAAACCAACTTCTAAAGACTTGTCAAATTCGTCTAAAACTAAAGTTTTAATACTTTCTCTTGAAAAACGTTCGTTGCTAAAATGGTCCGAAATTCTCCCGGGAGTTCCTATTAAAATAGCCGGAACATGTTTCAATTCTATTTTATCTTTAGACATGGGTCTTCCACCATAAACGGCATTTACCTTGTATCCAGAACCCATTCCACGAACCACTTGTTCAATTTGAATCGCTAATTCTCTTGAAGGCACTAAAATAAGCACTTGTATGTCTGGATTTTCAGAATCTAAATTATTGATAATTGGCAATAAAAAAGCCAATGTTTTTCCAGTTCCAGTTGGAGAAAGCAAAATAGTGTTATTTGTTTTTTCAATGACAGCTGTAGCTTCTATTTGCATAGGATTTAACTGTTTGATATTCAATTTATCTAAAATATCTTGCTGATCTTTTTTATTATTTGCCATAATTTTATTTTTACGCTACTCTTATGTTCTCTATTCTTTTATCTTTTTCTCTTATCAAACTGTAAACTGCGACTGCGTACTGCCAACTGGAATTACCAATCAATTGGAAAATAATCTTTTAAAAACTTCCCAGACCAATGTTTTCCCGTATTAATTCCGTCAATTAAAGGATCCATTACGCGTGCTGCACCATCTACAATGTCTAGCGGTGGCTGAAAATCGTGCACTTCCACTTTCTTTTTAGACAATTCTGCAGGATCTTCATCTGTAACCCAACCTGTATCTACTGCATTCATATAAATTCCTTTTTTCGCAAAAGTTGCAGAAGATGTATGCGTTAACATATTTAAAGCTGCTTTTGCCATATTTGTATGCGGATGTCTGTCTACTTTTTTAAATCGGTGAAATTTTCCTTCCATCGCAGAAACGTTAATGATGTGTTTTTTACCCGTGTTTTCTTTCATCATTAAATTAGACAAACGATTACACAACACAAAAGGTGCCACCGCATTTACCAATTGAACTTCTACCATTTCTGTGGTTTCAATTTCACCTAGTCTTAAACGCCAGCTATTGGTTTTTCTTAAATCTACCTGTTGCAAATCAACGTCTAATTTTCCTTCTGGAAAAACTTCTTCAGTTTGTAAAGAATTATCAAAACTATAGGGTATTTGAGATAATTCTGCTGAATTTCTCAATCCAATTCCTGGTTCTGGACCGTGCCAAGTGACTGGCAACACATTATTTTTACTTGTTTTAGAAGTTCCGATACTTAAATCTGAAATTTCTTGTAAGCATTCTAAATGATTTTCTAACAATCTTTGCGCCAACTTCGGAAGCTCTGAAGTAGGTAGCTTTTCGTTCTCAATCATGTGTGTATAAAAACCGGAAGGCCTTCTTACTGTTTGCGCTGCATTATTTATTAAAATATCCAATCGATCGTATTTTTGCTCTATATAATTACAAAAAATCTCTACACTTGGTATGTGTCTTAAATCCAATCCATGAATGTGTAAACGATCGTTCCAATCTTTATAATCTTCTTCTTTTGAAAAACGAATGGCAGCATCTGCAGGAAATCTAGTTGTTGCCACAACCGTTGCTCCAGATCGCAATAACATTAAGGTGATGTGATAGCCAATTTTTAAACGAGATCCTGTAATAACAGCAACTTGGTCTTTTAAATCTGTTGTTTGAAAACGTTTCGCATAATTTAAATCGCCACAATCTGAACACATCGTATCATAAAAATGGTGCAGTTTGGTAAAAAGCGTTTTACAAACATAACAGTTTCTTGGGGATTCTAATTCTGGAGTATCTTCTGAAATTGTACCTGCAGCTAATAATTTCGGAGCGACAAATAATGCAGCTTCTCTCGCAGATCGAATTCCGGTCGATTTTCTAGCATGCGTATCTTTGGCAATCATTTTACGTTTTGCCGCTTTTTTAGCGTCTTTTCTTCTGCGTTGAAATTCATCACGGTTTGGTCTAGACAATTCGCCAGCAACCTTAAAAAGCGCGACTCTTTGCGCTTCAGGAATTTCAAACAATTGGTTTGTATCTGCTAATAAATCTTGTATTGTTTTGATACAAGCCTCTATTTCTAGATTGTTATTTTTATGCTCACTCATAATAATGATGAAACTATTTTTTTATAAATTCTAACAATAATAGTTTGCTTGAAATCACTTCGACAAGTTCAGTGTGACATTGTTACTATTAATTTCTTCTATTAATTAAAAAAATTATTTTTTCTAATTTTAAGTTAAAACCTATCGTGTATATCTAATTTCTAATATTAATTAAATTTTTGAAAACTAAAATAATAACTTCCTTAAATCAATTTAAAATCAAAATGTCAGTCTGAGCCAGTCGAAGACCTTTTACTTAAAACTATTTTTTCTTCTTTTTCTTTTTAGAACTGTTTTCTTTTGTAATATGAGAATTGGATTGCTCCAAATAATTTGCCAAAACCTTTTCTATTAATTCTTCTTTAGTTAAATGATGAAAAACCGTTCTTATTCTTCTTTTAAAATCTTCAGAAACTGTTTTATTAGGCTTTGTTTTAAATATTTTTTTCGCCCATAACAATCCGTTATTCTCTTCGATACTTTGGCGATCTGCTTTTTTATATCTTGCAAATGAAATCCCCAACTCTTTTTCGAAATTTGCGATATCTACCACTTCTTCTTGTTGTAAAATGGTTAACGAAAACCCCTTTGCTCCGGCTCTGGCTGTTCTTCCACTTCTGTGCACATAGGCATCATAGGTATCTGGCAAATGGTAATTTACAACATAAGAGATTTCTTTTACATCAATTCCTCTTGCGGCTAAATCTGTAGCAACTAAAATGTCTATGTGCCCTTCACGAAATTGCCCCATAATTCGATCACGAATTCCTTGGGTTAAACTTCCATGAATCGCACCTGAAGAAAATTTATGAATCGCTAAATTTTTTGCTAATTTATTTACTGCAGCTTTTGTTTTACAAAATATGATTCCTCTTTGACCTTCTTTAGTGTTTAAAAAATGTAATAAAACCTCTAATTTTTCAATCGGTTCTACTACTACATATTGATGCTCAATTCCTTGATGACCAACAGTTTTCATATCAGCTTCAATGGTAACAATAGCATTAGACATGTAGTTATTGATCATTTGCTTAATAGCACCTGGCATGGTAGCTGTAAACAATAAAGTTCTTCTATTCTTCGGAATTTCAGTAATAATAGCGTCCAAACCCTCCCTTAAAGCGCTTACCATTTCATCTGCTTCATCTAAAATAAAGTAAGAAATTGTTTTAATAGCAATCGCTTCACGTTTTACCAAATCTGCCAACCGTCCTGGAGTTGCTACCACAATATGCGTGGTTTCTTGTAAGCGTTCTATTTGAGGTTTTATAGGAATTCCGCCACAAACAACTGCGATAGATATTTCTGCATTGTGTTTTGCAAATGACTCTAAATTACTATGAATTTGTTGCCCTAATTCTCTTGTTGGTGCTAAAATAACTGCTTGAATTATGTCTTTCTCTGCGTCAATTAATTGTAGTAAAGGCAATCCGAAAGCAGCTGTTTTCCCTGTTCCTGTTTTTGCCAAAGCAACTACATCTTCTTTCTGATTTAAAATAACCGGAATTACTTTTTCTTGAATAGCTGTAGGTACAGAAATTTGAAGCTCCGTTAAACTTTGTTGCAATTGTTGGTGAATTCCTAAATCGGAAAAACTTTTTAACATGAAAATTATTTTGGGCAAAGATAACCACACTTTTAAAAGAATAACGCCAAATGGTTTATAATTCTATTTATTATAGAAAACCATTTGGCGTTAGTAAAAAAAGAATTAAAAGTTTGAAATTGCCTCCAAAACTTTGGAGAAATGTATTGAAATTGCCGCTTAAATTAATAAGTTCTCACTTGAAATTTCAAAAGTACTACCATTGATGTGCTTTTTTTAAGTTATTGATTATTAAACACTTAATAGTTCTCGATTTGCTTCGCAAGCTACCTTCAATCAAAATACATTTTGATTTTGGCAATGCTCGAACAGACATGCTTACAAGCATTTATCTCGCGTCATTCAATCGCTTGAAAATTTTTTTTCTCGAATCTCGAACGGACAATAAATAACTTTTATGCTTCTTTTAAACTTTTCATATCAATTACAAATCGATATTTTACATCATTTTTAGTGACTCTCTCAAAAGCATTGTTAATGTCTTTCATATCAATCATTTCAATTTCTGAAACAATATTATGTTCTCCACAAAAATCTAACATTTCTTGCGTTTCTTTAATTCCGCCAATTAAAGAACCTGCAACTCTTTTTCTTCCCATAATTAAATTAGCACCATTCATAGGTTCTAATGGCTCAATTGCGCCAACCATTACCATAGTGGAATCTCTTTTTAAGAGTTGTAAATACGGATTTATATCGTGTTTTACGGGAACTGTATTTAATAAGAAATCAAAACTTCCGGCGTGCTTGTTCATTTCATCATCGTTTTTAGAAATAATTACTGCATCTGCCCCTAATTTTTTAGCATCACTTGCTTTGCCTTCAGAAGTTGTAATCATAAACGTTTCTGCGCCCATGGCACTCGCTATTTTGATTCCCATGTGACCAAGACCTCCTAAACCAATAATTCCTACTTTATCTCCTTTTTTAATTTTCCAATGATTTAGTGGAGAAAATGTGGTAATTCCTGCGCATAATAAAGGTGCAACTGCTTTTGTATCTAAGTTTTCTGGAACTTTCAATACAAAATCTTCTCGTACTACGATACTTGTTGAATACCCTCCAAATGTGGTAGTATTTAAATGTTTGTCTTTGCTATTATAGGTGGCAGTCATTCCTTTTTCACAGAATTGTTCTAGATCGTCTTCACAAGCACTACATTCTTTACAAGAATCTACCATACAGCCTACTCCAACTAAATCACCTTTTTTGTAATTTTTTACAGCATCACCAACTTCTAATACTTTTCCAACAATTTCATGTCCAGGTACTAAAGGATATTTTGCGTTTCCCCAATCGTTTTTTGCCGCATGAATGTCACTATGACAAACACCACAATATAAAATATCAATTTTTACATCATTCTTTAAAAGGTCTCTTCTTTCTATTTCTATTTGTTTTAAATCTGCATCAGCAGCTTTTGTTCCGTATGCTTTTATGGTCTCTGTCATTTTTCTGTATTTTTATTTCTACAAAAATAAAGGTTTACACAAGATTTTGATTGCTCCTTTGAGATCATTTTGGACTCATTCAAGAATTAAAAATCCAACCCTATAAAATCTTTAGAATTAACAATCTTTTAAATGAATCAATCTATTATAAACTGATAGAATCCTTAAATTTGAGAATAATAACAAAATTCCTTTTGTTATAAAAAGCTATAAAAATGAAAACTTCAGATATTATTATTCAATCTTTAGAAAATGAAGGTGTTGAATATATTTTTGGTTTGCCAGGAGAAGAAAATTTAGATGTTTTAGAAGCTATTAGAAAGTCAGATAAAATTCAACTTATTCTTACAAGACATGAGCAAGGTGCGGGTTTTATGGCAGCAACTTATGGCAGACTTACAGGAAAACCAGGAGTTTGTATGTCTACCTTAGGACCTGGAGCAACAAATTTAATGACACCCACCGCATATGCACAACTAGGTGCAATGCCCATGGTGATCTTAACCGGTCAAAAACCAATTAAAGAGAGTAAACAGGGTAAATTTCAAATTTTGGATATTGTAGAAATGATGCAACCGCTCACCAAGTTTACCAAACAAATTACCTACGGAAAAAATGCTACTGCTCTTATTAGAGAAGCCTTTAGACTTTCTCAAGAGGAAAGACCTGGTGCTGTTCATATTGAAATTCCAGAAGATGTTGCGCAAGAAAAGGTAGAAAACCCGCATTTCTTTAACGTGGAAAATATAAAAATTCCTTCTGCTAATAAAGACTCCATTTTAGAAGCTTCTAAAATGATTTCTTCTGCAAAAAAACCTTTGTTATTAATTGGTGCAAGTGCAAATAGAAAAAGGGCTAGTCATGCGCTTACCAATTTTGTGAACAATTTAGGAATTCCTTTTTTTAATACACAAATGGGCAAAGGAATTGTAGACGAAAGAAATCCTCTTTATTTAGGAACTGCTGCGCTTTCCTCAAATGATTTTTTGCATGAGGCCATTCAACACGCTGATTTAATTATTAATGTTGGTCATGATTCAATCGAAAAACCACCATTCATTATGAATGTTGCTGATAAACGAAAAGTAATTCATGTCAACTTTTTTGCAGCTGAAATTACTGAGGTCTATTATCCTCAATTAAATGTTATTGGAGACATTGCAACAAGCATTGATTTGTTAACTCGTCAATTAGAAAATCAGGCAAAAAAATGGAATATCGATTTCTTTTTAAAAGTGAAAGAGAACGTATCTTCTCATTTGGCAAAATATGAAGAAGACAATCGTTTTCCTATCTTACCACAACGTTTGGTGAAAATTACTCGAAATATTCTACCGGAAGACGGTATTGTAACTTTAGATAATGGAATTTACAAAATTTGGTTTGCTCGAAACTTTCCTGCATATGCTCAAAATACCCTAATTTTAGACAATGCGTTGGCAACAATGGGTGCTGGGTTTCCTTCAGCAATGATGGCAAAAGAGCTGTATCCAAATAAAAAAGTAATTTCTGTAAATGGCGATGGTGGTTTTATGATGAATTCGCAAGAATTAGAAACTGCTATGAGAATGAAACTAGATTTGGTAATTATTATTTTAAATGATAATGCCTATGGAATGATAGAATGGAAACAAGAAGGAGAAGGTTTCCCTAAGTATGGATTGGAATATAACAATCCAGATTTTGTAAAATATGCCGAAAGTTTTGGTGCTTTTGGGTATAGACCAACATCTGTTACTGACTTTGAAAAAATACTAACAGAAGCTTTAGATGAATCAGGTATTCATGTAATTGATTTGGCGGTAGATTATTCTCTAAATCATGAAATTTTAAATATATTATTAAAAGAAAATGCTAAAAAATAAAAAATTATGAATAAAGCAATTACCATAAATCCTGCTACAGAAGAAGAAGTTGCTAGCTATACTAGAATTTCTTCCAAAGAAGCAAAAGAAAAAGTTGCGAATGCAAATAAAGCCTACAAATCTTGGAAAAAAACGAGTTTTGAAGAGCGTTCTAAGCTCATGAACAAGCTTGCTACGATTTTTGAAGAAAATAAAGAAGCCTACGCACAATTAGCCACCCAAGAAATGGGTAAAATTATTGAGCAATCTCGTTCAGAAATAGAAAAATGTGCTAAAATTTGTAAGTATTATGCAGATAACATCCAAGAATTATTAGCGGATGAAGTTATAATAACAGAAGCTAAAAAAAGTTATGTTACTTTTCAACCTTTAGGAGTTACCTTGGCTGTAATGCCTTGGAATTTTCCTTTTTACCAAGTAATTCGTTTTGCTGCTCCTGCGGTAATGACGGGTAATACAGGAGTATTAAAACATGCTTCTAATGTACAGGGTTGTGCTTTTGCCTTAGAAGATGCATTTACCAAAGCTGGGTTTCCTGAAGGGGTTTTTACAAATCTAAATGTAGCATCTGACGAGATTAAAGCTATTATTGAAGATAAAAATATTATCGCAGTTACTTTAACAGGTAGCGAACCCGCAGGACGTTCTGTTGCAAAAATTGCAGGTGAAAATTTAAAGAAAACGGTTTTAGAGTTAGGAGGAAGTGATGCCTATATCATTTTAGAAGATGCAGATTTAGAAAAAGCAACTGATTTATCCACCTATGGACGTATGCAAAATAACGGACAAACTTGTATTGCTGCAAAGCGTTTTATAGTTTTAGAAGAAATTTATGATGATTTTCTAAAACTATTCACACAGAAAATGAAAGATGCTAAAATGGGAGTGCCTACAGATGAAGACGTTTATTATGGGCCAATGGCGCGCGTAGATTTGCGTGATGAACTGCATGAGCAAGTAGAAAAAACAGTTAAAGAAGGCGGAAAATTAGTTTTAGGAGGTGAAATTCCTAAAAGAAAAGGCGCCTATTATCCTGCAACCATAATAGCTGATCTAAAACCTGGTATGACTGGCTTTGACGAAGAACTTTTTGGACCAGTAGCTTCTGTAATCAAAGCAAAAGATGAAAATGAAGCCATTGAGTTGGCCAATAACTCTAGTTTTGGTTTGGGTTCTGGAGTATTTACTAAAAATATCAAAAGGGGTGAAAAAGTTGCATTACAATTAGAAGCTGGTAATAGTTTTGTAAATAAATTAGTAGTTTCCGACCCGAGAATGCCTTTTGGAGGAATTAAAAACAGTGGTTATGGTAGAGAACTTTCTACATACGGAATTCGAGAATTTGTAAACACAAAATCCATTTGGATTCACTAGTTCCAAAATAAATACTCTCAAAATTATAAACATAAAAAAAGTCCATCAAATAATTGATGGACTTTTTAAAAACTTGAAATATATGATTAGATAACTTTTACGTTAACTGCATTTAGTCCTTTGTTTCCTTCTTGTAAATCAAATTCAACGTTGTCGCCTTCATTAATTTCATCGATCAAACCTGAAATGTGTACAAAATGATCTTTTTCAACTCCTTCTTCAGTGATAAATCCAAATCCTTTAGATTCATTGAAAAATTTTACGGTTCCTTTACTCATGGTATTGTTATTAAATTTATACTACTTATTAAAGTACAAAGATGCTTATATTTTTCTGACATTCAATACTTTTATCTCTTTTTCTGCTAATGAGCATCCGACATTTTATAACAATTGCTTTTTTTTATCAGGGAATCATCAATGATAACTCTATAAAATAAAAGAGTGATTTTACAAGTGTTTAATCAGCGTCTGATAGCTGTTCTTCTATTAAATAAGTATCTGCATATACTTTGGTAAAATGCGCGCCAAAAAATAAAATGAGACTAGAGTATGATACCCACAGCATTATTAGTATTACTGAACCTGCTGCACCATAAGTAGATCCAGGATCCATTTCGTTAAAATACCAAGCTAATAAGTATTTACCAATTACAAATAAGACGGCAGTTAACGCCGCGCCTACTTTTACGGCTCTCCAACGAACAGTTTTACTAGGCAAATATTTAAACATTGCTGAAAACAAGAAATAGATAAAAAGTACAGACATTAAAAAATCTACGATATATACATATTCAAATAAATTGTCTGGAACTAATTTCTCTATTCGCTTACTAAATGTACTAATTAAGGCAGTTAATACAAAACTAATTAGTAGTAAGAAACCAATGATTAATATGAAACCAAAACTTTTTAGTCGACTAAAAATCATCTGTAGAAAACCATTTTTCTTTAGATCAGTTTTTACTTTCCATATTTTATCAAAAGCAGCTTGCAATTGATAAAAGACTCCTGTAGCACCATATAATAAGGTACTTACACCAATAATAGTTGTGAATATTGAGACAGATTCATCTCCTCTATCTAGCATCATTACTCGAATAGATTCTGCGGTTTGCACACCTACCGCTTTTGTAATTTCATCTAATAATTCTCCCTGTACAATTTCTCTTCCCCAAATATTTCCAACAAGATTTAAGATGATAACCATTAATGCAGGCAATGATAAAATTGCATAATAGGCAACAATAGCACTCAGCTCAAAAGGTTCACTTGCCAACCAATTGTTAGCAGTTTTTTGAAGTAATTTAGGAATATCTTTAAAGAATGTTTTAATATGCAAAGTTATAGTTTCTTAAGTATGGAATCTTTTTCTATCAATCAAAAATAATGTATTTGAATACAGTTACAAACTTCAAAAATGATTATTTAAAAAAAAACTTCCAATTTCATACGTTTGAAATTGGAAGTAAAATACTACTCTATGCTTCTCCCCTTGCAGGATAGCCTTCTTTTAGTATATAATCTATTCCGTTTAGAACATCTTTAAAGTTAGGTCTTCCAAAGGGCATCGATTGAATTGATTCCCAATACACTTTATGTTCTTTATCTATTAAAAACAATCCAGGTTCCGTAAATTCTTTTGGTTCTTTATCACTAATTCCTTCAGAAATAAATAAGCCCCATTTTCGTGCTTCTTCAATAGGAAACTCATAACCAATAGGAATACTTTCAATATCCCATTCATTATAGGTTTCTTTTGCTAATTCTTCTGTATTAGCACTGATAGCAATTAAATTTACACCTCTTTCGGTAAAATCATCTACTCTTTTTTGCAATTGTTCTAATTGCTTTTTGCAAACCGGACAATGTTTTCCTCTATAAAATATAATTAGTGTAAAGTTTTCAGGATTTTGATCTTGCAAACTCCATTGTGTATCATTTACTAAGTTTATCTTTAGATTTGGGACTTTTTCTCTAGGTTTTATCATCTTTTTCTTATTTTTTAAAAATTCTTATGCTGTAATTTCACTTAAATCTACTGTTGCTGTAGGATAATCTGTATATCCTTTATGTCCTGTACTATAAAAAGTATCTTCATTCCAATCAGCTAGTTCTTTATTTTGTTCGAAACGTTCTACTAAATCTGGATTTGAAACAAATAATTTACCAAACGCAACCATATCTGCATAGCCGTCTTCAATAATTTTGTTTCCAGATTCTTCATCAAAACCAGCATTAATAATTAATGTTCCATGATATAAAGGCCTAAAATGTTCTGCAATTTTTTCCACGGCATACGATATACTTGACACATCTGTAAAAGGCTCAGAAAGGTGAATGTAAGCTAAGTTATAATCATTCAACTTCTTTATGATGTATTCGAAAGTAGGAATGGTTTCTTCATCCATTTCCATTCCGAAAGTACCATGTAAAGAAGGATTGAAACGTGCTCCTATTTTTTTTTGAGGTATTACCTCTTTAATTGCATCTAGAACTTCAAAAAAGAAACGGGCTCTGTTTTCGATACTTCCACCGTATTCATCTGTTCTTTCATTGGATGTTTTATTAAAAAATTGATGGAATAAATATCCGTTAGAAGAGTGTATTTCCACTCCATCAAAACCAGCTTCTATAGCATTTAAAGCCGCACTTTTAAAATCTTCAACAGTTTGTTTAATATCCTCTTTAGTCATTTCCCTTGGGGTAACTGTTTCTTTTTCACCCTCTGGCGTATATACTTTCTGATTTGCATTGAGCGCAGAAGGTGCTAAAGGTAATTTTCCATCATGAAAATCTGGATGCGAGATTCTACCAACATGCCATAGTTGTATAAAAATTTTCCCGCCTTCTTTGTGCACTCTTTCTGTTACTTTTTTCCAACCTTCTACTTGTTCTTTACTGTAAATTCCGGGGGTGTTGATATAACCAACGGCTTCTTTAGAAACTTGTGAGCCTTCTGTAATGATTAAACCAGCAGAGGCTCTTTGCTCATAATACAAACCATGTAAGTCGTCAGTAGGTACATTTCCTTCGTTATTAGCACGACTTCGCGTCATTGGTGCCATCACAACTCTATTCTTTAGTGGTAAATCTGTGATATTATTAAAATGTTGTAACAAATATTCTTTGATCATCTTCTTTTCTATTTTACTTTAAAAATTATTTTAGTTTATTATTGAAGTACAAATCAACAATTGACTTCCAAATTATAAGTCTTAATAGCTTGTCATTTTACCTTTCTTCTTTGTTAATTGTCTATCTAAATCTTTCACAGACTCATGAATAGAACTTACAAAATTATCATGACTCGCTTCTGCAAATAATCTTGGTCCTGGAACGCTCAAACGGATGTTACAGATCATTCCTGTTTGAGTGGAAGAAGTATTTTCTGTTTTAAAAAATACATCTGCTCTAACAATCATTTGAAACTTTGTATACAAATTTTCTAACTTTTCTTTTGCTAATGCTTCTAATCTATCACTAGCTTCTACATCATGGTACTCAAAATTAATATTCATACTATTTTATATTTTTATTTATTAATTAAATTTTCTGATGTAAAATTAGGCATACGCTTCCCCTTCCATTTGCCTATTTGGTTCTATTTTGAACTCATTTGAAATTCCGTATCAATTTTAACATACTTTTTGTTTTTATAATTAAATTTGTTTGCGCTTACAATGATTAATTCTTACAGAACACTTAACATCATGCTTCAACAAAAAATGAAAGATTACCATATAATTCTAGCTTCTGGTTCTCCAAGAAGACAACAATTTTTTAAAGACTTGAATCTTGATTTTACAATTCAACTAAAAGAAATCGAAGAAATTTACCCTAAAGAATTAAAAGGAACAGAAATTACCGATTACTTAGCAGACTTAAAGTCGAAATCCTTTACCAATTTAAAAGAAAAAGACATACTAATAACTTCAGATACGATTGTTTGGTTAGAAGGAAAAGCATTAGGCAAACCAAAAAATACAGATGAAGCTTTTAAAATGTTAAGAGATTTGTCAGGAAAAAAACACGAAGTCATCACTTCAATAGCGATTAGAAGCAATTCTTTTCAAAAAATAATACAGGATATAACAACAGTTACTTTTAAAGAACTTTCTGATGAAGAAATTAACTATTACATCACCAATTACAAACCTTTTGACAAAGCTGGTGGTTACGGTATACAAGAATGGATTGGTTTTATAGGGATTACAACTATAGAAGGTAGTTATTTTAATGTAGTAGGTTTGCCTGTTCATAAGCTTTATGAAGTATTGATGAATCTATAAACGAATACAATTCAGCATACTTTCTCACATTATGTTAAAAAGTCTTCTTTGTATTTTTTCTTTTCTTTTCTTCAAAGAGAAATAAAAGTTTATTTTTACGAAAATTTTACAACACAACAACTTTATAATGAAAAAATACACGTACACAGAAAAAAAAGACACACGTTCTGGTTTTGGTGATGGTCTAACTGAATTAGGGAGAACAAATCCAAACGTAGTTGCTTTATGTGCAGATTTAATTGGTTCTTTAAAAATGGATCAATTTATTAAAGAAAATCCAGAAAGATTTTTCCAAATAGGTATTGCAGAAGCAAACATGATTGGTATTGCCGCAGGTCTAACAATTGGGGGCAAAATTCCTTTTACAGGAACATTTGCAAATTTTTCTACAGGAAGAGTGTACGATCAAATTCGTCAATCTGTTGCTTATTCTGGCAAAAATGTAAAAATTTGTGCTTCTCATGCTGGAGTTACTTTAGGTGAAGACGGTGCAACACATCAAATATTAGAAGATATTGGTTTGATGAAAATGTTACCAGGAATGACAGTTATAAATCCTTGTGATTATAATCAAACAAAAGCTGCCACGATTGCAATTGCAGATTTTGACGGCCCTGTATATTTACGCTTTGGAAGACCTAAAGTGCCTGTATTTATGCCCGAAGATGCAAAGTTTGAAATTGGCAAAGGAATTCAGTTAACCGAAGGTACAGATGTAACCATTGTTGCAACGGGACATTTAGTGTGGGAATCTTTACAAGCTGCTGAAAAATTAGAAGCTGAAGGTATTTCTGTGGAAGTAATTAACATTCACACGATAAAACCTTTAGACGAAGACATTATTTTAAAATCTGTTGCCAAAACAGGTTGTATTGTTTCTGCCGAAGAGCATAATAAATTCGGAGGATTAGGAGAAAGTGTTGCGAGAACATTGGCATTAAACCATACTACTCCGCAAGAATTTGTAGCTACGAATGATACTTTTGGTGAATCTGGTACACCAGAACAACTAATGAAGAAATATGGTTTAGATGTAGATGCCGTTATAAAAGCAGTAAAAAAAGTAATTTCTAGAAAATAAAAACGTTTTAATAAAAACCCTCAAAAATAATTTTAAAATTTAGAAACATGAAAAAAATAATTTTAATGATGAGTTTGGCTTTTGCATTAAGTCAAACATCAAACGCTCAAATTGATTTTGGTCTTAAAGCTGGTGTAAACTATAATAATAACGGAGATGCAACTTTTTCTTCTACAGGAAGTGATGTTATTGAAGGCGCAAAATCTAGATCTGGTTTTCACGCAGGTTTATGGTTTCGTGGAAAAATTCCAGTAATTGGATTGTATATACGACCTGAAATAGTGTATACGCAAGTAAATAGTGAATATACTGATAACAATGACGAAGTTGTAGATTATGAATTTAATAAAATTGACGTCCCTGTTTTATTTGGTAAAAAGTTCTTAGGAGTTGCAAATGCTTTTATTGGGCCTTCTTTTCAATATATTTTGGACGATAATTTTGAGTTTTCAAATTTATCTACTGATGATTTTGATAAATTTTCTGTCGGACTTCAAATGGGCGTTGGTGTAGAATTTGGTAAAGTTGGTATAGATGTTCGTTGGGAAAGAGGTTTGTCTGACACAGAAGCTAAATTTGCTGATGTAACTGTAGATAATAGAACAAATCAAATTATTTTTGGACTGTCTTTACAGCTATAAGATTTTAGATTTAACACAAACTAAAAAGGCTCTTGATTTCTCAAGAGCCTTTTTTTTATATAAAAGTATTACATTTAATTAATATTCGGGTTTCGATAATCTGGAAATGTAGGGTTGCTTGGATCACTAAAATCGTTTTCTAAATCACCGTCACCATTCGCGTCTTCTAAATAAGAGGGTACACCATCGTTATCATGGTCTGTATCTTTTACAAAATCTAGTAGCTCTATATAAAACATTAGATTTTGATTGACTAAAGGAGAATTTTGATTATTTAGAACAATAGACGTATATGCCAAACCTGATGGAATAAACAAAATACCTTTACCGCCATTTAAATAGGTTATAGGCCCGTTAAAAGGATCTCCATTTGATTCCTTTTTTAAATAGCCACCTTTAAAATTCATAAACCCATAAGACCATCCTCTAACAGCTAATGTATTATAGGTAAACCACGCTCCGCTTGTATTTCTATCAAATTCTGAACTTAATTCATTTGTAGACAAAATAGCCTGACCAGAATATTTAGCAAAAATAGAATCAGAAATAGAAGGTTCACCTTTATCAACGTCAGGAGAAGGATCTCCTTTTGATATACTATAAACGTAAAGTTTATAATCTATATCATTTCTTTTTGCATCCATAATTTTAAGGTTTGGCTCGTCATCGTAAATAGGTGTTTTTCCAGAAATTAATGGTTTTACCGAGTCTAAATCTTTATCGTAGTAATGGTTTTTCAGAAAATTCACCAACGTATCATCATCAGAAATAGCTAAAGCTTCGTGATCTATATCTACAAATGGGTTTACAAAAGCTCTGCTATCATCATCACAAGAATAAATTACTATTATTCCCAAAAGTAGTAGCAAAAAAATATTTTTTATTTTATTCATTTAATCTTAAAATTTAAGCTTGCAATTTACCATTTTTATACCTTTGTAAAAAGACAAACATTATATTTTAACTTTTTTTATGAGGATTGATAAATATTTATGGTGCATTCGCGTTTTTAAAACGAGAAGTATCGCCACAACAGCTTGTAAAAAAGGCCAAGTAAAAATAGCAGGAAGTAATTTAAAACCCTCTAAAGAGATTTTTGGTGGTGAAATACTATTGGTAAGAAAGAATCAAATTAAGTATCAATTTAAAGTGTTAGGGATACCAGAAAGTAGAGTTGGTGCTAAATTGGTAGATCAATTTAGAAAAGATGTCACACCAAAAGATGAGTTTGAAAAAACAGCACTTTTAAAATTTGCAAAAGATTACTATCGGAAAAAAGGCATTGGAAGGCCTACGAAGAAAGACAGAAGAGATTTAGACAATTATCAAGAAGATACAACCGAAGATTTATGATCACAACAAACAACATTATTTTAGACAACACGCAGATTCATCAGAAAATTAAACGAATTGCGTACCAAATCTACGAAAGCAATAGTTCTGAAAAAGAGGTAATTATTGCTGGTATTATTGGGAATGGATATACATTTGCAAAAAAAATAGCGAGTGCTTTAGAAGAAATTTCTACTTTAAATGTATTGCTTTGTGAAGTAATGATCGATAAGAAAAAGCCTTTGCTACCTATTACAACATCTATATCTGTTGAAAATTATAAAAACAAACCTTTAGTTTTGGTTGATGACGTTCTAAATTCTGGTACTACTTTAATTTATGGAATAAAGCATTTTTTAGAGGTACCCTTAAAACGATTTAAAACGGCTGTTCTTGTTAATAGAAATCATAAAAAATATCCTGTAAAAGCAGATTTTAAAGGCATTTCTCTATCCACGTCTATTAAAGAACACGTACAAGTAGAGTTTCATAAAAAAGAAGCAATTGCTTATTTAGTGTAATGCAATTCTCAATTCTGTAACAATACTATCTACAGATTTATGTTCAGTATTTAAAACTATTTTGGCTTGTTCATAAAAGAATCTTCTTTCAAAAAGATGTTTGGCCACAAATTCTGTTATTTGCTCATCTTCTAAAGCTGCAACCAATGGTCTTTTACTTTTTTCTTTAATTAATCTTGTCACCAAAGTAGTAATACTTGCTTTTACATAAATAGAGGTTGCTTCAGAGTTATGCATCAGTTCCATATTATTTGCATAGCAAGGTGTTCCTCCACCCAAAGAAAGTATAAAATTATCTTTAGAATTTAGAATTTCTTTTAAATATTTATTTTCAATGCGTCTAAAATAAATTTCTCCTTTGGTTTTAAAAATTTCTGGAATACTACACTTTTCATGCTTAGAAATGTAGTCATCTAAGTCTATAAAATTCATATTCAGCTTTTTAGAAAGTGCGTTACCAATAGTAGATTTACCTGATGCCATATACCCTAAAAGAATAATTTTCATTTTATTTGAATTTCAACAAATATCTATAAAATAATTTAAAAATTATACCAATAATTTGAATGATTGATAGTATATTTGCAACCGATTTAAGAAAAGGACCTGGTAGCTCAGTTGGTAGAGCATCTCCCTTTTAAGGAGAGGGTCCTGGGTTCGAGCCCCAGCCCGGTCACTAAAATGGTTAAGCGAACGCTTAACCATTTTTCTTTAAAATTTTTTGCGCACGTGGCGAAATTGGTAGACGCGCAGCCTTGAGGGGGCTGTGTTCGTAAGAACGTGGAAGTTCGAATCTTCTCGTGCGCACTTTTTTATTTTTTATTTCTTTCACAAATAATTAACCAAATTATAATGTAATATCTGTAATATTGCAGTATGCAAAGATTGATATTTATTTTGTGCTTATTAGCTACTTTAGGCACGTTTTCTCAAACCGATTCATTAGCGATTACAGTTCTTAAAGGACAGGTAATACATGCTGAAAACAATAAAGTTTTAAGTGCAGCACATATACTAAATTTAAATACCGTAAAAGGAACCATTACAAATGATAAAGGTTTTTTTGAACTGCCAACAAGAGTTAATGATACTATTTTAGTATCTTATTTAGGTTATGAATCCATCAAATTAAAAGTTACAAACGATTTATTGAAAGGAAATGAATTAGAAATAGCTTTGTATGAAAAACCAGAAGAAGTAAGAGAAATAGTTATAAAATCTACAAAACTAATAGGAGTTTTAGAAGTGGATGTAAAACAAGTACCAAAAGATCGGTTTACAAGAATTCATATCAATGGATTACCTCAAACCTACGAAGTTGGCAAGCCTAGAAGCAAAAACTTCTCCTCACCTATTGCAGCCTTATTTCAACCCGTAGATTTCTTGTACAATCTCTTCGGAAAAAAACCGAAACAACTTCAAAAGTTGCAAACACTAAAGAAAGAAGACAACTTACGTAAAATGCTTGCTGGTAAATTTGATAGAGAAGTTATGATGGAGTATTTAGAGATGGATAGACAAGAGCTTTCTGAATTGTTAACCGATTGCAACTACTCTGCTTATTTTATTAAAAAAGCGTCAGATTTACAAATGATTGAAGCAGTTTTAGACTGTTATGAAAACTACAAGGCTTTAAAAAACGGTAAAATAGAGCGCAATAAAATTCCTGTAAAAAATTAATAATATTGAAAAAGGCCAGAAACTTGGTTCCTGACCTTCATCAACTATTAAAAACTAACTAATTAATAACTAAAATACGGTTGTAATGTATTTATAGTTATACTTTCTCCTGGAGTTCCAAGTCATTCTTTTAGACATTACAATGGCTATTTTTTTAGTCTCTTTGTTGGTGGTTTCGGTTGATATTATCATCTGTGTATTTCTATTTTATTTACATCTATATGACGACTGCATCTTTAATTAGTTACAGTATATTTTTTGTTTAACATAATTTTAGCAAATACGTTTAAAAAGTTTGAAACAAAAAAAATCCAGCAAATGCTGGATTTTTATATTTCAATGTATTGTGTTCTTATTGATTTCCTAAAATAATCGGTAGGCCATTTTTTCCTGAACCAATTACAATTACTTTACTATTAGGTGACTTAGACAATTCTAAGGTTGCATCTATTCCTTTCTCCTGTAAAATTTTGTCAGTTAAAGAAGCACTTAAAATCTTATTCGCAATTGCTTTTCCTTCCGCATCAATTTTTTGTCTTTCAGCTTCTTTTTTTGCTTTAGAAATTCGAAACTCGTATTCTAGAGACTCTTGCTCTTGTTTTAATTTTGTTTCAATCGCAATTCTAATAGTACTTGGTAACTTAACATCTTCTACTAAAACACGTGTTACAGATAAATATTGATCTTTTAAAACATTTTGAACTTCTTCTAGAATTTCTTGTTCAATAACATCTCTTTTACTAGAATACAATTGTTCTGGTGTGTAACGTCCTACCACACTTCTTGCCGCAGCATTAATGGCTGGATCTAACAATTCTCGCTCATAATCTTGCCCTTTCGTCTTAATTAATTTTCCTAAGTTAGCAAACTCTGGCTCATACCAAATGGTTCCGTTTACTTTAACTTCTAATCCATTCACTGAAAGTACATTCATTTCATCTGAAATAGATTGCTGACGTACTTTTCTTACAATCATTCTATTCCAAGGTGCAACAATATGAAAACCTTCTCCGTATGTTTTTTCAGTATCAATACCATCTCCTAAAGACTCAAAAATAACACCTCCTTCACCAGGACCGATTGTTATGGTAGATTTTGAGATTAATATAATTGCTATAACTGCTATTATTATGAAAAAAACGCCACTTTTTGGGAATTTTATATCCATTTGATTATTTGCCATTTGTAAATTATTTTAAATTCATTCAAATTTACGACTTAACTTTAGGAAACGCAATCTATATACTCACAATCTTCATGAGAAAGTTCTAATTCTAATGTTATGTGTTCTAAACCAAAATCATCGTGCAAAATATTTCTAATTTCTTTTTTTAATGATGTATCTTCTTTTGGATTCAGTAGCTCTTCAACAATTAAATGTGCTGTGAACACATTATATTCACCGTCCATAGACCATAAATGACAATCATGAATACCTTTTACACCTTTATGTTGAAGGATTTTTGTTTGAATTTCCTCTACAGAAAGCTCCATTGGTGCGCCTTGTAAAATAATTCGAATACTTTCTTTTCCGTTTTTAAAAACATTGTACAAAATAAAGAGCCCAATTAAAATTGATAAAATAGGGTCTAAAACAGGAAGGTCCCAAAATTGCATCACAATGCTAGCAATTAGTACTGCAACCCAACCTAAAACATCTTCTAATAAATGCAAAGAAACCACACGTTCATTAATAGAAGTTCCGCTTTTTAATTTTAAAACAGCTGCTCCGTTTACAATAATACCTAAAAGCGCAAACCACATCATGCCTTTTGCATCTGAAGCTTGTGGGCTCATAATTCTAGGAATCGCTTCAGAAATGATAAAAATTGATCCTATTAATAGAATTACTGAATTTATAATGGCTCCTAATAGCGAAAATCGTTTAAAACCATAAGAATATGTTTGTGTTGCTTTTTTCTTTGATATTTTTTGAAAATACCAAGCCATTCCCAAACTGATACTGTCTCCTAAATCATGAATTGCATCAGAAGTAATTGCCAAGCTATTGGTATAAAAACCTCCAACAAATTCAACCATGGTAAAAAATAAATTCAGAAAGAAAGCGGTTCCTATATTTTTTGATGAAGTATCATGATGATGGCTGTGTCCCATATTTTTTAAAGAAGACGATTAATTTAATAAAAGGATGCAAAATAAACATAAAAAAATTGATTGATTATATGCTAAATTTTTCCATAGTATTTTCTAATGAACCATTCTGTTGTAAATAAACCAATTACAAAAAATAAAATCCATTTCCAATCTATTAAATTCTGTTCTTTAACAATTGGTTTCTGTGTGGTATAATAAGATGTATTATTTATTAAATCTTGCATTAAACTTTCAGTCTGATTCTTATGATATAGCTTCCCTCCTGTTTTTAAAGCTAATTTTTTTAATTTGTTCACATTTGCGTGTGTAAATTGCTCTTCAATTTCATAATCCGTTATTTTAAAACTACCATATTTGGTAATATTCTGTCCTAAGACCGCGACTTTAAAGTCATATTCACCTGAGATAAGGTTTTCTATTGCTATTTGATAAGAATTGTTTATTAATGAGAAAGGAAGCTTTGTAATTTCTTTTGTTTCTTTATTAGTTACCGTAATTTCTAAGGATGCTCTCGCATCAAACTGATAATTTTTATCTGTATAAAAAGCAGAAATGCGAATTATTGAATTTGCAGGATATAAGTTGTCTGCATTTACCTCTAAACGATTCCTTTTTTTAGTGGAAGAAAGATATTGCACTAAATTTCCTAAAAATTGATCAAAATCTTGGAATGAATTACTATTTAGATAACTGGCAGCTCTCCATTTCCAAATTCCTTCACCAAAAATTACCGCAGTTTTCTGATTGTTTTGTTCTAAAACAGATAAGAGCGGTTGTTGTGTCTGAACTCCGTTTATACTTTGAAATAATAAATCTTGATGATCTTTCGAAAAAGTAACTTCTCCGAATTGATCCAATAAAGGTGAAAATTCATTAAAACCAATATCTTTTTGTAGAAAAGTTAAAAAAGAAGGGTTATAAATAGCACCATAATTCTCTGTCTGATTTAGGGCTTTTTTAGAGAAACCCAATTGCTGTTTATTCAGAAAATTCCAATCTGAGTTGGCTCCAGAAACCAATAGAAAATTAGCATTTTCTTGTTTAATTTTACTAAAAATAGCATTGAACTGATTGTTTGGCTGATATAATATAACCAATTGATAATCATTGAATTCATTTTTAAATTTATCAATCATAAAAACTTCTACAGAACGCTGTTTGTTGCTTTCAATCGCTTTTTTAAAAAGACCAATATCAGGATGTAAAACAGACGTAAGAATTGCTATTTTTGTCTGTTCATCAATTACTTCTACAGAGAAATTTTTGGTGTTATTTCTCGTGTTTTTTTCGTTCTTTATTTTTTGAAGGGCTGCTGTATAATAATTAATTCCTTCTTTTGCTGACGTTAGATTTGTTGTAATTATTTTAGAATTTTCGTCTTTTGAAAATTGTACGCTTTTAGAGAAAACAGTGCTTCCTCGACTAAAAATTGAAAATTTTGTTTGAACAGATTCGTTTCCATCATAATTTAAAATAACCTCTACTGGAAACTTGTTCTTAATATAACTGTATTTATTTACGTTTACCTGACTAATTTTTAAATCTTGGTATTTGGTTGTATCTCCAAAAACAATAGGATACACCGTTTGTTTCGAATTTATAAACTCATAATCGTTACCAATAGTCTGGTTACCATCTGTAAGTAGTATTATTGGCGCGTTTTTATTTTTATTTAATTTGTCAACTTCAGAAAGTGCTTTGTAAATATTGGTTTCGTTACCTGAGAAGGATACGCTATCTGAAATTCTTAAATCACTATTAAAAAAGCAAAATTCTAAATTAAATTTATCTCGTAAAGTGCCATTCTCTTTAAGTTTATTTACAAAACCTTCAATATTATTTTCTTCTTTAAAAAATGAAATAGATTTAGAATCGTCTACCAAGACAGATAAAGTTGGTTTGCTATTTTCTAATTTTGTTGTTTTTATTTTCGGGTTTATAAATAAAAGAAGTACTAAAAATAGAGCGAGGGCTTTTAAACTAAATAGTAAACTATTTATTTTCGCCTTACTTTTCGCTTTATAAAAATATTGAAAAAATGCTACTGAAAGACTCAATAACAAAGCGATGATAATATATAAAATGGTTGTTGTTTGCAATGTGTTTTTTTAAACAAGGGACTTAAGTCCCTTGCTATGATAAAATTATGTTAACATTCCTCCATCAACAGAAAGTGTTTGTCCTGTGATATAAGAACTCATGTCTGAAGCTAAAAAGACACAGGCATTTGCAATGTCTTGAGGAGAACCTCCTCTTTTTAACGGAATTCCATCTCGCCAAGATTGAACGGTAGCTTCATCTAATTTTTCCGTCATTTCTGTTTCTATAAAACCAGGGGCAATTACGTTACTTCTTACGTTTCTAGAGCCTAGCTCTAAAGCAACAGACTTAGAAAACCCTACAATACCAGCTTTTGAGGCCGCATAGTTTGCCTGACCGGCATTTCCTTTTAAACCAACAATAGAACTCATATTAATTATAGAACCACTTCTTTGCTTCATCATGGGTCTAATTACTGCTTTTGTTAAATTAAAAACCGATTTTAGATTTACTTCTATGACTTGATCAAAATCGTCTTCAGAAATACGAAGTAATAAATTGTCTTTTGTAATTCCTGCATTGTTGACTAAAATATCAATAGCACCAAATTCTTTATGAACCTCTTTTGCTAATTCTTGCGCTGCATCAAAATTTGCTGCATTCGATTGATATCCCTTTGCTGAGACTCCATATGTTTTTAATTCTTCTTCTAAAGCATTTGCTGCAACTACAGAAGAGCTATACGTAAAAGCAACATTAGCGCCTTGTTTTGCGAACTCTACTGCAATACCACGCCCAATACCTCTGGTTGCTCCTGTAATGATTGCTGATTTATTTTCTAATAATTTCATAATCTATGATTTAGTTGTTTTGTTAAATGCAAACTCCCGCTTTAAGGCGGGAATTTACTATTTTATTTTTGAATAGTTCTCTTTTTCCAAAGCTTCGGAACACATCGAACTCACAAATACATTTATTTATTTAAAACACTTGCGACCATTTCTCCAATTTTTGCTGGTGAACTCACAACGTGAACGCCGTTTTCAGCTAAAATCTTCATTTTTGCTTGTGCCGTATCATCTGCGCCACCTACAATTGCTCCTGCATGTCCCATAGTTCTTCCAGCAGGTGCAGTTTGACCAGCGATAAAACCAACCACTGGCTTTCTATTTCCATCGGCTTTAATCCATTGTGCAGCTTCCGCTTCTAAATTTCCACCAATTTCGCCAATCATAACTATTGCTTCTGTTTCATTGTCATTCATTAACAATTCCACCGCTTCTTTTGTAGTGGTTCCAATAATAGGATCTCCTCCAATACCAATTGCAGTAGTAATTCCAAAACCTTGTTTTACAACTTGATCTGCCGCTTCATACGTTAATGTTCCTGATTTAGAAACAATACCAACTTTTCCTTTTTTGAAGATAAAACCTGGCATAATACCAACCTTAGCTTCGTCTGGAGTAATGACTCCTGGACAATTAGGACCTACTAACCTACACTCTTTATTATCGATGTATGCTTTTACCTTTACCATATCTGCGGTAGGAATTCCTTCAGTAATACAAATAATTACTTTGATTCCTGCATCTGCAGCTTCCATAATTGCATCTGCAGCAAAAGCAGGTGGTACAAAAATAATTGAAGTATCAGCTCCTACTTTATCAACAGATTCTTTTACGGTATTAAAAACAGGTTTCCCTAAATGTTCTTGACCTCCTTTACCTGGTGTTACACCTCCTACAACATTGGTTCCGTAATCAATCATTTGACCAGCGTGAAAAGTACCTTCACTACCCGTAAAGCCTTGTACAATAATTTTTGAATTTTTATTTACTAAAACACTCATTGGTTTGTTTTTAATCCCATTGTCTTTACAGACATTTCCCAAAGGGAAAATAAAATGGAGTTTGATTTAATTTATATTGCAAAAATAGCTTATTGATTGTTTTTAAAAAAGGAAATCTAACTTTTCTTAGTCGCTAATTTCTTTATAAACAGTTAAAATTTAACTATTCTTTTTTTGGTCTTTTAAAAAACGTTTTATTTCGGCCATTTCCTTTAATTTTTCTCTTGATTCTGCAATTGGTGTTCCAAAATAAGACTTTCCTCCAGCCACCGATTTTGTAACACCTGTTTGGCCTAAAATTACAGCACCTTTACCGATTGTAATTCCGCTGTTTGTACCAACCTGCCCCCAAATGGTTACTTCATCTTCGATAATTACACAACCAGCAATTCCTGTTTGTGAAGCTATTAAACACTTTTCACCAATAACAGTGTCATGACCAACATGTACTTGATTGTCTATTTTTGTTCCCTTACCAATAGTTGTATCTCCTGTAACACCTTTATCAATCGTACAAGAAGCACCCAAGTCTACGTTGTCTTCTAATACAACTCTTCCTCCAGATAGTAATTTATCAAAACCTTCTGGTCTGTTTTTATAATAAAAAGCATCTGCTCCTAAAACGGTATTCGCATGAATGGTCACGTTGTTTCCAATTATTGAATGGTCATAAATAGCAACATTCGGGTGAATTACACAGTTTTTTCCAATAGTAACATGATTGCCAATAAAAACATTGGGTTGAATGATGGTTCCCTCTCCAATAATTGCAGTGTCTGCAATACTTACTTTAGAGGCTATAAAAGGACTAAAATGTGTTGTAATTTTATTAAAATCACGAAAAGGATCATCTGAGATTAATAGTGCTTTTCCTTCAGGACAAGCTACTTTTTTATTGATTAAAATAGTAGTTGCCTCAGAATTTAAGGCTTTATCATAATATTTGGGATGGTCTACAAAAACAATATCTCCACTTTCTACAACATGAATTTCATTGATTCCAAGAATTTCAAAATCAGCATCACCGATAAATTCTGCATCTATTAATGAAGCTATTTGATATAATGTTTGAATGTTTCTAAATTTCATTGCTATCTTAGTCTACAGTCAGCAGTTTGCAGTATTCAGTCGGCGGTTTTAAGGAACTGCAAACTGAATACTGCCGACTGCAAACTAAAATCTATTCTTTTACTCTTTCTTGATACGTACCTTTTGTAGTTTCAACTTTAATTTTATCACCTTCATTGATAAATAAGGGGACATTTACCGTTGCACCGCTTTCTACAATTGCAGGTTTTGTTGCATTGGTGGCTGTGTTTCCTTTAATACCAGGTTCTGTGTGTGTTACTTCTAGAATGACACTTGCAGGCAAATCAACGGATAATGGCATGTCATCTTCTGCATTGATAATAATGGTTACAATTTCACCTTCTTTCATTAAATCTGGAGAATCTAAAGCTGTTTTCTGCAATTGAATTTGAGAATAATCTTTTTCATTCATAAAATGATATGTCTCCCCTTCATTGTATAAATACTGAAATTTATGGGTTTCTACACGTATATCTTCTATTTTTCTTCCTGCAGGAAATGTATTGTCTATTACTTTTCCATTGGTAACACTTTTTAATTTTGTTCTTACAAATGCAGGCCCTTTACCTGGTTTTACATGTAAAAATTCAACTACTTTATAAATGTCGTTGTTGTACTTGATACACAATCCGTTTCTTATATCTGATGTTGTAGCCATTTGTAATGCTTTTATTTTATGATAATAATTTTTATGAAATTATTAATTAGGTGTAATATTTTAATGTATTCTTTTAAGCTAACAATTTAATTTGAGTTAAAATATCCTTTCATGATTCCTCTATGAGAATCTTTGATAAATTGAATAATTTCGTCTCTTTCTGGTGTTGCTTCCATTTCAGCTTCTATTATCTCAATTGCTTGAGTGTAATTGTAATTTCTTTGGAATAAAATTCTATATATATTCTGAATTTCTCTAATTTTCTCTGTAGTATACCCGCGTCTTCTTAAACCTACAGAGTTAATACCCACATAAGATAAGGGTTCACGTGCAGCTTTTACATAAGGTGGAACGTCTTTTCTAACCAAAGAACCTCCAGTTACAAACGCATGTTTGCCTACAGAAGCAAATTGATGTACGGCAACCATGCCCGCTAAAACAACATTGTCTCCAATAGTAACATGACCTGCCAAAGTTGAATTGTTTGAAAAGATACAATTATCTCCAACAAAAGAATCGTGCGCAATATGACAATACGCCATAATTAAACAATTGTCACCAATTTTGGTTTTCATTCTATCTGATGTACCTCTATTAATGGTAACACATTCACGAATGGTAACATTATCGCCAATTTCTACAGTAGTTTCTTCATCATCAAACTTTAAGTCTTGTGGAATACCTGAAATAACGGCTCCAGGAAAAATTTTGCAATCTTTTCCAATTCTTGCACCTTCCATGATGGTCACATTAGATCCTATCCAAGTTCCAGAACCGATGGTTACGTTATTATGAATGGTTGTAAAGGGTTCTATAACTACATTTCTTGCAATTTTTGCTTGCGGATGAACGTATGCTAACGGTTGATTCATAAATCTATTTTTTTCTTGCAATTTGCGCCATTAATTCAGCTTCTGCAACTAACTTTCCATTTGCATAAGCGTATGCTTGCATGTGACAAATTCCTCTTCTAATAGGTGTAATTAATTCTGCTTTAAAAATTAAAGTATCTCCAGGTAACACTTTTTGTTTAAACTTTACATTATCCATCTTCATAAAATATGTTAAGTAATTTTCTGGGTCTGGCACTGTACTTAAAACTAAAATACCTCCACACTGCGCCATTGCTTCTACTTGTAAAACACCTGGCATCACAGGAGCTCCTGGAAAATGACCAACAAAGAAATTTTCATTCATTGTTACATTTTTCATTCCAACTACATGTTTATCAGATAATTCTATAATTCTATCAACCAATAAAAACGGTGGTCTATGAGGAAGAATATCCATAATTTGATGGATATCTAGCAAAGGTGGTAAATTTAGATCATACTGCGGTACATTGTTCCTCTTTTCTAACTTAATAATTTTAGCCAATTTCTTGGCAAACTGCGTATTTACTAAATGTCCTGGTTTATTTGCTATAATTTTACCTTTGATTCTTGTGCCTGCCAAAGCCAAATCTCCTATAACATCTAATAATTTATGACGCGCAGCTTCATTAGCCCAATGCAAAGTCAGATTATCTAAAATTCCATTAGATTTTACCGTAATGTTTTCTTTATTAAAGGCTTTCTTTAATTTTTGCATGGTACTATCAGACAATTCTTTGTCTACATATACAATGGCGTTATTTAAATCTCCACCTTTAATCAAGTCATTTTCTAATAGCATTTCTATTTCATGTAAGAAACTAAACGTTCTAGCATCTGCTATTTCTTCTTTAAAATCTGACATGCGTTCTAAAGTAGCATTTTGAGTCCCTAAAATTTTGGTTCCAAAATCTACCATCGTGGTTACTTGGTATTCCTCTGAAGGCATTAAAATAATTTCACTTCCAGATACATCATCTTTATAAGAAATGATTTCTTTTACCACATATTCTTCAATATCTGCATCTTGCTCTTGCAAACCCGCTTTTTCTAAAGCTTCTACAAAATATTTAGAAGAACCATCCATAATTGGAGGTTCTGAAGCATCTATTTCAATTAATAAATTATCGATATCTAAACCCACAGCAGCAGCCAACACATGCTCTGAAGTCTGAATTTGAACACCGTTTTTCTCTAAATTTGTACCTCTTTGTGTATTTACAACATATTCTGCTCTTGCTTCTATAGTTGGAGCACCTTCTAAGTCTACTCTACTAAATGCAAAACCGTGGTTTACAGGAGCAGGTTTTAAAGTCATTTTTACAGTATTCCCGGTATGTAAACCTACACCAGATAAACTGATCTCTCGTTGTATTGTTTTCTGTTTCTTACTCATTATATTTTGTTTTGAGTCTTCAATTCTTTTTCTAGTTGATTGATCTTTGTTACTAATTTTGGCAAATTCTTAAAATATACATACGATTTACTATAATCTGTATACTTTATCGCTGGAGTTCCTTGTACTTTAGCTTTATCTTTTAAGTTTTTTGTAATTCCAGATTGACCTTGTATTTGAATATTATTTCCAATTGTTAAATGCCCAGCAAAACCTACTTGACCACCAATTACGCAATTTTTTCCAATTTTAGTAGAACCAGCAATTCCTGTTTGCGCTGCAATAACTGTGTTTTTGCCAATTTCTACATTATGCGCAATTTGTATTTGATTGTCTAATTTAACTCCTTTTCTAATAATAGTAGCGCCTAGCGTAGCTCTGTCTATGGTACAAGCTGAACCTATATCTACATTGTCTTCTATAATTACATTCCCAATTTGAGGAATTGCCTTGTATTCTCCTTCATTATCTGGTACAAAACCAAAACCATCAGAACCAATAATAGCACCTGAATGTATTTTACAATTCTTACCTATGATGGTTTCAGAATAAATTTTTACTCCAGAAAACAGCGTTGTATTGTCACCAATTTCGGTATTGTCTCCAATATATGAATTCGGATAAATTTTTACATTCTTACCAATATGTACATTTTCTCCAATATAAGCAAAGGCACCAATATATTCGTTTTCACCTATTTTAGCTGATGCTGCAATAAAATGAGGCTGTTCTCTACCTACTTTGTTATTTTTTACTTCGTTATAAAATTCTAATAATTTAGAAAAAGATTTATAAGCATCGTCTACCTTTATCAAGGTAGTTCTTACTTTTTTTTCGAGTATAAAACTCTTATTAACAATTGCTATTGAGGCATTTGTAGAATACAAATATGAATTGTATTTAGGATTGGATAAAAAAGTTAAAGACCCTTTTTTTCCATCTTCAATCTTCGAAAGATTAGAGACTTCTTCTTCAGGATTACCAACTAGATCACCCTCTAAAATATCTGCTATTTGTTGTGCTTTAAATTTCATTAACCGCAAAAATATAAAAATTATACCGTTTCCTCTAATCTCATTTTATTTTGGATAACAAATAAAGTGTTTTACAACGGGTATTGTCAATGCTTGTAAATTTAATTGATCTGATGCTTTTGCAATGTCTTTTAGCTTTCCTTTTTTACTTAAAATATAGATAGGCGATTTTAAATTATAGGCCTGATTGCTGATTTCTTGATGAAACACAAAGTAATTCGCTTCCTCTTCAGTAATATTTAATTTCTTAATTACTTTATCTTTTTTCTTTTTTATATAGGTTTCTTTAAATATTTCTTGTCTAATTTCTATGCGCAACAACTTTCTATCAACAATCATTTTTGAAAGTAGTGATAGAATTTTATCTTCATGGTTTACCCATTCTTTAATAGCAGACAACACATCATAATCATCTAACTTAGAGAACATATTTAAAGTTTCATTTGTAAAATTTTCTTTTGAAATTTGATTGTATAAAAAATAATGTAAGGAAGAACTTGCATGTAGCGTATCTCCGTTTTCTGCCAATTCTTTTGCTCTTTTTAGAACATTTACCAATATATTTTCTGCCACCAAACCTGTTTTATGTAAGTATACTTGCCAATACATTAGTCTTCTAGCAATTAAAAATTTTTCTACAGAATAAATCCCTTTTTGTTCAATGACCAATTCATCATCTTTTACATCCATCATGGCAATTAATCGGTCTGATGAAATATTTCCTTCTGTTACACCTGTATAAAAACTGTCACGTTTTAAATAATCTAACCGATCAATATCTAACTGACTAGAAATCAACTGACATAAAAATTTGCGGGTATTTTTACCTTCAAAAATTTCGATAGCCAAACTCAGTTCTCCAGCAAATTCTTTATTTAATTTCTTCATAAATTTCAAAGAAATTTCTTCATGACTAATGCCGCTTACAATACTATGTTCTAATGCATGAGAAAAAGCACCATGACCAATATCATGCAATAAAATAGCAATGCACAGAGCATTTTCTTCTTCTTTAGAGATTTTAACCTGCTTAAAGCGTAACACTCTAATTGCTTTTTGCATTAAATGCATGCACCCAATGGCATGATGAAAACGTGTATGATTTGCTCCTGGATACACCAAATTAGAAAAACCCATCTGCGTAATTCTTCTTAAACGCTGAAAGTAAGGATGTTCTATAATATCGAAAATTAATGAATTTGGTATTTGAATAAACCCATAAATTGGATCATTCAATATTTTAAGTTTGTTGGGCATTTTTTTCTTCAAAAGAGAGTTTTTATCAATCTATGGCAAAATACAAACATTATTTTTTTTGGCAATATTTTATTATTTTTAAAAGCAAGAAAGGATAACAAATAGTTACTTTTAACGTTACATGTTAAAATCTAAAAACAATATATGAGTAGTATACAAATTTTATGGGTGGATGATGAAATTGAATTGTTAAAACCACATATTCTTTTTTTAGAACGAAAAAATTATAAGGTTACCACCTGTACAAATGGTGCTGATGCTATTGATTTAGTAGACGAAGAAAATTTTGACATTGTTTTTTTAGATGAAAACATGCCGGGTTTAACAGGTTTGGAAACACTTTCTGAAATCAAACAAAAACAAGCCAATTTACCCGTAGTAATGATTACTAAAAGCGAAGAGGAATATATTATGGAAGAAGCCATTGGTTCTAAAATTGCGGATTACTTAATTAAGCCTGTAAACCCAAATCAGATTTTATTGAGTTTGAAGAAAAATTTAGATAATTCGCGTTTGGTTTCTGAAAAAACAACTTCTAATTACCAACAAGAATTTCGGAAAATTTCTATGGATTTGGCGATGGTAAATTCTTATGAAGATTGGATTGACTTGTATAAAAAACTAATTCATTGGGAATTAGAACTAGAAAACATTAGTGATCCTGGCATGTTAGGAATTTTAGAAAGCCAGAAACAAGAAGCAAATACACAGTTTTTTAAATTTATAAAGAAAAATTACGAAGATTTTTTAACAGCACATGACAAACCTACCTTTTCACACACTATGTTTAAAGACTATGTAGTTCCTGAATTATGCAAAGATCAAGGAGTTTTATGGGTTGTGGTAGATAATCTTCGATATGACCAATACAGAATTTTAGAACCACTAATTAATAATTACTACAAAAAGGACGAAGAATACACCTATTTTTCAATCTTACCTACCGCAACTCAATATGCTAGAAATGCTATTTTTTCTGGACTGATGCCTTCAGAAATGGAAAAGCGTCATCCTAGTTTTTGGAAAAATGATACTGATGAAGGTGGAATGAACTTGTATGAAAATGAATTTTTATCGGCACAAATAAAGCGTTTAGGACTTGATATTAAACACGAATACTATAAAATTACCAATTTAAAAAATGGAAAAGATTTAGCAGATAATTACAACGGAACCAAACAAAATGATTTAACTGCCGTGGTTTACAATTTTGTAGATATGCTTTCACATTCCAAAACAGAAATGGAAGTAATTAAAGAATTGGCTGGAGATGACAAAGCCTACAGAAGTTTAACGTTAAGTTGGTTTAAGAATTCGCCTTTGTTTGAAATCATTCAAAAAGCACAGCAATTAGGACAGAAATTAATTATTACAACAGATCATGGAACCATTAATTGTAAAAACCCTACCAAAGTAATTGGTGATAAAAACATCAGTTCTAATCTCCGTTATAAAACAGGTAGAAGTCTTTCCTACGAAGAGAAAGATGTATATGCAGTTAGAAATCCGAAGGACATTTTCTTACCAACAGTAGCAATGAATAGCCCGTTTATTTTTGCGAAAGAAGATTTGTTTTTTGCCTATCCGAACAACTTTAATCATTTTGTGAAATATTTTAAAAACACCTATCAACATGGTGGTGTTTCTTTAGAAGAAGTAATCATTCCTTGTGCGGTTTATAGTCCGAAGTAATTTTCAGTAAAGCTCAAATTCATTTTTGTTTTAGTTTTTTTAATTTATTCAAAAAAACATGTTTTTGTCTTGAATACTAAAATTGAATAAATTTTAAACCTTTATATCATCTTTTTTGAATTCAAAAAATCCCTCAAAGCTTAAATCTTCATCTATTTCTTCCCAATGAATACCAAAAGGAGAAAGCTCATAGTTTAAGCGTTGTTTTTTTGTTGATTTTTCTAATTTAGGAAACCATTCTAAAGGCATAGATTTTTTTATTCCTTTCTTTGTCTCCAAGAAAATACTATTATTCTCAAACCAAATTTTTGATATTTCCATAATTTAATTCATATAAAATAATTAGACCAAGCACTGATAATTAAATCTTTATTTTCTTCTATTAAAGATTCTGCAAGTTTTAAATCTTTGTTTTTTAATCCTTTATTTTTCACCCATTCCATTGTTTCAATATCAAATTTAGCTTCACCATCTGCATTTCTTACATGAACGTGGATGGGAATGTGCTCATTAGAATAGAAAAAGAACCTTAAACCAAAAGCTCTAAATAGTGTTGGCATATTTATGATTTCTAATTTTACTAAATTACAAAAAAAAATATTCCTATTTTTTTTTTCTCAAATAACTTTACTCTTTTTGTAAAAATACATATCAACACAATTTCTTTAGAAGTGATGATCTTACTTTTTGTGATTTATAGTCAGAAGTAATTTTATTTAGCAGTAAACAAATCTATATTATTTTTTATTCGTTTATAGTCAGAAAATATTATTGAAATAAAAATTTAAAATCACACCTCGCAAGTATTAAAATACTTTGAGGTTTGTTATTTTTGCAACATGAATAAAAATTATTCTTTAAAAAATTTATCTGAAATTGCGTCAGAAATTATTGCATCCACAAAAAATAAAACACTTTTATTGTACGGAGAAATGGGTGTTGGTAAAACAACACTCATCAAAGAAATCTGCAGTCAATTGGGTGTTTTTGATACCATCTCCTCTCCTACTTTCTCTTTGGTAAATGAATATCAAACTTCAAAAAACGAGACAATTTTTCATTTTGATTTTTATAGAATTGAAGATGAAGAAGAAGCATTAGACATGGGAATTGAAGAGTATTTATACAATGACAATTGGTGTCTTATTGAATGGCCTGAGAATGTCGAAAATTTATTACCTTTAGAATCCGTTGAAATCCATTTATCAACTCTTGAAAATGGCCAACGTAATATAAAACTAACATCATAAAAATATGAGTCCATTTTCTCCATTTAGTAAAGAAGAATTACTTCCTCAAGAAGAAATGCTAGAAATTAAAAAACAAAAAGGAGAATTATTTATTGGCCTACCAAAAGAAACATATCTAAGTGAAAAACGAGTTTGTTTAACACCAGATGCAGTTGGTGCTTTAACTGCAAACGGACATAGAGTTGTTATCGAAACTGGTGCAGGAGATGGCGCAAACTTTACAGACAAGGAATATTCTGATGCTGGGGCAAAAATTTCTTACAATGTTGAAGAAGCTTTTAAATGCAATATTGTTTTAAAAGTGGCTCCACCAACAGAACTAGAAATCGAATACATACATCCGCAAGCAATCTTAATTTCTTCTTTGCAATTAAAAACACAAACTAAAAAATATTTTGAGTGTTTGGCAAATAAGAGAATTACTGCAATTGCCTTCGATTATATAAAGGATGAACACGACACCTATCCAATTGTAAAATCATTAAGTGAAATTGCAGGAACCGCTTCTATACTAATTGCTGGCGAATTAATGAGTGGTGTTAACAAAGGAAATGGTTTATTATTTGGTAATATTGGTGGCGTACCGCCAACAAGTGTGGTGATTTTTGGAGCGGGAACTGTAGGTGAATATGCCGCAAGAACTGCCATTGGTTTAGGTGCCAGAGTAAAAGTTTTTGATAATTCTATCAGCAAGTTAAGAAAATTGCAAGACTGTTTGCACGCACCAATTTACACATCAACTTTGCAACCAAAATCGGTTTTAAAAGCATTAATGCGTTGTGATGTTGCTATTGGAGCTATTAGAGGCAAAAACAGATCTCCCATTTGTGCAACAGAAGAAATGATTGAAAAAATGAAAGAAGGTGCTATTGTTGTAGATGTTAGTATCGATAGAGGTGGTTGTTTCGAAACATCAAACGTGACCACACACAGTACACCAACTTTTGTAAAACACGGGGTAATTCATTATTGTGTGCCTAACATTCCTGCGCGATATGCAAGAACAGCCTCCGTTTCTATTAGTAATATTTTTACGCCTTATTTATTGAATATTGCTGAAGAAGGCGGTTTCGAAAATACAGCTAGGTTTGATAAAAGTTTAAGAAACGGAATGTATTTTTATCACGGAATCCTAACCAATAAAACCGTTGCAGATTGGTTTGATTTGCCTTTTAGAGATATTAATTTATTGATTTTATAATTGTTTATAAGAAGAAGTAAACAAAGCATAAAAATTTATAAATCTCTATAAAATAACTTTCAATATTATCAGAAGAAACAACTCCTTTTCCATAAATTTGCAGTTCAAAATTATAGAATGCTTTTAAAACGAATTGGATATTATTTAGTCGGCCTGTCTTTAGGTTCTATTGCCGTATATTTTTTCTGGCAAAAGAAAAATGCTTCTTTTGATTATGGTATGGATGCAAGAACGTTAAAAACGATTAGAATTAGAGAACGTGTTTTTTCTGATGAAGCTAAAAAATCGATGCTCCGATACGATATTGACACTACAAAAATTTCTACTATTTTATATGTAGGCGATGTTGATTTTGGAAAAGGGAATCCGAGAAAACAGCCTTGTGCAGAATATTATATAACAGGAACAAAAGAACTAAAAAACGTAAGTTTATTGGTAAAACGTTGCGATTCTACGGCAACCATTAAGAAAGTGATTGTTGACTGATATTAATTAGACTGTCATTCCTGCAAAAGCAGGAATCCATTAAAAACTTTTAAAATGTTTGTTTATCTGAAATAGTTTTCTGCTTCTTCAGGTATTACAAACACTAACACTTCTTGTACTTATCATTCAGTCCTACGCCATTTAAAATCAGTGGAATTATTTTTTCGAGTCTTTTTAATTTTGTCTGTTCTCTTTTTGCGTCAGAAATATAATCTGCATATTCTCTTTGTTTACTTAAAGAAAGTGTATTAAAACTGCTTTTAAATTCTTTGTTAGCATTTAATTCTTGTTGAAGCTCATCAGGAATTAACAATTCTTTTTTAGTTCTGTCTGATTTTATTTCTCTACCTAATTTTACATTTTCTATGGCTTCTAAAATGTATTCTTTTATTAAGTTTGTATCAATTTCTTCTAAAGAGTAAAAACGCCATTGCAGCATTGCTTTGGTTTTTCCTTCTTGTGCATTTACAAATACGTTTTTCTTGTCTTTTAACAATGCTCCTTGAAAGAACCACAAACCACAATAATTCTTAAAACCAGCCAAACCTACGATGTTTTTTCCTTGAAAAACATACGTTGGCGCGCCCCATTTAATTGTTTCTTCAACGGGTAAATCAGAAAAAATAGCTCGTAAAGTTTCTAGTTCTTTTCGCCATTTTTCTTTCTTGTTTATATATTGTTCAACAGCATTCATTTCTATTTATTTTAATTCTTGAAAATATCGTTCTTCTATTTTTTCTACATTCTTAATGGTTGTTTTCACCCAATTAAGGTACAAAATTTCTTTTTCTTCGTTTGATAATTGCCAATCTACATCAGAATTTCTCAATTTTGATGTGACATCTTGTAAAATAATTGCAGCCGCTACAGAAATATTTAAACTCTCTGTAAAGCCCACCATTGGTATTTTTAAAAAACCATCTGCATGGTCTATCACATCATCAGAAACTCCTGCTGCTTCTACTCCAAATACAAAAGCCGCTTTTTTAGAAATATCAAAATCTTGTAATACACAAGAATCGTTGTGTGGTGTAGTTGCAATTATTTGATAGCCTTTTGCTTTTAAACGCTCTAAACACATTTTTGTGTTGTCGCCATCTTCTCTATACCTATATTGATTCAACCATTTTTGAGAGCCTTTTGCCACGTGTCTAGATACTTTGTTCGTATATTTATTTTCAATTATATGTACATCTTGAATTCCAAAAATATCACAAGTTCTTACAACAGCACTTGCATTATGGGCTTGATAAATGTCTTCTAAAACTACCGTAAAATGACGCGTTCTATTCTCTAAAACGTTTTTAAACAAAGTTTTTCGTTTTGCTGTTAAATAATCTTCAAGATAATTTAATAGTTTTTTGTCAATCATATATACAAACATATCATTTAATTATTATTTTTACTAAATATGAAGAAAATAGTTGTTTTAACAGGCGCAGGAATTTCTGCTGAAAGTGGTATTAATACCTTTAGAGATTCAGACGGTTTGTGGGAAGGACATGATGTGATGCAGGTTGCCACTCCAGAGGGTTTTGCTGCAAATCCAGAGTTGGTTTTAGAGTTTTATAATCAGCGTAGAAAACAATTGTTAGAAGTTTTGCCGAATGAAGCACATTATAATTTGGTTCAATTAGAAAAAGACTTCCAAGTGGAAATCATTACGCAAAATGTAGACGATTTGCACGAACGTGCAGGAAGTAAAAATACCATTCATTTGCATGGAGAGCTTTTAAAAGTAAGAAGTTCTATGAATGAACATGAAGTTTTAACCTGGAAAAAAGATTTAGTTTTAGGCGATGTATGTGAAAAGGGAAGTCAATTAAGACCCCATATTGTGTGGTTCGGAGAAATGGTACCTATGCTTGATAAAGCGATAGAAATTACACAAACTGCAGATATTTTAGTAGTTATTGGTACTTCTATGCAAGTATATCCTGCAGCAAGTTTGGTGAATTATATAAAACCAACTACACCTATTTATTTTATAGACCCGAAACCTTCTATTTCCAAGAATGATTTTAATCATTTAACAATTATTAAAGATGTTGCCAGCTCTGGAACGCGTAAATTCTTGAAAATGGTATCTCAAATTTAGTTTATCGTTTCTATCAAAAAAGATCATAATATTTTAGTATTTTTGAGATTGTTATACTATACAAAAAAACTTCTTTAATTTAAATTACACCTTTGGATTTACTCACACTATTAATTTATTTTTCAAGTTTGGCTTTTATTTATTTTGGGATCAATTGTTTTTATTCAAAATTTATTATCGCTGAATTCGAAAGATACAGACTACCAATGTATCGAAAGTTAATTGGAGTTCTTCAGTTAATAGGAGCCGCTGGTTTATTAATTGGGTACTATTTTAGTCCAATAATCTTGCTATTATCTTCAATTGGATTATTTTTATTAATGCTTGCTGGATTCTTAGTAAGAATAAAAATAAAGGATAATTTTATTAAATCTTCACCAGCTTTTACTTTTGCTGCACTCAATTTATTTATAGCGCTAAAAACTTTTAGTAAATATTTCTAAATCGATAAAAAAATAACAATCAAGTTTAGTACTAAAAATAACGAAGCAGGAAAGGATTTGTACAATTCGTCTTTTATTTTAATATGCATTATTATTGATCCCAATAGTAGTATTGATAAACCTATCGTTGCAATCAAAGTTAAAAATTCAAATGCTATGGAAGCTAATAACAATAGCGCTAAACTTATTTTTAAGAAGCCAATAATATAACAAAATGATTTAGAGAGGCCGTATAATTTGAACTCTTCAATAATAGTTTTAGCATTACCACCTCGCCATTTTGTGTTCTTTTTTGATTGTAACAACCAAACATTTAAGATACTTACACCAATAATTATTTTTAATACAATTATAACGTAGTCTTTTAATTCCATAGATTTTTATTTGTAAATTAATTATATCGACTAAATTATAAAAAAGAAAATTCTTAAAAAGAATTAATCGTTTTATTTTTTTCTTCTTTTTAAGACATTCATTTAAAGCAGCTCAACTAAGAGACCAACTGATTAAAATATTCAAAAATTTCTCCTTTAGAAATGGAACTTCCTTTTTCCATCAAGTCAAAAATCTCTAGATTTCTCTCTGTATGATAAGGTTTTGAACCTTTAAAGATATCTACAGAATTGTCCATAGGATTTTGCATTAACCATTCAAATCCTTTTTGTTCTAGTAAATTGATATCCCAATTAATTTTTATGGCAATTCTATGAATTTCTTCGGCATCGCATTTAAACAAGTTGACAGAAGTCTTAGAAAAGTGTTCTATGTATTGTGTTTTGGTTAACACATCATCCCAAACAACATCAGAAAAAACATTCATTTCTTCTTCTGCAACGTCTGGTTTTTCTTGTTTTATCTGATTCCATTCTTTTACATCGATACTTTGAGAAGCTAAAAAACGTGCAAAATCTTCATGTAAACTTTCAAATTGTTCTTTGGTAAGTTGTCTGTATTTCATTTTAGTTGGAAGTTGGAAATTAGAAGTTGGAAGTTAGAAGTTAGAAGTTAGAAGTTCAAGTTTTGGAATTTGAAGTAAAAAAAGCTCGTTATTTCTAACGAGCTTTTTGTATATTTATTTAAAGTAAAACTTATTCAGCTACTACTTCAAAAGTAATATCAGCAACTACTGCTCTGTGTAATCTTACAGAAGCTTCGTATTTACCTAATCTTTTCACAGAACCACCAACAACCTTAATAAATTTCTTATCTAGATCTGTTCCTGCTTTAGCTATTGCTGCAGCTAAATCTATATTGTTCACAGAACCAAATAACTTGTCTCCTGAACCTGTTTTAGATGCAATTTTAATATCATATCCTTTCACTGTTTCTGCTATTTTATTAGCATCTTCAATTACTTTAGCTTCTTTATAAGCTCTTTGCTTTACATTCTCTGCTAATACTTTCTTAGCTGAAGAGGTAGCTAAAATAGCTTGTCCTGTAGGAATTAAAAAGTTTCTACCATACCCGTTTTTAACGGCTACAACATCATCTTTAAATCCTAAATTTTCTACGTCTTGTTTTAATATCAGTTCCATTGTCTACGCCTTTATTATTTTAATAAATCTCCAACATAAGGCATTAGCGCTAAATGACGACACCTTTTAATTGCTTGCGCAACTTTACGTTGATATTTTAATGAGGTTCCTGTTAAACGTCTTGGTAAGATTTTACCTTGTTCGTTTACTAAATACATTAAGAAGTCTGGATCTTTATAATCGATATACTTGATACCTTTCTTTTTAAATCTACAGTATTTTGCTTCTTTCTTCGTGTCTATATCTAATGGCGTTAAATATCTAACGTCAGCAGATTTACCACCTTTTGCTTGTTGTTCTATTGTTGCCATGTCTTATTTTTTAGTAGATTTAACACGTTCACGTCTTTTTTCAGCCCAAGCAGCAGCATGTTTATCTAATCTAACAGAAAGGTAACGCATAACGCTATCATCTCTTCTAAATTCTAACTCAAATGCAGTAATTTCTTGACCAGAAATTTTGTATTCTAATAAGTGATAAAAACCACTTTTCTTTTTTTGAATTGGGTATGCTAATTTCTTTAAGCCCCAATCTTCTTTTGAGATCATTTCAGCTCCTTTAGAAACTAAATAATCTTCGAACTTTTGTACTGTCTCCTTTATCTGAGTGTCAGATAAAACGGGATTCAAAATGAAAACAGTTTCGTAATGATTCATAAATTAAATATTTATTGTTTATTTTTAAGGGTGCAAATATAAGAACTTTTTACTTATCCTCATCATTAATTTTTAAATGTTTAATTAGGATAAAAGTTTGAAACTTATTTTAAATCAAAAGCTTCGTTTATTTCTTTATAAACCACTTCTCCTTTCACAATACTTAATCCTTTTAATAGTGCTTTGTCTGTTCCACAAGCTTTTTCCCAACCTTTGTTTGAAATATTTAAAATATAGGGCAGAGTTACGTTGGTCAAAGCTATTGTAGATGTATATGGAACTGCTCCTGGCATATTTGCGACACAATAATGTACAACATCATCTATAATATAGGTAGGATCTTCATGTGTTGTTGCTTTTGTGGTTTCAAAACATCCGCCTTGATCTACAGCTACATCAACCACAACCGTTCCGGGTCTCATCTCTTTTAACATGTCTTTGGTGATTAATTTTGGCGCCTTTCCTCCTTTTACCAAAACTCCACCAATGATTAAATCGTGCGTTTTTATATTTTGTCTGATACTATATTCATTAGAAAAAGCCGTAATTACATGGTTTGGTAGTACGTCATTTACATAGCGTAAACGTTTCATATTAATGTCCATAATAGTTACATGTGCGCCTAAACCTGCCGCCATTTTTGCAGCTTGTACACCTACAACTCCTGCGCCTAAGATTAAGACTTTTCCTGGCGCAACTCCTGGAACGCCTCCTAGTAAAATTCCACGTCCTTTAATTGGTTTTTCTAAATATTTTGCGCCTTGTTGCACAGCCATTCTTCCGGCAACTTCAGACATTGGTGTTAATAATGGCAAGGTTCCTTCTTCATCTTCTACCGTTTCGTAAGCAATACAAATCGCTTTACTTTGAATCATTGCTTTTGTTAAAGCTTCACTAGAGGCAAAATGGAAATACGTAAAAACAATCTGGTTTTCTTTAATTAAAGGATATTCTGATGCAATGGGTTCTTTTACCTTTACAATCATTTCACTTTGCCCATACACATCTTCTATGGTTGCTAAAATAGTTGCGCCAACATCTATATAATGTTTATCGAAAAAACCACTGCCCTCGCCAGCTGTAGATTGTATATAAACTGTATGATTTTTCTTGGTTAGTTCAAAAACACCTGCAGGCGTCATACCTACTCTGCTCTCGTTGTTTTTAATTTCTTTAGGAATTCCTATTTTCATTTTGCTTATTTAAGTATTATAAGCACGTAAAAATAGTTTGTTTTTCTGTGATTAAATAGCTAAAATATCCATTGAGCTAATTATTCTGATTTCACACAAATACTTCTTAAAAAAATTAATATTATCTAATTAAAATTGATAATAATGAAGAATATATAAAAGTCAGCTTTTTACGGCTGACTTTTTATAAAGTGTATGGTTCATTTGCTAAAAATACTAGTCCAGATCAAAACGAATTCCCATAGAAATGTTTCTAATTTCGGTATCTTTAAAAAGTGGATTCAGATCATACTTCACATATAAACTTGTAGATCTATAACCTAAATATGCACTCAAACCATAATTGACCGTATTCATATGAAAGTTATCATATTGTAATTGTTCTAATTCTGTTCCTTGTGCATCTTTATATTCTAAATATTGTCTTGTTCCTAATTTAAAACCAACAAAACCACCAACTCCTAAACGTACAGATCTATTGGTTCTGTCGTATACAAAGCCGTCTTTATATTTTTTGTTTTTTGAAAAATCCCACTCTAAATGCACAGGGAAATTCATTTGTACATGTCTTAATCTACTTTCTGATAAATTTTCTGAAAACACTTGTAATTCAGTCATATCTCCATTTTTAACATGATATTGATTGTTGTCTGCTCTTAAATTATTCCAAAGAAAAGACAAACCATATTTAAAATATAATTGAGAGGCCTCTTTTGTAAATCTCGTTTTCCAGCTAAAACCTAATTCATAAAAATGAGACTGCCAAAATTTATATTCAGAATCATTTAAGGAGGCTAGTTTATGATCTGTCAAAACGTTATTTACACCCATTGCAAATATAAACTGACTAGTTGTGCTTCTACTTGTTTTTCCTTTTTTCTTCAATTTTCTTTTCCTTGCTTCTCTCTTCTCTGTTTGGGTGTCATAATACTCATCATTATCTTTAAATTTGAAGGTTTTACTTCCAATGGTAAACGTATTTACATCGTCATCATCAAATTGATCTTCCTTGGAACTTGCAATTTTACCATTTGTTTTGTCTTGTACTAAGATTTGCAACAAACGCTCTTGCTCGCCCACTTGAGTTTCTATTTTTTTAGCGTGGTATGCAGCGATTTCCTTTTTTAATGTGTCTGCTGTGGTCTTTGTGACTTCTCCATTGGCTAATTTTCGATCAATTTCTTTCACTTTCATTTTTAAAGAATCTTTCTGAGTCTTTGTAATCAGCTCTATTCTTTTAGAAATCTTACGGACTTCTTTTTCAAATGTTTTTTCTTGTGATGTTACAGCTATGGTGACAAAAAAGGCTAATAATAGTAGAGTTTTTTTCATTTTTATGAGTTTTAAGTTTTTTTATTAATTTAGGAATAAGATGAAGCGCAGTAACGTTTTTAATCATTTCTACTTGCAATTGCAGTAGCAATATTCGATATTTTTTTCTTTAAGGATTTTAAGAAATTATTCTGAAAATCGTCTTCATGAATACTTTGTTCTACTTCTGCTAAAATGGTTTCAGGATTCACTTTTAAATTCGATTTTTTGAGCTCACTTTTAATCGTTTTTAAAATAGCATCTCTACTCACATTATATTTTGCGTAATATGTTTTTACTTCATTTGGTGTATGTGTTACTGCATACAATAAATCTTCTGCGTTTACTTTAATTCGGCTATTTTTTACTGTTTGAACGGTTTCTGATACTTTAGATTCCTCTCCCGAAACTTCGAGATTCGGAATGACATTTTGTGTTTTTTCTTTAAATTTAGCTATTCTTGTTTTCTCTATTTGTTTAGGTTTATTTTTAGCAATTACTTTTCTAGTTGTAGCTTCCTTTTTCTTCGGAATGAAGGCCTTAGGCTTCATTATATTTTCTTGTTTTTGGGTTGCTTTATCATTCTTAACAATTGCTTCCTCAATAGGAACTTCATTAAAGATTTCATTTATTTTATTGTTGATAGAAATTGTATCTATTTTAGTATGTACTATGATATTCTTAGGAATAACTATTTGTTCATCTTCAGAAAATAGGTAGAATCCTACTGAAATTAAAATCAAAATACTTGCTGCATAGCCGATATAAAAAAACCAACCTTTCTTTTTTTGCTGTGGTTGTTCGTCTAATTGTGCCGACAAACGTTCCCAAGCAGAAACTGATGGTTCTAAAGTTCTATTCGCAAACTTCTCTTTTATGTTGTTGTCTAATTTATTTGTTTTCATGAATTATTGTATTCATTTTATAATAATTTTGCTGCAATAATTTACGCGCTTTAAATAACTGCGATTTTGATGTACTTTCAGAAACACCTAATTTTTCTGCAATTTCTGAATGTTTATACCCTTCTATGGCGAATAAATTAAACACCATTTTGTATCCTTCTGGCAATTTATCGATAAGTTTCTGAATGTCTTCTACAGTAGTATTTTCTAAACTTTCTGTGGCTGCATCGTTAAAAACAAAATCTTCATCAGATACATCGACTAAATTCTTTTTACGGAGATAAGAAATGCAAGTATTCACCATAATTCTACGAATCCAACCTTCAAAACTACCTTCATGTTTAAACTTTTGCAAATTGGTAAAAACTTTTAAGAACCCTTGCAACATCAAATCTTCTGCATGGTGCAAATCTTTTACATATTGCCTGCAAACGCCCATCATTTTAGGTGAAAACTGCTCAAACAATTGTTTTTGCGCTTCTCTATTGTTTTCACTCGCTTTTTTTATGAGCGATTTCTCGTTATGCAATTTTATAATTTTCAAGCCTCTTGATTCCGTTTTTACTGCCTTACAAATATATAGACTCCCAAAGTTTTAAAAAGGTTGCTTGGAGGAAAAATAATAATTAGTTTTTTTTGATTTGTAATCATTGGTTGATGATTTTATCTGCCTATTAATGTGTTAGACTTGATGTATAGTACTTTTATGGCATAAAAATTGATGATTTTTTAATACCAACTAACTACAACAATGAAAAAAAAAATCTTCTTACTTATTGCGATTATTCCGTTTATACTGTATTCACAAACTAACAATAACTTTAAAACCATTTCTGGCTTTATATATCATGAAAAAGCTCCACTTGCTTATGTTAAAATTTCCATAAGTGATACAATTACAAGTACTTCAAGCGATTCTAAAGGTTTTTATAAAATTGATGCCAAGGCTGGAGATATTTTGAGTTTTAAATATCCGGGACTAAAAAATAGTATGATTTTAGTTGAAGATGTAACTGCAACTCTTAATATTGTTATGAGAAATAAAAATACCATTCTTAAAAATAAACAAAACAAGCTTTTAAAATTAGGGGGTAGTAATATCGGGTCTTCGTCAACAAATGTTGTTATAATAGCTATTGATGGAAAAAGCTTAGATAAAAATGCGGCAACATTAACAGCAGCTATTTTAGAAAAAATTCCTTTTTTACATGCCAAACAAAATAATTTTGGAGAAAATATTCTTTATATAAAAGGAGCAGAATTAGATGGCCCTGTTTTGTGGGAAATAGATGATTTTTATTACAATATTCCCATTCCTATTTATATTTCTGAGGTAAAAAATGTAACGATACTTAATTCTGATTTAAATGGCTGCATCATAAAGGTGAAAACTACTATTGATTATTCTAAAATTGAAGATATTAATTATGATAATTATTTCTTTTCTGATGTTGATTATTACAATTATGATGCTATACTATATAAAGATAGAATTGTATATACTCCAGATTACATTCATGAATTTAAAAATACAGCCACATCAAAAGAAGCACTACATGTCTATTTAGAGCAACACTCAAAATATAAAACTCAAGTTAATTATCATTTTAATATTATAAATTATCTTGAAAAAAAATATGCCGATAAAGATATATTATTAAAAGTTCTTTCAGATTATGAAGAATTGGCTACTAGCAATCCAGAGGATTTAAAAGCAATTGCTTATAAATATCAAGAATTAAATGAACATACAAAAGCTTTGGTCGTTTACAAAAAATTGGTGAATCTTAGACCAGAATATGCACAATCCTATAGAGATTTAGCGCAGGCTTTTTTAGACTTAAAAGATTACAGGAGCACATGGTTAATTTATAAGTTCTATTTAAATAAAGGTTTTAAAATAGAAAATAACGATATTGGAGAAATCTTCTCTTCTGAAATAATTTCTAGCTATCATAAAGATAAAAATGGTTCCCATAAAAAAATCAAAATAAGCAATGTCGAAAAAACTACTAAGAGTGATGTACGATTAGTCTTTGAATGGAATACCTCTGAAGCTGAATTTATTCTTGAATTTGTAAATCCAAATGATGAAGTATATGCAATTGAAAATTCTACAAAAATTAATAACGATTTAATCATCGACCAGAAAAAGAAAGGATATACCTCAAAAGAAATTCTAATTGAGAGATTAAAATATGGAGATTGGTTGGTTAATTTTACATATTTGGGTAATAAACAATACAAACCAACAATTTTAAAAGTTACAAGTTATTATAATTGGGGAAAACCCAATCAAAGAAAACAAATAAACGTTTATGAATTTACAATTCATAATGTAAAAACGCAATTATTAAAGTTAAACAGCTATATGCTCTAATAAGCATCTACATCAATAATAAAACGAATGGGTCTAAAATCTTTTACCGCTTCAAAGGTGTTTCTAATTTTTGTAATCTGATTTTTTGTGTTTGCCAAACTCTGTTTTGGTGGAATTTTAATTACGATATTCTTAATATATTGATTTCGAATTCTTGCAATTGCTGGCGCTGTGGGTCCTAAAACATGTTCACCAAAAGAGCTGTATAATGCTTTAAACAACCAATTGACTCCGCTATCTACTTTGTTAAAATCTCTATGCTTTAACGTAATTTTAATCAATCTATAATACGGCGGATACTTGTATTGCCAACGTTCTTGCAACTGTTCTTTATACATCTCTGTATAACTAGTTGTCGAAACTTGTTGTAGAATTTGATGAAACGGATTGTAGGTCTGAATCGCCACATTGCCTTGTTTTTTACTTCTTCCAGCTCTTCCAGAAACTTGCACCATCATTTGATATGCACGTTCATGCGCCCTAAAATCTGGAAAATTCAACATGGTATCGGCATTTAAAATTCCAACTAAAGAGACATTGTCAAAGTCCAATCCTTTAGATAGCATTTGTGTTCCGACCAAAACATCAATTTCTCTGGCTTCAAAAGCTCCGATAATTTTCTGATAGCCGTATTTTCCACGTGTGGTATCTAAATCCATTCTACCAATTTTAAAATCAGGAAAAATTGCTTTCAATTCCAATTCTATTTGTTCAGTTCCAAAACCTTTGGTATCTAGAGTATTGCTTCCACAAGCACCACAGCTATTGGGCATTGCGCGTTGATAATTGCAATAGTGACAACGCAATTCGTTTTTAAATTTATGAAACGTTAATGTAACATCGCAATTTGGGCATTCAGGCGAAACTCCGCAGGTTTTACATTCCACAACTGGAGAATAACCACGCCTATTTTGAAATAATATAACTTGTTCTTTTAGGTCTAAAGCTTCTTGAATTAATTTGAGCATTCTATCCGAAAAATGACCATTCATTTCCTTTTTTCTGTACTTTTCTTTTACGTTAATCAATTCTATTTTTGGCAATTGTACATTTCCATGACGCCTGTTCAATGTTACAAAACCATATTTATTTTCTTGTGAATTAAAATAACTTTCTAAAGAAGGAGTTGCAGAACCTAATAAGATTTTAGCATTGTGAATCTTTGCTAAAACAATCGCTGCATCTCTTGCATTGTACCGCGGTGAAGGTTCAAACTGTTTATACGAAGTTTCGTGTTCTTCATCAACAACAATTAAACCTAAATTTGAAAATGGAAGGAAAATAGAAGATCTTGCGCCTAAAATTATCCGTGCTTTTGTTTTATTCTCTAAAACATTGTTCCATACTTCTACCCTTTCATTGATTGAATATTTTGAGTGAAAAACAGAAATTTGTTCACCAAAATAAAACTGCAATCGTACAATAATTTGTGTAGTCAAAGCAATTTCTGGCAATAAAAATAAAACCTGTTTTCCTTTGTCTAAAACTTCTTGAATCAGTTTTGTATAGACTTCTGTTTTTCCAGAACTTGTTATTCCATGTAAAAGTGTAACGTCTTTCTCCTTAAAAGTCTCTTTGATTTCAGCAAGTGTTTTTTCTTGAAACTCATTTAATACTTTTAAATCGTTGGTATTTCCTTTGTATTGAACTCTATCTGTTTGAATATGATAAATTTCGAAGATATTTTTATCTGCCAAAGATTTTAAAATAGCAGAAGAAACCTTGGCTTTTTCTGTTAAATCTTTTGCTTTGATTGGTTTTTTGGTAGTTGCTAATTGAAAAAACGTTAAAACAGCATCTCGTTGTTTTTTTGCTCTAGATAGTTCTGATAAAAGGGAGTTTAAAGATTCATCTGAACTATAATCTGAATGCAAACGAACATACTTTACCAATTTAGGTTTGTATTGTTCGTAAATTTCTTCTTTGATATAAATGGCAGATTTTTTGATCAGCTCATTTACAGTAGGCATTACTTTTTTCTTACCTAAGATATCGACAACCTGATGAATGGTTAACTGCGACTGATGTTGTAGCGCTTCAAAAATTAAAAACTCATCATCTTCCAAAATAGAATCGTCTAAAAAGGCATCATTTTTATAAATAATAGTTTCACTTTCCAACAAGAATGCAGAGGGCAAAGAAGCTCTGTACACATCTCCTAGAGAACACATATAATAATTAGCAATCCATTGCCAATGTTGTAATTGCTGTTCATTCACCAACGGTTTTTCATCTAAAATTTGATGAATCTCTTTGGCTTCATATAACGTTGGTGCGTTGGTATGAATATTAAAAACCAAACCGGTATACATCTTTGTTTTCCCGAAAGAAACCGCGACACGCATTCCTTTTTGCAAGAAATTTGCTTCGTCTTCAGTTACAGTATAGGTAAATGTTCTCTGAATTGGAATGGGTAATATGATGTCTATAAAATGTGGCAAATGTTTTTAAAGTATTTGTCATTCTGGACAAGGTACAAAGTGAAGCATCTCTATTTTAAATGTAGAGATTCTTCCTTCATACCCTGACTGCGGCAGGCAGGTTCCTTCTGAATGACAATTGAGATTCAAAATTACGTAAAATTTATATGAAAACTTAATTTAAATAACGAATGTCGTTTCGAAATTAGAGAAAAACTAATGATTGAGAAATCTTTTATATTAATATGAGATTCCTCCTAATTTTTCGTTCGGCATAAAATAGAATGAATTAAAATGAGTACCAATTTATAAATAAAGTTGGCAAACATACTTAGCCCTGATTGTAGCAATTGTTTGAGCTCTTTTTTATTCTTTTTCTGAATAAAAAAAGCGAGTGCGAAAAGCAGGAAATAGCTTCTAAAAAAAATCACGATACTTACTGATAGATTAATTCGTTCCTAGCATGACTAAAAAAATGTTTTAATCTTCAGAAACTATCTCAGCATCAGTATCTTCTGTATGTTCTTTAAATTTACGGGTTCCTTCATACAACTCGTACTTCACAAACTTACAGTCTAAATCGGCATTTTTTAAAGCAATTCTTCTAGAGGTTCGCAAGCCTACAGATTTTAAAGCATCGGTATCTGAGGTAATTAACCAAGCAGTAGAACCTGGATAATTATTTTTTAACGTATCGCCAATTTTCTTATAAAATTCTTCTGTATCGATATTTAGACGTTCACCATAAGGTGGATTGAACAAAATAGTGGTATTTCCAAAAACCTCTTTTTTAGAGTTGAAAAAATTAACATGATGCACACCAACAAATTCATCTAAATTAGCATTTTCAACATTCGCCTGTGCTTTTTGAACTGCGGAAGGTGCTTTGTCAAAGCCCATAATCTTAAAATGAGAGCTTCTTATTTTCTTCAATAAAGATTCTTGAATCGTAAAATATAGTTCTTCATCATAATCTTTCCAATGCTCGAAAGCAAAGAGTTTTCTGTTGATATTTGCAGGAATATTATTCGCAATCATTGCTGCTTCAATTAAAATAGTTCCAGAACCACACATAGGATCTATAAAATTTTCTTCGCCCGTATAACCCGATAATAAAACCATACCAGCAGCCAAAACTTCATTAATTGGTGCAATATTGGTTGCCGTTCTATAGCCTCTTTTGTGCAAAGAATCTCCTGAAGAGTCTAAAGAAACGGTTAACCAGTCTTTCTGAATATGAATGTGAATTTTAACGTCTGGATATTTTAAATCTACATTGGGTCTTTTGCTATATTTATGACGAAAATAATCTGCAATTGCATCTTTAGATTTCAAAGAAATATAATGCGAATTAGAAGTAAAATTCTTAGAATTTACAACAGCTCCAATTGCGAAAGTACCTTCTACATCTAAAAAGTTTTCCCATTTTATTTTCTGAATAGATTCGTATAAATCTTCTTCATCATAAATTTTACAAGTTTTTATAGGCTTTAAAATACGAACAGCAGTTCTTAGAGCAATATTTGCTTTGTACATAAAACCTTTGTCTCCTCTAAAAGAAACGCTTCTTACAGCTTCTTTTACATCTTGAGCACCCAACTCTTTCAACTCCTCAGCTAAAACACCTTCTAAACCAAAAAGTGTAGTGGCTACCATTTTAAAATCTCTTTCCATACTTGTAAAATTGACTGCAAAAATACGTTTTATAAATAGGATAATTCGCCACGAGTTCACGAATTTTTCTTTTAGTTGAATAACACGTTAGATTCTTGAAATATTTATTATTTTATTCATTAATAACAAGTGTAACTCGTCAATTTTATAAAAATTAGTAGTTTGTTGAAATTTCATTTCGAAGCACGTAAGATTTGGTTACTTTTACAGACTGAAATAAAAACTGCAACGATAACTTTTTGTAAAACAAAAGAAGCATACTTTTTCTATTATATATGAAAACAAAAGATTGGTTTACAGATTGGTTTAATACAAAGTATTATCACATTCTCTATAAAAACAGAAATACGAGTGAAGCCCAATTATTTATTCAAAATATCACAGAGCTCTTAAACTTAAAAAAATCGACTCATATTTTAGATTTACCTTGTGGTAAAGGGCGTCATGCTGTTTTTCTGAATTCCTTAGGATATCGAGTTACTGGTGGGGATTTGTCTGAAAATAGCATACTTGCTGCTAAAAAGTTTGAAAATGACACTTTAGATTTTAAAGTTCATGATATGCGCAAGCCTTTCAATAATAAGTATGACGCAATTTTTAACCTGTTTACAAGTTTTGGGTATTTTGAAGATGATCGTGAAGATATTTTAATTTTACAAAACATAAAAAACGGACTGACAAAAGATGGTTATTTTGTGTTCGATTTTTTAAATGCCAAACTTGTAAAAGAAAACTTGGTAAAACAAGAAACAAAAATTGTAGAAAATATTACCTTTCATATCACAAGAGAAATTACAAATGGTTTTATTTTAAAACATATTTCTTTTCTAGTAGACGGAAAAACTCACTCTTATACAGAGCGAGTAAAATATTTAGATTTAGAAAAAATGACTTCTTATTTTGATAAAGTTGGTTTTACAATTACCCATGTTTTTGGAGATTACAACTTAAATAAGTTTGATGCTGAAAATTCTAATCGATTAATTTTAGTAGCAAAATGAATTATATCTTACTAATTGCTTCTGTACTTTTAGGTTCGTTAATTGTTTTATTGGCAAAACCTAGTAATAAAATTGTGCGGTTATTGCTAGCTTTTAGTGGCGCTTACCTACTTTCTGTTACGATTCTACATTTATTACCAGAAGTATATACAGCAACTAGTAATTATAAAACAGTTGGTATTTTTATTTTAGTCGGTATTATTTTACAATCGGTTTTAGAATCTTTTTCTAAAGGTGCAGAACATGGTCATATCCACATGCATTCAGATGGAAAGAAATTTCCAACTTTACTTTTTACAAGTCTTTGCTTGCATGCTTTTTCTGAAGGTTTACCAATCCATCATGCGGATAGTAATTTATTATGGGCAATTGTGGTACATAAAATTCCGATTGCCATTGTTTTGACAACTTTTTTAATTCAGACAAAATATCCTAAAAAGACAATTTTTGGGTTTCTTTTTTTCTTCGGATTGATGAGTCCTTTAGGAGTTTTATTAGGAGATAAAATTGAATTCTTTTCCACCTACTATATAGAAATAACGGCACTTATTGTTGGGGTTTTCTTACATATCTCCACCATCATTCTTTTTGAAAGTTCTGAGAATCATCAATTTAATTTGAAAAAATTTATGGCGATTCTTTTAGGTGTTTTGTTAACTGTTTTTACTTTATAGTTTTTTTCCCTACATTTAAGGAAAGAAATATACCTATTTGTAGGTATATCTATGTTTCGAATATTTATGATATTTGGGAAAGTATTACTAACTGATAAAAACTAACTAAAATGAAAATTCAAAAATCAAAGATTAATATTTATTCACCATCACAAACATTCAAAGATATATTTTCTTTAAAATATGCCCCGCACAGTAGATTATTTTCAAATCAAAAAAATGAAAAACAAATCTTGATCTATTTTTTATCTCATGAAAATACTGAAATAATTAACGGTATTAATTTAGGTAGGGATTCCGAAGGTTTTTTTCATATTTATATTAAAACGAATGAACCAAAGAATAATAAAGGGAATGTAATTGCTGTTCAAGTTCTAATAGAATGTAAAGATTATTCAGAAATTATATTAGAAATAAAAAATAAAAAAAATATTATAATTGGTATTTTAAATACCGATACAAAAATTGCAAGTTCAGATTATAGGCATGGTGGATTACCTACAGACCCAATACCTACATATCCTCCTTTTGCACCTACAAATTCTCTTTTTGATGGAATTAAAAAATGAGATTATTCTTTATAAAATTACTATTTTATTTATTTCCTCTCTCTCTTTTTTGTCAAACAAATTTATCTATTGAACAACTCAATGATTCTATAGAACAAGCTATTAGAAATAGAAAACCAAAGAAAGCAAAAGAATTAATATCCATTCTATCTTTAAAAGAAAACAAATCTTTTGAAGATAGATTTTTATTGAATAAGAATACTTTTTTTTATCATTTTATTCAACAAGAATTTGATAGTTGCCAACAACAAATTTCAATAATAAATAAGTATAAAATCAAGCTATCTGAAAAAACTAAAGCAAATCATAATATTAATATTGCATTTTTAAAGGGATCTCAAAATCAAATAGATTCTAGCGCAAATTATTTTGTAAAAGCATTAAAATTTTATGAAAATGATTCACTTAAACATTTTGATAAAAAAACAGTAATTTATTCTGGTTTGTATTCATTATATAGACAATTAGACAATAGAGAAAAAGAATTTGCCTATTTAAAATTATATGTAAAAGAATCTAAAAAAGGAAAAACACCAAGTAGAATTGCATACAGTTTAAATAGTCTAGCGGTGTTTTATGATGATAATAATGAACCAGAAAAAGCACTAAAGAGTTTTCAAGAAGCTTTAATATTCATGAAATCTCAAAGAGATGCTAATACAATTTATCAAAATATTGGTTCAATCTACCTTAATCATTACAATAATGTAGATTCCGCTTTTTACTATAATAAAAAAGCAATAAATAAATTTACATCAAAAAGAACACTTGCTCACATACATAAAGACCTATCAATTATAGAAAAAAGAAAAGAGAATTTTATAAAAGAGAATAAGGAACTAGAAATTGCATTAAAAAATATAAAACTTGATAAATTTCCAGAATTTGAAGTAAATCTTTATAAAAGCCTATCCATAAATAATAAAAAGCTTAAAAATTTTCAAAAATCATTATATTACTTAGAACAATATGATTCACTTAATAATGTATTGAAGAATCAATCATTAATAGGGAAAGTAGAAGATATTGAGACTAAATATCAAACAGAAAAAAAAGAGAAAGAGAATTTAATATTAAAAGCGCAAAATTTAGAAACAGAAGCCAAAAGAATAAAAAATAGAAACTTCTTAATAGGTGCTCTCCTATTCATTTTATTAGGAGGGACAATTGGGATTTTATCACTAAAAAACTCCAAAAGAAAAAGAAAACTAGCTGAGCAAGAAAAAGAAATCCAAACTCAAAAAAACCTTACCCTTTTAAAAGAACAAGAAATTACTACGATTAATGCAATGGTAGATGGACAAGAAAAAGAACGCAAACGCATTGCAGAAGATTTACATGATAATTTAGGCTCTGTTTTAGCAACTTTAAAATTACATTTTGAGAATCTTCAATTTAATAAAGAAAAGAAAAAAATAAATCAAGAGGAATTGTTTAACAAAACAGAAAGCCTAATTGATGAAGCCTATTTAAAAGTAAGAAGTATGGCACATGCAAAAAATGCGGGTGTCATTGCAAATCAAGGTTTATTGATTGCTGTACAAATGATGGCAGAAAAAATTACTTCCGCAGATAAAATTAACATCGAAGTCATTCATTTTGGGTTGGATAAAAAACTAGAAAATAGTTTAGAAATTACTGTTTTTAGAATTATTCAGGAATTAATTACAAACATAATCAAACATGCAGAGGCTAATAATGCGACCATCAATATTTCTTCTTATGATCAAAATCTAAATATTATTGTTGAAGATGACGGAAAAGGTTTTGACATCAACAAAGTAAATCAAAAAGATGGAATGGGAATTGGCTCTATAAAAACGAGAGTTATGCATTTGAATGGAACTTTTGTAATCGATACTACTATAAACAAAGGAAGCTCAATCATTATGAATATTCCTACAGACTAATTACTTACTTGTAGTGATTTTTAAAGTTTTATAAATCGCTATTTTTGATAAAAAATAACCCTATGATAACGATACTAATGGCAGAAGATCATCAAATGTTAATTGATGGTGTAAAATCTTTTTTTGAATATGACGAAGAAATAAACATTATTGGTGCTGTGAATAATGGCGAAGATTTGGTAAAATTAGTTTCTTTAAAGCAGCCCAAATTGGTTATTACAGATATTAGAATGCCGCGTATGGATGGGATTCAAGCCACAAAAATCATAAAAAAACAATTTCCTCATATTCATGTTTTAGCGATGACAATGTTCGATCAGCCAGACGCAATTAAACAAATGCTAGATGCTGGTGCAACGGGTTATATTTTAAAAAATTCTGGTATAAAAATGTTATCGAAAGCTATAGTCACGGTTGCGAATGGTGAAACTTTTTTTGATCCAAATGTGGCATTCAATTTTATGAATGATTATATCGATGAAAATGTTACCATTGGAAAGTCAGAAAAAATAGTTTTATCAAACAGAGAAAAAGAAATATTACATTTAATTGCCAACGGAAATACTTCTAAGGAAATATCTGAAGCCTTGTTTATAGCCAAAACAACGATAGATACACATAGAAAAAACATGATTCGTAAGCTTAACTTATCTTCTGGTAGCGAACTCGTTAAATATGCTGTTGATAAGAAATATCAGTTTTAATTCCCAACTTCATTAATAAATTTAATTCGCATTAAACGCAGCTCATCAAAATCATAATCACCATCAAACTCATCTATGGCATCTTGAATTTTATCTGTTTCTGCTTCCATAAAATAATCATAAATTTCTTCTTGTTGCTCTTCATCTAATAAATCATCTAAAGCATAATTGATATCTAATTTTGTACCTGAAAAGATAATCGCTTCCATTTCTTTGATGAGTTCATCCATTTTTAAACCTTTAGATTTAGAAATGTCTTCTAAAGGTAATTTTCTATCTGTATTTTGAATGATGTATAATTTTAATCCAGAATTAACTCCTGTACTTTTTACAATTAAATCATCTGGTCTTAACACATCATTTTCATCCACATAATTGGCTATTAATTGTACAAAATCTTTACCAAATTTTCTTGCTTTTCCTTCACCAACACCGTGCACTTTAGATAACTCATCTAGTGTTATTGGATATTTTAAAGCCATATCTTCTAAAGAAGGATCTTGAAAAACAGCAAATGGTGGTACTTTGTGTTTTGTAGCCACTTTCTTTCGTAAATCTTTTAAAAACTTCACCAATTTATCATCTGCAACACCTCCTGAAGCTTTAGAGTTTGTAATGATAGAATTGTCATTTTCTTCAGAATAAGAATGATCTTCTGTCATTAGAAAAGAAGTTGGGTTTTTTAAATATTCTGCGCCGACATCTGTTAGTTTGACCACACCATATTGTTCTATCTCCTTTCTGATAAAATTGACTACTAAAATCTGACGAATTAAAGCCATCCAATAAGCAGCTGTTTTATCTTTTCCAATTCCAAAAAATGGCTGTAAATGTGTTTTATGAGAAGTTAATAAAGCATTTTCTTTCCCAATAATTGTATTTACAATTTCTTTAGATTTGTATTGTTGCAAGGTATCTTTTACAACAGACAATAATTTTACCACATCATCTTTGGCTTCATGTTTTTTCTTTGGATTTCTAGAATTATCATCCATATCTGCACCATCACCATTTATTTCGTCAAATTCTTCTCCAAAATAATGCAATAAGTATTTACGCCTATTCATAGAAGTTTCTGCATAACCAACAACTTCTTGTAGCAGTGCATGCCCAATCTCTTGTTCTGCAACTGGTTTGCTAGACATAAATTTTTCTAACTTTTCTATATCTTTATAAGCATACAAGGCCAAACAATATCCTTCTCCATCATCACGTCCTGCTCTACCCGTTTCTTGATAATAACTTTCTAAACTCTTAGGAATATCATGATGAATCACAAAACGAACGTCTGGCTTGTCAATTCCCATTCCAAATGCTATGGTGGCAACAACAACATCACAATCTTCCATTAAAAACATATCTTGATGCTTTACTCTTGTTTTTGCATCTAAACCAGCGTGATAAGGCACTGCATTGATTTCGTTTACTTGTAAAATCTGAGCAATTTCTTCCACCTTTTTTCTACTCAAGCAGTAAATAATACCTGATTTTCCTGCTCTTTGTTTTACAAAACGGATAATATCTTTTTGTACATCTTTTGTTTTTGGACGAACTTCATAAAATAAATTCGGTCTATTAAAAGAAGCTTTGAATCTATTTGCATCTGTAATTCCTAAAGTCTTTAAAATATCTTCTTGTACTTTTTCTGTTGCAGTTGCAGTTAAACAAATCACAGGCACATTATCAATTGCTTTGATAATATGTCGTAAATTTCTGTATTCTGGTCTAAAGTCATGCCCCCATTCAGAAATACAATGTGCTTCATCTATGGCTACAAAAGAAATTTTTTGAGTTCTTAAAAAAGTAACATATTCCTCTTTCACTAAAGATTCTGGTGCAACATATAAAAGTTTTGTTATGCCGCTTGTAATATCTGATTTTACCTGCGCTACATCTGTTTTATTCAAAGACGAATTTAAAACGTGTGCAACACCATTATGTTCAGAAATACCTCTTATGGCATCTACTTGATTTTTCATTAAAGCGATTAATGGAGAAACTACAATTGCTGTACCTTCTTGCATTAATGCAGGTAGTTGATAACAGAGAGATTTACCACCTCCCGTTGGCATGATAACAAATGTATTATTACCATTAACGATGCTCTTAACAACTTGCTCTTGTAAGCCTTTGAATTTATTAAATCCGAAGAACTTTTTTAGAGGACTATGTAAATCCATTTATAAATATTCGTTTAACATTAAAAACAACTCACAAACCTGCTATTATATTTGTTGTAACTATTTTTTGTAGTAAATTTGCTTGTTTATTAATCTAAAGATATAACTTTTTTTTATTCTGATAAAATACATAACTATTGAAAAAATCAAATACAGTTTTACAAACTGCAAAAGAAACAATTCTAATTGAAAGTCAGGCTATTGCAAATTTGGCAAACTTGTTAGATGATAATTTTGAAAAGGCAGTTCGTTTTATATTGAACGCTAATGGAAGAGTTATTGTTACTGGAATAGGAAAAAGTGCAAATATTGCTACTAAAATTGTTGCCACACTAAATTCTACAGGAACTCCTGCAATTTTTATGCATGCAGCAGATGCTATTCATGGAGATTTAGGAAATGTGCAAGAAAATGATATTGTTATCTGTTTGTCTAAAAGCGGAAATACACCAGAAATTAAAGTTTTAGTTCCCTTGATAAGGAATTACGGAAATAAAATAATTGCAATTACAGGAAATGTTGATTCGTTTTTAGGCAAAAACTCAGATTTTCCAATAAATACCTTTGTAGAAAAAGAAGCTTGTCCTAATAATTTGGCACCAACCACAAGTACAACTGCACAATTAGTAATGGGAGATGCTTTGGCGGTTTGTTTACAAGATTTAAGAGGATTTTCTAGCAAAGACTTTGCAAAATATCATCCAGGTGGCGCGTTAGGAAAACGTTTGTATTTGAGAGTTTCTGATTTGATCAAAAACAATCAAGTCCCTAAAGTTGAAATCGATCATTCAATCGCAAAAGTGATTGTAGAAATTTCAGAAAAAAGATTAGGAGTAACCGCTGTATTGGAAAATGATGCTCTTGTTGGTATTATTACAGATGGTGATATTCGAAGAATGCTAAGTAAAACAACAGCTATAAATGATTTTACGGCAAAAGATATTATGGGTAAAGACCCAAAAACAGTGTATCAAGATGCTATGGCGATAGAAGCATTAGAAAAATTAGAGAATAATAGTATTACTCAAATTTTAGTGGTTGATGATCATAAAAAATATGTGGGTGTTGTTCATTTACACGATTTAATTAAAGAAGGAATTTTCTAATGGTAGAAAAACAAAAAGAAATGTCTTTTCTAGATCATCTAGAAGAATTAAGGTGGCATTTGGTAAGAAGTGCAGCAGCAATATGTATCATCGGAATTTTATTGTTTATTTTTCAAAAAGAAGTCTATGAACACTTTTTGTTAGCGCATAGAAAACCCGATTTTATTACCTATCAACTGTTTTGTGATTTCTTTAATTTATTTGGAGTAGATAGCACTTTTTGCAATGTTTCATTTAAAGACAACTTAATAAGTTTAAAACCAACACAACAGTTAATGAATGCTATTTGGTCTTCATTAATTTTAGGAATAATTCTCTCTTTCCCTTATCTTTTGTGGGAAGTTTGGCGTTTTGTTTCCCCGGGTTTAACAAAAAAAGAAATTAAAAATTCAAGAGGATTTATTTTTGTTGCTTCTTGTTTATTTTTCTCTGGAATTGCTTTTAGCTTTTATGTAATTGCACCAATATCAATTCATTTTTTATACAATTATCAAATTACAGATTTAATTCAGAATAACTTTACAATGGATTCTCATATTGGACTTGTTACCAATATGTTACTTGGGGTTTCAATACTTTTTGAACTGCCCGTTCTAATTTATTTTTTAACTAAAATTGGTTTGGTAACTCCAGAATTCTTAAAAAAATACAGAAAACATGCGTTAGTTGTTGTGTTAATTTTAGCAGCAATTATTACGCCTCCAGATATTGCTAGTCAAGTTATTGTAGCAATACCAATACTTATTTTATATGAAATAAGTATTAAAGTCTCTAAAATGGTGATAAAAAAACAACAAAAAGATGCACAAAAAAGTCCAAGAATTTAATGATTATCGTTCTAAAATGAACGATAAAATCTTAGCTTCTGATAATAAAGTTATTAAAAGAATTTTTAATTTAGATACAAACGCTTTTAAAGAAGGCCATTTACCTGTAAAAACCAAAGAGCTATTAGGTTTAGTGGCATCCACAGTGTTAAGATGCGATGATTGTGTACAATACCATTTAGAAGCTGCAAAAAAAAACGGCGTTACTACAGGAGAAATGATGGAAACCATGTCTATTGCTAATTTAATTGGTGGTACTATTGTAATTCCTCATTTGAGAAAAGCAGTAGAATATTGGGAAGCTTTGGAGTCTGAGTAAGCGGTATTCGGTAAGCAGTACTCAGTATTCAGTATTCAGTATTCAGTATTCAGTATTCAAAATTAGTATTTCTAAATTTGTAAAAGAGATTTATTAATTATTTAAGAATGGACCTTTAACAGTTTTAGTACCTTTGAATTATGATTTTAAGAGCAGAAAACATTCAAAAAATCTACGGAAGTAGAAAAGTGGTAAAAGGAATTTCTTTAGAAGTTCAGCAAGGTGAAATTATTGGTTTGTTAGGACCCAACGGGGCTGGAAAAACCACTTCTTTCTATATGATTGTTGGTATGGTAAAACCAAATGCGGGTCATATCTATTTAAATGATGAAGAAATAACCCAAGATGCCATGTACAAGCGTGCACAAAAAGGCATTGGTTATTTAGCGCAAGAAGCCTCTGTTTTTAGAAAACTATCTGTAGAAGACAATATTCTATCTGTTTTACAATTTACAGGACTTTCTAAAAAAGAACAAAAAATAAAGTTAGAATCTTTAATTGAAGAGTTCAACATTGGTCATGTTCGTAAAAACAGAGGAGATTTACTCTCTGGAGGAGAAAGACGAAGAACAGAAATTGCACGTTGCTTGGCTTCAGATCCTAATTTTATCTTGTTAGATGAACCTTTTGCAGGTGTAGATCCCATTGCTGTAGAAGATATTCAGAGCATTGTAGCACATTTAAAAGATAGAAATATTGGTATTTTAATTACAGATCATGATGTACAAGCAACACTTGCCATTACAGACAAAACATATCTCATGTACAACGGAAGTATCTTAAAAGAAGGAACACCAGAAGAATTAGCTGCAGACGAAATGGTGCGTAAAGTATATCTTGGGAAAGATTTTGAGTTGAAAAAGAAGAAAGTTTTTTAGAAATTATCTATATTTTAATCGAAAAGAATTTCTCGAGGCTCTGCCTCGGGGTTTCCGTTGAAATTGTCATTCCCGTGAACCTGCCTGCGGCAAGCAGGAACGGGAATCTAAATAAATAAAAGCATCCACTTATCAAGTGGATGCTTTTTTCACGTCTACGTTTTCTTTCTAACGTTAGAAATTATTGATAAAATGATATACACTGCAATAATCAAAGGAATTGATAAATATTGTAGCGTAGTAATCATCAGCAAAGAACTTAAAAGAAATAGATATTTTAACAAATTATTTTTTACTGAATATTCTTTTAATTTCAATGAAAATAATGGTAATTCTGCATTCATCAAATAGGTTAAGATTAGAGTAATCGCTACTAAAAAGTAATTATTCGCTATTAAGTCTTGTACCACTTGAATATCTGTATTCATTTGTATTAGTGGCAAAGAAATAACAAATAAACTCATTGCTGGTGTTGGCAAACCAATAAAAGATTCAGATTGTCTTGTGTCTATATTGAATTTTGCCAATCTATAGCAAGCACCAAGTGTTAGAATTAGACCGATAAGTTGAACTGGAGCAAATTTAAATCCAGACCAAAGCATTGTTTCAGATTCATCGAATGAAAATCCATCAACTACTCCGTTAGATAATAAACTAAACATAATTATTCCAGGAACAACGCCACTGGTTACCATATCTGCTAAAGAATCTAATTGTTTGCCTAATTCTCCAGAAACATTTAGTAGACGTGCAGCAAGACCATCAAAAAAGTCAAATAAAATTCCAAGAACAACAAATAGCCCAGCAAGAACAAAATTACCTTGAACAGCAAAAATGGTAGCAAGTGTTCCACAAAAAAGATTACCGAGTGTTATTAAATTAGGAATGTGTTTTTTCATGTTTTTTTTTATTAAAAAGCTAAAATAAGAAATCCTACTTTGGTGGTTTTCTAAAATCGTTTTTTTTTGCGTATTTTTAAGAAAACCAATCAAACTTCTTTCATGCCAATTTTAGAATCAGACTTCTCTCCTACTTTGCCATTTAAAAACGGTCATTTCAATACCATGTACAGACCGCTGTTTATGAAAGATACTTGTAATTATTTGCGAAAACGAATTACAACTTGGGATCATGATTTTATAGACTTAGATTTTTCTTTAGTAGGTTCTAAAACCTTGGTTTTATTGATTCATGGTTTAGAAGGAAGTTCAGAATCTAAATACATGGCTTCTACCTCTAATCATTTAAATAAAAAAGGATTAGATACCGTTTGTTTTAACCTAAGAAGTTGTAGTGGGGAAGATAATTTATTACTAGCCACCTATCATAGTGGAAAAACAGAAGATGTAGATTTTGTTATTTATCATCTGTTAAAAACCTATAATTATGATAATTTGATTATTGTTGGTTTTAGTTTGGGGGGTAATTTAACATTAAAATATTTAGGTGAATATCAACAAAAATTATCAGAAAAAATAAAAGGAGGAATTGCTATTTCTGTACCAATTGATATTGCTTCTGCAGAAGTAGAAATGGAAAAATTAAAGAATAAATTATACATAGAACTGTTTTTTAAAACGATGAAAAACAAAGTTTTAGAAAAGGCATTTAAATTTCCTGAATACAAGTTAGACAAAGGCAAATTATTTAAAGCTACGAAGTTTAAACATTTAGAACATTTGTATACAGTACCTGTTTTCGGTTTTAAAAACCCCGAAGATTATTGGACAAAAGCAAGTTCTAAACCTTATATTTCTAAAATAGACAGACCAACCCTTTTAATCAACGCAAAAGATGATACTTTTTTATCTGCAGCATGCTATCCGAGAAAAGAAGCTTTAACATCAAAGAATTTTTATTTAGAAATTCCAGATTATGGAGGTCATGTAGGTTTTATGAGCTCATTCAAACCTAATGAAAACATTTGGTTAGAATTAAGGATCGAAAGATTTATTGAAGATCATATTAGAATTCCACTTTCTTAAACAATATCTTCTTAAAATAGATGTTATTTTAATAGGATTTTAGATATTTGTTACAGAAAAAATTTATGCTTTTGAATTTCAGAATTTTACTTTTATTCTTATTCTTTTCTACTCTTTTAAATGCACAAGCATTTAGAAATTATTCCAACGAATTTTTAACAATTGGTGTAGACGCTGCCGCTTTGGGTATGAGCAAAGCCGTTGTTGCTACTACAAATAACGTAAATGCGATTTATTGGAATCCGGCTGGTTTAGTAGGCATAGAAGATTATCAAGGTTCTTTAATGCATGCTTCTTATTTTGCAGGAATTGCAAATTACAACCACGCTGCGTTTGCAATGCCTATAGATAAAAATAGCGCTTTTGGTATTTCTGTGATTCGTTTTGGTGTAGATGATATCTTAAATACTACAGAATTAATAGATAGTGAAGGGAACATCGATTTTAATCGAATTAGTCTTTTTTCTGCGGCAGATTATGCATTTAACATTGCGTATGCTAGAAAACTTATTTTTAAAGATTTGAAATTTGGTATAAATGCTAAAATTGTTAGAAGAACAATAGGCGATTTTGCTTCTTCTTGGGGCTTTGGTTTTGATGCAGGCATTCAGTTTGAAAGAAATGATTGGAAATTTGGGTTGATGGCAAGAGATATTACTACCACTTTTAATAGCTGGGCAATCAATGAAGCAGAATTTGATAAAATTAAAGATGCAATTCCTGGACAGAATCAAGAATTACCAGAAACTACAGAAATCACGAAGCCAAAGTTACAATTAGGTGTCGCTAGAGATTTTAGAATGGGTCGTTTTTTTAATTTGCTTACAGAAGTAGATTTAAATATTCGATTTGCAAAAACAAATGATATTTTTTCTTCTGATGCTGGAAGTATCGATCCGGCAATAGGCTTTCAATTAGATTATGATCAATTGGTGTATCTAAGAGCTGGCGTTGGTAATTTTCAATATGTCGCTCAATTTGACAACTCAAAATCACTTTCATTACAACCTAATTTTGGGGTTGGTTTCAATTACAAGGGAATTCAAGTAGATTATGCACTAACAAATATTGGAAGTGTGGGCAATGCTTTGTATTCTAATATCTTTTCAATAACTTTTGATTATACTTTTTTTAGACGTTAACTTATATGAATAGAAAAATACGCTATTTCTTAATCCTATTTATTCTAATAATACAAAACAATCTGTCTCAAGTAAATCTTTCTGTGTATTCAGAAATTTCAATTGTAACTGCTGGTCCTGGAGAAGAATTGTATGAAAAATTCGGGCATTCCGCCATCAGAGTTAAAGATCCTGTTTTAAATTTAGATTTAATTTACAACTACGGAGTTTTCGATTTCGAAGCACCTAATTTCCTTCTAAATTTTGCGCAAGGAAAAATGTATTATTTATTAGCACGGTACGATTTTAAATACTTTTTAGCAAGCTATCAAAAAGACAAAAGATGGTTAAAACAACAAGTTTTAAACTTGAATCAAAATGAAAAACAACAGTTTTTTAATTATTTAGAAAATAATGCTTTGCCTGAAAACGCAACCTATCTCTATGATCCGTTTTTTGACAATTGCGCTACAAAACTTAGAGATATTACCAAGGAGGTTTTAGGAAATACATATGCATTCAATACAGAAAAAATTCAAAAAAATAAAACGTTAAGAAGCTTAATGAATCAAGAGATTCATTGGAATACTTGGGGTAATTTTGGTATCAATTTAATTGCTGGGACAATTTTAGACAAAGAAAGAAGTCAGCTTGAATACATGTATTTACCAGATTATGTGTACCAAGTATTTAAGCACAGTACGATTCAAAGGGATGACACGTTCGTAGACTTGGTTAAAAAAGAAGAAGTATTATTAAATTTTGATGAGATTCCTCAAGATGCTACTTTATTCAGTCCATTAAACGTTTTTATAATTCTATTATTGATTGTGGCTTTTGTAACTTATAGAGATGTGAAGTTTAAAAAAAGATCCAAATATTTAGATTTTACAATCTTTTTTACAACAGGATTTGTTGGCTGTATTCTTGCCTATTTATGGTTGTTTTCTTCACATACAACAGCGCCAAATAATTTTAATATTTTATGGGCATTTGCACCCAATTTGATTGTTGCGTTTCTATTGTTAAAAAAGAAAATTAGAATGTGGTTAAGAGCTTATATACTAACGCTTCTAATATTGCTTTTAGCAGTTCCGTTTTTATGGATTTTAGAGATGCAGCTATTTTCTATGGCTTTCATTCCCTTATTTTTAATACTATTTGTTCGCTATTTATTTTTATACAAATATTTATTGGCCTCTAAAAAATAACACGGTAGTAATTGTTTTAATTAAGATTTTGAAATCTAAGAAAGCATTGCGTTCTTTAATATAATACAAATCATATCTTAGTTTAATTTCTTGTTCTTCAATAGAGGTTGCATACGGATAATTCACCTGTGCCCAACCTGTTAAACCAGGCCTTATTACATTTCTGATGGCATAAAACGGTATGTGATCTTCCAAATTTTTAATAAATTCTGGCCTTTCTGGTCTAGGACCAATGATGCTCATTTCTCCTTTTAAAATGTTAAAAAACTGTGGAACCTCATCTAATCTAGTATTTCTTAAAAATTTACCAAAGGCAGTAATTCTTGTATCATTTTTTTTAGCCCATACTGCTCCATTTTTTTCAGCATTTTTAATCATAGAACGGAGTTTATAGATTTTAAAGATTTCTCCATTCTGCCCCACTCTTTTTTGAGAGTAAAATAATGAACCTTTATTTGCTAACAAATTTCCAATTAAAATAAAGGGAAATAAAATTAAAAATACTAAAATACCAATAATAGAAACCATAATATCTGTAACTCTTAATCCAAAAAGATAAAATCGATTTGTATTATTTTTACTAAAATTTATATTTTTATAAAAATCATGGTCTAGATAATTTTTAGGGACTCTATTGGTAATTTCTTCGTAAAAACTTTCAAAACTTATGATATTTAATCCTTTTTGGAATAAATAGATCAACTCTTTATTTAAAGAATTGATGACTTCTTGAGATAATCCTTCTTTTGAAACAACAATTTCGTTAATAGTGTTGTCTACAAAAAACTCCGCTAATTTTTCTGAATGTATATTTCGAAATCCTTCTATATTTTCTAAACTTTTATCTGAAAAATAAGCCTTCAGATGATGGAAATTATCACTTTTAACTCGGCGAACCATGGTTTCTATTTTTTCTGATTTCCCGATAAAAATAATTGTTTTAAAATATTTTGGAGAAAAAATTATCTGAATATATAAGAATCTCCAAATAATTATTGGAATTACGATAATAAGAAAAAAGTAGAGAATTTGCAGTCTATTGGTCGGTAAAATAGGTGATAAAAAAGGAGTAAAAACATAAAAAACAACTGTTGCAAAAGCAGTTACAACGATACTTCTTGTAACTAAATATCTGTTATTTGAAATATTTAGGTTAAATAATTGAAAAATTTCACCAAATATTAAATAATAAACAATCAATAAAAATAACCAGCTAAAAATATATTCATTTTTAAAATCGAAATAATCAAATTTTAAAAATTCAAATGATAATAAAACACTCGAAATAAGAACGATTACATCGATAATTCTAAGAAATATTTTTCTTTCAGAAATATTAAAGTAGTTTTTTTGATTCATTTATTAAAAAGTAAAATTATAGAAGAATTTTAAAAGTTAAAGAGAACAAGTTAAATATTTAAAAATTAAAAATGATATTTTTATTGTCATTTAGAGATTAAAAATTTTTAAATAATTGTTGCTTAAAAATTCTAAACTATGATATTTCTTCACAAACTTATATCCTTTAAGCCCCATTATAATTCTATCTTTTTCACTCATATTATAAATTTTTAAAATCCCTTCTACAATAGCTTTAGAATTTTCTGGCTCAACTATTATACCACATCCAGACTGTTCAACTTGGTCTTTTATATGCTCCGAAGATTCTAATATTGGTTTTCTAGCTAGCATGTAGTCAAAATATTTATTATAAGAAACCCCATAATGATATAATGGCGATTTATATCTACCAATATAACATACATCAAAGTAACTTAATATACTTTGAACTCTAGATTTACTAATTTTTTCAATAAAAGTAATATTTGAAGATTCCGCTACCTTGATTTTTAATTTACTCTTTAAATACCCATCGCCTACAATTATAAAGTGAATATGATTGTGATTTATCATTAATGAAGCATCTACAAAAAATTCCATTGCATTAGCTAATCCTATAGTACCTGCGTAGCCAATAATAAATTTATTTTTTGGAATTAAATTAATAGTTTCTTGAGAAATATTATCTTTTTCACCTAAACTTTCATCGATTCCGTTAGGAATATAATGAATCTCTTTCTTTCTTTTTATAATGGAATTTATATAACTAGAGGTATTGGGTAATAAAGAAACAATGTGGTCTGATTTATTGTAAGCATACTTCTCAAAGAAACTTAAGAGTTTTATAAATGGATGATTTTTAGAGTATCCTTTTAAATTCATTGGAGTTAGTGGCCATAAGTCTCTAATCTCAAAAATCAACTTTTCTGCATTATATTTATTCTTAAAAAAAAAACCATTTAAAATAGGGAAAATTGGCATTGAGGAAACCAATATAATATCTGGTTTCTCAATAACTTTTGAAGTCAAAAAAAATAATTTAAATGTATAAATAAAGTTACTTATAATTTTCATAAATCCAGTACTTGTATACTTAGGAATCTTTACCCAACAGAAATCTATGTTTTCTTCAACTTTTTCTATTGTAAACCATTTGTTTTTAATTGTTGGTTGTTTCAGAAAAAGGTGATTGTAAGAGCCTGATATTATTGTTACTTTATATCCTTTTTGAACCCAATATTTACTGAGGAAAAAATGTCTTTCTCCCCAACCAGAATCTAAATTTCCCGCGGTTTGATTTATGATCCAGATTACTTTAAACATCAACTTAGGTTATTTATTACGGCTCTGAATTTTCCGTTTTTATTTTTTGGAATATCACTTAAATAATTAAAACTAATATTTATTTCAGGACCTAACTGACTTTTTAACCTTTTACTTATAATTAACTCCGATGTTTTAAGATAATCATCATCTACAACCAAATTTATTACAAAATCTAAATGTGATTCTTGTATTATTTGCCCCACCACTAAACCTATAATATTTATATAAAGTCCATGAAAACGTACAATTTTAGTTTTATCTAAACCAATAATTACATCTTCTACTCTACCATTAATTTCTTTAAATAGAGGCATTTGTTTTTTCGATATCGCTTTTTGATTTTCTTTTTTTGTTGCTCTATCTCCAATTCTATAACGAATTAAAGGTTGATCGAAATTTAACAAACCTGTTAAAACAACTTCTCCTTCATTACCATCTTTAACTTCTTCATTTTTTTCATTTATCAGCTCTACAATTCCAGTATCTGGACTGAAAAGAAAATCTCCTTCAGAATTTTCAGAAATTAAACCACAAGCCTCCATACCACTATAACTGTCATAAGTTTTGCATCCATATGCTTTTTTAAAAATGGCTCTCATATCTTGCGTCAATTTTTCACTAGATGTTATAACTGCTTTAATTTTTGGTGGTTTTATTTTATTTTCGACGAACAATTTCGCTAGAAAATAATTGCTCATAGCATAACCCACCATAAATTCTACATTATTTTTTTTCATTCCGAATAAATAATTTGCTAATGTATTTTTATTTAAATGATATGCAGAAAAATATGTTTGTTTCTCTGCCATATTATATCTATAGTAAGGTGGTTTTGGTTTTGATTTATTAATAATTCTTCTTCCTCCAATCATACCTCTAGCTAATTTTATAGAGACTCCTGCCCAGTTTAAAACTCTCACTTCATAAGCTGCAAACCATTTTTGATGCGTTTTTTTTGAAAAATAAATATCAACTGGTGTCCCTGTGCTTCCACTTGAACTATAGAAGTTTCCTTTTTCTTTAGATGTGGAAAGTAAGGTTGTTTTACCAAATCTTCTTAAATCTTCTTTTTCTAAATAGGGTAACTTCTTAATATCTGACAATTCAAATTTTTCAAAATCGGATAATTTAAAACCACATTCCTTATATAATTTATGATAAAAGGGAACTGTTTTAAAAGCATGAGTTAAAAGTTTTCTCAATTCAATTACTTGATATTTCTCCCAATCTTTATATGAAAAATTTTCTCTTTCTTTAAATTTTTTAAGTTCTTTCTTAAAAATACCACCTAATCTTCTTTCTTTCCATTTATAACCGTAAGCGCTTATTAGTATATTTTGAAAAAATACTGGTGATGCATTATAGAAAGAAGTTAAAAATTTATTCATTAAAAATTAAATTCCATTTTTTCATTACAACTTCACTATCAAAAGCTTCCACTTTCTTGCGAGCATTTAAAGTTAGCTTTGGGTACTTATTATCAATTAAATCTTCTATACTTTGCACCATTTGAGATACATTATTTTTTTCAACTAAAAGACCATTTACTTTATTTTCAATTAAATAAGGTATTCCTCCAACATTTGTAGATACAATTGGCAACCCCAAAGCCATAGCTTCCGTAACACTAACAGGGGTATTGTCAAAATTTGTTGTATTGATAAAGATATCAAAATCGATAGCTTTTTTATGCCAATCTTCTTTTAATAATACATTTGTAAATTCAACAGCATCATTTAATTGATAATACTGAACTAAAGATAGACATTTTTGATAAGAACCATCTACAAAGGGTCCAACCATGCACAACTTTGCATTTGGGTATTCTTTTTTCAATAAAAATAAAACTTCAATGGCTAATATTGGATTGTAAATTTCTTTAAATGCTCTTACCCAAAGTAAATTTGGTTTTAAATACTTTCTTTTCTTAAATTGGTAATTATCAATTTCTACAATGTTTGGAATGTAATCTACCTCATAACCCTCTTTCTCGAAAGCTTCTTTTAAATAATTTGATGGGGCTATATTTTTGTATGAATTTTTAAAAATCAATTTTGATAAAAAACTGCTTTTTTGTATTCTATTTGGAAGGTTTCCACCATGTAAAATTGGAATGTATTTTATTTTAAAAATTTTGGCTAATTGTGATGTTATCAATGCATAATAAAAGTTATTAGTGCTAAATGTATCTATTAAGATATAATCAATTTTATTTCTTAATTTAAATATTGACAAACACATGTCTAAAATTCTTAGTGTTTTGTTTAATTTGTTTGATGAAAGATAGACTGTAAAGCCCTCTTTTTCTAGCAGACGAGATAAAACTGCCATTGTAGAATTGTACTTTGACTTTAAAGTTAGATTGTTACCAATATATAAAATACTTTTAAGCTTCTTCTTCATAATCTGTAATACGAATTAAACTTAACGCATATATAAAACCAGGTAAGGCAATTCTCATAGCCGAATGATTAATTGTTAGAAACCAAATTAAATAAAAAGAGAGAATAAATGCTTTTTGATAATAATTTCCTCTAAAGAAATTAAATATTGGAATTGTTATTAACAGTAATAATAAAATTAAGCCTATATAGCCATGCTCCTCAAGCAATCTACCCACCTCGTTGTGTGAAGCTCCTGTGATATTTTCTTTCTTCATTCTTTCATACTTTCCATTTCCAACACCAATACCTAACGGATGCTCTAGAAAATTAAATGCTTGGACTTGTAAAATGTCTAACCTTCCGGTGGTTATATCTTTTTGTACTCCTATTTTATTTCTACCTGCATATCTATTATCTAACATCCCTTTAGTTATATTAGACGTATAGAGCCATATAGAAATTATAAAAATAGCACTAATCAAAATATATTTAATTAATATATTGAATGAAATTTTTTTATAAAGTAGATAAAAAAAAGTAAAAATTAAAGTTGCGGTAATGGCGGTAATTATACCACCTCTTGAAAAGGTTAATAACCCTCTGTATATAAAATAAATTAAAAATAAAGCATCTAGGAAAATATAATTTGTTAGCTTTTCTTTTGAGATAAGAAATACTGTTATTAAAAAAACACCTAGACCAATTGCTGTGGCCACTTGATTTGGACCAAAACCACCTGACGCCTCAAAATTAGCTTCACCACCAAAAACTATTTCACTTAAATCTGGAGTTCTAAAATACAGCAATGATACCGTAGAGAAAAGAGGTAATAACATAAAAAACATGGCGTTGTATAGTTGTTTTTTTGTGATGGGTCTTTTGTAAAAATAAAATGCTGACACCCCTAAAACAACAGGACCACTCAAATTAAATGCAATAGCCTTTCTTAAAGATTCCCCTTCTGGTACTTGAGTAAAAACAATTCCCAGAAGTAATAACAGAATATAAAATATATATTGAATTGAAAAATGTTGTTTAAAATCACCTAATAAAACACCCAATATTAAAAATAATAAGACAGTATACTTGCCTGTTTCATATAAGAAAAAACCACCCGTCATTCTATTAAAAATTTCTGCTCCAACGATGTAAGATGCAAAAATAAATGCCTCTTCATTTTTGTTTTTATTTAAATAAATGATTAAAAAAGGAATAATTATAATTACAAAACCATATAGTTTTGCGAAAATTGAAAAGGTTCCTAAAAACCCTATTCCTAGGTGTATCAGTATAAGAAGTAATCTATTATTTATTATTTTTTCGATCAAATTATAATTTATAAATGTTTAAAAGTTGCTTTAAAAAATAGGATCTAGAATATTTACTTGTAACTTTTTTGTGGTGTCGAATACCGAATGAAGTTCTTAATAATTCTGAGTTTGCTAAAATATCTAATTTTAATGAAAGCTCGATATTATTTTCAGGTGCTACGACGTACCCTGAAATTCCATTTTCTACTACCTTAGAGCATTCACCAACATTGGTAACAATTACGGGTAGTTTTGCCAGACCATATTCTAAAAGAGAAATCGGCAAGCCCTCAGATTTTGAAGACAATACTCCTATATCTGCCTGATTTAGAATATTTTTTATATCTAAGCAGGCACCATAGATAAACACACTTTTTTCTAACCCTTTATTTTTTATCAGTTTGATAATTTTTTCGTAATATAAATTATTATTTATTGAACCTATTAAATGTAAAGTCCAATTTTTATTTTTATTATAAAATTTTTCATAAGCATGTAATAAATTCTCATGATCTTTTTGCGCTCTAAAAGCTGCTACATGCACTATTTTTTTACTCTCCTCCTTTTTTAAAAATGTAATTTTATCAAAATTATTAAATGTTGCAAAATTATTTAAAAATAGTACTCTTTTACATTTCAAGTTATCTAGAGACCATTTTTTTAAGTTTTCGTTAACCGATAGAATTGCATAAAAATATTTGGAAATAAATTTTATTGGAAATAGTGATCTTTTGGATAAGTCTTGCGTAATGCCATAATGGTCGTGCCAAATAATATAAAGATTATTATAAAATATTTTTAAACAGAAAGCCGTAAAATATGACGATGAGTGGGCATGAATAATTGATATATTATTTTTTATTACGTAGTTCTTTAATTTTATGATAGCTTTATAATCTAAAATTTTATTTTTTTTTAGATAGATATATCCTACATCAGCATTTAAATTTGTAATCAAATTCCCTTCAGCTCTTGTGGTACATAGATGCGAATTAATAGATTCTTTTGATAAAGCATTCGCAATATTTACTGCTAAAACCTCTGCACCACCAGTATTTAAAGAATCTATAATTTGTAAAACTCCTAATTTAATCATTCCTTTAAAAGTTTTTGTATTTCTTTTTCAAATTTATCTAAAGTAAATTTTTGAGACCAATTTTGTGCTTTTAATACCTTTTGTTGATAAGAGGATTCATTTTCTAAGTTGGCAACAATAAGGTCTGAAAGTTCTATTTCATCAATATTTACATCTACGATTTCACCTCTATTGCCATTATCTAACATATAACTTATACAAGAAACATTTGAGGATATTGGTAAACATCTCCAAAACATTGCCTCTGCCACTACTTTTGGCCAACCTTCAGATTGTGAATTAAAAATTAAAAAATGAGCTTTTTGAAATGCTTGTTTTACAATTTCTTTTGGTTGATTGTCATGTAAAAAAATAATGCTATTTAAATTTTTACTTTTTATATATTCTTTGATAACGGTAAATTCAACGCCATTTCCATACATATCTAAGCGAACATTATAATTTTTATTTTTTAAAATTTCAACAACTTTTACACTCATCATGGGTCTTTTTCCTTGAGAAAAAGTACCAACAAATATAAATCTAATAGTAGATAAAAAGTTTTTTTTCGGTATTTTAATAATCTCTTTTTCAAAATACGAAGCTGTAAAAAAAGGGAGTATATTTTTAGATTGATTTTCCCATTTTCCATACACCAAAACTTTACAATTTCGAGTTAATAAAGAATTAGAAAGGATCCATTTCTGCAATTTATAAGTAAAAGGTTGCTTGCTTTTTGGATCCCAATTACCTGCGTATTTAACTGTTTTTTTTTTGAATGGAAAAAAAATTTGTACGAAACACCCAAGCAACCCTATATTTCCTGGGCATCTTAAATGTATATGATCTGATTTTTTAGCAACTAAAAATATTTTTTTTAAAATAGTTGGAACCACCAATATAGTATTTAATATATTCTTTATAGAAATTATATTGAAATTTGTAATATCAATAATTTCAATATTTTCGTGTAAATAGTGGGTTTCAATTTTAGAGATACTTCCGTCAGAAATAGGACATAGTATGATAATCTTTTCTATAGACTTCGCCCATAAATTCATTTCTCGAACATAAGGTTCGTATGCATAAATTTTACCTCCTTTTAATTTATGAACAGCATGCGTTACAATTCCAAATATCATCTTTTTATATTTGGTTTATGAAAAATTAAACTTATTAAACCATAAAATCTTCCACAAGCTTCTGTTAAAGCCTCTAGCTTTTTTTTAGAATTAAAGACATTAGAAAATCTAATTATCATTAAAAGAATTGCTATAGAATTCCACTTGAATCTTGCTTTTAAGGATGGTTTATTATATTTTATTCTCCAAACGTACCAACCATTTCTAATAACCATTTTGCCATAGTTATAATGGTTTGGTCTGCCTTCTGGTGAATGATTATGTTCTAATAAAACATTTGTAGCCAAGACGTTTTTTCCAAATTTGAGTGATCTTAAAGAAAAATCAGCATCTTCGTACAAACCATATCCTTCAAAAAAAGAGGAAAATTTTATGTGGTCGACCACAATTTTTCTAAAACTCATAGACATTCCAATCAGTAAGTCTACTTCATAAATATTTCCAGTTAATGGATATCCACATGACAAACCATTCGAAAATTCTGGCATAATACCCGGAAGTTTTTTACTTCCGATACCAAGATAATTTCTCAGAATATGTCTCTGCCCTAATTTACAATGATAACCGTCTATTGTTATGTATTTTTTAGAATTATAATTGCCTTCTATTTTAGAATTCAGCTTCCATTTGTTTTCATTAATGGCTAAACCACCAACACCTGTAATTTTCTGATTGGAAATAAAAATTTCTTTAAGATTAAAAAAATAATTATCATTTAAAACTGTATCATCATCTAAAAAACAAACAATATCTGTATCTGATAATACCTTTGAAATTCCATAGTTACGTTGTCTAGTTAAACCTCTATCCTGTTTTAAAACTTTGTAATAAATTAAGTTTTTAAAAAAATTATTCTCTAATATATCTTTTGTTTTATTATTTGAAGAGCCGTCTACAATAATAATTTCATTGGGATATAAGGTTTGGCATTCAACAGTTTTTAGCAAATTGAGTAAAGCCTTTGGGCGCATGTATGTACAAACAATTAAGCTAAAATTCATTTATAGTTACTTATAGCAAGAAAATTTATTAAAAAGTCTAATAACAATTAGTTTATTAATTATTAAAAAAAGTTTCAATAACAGGTCCGGCGTATGTTATTATTTCAGTTTGGTTTATTTTAACTGTTTTATAAGGATAGTTTATTTTTTTAAATAATTTCTCTAATTTTAAATAAGTAGGTTGTCCTTCAATAATATGATATGAAGCAATTGCAAAATTTGGTTTGAATTTTTTTATAATATGAATAGCTCCTTGAATTGCTTCAACTTCAGCCCCCTCAATATCCATTTTTATAAAATTTAATTTATTTAAATTATTTTTTTCTACCCAAGTATCTAATGTTATTGTCTCTTTGAGTACTGTTTTTGAATTTTCTCCTTTATAGAATATTGAAGAAGCTACACTAGAATCTTCATGGAATTTAATTTTGGAAACTTCATTCCAAATTAAACTATTATCTATAATAATTGAATCCTTATATTTAGGGTTTAAGTTCAAGTTATTTTTAATATTAGTTACATTATTGCTATCAGGTTCTATTGAATATACAATTCCATTTTTTAAAATACTTGCAAAGTATAATGATATAATTCCAGAATTTGCCCCAATATCTAGTATTACATCATCCTTTTTTGGGGTGTATAATTTGGTATAGATTTCAAAGTCTTTGTAAACTGTATATAACGGAGTATTAGTTTCAATTGATTTTTTATTATGTTTAAATATAAAAGTTTTATTTTTTTTGTTTCTTTTAAATCTAATCTTATTGGAGGTTATTAAATTATAATAATATAATTTAATAACCTCTTTAATTTCGCCATTAGGTAAAATACTCGAAAGGAACCGTTTTATTTTTTTCTTATTCATAATTAATAGCTCTTACAAACTTTCTCGTAATAATTTACGTTTAAAGTTATTATTTTCTCAATATTAAAAAAATTTATAATTCTATCTCTTGCATTTTTACCCATAAATTTTGTATTTCCCTTATTGTTTAAAAGTACAAGAATTTTACTTTTAAAGTCTACTATATTATTTGGGTCTATAGTATAACCTGTTTCTCCATCAATCATCAACTCATTTGCCCATCCAATATTTGAAGTTATTATTTTTTTCTCCATTGCCATAGCTTCTAACCAGGTCATTGGGAAAGCTTCTGCAAAACTTGGTAATAATATTATTTCTGCTTGCTGAATTTCAATGATTAAATCTTCTTGAAAAAGTGAATTTACGTATACAAATTTATTTAACGCTTTCTTAGAAAGTGAATTTTTAAATAACTCTAATGTAGATTCTTGTGTTAAAGAATCTAAACTATCATTTCCTATAATCTTTAAGGTAACAGCTGTGTCTATTTCAACAATTTTATTAAAAACAGCTGCAATTTGTAATACCCCTTTTTTTCTAATTACTGTTCCAAAATATAAAAGCGATTTAGGTATTATCTTTTTATGATTGGGCTTGAAGAAAGCTACGTCAATAGCATTATAGATCGTATCAATAGGATTATTTATATTGAACAGTTCTTTTGTTTTACTTCCTACAAAATTACTTACACCAATCAGTTTTGTAGCTCCTAAAAGTGCTCTTTTTTCAAAAAATTTATTTTTAAATTTCACTTTTCTGCCTTCTAAATGACAAAAATAAGTATCAGATCCGTGAAGCCTCAAAATAAGTGGACATTTGAATTTCATAAAAGCGGTGAATCCTGTCCATTCTGGCGCTTCTAAAATCTGAATATTTTCTTTATCTACAATAGCATTCACATAATCATTAAAATATTTTCTATTGCTAAACCAAGTAAATAATGGCATTGTTTTCTTTTTAATAAAATAAATAGTTATACCGTTTTCTATTATTATTATGTTTTTTTTTTGGCTATAAATAAATATGGTAACAGTATTTCCTAGTTTCACCAACTCTTTAGACAGACCCTTTGTAAAGGTACCAATACCGCCAATTCTTCCTGCAAAATGCGTACTAGGATATTCTGGTGTAATAAAACCTATGTGCATACTAACTTATTTATTTCTAACCATATTCTTTGCGAAGCTTTATCTTGAGGGAATTCTACAATTTTATTGTACCATTCTTTTGTGGACTCTAAATGAATAGTATTATTTAAAACTTGTAAAATAATGTTTTGCATCTCTTCAGAAGAATTAATCCATAATACTGCATTTGTATTTGGCATAGATTTAAAATGAATATATTTATAAATTTTTTTAATACTCCAATCTTCACTAGATTTTTTGATGGTATTATAATTTAAAAAAGCACAAGGTTTATTCTGTGATACAAAATCAAAAACCATAGAAGAGCCCACGTTAATAACCATTTCTGTATGGTGTACAGTGTTTGCCAATAGTGTTAAATCTTCAGGTAAAGGCATCACTCTATTCCAACCATTTCCTAAATTCTTCCATTTTGGATCTATCAATACAATTTCATTCTTGTATTTTTTATAAACATCGATGTGTCTATTAGAAAAATCTACTGGGCATTTTCTATAAATAATACCAATATTTTCTCCTTTCTCATTAAGCCTCCTTACCGTTTTAGCTAAATCCTCTAAATAATACTGATCATTTGGTGATGTTGTGATGTCATCTCCTGAAAAACAGATATATTTTTTTTTAATATCTAAATTGTGTTCTTTAAAAAATAAAAATTTTGTTTTAAAAACTGTATTGTAATGGCATTCAAATTGGGGAGTTCCAGTAACTTTAATTTGATTTTCTTTAACTGATGGGTAATATTTTAATAATTCTGACTTCATAAAATTACTCCAAACAAAATAAAAATCGCTACTAACAACTAATGTACCTTTTGGTAAATTATCCCAAGAAAAAATAAAGGTTACCGTAGGAATACCTAAGTCTTGTGCAGCTAGCAAAGGTGCAACAGCTGTTAATGGTCTTTGATTTGTTAAAAATATAATAACTGGCTTCTCCTTTTGTAATGTTTGTTTCGATTTTAAATAATATTTAGAATTTCTTTCTAGTTGATGTAATTTTTTCTTAATTTTTATTATTCCTTTTGAAGAATTATAAAAAAAAACTAAAAAACTTACAAATATGGTTTTTATTATTTCCTTGGAATTTTTATAATTTTTAGATGATAAATATGAAAGAAACACATCATTTTTAAAATTTCTAACATTCTGTTTTAACTCTATAATTATTTTTGCTCTTTTATAGAGGTCAGAAATTGATCTAGGCTTACCTAACTCTAAATTTATTTCTTTGTACCCGAGGTTTGAAATAGGAAAATTAGTATTATTCCAAAAGGTAATATCAAAATTTTGATGAATGCCTTCTTCATAGAATTTACCAAAAGCAAAATTTCTTAATCCAACTCCATCTGGCAATAAAATAAAAGCCTTTTTCATTTTATTCACTTTTTATAATACTTACAATTTTCTCTGATGCTGTTCCATCTCCATAAGGATTCGAATTTCCTATCATTTCATGATATTTATTTATATTGTCTAATAGTAGAGAGGCTTCTAAAATAATATTTTCTTTTTTTGTTCCTACCAATTTCACAACTCCCTTATCTACTGCCTCTTGTCTTTCTGTGACTTCTCTAGTTACCAAAACGGGCTTTTTTAGAGATGGTGCTTCTTCTTGCACTCCACCACTATCTGTTATGATTAAATAAGATCGATTCAATAACCATATAAATACTTCATAATCTAATGGGTTTATTAATAAAATATTAGGAATACCTGCTAAAGTTTTATAAACCATTTTTTGAACATTTGGGTTTAGATGCACGGGATATACAATCTGTACATCGTCTCTACACGCTAATTCTTTTAGAGCTGTACAAAATTCATAAAATTTATCACCAAAATTTTCTCTTCTATGACCAGTAACAACAATTAATTTTTTATTGCTATCTATATAAGAACTTATTTTTTTAATATCTTTTCTATTTATATTTATATGTTTCATTCCCCAGAATAATGCGTCTATAACCGTATTTCCTGTTATAAATACTGTACTAGCAACTACACCTTCATTTAATAAATTTTGGGCAGATTCTTTTGTTGGTGCAAAATGTAAGTCTGCTAATCTACCTGTTATTTGTCTATTTACTTCTTCTGGAAAAGGCGCCCGCTTATTATAAGTTCTCAAACCAGCTTCTATATGGCCTATTTTAACACTTCTATGGAATGACGCTAAAGCGACCATGCTGCTTGTAGAAGTATCTCCGTGAACTAATACTAAATCTGGTTCAAACTCTAATAATACTTTGTCTATAGCAACTAATATTCTTGCGCTCAACTCATTTAAACTTTGATTCTTTTTCATCAAATTTAAATCATAATCTGGTATAATTTTAAAAAAATCTAAAACCTGATCTAACATTTTCCTATGCTGAGCAGTTACACAAACTTTGGTGTTCAATTCTCTATTTTTAAGTAGTGATTTAACCAAAGGAGCCATTTTAATAGCCTCTGGTCTCGTACCAAAAACAATTAATATTTTCTTCATACATTACCAATTTTGTCTTTAGTATATATTTTTTTGCATTTTTAACAGATTCTCTTATATAAATATTTTAGATTCTAAAAGAACGTTGCATTACAACACATGTTAAAACTAATAAATAATCTTCAGTTTATATCTACAAACTAATAAACAAAGAAAATGTTATTTTTTAATAGATGAGAAAACCTTTATTTTGTTACTTTTATCTATTACCGACTAAACAAGTTTAGGAGCATTCTCTTTTACATCTAATTAAATGATTTCAATATTATTTTTTCTGCTTTTTTCCAATCCTTTAAGGTGTCAATATTAACATGGTTTATTTTTGGGGATTCTATATGAGAAATACTTTGTCCAAATAATGATTTTTGTTTCATTAAAACAGATGCTTTAGTTATGTAAATACTACCATCTCTATGAAATACTTTTGGTAGATCTTGCCTTCTAGAAATAACTTCTTTTTCTCCAGTTACAATTTGTAAAGTTTTGTCTTCCTTTTCTTCAAACACCCAGTGTGGATTGTATTCATGAGGAACCTCTCGAGTGGAAAATAAGGAATCTGTGCCTTTATCCATAAAAATTTCTATAGCTTTATTTAAAAATGCTACTGTTCTAAACGGACTTGTTGTTTGTAACAGACAAACAGCGTCAAAAAAAATATTTTTTTGCTTATAAAACTCTAAAGCATGAATAATTACAGGTAATGTTGGTGAAGAGTCTAAAGCTAAGTGATCAGGTCTTTTAAAAGGAACCTCAATTCCAATACTTTTGGCAACTTCAATAATTTCATCATCCTCAGAACTTACAATCAACTTACTTATATATTTACTTTTTAAAGCAACTTCAGATGTATATTGTAATAAAGGCTTGCCTCCTAATAATTTAATATTTTTGCGAGGAACTCCTTTAGAACCTCCTCTTGCAGGTATAATTCCTAAAATCGTCATTAATAAGTAATTGTTTTATGAAAACTCAAATCTGTATCTGCTAAAATATCAGCAATTCTTTTGCCTGATTTTCCATCACCATACATGTTTTCTGAAGTAATATCTTTTGCTGCTAACCTATTGTTTATCGCTTCAATTATTTCACATTTGTTGTAACTAGAATTGATAACATTATTTCCTCTTTGTCTTCTATTTTGACGGCTTCCAATGTTTACAACGGGAATCTTTAAATAAGAACATTCTCTGATACCTACACTCGAATTCCCTATTAAGCATCTACTATTTATTAATAATTTTAAAAAGTCTTGAGGTTCCATGTTTTTGAAAAAATGAATATTTTCAGGTTTCTTTAATTCCCTAAATGTTCTAATACCATTCGAAGTACCATCTGAACCAGCATCTACATTTGGCCAAAACCAAAATGTTGGAATTCCTAATTCAAAAACCGCTTGTAAAGTTTGTTCTACATCTTTTCTTGCCGACGCATATTCTGTAGTTACAGGATGCTGCATAACTACAAGATACCCCTCTTTTTTCCAGTTTATATTTGCACCAACACCACCATATTTTAAAATTGGATCAAAGTCTAATTTTGGATTTTTTTTAATTTCTGCTGCCAAATCTATAGATGGGCAACCGGTATTAAAAACTGTCTCAGGATGCTCTCCCATTTTTAGTACTCTCGCTTTAGCATTTTCTGAAGCAACCAAATGTAAATCTGCCAATTTTGTATTGGCATGACGTACTTTTTCATCAATATTTCCAGTAACTTCACCTCCTTGGATATGAATTAATGGGATATTTTGATAAGAAGCAGCAATACTTGTAGCAATGGTTTCAAAACGATCTGCAATAGTAATTACTGCATCAGGCTTTAATCTATAAAAAACACTTGCCAACTCCATCACTGCTAAACCTGTTGTTTTTGCCATAGAGGTTGGGTTCTCTCCTTCTAAAACTGTAAAAACTTTTTCATCTATTTTAAAACCGTCTTTTTCAATAAAATCAACTGCATTTCCATACCTACCCAACAAAGCAGAACCAGTAATTACTAGTTGTAACTCTAATTTTGAGTGATTTTTAATAGCTATTAATGCGGTTTTAATTCTACTATAGGAAGGTCTTGCCGTAACAACAATACATATTTTTTTTATTGACATTTTATTCCGTTATATCCTTATAATTTAGAAAATCCCATTGGTGTAAATCTTTATTTAATTTTTTACCAATTATATGTTCATATTCACTTGCCAAGATACCAAAACCTTTAGGTTTTTTAGTTTCTAAATCTAAAAAAGTAATGATATCTCCTTTTTTAAGGTTTTTATTTACAGCCAACGATTTTTCAAAAATTTGTTTTAAATCCGTAAATTCAGAATTATCATTTTTATCTATCGGGTTTTGCAACGCTAAATCTATGTTTCTAACTGCATTTACCAAATTGGTAGTTTCTTCAATTGTTAAAGACGATTTTGTATCTGGGCCAAACATTTCTTTATCGAAAACGACATGAAATTCTAAAATTTCTGCGCCTAGTGCCGTAGCTGCTATACAAGCTTCTATCGAGGAAGAATGATCTGAAAAACCAATGGGAACCTTGTACCTTTTTTTTAGCTCTTGAATGATATTGAGTCCAAATTGTTTTGGTTTTGTTGGATAGGCAGTTGTACATTGTAAAATGGCATACGCTACTTTTCTTGATTTTAAAAAAGCAACTGTTTTATCTAACTCAGCAAAAGAGCTCATCCCTGAAGAAATAATGACAGGTTTCCTTGTTTGAGCAATTTTTTCTAAAAGTACAAAGTTGTTAACTTCTCCTGAACCAACTTTATATTGCTTTACGCCTACTTTTTCTAATAACTCTACAGCAGCATTACTAAAAGGAGAACTTAGAAACTCTAAACCGACTTCATCGCAATGTTGTTTGATCTCTTTCCATTGTTCTAATGTAAATTCCATGCGTTTCCAATATTCCATTCTGGTAGTATCTTGTTTGGAGAATTGAATTCTAAATGGTTCATGAATGCTACTTTCTGCTTCAGCAATATGTGTTTGAAACTTTATAGCATTACAACCCGTTTTTGCAACAGCATCTATATAAGCATGTGCCATTCCTAAACTACCGTCGTGTGCTTGAGCTATTTCCGCAATTATAAACATTAGTTAAAGTTTTGTTTTGATTGATTTAAAATTTCTAAAAATCGAGATTTCCATGATTCAAAATTATATAAATAATTAAGATCAATATTTTCTTTATTAAAGTTATAATTATTATTTAATACAAAACTTATTGACGCTGCCCAACTGTCAACCATATTAGGCTTATCTACTAAATAACCTAAGTTTCCATTATGCAAAATTTCACTTAGTGGATCTATATCTGATACAATACACTTTAATCCACTTTTTAAAGCCTCTGTTAAACTTAACGGGTGACCTTCATGACAAAGAGTGGAAAATAAAAAATAATCTGCTATCTGATAATATTTGGGAAGTAAATTATTTGGTATTCTTCCTAAATATTCGATATTATTTTTTTTTCCTTTTTGATTAACTCCGATGATTAATAATTCGATATTAGTATTTTCGGATGCTACTTTTTTCCAAGCATTCAAAATAATCTTTAACCCTTTTTTTGGTCTGTCTTGTGATACCCATAAAAAATAGTGTTTATTACTTTTAAAACCCAATTCATTTCTTAGTGCTAATTTTTCTTCATAAGAAACCTTTTTAAAATTAGGCTTAATTCCATTTGGTAAAATGGCCACCTCAAAAGGTAACACATTAGATTTATCTAGTAAATTTTGGTAAGAAGTATTTGTTAAAAGCACCAATTTATCTAAAGAAAAGTTAGTTTGAATTTTAATTAAATCTATGTCAATAAAATAACCATGAAAAAAAAAGTTAATAAATATTCTGTCTCTTAAGTTTTCTTTACAAGCATAGTAATGTAATGCATTTAAAATACCTATATTGTCAATAACGTTTAGGACTAACTTATCTTCTTTTCTTAATATTTTCCTTATCGGATACCAATACTGTTTTTTTTCTAAATATCTGTTGCCTGCTATTTTAAACAGTATTTTTTCACAAAATTTAATAGAATTTTGGACTATAATATTTTTTGGCCGTTTTGATAAAAAATCTGGTTTAGGAGAAATAATATACTCAAAAATAGAATCGTTAACATCTATTAAATCTGTTAACATTAGATTCCAGCTTCCAATTTTATTACTTGGAATAGCTATATGGGATATTAGAACTGATTTATATTTGTTATCCATACGACTATTTTAGAATAGATTTATAAGATTCTAAAATAGAATCACTTGAAAAGTATGCTTTTAATTTTTTTAAAACGTCTTTTGCTTTATTAATTTCTGAAATATTATTAATTTTGTTAGATAATATATTCCTTATTTCCAATTTATTATCTTGTTCAGTTAAAAATGGATAATTTTCTCCTACCAATCTTGAAACTTCAGATTTCTTTGGGCTTAAAATAATTATAGGTTTTCCAGAGTTGATATAGTCTACAAATTTAGTTGGTAAAAATGGGTTTTCATTTCCATTTGATTCTATTAACAATAAGTAATCTGAGTTCTCTAATATATTTAAAGATTTTTGATAAGGAATTCTTTCTTTTACAATTTTTATATTCTTAGCGTTTTTAAATTTTTTAATATCTGAATATACATTGCTATTAATACTTCCATAAAAGTTCACTGAAATATTATTTACATTTAATTCACTAAAAATTTCTAAAAATAGTTTAGGATTTCTAGGTTTTAATAATGTACCTGTATGCGTTATACAAATCTTATCAGATTTTTGTTTAAAAAAATTATTTTCAGTAACCTGTTCTACAGCATGTGGAATTATTCTAACTTTATGTTTATCAATTTTATAATCATTTAAATACCATGTGTACAACCTCTGTGACGGAAAGACAATATTATGAGAATAATCTAATGATTTTTGTAAGTTGCTGTATTTAAAATACTCTTTCCATCTTTTAACAGAATTATACGGTTCTGGATATGCACTTATTGGATAAGGGTCATGATATAAAGATGTAATTTTTTGAATATTTTTTCGCTTAAGACACTTTATAGCTTGGTGAGGAGTAAAACCTAAGCCACCACTCATCAATATTAATTCATTATAATTATTAACATTAGCTTTTAAAAATTTTTTAATATTTTTTATTCTATTGAAATGATAGAAATCATTTCCTAAAAGGGTGTAAATAACTGCCTTTACTTTGCCAAAATAAATCAATACTTTTTGATAGCTTTTTATATTTTCTTTTGGATGTGTAAATAAATTACCATATTTATTCCAATCCTTTTTGATTCTTTCTGAAATAGAATCTAAAGTTAAAATATCTGCACCTGAATATCTTTGAGCAATAAGTTTGCACAAATTATAATTTACAATCGCACCAGAAGTTCTAATATCTCCTAATTCTTCAATAATAAAAAGAATTTTCTTGTTTTTCACAAATTAATAATTTTTATTTTTCATTTCTAAAGTATGAAAATATAAATTTTTAATCTTTTTCCTTTTTAAGATTCTACTTATCGCTTTTCCTATTAAAATATTAATCTTTCTTAATTTATAAATTTTATCTAAGTTTTTATATACACTTCTTGAATTATTTAGCTGTAATAGATTGTATTTATTCTGCATCCATGATTCATAAGTATTTCCCATATGAAAAGCATAATTATCTAGAGTTGATAATCTTAAGAACCCTAGATCTTCATTAGGCTTGTCTATAAATTTGTTTTCAACTCCTCCAACAATTTTATGTAGCGCAGGCGAATTTGATCCTAAATCAAAAATTTCTCTTTTTAAGGTCGCAACAAAATGACCACAACCCATAACGGCTTTTCCTAAATTATTTTGAAGCGTTAAATATTTTTCTAAGTGAATCTTTTGGTACAGTGTATAATTTAACTCCAAACTATCTTCAAACATTTTCATTTCACTTGGGTTTATTACATTCTCGAATTTTAACTTCCCTTTAAAAAAACCATAAAACCAATTAGATGCTGTAAAATTGTTATATGCTTTACTAGAGGGAACTGGGCTAACCATACCTGCATATTTAAAATTATTAAACACTTTTTCTACCTCTTCTTGCCAATTCTGTTTAAATAGAACATCAGCATCTGCAATTGTAATTAGAGGTTCTAAATTTCCTTTTGTTGCAGCCAAAATTGCATTTATTTTACCTACATTTTCTTTTGAATGAAAAACTTGATCTATTTGAGATTCAGTAGCATAAAGATCATCTAAATAGTCTTTAACAGAAGTGTGTGAATTATTATTGTATAAAGTTATTCTAGTTTGAAAATTTATCGATTTTAACAAAGAACCAATACATAGCTTTAAGATTTTTAAAGAGTCTTTAAAATACCCTTCTAAATTGGGTATGTAAACAGGAATAACAATTCTATGGTAACTGGAAATAGCCAATTCTGTTTTAAATTTTTCGGGATTAATTCCTTTTCTCATAGTGATTTATCAATTTCTTAATTCCCTCTTCTAAAGTTATTAGATCTCTTTGTAAAACATTTTTCATTTTACGAATATCAGGGCATCTTCTTGTCATATCTCCTTCTTCTAAAGCTGGTAAATACATAATTTCTGAGGTAGAATTTGTTATTTTAATAATTATTTTTGCCAACTCTAATATAGATACTTCAATATCATTACCAACATTTAATTCATCATTTATATATTTTTCACTATTTAAAACTTTTACACATGTATCTATATTATCTTCTATATAACAAAAAGTTCTTGTTTGTGAACCTTCACCAAAGATTGTAATTGGTTTATTTTCTAATGCTAAATTTAAAAATTTTGGAATTACAAAATCTTCACTTTGATTTGGCCCATAAGTATTAAAAAAACGAAAAATAGTATAATCTAAATTATACTCTTGTTTGTAAGATCTAAAGAAAGCTTCTCCTACATTTTTTACAATTGCATAGGGCAATCTAGAATTTAATGGTGTCGTTTTTTCATTTTGAGGTATTTCAAAAGGTTCTCCATACACTTCAGATGAACTAGAGTAAAAAACTCTTTTAACTTTTGATAAACTAGATAATTCTAGAATATTTTTTATCCCGTCAATATCGTTCAATACTTTCATTGGATTGTTTAAAGTTCTTTGAACTCCCACTAATGCAGCATAATGAAAAACATAATCAAAATTATATTTCTTAAACACAATAGACAAATCGTTAACTATGTTTACATTCACATTAAAAAATATAACATTTTCCTTTATCGGAATTTTCTCTATGCTTCCCGTTAAGAGACTGTCTGCAATAACAATAAAATTTTGAGGATCTTCGGATAGTTTTAATGCTAAAGAACTTCCTACATTTCCAGCACCCCCTGTTATTAAAAATTTTTTCATTTTTTATTTATTTAGAACTTTCCTGACAGTTTCTTTATATAATTTTTGAATTAATTCTAATTTATGACTCTTAATATATTTTTCTTTTAAGCTTTCTGATATTATTTTTATTTCGTTAGAATTTAAATTTAAAACAATATTCATACATTTTTCGAAAGAGGAATAATTATTTATATCAAACCAAAAATTATTTTTTGTCTCTTTTAATCTTTCTTCCATTGCACCTACCTTTGTGGAAATAATTATATTACCAGAGGCCATAGCCTCAACGCCAACTAATGGCCCAGATTCATAATGCGAGGCGATAATCAAACAATCATTTTTTTGATATTCAACATGCAGTTCTTCTTGTGCTAAAAAATTTAAAAAAAAAATTTTATCTTGATTCGAATATTTTGCTAATAATTCTTTTTTAAGTGGTCCATCTCCAACAATATTTAGTTTTATATCATCTTTAGGATATTTTATAAAAAATTTAATTAAATCATCTATGCCTTTTTCTTTTACTAACCTACCTAAAAATAAAAAATTTTTTATTTTATTTTTAGGCTTTATTGTTATAAGTTTTTTTTCTATAAAACTAGCTTGATCTATTACCTCAAAATTATTTTTCTTTATTTTATTTGAATTACTGATCGAGTGGTGTATAAACATATCTACGTTTTCTAGTGATTGAAAATAATCATTAGGATTGATAGTACCTGTTGTCCTAAAAATAGTGGGTATTTGTAGTGTCTTTGTTGTTTTTAAAATATAATCTACATAATTAGATGAAAATTGTGCGTTTATAAAAACCAACTGGTATTTTTTTAGAATTAGATCTAATTCTTTAATGTATTTTCTATTAGACCCTAAGCTTTTATTAATTTTATTATTTAAATAAAAATAAGGCTCTTTTTTTAAATTATTTTTAAAATAACTTAAATAAGCGAAAAATCTAAAAATAAAATTCTTCTTAAATAGATTTTTTTTTAAGGAAAAAACAGTACCCTGTTTAAAATTTTTATTAATAACAGCTTTTTTTGACATGTTACCTGTTGAACATATGTCTACAGAATGATCTTTCGAAAGGCAGTCTGCTATAAAAACAGACATTAATTCTCTTCCTCCAAATTCTGCAAAGGGACCGATTATCAAAATTTTATTATTTGCTTTTTTCATTTAACTTCAATATTTCTCCATTTAGGCTTTTCTAAAATAAAACCTTGATTTTTATTGATTTTAAAACCATTATCATAAAAATTATTATCATGTATATCTATAAATATTAGGTCTCTATTTATTTCAATATTTTCGTTTTTAGAACCGATAGCTAGCATTAATTTATATCTTCCTTGGATTAAGTTTAAGTTCATTATTTTACATTCGAGAATCTTTTCTGAATCAAAAATCCCGTTAAAACTTCTATCCATATGAGTAGCTATAGAAAGAACTCTTCTCTGATCTTCATTTTCAAAACCAATAAAACAATAATCGATACTCCCATAAATATTAATTTTTTTAGTAAATTTTATTCTTAAAATCAGCTCATCTCCAATGTTTATTATTGGAATATTATCACTCTCTTGATTATAGACTTTTATCCATTCTATATACTTTGAATTCTCCAAAACCGCTGATTGAGAACTGATTGATTTATTTAAGTATTCTGAAATAATTTCATCCGTTTGACCTTTAGCATAAACTAAACCATCATCAAGCATTATTGTTTTAGTACAAAGACTTCTAATCGCCCCCATATCATGACTCACAAACAACACCGTTCTTCCGTCTGTGTTAGAAATATCCTGCATTTTTCCAATGGCTTTCTTCTGGAATTCTGCATCACCAACAGCCAAAACTTCGTCTACTACCAAAATATCAGGTTCTAAATGTGCGGCAACAGCAAAAGCTAAGCGGACTTTCATTCCGCTAGAATACCGTTTTACGGGCGTATCTATATAGCGTTCACAACCAGAAAAAGAAACAATCTCATCTAATTTTGCTTGAATTTCTTTTTTTGTCATTCCTAAGATGGCACCGTTTAAAAAAATATTTTCCTTTCCTGTCATTTCTGGGTGAAAACCCGTACCCACCTCTAACAAAGAAGCAATTCTTCCGTTCGATTTTATAGTACCCGTTGTAGGTCCTGTTACTTTAGATAAAATTTTTAATAATGTTGATTTTCCTGCGCCATTTTTACCGATGATCCCTAAAACCTCGCCTCTTTTTACTTCAAAATTAATATCTTTTAAAGCCCAAACATATTCAGATTCACTTTTAGAGGCTCTATCATTAGATTCACCAATCTTTAAATAAGGGTCTTCTTTTCCTCTTATTCTAGCTAAAAAACGATTAAAATCATGACTAATAGTTCCTGTACCAACAGTTCCTAAACGATATTGCTTAGACAGATTTTCAACCTTTAAAATTATGTCGTCTTTCATTTTAAATAGTATCTATAAACGTTTTTTCCGTTTTATTAAAAATCAATAATCCTAAAAAGAAGACGGCTATGGTAAATAGGGTGGTATATACAATTCCGAAAGTGGAATAATCTCCATCATTCAAAAGAATAAATCTACTGAATTCGATTAAATGTGCAATTGGATTTAAATCTACAATCCAAGATAAATCTTTTCCTCCAAGTACATTGCCTAATTTTTCTCTCATTAAATCTAGTGGATACATTACTGCAGATAAATACATTAGTAATTGTACTCCAAAAGCTACAAGAAAAGTTAAATCTCTGTATTTAGTTACCATAGAGGAGATAATCATTCCTAGTCCTAATCCAATCATTCCCATAGCGATTATTAGCAAAGGAAAAAACAAAATATATGTATTTGGCGTTATTTCATATCCATTAAAATAATAATACAAATAGAAACAGATGAATATAAATAGTTGTATTCCAAATTTTAGTAGATTAGATATGACTATAGACATCGGCATAATAACTCTTGGAAAATACACCTTACCAAAAATAGCTTCGTTTGTTTTAAACGTATCTGAAGTAGCAGTTAAGCATTCTTTAAAATAATTCCAAACGGTTACACCAGCTAAATTGAATAAAAAAGGTGGAATCTGTCCTGTAGAAATTCCAGCAATCGTATTAAAAACCAACGTAAATATGATAGAAGTAAATAAAGGCTGTATCAAATACCATAAAGGTCCTAAAATAGTTTGTTTGTATAGAGTAACTACATCTCGCTTTACAAAAAGCATCAGTAAATCTCTATATTGCCAAACCTCTTTTAGGTTTAAGTCGAATAAATTGTTTTTGGGGGAAATTTCAAAAAGCCATTTATCTCGCTGCATTCATTTATTAATTTGAACAAATATAATTTTTTTAAATTGATTTTAACACTTGTCCTGATGTTTAATTATTCCTCATATCTTTGAAAAAATTTCAAGATAAAATGAAAGCTAAAATAATTCCTTTTGATAAAAAATATGCTAAAGATTTTTATAATTTGAATGTGGAGTGGCTTGAAAAATATTTTTATGTAGAACCTTATGATGAAAAAGTATTAAGCAATCCGCAAAAATTTATCATCGACAATGGAGGTTTTATCTTTTTCATAAAGTCTAAGGATAAAATATTAGGAACTATTGCTTTGATTAATCAAAACAGTTACTTTGAATTAAGTAAAATGGCGGTTTCTGATACATATCAAGGATTAAAGCTCGGTCAGAAGTTATTAGAGTTTTGTATTGAATTTGCTAAAAAGAAAAAATGGAAGAGCATTACACTTTATTCTCATAGAAAATTAAAAACCGCTATTTATATTTATAAAAAATATGGTTTTAAAGAAGTTCCTCTAGAAAAAGAGGTACATTATGCACGTGCTGATATTAAAATGATTTTAGAATTCAATAAGTAGCTTTTGAAACAAATCTACAACTAAAGGAAACTTTGAATTGCCAAATCATATCCTTTTAAACCAAATCCAAACAGCACTCCTTTTGCATTCGGAGAAATATAACTGTGCTGTCTAAACGCTTCACGAGCATGAATATTAGAAATATGGACTTCTACTACTGGAGTCTCAATTCCTTTTACAGCATCTCCAATTCCAACAGAGGTATGTGTATACGCAGCTGCATTTAAAATAATGCCATCATAATTAAAACCTACTTCGTGCAATTTATCGATGATTTCTCCTTCAATGTTAGATTGAAAATAAGAGAGTTCTATCTCCTTAAAATTTAGTTGCAATTCTCTAAAATAATCTTCAAAATTTTTAGCACCATAAATTTCTGGTTCTCTCTTTCCTAGGAGATTTAAGTTAGGTCCATTGATAATAATAATTTTCATCTTGCTAAAATAACATTTTATACAAAAAAACGGAAGCAAAACTGCTTCCGTTTTATAAAATATACTTAAATGGTACTACATCCCAAATGCGAAACCTAAACCAATATAGTTCAATGTGCCTCCATCTTCAGAGATTCCTTGATAAGAAAGAATTAATTGACTAGAGTCGCCAATGTTAAAACCAAGTGTTGGTTTATAATAGAAACCTCCATCTGTATTGTCAGATAGACCAAATGCATAGCCTACATCTGTTCCAATAGAAAAATCTTCAGACAAATTAAATCGAAATGCTCCAGCTAATGGCAAATAAGAAAAGTTCGCTCCTTCAATTTCAACTAAACCCTCGTCATAATCTTTCCCAAAATAAATTGAGTAACCAGAAGTTACCCCCAAGCCAAAACTCTCACTTACTGATTTCATAAAATAAAGATCTGCAGAAAGCGCAAATGATGAGGCATCTTTATAGTCACCTACAGGCAAACCAGCAGTTACAACCAAATTTGGTGTAAATTGTGCATTCGCTGCAAAAGCAACTAACATAAAAGATAAACTTAAAAATAATTTTTTCATAATATTTAATTTTATAATTATGAATCAAAAATAAAATGATTGTTTATGAAAAGGATAATAAAAAAGTTAATTTTTTGTTAAGCCGATAAAAAGATACTGTTATAATATCTTTAAATTAACTTTTTAATAGTTACATTTATTTATGAATTGGCAACAAGCAATATCAGATTATCGAATGTATTTAAAGATAGAAAGAGGTCTTTCTAAAAATACCATTGAAAGTTATGCTAGAGACTTAGAAAAGCTGTCTATGTTTTTAGAAGAGCATAAAATTGTGATTTCACCTATTTCTATTGATGCTATTATTGTGAAACAATTTATTTATGAAGTTGCTAAAAAAGTAAATCCTAGAAGTCAGGCCAGAATTATTTCTGGACTGCGTAGTTTTTTTGATTATTTGGTTTTTGAAGATTATAGAAATACAAACCCTACAGATTTATTAGAAACCCCTAAAATTGGCAGAAAGTTGCCTGACACATTATCTCCAGACGAAATAGATGCATTGATTTCTGCAATCGATTTAAGCCATTCTCAGGGCGAAAGAAATAGAACTATTTTAGAGACTATTTATAGCTGTGGTCTGCGGGTTAGTGAAGCCATCACTTTAAAAATTTCTGATTTATTTTTTGAAGAAGGCTTTATTCGTGTATTAGGAAAAGGAAATAAGGAACGTTATGTTCCCATTCATAAAGAGGCTCAAAAATATATTACTATCTATAAAAAAGAGATGAGAAGTCATATGCAACCCAAAAAAGGTTTTGAAGATACTTTATTTTTAAACAGACGTGGCAAAGGATTATCACGTCAAATGATTTTTATGATTTTAAAAGATTTAGCGATTAAGATTGAGCTGGATAAAAAGATAAGTCCACATACGTTAAGGCATTCTTTTGCATCTCATCTGCTTCAAAATGGTGCGGATTTAAGAGCCATACAACAGATGCTCGGTCATGAAAGTATTACCACAACGGAAATTTATTTTCATGTAGACAAAACTGATTTAAAAAAAGTGGTAGAAACATTTCATCCTAGAAAAACGTCAATTGAAAGCCCATCTTAATCTTCCCAAAGGAAAAAAATTCTTACTCTAAAAAAATTATTAAAAATTGATTTTTTAGATAAAATTTAAAAATATTGTCATAACAAACCTTCTTCAAACAGAAAATCTTACCCAAATAGAGTAAGATTTTTAATGTTTATATAAACAAGAGTAAAAACACAACAGTGTCATTTCTCTTCGGGAAGGTTAGGATGGGCTTTTATCTAGCCACATTCACAGCTCTTGTTTCTCTAATTACCGTTACTTTTACTTGCCCTGGATAGGTCATATCATTTTGTATTTTCTGAGAAATACTAAAAGATAATTCAGATGCTTTGGCATCATTTACTTTAGTACTTTCTACCATCACACGTAATTCACGTCCTGCTTGAATCGCATAGGCTTTTTGAACTCCTGTAAAACCAAAAGCAATATCTTCTAAATCTTTTAAACGTTGAATGTAAGAATCTAAAACTTGACGCCTTGCGCCAGGTCTTGCGCCAGAAATAGCATCACAAACTTGTACAATTGGAGAGATTAAGCTTTTCATTTCTATTTCATCATGATGCGCACCAATTGCATTACAAACATCTGGCTTTTCACCATATTTTTCTGCCCATTGCATTCCTAAAAGTGCGTGCGGTAATTCGCTTTCTTCGTTAGGCACTTTACCAATATCATGCAACAAACCTGCTCGTTTTGCTACTTTAGAATTCAAGCCCATTTCTGCAGCCATGATTCCACATAAGTTTGCAACTTCTCTAGAGTGTTGTAGTAAATTTTGTCCGTAAGAAGATCTATATTTCATTCTACCTACAGCTTTTACTAATTCTGGATGCAATCCATGAACCCCTAAATCAATTACAGTTCTTTTACCAACTTCTATAATTTCTTGTGTAATTTGTTTTTCAGTTTTGGCTACAACTTCCTCAATTCTAGCAGGATGAATTCTACCGTCTGTAACCAATTTGTGTAAAGATAAACGTGCTATTTCTCTTCTAATCGGATCAAAACAAGAAAGTATAATGGCATCTGGTGTATCATCTACAATAATTTCAACTCCGGTTGCAGCTTCTATTGCTCTAATGTTTCTTCCTTCTCTACCAATAATTCTTCCTTTAACATCATCAGATTCTAAATTAAAAACAGATACACAGTTTTCTACAGCTTGTTCGACACCTACTCTCTGTATGGTTCCTAAAACTACTTTTCTAGCTTCTTGTTCTGCCGTTAACTTTGCCTCTTCTACAGAAGTTTGTATAAATGCCATTGCTTCTGTCTTTGCTTCATCTTTTAAAGAAGAAACCAATTCTTTTTTAGCTTCATCTGCAGAAAGACCAGAAATCTGTTCTAACATATCTACATGGCGCTTGTGCATTTTGTCTAAATCATCTTCTTTTTTCTCTAAAAATTCTAATTTAAAATCAAAATCTTTTTCTTTCTGTTCTAAAGAACGATTTAACTTTTTATTTTTATCAACTTCAGATGCTACTTGAGATTCTCTATCTCTAATGCGCTTTTCAACATCAGAAATTTTCTTTTCTCTTGATAAAATTACTTTTTCATGTTCAGATTTTAATTCGATAAACTTTTCTTTTGCTTGTAAAATTTTATCTTTTTTTATGGCATCTGCATCGATTTTAGCTTCTTTTAGAATAGCATTGGCTTCTTTTCTTGTTGCATTTAGTAATTTTTTACCTTTAGATTTTTCTATTGATTTTGCAATGATAAATCCAATTGCAATTCCTATGATTCCCACAATAATGGGAAGTAACATTCCATCCATATTTTAAATTTAATATATAAAAAAAGCCTACGATAGTGCGGTTTATATAAACTCCATTATTACAGGTTTAGGACTAACTAGCTGATCAAGGATCCACCTGAAACGGAATAAATTCAGCTTCTATGGCTTGCTTTAGCAACTAAGACTTATCCTTTATAATAGATACTCGTTGAGTTTATCAAACAATTTACTAACGTAGGCAGTGTGTTGTTAATGTATTTTAAAGAACTTATTCTAAATGAGCATTTACCAAATTGGTTAACTCGTTTAATTTATTTATTGTTTCAGTATTTTCAGATCCTTTTTCTAAAGTAGAAATTTCTAATTTAGAAGCAAACTGTAGTGCACACATAGCTAAAACGTCTTGTTTATCACTAACCGCATAATTTTGCTCGTACATAGAAATTAATTTATTAATTGCAGTTGCTGCTTTACGCATACCTTCTTCTTCTTTGGTATTATTAACACTTAAAGGGTAGGTTCTACCAGCAATTACTATATTAATTTTTAATTTTTCCACAATCTAAAGAACTTTATTCTTGTAACTGAATAATACATTTATCGATTTCTCTTATTAATGTATTTATTTTGAGTTTTGTATCTCTTGTATTTGTACCACTGCCATCAATAGTTTTTGCAATTTTTAATAAATCATATTCTTTTTTTTGATGTACTAATTTTTGCTCTTGCTCTAATAATTTATGTTGTAAACTCGTAACATTTTGAAGCAAAATTTCATTTTCTTTTTTTAAAAATTCATAATTAGAAAGTAAACTTTGTAACTTATCTTCCAGTAGATGAATTGCTTCTAAGGTATTACTCATAAACTATATTAGAATAAAACTATACACACAAAGTTAACGTTCTGTTTTAAATATTACAAGATTTTATTGATATTTTAATAATCTACTGATAGTAAACTGTTTACAAAAAAGATGTTTTTCACTACTTTTACACAAAATTTTACTGTTGAAACAAAAACTCATTATTTTCTTATTGCTTCCTATTTTATGCTTTTCTCAAAAGGAATATCCTAAAGATTACTTTCAAAGTCCTTTAGAAATTCCATTGGTTTTTGCAGGTACTTTTGGGGAATTAAGAAGCAATCATTTTCATGCGGGTTTGGATCTTAAAACACAAAATAAAGAAGGCTTAAAAGTGCTTGCTGCGGCTGAAGGTTATGTTTCTAGAATTAAAGTGCAACAATTTGGCTATGGTAAAGCAATTTATATTACGCATCCAAATGGTTTTACCACTGTATATGGACACCTAAGTAAATTTAATGAAGAGATTGAAGCCTACGTTAAAACAATCCAGTACAAAAAAGAGAATTATCAAACTGGAAATATATTTCCTAAAAAAAATAAATTCATTGTTAAAAAAGGAGCAATTATTGCTTTTTCAGGAGATACTGGTGGTTCTGCCGGCCCGCATTTGCATTTTGAAGTTAGAGATACCAAAACAGAGAAAGTAATCAATCCTCTTTATTTTGGAATCCATACTCCCGATACAAAGGCGCCATCCATTCGATCCTTACAAGTGTATCCGTTGAGTATCGATGCTAGAATAAATCAACAGTACAACAGTTACAAAATACCCATCAAAAAAATAGAGAAAGGAAAATACAAAGCAGATAGAATTTCTGCAAGCGGAACTATTGGCTTTGGTATCGAAGTTTTTGATAGATTAGACAGGGCTTTAAATAAAAACGGAATTTATAGTCTTGAAATGCGTGTAAACGGAAAAAGACATTATTATCATGATGTAGAAAGCTTTTCTTTTGCAGAAAGCAAATATTTGAACCTTTTAATTGATTATGAATACTATAAAAAATATAAAAGTAAAATTCAAAAAACGTTTAAGGTAGATGCTAACAAACTTTCTATTTATCAAGATTTAGTGAATAACGGAAAAATTTTGATAAAAAATGGTTTGAATTATTCTGTAGAAATTATAGCCAAAGATTTTATAGGCAACACAAGTGCCGTTAAAATTCCGATTGTTGGAAAAGAGAGTAATTCGATTTTCAAAAAACAAAAAGACACCACCGCTTACAAGATTATTGCGAATCAGTTTTATAGATTTCAACAAGAAAATGTAACTGTTGCTTTTCCGAAAAACACATTTTATGAAGATATTTTTTTAGACTTTAAAGTAGCAAATAACATTGCAAAAATACACACACCAACAATTCCTTTAGATAAAAGTTTTACACTCACCTTTGATGTGTCGAACTGTTCTAAAAAAGAAAAAGAACAACTATATATTGCTAATATTGAGTATCCTAAATATCCAAGATATCAGAACACAAGAAAAAAAGACAGTACTTTTTATACGACCACAAAAACATTAGGCAATTACACATTAAAAACTGACAAGCAATCACCTGAGATAAAAATACTATATATAAAAGACAAACAATGGATTTCTAAATTGAATACATTGAAGGTTAAAATTTCTGATGTTGGCTCTGGTATAAAAAACTGGCGGGCTACATTAGATGATGAATGGATTTTAATGCAATACAATCATAAGAAAAAAATTCTTACCTATCATTTTAGTGATAAAAAATTAGTAGGTAGTAAACATATCTTTAAAATTGTAGTCTCAGACAACGTCGGCAATACTACAGAGCGTTCTATTTCGTTCTTTAAAAAACAAGCAATCTAACATACGTGAAAAACCTATTTTTACTCATTCTATTTTTACCTTTTGCAGCATTTGCTCAAAAAACCACTATTCTTAAAGGAACCGTTAAAAACAAAAATAAAGAACCCGTAGAAAATGCTTCTGTCGAATTTGGAAAGACCGGAACTGTAACTGATAAAAATGGAAACTACTCTCTTAGAATTCCTCTAAAAGAAGAAATAACTATTAAATTTAGTCATATTTCGTACAAAACATTCTATCATCAACTAACAGCAAAAAGTAGAAATGCCATTCGCTTCTCTCCTGTGCTTTCATTAAGTACAGAAAAGTTAGATGAAGTTATTGTAAAAGATAGAAGAAATGAAGCTCAGGGAATTACAAAAATAGATCCATTAAAAGCCAAAACTATTATTGGTGCAAATGCTGGTGTAGAAAATATTTTAATGACATTACCTGGTGTTAATAACAACAATGAATTAAGTACCCAATACAATGTTCGTGGTGGCAATTTTGATGAAAATCTTGTGTATGTAAACGGAATTGAAATTTACAGACCCTTTTTAATTCGCTCAGGGCAACAAGAAGGTTTAAGTTTTATCAATTCAAATATGGTGCAGAACATTAATTTTTCTGCTGGTGGATTTCAAGCAAAATATGGAGATAAATTATCTTCAGTGCTAGACATCACTTACAGAAAACCTACCGAATTAGCAACCACCATAGATTTTAGTTTGTTAGGCGGAAGTGCAACTTTCGAAAGTCCGTTTTTAGATAACAAACTAAGTATCATCACAAGTTTTAGATATAGAGACAACAGCTTATTTGTAAATAGCAAACAGATAGAAACGAATTTTAGACCAAGGTTTACAGATTTACAATCTTTTGCTACTTATCAATTTTCAGATCAGTTTTCTTTAAATTATTTAAGTAATTTTTCTTTAAATAATTACGATTATCAACCTATTTCTAGAAGAACGCGTTTTGGAACCGTTGCAGATCCTTTAGAATTGACTGTTTTTTATGATGGAAGAGAAGAAAACAATTACTTTACACTCTTTAATGCAATTTCTGGAGATTACAAAGCAAATGAAAATGTATCTTTTACAGGAACAATTTCTAGCTACAATACGCAAGAAGAAGAATATTTTGACATTGCTGCGGCGTATAATTTAGGAGAAGTGGATGCAAATATTGGCTCAGAAAATTTTGGAGAAGTTGATTTCTCTCAAGGAATTGGCTCTCAGTTAAACCATGCGAGAAACGATTTAGACGCACTCATTAATAACGCACAAATTAGGGGAACTTATAAGAATGATAGACAGCAATGGGATTTTGGTATAAAATATCAAAACGAAGATATTAGAGAACGTATTCGAGAATGGGAAGTGATAGATTCTCTGGGCTTTTCTGTGCGTCCGCCAAATAGCTTAGGAAATAACCAACCTTATGAGCCTTTTACAGGCCCGATAACACCTTTTCAAAATATAAGAGAAGATAATGAGGTTTCCATAAATCGTCTTTCTGGTTTTGTGCAGTTCAATGAACGCTTATTTTGGAATGATAACGAAGTTTGGTACAACGTTGGTGTTAGAGCTCAAAACTGGACCGTTTCTTCAAATGGAAGTGCTTCTAAAAATCAGTTAATTGTGAGTCCAAGAGCACAATTTGCAATCAAACCAAATTGGGAAAAAGACATGTTGTTTCGTTTTTCTGGTGGCTGGTATTCGCAACCACCTTCTTACCGAGAATTAAAAGATTTCAATGGAAAAATAAATGTGGATGTAAAAGCACAAAAATCTATTCATTTTGTAGCAGGAATGGATTATAGTTTTGATTTATGGGAAAGGCCTTTTAAGTTAACCACAGAGCTATATTACAAAGATTTAAGTGATATAAATGCATATGCTATAGATAATGTAAGAATTCGTTATAGAGCAGATAATGTAACCACTGCATACGCACATGGTTTTGATGTTCGGTTAAATGGTGAATTTGTTCCTGGAAGTGAAAGTTGGGTAAGTTTAGGCTATTTAAAAACAGAGGAAAATATTGATAACAGAGGAAACATTTCTAGACCTTCAGATCAACGCATAAAATTTGCTATTTTATTTCAAGATTATGTGCCCAATCTACCCAATTTAAAAGCCTATTTAAATTTAGTGTACAATTCAGGAGTTCCTGGAGGCGCACCAGCCTATGCAGATGTTTACCAATTTCAAGAACGTTTAAGAGATTATAAAAGAGCAGATTTGGGTGTGTCTTATGTTTTTGCTGATGCAAACAAACAATACACTACAGGTTGGTTGTCTAAATTTAAAGAATTAACTGCAGGTTTAGAATTGTTTAATATGTTCGATATTCAGAATTCTATCACCAATACTTGGGTAAGAGATGTGTATTCTAAAAACCAATTTGGGATTCCGAATTTTATGACAGGTAGAGTCTTAAATTTTAAAGTTGGTATGAAGTTTTAAATTGTTGATAGTTTTATTTCTCGCCTAAGAATTTAGAACTTTAAAATCGCTGTAAAATTTCTTAATTGTAAAAATTAATTCTTACTTTTTTAAAATAACATCTTCAATTGTATATAATGTAATAATAAAAGTTACTATTATTTGAGAAACTTTATATTAAACCATTTCTTACACAATTAGCGATAAGTTCATTCACATTTTTTGCATCAGATTTCCCTAAAATATTTTTTCTGTGTGTATTTACTGTAAATTCTGAAATAAACATTTTCTCTGCAATTTCTGAACTTGTAAACCCAGAAGCCATCAATTGTAAAATACTTAATTCTCGATTTGTAAATTTTTTTCTAATATTTATCGTATTAAGTAATAATTCATCGGGATCCAAAGAGTAATAAGAAGGGAGATTTCCATCACCAATAAAAGATATTTTATGATCTATTGGTCCTGGAATATGACTGATATCTGCATGAACTCCAATCACTTGCTGTATTTTACCATCTTCAGAAACATTTATTGTTTTTGCTTGATGTAAAATTTTCTTTATTGCACCATCTTTAAACTTATATCTAATTAAATATGTTGCTTTGTATTTAGTTAGTAAACTCGGTTTTATCTTATTTAATAAGAAATTGAGTACTGCTTCCTCTTTTTTCTGCATTAGAGCAAGATCTTCTGGAGCATAAAAATTTAACATGGTTTCAAGTGAAATAGAGTTGTACTCAATATCAGATAAATTCATTAATTTTTTAACACCTTCACTCACATAATCTAATTGAAGTGTTTGAAAGTTAAATAAGTAATAATAGAATTCTCCTGGTGAAAAAAAACCTGCTAATTCGTGTATTACTTTTTCAGGTTTAATAAATTTACTTGGTAGAGAGATATTATTTTTCTCATTCCAAACATTTTTAATGGAGTTAATAGAGTTTTTATTACTCATAGAAAATTTATGCTTGCTAAAATTATTTATTTTATGGTAGTTATTTGAACATTAAAGTTAGTGAATAAAATACTCATACAAAAGTTTTCAATATTCACATTTAAGTGTTTAAATATGAATTCTGATAAAAATAAATAAGAACTTTCTGTAATTATAAATGCTACAAAAAGTTCTTAAAATAAATTTATTTAAACTGATAAATAGCAGCTTAATCTAATATCTGAGCAGCATGTGTTTTTGTTTTTACTTTAGTAATTATGTCTTCAATAATTCCTTTTCCATCAATAACAAAAGTAGTTCTGTGAATTCCATCATATTCTTTTCCCATAAATTTCTTTGGTCCCCAAACACCAAAAGCCTCAATAACAGCTTTGTCTTCGTCTGCTAAAAGCGGAAAAGGTAATTCGTGTTTGTGAATCCAGTTTTGCTGTCTTTTTGCAGAATCTGCACTTACCCCTAACACATCATATCCTTTTGCTAAAAAAGATTGATAATTATCTCTCAAGTCACATGCTTCATTGGTACAACCAGGTGTGCTTGCCTTTGGATAAAAGAACAAAACCAATTTTTTACCAGCATAATCTGCTAATTTTACAGTATTGCCTGCATTGTCTTTTGCTTCAAAATTTGGAGCTTTGTCTCCTATTTTTAATGTTGTCATATATTGAGTTTAATATTTAAAATTCAAAGTTTAAAATTACGAATAAGTTAGCTAACTTTGAATATTAAATTTTGAACTTTAAATTCATAATGACCAAACAAGAAAAAGTACAATTTATAATAGATACATTAGAAGAACTATATCCAGAAATTCCTATTCCGTTAGATCATAAAGATCCCTATACCTTATTAATTGCGGTTTTGTTATCTGCACAATGTACAGATGTTCGTGTAAATTTAATTACACCTTTGTTATTTGCAAAGGCAGACAACCCTTTTGACATGGTAAAAATGTCTGTAGAAGAAATTAAAGCAATTATTAGACCTTGTGGATTGTCTCCAATGAAAAGCAAAGGCATTTACGGTTTGTCTAAAATATTGATTGATAAATACAATGGTAAAGTTCCGCAAAGTTTTGAAGGTTTAGAAGCATTGCCTGCTGTGGGCCATAAAACGGCAAGTGTAGTTATGAGTCAGGCTTTTGGAGTTCCCGCTTTCCCTGTAGACACACATATTCATAGGTTATTATGGCGCTGGAACTTGACAAACGGAAAAAATGTAACTCAGACAGAAAAAGATGCAAAGCGATTATTTCCTAAAGAGTTATGGAATGATTTACACTTACAAATTATTTGGTACGGAAGAGAATATTCACCAGCAAGAGGTTGGAATTTAGAGGAAGATATTATAACAAAGACGATTGGGAGAAAAACTGTATTGAATGATTATTATAAGAAGTTCAAGTAGATTCTGATTTTACTGTCTGATCTTGTTATTACGCAGAGATTCGCAGAGAAATAATCAAATGTTCATAAAAAATTTGACTCGGATTTCACGGATTTTCACTGATGATTGGATGAAAAATTATTATACTAAAATTCACAGAAAAAAAGGAGATTCTAAAAGTTTTTTTAAAATATCTTCTTTTCGAAGGAGGTACGACTAAAGCAATCTGTTTTTCAATTATAAAATTACCTAGTTTAATTGACCATTAAAACCATATTTCATAAAAGCAATTCTCTAAAAATATAACAAAAAAATCTCTTAAAATTTCTTTAGAAACTTTAAGAGATAAGTGTTTTACCCAAGTTTATTTTAAGCACAGTCAAAATAAGGAAATGAAAGAAATTTTTTAATTCGGAATCGCTTTCCCAATTAAAGTTTCTCCTTTTATAATTTCTAAAGTTTCGTTTATCGTTGCAGAATCATGTAAAACTCTTACTAAAGTTTGTGCAACATCGTCTCTACTTATTTCTCCAGATTTATTGAGCTTTTCACTCAATTCAATTTTTCCTTTTCCTACTTCATCTGTTAAAGCACCTGATCTTACGATTGAGTATGATAATTTACTTTTTCTTAAATGAATATCCGCATTTTGCTTTGCTTGTAAATAATCTTTCATATCTTCAGACTGTTCTGGCTTGTCTGCCCCCATAGAACTCAACATCACAAATTTCTTAATCTTTACTTTTTCACCAGCATCAATTAATTTCTTTGCTCCTTCTTGGTCTACTACTTTTACTTTTTTTCCTCCAGAACCCGCTGCAAAAATTATTTTGTCTATATTTTCTACGGCATGAGAAACATCTTGTTCTAAGTCTGCTAAGACCGTTTTTATATTTTTTTTCTCGAACTGTTCTTGCTGACTTTTCTTTCTGACCATAGCAATAGGATTAAAGTATTGAGACGAATCTAAAAGGGCTACTATTTTTTTTCCTGTGGTACCATTTGCACCTGCAACTAATATATTTTCCATGACTGCAATTTCCGCAATATGCGTATCTAAAATTAACTCATTCAACAAAAATGTTACTTCAAATAGAAAATACTGTATCAATTAAAAAAAGCCTCAACGTTAGTTGAAGCTTTTTCCACTCTTAATTCAAATTCAATTCAATGAAGTCATTTGATTTTGTTTTTACAAATGTGTGCGATTTGGAAAAATTAATCAAAAATTGAACTGTTTCTTTTTTTGGTTGCATCTGTAAATCAGAAGACTTTTTTGAGTAAAGTTGCATCATATATTTATTTAAATTGTTGGTTATTAAATTAGTAACGATGCTTTTTCTACTTTATTGTTAGTTCACCAAAATAATGTTATGTTTTTCTATTAATTTACGCATATTTATCAAAGCATACCGCATTCTTCCCAAAGCAGTATTAATGCTAACATTGGTATTTTCGCTAATTTCCTTAAAACTCATATCTTTATACATGCGCATCACTAAAACTTCTTTTTGCTCTTCTGGTAGCTCATTAATGAGTTCTCTCACATCATTATAAATCTGCTCTTGTATCAATTGCTTTTCTGCATTTAGCGTTCCATCATTTAAAACAGAAAAAATATCAAACTCATCTGTATTTTTAAAAGATGGCATTCTGTTATTTTTTCTAAAATGATCAATCACTAAATTATGCGCAATTCGCATCACCCAAGGTAAAAACTTACCTTCTTCGTTATAATTTCCTTTTTTTAACGTTTTAATAACCTTAATAAAAGTGTCTTGAAAAACATCTTCTGTGATGTCTTTATCTTGAACTTTACTATATATAAAGCTGAATAAGCGCTGTTGATGCCTTTTGATTAAAATAGCTAAAGAAGCTTCTTTACCGCTAATATAGTCACTAACTAATATACTATCTGAAATTTTATGTGCACGTATCATAATTACTTTTAGAAAAGCAAGAGAGCTTTTCAATTTATTATTTATTAATAATTTTAAAAGTAATTTTTTCCTATATACGCCTTATTTTGTGTAGTTTATAAGCAACAAATATGAATATTATTTTTCAACCAAACAAACTTTTAGCAAAAAAAGATTTTACAGGATACAAAAAGAGGTAATTTTTTGGTAAATTTATACCCTATATTTTTGATACATGAAGACCGCTATTTCTGAAGTAAATCCTAAAGAAAACATTATTATAAAAGGAGCAAAACTCCACAATTTAAAGAACATAGATGTTGTAATACCAAGAAACAAACTAGTTGTAATTACTGGACTTTCTGGATCTGGGAAGTCTTCTTTGGCTTTTGATACCTTGTATGCCGAAGGTCAAAGACGTTATGTAGAAAGTTTAAGTTCTTACGCCCGTCAATTTTTAGGAAAGCTACACAAGCCTAAAGTAGATTATATTAAAGGGATTGCACCAGCTATTGCAATTGAGCAAAAAGTAAATTCTACAAATCCACGTTCTACGGTTGGAACATCCACAGAAATTTACGATTATATAAAATTATTGTTTGCTAGAGTTGGTAAAACCTACTCTCCTATTTCTGGAGACGAAGTTAAAAAAGACACCGTTTCTGATGTTGTAAACTTTATAAAAAAATACGAAGACAAGACAAAGCTTTTATTACTTGCGCCAATTGCAATTGATAAAAACAGAGATTTAAAAACCGTTTTGCAAGTTTTAGAGCAACAAGGCTATGCACGTTTAAAATGGAATGACCAAGTATATAAAATTACAGATTTTCCACAGACAGCTTTTAAAAATGAGCCTTTATTTTTAGTGGTTGATAGAATCATTACCAAAGATGATGAAGATTTTTACAACCGTTTGGCAGATGCTATTCAGACGGCTTTTTTTGAAGGAAAAGGGAGTTGTTTTGTAGAAAACTTAGCAGATAATAAAGTAACTGAATTTAGCAATAAGTTTGCCCTAGATGGCATTACTTTCTTAGAACCGAATACACATTTATTCAGCTTTAACAATCCTTATGGCGCTTGCCCAACTTGTGAAGGTTATGGAAATGTTATTGGAATAGATAAAGATTTGGTAATTCCAAATACAGGTTTATCTATTTTTGAAGATGCTATTTTTCCTTTTAAAACCCCATCCTATATACATTACAAAGAGAACTTAATCGAAGTTGCTTATAAATTTGATATTCCTGTGCACAAACCTTGGTTTGAGCTAACAGCAAAACAGCAAGAATTGGTCTGGAATGGAAATAAGTCATTCAATGGAATTCAGCATTTTTTTACAGCTTTAGAAGAAAAAAGTTATAAAATTCAGAATCGCGTAATGCTTTCGCGTTACCGCGGAAAAACAAAATGTACCACTTGTAATGGCAAGCGTTTACGAGAAGAAACCAATTACGTAAAGATAAATAAGAAGAATATTTCAGATCTAGTGGCACTTCCGTTGGATGAATTGGCTGTTTTCTTCAAAAATTTAAAACTAGATAAATACGAAGAAAAAATTGGGAAACGATTGCTGACAGAAATCAACAATAGATTACAATTTTTAACAAATGTTGGGTTGAATTATTTAACCATCAACAGAACTTCGAACACGCTTTCTGGCGGAGAAAGTCAGCGTATCAATTTGGCAACTTCTTTGGGAAGTTCTTTGGTAGGTTCGATGTATATTTTAGACGAACCTAGTATTGGTTTGCATCCAAAAGATACAGAACGCTTAATTGGTGTTTTAAAAGATTTACGAGATTTAGGAAACACCGTTGTGGTGGTAGAACATGATGAAGACATCATGAAAGAAGCAGATTACATTATCGATATTGGTCCTGAAGCGGGAACTTTTGGAGGTCATGTAGTTGCAGAAGGTAATTTTAAAGAAATTTTAAAATCAGATTCTTTAACTGCTAAATATTTAAATGATGATTTAAGAATTGAAGTCCCTACAAAACGGAGAACTTCAAAAAATAAGATTGAAATTATTGGCGCAAGAGAACACAATTTACAAAATATAGATGTTACATTTCCGCTGAATTCTCTCGCAGTTATTACTGGCGTTTCTGGTTCTGGAAAAAGTACCTTGGTTAAAAATATCTTATATCCAACCATGCAGAAAAAACTGGCTGGTTATGGCGATAAAATCGGGCAACATACAGCTGTTAAAGGAAATTTTGATACTTTAAAACATGTAGAATTTATCGATCAGAATCCTATTGGGCGTTCCTCTCGCTCCAATCCTGTTACTTATATAAAAGCTTATGACGATATTAGAGCGTTGTTTTCGAATCAGAAATTAGCAAAAATTAGAAACTACAAACCAAAACACTTTTCTTTTAATGTAGAAGGCGGACGTTGCGAAGTTTGTAAAGGTGAAGGCGAAGTGACCATAGAAATGCAATTTATGGCAGATGTACATTTAGAGTGCGATGTTTGTCATGGAAAACGTTTCAAAAAAGAAGTTTTAGAAATTAAGTTTGATGGAAAGTCAATTGATGATATTTTAAACTTAACGATTGATGATGCTGTAGCATTTTTCTTAGAAAATTTGGTGACTAAAATTGCACAAAAACTACAACCCTTGCAAGACGTTGGTTTGGGGTATGTAAAATTAGGACAATCTTCTTCTACCCTTTCTGGTGGTGAAGCACAACGTATTAAATTGGCTTCCTTTTTAGTAAAAGGAAACACCAAAGACAAAGCATTATTTATTTTTGATGAACCTACAACAGGATTGCATTTTCACGATATTAAAAAATTATTAGCAAGTTTTAATGCGTTAATTGAACGCGGACATTCTATTGTAGTGATTGAACACAACATAGAACTCATAAAATGTGCAGATTATATTATTGATTTAGGTTTAGAAGGTGGAAAAAATGGAGGAAACCTTATTTTTCAAGGTACTCCAGAAGAACTAGCTAGGAATAAAGATTCCTATACTGCTAAATATTTGGCGGAGAAATTAAAGTTTTAGGTGTCTCCTCGAGCATTACTCAAATGAAAATACATTTTCATTGAAAGTAGCTAGCGAAGCTATCGAGAGGTTATTGCTATTAATTAGGTCTCGACTGCGCTCGACCAGACATAAAATTATTGAATATGCTACATAACCTAACAGACAAACAGAAAGTAAATTGGGTAAGAATTACGGCTATGCTAGCTGTTTTGGTATTGATGTTATATGCCCCAAAATTATGGATTAGCACAAAAGTATTTCCAGTAATTCCGTTGTTTGATTGGTTGCCAATTCCTACCAATCCTGTCGATTATATTTTAGCTGGTTTTTTCTTTCTCATTCAAATTGTATATATTTTTCAGAATAAAAGATGGCAGGGTTGGTTGGTTCTTTTACTCTACCTCTATTTAGCTTTGGTAGATCAAAACAGGCTTCAACCCTACTTTTACCAAAGTTTTTTAACCATTTTAGTTATTGAAATTTTCCCCAGAAAAACAGACTACAGAAAAATTTTGTATGCAGTTATTCTTATTTTTTTTGCCACCTATTTTTGGAGCGGAATTCAAAAATTAAACGAAGCCTTTTACATACAATGGTTGACTGCCTTAAACAAGCATTTTAGCTTTTTACCACAATGGTTTTTGGTTGCTTTTACATACGTCGTTCCTTGGTTAGAAGCTTTAATGGGTGTATGCTTACTATTTAATACCACCCGAAAATTCGGAGTAATTTTCATTTTAGGAATGCACGGAATTATTACCTTTCTACTATTTTATTTAGGTTATGGATACAATGTAGTTCCATGGAATATTCAGAATATGATTAGTGTTCCTATCATTTTTTGGAACTTAAAAACAACAAATGCCTTTGAGTTTTTTACAAATTTTTTCAGCAAACAAAAAGTAATTGCTTTAATTTTTACCTTATTTCTTCCACTAGCCAATAATCTAACTGGTTTTTATGACAATTTGCTTTCCTTTCACTTTTTTACAGCAGATTTAAACTATTACAATGTTTTTATTAGTGAAGAATTAGAAGAAGTTTTGCCTGAGTATATAGAAGGTTTTTATCGTTTTGAAAAAGGAAAAACCTACATAAACATGAACGAATGGGCACAACATGACAACAAAGTATTGTTTTATCCTGAGGAAAGAATTATTAATTATATGGATACTTATTTGCGCTCTTTTGCTGAGAATCCAGAAAAAATAGGGTTGACTAAATTGGTTGTTTACAATCAAGATTATAAGAATTAGAAAGGTCATTTAAACAAAAATTTAAATGACCTTTTCAACTTACAACTAAAAATAACTAATTATTCTAAACTTTTATCTCCTGTATTTGGGTTATACACGTAATTAAATGTATAATACCTACCATTGTCTAGATTAGAAGTATCATTATCTTTATAATAGGACACTATTTCCATTTTTGCATAATGACCATCATTTGTTTTTATAACAATGACTTTTCCAGCAATCGGACTAATCAAATTTGTTTGTCCATTATAAGTATACCAGCCATTTCCACTTCCTTTTGGTAAAGCATAAACTCCAGAAGCATCTTGACTAAAATTGGTATCTGCAGGTGCTTCTATAATACTTTCAAAAGTTCCTGATTCTAAAACCAAAGCGCCATTTCCAGTTCTTTCTGGCTCATCAATCAACCCAATTTGGGTTCCTCCATTTACTAAAATTGTAGTTCCTCTTAAAGCAATATCCCAAGAATCATTTGTTACAACTGTTCCCGTTTTAAAGCTAAATTTCGTAAAATCACCAGATTCTAAAGGTGGGTTTACGGTATAATCTGTAGTTACTGGCGCATGAATATTTATTGCAGTTGTAGATGTCACAGACTCTAAATCTGTTCTTTCATTATCATTACAAGAACTTACTACAACAGCTATAAAAACTATTACTAAAATTGATTTTAAATTTTTCATTTTTTTAAATTTAATTGAATATTACTACTTGTATTTATATGTTAAAAATTGAATCGAACTCGTGTATAAAAATTTCTTCCTAATAATAAAACGGCATCATTATTTGCAAATGTTTCTTTGTTTATCAAACCCCTTTCATTAAAGAGATTATCAATACCTAATTGCACATTTATCAGCTTAAAAAAAGTTTTTGCTATGGCAAAATTTACTTGAGTGTTTCCAGCAACAAAATCGTCGTAATTATCAATAATATTCTGACTATTATTTGTATCAAATAATGCATATTTACTTCTAAAAATAGCTCTTAAGTTTGCAGAAAAGTTCTGTGTTAAATTTTCATAAAATAATTTGGCGTTGGCAGTATGTTTAGATCTGTTTGATAACCCGAAGTAATCTTTTAATTTTAAAACTTCAGAAGATGATGAAGTGGTTCTTCTAAAGAAAATTTCACCTGATTTAATTCTTTGAATTTCTTCTTTATCTTTTGCTTCTAAAAATTGGTATCCGCCAATAAATCTGAAATTGTCCAAAAATTTATAATTTACATCTAAAGTTAACCCTTGTGTAAAAACCTGATCTCTATTTTCAAAATAAAAAACAGATGTAGATGGATTTAAACCAGGTAAACTTCCTTGTAAGGCAACTGTATTGATTAAATCGTTAATATCATTTCTAAATCCGTTGATATTAATTTTTAAATTGGCTGTTGGTTTTATTTCAAACCCGAAATTATAACCAATCGAGTTTTCAGGGTTTAAATTTTTAGAAATCACTTGTACATTTGCTTCGTTTCCATACAATTCATGTAGAGTTCTAATTCCTAAAACTATATAACCTCCTGCACTATTGTTAAAGTTAAAGAAAAGTTGTCTAAAATCTGGCGCCTTAAATCCATAACCAACAGAACCTTTTGTTGTTAACCAATCGTTAAGTTTATAATTTGTGGATATTTTAGGGCTAAAGGCAGACTTGTATTTGTTATGACTGTCAAACCTAGCGCCAATAACTGTATTCATCCTTTTTGTGGGGTGGAAATCATATTGTGCAAAAATATATTTTGCATGAAACGTTTCTTTATTATCAAAAAAAGTTCTGTCTAAAGCATCAAAATTAATTCCAACCCCTGTGTTTAAAGTACTATTTTCAAAATTTGTTACAGCTCTAATTTCTGGTCTAACCAAAGTTTGATTAAACACTGATAACAACCCGTTAAACTGACTTTCTGTTGAAAATTTAGTTGTGTAAAATGTGTAATTTAGATTCCAGATGTCATTCACTTTATGTTGCAATTCTACATTAAAATTCCAATCACTTTGCATATTTTTTTCAGTTTGTTCTTCAGAGAAATATCTTTGGGAGACTATTAAATTCAGTTGGTCAGAAAAATCATACGTTAATTTTAAGCTTCCTGTGTAATTTTGATATGCTTCTGTCGTTTTAATTATAGTTTCTGGGCTTAAATCAAAACCACCACTTGAGTTTAAATTAATGCCTGCAACAACCCCAAACTTTTCTTTTCTATATAAAAAATTGGTATTTATATCTAATTCGTCTCTTGAACCAGCTCTTACAAAGTAACCAAGATCCCCTTTTAAAGTATTTTTTTTGATTTTTTCTGTGATGATATTTATAACGCCTCCCAAAGCTTCAGAACCATATAAAGACGAAGATGGGCCTTTTACAATTTCTATTTGTTTGATATTATTTACGCTAATTCTATTCAAATCTAGATTACCAGAACTTCTACCAATTAACGGAACTCCATCAATCATAATCATGATATATTCTGCTGATAAACCTTGCATTTGAATACCCGTAAATCCACTTTGGTCAATTACAAAATTGATTCCTGTTTGCTCTAATAAAATATCTTTTAGTCTTGTTGTTCCCGATTTTTGTATTTGTTTTTTGGAAATTAAGGTTACAGGCATTGGTAAAGAAGATAGTTGTCTAATAGTTCTTGTCGCTGTAACCACTACTTCATCTAAAGTTTTCACTTTAATAGAATCTTTCTTTATATTTTTTTCCTGACAAAGAGTTACCATATTAAAAAACAAAAAAAAGATACCACAAACTCTATTTAGAAACATTCTTAATAATTTTCGACAAATATATATCCTTATTTTTATTCAATCTAAATAAATTTTATATTTTTGTAAAAAATTTTATATTTTAAATAAATCATATAATGAAAAAATTATTATTAGGAAGCTTTTTAATTTTTACAGCTATTTCAGTAAATGCTCAAAACAAAAAAACAAAAGATAAAAATGCCATTAAAGAAATGTGTGGTTGTTTTGAAGTAACTTTTAGTTTTGCAGAAACCTTTAATTATAGTAAAGATTCGACTTACAAACCCTCAAAAACAAAAATAGATAAAGGTTTAGAATGGGCTGGTTTAATTACAGATGATAAAAATAAAATTTCTATCCAGCATATACTACAAGTTGGCAATCCTGCAAAACCTATGATTATAAAACATTGGCGACAGGACTGGTTATATGAAAACACCCATTTCTACAGGTACAATGGAGATAATAATTGGACATTTGAGAAAAAGGATCAAAAAAGTGTAAAAAAACAATGGACACAAAAAGTATATCAAGTAGATGATAGTCCACGTTATGAAGGTTCAGGAACTTGGGTGCATGTAGACGGAAAAAGCTATTGGGAAAATGAAACAACTGCACCGTTACCAAGAAGAGAATACACCAAAAGAAGTGACTACAATATTACTTTAAGAGGAAATAGACACGAAATTACAAACTATGGTTGGGTACACGACCAAGACAATAGTAAAATAATACGTGAAGCTGGAAAAGAAGATGTAGTTATTGCCAACGAAAAAGGCTACAATACCTACAAAAAAGTAGCTGATATTAGATGTAAAGCTGCTAAAGATTGGTGGATTGCAAATACCAATAAATGGCAATTGGTTAGAAGCAAATGGGATGAAGTGTATGAAAGAAATACGAATTTGACATTAGCAACTAAAGTTGATAACAAACCTCTTTACAAACATTTATTCTCGGATAAAGTTACTGCAGCAAAGGAAATGAATGCAATTATTGAATCTTTTGTAAAAAAATAATGTGATGAAAAACCTGCCATTTTCGATATTCATTGCGTTCAATTTTTTCGCTTTCGCCCAAAAAGAAAATATTTTTCATGATAGAGATTTTTGGAAAACAAATCCAACAATAGAAATCATAGATCAGAAAATTTCTGAAGGAAATGATATTTCTGCTTTAAATAAGAATGCTTTTGATGCTGTTGTCTATGCTATTTTAGAAAACGTAGAGAATAAAACCATAAAATATATATTGTCCAAACCTGGAAATGATGTAAATAAAAAAACACATGATGGTAGAACCTATATTTTTTGGGCTGCCTACAGAGACAATGTAGAAATGATGAAATTTGTGTTTTCAAAAGGTGCAAAAACAGACATTGTTGATACGCATGGAAACACATTTTTAAATTTTGCGGCTTCAACTGGTCAATTAGATCAAGAATTGTACGATTATTCTTTTGAAATTGGAGCGGATATTAAGACAGAAAAAAATCATGAGGGTGCAAATGCACTATTATTAGTTGCTCCGTACATTAAAAACTATAAAACTGTAAAATATTTTGTGTCAAAAGGAGCATCTTTAGAGGATAAAGACAATATTGGAAATGGTATTTTTGAATATGTAGCCAAAGGTGGAAATACGGCTTTATTGAAAACATTGCTAAAAAATGGAGTAAAAAAAGGAAAAAATGCAATGATTTTTGCAAGTCAAGGTTTGCGAAGAAAGAAAAATACTTTAGAAACGTATCAATTTTTAGAAAGTTTGGGCGTACAACCAAATATAGTTGATAAAAAAGACAGAAATCCATTGCATGCAATTGCCTACAATAGTAAAGATCTATCAATTTATAACTACTTTATTAAGAAAGGTGTTGCTGTAAATTTACAAGACAAAGGTGGAGATTCTCCTTTTATGAATGCTGCAAATAACAATACCTTAGAAGTTGTGAAATTTTTATCTAAATATGTAAAAAATATCAATTTGGAAAATGAAAATGGTCGTTCAGCATTAGCGATGGCAGTGAGTAGAAACACTATTGATGTTGTAAAATTTCTAATAGAAAAAGGTGCAGACATCAACACTAAAGATAAAGATGGAAATACACTTTCATACTATGCAATCAATAATTTTAAACCGAATAATACAGAGAGATTTGAAGCCAAATTAAAACTATTACAAGAAAATGGTTTGGTTATCAATGAGCTTCAAAATTCTGAAAACACATTGCTTCATATTGCTACGCAAAAAAATAATTTAGCATTACTTAAAAGATTATCAACTTTTAATATTGATGTAAATGCAATAAATAAAGAAAATTTGTCAGCATTACAAATTGCTGCTATGACTGCAAAAGATGATAAAATAATGAAATATTTATTAAATATTGGTGCAGATAAAAGTGTAAAAACAGATTTTGATGAAACGGTATATGATTTGGCATCAGAAAATGAATTGCTACAAAAACAAAGCATCAATATTTCTTACTTAAAATAAAATTTCAAAAATGAAAACAAGAAAATTAATTATAGTTATTCCAATTTTTATAATGCTGATTTGTGTTTTGTACAGTTTTAAAAAACACAGTGAAAGTTCAGCGTATAAATGCATGATTCAAATGAAGAATTATACAGGTGAAGGCGCGTATGTTATCATCTCTTTGCTGAATCCAAACGGTAATTATGAAGAAACATTATATGTGCAAGGAGATGATGATGAATGGTATTTTGATATTACAGAATGGTGGAATTTTCAAGGAAAAAAGCGTGTAGATATAGATGCGATTACTGGGGCAACAATTAGTGGAGGACAAAGAACTATTAGCATTATTAAAATTGATAATGAAAAAATAGACAAGGGATATAAAATCCGTTTTGAAACTGCTGTTGAAGACCAAGAATACCATAAAGATGATGTTGAGTTTGAATTAACATCAGGAAACGTAAAGTCTAAAATTGAAGGAAAAGGGTTTATTCGCTATGTAAGAATGATACCACAATAAAAGTAAAAGGTACTAATTTCACAAATTAATACAGAATTTATTTGTGTTGGTATATGAAATACGTCTCAAAAAAATATATAAATGACCACTTCTATTTGGAGATATAGCCATTTAACACTGGCCATATCTTCTGCTTTATTTATTATAATTGCTTCTATAACAGGTATTATTTTAGCTTTTGAGCCTATTTTAAACAAGTCACAACCATTTGCTGTTGTTAATTTAAATGATATTTCAATTTCCGAAACAGTTGCTGTTTTACAAAAAGAATATGATGAAGTTATTGCTTTAGAAATAGACGAAAATAATTTTGTTGCTGCAACTATAATTACTAAAAAAGGAAAAAGCGAAAAATTTTACATCAACCCAGAAACAGGCGAAAAGGTTGGTAATAATAAAGAAAAATTAGCACTTTTTGAATTTGCAACTAATTTACATCGTTCTTTATTTTTAAAATCTACAGGCAGATTTTTAATCGGTTTTGTTTCCTTTTTACTCTTTTTAATTGCAATAACTGGTGTTCTTTTAATTAGTAAAAGACAAGGAGGAATTCATAAAATATTCTCAAAAATTGTCAAAGAAAATTATACTCAATATTATCATATCGTTATTAGCAGATATACCTTAATTCCGATAATAATTATCACTTTAACAGGTGTTTATTTATCGTTAGAAAAATTCTCTTTGTTACCAAAAGACACCAACTCGCATCAAAATACATCTCTAAAGAAAGAGGCTTTAAATTCAAAAACAACTGATTTTGAAATTTTTAAATCAACAAATTTAGATAAGGTTAAAAAAATAGAATTTCCTTTTTCTTCAGATGAAGAAGATTCTTTTTTTATAAAACTTCACGATAAGGAATTGGCAGTTCATCAATATAACGGCCAAATTGTTAGTGAGAAAAGACAATCTTTAGTTGCTTTAGGTTCTCATTATAGTTTGTTGCTACACACAGGAGATGGTTCAATTTTATGGGCTACCATTTTAGTATTCACTTGTTTCGCCATTTTATTTTTCATCTATTCAGGGTTTGTCATGGCACTAAAAAGAAAGAGAGAAATATCGCCCATAAAAAATAAAATATCAAAAGACGAAGCTGAATACGTTATTTTGGTAGGCTCTGAAACAGGAAGTACCATACGCTCTGCCAATGCTTTTAAAAACGCGCTTATAAAGGCAAACAAAAGAGTTTTTATAGCGGAATTAAATAACTATACAACTTATAAAAAAGCAAAGAATCTCATCATTTTCACAGCAACTTATGGAGATGGAGATGCGCCTACCAATGCACATAAATTTATGAAATTGATTGGTGCAATTCAACAAAATAATTCTTTAAAATTTGCTGTATTAGGTTTTGGTTCAACCCAATATACAGCGTTTTGCAAGTTTGCCATTTTAGTGCACGCTTCTTTACAAGTTCATTTAAAATTTACTCCTGTAATGCCTTTGTTTAAAATTGACAATCAAAATTTAAGTTCTTTTAGAAATTGGATACATGAATGGGGCATTTTAAATCACCTTTCTTTAGAAATTGATGAAAGTGATATATTTGAAAAAACAATAAAAGAAACTTTTTTTAAGGTTGCAAATACTAGTGAAATAAATGTTGATGATACTTTTCTAATTGAATTGAAATCAACAAAAAAAACAAAATTTACATCAGGAGATTTACTTTCCATTAGTCCAAATAGATTACAAAGAAACCGATTATACTCTATCGCAAAAATTGATAAAAAAATACTTCTAAGTGTCAAAAAACACGAATTCGGAGTTTGTTCAAATTATCTACATCAGCTTAAAATAAATGATTCAATTACTACAACCATTCAAAAAAATGACCATTTCCATTTTCCGAAGAAAGTGAAAGAAGTAATTCTTATTGCAAATGGAACAGGAATTGCGCCCTTTTTAGGAATGATTCAAGAAAACAAGAAGGCTAAGGTTCATTTATTTTGGGGCGGAAGAACTAAAAATTCATTAAAAATTTATAATAAATACATAGTTGCTGCTTTAGAAAACAAAACACTTACTTCTTTTAATGTTGGGTATTCAGTAGCACAAAAAACATATGTTCAGCAGAGTTTAGCAAGTCAATCAGATTTAATTTCAAATGCTCTACAGAAAGAAGGAGTTATTATGATTTGTGGTTCTCTAAACATGCAAAAAGGTGTAGAAAAAGTAATCAATAAAATTGCCAAAGAAAAATTGAGTTCAAATATTGAAATATTAAAAGAAAATAATCAAATTAAAACAGATTGCTATTAAAGCCTACCATCATGTGTCAAAAAGCTAAAATTATTTCAAGAGTTAAAAATGGAGAGCTTTCTATGTGTAAAGGTTGTAAAAGCTATAATCTTATCTTCAATAATATATTTTTTCAATTTAATAAAAATCAGCTAAATAAGTTTAAAGAATATATTTCTAAAATAGATATCGATTATTGGTTAGACTTTAATGCCTGTACAACACAAAAAAGAAAAATACCAGTGCAAACTTTTCATCAAAATTTAGTTCTAGTTTTTGATATTTATGAAATAAATGAGTTGAAAACACTTTTAGGATTTAAAAAAAGTCAAACACAAGAAATATTATTTCCGGGAGATATTGATTATGCTTTTATATTGAACTAAAATGTAACGAATTCTAATGCATACTGCACGAATTCTAAAACAGCCAAAATTTAGATCAACTTCTCTGCTACTTTTACAGTGTATTAACATTTAAAAAAGTAGAAATCATGAAAACATTTTTAACAAAATCAGTATGTATTGCAGCCGCATTTTTAGCAACAAGCACTTTTATAAGTTGCAATTCAAAATCAACAAATAAAACTTCACCCATAATTGTTGCAGAGAATACCAATTCAATTTCAGCAGAAAATAAAGAGATAATCTATCAAAAACCAATTGTGTTTATTGCAGGTTTTGATAAAGGAAGTGAAACTTTTTATGCAGACGCAAGAACTTATTTTCAAGAAAAAGGGTTAAAAGTAATTGATGGACAATATTCTTTAGAAGAAATCATTATTTGGTTGAATGAAAACGGAAATCAGCATCCATATAGCGAAATTCATATCGTAAACAAGAGCAACCCTTACAAAGGCATGAATTTAGAAACCGTTGTTAGAGGAGACAAAATTACTTCAGAAACATTAAGAAGATCTATTACACAAGGTACTTTGCCAAAATTGAAAAGTGTCGTAAATGGTAATTCGAAAATAGTATTTCATGCTTCTGGATTGGTTGAAAATAAAGAATTGCTAAGTACTTTAAAAGACGCTTTTCATGCAAAAAAAAACCCAAAAGTTGTGGCTTCTCCTTATCATACAATTTTTGGAGGCCAATTTTCGAATCACTATTTAGCGCAACCTTATTATGTATTTTATCCAACAGCATATTCTCCGGGAAAAGTAGATTTATCTAAAGAAATCGCTAGAAAATACCCTAAAGAAAAAGACATCGATTGGTATGATGCTTTAAATAATGAAAAAGAAAGATATGTTGGTGAGGCGTATACAACACAATTTACAATCCCCGTGAAATGGGAATTTAATTATCAAGATTCTGATAACGAAATGCCAAAATTTACAATTGTAGAAGAAGTAATGGATTGGATTGAACAACAAGATGAATTGCTTGCAGCCTTAGAAAAATTAAATATTTCTGTGGATAAATTTAGATGGAACTGGTCTATAAAAGGAAGTAAATTAGTAATTAGAGGTAGAACAACAGGTTTGTGTGTATTAAAACCATTGATAAGACCTTACGGAGATTTAAAACACATAAAACCAGACACAAACAATAAACGCTTGTATGCGATGAACTAAATTGGAATGGAAATTGTAGGTTGATAAGCGTCATTACACTTTATTATAAATGGTGTAATGACGTTTTAATTAGTAAGTTTGTTACAATGAAAATATTTTTTTTGAAATCTTTATTGATTTGTCATTCCGAACGAAGTATGAGGAGGAATCTCACATTTCTAATTTTATTTTGTTTGTTCATTTTTAAAACAAATGCTCAAGAAAATAGCTTTCAAAAAGTGGAAGCTTTCAAAGAATTTAGAAATTATAAAATTAATGAGATTACCCAAGACAAGTTTTATAATATCTGGTTGGCAACCAGCAAAGGCGTACTGAAATTTGACGGAGTTTCTATTACTAATTTCGATTTTAAAATAGAAGCATCTTCTCAAAATATTCAAACTATTTTTTCTAAAAATGATACGCTTTTTATAGGAAAAAATAAAAGTCTTCATTTAAAAACTCGCAATAAACTCTTAACTTTTGATGCAAAAAATGTCCATAAAATATTTGAATATCAAAATCAAATATTTATAGGTTCTAACCAAGGAATGCTGTATTTTGATAAAGATTTCTTACAACCTTTAAAAACCACATATAATTTAGATTTCTCTTTTATAAATGATATTACTTTTTTCAATAATAAATTTATAGTGGCTTCCAATAGCGGACTTTGGATTTTAGACAGCTTGTTTCAGCCAAAGGAAATAAATTTAATTAGCAAAGGAAATTATTCATCACTTTTAATAAATAGCGACAAACTTTTCGTTGTAAAAAACAAATCAGAAATTGAAGCATTAAATGTTGAAAATAAGTTGGTTAAAAAGTATTCTAAAAATGAAATAACACATATTTCTTTAATCAATGATAAAATATATGTTGCTTCTAAAAATGATGGTATTGATATTTTAAATTCAGATGATTTTATTTTTGAGAAAAGGATGAATAAATACAATAGCAATTTAAATTCGAATACAATTCAGTCCGTTTTTGAGGATGTTGAAAAAAATATTTTTATTGCGACAAATAATGAATTATACATCAAAAAAAATACATCAATTGTAAAAAAACCAACATTAGCCATTGCGGATATTGCTGTTAATTATGTTGCTATAGATTCCATCAACGTAAATTCGTATAACAAGGTGCTGCAGTTAAAACCGAATCAAAATAACATTTCTTTTTTACTACAAAGTGTTTCAATTAGCAATCCAGAAAATATAGAATTTCGATATAAGTTAGACAATTCATTTTCTCCTTGGAACAAAAACCAGCAAGTAAATTTTGCCAGTTTAAAACCTGGTAATTATGAATTCATTACGGAATCTCGTTTTAAAAACAGTACAGAAACCACTACTAAAATTTTCTCATTTTATATAGAAAAGCCTATTTATAAAGAAGTTTGGTTTCTTCTTTTATGTGGCGTAGTTTTGTGTTTGATTTTTGCAGGAATTGTTGATTTGTACATCAGAAATTCTCATAAGAAAAATCAGGAAAAAATCGAAGCTTTAAAACTAGAGAATCATCTGCTTTCTTTAGAACAAAAGGCCTTGCAATTACAAATGAATCCGCATTTTATTTTCAATGTTTTAAACGGAATTAAAGCGTTAGGAAATTCAGAAAATAAAAAGGAATTTAACAAAATAATTTCACAGTTTTCAATACTTTTAAGAAGTGTTTTAAACAATTCTAGACGCACAGAAGTAAGTTTAAAAGAAGAAATAGAAACCTTAGAAAACTATTTAAGTTTAGAACAAACAATGAGCTCTAAAAAATTTAGCTTTTTGATAGAAACGGCGCTCAACAATATAGATTCTGAAGAAATTTTGATTCCACCAATGTTGGTACAACCTTTTGTGGAGAATGCTATTAAACACGGAATTCAGCAAAACTCATCAAAAGGGAAAATTAATATTATTTTTAAAGTAAAACATCGCTTTTTAGAGTGCTTTGTAGTTGATAATGGTATCGGAATTTATCAATCTCAAAAAAATAAAACCACAAAAAATCATACTTCCGTTGCCTTAGAAGTAACTCAAGAGAGAATTGAAAACAGCTCTAAATTCAGTGCTTTTTCTGTGGAAGAAATAAAAGAAAAAGACACTATTTTAGGAACTAAAATTTGGTTTAAAATTCCTTTAAAAACAGATTATTAATAGCTATGAAAAGAAGAAATTTTATAAAAAAAACATTGTTAAGTGCTGCAGGAATGGGTTTATTAACAAGTTTGTATAGTTGGCAAGTAGAACCTTTTTGGTTAGAATTTGTCCATAAAAAAATGCCTATTAAAAATTTACCGAAAGAATTGATTGGTAAAACGTTATTGCAAATAAGTGATATTCATGTAGGCAATAAATTTGATTATCAATTTATAATCGATTCTTTTGAAAAAGCAAAATTGCTTAATCCTGATTTTGTGGTCTATACGGGAGATTTTGTCTCCTATGAAAACGAAGAACAATTAAAACAATTAAAAGATGTTTTTAAGCATGTTGTAAAAGGCAAATTAGGCACTGTTGGTATTTTAGGAAATCATGATTACGGAAAAAATTGGGCAGAACAACATGTTGCCAATAAAATTACCGAGATCTTAGAAAATGCTGGAGTTTCTGTATTGAGTAATTATCAAAAAAATGCGAACGGACTAAACTTTATTGGTTTAGATGACTATTGGGGATTAAATTTTAATCCAACCGAAATAATGGCTACATATGATGCTAAAAAAGCAAATTTGGTTTTATGTCACAATCCTGATGTTTGTGATTTAAATGTTTGGAACAATTACAGCGGCTGGATTTTATCTGGTCATACACATGGAGGGCAAGTAAAACCTCCTTTTCTAAATCCACCAATGCTTCCTGTAAAAAATAAAAGATATAATGCTGGTGAAATCGATTTAAAGGATGGTAGAACTTTGTATATTAATAGAGCTTTGGGAAATTTACATCAAATAAGATTCAATGTAAGACCAGAAATTACCGTTTTTAAACTCTCATAAATATAGATAGATTGATGAAGAAAACAACTGCAATTTTAGTAGAAGACAATAGGCTGGCTTTAGAAATGTTAAAAAATGACATTGTAAATAATCACAAAGAAATAGCAATTATTGGCAACGCAAAAAGTGTGGTGGAAGCTGCAAAATTATTACGCAAAAATCAGCCAGATATTCTTTTCTTAGATATTATGTTAGGAGATGGAACTGGTTTTGATCTTTTAGAAATTTTTCCTGATTTAAAATCGAAAATTATCTTTGTAACCGCCAGTGATGCGTATGCAATTAAAGCATTTAAGTTTGCAGCAATAGATTATATTTTAAAACCCTACTCAGAGGAAGATTTATCAAATGCAATTGAGAAAGCACAATCACAACTACAACCAGAAAAAGAACAACTACAGGTTTTAAAGCAGGCAATTAAAACACCAAACACCAAATTAGAAAAGATATCTTTACATACTTTAGAAAAAATTATTGTTGCTAATATTTCTGATATTATCCGTTGTAAATCAGACAATAACTACACTACTTTTTACTTTAAAAATACTGATAAAATACTTGTTTCTAAAACTTTAAAATTTTATGCAGACTTGCTAAAGGAAGTTGGTTTTTTAAGAGTGCATCAAAGTCATTTGGTTAATATAAAATATATCAAAGAATATATAAAATCTGATGGTGGTTATTTGATGCTAACAGACAATTCGAATGTACCTGTTTCCTCAAGAAAAAAAGCAGAAGTTTTAGTAATTTTGAATGCTTATTAGTACATCAGTATCTGGTCGAGCGTTCCGAACCTTCCGAAGAGACTTAAATAAAAAATAACAAGATCTTAAGTTACTTTGTAAATTGTTCTTTTTTATATAATTTCAATAATGCTCCAAGAGATTTCAATTTTGTTTAAATAATTAAATTCCTAAATCTAAATTAGTAATCACAAAAAAGATGGAATTCCTTTCGATTATGTTCAAGAATGGCTAATTGTTTGAGATTTTTTTAATTTCAGAAAGTAAAGCAAGTAGTGAAAGCTAGAAACCTGACTTCCGCAGGCAGGTAGCTTCTATAAAAATTATTTCAATATTGTTTTTTCATAAAGCCTCTCTACTTTTTCTCTTGCCCAAGGTGTTGTTCTTAAAAATTTTAAACTCGATTTATAAGTCGGATTATTTTTAAAAGCATTGATGTTTAAAATATCTCCTAATTCTTCCCAACCATATTCTTTAAATAGTTCTTCTAAAATAGTTGCCAATTTAATTCCATGCATCGGATTATTGGGTTGTTTTTCACTCATTTTCTTTAAAATTTGCAATCGTTATAATTTTATCTGAACTAATAATAGATTCATGTATAGGTTTATTGGCAAGTATTTTCATACACGTTGCAATTTTTTCTGGATGAATCATTCTATACTTTTTTAAACTTCCAACAAATAGTGGATTTAATAATTTCATGAGTGTTACTCCTATTCTTTCTCCTAGTCTAAATTCGTCTCTCCTGCCACCTATTAAAGAAGGTCTTAAAACAAAAGTATTTTGAATATTTTGTTGTAAAACATCGCGCTCCATTTCTCCTTTTGTTCTATTATAAAAAACAGTACTTGAAGCGTCTGCGCCCATAGAAGACATGACTATAAAAGTAGCAATACCATGTTGTTTTGCCAGTTTTGCAGCAGCTACTGGAATGCCATAATCTATAGCTTTGTATAGATTTTTGTCTTTTGTTTTTGATGCTGTTGTACCAATACAGCAATATATTTCATCTGCTATAAACTCTACTTTTTGGTCTGCTAACTTTAATAAATCAACAAGATGTTCTTCTATTTTATCAGAAGTTTTTTCAACAGAACTTCTAGAAAAAAGTTTTATTTTTGTATACGAATTGTCTGCGATTAGCTTTTCTAAAAGAAATCCTCCTGTTAAACCCGTTGCACCTAATAGGATTGCGGTTTTACCCATTATTTATCTAAATCTGGTAAAACAAAATTATCTAAAACAGATTTTTTTGCCATCATTTGTTCGATTTCTTGAACTGTTCTTGGTGCTTCTTCGGATAAATTTACAGGACCATTTTTAGTAACTAAAATATCGTCTTCAATACGAATTCCTATTCCCCACCATTTTTTATCGCAGTTACTACCATTAGGAATGTAAATTCCAGGTTCCATAGTCACCACCATATTTTCTTCGAAATTACCATAGTTTCCTGGATCATGCACATCTAAACCAATATGGTGCGAAGTACCGTGTGGAAAATAAGGATGCTTTTCATCAATAGATTTTATGATTCCTAATTTCAACAAACCTTTATTGACAACTTTTCTAGCAATCTGATTCGGTTTTGCCATACTTTCGCCAATTACATAGGCCGCAATTCCTGCTTCTTGCGCTTTATATACAATATCATAAATCGCTTTTTGTGCCTCGGTAAATTTTCCGTTTGCAGGAATTGTACGTGTAACATCTGCTGTATAACCTCTATATTCTGCTCCTAAATCCATTAAAACTAAATCGTTTCCAACAGCTGTCTTATTGTTTTCTATGTAATGTAAAATACAACCATTGTTTCCTGCACCAACTATTGAAGGATATCCTTCATATTCTGCTCCGTATTTTTTGTAAACAAATTCGTGAATTCCTTGCAATTCAGTTTCAGACATGTGTGGCTTCATGGCTTTCATTACTTCTACTTGACCAATGGCAGAAATTCTTACTGCTTTGGTAAGTAATTTTAATTCTTCCGCAGTTTTTACTTCTCTTAAAGTTGCTAAATTTGTAGATAAAAATGATTGATCGATATTTGTTTTAGCTTCTAATTTCAAAGAAATTTTCTGTTGTAAATCTTTTTTTAGTTGCGCATCTGTAGCCTCTTTATATTGCATTAAATCTTTATCATTTTTTAAAGATGGATCGTACGCCAAAGCTCTACCAATTACCTGTGCAACATTGGCACTATTTTCTATTGGAGTAGATTTTACCAATTCATACACTTGTTTTTTTACAGGTGATAAAAAGTTATTCGGATTATATGCTGATTTCTCTTTAAAAGCAACTACTAAGTCGTAAACTTCTGCAGCATTTCTTGATGAATTTCTATAATCATCATTAAATTTTTCAATAAAAATTCGATCAAACTTCTTAAAATCAATTGTTGTATTTACAAACTCTTCAGCATTCATTGCTTTAGAAAATCCTAGTACATTTATTGCGCCTTCAACGCCTAAACGTTTTCCATTCCATTGTTCTGCTCTTGCATCTCTTTTTTGGACGTATAAAATTTCGTTATAGATATTTCCATCAGCATCAGTTTGGTTTTCCGAAAACATCACCAAAACACCGTTGGGTTCTCTATAACCCGTTAAATAATAAAAGTTTGGATCTTGATGAAACACATAATCTACATCATTTGCTCTATTTCTAATTGAATTTGCAAAAACTACCGCCACAGAATTCGCTGGCATTTTAGCACGCAGTGCATCTCTTCTACTCTTATGAAATGCTGCCGATAAAAAATCGGTTGGCGTTTGTGAAAATCCGCTAAAAGAAACGGCTAAAAAAGCAATAAATAGAAATTTAAAAATCTTCATTTCAATTGGTTTAATGGTTGTTTTTTCAAATGTACTGTTATTTATTTTTTAGTTAAAAATATTAACAAAATATTAGTGGTCGTTAATTGCGAATTTTTCAATAATTTAGCTGAAATTTAAAGAAATCTATCAATGAAAAATATAGCATTACATTCTGTTCATGAAAGTTTAAACGCAAAAATGGTTCCTTTTGCTGGTTACAATATGCCAGTTCAATATGAAGGGGTTACTGCAGAACATTTAACGGTAAGAACAGCTGTTGGTGTTTTTGATGTAAGTCATATGGGTGAATTTTTAGTGAGTGGAAAGCATGCATTAGCTTTGATTCAGAAAGTGACTTCTAATGATGCTTCTAAGCTAGAAATTGGGGATGCACAGTACAGTTGTTTTCCAAATGAAGAAAACGGAATTGTAGATGATTTGATTTGTTACAAAATTAAAGAAGATCAATATTTATTGGTAGTAAATGCTTCTAATATTGAAAAAGATTGGAATTGGATTTCAAAATATAACCAAGAATTTAATGCCAATTTAAAAGACATCTCCGAAGAGTATTCCTTGTTGGCAATTCAAGGTCCAAAAGCGGTGAAAGCGATGCAATCTTTGTCTTCATTAGACTTGGCAGCCATTCCTTTTTATAAATTTAAAGTGGGTGACTTTGCCGGAATTGAACATGTTATTATTTCTGCAACTGGATATACAGGTTCTGGCGGATTTGAGATTTATTGTAAAAATACGGATGTGGAACAAATCTGGAATAAAGTTTTTGAAGCGGGAGCAGCATCTGGAATTAAACCCATTGGTTTGGCCGCAAGAGATACATTGCGTTTAGAAATGGGCTATTGTTTGTACGGAAATGATATTGACGACACCACTTCACCGATTGAAGCTGGTTTAGGGTGGATTACAAAATTCACGAAAGATTTTGTAAATGCAGAAGCTTTGGCGAAGCAAAAAGAATTGAAACCAGCCAGAAAATTGGTTGCTTTCGAATTGAATGAAAGAGGAATTCCAAGACATGGATATGCTATTGTTGATGGCAAGGGAAACGAGATTGGAAATGTAACTTCAGGTACCATGAGCCCTTGTTTACAAAAAGGAATTGGAATGGGTTATGTTCCTAGCATTTTCGCCAAATCTGGAACTCAAATTTACATTCAGGTTCGTAAAAAAGCAATTCCTGCAACTATTGTAAAATTACCTTTTTACAAAGGCTAAATTAACATATTTTAAACCTCACGCTCGGAGTTTCAGAATTGTGAGGTTTTTACTTCAAAAAATCTTTTCACTGTTGAAATTTCATTAAAAGTATACGTATGAATTGTTTGTTAACAGGTGGAACAGGAATTGTTGGAAGTCATATTATTTTTGAATGGATACACAAAGCCATCGTTGAGAAAACAGTAAACCATCTTTTTATTGTAATAAGAGACAATGAAAAACCTGCGAAACAACGATTATTAGATGTGATACAAGACAAATCTCGTCCAGATTTTTTAAATAATTTCACTTTAGAAGCTTGTTTAGAGAAAGTAACGGTAATAGCTCATGACTTAGCTACCATCACAAAAGAAATTCTAGAAAAACATGTTTTTGATACCGTTATTCATTGTGCTGGCTCCACAAGTTTGTTACATACCAAAGATTCTAAACAAATCGTACACGCTCAAAACTATCTAGTAACAAAAAAACTTTTAGAACAATTACCAACATCTGTAACTCGTTTTATATACATCAGTACCGCGTATTCTTTTGGCATTCAAGATAAAAAAGTAGACGATACGATTGAAAATTATGAGGTAACTCATTTTAGAAATCCGTATGAACAATCTAAATATGAAAGCGAACTTTATGTAAAAGAAACTTGTAAATTGAAAAATATTGCTTCTCAGATTTTAAGACCAAGTATTGTTTGCGGACGTTTGATAGATACCCCTTTTTATGAAACACCAAAATATGATGTATTTTATTCTTGGGCGATTTTTTTAGATAAATACGCAAAGAATTCAATAGAAAACTTTAGAATTTGGATAGATAAAAAAAGTGGATTAAATATTGTTCCTGTAGATTTTGTTTCTAAGGCAATTTTGTATGCTTTTTTAAATCCAGAAATAAAGGAATTGAATATTATAAATCCTACACAAATATTGCACAAAGATTATGTTGGTGATGTTTTACAATCTTTTAATGTAAATTCTTATGAATATGTAGCTGAAAGACCAGCGCATTTGAATGCTTTTGAACAACTCTATTATAAGAGTATTGGGGTGATTTTTGAAAAATACATTTCCATTCCAGATTTGCAATTCCAACCAAAATTAATTTTAAGGCTTATAGAACAGTTGCAATTAGATACTACTTTAGGTGTTCATAAAAATTTTATGAACCTTATTAATTTTTCTGTCCAAGAGAAATTTAAAAAAAGTTATTAATTTAGGGCAGTAATCTTAAAACAGCTATCTATAAAACAACCTACTTTTATATAAAAACCTCATTAACGTAATCTAAAAACAATGGATATAAAATATATTAAAATCATTGAAGCCTTTATTGTTTTCTTCATTTTTATTATTGTGAGAAGAACTTCCAATAAAATTATTACAAGAACAAGAGAAAATAAGTTCATGCAGAAACAAAGAGGAGAAATTGTAAAAAAAGCAATCAACCTCACTTTTTTAGTGGTGACCATTACTATAATTTTAACAATTCTTGGAGTTAATCAGTCTGATCTCATCGTTTACATAGGCTCTATTTTAACGGTTGTTGGGGTTGCATTTTTTGCACAATGGTCTATTCTTTCAAACATCACTTCAAGCATTATTATCTTCTTCAATCATAATGTAAAATTAGAAGATTCCGTTACCATTATGGAAGGGAAAGAATATGAAATAAAAGGAAAAGTTAGCAATATTGGGTTATTTTTTGTAACCATTATAACAGAACAAGATGAAGAAATAACCTTGCCAAACAACATATTTATTCAAAAAATGCTAAAGAAGAAAAGAACAGTTTAAAAGTGATTTTTCAATTTAAAAATTAATTCTTTTTGAGTCAAAATTTTGAGTATTTGAGATAATTGAAAATTTCAATTTTTTATTTTTTTGTAGAAAATAAAGATATGAAATTTTTGAAATTACTTTTAATTACGGTTTTTATCACACAAGTTACTTTTGCTCAAAAGGGCAACTCTCCATATGAGTGGAAATGGAAAAGAGATGGAATTTGGACAGCAGGTGCATTTGCGGCTACAGCAGGTGGTATCTACATTATTTCTAAAAAAGATAGCTATTCTGATGCAGATTTAATTCGAATCAGAAGCGAAAAAGACGATATCAATTTTATAGATCAATGGGCTGCTGGTAATTACTCTGAAAGCGCTAGTAAATTAAGTGACATTCCTTTTGCCCTTTCTTTTGCAGCTCCTTTTGCACTTTTATTTGATGATGAAGCAAACGAACATTCTGGACAATTATTTGGGATTTATTTAGAAAGTTTAGCCACAACTTCTGCGCTATTTACAATTTCAGCGGGTTTGGTAGACAGAAGTAGACCTTATGTTTACGGAACAGATGCCCCTTTAGAACAACGTAAAAGTGTTTCTGCTACTAGATCTTTTTATTCTGGTCATGTTGCTGCAACCACAACTGCAACCTTTTTTGCAGCAAAAGTATATCAAGATTTTAATCCAGATTCCCCTGCAGTGCCTTATATCTGGGCAGGAGCTGCGCTATTGCCTGCTGCTGTTGGATATCTAAGAATTAAAGCAGGTCAGCATTTTTTATCTGATGTGCTATTAGGATACGGTTTAGGAGCAATTGTAGGCTATTACGTGCCTGAATTGCATAAAAAGAAAGAAAATTCATTTTCATTTCAACCCGTTATGGATCAAAATTTTTATGGCAAAAACTATCAGGCAATAAGTTTAAGGTATCGATTTTAGAGAAACAAAACAATCCCAATGAAAATTCATTGGAATTTTCTAGCAAACTAATTTCTAAATTTTTTTCTAATAATAATCTATTATAGTGTTTTTTTTAAATCTTTTCCAGAATCATAAATTATTTATTCCTTTTTTGGTAAAAAAACAATCGCTATTTAATACAGACTATAAGAAAAATATATCTATTTAAAAAACAGGTATTTATACTCTATTATAGTAGTTCTTGTTAAATTAATTTTACATTATACTAATCTTAAAAATTTAATTATGTCTATTGTAACAATTAAAGATGAAGCTGAAGCTTTAAAGAAAATTTGGGATTCACTAACAGGTTTGTCGATTGCATGGGAAATTGAGAATACTAATATTGACAATTGCGAAATGATTGAATGTAAGCAATCATCGGGGACTAGAAAAGGAACTTGGGATAATATTCCTTCTGAAAATGCTGAAGAATGCGGAACTCAGCATGACTCAATTTTTGGAACTCACAACATAGGAGGAGTAGTTTATGCTCTAGGAAATTCTGGTTGCTATTTTGGTGTAGCTTGGGATGATCCTTCAGTAGGATCAGCACAATATGGTTGGGCCTATGGTGATGAAAATTCCGTAAAAAAACATATTGAATCACTTTGGGATGGATTGGATGGTCCAGATATAAGTGGAGCTGCCTCCAAAACTTTAGTAACTGGATGGGGAGTAACAGTTAAAATCCAGCCAGGGTTTGATCCTTTTAAGATTAGTTTTAGTACTTCATCTTCTTTAAATAGGGTTGAGTTATCTGAATCTAATAATTCGGTTGGAACTCCTAGAAAAGACAAAACTGAAACGAAGATTAATGTTTATAGTCGTTTACACCTTGCAGAAAAACAGGAAATTATGGCTAAAGCATTGATGGAAAGCGCTCAAAATCTCCGTAAATAATAATTTAATATCATAAATTAATAAAAATCCCAATGAATTTCATTGGTTTTTTTTTACATTCTTTAATATTTAATATTTAGCTAAAACAAGTGCAGCATGAAAAAATTATACATTGAATCTAAAGTGCATTACATCACCATCCTTTACAATGTATTCCTTACCTTCTACTCTCATTTTACCAGCTTCTTTCACTTTTGCTTCAGAGCCAAAAGCAACATAATCGTCGTAGGCAATTGTTTCTGCTCTAATAAAACCTTTTTCGAAATCTGTATGAATCACTCCTGCTGCTTGAGGCGCTGTAGAACCTATTGGAATGGTCCAAGCTCTTACTTCTTTTACACCTGCAGTAAAATAGGTTTGTAAGTTTAATAATTTATATGCAGAACGAACCAATCTAGAAACGCCCGCCTCTTCTAAACCAATATCTGCTAAGAACATCTGGCGTTCCTCATAATCGTCTAATTCTGTAATATCTGCTTCTGTGCCGACTGCCAATACAATAACCTCTGCATTTTCATCTTTTACAGCTTCTTTTATCTTTTCTACATAATCGTTTCCTGAAACTGCTGATTTTTCATCAACATTACAAACATACAGTACTGGTTTTGCAGTAATAAATTGCAATGATTGTACAAATTCCATTTCTTTTTCTGTGAAATCTAAAGCCCTTACAGAAATACCTTTTAACAACGTTTCTTCAACTTTTAATAACACAACCAACTCTGCTTGTGCTTCTTTGTTTCCTGTTTTTGCAGTTCTTTTTACTCTTTCTAGTCTCTTTTGAACGGTTTCTAAATCTTTCAATTGTAGCTCAATATCGATGGTTTCTTTGTCTCTAACGGGGTCAATCGAATTATCAACATGAATAATATTATCATTATCAAAACAACGCACTACATGTAAAATAGCGTCTGTTTCTCTAATATTTGCTAAAAATTGATTTCCCAAACCTTCGCCTTTACTGGCTCCTTTTACCAAACCTGCAATATCTACAATCTCTACGGTTGCAGGCATCACACGCTCTGGATTTACCAATTCTTCTAATTTTTCAATTCTTTTGTCTGGTACATTTACCACTCCTAAGTTAGGTTCAATCGTACAAAAAGGAAAGTTGGCACTTTGCGCTTTTGCATTCGATAAACAATTAAATAAAGTCGATTTTCCTACGTTTGGTAATCCTACAATTCCAGCTTTCATTTCTATAAATTTTTAAATGATAAAAATATTAACTTCATTTTGGTTAATAGTTCTTAAAATTTTGAGAATGCAAATATAATACTTTGTTAAATTTAAATCCTTTTTAATTTAGGAATTTAAAATTGTACTACATTTCTTAAAATTAAATAAGCAATGACCAAAAAAATACTTCTAACTCATCTGTTTTTATGTGTTACCGTGCTTTACTACGGACAAACAATTTCTGGGAAAGTATTTTCTAAAAATTCAAATAAGGCTATTGATAAAGTTGCAATTTCTACAAACTTAAAAACAGGCACCACCTCTAACAGGTTTGGCAACTACACACTCAATTTAAATAATGTAGATTTTATTACATTTTCTTGCTTAGGCTACCAAACCAAAACATTCACTATTATAAATTTAAGAAAATTAAACTTCAAGGTTCATTTAGCTGAAACGGTAAATCAATTAGATGAAATTGAATTAAAAATAGCTAAAATTTCTTTAGATTCTTTATTGATGAAAACATGTAAGAGCATGAAAGAAAACTATGTTTCTGAAACTGTAAAACAAGAGATCTATATTAGTGATGCTCAAAAAATGAATTTTCAAAAATTAGATTTAGAACTAAAAACTAGTTCTTTAATAGATAAAAAAAATAGAAAATCAGCACAACATGAATTGGAAGAGTTCTCTAATAGATTGCTTATAAAATCTCCAGAATTTACTACTGAGTTCTCAGGAAGTTTATTTTCAAAAAAAATTACATCTAAGAAAACAAAGAAAACCTTTACAATTGTAAACGTGGATAGCGTTCTTGGTTATAAAAAAAATGAGATAGAAAAAGGATTGACGTTAAATAGCATTCAAGAAAAATTTCAAAATATTGTTTTAAAACATTTAAATACAAACAAAACCTATAAAATAAAAACAGGACTTTTTAAAATTGAAGATTCTCTGTCTTTTAAAAAGCTATCTGAAATAAGTGATTCCATAAAAAAAGACAATTCTTACGGTGAATTCAAAATAACAAATTATAAGAGAGATGCAGATGTTACAGGTGTATTTGTATTAAAAGAAAATGCTTCTAATTTTTTAAGTGAAAAATATTATAAACATCAATTAGAAAAAAGTGAATATTTAGGAGCTAATAAATTTTATGTCATTTCTTTTGAACCTAGAAAATCGAAAGCAAAATTTTTAGGAAAAGTATATGTAGATCCTATAGATTTTACATTAAAAAAAGTAGTTTATAAATTCGCAAAAGGCAAGCGTGGAGACCATATAAATTTAAAGTGGGTATTAGGAGTTAAATATTCTGAAAATGAAAATTCTGGAATTATTTATTATGAGAAAGATCCACTTGGTAAAGTGTTTACCTCTTATTACAGAAATACTACTAAAAATTATGCATACATCAATAGACCCATCAAATTTATAGAGAATTCTAAGGATAAAGAAAAAGTAAAGTTTAACATCAAAATTGAAGTTGTCGTTTCAGAAAATACTGAGATATTGCTAAAAAATACGATTTCAATTTTAAAAGAATCGGTAAAAGGTTATAAAAAAGAAGATTTTAAAAAAAGACAAAAATATATTTCGAAAGAAATGTATTTATCCTCAAATTGGAAGGATAAACAATTGGTAAAAGAATATTTAAAAAAATACGAATAGGATGAAGACTTTTAATTTTTAATTTTTCGCAAGTAATATACTATTTGATTTTAGAAAACATATCTATTGCTTCATTTTTACTATTGATATTTAATTTTTCGTAAATATTTCTAATATGATATTTTACAGTGTTTAATGAAATATTTAAATCTGAAGCTATTTTATTATTTGCAAATCCTTTATATACTAAAAGCAATACGTCTATTTCTCTTGTTGATAGTTCGTATTTTTCTTCTAAAAGATTTTTATTAATAAGATTTTTATCAATATCAAAACGATCTTGAGAATTACTTTTTAATTTCTGAATTTCATAAATATATTTACTAATTTGAGTTCTGTAAATTTCATTTTCTCGTTGTAAAACTTTTACTCTGTATGTAATTGCATAGGTTAAAATTAACATTTCAAAAAAAGCAGCGAACTTTATAGTACTTAGAGAAACTGTAAAAATTTGTAAGCCCCAATCAATTGGAGCTATAAATAGAAATGCAGAAAATAATATTAGAGAATATCCAGCTACAAAAAATCTTGCAAATTTATTTGTTTTAGAAATAATCAAACCAATACACCAATAATGAAGAAGAACTAACAAAGAAAAACTATCTCCAATAGCGCTGAATAAGAAACTCCCTGTAAATACATAGGCTAAATAAAATACAAAAGCCAATGCAAGTAAACTAAAGCTTACTCGATTACTTTTAGGAATGTATTTATTGATTGATAAAAATTGATTTGCAAAGATTGCTCCAAAAACAGCAATTAAAAAATGTGTAATCGCACTATAATATTTTAAGAAATAAGCTGGCAGATAATTATTAAACAATCCGTCATAATCAGAAATTCCTAAAGTAATAGCAATTAAGAAAAAAAAGTAATATAAAAATCCAATATCTTTTAATGAAAAATAGAAAAATAGGTTTACCAACAAAATCATCAATACAAAACCGTAATAAATACCATTCATAAAGAAGAAGTATTTTTCAGACAATTGGCTTGCAGTAAACCTTTCAATTTTTAAATTAATGTGAACCTGTTTTTCAAAATTTACTTTTATGTAATATGTGTTATTTTTTGTATCATTCTTAATAAGATAAGAAGGTCTGGTACTATCAATAAGTATTTCGTCTATTTTTTGTGAATCGTTATAGAAAGACAAATTATTTATAGAATTACCAGCAATATCAAAAACAAGTTTATCATTAGCATCTTCTACAGGCAAAACAACTTTGAACCAATAAATTCCATTTTCATAACCTAAATTAGGAGAATCTAAAGCAGTCATTTCCTTTCCCTTTAAAGAGGTAATGGTTTCAGACTGATTTACGTCATGAAAATAAGCAATAGAAAATGGAATATTATAGTCATTTTTAGCACAAGAACTCAATAGCAAAAAGATTAGAATACAAGCAAAAAAGCTTTTGTATTTATTGAAACTAAAACACATACTACATATCATCATTAATTTGAGCATATAAATTAATCGCTTCCTTTTTATTTTTAATATTTAGTTTTTGATAAATATTTCTAACATGAAATTTTATAGTATTTAGAGAGACAAATAAATCATCTGCAATTTTTTGATTGGTATATCCTGCGAAAATTAAAGGCAAAACTTCTGCTTCTCTATCAGACAAGTTATGTTGATCTATTATTTGTTGTACTGTAATTATTGTCTTTTCGTTTACTTTAGTATTTAGTGTATTTAATTTTTTAAAATAGTCCTGAATTTCTAGTTTAAATTGTTCGTTTTCTTTTTGCAAAACAGTTACTCTATACGTAATGGCATAGGTTAAAATAAGTACCTCAAACAGCGACCCAAATTTTATACTGTCCAAAGATGTGGTATATATATTTAGTCCCCAATCAATTGGTAATATGAATAGCGCTGCAGAAAATAAAACTAAAGAATATCCAATAACAAAGAATTTTGCAAACTCATGTTTTTTATAAATAATGATACCAACAATCCAATTGTGTAACAACACAAAAAAGGAAATAGTATCTGCAATAGCAACAAATAAATAATGGTTTGTGATAAAAAATAATAGATAATTAACAACTGCTAAAAAAAGTAATGCAAAACCTATTATATTACTTTTTGGTAAGTAATAATTAGTGTTTAAGAATTTATATCCAAATAAAAATCCAAAAAATGTAATGGAGAAATGAGTTATAACACTAGTGTAGTATGATAAACTTTCTGGCAAAATAACTTGCAATAAACCATCATAAGACAAAACGCCTAAAATAATTGCTGCTAAAAAAAAGCAATAATATATAAATGTTTTTTCCTTTAAAGAAAAATAAAAAAAGATGTTGAGTAATAAGCCAACTAATACAAACCCATAATACAAACCATTGGTGAAAAAATTATGTTTTTCTTGAAGTTGTATTTCATTGTATACTTTGATTTTCAGTGGAAAATACACCTCGTTCTCAAAAAGCACTCTCAAATAATAAACAGAATTTTCTGATGAAAAAGGGACTAACAAAGAAAAATGGGTATCGTCTAAATGTTGAATAGCGACTTTTTTTGAATTTTGATAAACAGTAATTCCATGAATATTACTTTCTGGCAAGTCTAAAACAATTTGTTTATCTGACAAAGCTGATTTTATAGTTATTTTAAACCAATAAACCCCATTTTCAAAACCAATATTTGGACTTTCTAATTTCTTAAATTTTTTTTTTAAAATAGATTCAATTGTTTCAGTTTGCGTTAAATCTTCTAAATAAGAAATTGAAAAATTTAGATTTTTATTGTCTTCTACTTTTGAGCAAGAATTTAATAAAAATATAAAAATTAAATAAAAAATAGTTTTATTCAAGAGTTTGTAAATTTAAGCATCAAATATAAGGAAGTGTACTAGTTTAAATTGATTTTTAGAAATTTTTTCAATATTCTTTTTCTTTTCAAAACCATAGAAAAATACTTTAGAATCTACCTAAAAATAGTGAAAAAAATGAAAACTACCCTTTTTGGGTGGGAAAATAATGTAGTGCTAAAGGTAGTTTCGCCATATGAAAATCATAAAAATTTTAGTCATGAACAAAACTACAAGACTACTACTACAAAGTATATTTTTATTAGTAATCTATTTTAATTCTTCTGCTCAAACTCAAATAGGAGCAGATATTTTTGGGGCACCACCTACAAGGCAAGGGCAAAAAGTAGCCATTAATAATGAGGGTGATATTATAGCATCTACTACAAGCACAAATATAAATATTTATAAAAACAATAGCGGAACATGGTCTTTACTTGGAACAAATATTAATGATGTTGTAGGTTATAGTGTAAGTATGAATAATGATGGAACTATTGTTGCTGGAGGAAACAGATCTGCAAACAGTAGTACAGGAGAAGTGAAAGTTTTTAAATATTCGAGTAGTACAGACCAATGGTCTCAAATAGGAAACACAATTTTTGGAGAATCGTCAGGTGATCAATTTGGCTCTTCTGTAAGTTTAAATGAAACCGGAACTATTGTAGCAGTTGGCGCACCAAGAAATGATGGCTCCAATTCAGATACAAATTTTGATGGAGGACGTGTAAAAGTTTATCAATATGATAGCACTAGTAGTAGTTGGATACAATTAGGTAGCAGTATTGATGGATTATTAAAAGAATATGAATTAGACCCGTTGTGCATTTTGAGTTAAATGTATTCCAAAATGTCAGTTCGAGACCCGAGAAAAATTTTTATCAAGCGGTTG
>NZ_CANMVP010000007.1 GCF_947501385.1 uncultured Polaribacter sp.
TTTCTTTAACTGTTTTAAATTTGCTTTCATAAGCTTACACTTTGGTTTAAGTGGTCAACCTATATCAGGGACATACAGCTTACTGCTTACTGCTTACTGCTTACTGCTTACTGCAAACTCATCTTTTTATCGACACTCCAAGCTTCTGGTTTGTCATTAAAAAAAACTTTGGTTTTTGCCCAGACGTCTTTAAAAAGTTCAGAATTTCTATAATTTTCTAAATCTTGTTCTTCTTCCCAATAGGAATAGGTGAAAAAGATTTCAGGGTTTGTTTTATCTTGATATAATTCTAATAATTTACAACCCTCAGAATTTCTAATGAATGTTTTCTTCTCTTCAAAAATTAATTCAAAAGCTGCTATGTGTTTCTGATGAAAACTCATCTTTACAATTCGTACAAACATAGTTATGATATTGGAGTGAAATCTGGCGTTGTTTCGTTGTAAAAATCGATACTAATGGCATCTCTATAGCCCAAGCCTAGAAGTGATGAAGCGCCACCAACAGTATCTAAATTACTTCTGTAAATGGCAATTTCTAAAAAGCCAGCTGCATTAAAAATAGCTAATTTATGACCATCGTATTGGTGATTTTCATGCGTACTATTATCAGCTACTTCATTGTATTTTGTAAATATTTTAGAGAAAGAATACCGTCTAGCAGTTGCCTTAAAAGCTCTTCCTTTACCGATGTCATTAAACATTTTTTTGCTAATGTTGGTAATTACATTTCCATAATTATCAATATAAACAACACCGCCAATAATTTGATTTTGCGCTTGATTTACTTTTGGCTGAATTTCAATTAATTTTTTAAATGCTTTGATTTCTTTGCCAATTACCGTTAGATTTCCACCCCTTGCAATAAAACAAGCCACTTGTACAAAAACATCTAATACAGGAAAACTGCTTTCTATCCTGTCGTGAATATTAATTTCTACAATTTTTGTGGGTTTAATTTCTGAGGCGATCATCGAGATTAAGCCATTGTCTGGACAAACAAAATAATGTCCGTCTAATTCTAGAGCAATGTGTTTGTTATCTGCACTCAATTCAGAATCTACACCCACAATGTGTATGGTTCCTTTAGGAAAACTTTTATAAGAATTTTTTAAAATATACGCAGTTTCAGTAATGTTAAATGGAGCTATTTCGTGTGTAATATCTACAATTTTCGCCTCTGAAAGTTCAGAATAAATTGCTCCTTTCACAGCACCTACAAAGTGATCTTTGGTTCCAAAATCTGTGGTTAAGGTAATTAGAGACATTAATTGATAGCTGTTAATTAAATGTGTAAAAGTTATGAATTACTTTACGCAAATCTAATCATTTTAGTAATTTAATTCGCTATTTTTAATTGAAATAAAATTGGTATCAATCTACAAAATTTAAACATTTGAACGAACGTATTATAGAACTCACAGAGATCAATCCAGGAGATTTTTTTGGAGCACAAAACAGCACTATAGAACAGCTTAAGCGATATTTCCCTAAAATTAAAATTGTTGCACGAGGGGCTAAAATGAAAATTTATGGAGAACCCGATCTTTTAGATGAATTTGAAATTAGAATAGAAAGGTTAATTAAATATTACAATAGATATAACAAACTAGACGAAAATAGTATCGAACAAATTCTAACTTCTAATGGAAGTGACGAAAAAACAACCGCTTCAAAAAAAGCGAAAGATGTTTTAGTACATGGAGTTAGTGGCAGATTAATCAAACCTCAAACAGAGAACCAAAGAAAAATGGTTACTTTAATGGAGAAGAACGATATGCTTTTTGCAGTGGGTCCTGCTGGAACAGGAAAAACCTATACAGCCGTTGCTTTGGCGGTAAAAGCGCTGAAAGAAAAAGAAGTACGAAGAATCATTTTAACAAGACCCGCCGTTGAATCTGGAGAGAATTTAGGCTTTCTTCCTGGTGATTTAAAAGAAAAATTAGATCCGTATATGCAACCCTTATACGATGCTTTAAGAGATATGATTCCACACGAAAGATTAGAGTCTCATATAGAAAAAGGAGTCATACAAATTGCCCCTTTGGCATTTATGCGTGGTAGAACTTTAGACAACGCATTTGTCATTTTAGATGAAGCGCAAAACACCACCCACAATCAAATGAAGATGTTTTTAACACGAATGGGTAAAAGCGCAAAATTTATTATTACCGGAGATCCTGGGCAAATAGATTTACCAAGAAAACAAATTTCTGGTCTTAAAGAATCTTTACTAGCTTTAAAAGATATTGAAGGCATTGCACAAGTATATTTAGACGATAAAGATGTGGTAAGACATAAATTGGTGCGAAAAATTATTGGTGCTTATAAAAGTATAGAAACAGAATAAGTTTGAATGCATTAAGATTTGGAACAAGAAAATGATTTTATTGAAAGAGAAGTAAAAAAAATAATACTTTTTTTGAGAAACTTATTTGCAAAAATATCTGGAGTAACCATAAATGAAGAAAAAACATTTGTTAATACTTTAGATATTGAATTAAAAGAAAAATTAGCTGTAGGTTTTTATGAATTACTAAATTTAGAAAAAAAAGAACTAGAAATTAAAATTAAGGATATAGATGTTTTAATTTTAGATGAACTGATAAAGGTTTTTCATGAAATTTATAAAAATGAAAAAATAGTAATTGATAGGACTCGTTTAAAGAACGTGCTACTGATAATTATTCATACTGTTGATGATAGATCTCGTACATTCTCTTTTGAAAGGCAAGAAATAAAAAATATTTTGAAGTAAATAAAAAATTTTATAAACAAAGACTATGGGTAAGAAATTAGTTGCAATGTTAGGTTTATTACTTTGTTTATTAGGAGTGTTAATTCAAATATTTGAGAATAAAGATTCAAATTTAATTCCAGAGATTTTAAATGGTACTGGTTTGTGGTTTCTTATAATTGGTTCTTCATTTTCATTGTTTTATTCTTTAACAGCAAAACAAAAAAAAGATAAGTAAAATTCTTATTTTTGCACAATCAACAACACAATCAACAATAATGAATACAATTAACGAAACGAATTTTAAGTTCCCGAATTTAAAATCTGTTTATAAAGGCAAAGTAAGAGAAGTTTATAATATTAATGATGAACTTTTAGTAATGATTGCTACAGATAGATTGTCTGCTTTCGACGTTATTTTACCACGTCAAATTCCCTTTAAAGGTCAAATTTTGAATCAGATTGCCACTAAAATGATGAACGAGACAGCAGCGATTGTTCCGAATTGGTTAATGGCAAATCCAGATGAAAATGTTGCAGTGGGGCATTTATGCGAGCCATTTAAAGTAGAAATGGTTATTCGTGGGTATTTGTCTGGTCATGCTGCTCGCGAATATAAATTAGGAAAAAGAGTTTTATGTGGCGTAGCCATGGCGGAAGGTCTAAAAGAAAATGATCAATTTCCTCCCGAGACTTCGGGACCGATAATTACACCTTCTACCAAAGCAGAAAATGGCGAACACGATGAAGATATTTCTCGTGAAGACATTTTAGCGAATGGAATTGTTTCTGAAGAAGATTATGTAGTTTTAGAAGATTATACAAGAAAACTTTTTCAACGTGGAACAGAAATTGCTGCGAAACGAGGTCTTATTTTAGTAGATACCAAATATGAATTCGGAAAAACAAAAGAAGGTAAAATTGTATTGATTGATGAGATTCATACACCAGATTCCTCTCGCTATTTTTATGCGGATGGTTATCAAGAAAGACAAGACAACGGCGAAGCTCAAAAACAATTATCGAAAGAATTTGTAAGACAATGGTTGATCGAAAACGGATTTCAAGGAAAAGAAAATCAGCAAATACCAGCAATGTCTGATGATAAAGTTATCGAAATTTCTAATAGATATATAGAATTATACGAACAAATTACTGGAGAAGTTTTTGTAAAAGCTAGCACAGATAATGTGTTGGAGAGAATTGAGAAGAATGTGAATTCTTTTTTAGAATCGAAGCAATAGTTAGGTTTGTCATTCCGAACATTACATTTAATTAAATGTAGCTTGCAAAGCAAAAGAGGAGGAATCTCATATTGTTAGTTTTAATTTTAGAGATTTCTCCTAACGTCGAAATGACACTCTTTTTCAAATTTAAATTTAGATTAAAAACAAACAATCATGATTATAGCACCAAGAACAAGAGGATTTATCTGTTTAACATCACACCCAACAGGTTGTGAGCAAAACGTAAAAAATCAAATAGAATATGTAAAATCGAAAGGAAAAATTGAGGGCGCTAAAAAAGTACTAGTTTTAGGATCCTCAACAGGTTTTGGATTGGCATCAAGAATTACAAGTGCTTTTGGTTCTGATGCAGCAACCATTGGTGTTTTCTTTGACAAACCTCCAACGGAAGGAAGACCAGGTTCACCAGGATATTACAATACTGCGGCTTTTGAAAAACAGGCACATAAAGCAGGTTTGTATGCAAAAAGTATCAATGGAGATGCTTTTTCTAATGAGATCAAACAACAAGTTGTAAATTTAATTAAAGAAGATTTAGGTCAGATAGATTTGGTGATTTATAGTTTGGCTTCACCAGTAAGAACACATCCAAATACAGGAAAAAGATACAAATCTGTTTTAAAACCAATTGGCGAAGTTTTTACCAATAAAACAGTAGATTTTCATACAGGAAATGTAACAGAAATATCTATAAACCCTGCGGAAGGCGAAGATATAGAAAACACCATTACTGTAATGGGCGGTGAAGATTGGAAGATGTGGATGGATGCCTTAAAAGCAGAGAACTTACTTTCTGAAGGTGCAACCACTGTTGCCTACTCTTATATTGGTCCAGATGTTACCAAACCAGTGTATAGAAACGGAACCATTGGCGCTGCAAAAGATCACTTAGAAGCAACTGCTTTTACCATTACTGATGATTTAAAATCGATTGGAGGAAAAGCTTATGTTTCTGTAAATAAAGCCTTAGTTACACAAGCGAGTTCTGCAATTCCTGTAATTCCCTTATATATTTCTTTGTTGTTTAAAGTGATGAAAGAAAAAGGAATTCACGAAGGTTGTATAGAGCAAATTCAGCGTTTATATGCTACACGTTTGTTTGGTGGCGATTTAGCTTTAGACCAAAAAGGAAGAATTAGAATCGACGATTGGGAAATGCGTGAAGATGTACAAGCAGAAATTGCTGAGCTTTGGAAAAAAGCCACTTCAGAAAATTTATCTGAAATAGGAGATTTACAAGGATACAGTGATGAGTTTTTTAGTTTATTCGGTTTTAAAGTTGATGGAGTAGATTACGATAAAGATGTGAATGAAATGGTGCTGATTCCTAGTGAAAAATAATATTTTTATACAAGGGAGCATGCTCCCTTGTTACATTGAATGATGAAAACTGTCACTATAAAACAACTTAAAGACGAAATTGCTCATAAATCTTCAGATGAGTTAAAAGTGTTGTGCTTGCAATTGGCGAGGTTTAAAAAGGAAAATAAAGAATTACTTGGGTATTTATTGTTTGAATCACATAATGAAGAAATGTATATTCAAAATATTAAAGAAGAAGTAGATCTACAGTTTTCAGAAATTAATACCAAGAATTATTTCTATATAAGAAAAGGGGCACGAAAAATTTTGACTTCCATTAAAAAACACATTCGCTATTCTAAAAAGAAAGAAACAGAAGTAGAGCTATTATTGTATTTCTGTAAAAAGATGAAAGCGTTTAGACCTTCGATAAAAAGAAGTACACGTTTGCAAAGTATTTTTGAGACTCAAGTGAGAATGATCAGAAGAATAATCGATAAATTACACGAAGATTTACAATACGATTTTCAATTAGAATTAGATGAATTACTAGAAAATGACTAAAGAAAGACCAGTATTAGAAGATTTAATAAAAGAAAATATGTCTGAGTTTGAATTGTTTCAAAATAAAACTTTAAGACCTATAATTAAAATGCAACACGCATTATTAATCGCTTCTTTTAAAAATTACTTACAAAAAAGAAAAATTGATTTTAATAGTTTATCAGAGCAAAAAAAGAGAGGAAGAATTTCGTCTATTTATAAAACAGATAACAATTATAAAAATATGACGGTTGGTTTTATCGCGGGTCATTTTACTGAAGATGAATTTGATTTTTATAATACTTGTGCATCAGAAGTAAATAGAAGAATCCTGCAGATCACTACGCAAAGAATTCAAGATAGTATCGCAGATTTAAAATAAAAAAAACCGCTGTAAAACAGCGGTTTATCAATCAACCAAAAAACTTCTTATTTGAAAAATCAACACATAAATGTTGAAAAACCATTTTCAGAAGTAATATTTTTATTTGCTTTTAAAAACTTTATCATTTCCTATACAAATATAAAACTTATTTTGTCTAATCTATTTTAAAAATAGTTAAACATTTATTAATATTTCTAATTTTTAAGACAAAAAAAAGAGCGTTGATTAAAACGCCCTTTTTGATAGTATGAAATTTATATTATTTTTTTTCAGTCATTAATTTTCTCTGATATCTTCCTTGTACAACATCCGTTATAATAAGAATAGCAATCACAAAGTAAAAAGTAGTTTTACTCATAGGAACAATCTCGTTTCCAAAAAGTTTTAAATGTGCTAAATGACCACCTTCAGTAACTAACATAATACCCACAATAAAAAGAATAAACAGTCCTAAAACTTCATACATTCTGTTCTTTGCTAAGAAAACAGAGATTCTATCAGCGAGAAACAGCATTAATAAACCACTAATTACAATAGCAATAGCCATAATAATAAAAGCTGTGGTAGTATTTTCTATTTCGCTGGTAAGACCAATGGCAGCTAGAATTGAATCGAAAGAAAAAACCAGATTCATTAAAACAATACTAAAAATTACCGCTTTAGAAGATTTTGATCTTTTAGTATTTACCATCTCAGAATTTTCAAAATCAGGAGTTGCAATCATATGCCAAATTTCTTTTATTGCTGTGTAAATAATAAATCCACCACCTAACAATACAATAATACTGTGACCGTTAAATGCAAAACTGACTACATCTTCAATTTTTCCTGATAAAAAAGCAAAAGGTTCTTGAAAATAGTCGATGATTGAAACGAGTAAGAATAAAAGTACAATCCTCAATATAATCGCAATTAAAATACCATTTTTTCTAACTTTTTGTTGGTCAGCTAAGGGTGCTTTTTTTGATTCTAGAGAAATGTATAATAAGTTATCAAAGCCTAAAACAGCTTGTAACATGATTAGCATGAAAAGGGTAAAGATATTTTCTAACATTTTTTATTTTTTTTTATGAAGCGGTCAAAGATATTTGTTCAACCATTAGAAAACAATCATTATCACTTTAATATTTAACTCTTTTCAGTTTTTGATGGACTAGCAATTTCAACTTTAAAATTAAAATAAATATTTCCACAGAATTTGTACACTTACAAAAGCGATTAAAATGGCTGTTGCCTTCTTTAATTGAATAGGAGTAAGCTTATTGTTGCTAATTCTGCTTCCTATTTGTCCACCGATAAATACGGTAACTAATAATACTGAGGTTAAATTCCAATCGATATAGAAATCAGGATTTGCATATTGACCTAACAATCCAGCAATAGAATTCACCAAAATAAAGAAACTAGCAGCTGCGGCAATTTTTTTTGGAGTATCCCAATTTGTAAGATGCAAAACTGGTGCTAAAAAAATACCACCACCAATACCAACCATACCAGAGATAAATCCAATGATTCCACCATATCCTATATTTTTTATTGGTTTTGTTTGCTTGTTTTTTTCTTCAGAAGCAACTATTTTTTTTGAAATCCACATGGTAATCGCAGCAAAAAACAGTGTAAAACCTAATAAGATAAAGAAAAATTGTTGATTTATTTTTAAATATCCGCCCAAGTACGCCAAAGGAATACTTAATAAAACTAGCGGAATTATTTTTTTAAAATTTATTTTTTTTTGCTGATAAAAGAAGAGCACATTCCCAGAAACAACCACAATATTACATAACAAAGAAGTCGCCCTAATCTGCGTAAATGCAATGCCTGTTAACGCCAATATTGCTAGATAACTAGAGCCACCACCAAAACCAACGGAAGAATATAAAATAGCAATCACCAAAAAAAGTAGGATAAAGAACCCGTTTGTTTGTAGAACTTCAATAGGAAATTGTAACATCAATTAGATAGAATTTATCTTATAAAAGTATACAATTTAATTTATATTGCAACATATTAATACTAAGCTCAATAAGTATGATTTTAGAAAATAAAAAGAACTATTGGAAAAAGAATTTAAAATATTTGGCAATACTTTTAAGTATTTGGTTTTTGGTCTCCTTTGTCTTCGGAATTCTTTTGGTTGATGAACTAAATACAATAAGATTGGGTGGTTTTAAACTCGGTTTTTGGTTTGCGCAGCAAGGTGCTATTTATGTTTTTGTGATGCTCATACTTATTTATATAAGACTGATGAACAAACTGGATAAAGAATTTGGATTTGATGAATAATAAAAGATAAATTATGAGTATTCAAGTTTGGACGTGGATTTTAGTAGGCATTACATTTACCATTTATATAGGCATTGCCATTTGGTCTAGAGCAGGGTCAACAAAAGAATTTTATGTAGCTGGTGGTGGTGTTTCGCCATTAGCAAACGGTTTAGCAACCGCAGCAGATTGGATGTCTGCAGCATCCTTTATCTCAATGGCAGGAATTATTTCCTTTAACGGTTATGATGGTTCCGTATATTTAATGGGCTGGACAGGCGGCTACGTTTTATTAGCCTTATTACTAGCGCCGTATTTAAGAAAATTCGGAAAGTTTACGGTACCCGATTTTATTGGAGATCGATATTATTCTAATACAGCCAGAAGTGTAGCTGTTTTTTGTGCATTATTAATTTCATTCACCTATGTTGCGGGTCAAATGCGTGGTGTAGGTTTGGTGTTTTCTAGATTTTTAGAAGTAGACATCAATACAGGTGTTATTATTGGGATGATTATCGTTTTGTTTTACGCAGTTTTAGGCGGAATGAAAGGCATCACCTATACGCAAGTTGCTCAATATTGTGTGTTGATTTTCGCCTTTATGGTGCCAGCAATTTTTATTTCTATTCAAATGACAGGAAATCCAATTCCGCAATTAGGTTTTGGGGGAATGGATGAGAACGGAATATATTTATTAGATAAATTGGATGGGTTGCACAAAGAATTAGGTTTTTCAGAATATACTTCAGGCAGTAAATCTACCTTAGACGTTTTCTTAATTACCGCAGCACTAATGGTAGGTACAGCAGGTTTGCCCCATGTAATTGTTCGTTTTTTTACCGTAAAAAAAGTGGCTGATGCAAGAAAATCTGCAGGTTGGGCGTTATTTTTAATTGCAATTTTATATACAACAGCACCTGCAATTGCAGTCTTTTCAAGAACAAATTTAATTGAAACGGTTAGTAATAAAGCATATTCAGAATTACCAGCATGGTTTTCTAATTGGGAAAAAACAGGACTGATCACTTTTGATGATAAAAATAAGGATGGGAAAGTGCAATATGTAGCAGACACAAAAAAGAACGAACTTACAGTGGATAAAGATATTATGGTATTGGCAAATCCTGAAATAGCGGGTTTACCCAATTGGGTCATTGCTTTGGTTGCAGCGGGTGGTTTAGCCGCCGCATTATCTACTGCAGCAGGTTTGTTATTGGTAATTTCTGCGTCTGTTTCTCATGATTTAATTAAGAAAATGATCAACCCAAAAATTTCTGAAAAAGGAGAATTAATCGCAGCAAGATTAGCAGCCGTTGTTGCCGTTTGTGTTGCGGGGTATTTCGGAATCAATCCGCCAGATTTTGTCGCCGCCACTGTGGCTTTGGCCTTTGGTCTTGCAGCAGCCTCCTTTTTTCCAGCAATTGTTTTAGGTATTTTTAGCAAACGAATGAATAAAGAAGGTGCTATTTCTGGAATGGTGATAGGAATTTTACTGATGCTTTTCTATATGATGAGATTTAAATTCGGTTGGTTTGGTGGCGGTACAAAGGAAGATTGGTGGTTTGGTATTTCACCTGAAGGATTTGGTACCATTGCCATGTGTGCAAATTTTATGGTTTCTATAATTATTTCTAAATTTACCCCAAAGCCTCCAATAGAAGTACAAGAAATTGTTGAAAATATAAGAATTCCAAGTGAAGCTGGAGCAGCAACACATTAAAAATATAGAAATGAGCAATTACCACATCAAACATTTAGAAGAATATTATCAGGTCTATCGAAAATCTGTTCGAGAACCCGAAAATTTTTGGGAAGAAATTGCAGAAGAACATTTTATTTGGCGTAAAAAATGGGACAAAGTGTTGGAATGGGATTTTGCCAAACCAGCAATCAAATGGTTTCAAGGTGCTCAATTGAACATCACAGAAAACTGTATCGATAGGCATTTGGCAACACGTGGAGATCAAACGGCTATTTTGTTTGAGCCTAACGATCCAACCGAAGCAGCAGAATATATTAGCTATAAGCAATTGCATAAAAGAGTCAATAAATTTGCAAACGTACTTAAAGCTAACAATGTTGGCAAAGGAGACCGAGTTTGTATTTACATTCCTATGATTCCAGAACTGGCAATTGCCACCTTGGCCTGTGCAAGAATTGGAGCCATTCATTCGGTTGTTTTTGCAGGATTTTCTGCAACGGCATTGTCCACAAGAATTAATGATGCTGATTGTAAAATGGTGATTACTTCAGATGGTTCTTTTCGAGGAAACAAAACCATAGACCTAAAAGGAATTGTAGACGAAGCTTTAGAAAGTTGTGCTGGTGTAGCAACCGTTTTGGTAGTAAAACGTACAAAATCAAACATCCAAATGAAAAAGGGGCGTGACCAATGGTTGCAACCTTTGTTAGATGCTGCTTCAGACGTGTGTGAAGCAACTATTATGGACGCGGAAGATCCATTGTTTATTTTATATACTTCTGGTTCAACAGGTACTCCCAAAGGAATGGTACATACCACAGCAGGTTATATGGTCTATACTGCCTATACCTTTAAAAATGCTTTTCAATATAAAGAAAATGATGTCTATTGGTGTACCGCAGATATTGGTTGGATTACAGGACACTCTTACATTGTCTATGGTCCACTAGCAAATGGTGCAACTACCGTTTTGTTTGAAGGAGTACCCAGTTATCCAGATTTCGGGCGCTTTTGGGAAATAGTACAAAAGCACAAAATAAATCAGTTTTATACAGCACCAACCGCAATTAGAGCGTTGGCAAAACACGGCACGGAACTGGTAGATACTTATGATTTATCTTCTTTAAAAGTGTTAGGCTCTGTTGGTGAACCTATTAACGAAGAAGCGTGGCACTGGTACAATGACAATGTCGGAAAAAAGAATAGCCCAATCATTGATACTTGGTGGCAAACAGAAACAGGCGGCATGATGATTACGCCCATTCCCTATGTAACACCTACAAAACCCACCTATGCAACGTTGCCGTTTATTGGAATTCAACCTTGTTTGATGGACGAAAACGGAAATGAATTAAAAGGAAATCAGGTGGAAGGGAGACTGTGTATCAAATTTCCTTGGCCAAGTATTGCCAGAACCATTTGGGGAAATCACCAACGGTATAAAGAAACCTATTTTTCTGCCTATAAAAACAATTATTTTACGGGAGATGGTGCACTGCGAGATGAAGTTGGGTATTACAGAATTACCGGTAGAGTAGATGATGTCATTATTGTTTCTGGGCATAATTTAGGAACAGCGCCTATTGAAGATGCCATTAATGAACACCCTGCAGTAGCAGAATCTGCAATAGTTGGTTTTCCTCATGACATCAAAGGAAGTGCTTTGTACGGATATATTACCCTGAAAGATTTAGGAGAAAGTAGAAATCATGACAATTTAAAAAAGGAGATCAATCAATTGATTGCTGATAGAATTGGGCCCATTGCTAAGTTAGATAAAATTCAATTTTCAGAAGGATTGCCAAAAACACGTTCAGGCAAAATCATGCGACGTATTTTACGTAAAATAGCTTCGAATGAAATGGATAATTTAGGCGATGTGTCTACCTTATTAAACCCAGAAGTTGTGCAAAATATTATTGATAATCGATTATAATTCTAATTATTTTGACACAGATTTCACGGATTTTCGCCGATAATTTAGTTTAGAAAAGAGTCTCGGAATTATTCTAATTATTTTTTTTCAAAATTTTGGAAGAGATGTTTTCAATAAACTGAATCAAATTTAAAAATTCATTTTGTTAATATGTCATATACTTTTGTATGGCATATTTTTTGACTAATAGTATCACTTCATATTCATTATTAAATATACAAATGCAACACCTTAAAGATAAAAAAAAGAGCGATCAAAAGTCGAATGTTTCTATTTTAAAAGCTTTTAAAACCATTATTTGGCCAAAACGGAAATTGGTCTTTATAGGGTTGGTATTAATCGTTTTAAGTAGATTGTCTAGTTTGGTGTTGCCTTGGAAAAGTAAGGAGTTATTAGATGAGGTGATTCCTAACAAAGATTACGACCAATTATATAATTTATTACTAATTGTAGGATTGGCAATTTTAGTGCAGTCTGTAACTTCTTTTTTATTGACACGAATTTTGAGCGTACAAGCGCAGTTTTTAATATCAGAACTAAGAGCACAAGTGCAGAAAAAAGTATTGTCTTTACCCATCAGTTTTTTTGATAATACAAAATCGGGTGCGTTGGTTTCTAGAATTATGAGTGATGTAGAAGGTGTTCGAAACTTAATAGGAACAGGTTTGGTTCAACTAGTTGGAGGAACCATTACGGCTGTGATTTCCATGATATTGTTAATCAAAATTAGTCCTTCTATGACGTTTTTTGTATTAGTTCCTGTGGCCATTTTTGGGATAGTTGCTCTAAAAGCATTTAAATATATTCGACCAATTTTTAGAAATAGAGCTGTTATCAATGCCGATGTAAAAGGTAGATTGATCGAAACATTATCTGGCGTAAGAGTTATCAAGGCCTTTAATGCAGAAGCGCAAGAAAACGAAACTTTTGAAAGAGGTGTCGATAAATTATTCCAAAATGTAAAAAAGAGTTTAACTGCAACTGCTTTAATGACAAGTTCATCTACATTTCTACTAGGAATTGCTTCCACAGGAATTATGGGAATTGGTGGTTATAAAATTATGACTGGCGAATTGACAGTGGGAGATTTTCTTTCTTTCACGCTATTGCTTGGTTTTATGATTGCACCCATCGTTCAGATGAGTAATATTGGAAGCCAATTAACAGAAGCGCTTGCCGGTTTAGACAGAACAGAAGAGTTGATGAATATGTCTGCAGAAGAAGATGATGAAGACCGAAACATCATTTTAGATGAGATACAAGGAGAAATTATTTTTGACGATGTTTCTTTTGCGTATGAAGAAGGAAAAGAAGTCCTAAATAATATCAATTTTAAAGTTCCTTCTGGGTCTGTAACGGCTTTGGTTGGAAGTTCTGGCTCAGGGAAATCTACGATTGCTGGTTTGTCTGCAACGTTTTTAAATCCGAAATCAGGAAAAATTACCATTGATAAGCAAGATATTTCTAAAGTAAAACTATCAAGTTATAGAAAGCATTTAGGTGTGGTTTTACAAGATGAATTTTTGTTTGAAGGAACCATTAAAGAAAATATTCTATTTCCAAGACCAAATGCAACAGAAGAAGAACTACAAAATGCTGTAAAAGCGGCGTATGTAAATGAATTCACAGACAGGTTTGATGAGGGTCTAAATACTTTAATTGGCGAAAGAGGCGTAAAGCTTTCAGGTGGTCAGCGTCAACGATTGGCAATTGCAAGAGCAATTTTGGCAGATCCTAAAATCATCATTTTAGATGAAGCTACTTCTAGTTTAGATACAGAAAGTGAAGCATTGATTCAGAAAAGTTTATCGGAATTGGTAAGAGACAGAACAACGATTGTAATTGCGCATAGGTTGAGTACTATTAAGCAAGCGGATCAAATTTTAGTCATCGAAGCTGGAAGTATTGTAGAAAGAGGAACTCATGATGAACTGATAGCAATCAAAGGAAGGTACTTTGATTTATATACGTATCAGGCAAAAATTTAATCATTAGAATTGCTTAATTTTGTAAATAAGCGTTAAAAGAATCGACTTTAGTAAAAATAAAATCAAACCAAAATGAAAAAAATAATTTTATTACTCATCATCGCAATTACAATTTCTTGCAAAAATGATTCTAAAAAGGCATCAGAGAAGAAAGAAATTCAAATTAAAAAAAAGGAAAATTTTCCAGAGCAATTAAACAACGTTTTTGATGCTCACGGAGGAATAGATACTTGGAGAAAAGCACAAATTTTATCTTTTAATAAAGGAGAGGAAGTGCATACGGTAGATTTACATTCTAGAAAAACAGTAATTAATACGCCAAATTTTTCTTTAGGTTTTGATGGTGAAGAGGTTTGGTTAAGCGAAGAAAATAAGGGGACTTATAAAGGAGATCCTGCTTTTTATTACAACCTGTATTTTTATTTTTATGCAATGCCTTTTGTATTAGCAGATGACGGAATTATATATGATAAAGTAGCTGATTTGGTTTTTGAAGGTATAAATTATCCAGGATATAAAATAGCATACAAAGCAAATGTAGGCACTTCTCCTGATGACAATTACATCATGTATTACCATCCGAATACTTATCAAATGGAATGGTTGGCCTATACAGTTACCTTTAAATCTAAAGAACCTAGTGACGCCTATAATTTGATAAAATATAACAAATGGGAAAAGGTGAATGGAATCATCTTACCAAAAGAAATTACCTGGTATAAAAAAGATGCAGACGGTATGCCAACAGTACCTGCAAGACCTGCAACAGAATTTACATTGCCATTAGTGAGTCAAGGTAAATTGGGCGATTCCTTTTTTGAAAAACCAGCGGAATAAGTGGGCAGTCTTTAGTTGGCAGTCTTCAGTAGGCAGTTTTCAGTAAGCAGTAAGCAGTAACAGTTTCAACAAAACTATGTTTTTTACGTTCCTATGTAGTAAAAAATGTAGCAGTTTTTCAGTGCAAGTTTGTGGTAAAATATAGACACTGTCATTCCTGCGTACTTGTCTACCACAGGTAGCGGCAAGAATCTATTTTAGACGAGCAATAATTTTATCAAACACAGAAACATAATATTCATGAAACCTTGGAAGCAATATGTTTTTGAGGTTTTTTGTTTCTTTTAAAACAGATAAATCAAATAATTGTAAACCAGCAACTTCTTTAGTTTGCATGGTTAATTTTTCTATAGGAACTTTTAACTCTGCAATAAAAACATGATGAAATTCATTATCCTGAATTCCATTTGCATGAGAAACTTGATGCGTCCTTGTGCCGATTTTTATCAGGTCTTTTTCTTTTAAATTGAGTCCTATCTCTTCAGAAACTTCTCTAATAGCAGATGCTAAAGTTTCTTCTCCAGCACCAATATGACCAGCCACAGAAATATCCCACAACCCTGGAAACACTTTCTTTGACAAAGCTCTTTTTTGAAGCAATATTTTTTCATCCGAAGTAAATAACCAAATATGCACTGTTGCATGAAACCATCCGTTTTGGTGCGCTTCCGATTTGAAAGCAGTTTTTCCTGTTGGTTTTCCTTCAGGCGTTAGAATGTCAATTAGTTCGTCCATTTTTTTGATACAGATTTTAACGGATAGATGGTTCACAAATACTTGTAAAAATCTATTGTTTTTGAATTAGAATATTATTTTCAAGCAAGACCCTTCAGGTTTTAAAATCTGAAGGGTCTGAATCCTTAATTAATTATTTTTCAACATAATAATCAGTGAAAATCTGTGAAACCTGTGTCAAAATTTTTTCTCTGTGAAACTCCCTGTTCTCTGTGAATCTCTGTGAAATAATTACTCAAAATAAGAAAAAGTCTCCCCATCTTTTATTTTCAACAAGGTTTCATAAATCATTTGAATAACATTTTCAACGTCATCTCTATGCACCATTTCTACAGTGGTGTGCATATATCTTAATGGCAAAGAAATTAATGCAGAAGCAACGCCACCATTGCTATATGCAAAAGCATCTGTATCCGTTCCTGTTGCTCTAGACAATGCAGAACGTTGAAAAGGAATTTTTTTATCTGTTGCTGTTTCAGTAATTAAATCGCGTAATTTTTGTTGTACAGCAGGTGCATACGCAACAACAGGACCTTTTCCTATTTCTAAATGACCTGATTTTTTTTGTTCAATCATTGGCGTAGTTGTATCATGTGTTACATCGGTAACAATTGCAACATTTGGCTTTATTCTTTGGGTAATCATTTCTGCACCTTTTAAACCAATTTCTTCTTGAACGGAATTAGTAATGTACAATCCAAAAGGCAGAGTTTTCTTGTTTTCTTTCAATAAACGAGCAACTTCTGCAATCATAAATCCGCCCATTCTGTTGTCTAATGCTCTACAAACAAATTTATCTCCGTTTAAAATATGAAACGTATCTGGATAGGTAATGACACAACCTACATGTATCCCTAATTTTTCAACTTCTTCTTTTGTGGCACAACCGGTATCAATAAAAATATTCTCTGGTTTTGGTGCTTCTTCTTTAGATTTATCTCTCGTATGAATTGCTGGCCAACCAAAAACACCTTTTACAATTCCGTTTTTAGTATGAATATTTACAATTTTACTAGGTGCAATTTGATGATCTGAACCACCATTTCTAATCACATAAATTAAACCGTTATCTGAGATATAATTTACATACCAAGAAATTTCATCAGCATGACCTTCAATAACCACTTTGTATTTTGCATCTGGATTTATAACGCCAACTGCGGTTCCGTATGTATCTGTAATAAATTCATCTACATAAGGTTTTAGATAGTCCATCCAAATTTTCTGACCTTCCCATTCATAACCTGTTGGTGCAGCATTATTCAAGTATTTCTCTAAAAAAGTAAGTGATTTTTTATTTAAAATTGATTTTTTCGCCATATTGTCTTTCTGTTTTTTGTAAAAATATAAAAAAAAAGCAAGGCGTTTAAACCCCTTGTAAAATAATCGCAAAAAAATGTAACAAAAGTGCTTACTTTTACACGTATCTACAAATAAAACCAAGAGCATGGAATTAGTAATTAAAAACTTAACAAAGACTTACAAAAACGGTGTAAAAGCAATTGATAATTTAAGTATCGAAATTGGTACAGGAATGTTTGGTTTGTTAGGCCCCAATGGTGCTGGAAAATCTTCATTAATGCGAACCATTGCCACTTTGCAAAGTCCAGATGCTGGTACAATTACTTTTGGCGATATTGATGTTTTAGAAGATAATATGTCTTTGCGAAAAGTATTGGGCTATTTACCGCAATCTTTTGGTGTATATCCCAAAATGTCTGCGGAAGATTTGTTAGATTATTTTGCAACTCTAAAAGGAATTTCAAACAAACCTGAAAGAAAAGCAATTGTAAACAAGGTGTTAGAAATCACCAATTTGTATGATGTAAGGCGTAAATATGTTGCGGGTTACTCTGGCGGGATGAAACAACGTTTTGGAATTGCACAATTGCTATTAAACAACCCGAAATTAATTATTGTAGATGAACCCACTGCTGGCTTAGATCCTGCAGAAAGACATCGTTTTTTAAATGTTTTGCGTGAAGTAGGTACCAATTGTACAGTTATATTTTCGACACATATTGTAGAAGATGTAAAAGAATTGTGCAATGAAATGGCAATTTTAAATGGTGGAAGAATCTTAAAGCATACAACTCCATTAGAGGCTACTAAAGAAATTGAAGGCACAATTTGGACGAAGATTATCGAGAGAGATGATCTGGAAGCCAATGAAACAGCGTTTAATATTTTATCATCAAACTACAATCAAGACAATACATTAAATATTAGAGTACATTCTTCAGAAAAACCTTCGGAAGAATTTTTAGCGTCAACTCCGCAATTAGATGATGTATACTTTATCGCTTTAAAACAAGATGAACCTGTTATTGCTTAACAGTAAAATTAAACAATTAAACAGTTCAACTTTTACACATTCAATTTATGTTTTCAACAATATTCAAACAAGAATTAAAATACTGGTTTAACAGACCCGCTTTTTATATTTACATATCAATATTTTTATTATTATCCTTCTTTTTATCAGCCTCATCTGCTGGTCTTTTTGATTCTATTACTGCAACAACAGGTTCCTCTAGAATTGTGAATTCACCGATTGGTGTAAATGGTTTGCTAAACGCTTTAACCATTTTTATTTTCTTCTTATTTCCATCTATTATTGGTGTTTCTGTTTATAGAGATTTTAAAAGTGAAATGCATACCATTTTGTATTCGTACCCGTTTACAAAAGCCAATTATTTATTCGCGAAATTTTTTAGCTCGATAGTTGTGGTTTCTGTTATTGTTTTATCGATTGCTTTAGGAATGATTGTAGGTTTTCGTTTTCCAGGAACAAATCAAGATATTGTAGGTTCTTTTAACATTGTAACCTATTTACAAACCTACTTTGTCTTTATTTTACCGAATGTTTTATTGTTCGGAGCGATCGTTTTTGCAGTAGTTGCTTTTACAAGAAATATTGCTGCAGGTTTTATTACTGTAATTATTTTAATGTTCGGGCAAGGCGTTGTGGAAAGTATTTTATCTGAACCAGAACACAGAACTTTAGCTGCAATTTTAGATCCTTTTGGTTCTGCATCTGTAAGTTATTATACAAAATATTGGACGCCTTCTGAACAAAACGAATTTCAAATCTCTATTAAAGAAATGATTATTTATAACCGTTTATTATGGTTGGCAATTTCTACTTTAATATTCGGATTGGTATATCGATTTTTTACGTTTAGTCAGAATGCAATTTCTATATCATTTAGAAAACCAAAAGTAGAGAGAAGTACAAAATCTAATTTTAGCGGAATCATTAGAATTACACTTCCAAAAGTGAATTATAATTATTCATTCGTTCAAAATTTAAAAACAACATGGAAGTTGTCTAACATCGATTTTAAATACATCCTTAAAAGTTGGGCATTTATCTCCATTGTTTTGGTTGGTTTGGTTTTATTGGTTGTTGGTTTGTCTGAAATTGGAAATATTTTTGGAACACCAACCTTACCAGTTACCTGGAAAATGTTGAATATTGGAGGCGTTTTCGGAGCATCCATAAACATCTGTACTTTTTTATATGCAGGTATGTTGGTGCACAGAGCAAAAATTGCAAAAGTGAATCATTTGGTAGATGCTACTCCAATTCCTAACTGGACTTTGTTACTTTCTAAATTTATTGCTTTGGTAAAAATGCAGTTGGTTTTATTGTCTGTAATTATGGTTGCAGGAATACTTTTTCAAGCATACAACGGTTATTTTAACTTTGAAATTGGTCATTATATTACAGAATTATTTTTATTAGATATTTTAAGTTTTTTAGTTTGGGCTTTGTTATCAATATGTATTCAAACTTTAATAGGAAATCCATATTTAGGCTTATTTATATTGTTAGTAATTTCTATAGGAATGCCATTTTTATCATTGATAGGAGTTGAACAAGCTATATTTAAATACAACCAAGGTCCTGGATATAGTTATTCAGATATGAATGGTTATGGAGTTTTAACACCTTATTTATTTTATAAAGTGTATTGGTTGTTGGCTGGTTTTTCTTTGTTGATAATTTCTTTTTTGTTTTGGGTTCGTGGAATTCCGAATTCATTTGCAGAAAGAATTGTAATTGCAAAATCTCGTTTTAAAGGTTTTGCAGCAATTGGTTTTGGAGTATTTTTTATTGCTTTTATATCACTTGGTACTTCAATTTATTTAGAAACAGGAACAAAATCGAAAAGAACATCATCTAAACAAGCGGAATTAGACGCAGTAGCATGGGAGAAAACTTATAAAAAGTTTGAAAGTTACGCACAACCCAGAATTGTTTCTGTAAAAACGTATGTAAATATTTTTCCGAAGAAAAGAATTTTTGATGCTGCGGCGACTTATATAATGGTAAATAAGACGGATAAAGAAATAGATAGTTTGTTTTTAAACCACAATTCGTTAAAAAGTACTTTTGAATTTAATCGACCAAATGCATTGGTTTTAGAAGATACAATTCAACATTTTGATATTTACAAGTTTGATAAAAAAATTCTACCAGGAGATACTTTGCAACTATCTATAACTGTAAAAAGTAATCAAAATACAGAATATAGAAGAAGGTCTCCAATTAGAGAAAATGGAACATTTATTAATAATTTTTCTATGTTTCCTTCATTAGGATATTCATCGCAAGCAGAATTAACTGATAATAAAACAAGGAAAAAGTACGAATTACCACCAAATGATTTGCAAGCACATCCGTCAGACTCAACAGCTTTGGGCGATACTTATATTTCTAAAGATGCTGATTGGATCGATTTTGAAGCAACGGTTTCTACCTCTAAAGATCAAATTGCAATTGCTCCAGGATATTTGCAAAAAGAATGGTTAGAAGGAGATCGTAAATATTTTCACTATAAAATGGATAGTAAAATATTGAACTTTTATGCATTTAATTCTGCGAGATATAAAGTGAAAAAAGAACTGTGGAATGGAATTAGTTTAGAAATTTATTATCACAAACCCCATGATTTTAATTTAGATAGAATGATGAAAGGAATGAAAGCTTCCTTAAAATACAATTCAGAAAATTTTAGTCCGTATCAGCATAAACAGTTAAGGATTATTGAATTTCCAAGAACTGGCGGAAGTTTTGCACAGTCTTTTCCGAATACCATTCCGTTTTCTGAAGGCGTTGGTTTTATTGCAGATGTAGATGATGAAAACGATGACGGTGTCGATTATCCGTTTGCGATTACAGTTCATGAAGTTGCGCATCAATGGTGGGCGCATCAAGTAATTGGCGCAGATGTTTTAGGTGCAACAATGTTATCAGAAAGTATGTCTGAATACGTGTCTTTAAAAGTGTTAGAACACCAACACGGAAAACCAAAAATGCGTACATTTTTAAAAGATGCTTTAGATGGGTATCTAATGCAACGTACTTATGAAACCAAAAGAGAAAAACCATTAATGTATAATGATGGGCAAGGTTATATCCGTTACCAAAAAGGTTCTCTGGTATTATATGCTCTAAGCGATTATATTGGTGAAGAAAAACTAAATGGAGCGTTGAAAAAATATGTAGAAAAGGTAAAATTTCAAGAACCACCGTATACAACGTCTATAGAAATGGTCGATTATATAAGAGCGGTAACTCCAGACTCTTTAAAATATGTAATTAAAGACATGTTTGAAACCATTACACTTTATAAAAATAGAATTGTTGAGGTAACATCTACTGAGTTAGAAAACGGTAAATATCAAGTAGATATAGAATTTGAAGTGTCTAAATATAGAAATGATGAAAAGGGGAAAAAGTTTTACGGAGAAAAAGTAGGAGATACTTTAACTTATAAATCTGAAAAAATGTCAAAACCAGTCTTATCTCTTCCGCTTGCAGATTATATAGACATTGGCGTTTTTACTGAAGAAGAAATAGACGGTAAAAACAAAGAGAAGCAATTGTATTTTCAAAAACATAAAATAACTCAAATAAACAATAAAATTATACTTGTTGTAGCTGAAAAACCTATGGAAGTGGGTGTAGATCCGTATAACAAATTGATAGACACAAAGTCTGATGATAATAGAAGAAAGCTATAAAAAACTTCTCTAAAACCAGAAAAAGCAACTACTATAGTAGTTGCTTTTTAGGTAGGAGTAAATTCTTTTATATAAATTACATTTGTTTGTTAGGGCAAAAAACGTAAAAAAAATTATTTACTAGTTAGGGGTTAACATGTTTTTGATGATGATATCATTAACACGTTACAAGTATATTACAAATTATGTTTAAAAAAAATTATTAATGAATAAAAAACTGTTCTTTTTAGCAATAATGTTTTTTTCCTTATCATGTGTTCAAAAAAAAGAAATAAAACTAGATTTTTTAGATGCATATGTAATTTTGAATTTATTAGAAATAGTCGAAAAATAAATACTATTTTTATTTTTCAATTCAACAACATAGCATGCTTCAAGGATTTAAAGAAACTATTTTAAAGAAAAAGTTAGAGAAATTGCTGTCTCAAAATACCGATGATAAAATTATTTCATCCAAAAAAATACACTCTGTAGGTATTCTTACTTCCGAAGATATTACTTTAAAAATAGATGTACAGGAAGAAATAGAAACCACTTTAGGAATAAGAAATTCAAAAATATACAGCTTTCGTAAATTCAGTAAAATAGATGATTTTTCATACAAGCATTTTACCGACAAAGAGATGAGTTGGAATGGAAAATTTACACAAACTAACTTTCAAAGTTTTTTAGAACAACCTTTCGACTTGTTAATTGGTTATTTTAATACGAATAATATATTTTTAGAAAGTGCTGTTTTACAGTCAAAAGCAAGATTTAAAGTTGGTTTTGCAGCTACAAATGCTGCGCTGTATGAAATTGAAATTTCAGAAAATATTGAAAGTGTAAAAGAATTTACTTCAGAATTAAAAAAATACCTACAAATTATTAAAAAACTTTAAATTTAAACTTCCCGATTAAAGTTGTTTATTCTTTCTATAACTCCTAAAAATCTGGTTTAAAATCAATCTTAATATTGTAATTTTGTATTTCTAACATATTCATAGAATGCAAAAGTTTATAGGAACTGGAGTTGCTTTGGTAACCCCTTTTAAAGAAGATTTAAGTATCGATTTTGACGCATTGGTAAAATTGGTGAACTTCAATATAGCAAATGGCACAAACTATTTAGTAATCAATGGTACTACTGCAGAAAGTGCCACCATTTCAAAAGAAGAAAGACAGCAAATAATAGATACAATTGTTGAAACGAATAAGAAGCGCTTGCCTTTAGTTTTAGGAATTGGCGGAAACAATACTTTAGAAGTAGTAAAAGATATAAAAACGACAGATTTAAGTAAGATTGATGGTATTTTGTCTGTGGCACCTTACTACAGCAAACCAACTCAAGAAGGTTTTTATCAGCATTTTAAAGCAATTGCAGCAGCAACAGAAAAACCAATAATTTTGTATAATGTTCCTGGTAGAACTGCAAAAAATATGGATGCGGTCACTACAATTCGTTTGGCGAATGATTTTACAAATATTGTTGGCGTAAAAGAAGCTGGAAACAACATGCAACAATATTTAGAATTAATTAAAAATAAACCAACAGATTTTTTAGTGATTTCTGGAGATGATGATTTGGCTCTAGGGATTACATTAGCAGGAGGTGCTGGCGTTATATCTGTGATTGGACAAGCATATCCAAAAGAATTTTCTACAATGATTCATTGTGGTTTAGAGGGAAAAAACAAGGATGGCTATGCAATTCATTTTAAGATGATGGAGATTGTAGATGCTATTTTTGAAGAGAATAATCCTGCTGGTATCAAAACTGTTTTACAAGAATTAGCCATTTGCAAGAATAATGTTCGTTTGCCTTTGGTAAAAGCTAGTGAAGAATTAACAGCTAAAATTGCTGATTTTGTGGCCACTTTTTAATAATTAATGCAGATAAATTATAGCTTGTTTTAACAATAAGAATAGGGGGTTAAGATTAACAAAGTTTTAGTATCTGAATCCTCTTTATATTCAATTTTTTATAGATTATTGTAGTGCACAATGAACTGTGTTAAAAAACGTTTTATTAATCCATAATTAATCACTAATTTTGCCCGATGCAAAAAATTAAAAATTTAGCGTATGTATTGGTACTTAGTTTGCTACTATTTTCCTGTGGTGAATACCAGAAAGTATTAAATAAAGGTACTTCAGAAGAGCAGTATAAGATGGCCGTAAAATTATACGAAAGTCAGAAATACAGCAAAGCTTTGCGTTTATTCGAAAAAATTACACCAACTTATAGAGGAAAGCCTCAAATGGAGCGTATTCAGTTTATGGTAGCGCAGTCTAATTTTAACGAAAAGAATTATAGTATTGCAGGCTATTATTTTGATCGTTTTACAAAGAATTATCAAAAAAGTTCTAAAAAAGAAGAAGCGGCGTTTATGTCTGCCTATAGTTATAAGTTGGCTTCACCACGTTTTAGTATCGATCCAACAGACACCAATAAGGCTTTAGAAGCTTTTCAAAGTTTTATAAATACATATCCGGCTTCAGACAAAATAGAAGAGGCAAATAAACATTACGCAGCGTTAAGAGCTAAATTAGAAAAGAAATATTTCGAAATTGCAAAAACATATTATAGAACTGCAGATTACGATTTAAGAAATTACAAAGCGGCAATACAAGCTTTTGATAATCTTTTAGAAGATTTTTTAGGAACTCAATTTAAAGAAGAAGCTTTGTATTACAGATTAAAAGCGGCTCATGATTTTGAGTTGAAAAGTACAGATAGAAGAAAAATAGAAAGAATTGAAGCTGCATTTGATGCTTATGAATTGCTTAAGAAAAGCTTTCCAGAGTCTCCATATATGGAAGATGCTAATAAAATGTTGGCAACCATGCAAAAAGAAAAAGAAAGAGTTGATGCTTTGATTGCAAAGCGAAAAGAGTTTGAAACGTTACAAAAGAAATAATTATTAGGTATGGATTATAAAGATACAAAAGCACCGTTAAGTACAATTACTTACAATAAGAATGAAATTGAAGCACCCACAGAGAATATCTATGAAGCGATTTCTATCATAGCAAAAAGAGCAAATCAAATCAATTCAGATTTAAAAAAAGAACTGGTAGACAAATTAGATGAATTTGCAACCTATAACGATTCTTTAGAAGAAGTATTTGAAAATAAAGAGCAAATAGAAGTTTCTAAATTTTACGAAAGATTGCCAAAACCTACTGCTATGGCTGTTGAAGAATGGCTAAACGGTAAAGTTTATCACAGAACTCCAGAGACTGAGTAATGTCTGTTTTACGCGGGAAAAAGATTCTTTTAGGAATAACTGCTGGAATTGCCGCATACAAAACGGCTAATTTAGTCCGTTTGTTTATAAAATTAGGCGCAGAAGTCAAAGTTATTATGACTCCTGCGTCTAAAGATTTTATAACACCTCTTACACTTTCTACACTTTCTAAAAACCCAGTTCATTCCGCTTTTTATTCGAAGGAAGATGAAAATGAATTGTGGAACAATCACGTAGATTTAGGGCTTTGGGCAGATTATATGTTGATTGCTCCCGCAACGGCAAATACCTTGTCTAAAATGGTTAGTGGTACTTGCAATAATTTATTATTAGCCACCTATTTATCCGCAAAATGCCCTGTCTATTTTGCTCCTGCAATGGATTTGGATATGTATCAACACCCATCAACAAAGCAAAGTTTAGAAAAACTACAAAGTTTTGGTAATATTTTAATTCCTGCAACCTCTGGTGAACTCGCAAGTGGTTTGGTTGGTGAAGGCAGAATGGCAGCACCAGAAGATATTGTTTCGTTTATAGAAAATAACATACTTTCAAAATTGCCTTTAAAAGGAAAAAAAGTATTATTAACAGCGGGTCCAACTTATGAAGCGATAGATCCTGTTCGTTTTATTGGAAATCATTCTTCCGGTAAAATGGGGTTTGCAATCGCCAAAGCAGCAGCAAATTTAGGCGCAGAAGTGTATTTAATTTCAGGGCCAAGCCATCAACAAATACAACATTCTTTAGTACATAGAATAGATGTAGTTTCTGCAGAAGAAATGTATCAAGCATCTCATCAATATTTTAATGAAGTAGATATTGCGATTCTTTCTGCAGCAGTAGCAGACTATAAACCAAAAAATCTTGCTACTCAGAAAATAAAAAAGACAGCTGCATCGTTAGAGATTCAGCTAACACCCACAAAAGATATTTTAGCGTCTTTGGGTAAGATTAAGAAACATCAATTTTTGGTTGGTTTTGCTTTAGAAACTCATAACGAAATCCAAAATGCGAAATCGAAGTTAGAAAAAAAGAATTTAGACGCTATTGTTTTAAATTCTTTACAAGATAAAGGCGCTGGTTTTGCAACAGACACAAATAAAATTACTATTATTGATAAAGATTTGAATGAAAAATCCTTTGAATTAAAGTCGAAAGTAGCAGTTGCTGAGGATATTATCAACGAAATAATAAAGAAATTAGTTTAATATTTCTTGTCTCCTCGAAACTTGATGTAGAAAATTATCAAGCGGTTATAATTAAGAGAGACAAATGCCAGTAAATAGTCTGTTCGAGACCCGAGAAAAATTTTTATCAAGCGGTTGGAATGACGTAATGTCTCCTCGAGCGCAGTCGAGAGGTTTTAATGAGGTCTCGACTGCGCTCGACCAGACAGTAAAAACAAAAAAGTGCAAAAATATATATTTATCTTCTTACTATTCCTTTCAATTGTAAGCCTAAAGGCTCAAGAATTAAACTGTTTGGTTACCGTAAATTCAGATCAAATAGCAGGTTCTAATCAGCAAGTATTTACCACATTGCAACAAGCGTTGAATGAGTATATCAATCAAACAAAATGGACAGATAGAGTTGTAAAACCAGAAGAACGTATCAATTGCGCAATGACGGTGTTGATTACTTCTAGAAACAATAATAATTTTACAGCCACCTTGCAAGTACAATCTACAAGACCTGTATACAATTCTAGCTATGCCTCGCCAATATTGAATATAAAAGACAACGAATTCAATTTTAAATACAATGAATTTGATCCGTTAATTTACAATAAAAACGCTTTTGATAGCAATTTGATTTCTACCATCGTTTTTTATGTGCATGTAATTTTAGGAGCAGATGCAGATACTTTTGCTTTAAACGGAGGAGATGCTGAGTTAAAAGAAGCACAAAATGTAATGCTGCAAGCGCAACAAAGTGGACTCTCTTCCTGGCAAAATGTGGTTGGAAAACAAAACAGGTATTTATTGATTGATAATTTATTGTCTCCAAAATTAAAAGCCTACAGAAGTACTTTGTACAATTACCATAGAAAAGGATTTGATAATTTAGTAGGTGCAAAGTCATCTGCACAACAAAGTGTAGAAGACAGTGTTATTGCATTGGGAGCTATTTATAATAAAACGGTTGGGAATTATTTAATTCGATTGTTTTTTGATGCCAAAGCAGATGAAATTGTAAGCCTCTATTCTGAAGATGCCAAAACAAGAAACAAACAACGTTTGATAGAAACGGTAAGAAAAATTTCTCCTAACAATAATGCTAAATGGAGAAAGTTGAATTAATACACTATTATTATTCTAAAAAACAATGAACATCTACTTCTAAAATTACGGCTAATTTTAAAATAACAGCTAGTTTTAATTTTGTTTTACCATTTTCTAACTTATGGTAAGCAACCTGCCCGATGCCCAATCTGTCACCAACATATTCTTGAGAGTATTCTTTTTGTTGTCTTAGGTTTCTTATTTTAACGATAATTCCTTTTACCTTTTCTTCAATTATAGTTTCCATATACATTATTATTATTATTATTATGCGTTTAGGGACACCTTTTTTTCTTAAAAATAAAGAAAATGTGTATACGGCGCAATCCCTGAAAACAGTATATTTTTTATATCCCTGAATTCAGGGATAGTTGACCCTGAATTCAGGTACTCTAAAAAGTAATAAGTCTTTGTTGGTGAAGGTTTAGTAGGTGTATTTTTTTATTATATTAAGTGAGTTTTAATTTCAGCTTTATAAAATTTTGTTTTTTAAAAGCACCAATTAACTGCAATTTTAGAATATGTATCCCTGAATTCAGCGACTCTAAAAAGTAATAATTTATAACTTTTTGGATATTGACTTGTTATCTTTTCTGTTTTATATTTATAAAACAATATTAGAATTTATTTTTAATTTTAATTTAGATCTTAATCTTAATGTTTGTTCATTAAAGAAGAAATGAAAAGAAAATATATAGTCATAATCTTCACTTTAATTATTCTTGTTTTCGCATTGCAGTATTATTTAATAACTTCTTATATAGATAAACTGTTCCAATTTACTACAACAGAAGTTAAAAGTGAGGTAATGAATAATGAGACAGAACAATTTAAAGTGTATCTAGTTGAAAATTTTGTTTTTATACTTCTTCAGAGTATAGCAATGTTTTTTTGTCTAAATATTGGGTTTTTATATTTCAAAATTAAGGTAAGTTTAAGAAATATATTAAATATAATTACTCTCAGTTTTCTATCTGTTTTAGTGTGCCAACTTTTAATTATAACAATTGTAAAATTAAATAATTGGACATATACAGTAGGTTCAATAAACTCTGTAAATGACATGCTAAATTTAGCAAATTTTATAAACGTTGAAGAAACAGCACCTTGGATTAAATTATCATTGACAAGTATAAATATCGAACAAGTTATATTAATTATAATATTAGGAATAGGAATACACAAAATATTAAATATTAAATATAATAGAGCATTTTCAATTACCGCAAGAACTTATGGTATAAGTATTCTATTATGGTTTGTATTTGCTATAATTATGGAAATGAATTTTAGTTAGCTATCAATTGACGTCTAGATAGAAAAGGTTTACTTATTTGCCTTCACAAAAAATGGGAAATATTATTAATAATTTTAAATTCTATAAAATGAAAGAATTAAATTTAGAAAAATTAGCAACTCTTCAAGGAGGAGACTTTTGGAGTTCAGACAATCAGTGTTCACAATTAAGTGACGGTTCATATTACCGACAAAGGGTAACTTATCGTTTCTGGGTGAAAGGAGTTAGTCGTAGAAGTATTTCTGACAATCCTTGCTAGATTATTAACAATAAATTTTCAAGGGTAGATTAGTCAATCTATCCTTGAAAATATTAAAATTAAATTATATGAAAATTATAAAATATTTGATAATATTACTTTTAAGTAATTCATTTTTTATTCATTCACAAAATTCAAATAAAAGATATATAATTATAGATTCTAATACCAATGAGCCTATACCATATGTAGCAATCAAATTTTTAAAGACAAATAAAGGTGTTTACTCTAATGAAAAAGGAGAATTCATTAATGATGAAAAAAAAGATAGTATTCAAATATCGCATCTAAATTATTCTGCAAGAAAAATAAAATTGTCAGAACAATCTTCAGAAATAATCTATTTAAATCCAAAATTAAACGTACTTGACGAAATTAGAATAGAAAAAAATAAACATAAGGAAAAAACCATTGGCTTCGTAAAAAAGAAAAAGAATTTATCTTGGTTTATCAAACCCAAAACAGAATTAACTACACTTATAAAATATTCAAAAAAAATTAACAACTCTGAAATAAAAAAAATTGTTTTACCAATTGGAAAAAAAACTTTGGTGAAAAATAAAAAATTATCTTTTAACAATATTTTTAGAGTTAATTTATATTCTAATATAAATAACAAACCAGGTGTATCTTTATTAAAAAAACCAGTAATCATAAGTATAAATCAAGACTCAAAAGATATTATAGAAATTAATGTAGAAAAATTTGGTGTTAATTTCCCTGTAGAGGGAGTTTTTGTTGCAGTAGAAATGATTGGTAAATTAGACATTAATGGAAACGTTTTAAACGAAACTAAAAACATACTGCCTGCGTTTATGTTTACAGATAAAAAAAGAAAAAATATAATATCATCCTCTTTTATAAAAACTGTTTTCGGTAACAATAAGTGGATTAAAATAGATGAATATTATAAAAATGTTCCTGATATTTCAAAATATAATATGGCTGTTAGTTTAGAGTTGTTGGTTTATGAAAAATAATTACTTTAAAAAAAATCATACAAAACACCACGACCAATCAGATTGTGGTGTTGTTTGTTTACAGACAATTCTAAAATATTACAATAGTAATTATTCTTTAGAAAAATTAAGAGAATATAGTGGTACTACAAAACAAGGTACAACTATGCTTGGCTTAATGCAATGTGGTAATAAAATAGGGTTAGAAATTAAAGGCTACGAATCAACAATAGAAGCTTTAAAAAAAAATAAAATCCCTACTATTTTACACACCCTTTTTGAAGAAAAATTACAGCATTTTATTGTTTGTTTTGGTTATGATTATAAAAAGGGAAAGTTTTTAATCAGTAATCCTACAAGTTCTAAAATAGAATATATCAATGAAAATGAACTAGGATCTATTTGGCAATCTAAAGCCTTATTACTTTGTAATGAAACAGAAAAACTTTTAAAGAAAGAAGTAGAGAGTAAACAAAAATGGCAATGGATATATGAGTATGTAAAAGAAGATTTAAACTTACTTTCAATGTCCTTATTTTTAGGAATTATTTTAGCAATTTTAAGTTTAGCAACTGCTGTTTATTCTCAAAAATTAATAGATGTTTTGTTACCTTCAAATGACAGCTTTAAAATTACAGCAAGTATTTGTCTATTATTTTTCTTATTTAGTATCCAAGTATTCTTTGGTTATTTAAGAGGTTTATTCTTAATACGTCAAACTAAAAGTTATAATATAAGAGTAATTCACTTTTTTTATAATAATCTACTAAAACTGCCAAAAATGTTTTTCGACACTCGAAAAATTGGAGATATGGTAGCAAGAATGAACGATACAAGTAGAATTCAAAGAACTATTTCAAAAATAATTGGAAGTATAGTAATAGATATATTATTAGTTATAATCGTTTCAATAGCAATATTTAATTACAATACAACTCTAGGCTATATTACATTATCATGGATTCCTTTACTAACAGTAGTTGTTCTTTTTTTTAGTCCAAAAATAAAACAACAACAAGAAAAGGTAATGCAGTCCTATTCTAGAAATGAAAGTAATTATATAGATACTATAAAAGGAGTAGAAACTATTAAAAATAATAACAAAGAAACTTTTTTTGCAAAAGAAACAAACTCTATTTATAAATTGTTTCAAAATGCAATTTATGATTTAAACCGTTTAAGTCTAAACTATGCAACAATAAGTGAATTAATCTCAAATTTTTTTATAATAGGAACACTTGGTTATAGTGTTTATTTAGTTTTAAATAATGAATTAACAGCGGGTGTAATCATCGCAATTTTACAATTAGTAGGTATGTTAATGGCTTCAACTTCAAATTTAGCTTTAGTTAATATTGAGATTCAGGAAGCTAAAGTAGCATTTAACAGAATGTACGAATTTACATCCATAGAAGAAGAAAATAAAGGAAGTATCAATATATCAAAATTTAATTCTTTAGAAATTAAAAATCTTTCATTTCGTTTTGCAGGTAGAAAAGAACTCTTTAAAAATATTAATATTTCCGTAAATAAAAATGAATATATCGCAATCGTTGGTGAAAGCGGAAGTGGTAAAAGTACATTAGGGCAAGTATTACAAAAATTTTATCCTTTTGAAAATGGAGAAATAATCGTCAACAATGAGCATAATCTACCTAGAGTAGATACAGAAGATTGGCGTAATATTATAGGTGTTATTCCACAAGATATTACCATATTTAGTGGTAATGTAGTATCTAACATTCTATTAGGCAAAGAAGATACACCTGAAAACATTCAGAAGTTTTGTAAAGAATACGGATTTACTGAATTTATCAATAGTTTGCCCCAAGGATTTGCTACAATTTTAGGAGAAGAAGGTATTAATTTATCTGGTGGTCAAAAACAAATCATTGCATTCATGAGAGTTTTGTATAAAAAGCCTCAATTAGTACTATTAGATGAATTTACATCAGCAATGGATAGAAAAACAGAAAAATTTGTGCTAAACTTATTAAAGAGGCTAAAATCTGAATTGTCCATTATTTTCATTTCTCACAGATTGCACTCACTACCTCAAATAGCAGACAAAATTTATGTTTTAGAAGATGGTACAACTGATATTCAAGGAAGTCATCAGCAATTGTTAGAAACTTCAAATTTTTATAGTGATTATTGGAAAGAGTTGGTTTAATAAAAATAATTTTCACTAATTTTAACTTCTAAAAATTAGAGAACTTGCTCACACAATTATCCATACATAATTACGCTTTAATCAATCAATTAAGTATCGATTTTTCATCAGGATTGTCTATCATTACTGGGGAAACGGGTGCTGGAAAATCAATTTTATTAGGTGCTTTAGGCTTGGTTCTAGGAAATAGAGCCGATTTGTCTTCTCTAAAAGATACTTCACATAAATGTATTGTAGAAGCAAAGTTGGCCATTGCTAATTACAATTTAGAAGATTTTTTTAAAGAAGTAGATTTAGACTACGAAGCAGAAACCATTATTAGAAGAGAAATTCTACCTTCAGGAAAATCTAGAGCTTTTGTAAACGATACTCCAGTAACATTATCGGTTTTAAATGAACTTAGAACACAATTAATAGATGTGCATTCTCAGCATCAAACGATGCAATTGTCAGATCATAAATTCCAATTTGCTATTTTAGACGCATTGGCTAAAAACCAAGAGCGAATTGCCTCTTACCAAAGAGGGTTTCGTCAGTTAAGTCAGTTAAAAAAAGCGTTAATTGCCCTAGAAACTCAACAAAGAGAGGCGAACCAGCAATATGATTATAATTTGCATTTGTTTACTGAGTTAGAAGCAGCAGCCATTAAAGTTGATGAGCAAGCTACCTTAGAAACTAGTTTAGAAAAGCTAAATAATATTGAAGATATCCAACTGAATTTATCAGAATCTTTAGAAATTTCTGTAAATGAAGAAATCGGACTTCAAAATTTATTAAATTCTTTAGCATTTAAACTCTCTAAAATTGCTCCTTTTTCAAAAGAATATCAAGATCTATTAGAGCGAATTACCTCTGTAAAAATAGAGATGGATGATATAGTTGCTGAATTAGAAAATGCCAATGAGAATGTAGAATTTAATCCGACGGAAGCCGAAGAAATTAACGACAGATTGCAACTCTTATACAATCTTCAAAAGAAACATTATGTAAATTCTAATGAAGAATTGTTAAAAGTTTTTGAAGATTTGTCTGATAAAGTGCGACAAGTTGAATCTGCAGAAGATGCATTGAATAAGAAAAAAGAGGAAATCGAAAACATCTCAAAAAAACTAGATATTGTAGCAGAAAAAATAGCGAAGGCAAGAAAAACGGCAATACCCAAACTAACAAAAGAGCTAGAACTGCTATTAACAGATTTAGGAATGGCAAATGCGCGTTTTTCCATCAATATAAAACCTACAAATAATTACTTTTTAAATGGAAAAGACGAATTAGAATTCCTCTTTTCAGCAAATAAAGGGGGTAGTTTTGGTGAACTGAAAAAAGTAGCTTCTGGTGGAGAATTATCGAGAATTATGCTATCTGTAAAAAAAATACTATCAGAAAACACACAACTGCCCACCATTATTTTTGATGAGATAGATACTGGAGTTTCTGGCGAAGTTTCTAACAAAATAGCTGCAATTATGCAACAAATGAGTGCCAATATGCAAGTAATTGCCATTACGCATTTGCCCCAAATTGCAGCAAAAGGAAGCCACCATTATAAAGTCTACAAAGACGAAATTAAAGGAATAACCACCACCAATTTAAAACAATTATCCACAGATGAACGCATTGTAGAAATTGCAGAAATGTTGAGCGGAAAAGATATCTCAGATGCCGCTTTAACACACGCAAAAGAACTATTGAGTAGCCCCTAAATCCCCAAAAGGGAACTTTTAGCTACTTATGAAAAATAGTAGAATATTTACAAATAATTATTCTAATAGATTCTTAATAATCAGAATAATAACTAAATACTAATCACTAAAATTCTAGTCATGTACAACTTATTAAAAGGAAAAAAAGGCATCATTTTCGGAGCGTTGAACGAACATTCTATTGCTTGGAAAGTTGCAGAAAGAGCACATGAAGAAGGTGCAGCATTTGTGTTGACAAACGCACCCATTGCCATGAGAATGGGCGAATTGGCTGTTTTGGCTAAAAAAACGGGTTCTCAAATAATTCCTGCAGATGCAACTTCTATAGAAGATTTAGAAAATTTGGTTGAAAAATCGATGGAGATTTTGGGTGGTAAAATCGATTTCGTTTTACACTCCATTGGGATGTCTGTAAACGTGAGGAAAGGCAAACATTATACAGATCCAAAATACGATTTCACGACAAAAGGCTGGGATGTTTCCGCAGTTTCTTTTCACAAAACAATGAACGTTTTATACAACAAAAAAGCCATGAACGAGTGGGGGAGTATTGTTGCATTAACCTATATGGCAGCACAACGCGTTTTTCCCGATTATAATGACATGGCAGATAATAAAGCCTATTTAGAGTCTATTGCACGTAGTTTTGGTTATTTCTTCGGTAGAGATTACAAAGTACGTGTAAATACTATTTCTCAATCTCCAACACCCACCACAGCAGGAAGTGGCGTAAAAGGCTTTGATGGTTTTATTGCGTATGCAGAAAAAATGAGTCCGTTAGGAAACGCCACTGCAGCAGATTGTGCAGACTATACCATTTCTCTATTCTCAGATTTGACAAAGAAAGTTACTTTACAAAACCTGTTTCACGATGGTGGATTCTCAAACATGGGCGTTAGCGATGCAGTTATGGAGAAATTTGAATAGTTTTAACAGAATGTCACCTTGAGCGGAGTCGAAAGGTTTTATTTTATTTGAAGCTATTTCCTGCTTTCGCTACTCGCTTTTTTCGTTCCTCAAAAGAGCTCAAACAAACCGCTCAATCAGGGCTAAAATTTGTTTGCTAATTTTTCAAAAACTAAAAGATTTATTCATATTTTAAAGTCGGGATTTTTTTCGAAATAAAAACTTACGGCTTTTTTTATTTTTCTACATTTACACGATAGAAAGTTTTAAAAGTCATTCAACTTTGAAACTTTGAAACTTTGAAACTTTGAAACTTAATTTTTCCATAATAATTCCCGTTTACAACCGTCCACAAGAAATTGACGAGTTGCTAGAAAGTTTAACCCAACAAGATTTCTCTGATGATTTTGAAGTCTTAATTATTGAAGATGGTTCTGATAATGCTTCAGAAGCAATTGTAAATACCTACAAACACCAACTTGATTTAAAATATTTTTTTAAAGAAAACAGTGGTGCAGGAGCAAGCCGTAATTTCGGAATGCAGAAAGCTACGGGCAATTATTTTATTATTTTAGATTCAGATGTTATTGTACCTCCTCAATACCTATCTGAAGTAAAAAAAGCATTAGCAACTAATTTTACAGATGCTTTTGGTGGGGCAGATGCTGCGCATGAGAGTTTTACTTCGTTACAAAAAGCGATGAATTATTCGATGACCTCGGTTTTAACAACTGGTGGAATTCGAGGAAAGAAAAAAGCCGTTGGAAAATTTCAACCCAGAAGTTTCAATTTAGGGCTGTCGCAGACAGCATTTAGCAAAACACAAGGTTTTTCTAAAATGAAAAATGGGGAAGACATTGACTTAACCTTTCGTTTATGGGAAAACGAATTCGAAACACAATTAATTGCAAAAGCGTTTGTATATCATAAACGTAGAAGCAGTCTACAACAGTTTCTTAAACAAACCTATGGTTTTGGAACAGCAAGACCTATTTTAAATAAAAAGTATCCAAAGACTGCTAAAATTACGTATTGGTTTCCTAGCTTATTTATCTTATTTTTAATTGTAAATTCTGTTTGGGCTTTTTTTGGATATCATCAATTTCTATATTTTTATTTGGTCTATTTCATTGCAATTTTTATAGATTCTTTACTTTTAAATAAAAATTTAAAAGTTGCTTTTTTGAGTATCATTACTTCTCTCACTCAGTTTTTCGGTTATGGAATTGGGTTTTTAGTATCACAGTGCTATGCTAAAAATAAAAACTTCTTAACGTCCTGAGAATTACTATAAAATAATAATTTAATAAATTAGAACTATGTCAACAACTAGAAACAACAAATCTTACAAAAGTGCTTTTATTTTTTTAACCACCTTATTTTTCCTTTGGGGATTTATCACAGTGCTAGTAGACAGTTTAGTACCTAGATTAAAAGACGTCTTTGAAATGTCTTATGCAAAAACAGTTTTAGTACAATTTGCTTTTTTTGTTGCTTTTTTTGTATTCTCGTTACCAGCAGGTTTTATCTTATCTAAAATTGGATACAAAAAAGGAATTGTATTGGGTTTATTAACCATGTCTTTGGGGTGTTTACTGTTTTATCCAGCCGCAGCATACAGAACGTTTACTGTCTTTTTAATTGGATATTTTACTTTAGCAGGTGGAATTACCATTCTGCAAGTTGCTGCAAACCCTTATGTAGCTTTATTGGGAACCGAAGAGGGAGCAAGTAGTCGCTTAAACTTGTCACAAGCATTTAATTCTTTAGGAGCAACCATTGCACCTGTAGTTGGTGCTTTGTTTTTATTAAGCGATTCTGTAAAAACTTCTGATGAAATTAAACTACTTAGTGAAATAGATAAAACAAACTATTATGTTGCAGAAGCAACAACCGTACAAACGCCTTTTTTATTGATTGCTATTTCCATTGCTATTTTAGCTGTTGTATTTGCTTTTATAAATCTACCTAAAGTAATGCAAGAAACTCCAAAAGGAGGTTATTTAACATTGCTAAAGAACAAATTAATGCTCATGGGAGCCTTAGGGATTTTTGTGTATGTTGGAGCAGAAGTCTCTATTGGTAGTTTTTTGGTAAATTATTTTGCTGATATGAATCTAGCAGTCATAGTTGCAGAAAATGAAAGCATGATGAACATTGCCAATACAATTGCCAGTTTTTTTAATCAAACGTTTTCAGGATCTGACCCAAAATCTTTATTAGGAATCTTTGTTATATTTTATTGGGGAGGCGCTATGATTGGGCGTTTTGTTGGCGCCTATTTAACTAGAATAATGTCTCCAGGAAAAGTGTTGAGTATTTTTGCGTTTTTAGCCATTGCAATGATTTTAATTTCTATAAATACTTCGGGTCTAATTTCTATGTGGTCTATTTTAGCTGTTGGTTTGTTCAATTCAATAATGTTTCCAACAATTTTCACCTTGAGTTTAGAAGGGTTAGGAGATCTAAAAGCGCAAGCTTCTGGTTTGTTATGTATGGCAATTGTTGGTGGCGCAATTATTCCTTTTTTCTTTGGAAGTTTAATTGATGGTTTCGGATTTAAAAGTGCTTTTATTTTAACCATTTTATGTTATGCTTATATTTTGTTTTTCGGAAGAACGAAATCTAAAAAAGAGTAAAATTTAGATCATATTATCAGAAAATATAAACCCCGAAGCAACTAAATGCTTCGGGGTTTATATTTTATAGACTAATTCATGTCATTCCAACCGCTTGATAAAAATTTTTTTCTCGGGTCTCGAACAGACAATAACCAATAATTCAAACATCTAATAAACAGTATTTTAAAATTTGCACTTAGTATGTATTTAACTACTAACCTCTATAAAAAATTATTATTCGATAACTACTTTTTTAGACAGTTTGCCAGTAGCAGTTTCGAAATTGATAATATAAATACCTGCAGTAAGTTTATTCACTTTTAACCTGTTTACTGGAGTATTGTCTAGGTTTTTAAAGGTATTTATTTTTTGTCCTAAGATATTAAAGAGGGCTACTTCTTTAATTTGAAGTAAATTGCTATTCTGAATTACAATCTCTTTTAAACCATTATCCATAAATACGGTTAGTTCTTTATTTAAAGGATTGTTAGCATCTACAGATAAAGTTGTCTTTTTCCCAAATGTGATAAAGAAACGATCTGTATAGATGCCTTCAGCAATTGTTAATTCTAAAGGATCTTTATTTAATGTATAATAGGTATCGGTTAATTTATCTAACAGATACACATCTCTAGTGATGTTTCTAATTTCATCAATTTGAATAGATTTTACATCATCATTACCCACTGCAATGGTCACAGGAACTTCTAGTTTGTCTGTAATTTCAGCGACTCCTGCAATGACTAGTTTTCTTTCCTGCAGTTCAGGAAATTGCCAATACAGATCATTCTCACCAACATCAAATATCTCACTGTCATATCCATTTTCATACCCAAATGAATTGCCTCTTCTAAAAGAAATTCCTATTTGTCTGTGTAAGGCTACAAAGTCTGAAGTAGTTCTGTTAAAACCTAATTTTAATACTGGTAGTAAATCTATTTCCTCTTCATTTTCATTTAGACTTTTATTGACTTTTTTCTTTTTTTCAGTTTTAAAGAAGAAAGTTCCGTTATTGCCAAGGTAATCATCGTTTTTAAAATTTCTTTGCGAGTTTTCAAATCTTAGCGTTCCTCCATCTGTATCTGCTCTTACAAAAAATCCTTGTGCTACCGCAATGTATCTATTAGGTGCATGATACGTTCCGTCTCCTAAACTAGGCAAACCACCTTTTGTAAATTCAATATTATCTATGACTAAATTATAAGGCCTGTCTGTAGTGATTGTAAAAGTGCTAACATCTGACCAATTCAATATAACTTCTTGCCCTGAATTACCCGATAATAATTGCGTCTTTACTGTCTGGGAGTTGTTAGGAGTTAATGTAACTGTAGGGTCTGAAGCTGGAAAAGAAGGTGCATCATTGTATAAAAATATAGTGTTTAAATTCACGCTGCTATCAAAAGTTACTGTGATATCATAAGTATCTGTGCTTCCATCTGATTTTGCAATGATGTTTGCTGTTGTACCACCTACACTGGCTGCATTAGCATCTAATACAATGGTATTGTTAGAGAAAGTTACTTTAGCTTCTATACCTTCTACAGTTTGTGTAACATTCGTTGTATTATTTATGGCAGTTGCCCAATCATACACAAAAGCACTTGCTGTTGGCACACCGTTTGCTGCAATTCCCATGGTTAAATTTCTTTGAGAATAGCCACCATAATAGCCCGCAAAAGTATGCCCAGAAATACCCTCTGGTTCTGTATCTTCTCCTGTATGCTCCCAGAAATACAAGGTACCTTCTATAGCATCTATATTGGTGTTTATAAAATCGGTTGCATCTAAAGCACTTGGGTACGGATTTCCTACCAAACTAGCTGTATTTCCTGTTATAGGAAAACTAATAGAACCATCATTAGGCGTTCCTACAAAGGTGAAATTTTGTGGACTCTCTCCAGTACTTTTCATTGTGTAGCCTCTTGCTCTGCTAATGGCACCGTCTTCTTTTTTTCTAACATAATTTGCAGATTGTTCATTGTCTGCTGCTGGATCATTTAAATTTGTATAAATCCAGTAATTTGCAATGGTAATTGGGGTAACACCAGCAATACCAGCGGCACCATTTAATCCTCTATTAGGAATACCCGCTTGATCTAAAGAAACAAAATTGATGTCTGTAATAGGCGAGGTTTCTGATGTTGGCGTGTTTCCATCTTTCATCACTTGCCCAACTCTAAAGGTATTTAAACTTAATTCTCTTACAGGAGAAGTCCAATAATGGTATCGGTATACGTTTGGCACAACTGCCTTTTGATCTCTAAATAATTTACCAACGCCTTCTACATTAGACAAACCAATATGAGTTTGCAATAATTGCCCGTCACCTTGCAATCTTACTTCACCATCTAAGATAAAATCTTCATCAAATTCTAAATATCTTTCATTTGGAATCATTAATTTTGAACCAGATTTTACCCAGACACATTCTACTTCTACGTTTTCTGTAAGTAAAGCATTTTTACCTGAGGTTTGGGCGTCTATAACCATCACTTTGTCTCTATCTGCCACCGCTCTACTTGGAACACCCGCAGTAATGATACTATTACCACCAGACCAAGCACCAAAATCTCCAATATCTCCTTGCCAGAAAATACCGTTAACTTCTGAATAAGTAAAATATTTTACACCTTCAAAGTTATAATCTACTGTATAAACATTTGTAGAAGGGTCTAAAATAGTGGAAGCAATTAAAGGAATGTATTCTACATTGGTGGTCAAAGAGGCATCATCTGCAACTTTAAACACTTTTAGTGTATTGTTTGTTGTAAGTGAATTATCAATTATTGTTCTATCAACTGTAATTTGAGTTTTGCCCACATTACCATTCTCAACAACTTTCCAAGTTCTACCAATGGTTTTTTCTGGAGCACAAATTAATTCTGTTTCAGTAGTTGTGTTAATAACACCATTGTTATTCCCCCAAACTAAGAAATGCTTATTAGCCGTAAACGTATTTGTATTTAGTGCATTATTGTTAGCGATAGCTTTTAAACCAATGGTAATAATGGCATCTGAATTTATAGACTTCGATTGTTTTTGATTTAGCACCATCGCATCATCTCTACCAATGCCAGCAACATCAAAATGAAAAGCACTTTCAGAATCCCAAATTTTGGTTGATTGATCTTGTAAGATATAATCACCTTCATTAATAGCTCCAGAAACTACTTCATTAATAATTGCATCACCATCTGCGTCATTAGATAGCGTAATACCATATTTAATGGATAAATAACTTTCTATCTGTTGCTGTTTTAATTGAGAAGGCGTTTCATTAATAATAATGATTTCTGCTAATTGACCATCAAAGAAATCTGAAGCATTGTTAATGCTTCCTAAATCAAAATTATCGTCCAAACCATTAAAACTAATTGCTTGGTTCTGTGTTCCTAAAACTGATCCGTTTTTAGAAATAGCTTGATTGGTTCCTGAAGGAGCTGAACCTGCTGTATTTGTTGAACCTAAGGTATACAAACCAAATTCTCCCACTAAATTAGGTACTACTTCTGAATGGTTTGTATTACCATTACCAATTTGCTGATTTACATCACCAGAAAAAATACCCGTAACATAATTTCCACCAGAAACTGTTTCGTAAGCAATTCCATTGGTGGTTGCTGTGTTTGGGTTGATAACAAAATATGTCCAAAGATTCGTATAGCTAGTTCCCCCCAATATACCATCAAGAATTCTCATTCTATCATTTGTTCCGTCAAAATTAATAGTAGGGTTAAAGTTTACACCATTGTCAATTTTAGAAGGTGCTACGCCAGATGCTCCTGTAGCAATAAAATTGCCTTCAGATTGGTCATCCCATTGTGTAACAGTTGTGGTTCCTGTAACATCGATGTCTGCACGCAACCATAAAACGTTACCTGCTGTACTTGGAGTAACTACACCTGTTGTATCATCTCTATAATCGACATCTCCTGTAGTATTTATATCAGAATCTTCATCTGGTAAATTTACAGAAGGATTGTTAATTTCATCATTTACATCATACCCATCATTTTTATTAGCTCCTTCAAAATTATCATCTAAACCATCTCCATCTGTGTCTATGCCACTTATAACATCATTTGAATCTCCATTTTCTTCGATATCTGGTTTGCCATCATTATCTGAATCTGTATCTAAATAATCTGGGGTATCAATTGTATCATGATTATTAGGTGAAGATAAATTGACACCTGTAACACCAGCACAAGGAGCACAATCAGTATCGTAGGCATCGTCTAAACCGTCATTATCTGTATCTGCACCAGAAGGAGCAACGTAACCTAAAGTTGTTTGTGCTTCTACGTTGTCTGGAATACCATCATTATCAGCATCGATATCTAAACTGTTTGGAACGCCATCACCATCATTATCACAACCCGTTAATGTCGCTTCTGTTTTTATATCTGCAGAAGAAAAAACAATTGCATTGGAATACCTTGCAGCGTCTATTAAACCTGAATAATTAGAATTACCAGTGTTAATACCCGCAGAATTGTTATTTGCTATTGAACCGCCTATACCACCATCTCCAGAATGTGATGGAATATCAGTAAATCCTGAATCAAAAGTAGCTGAAACACCATTTAAATAAACGGTTAAAACGCCATTATTATAAGTTGAAGCAACATGATGCCACAAGCCTACAGATAACGAAGTTGGATGAGCAATATTTCTTTGATTGCTAGATTTTCTAATAGAATACGTTAATATACCATTATCTATCCATAAAATTGAGCCATGTGTACCACCACCTTCTTCATAAATTATAGTTTGCCCTGATACACTTGTTGGTTTAATCCAAGCAGAAAAACTTATTTCCCTGTAAGAGGATTCCATAAAGCCACCATCTATGCTATACCTTACTTCTTGATTATTTCCATCAAAACTTGCTGAATGAGTTCCTTGAATTGCATCTGTTGAAAAAATTGGTGTAGCAGTGCCAGAACCAGCGTCAAATGAATTTATACCATCATTTAATGTATTATCTAAGGTCCAATAGGCTTGAGGCGAAGTTACAAAACTTGCTATTGGTGAGTCGCAGCCTTGATTTTCTACATAATCAGGAACTCCATCATTATCATCATCAATATCATTTGTATTTGCAATGCCGTCACCATCTGTATCTACGCCAACTACAGCATCTCTGTAATCTAGATCTCCTCCAATATTTACATCTGAGTCAGCATCATTAAAATTGTCATTTTGTGAGCTATCAAAAGTTCCATTAACGTCTTTATAATTATCGCCATCACCTTCACCTAGACCATCGCCATCAGCATTACTTACACCATTGTCATCTAAAGAATTGATCAATCCATTTAAACCAAAATCTGCAGGGACACCGTCTGCAACACCGTTATTGTCTAGGTCTGTTAACCCACTGCCTGATTCTACAATATCAAAGTCGCCTTCATTGTCTGAATCTAAATCTAAATAATCTGCAACTGCATCACCATCTGTATTTACAGGGGTTAAACCTGTATCATAAGCCAAATCGATGCCTGAAATACTGTAATTACCCGTAGGAGCAATGTACCCTAAAGTAGACTGTGCCTCTATATTGTCTGGAATACCATCATTATCTGCGTCTAAATCTCTAAAATCGGAAACTCCATCATTATCAGTATCTAAAGGCGTACAAAAAGAAATATCACCAATGGCAATATCTTGCTTGTCTGTTAAGCTTCCAGTACTCGCATTTTCGTACATAATCTGAATTTGTGTAATCCATTCAGTAATGGTATTATTTGGATTAATTACAATATTCGAGCTTGTTGCACCTGTACCTTGAAAAGTATTGGTTGCTATCAAGGTATTTGTAGTGCCTAATGTATAATCTGTTGTAGCTAATTCATAAGTAGTACCATCTTGTTTTGTGAGAATTACTTGAACTTGATCTGTAGCGGTTGTTGCTACATCTTGATTGACGTCATACAAGGTAAAAGAAACTCCATAAACGGGTGCGCTAAACACCAATCGATGTCTAGAAACGGCACTTGCTGAAGCTCCTTGATTTAAAGTATAAGAACTATTGGTAGTGGTAGCATCATTAATGCGATATTCACTTTCACTCGCAACGGTTGTAGTTCTTGATAAAGTTACAGTAACATTATTGACTTTTTTTGTATTGTCTGCTAAAATAGGATCATCTCCTTGATCTATTACTGTACTGTTGGGATTCGTGTCATATAAAGTTTCCCAAATAAAAATAGGGCTTCCTGAGGGAGTACAAGCACCAATTTCAATATCATCTAAAATACCATCATTATCATCATCTAAATCGAACTCGTCACTAATGCCATCATCATCGTAATCAGTCGTAAACGTATCATCTCTATAATCTACATCACCAGCATTAAAAACGTCACCATCTGCATCTGGGAAATTATCTGATTGCGAATTGTCAAAACTTCCATTTACATCATTATAATTATCACCATTGTCGTAGTCATTATCTAATCCATTATTCCCATAAATTCCTGAAAGTGTTATTCCTGCTTCGGAATTGTCTAATATTCCATCATCATCTGAATCTATATCTAAATAATCTGGTTTTGAATCGTTGTCTGTTTTTCTTGGAGTTAAACCACCAATATATTCTGTATCAACACCGTTAGCATCATACACGCCATCTGGTGCAGCATATCCTAAAGTGGTTTGTGCTTCGATATTGTCTGGAATTCCGTCATTGTCTGAATCTAGATCTAAGAAATTTGGAATACCATCAGCATCTGTGTCTAAACTAGCTACTACACCATTTACGATGGTAGAGCCATTTGCTGCAGCATAGTCTGGATCTTTGTAATTTAAAATACCATCATTGTCTGAATCTAGACTTGGGTCTGCTGTTAAACATGCAGGTTTTGTAGTTGTTGTTAATGAATTTACATTTATATTAACAGTAGCAGCAGATCCACCACTTCCAAAAACGGGATTGGCTCCACTTGCAAACACAGAACTACCATCTAGAAAAACACTATAAGAAGCTGTACCGTTTTCGTTATCACCATCAGAATTGTCATTTAAACCATCACCAAATGAGTCACTAATTGTAAATACATACGTACCAGTACTGGTTATTTCTACAGGAACACTAATTACATCATTAGCATTATTATATGGTCCACCAGAAGCTATGTTTGCACCACCACCGCTAGGGGCTAATGTCCAAGTAGTTTCCTCTTCAAAACTGTCTAAATCGATATTAATAGTAATAGTGGCTTTAGATGTTGTCACTGAACTAGCATTACATAATTCTATGGAATCTAAAATACCATCATTGTCATCATCTAAATCTGTTAAATCTTCGACGCCATCACCATCATTATCAGAAAAAACAGATGTGGCATCTCTCCAATCTATTTCATCTCCAGAAGGATTGTCTGGGAAGTCATTAAACGGTGTATTGTCATAGGTTCCGTTTACATCGGAATAATTATCTAAACTTTCAAAATTTCTGTCTAAACCATTTATACCATAGGTACCGTCTAAGATTGAATTTGATTCTAACCTGTCTGGTGTGCCATCGTTGTCTGAATCTAGGTCTAAATAATCAACAGCATCAGTACCATCTGTATTTGTAGGATTTATGTAGGTTGCTGAAGTACCTCCAACAACATTTCCATCATAATTGTCATCTAAACCATCATTGTCTAAATCAGTAAAAGTTGTGGGAGCTATATAATTTATTGTTGTTTGTGCCTCTATATTGTCTGGAATACCGTCATTATCTGAATCTAAATCTAAATAATTACTTGTTCCATCTCCATCTACGTCGTTATTACAATTATTCGTATCTAAGATACCAATAGCATCTACTTCAAAATCTGTAACACTTGGTGGATTTGCTTTTGTTATTTGAAGATACCTAAAGGCAGAAGTTGACGTTATAATGTCTGTTTGAAAATTAGCTGTTTGATTTGATTGTGGAGCATTTGGGTTGTTTGTATATGTGGCATTATCAACAGATTCATTAATTACAGGAATTGCTGTGCCCGTTTGTCCTGGTTTTTTTCTCCAAGTAATTTGATATTGAGTTCCTGCAGGATATTGTTCACCAAAATCTAAAACAAAAATATTTCCATTGGTATTTATTTGCGCAAAATTTTCATCGGGAACACCTGTTAAATTAGCACTATCTACAATGCCAGTCTGTGATGTTACTATTGCATTATAATCTAAGCAATTTTCTAAATAATCTCTAATACCATCATTGTCACTATCTTTATCTATATTATTGGGAACACCATCAAGATCTGTATCTAAGAAACCAGCTATTGAAATGTCTCTCCAATTGACGTCATTAGGTAGCCCTAAGTTTGCGTTATTTCCATCATCTGGAAAATTATCTGTTTGGGTGTTGTCAAAAGTACCATTTACATCTTTATAATTCCCACCACTGTCATGTGTGCTGTCTAATCCATTTATACCAATGGTTCTACTTAAAACTAAGTTTCCTTCTATGGTATCTGAGACTCCATCTTCGTCTGAATCTAAATCTAAATAATCTGGGTTATCTGTAATAGCAGCACTATCTGAATTTACTGGAAAGATAGCTGTTCCAGCAGTTCCACCAATAATTTCAGGATCATAATTGTCGTCTAGACCATCACCATCTTCGTCTGTAAAACCAGAACCAACGGCACCACTTGGAGCGATATAACCGTTGGTAGTTTGTGCTTCTATATTGTCTGGAATACCATCGTTATCTGAATCTAAATCTAAATGATTAGGTACACCATCATCATCAAAATCATAGACGTCAGGGATTCCGTCTTGATTGAGATCTTCATAATCTGTTATTGAAGTGTCATCAGGATCTGGAGATGCGCTTAAATTATCATCTCGAACATCTAAATAGTTAGGCAATTTGTCATTATCTTCATCACCAAAAGGATCGTACATAATGCCGCCAGATGTAGTCTCATCTATATCTAAAATACCATCATTGTCATCATCTACATCATCAAAGTCTGGTACACCATCATTATCTGAATCTAGTTCTTTTAATGCGTTTAATTCAATAGCTATTTGTATCGTTTGTAAGCCTTCATAAGGAAACCCGCCTGATATGGCATCTGTTCCTGGATAAAATGATAATTCCATATTTCCACCAGATGGTTTTCCTATAAAAATTACCGATTTTGTGCCCCAAACATCTTGAGGTATTTTTCTGATGGGTTGTCTACCGAAGCCTTCAATTTCATAATCGAATTCTTCCATATAATTTCCTGCATAATAACTTCCTGTAGGGCTAGAACCGTCATTGTTAGATTTTGTAGTAAGGGTGTAGATATTTAAACGATAGACTTTACCTGCAACCAAACCGCTCATAGTTGTCCTTATCGATTCTTCTACACCATTTGGATCTGTTCCATCTCCAATGTCTCTCAAAGAAATCCATGTTAGGTCTCCAGTAGGAGGTAAAGGTAAAGTGTTTACCCAAGAAGCACCGCCACCAACACTACCTTGTCCACCTGCATTTGTTCTATTTGAAATGTCTGGTGTACCACCGGTGTCTGTCCAACCAGAAGGTGTACAGTTACCACATATATTTATAGCAGAACCTGTACCAGCAATTGTTTGTGAAAAAGAAATATGTGAAAAAGTGATAAAAAACAAAAGTAAAGTTGTTGTTATAACTTTTTTTGTTTTGTTCTTTGTTGAGTATTGAATTCCCCCAAATTCAAAAACTCTATTAAACGTTTTGTTCATAGATTACATTAGCAAATAAGATCTTGGGGGATCTTCTGCAAACATACTATTTTTTACTCAATTAAAAAGTTATTTATACTGTAAACTAGACAATTAAGGAATTCATAATAAAATCACGAAGTAGTTGAGTACTTCGTGATTTTTTATGAGTATGATTAAATATTAATTGATGACAATGCTTTACTATTTATTTTTAGATGAATTTATAATTAGCTTTTTAGTAATTATTTTATTGTAGGCATCTTTTATTTTAACAAAATAAATTCCATGGTTTAAACCAGCAATATAAAATTGATTTGTATCTATATTTTCTTTCGTATATTTTTTTACTTGCTTTCCAGTAATATCACAAATTCGAACCTCTAAAACTTCTTTAGATACTGAAAAAAAGCTTGAAGTGGGGTTTGGATATATGTTAATAATAGTATCCTCTAAAACAACATCATCAATGGAAAGTGTTGCAGGTTGGTTTCCAAATATTTTAAATTCGCCAGGTGCTAAAGAAATTGTTGCTTGGGTATCTGTAACTATACGGCTCGAGTTTTCATCTAATACATCATACCAAATACCAATTTGTTGAAAAGAAGGATTGATGTTTTGTGTTGTAATGCCAAAGTTTCCTAAAACTACAATATTTTGTATTTCGGGTGCTGAAGAATTTGTTAAATGAATTTTCTTTAAACCGTTTGTATTTGCAACGTCTAAAGTGAAATTAGAGGTTTTAAAAATCTCATATTTTAATTTTAATTCAATTAATTTAGAATAGGTTTTATATACGTCTCTTCTGTTAGCTTCTTCAAAATAATCCCATCTAATAGGCTTGTTGCCAGTTCTACCATTTTCATTTATACCAACGTCATACCCTAATTCACCAAATTGCCAAATCATTTTTGGACCTGGAATTGTAAAATAAAATGCGCCAGCTAATTCAACTCTGTCTAAAGCTGTAGCTAGATTTTTAACATTATAGGAAGCATTTGAATTGCCAAATTCTAAGTTTTTATACATGAGACGTTCTTCATCATGGCTTTCCATATAACTCACATTTGCAGGTACAGACCAATTTCTATTTTTGTAAGAAATCCAAGAAAAGTCTGATTTTCCACCATCGTGAAAACCCATTGTAGCTTCAGAATAATTGCCATTATGCTTTCCCCAAAGCATAATTCCTTTTCCTTCATTGAGTCTATAATTCACCCATTGTGTTTCTTCACTATTAGTTCCTAAGTGTTCAAAAATCACATACGAATCAGCATCTATTTCCCATTGGTAATCTGCATATTTTTTTAAGATATCAACTCTATCTTGCTGATAACTATTGGTACAACTCTCATTACCGTCAGAACAATTTTGAGTGAATCCTTTTGTTAAATCCCATCTAAAACCATCAATCTTAAACTCTTCTAACCAATATTGCGCTGTTCTTTTTACATAATCTTGCGTTACTTGCTTGCTATGATTAAAGTCGTTATACACGCTATATGAATGTGTTGCTGTTGCATTAAAGAAAGGGCTATTTGTGCTTGCTTGACCACTATAACCACCGTTGTCTGTATTGTACATTCTATAAAAAGGATTTTGCCCAGATGCATGATTATACACAACATCTAAAATAACAGCAATTCCTCTTTTATGACATTCATCTATTAATTGTTTAAAAGCAGTTTTGGAGCCATAATATTTATCTAAAGCCATGTGAAATGAAGGATTGTAGCCCCAAGATTCGTTTCCGTCAAACTCGTTTAAAGGCATAAATTCGATGGCATTAATCCCTAAATTTTGTAAATAATCTAACCTTGCTTTTACAGCATCGAAACTGTGTAATGCATCAAAATCTCTGATTAAAAGTTCATAAATAACCAAATCTGTTTTTTGGGGTTTCGTAAAATTGGTTATTTGCCAATTGTAAGGATCATCTCCAGTTCTTAATAATGTAACAGCATGGTTTGTTTTCCCTGTAGGATAAGAAGCCAAATCTGGATAGGTTGTTGCGTCTATATATTGATCATCATATTCTGATAAAACAATTGTAGCATACGGATCTGCAACTCTTAGTTCACCATTTATTAGATATTGATAGAGATGATTTGTTTTTGGAGTTAGCCCCGTTAGTTCGATCCAAAAACGATCTCCGTCTTTTTTTAATACATAATTATTGTTGATGGTCCAATTGTTAAAATCTCCAATAAGATGTACAAATTCTTTCATTGGTGCATATATAACCAAGGTTGCTTTTGTGTTGTCTGAAGGATTTAAATTAATTCCATCTTTCATTCCTGCAGGTACAGCAGCTTCAACAACAGTAGGCTTTACAATGGCAGTAAATTCTTTATTTATTGTTGTTCCGTTATTTGTTGCCTCTAACACAAAATTGGTGTTTTCCAATAGCGTAGGAGAGAAGTTGTAGGTTATTATATTAGATTTTTGATCTATTGTTGTTCCGTTTGCTTTTAAGTTAAAGTTCGATGGTAATGTTGCAGTTGCAGCAATGGTGAGGTTGTCGCCAGCATTTACAATAGAAGTATTTGTTGAAGGTGTATTTAATATTACCTGAAATTTACCAACCTCAAATAAATTGTCTTGTGTTTTTTTGTCTCCTGTTCCGTCTTTCGCTTTTACCAACATGCCAATTCTACCCATATTAGTTCTGTTATAAAATGTGGTTGGAGTAAAAGTAATTGAAAAAGTGCTATTGTTCACTTTTGTCATTTTTTGAGCTTCGCTAGAATTTGTCCAAGAACCGTTATTGGGAGCATCCGCAATATTTTTATCATTAATATCAAAAGACCAAGTCCATAGATAGACATCTGCAGTTCCCCAAATAGAGGGGTTTATATTAGAAACTGTAATCGTAATTTCTTCTGTTTCTTCAAAAGAGGTTGGCGATATAGAAAATGTAGCATTTTGTTGCTGAGAAAAACTTATAAAGGAAATAAAGAGTAGCAGTAAGGTGATTTTTTTCATGATTTTTATGATAATACGAATAAAGCTGTCTGAAAAGTACCTATAAAATACTTTTCAGACAGTCTAACTATATAATTAATTTATTGCAAAACGATAGAATATGCATATTTTCTTGGATTACTTAAATCTAAAGTAATTAAATAGGTACCAGCAGTATCAACAGAAAAATTATTTCCTGTACCAAAATCTAAAGATCCATCATTATCATTATCTGGACCTAAATTAATGCCCCAATCATCATTTGCTCTAAATTTGAATTCACCTGCAGTTAAAGCCATAATTGCTGACCAAGCTTGTGTAGCTCTATTAAAAACTAAATCTGTATCTGCGCCCCAACCTGCTAGTGTTGCTGCACCAATAATACCCCAGTTGGTTTGTTCTACTGTATAAGCTTGAGAAGAAGTATCTGCTTTAAGAAGGTAATATCCTGCGTCTTGGTCTGGAAAATTACCAGGACCGCTTGTAGACATTATGCCAGAAGCTGTACCATCATCTTCCCAATCTGTATTGCCCCATACAAAGTTTCCATCTACATCTGGTTCTACAAATTTGTAGCCTCCATCTAAATAGACAAAACCTTCATAATTTGTATCTCCAATACCAGAGGCTGCAATATATGGCACATAGGCAGCAACTGTTTCATCTGGTTGCCAGCCTTGGTGATTACCAGGAACTGCAAATCTTGGTAGTAAATCTGTTGGCGTAACTGTAATGGTATTTATGTTAGAATATGTACTTACTGTATTTCCACCTTCTGTGTAAGAAGATTTAATTCTAATATCTAAACCTCCAGCAACATCTTTTGTTAAACCAGCTGTAAGTGCATAATTATTTAATTGTGATGCAAGAATTTCTAAAGATTGAGTATCATCTACTGAACCCGCAACAACAATGTTTGCAAAATCGGTTCCTGCCATAGCCATTTCTACTTCATGGGTAATAATTAAACTAGAGCTGTTGCTAAAACTCCAAGCTACCGTTGTAATTACATCACCAGCTTTAGAGGGTTCTATAACAAAGCTATCGCCAGTATTTGGAGATGTTAGCACAGGTGGTGCAACTGCAATATTTGCTGATAGAATAGACATGTTTATCGAATTGGTAAAAGAATCTCCATTTACAATTCTAAAATAAACGTTGTTATTAGAAAGTGCATTTAAGGCTAAACTTTGCAATCCAGTATTTAATACTCCGTAAGTAAATACATAACTATCTACTGTACTTGTACCTATTTCAATAGAAGAACTAAAATCTTCATTGGTAGCTACTTCAATTTTATAATCTCCAGTAGCACTAGATCTGTTGTCTTCCCAAGTTATTCTAAAAGCTTCTGCATCTGAAGAGTAGCTAGAGTTTATAATTATATTTTGTATCTCTGGGTTGTTTAGGGTAAAGTTAGAGGTTGGTGTAATAATAATTTCATTATTCTCTTCACAAGACCACATAAAAACCGTTAGTACAAGTAAACTTAATTTTAATAAATGTTTCATTGTATATATTTTAAAATGTTGGTATAATCATATAATCACCTGTTAAGTCATTAAATGAAATATTATAATTTCTATCGGTAGTGGGTATATCTCCACCATTAATGGTAGCTGTACCGTGAAACTCATTATCATTACCCCAAGCTGCTCCATTACTATCTATGAAATTTACAGATCCACTTTTTAAATCTACACCGTTTACATACCAGATATGAGAATCGAAAGTAGATTGTGTTAGTGCAATATCGTCTACAGTCGCAGAACCTTTTACAGTTATAGATGTGTAAGTTGTGCTATTAGAATCATCAAATGTTGTAATAGAGAACGTTTTATTTGCAAAATCGTAAGTAAATGTATAGTAACCAGCAGCAGCAATTGAAAATGGACCTGGATCTGAAGAACTTGTTGCTGGGTTTCCTGCTAAGGTTACATTATCATCTGTGCCCCATTGTGGTTGCCATTGTCCTAACATTTCTAAAACTTTAAAATCATCGGCATTAAAATAACCAGTATAGATATATTTGTCGGCATTGGCTTCAGTTCTAAATAACGGAGGGTTGTTGTTATTGTTTTCCCATCCTGCTCTAGATGCGGGACCAACTAGGTAAAAATCATCAAAAAGATATGCAAAATACGTAGTAACTTTTAATGTTATAACGTCGGAAGTTGCTCTAACACTATCATCTGTGCCTAAAGAAGAAACTACTCTTACATACAAATCGCTTTCAATTTCTACTGGCAAACCAATTTTTTGAGCCTGTACATTTAACTCGTCTACCGTCCAAGAAATAGTACGTTGATTATTATTGCTAAACGATGCAACATTGTCAAAAGTTTGTGTGTTAGAAATTTCAACATCATAATTAACAGGTGTTTGCACACCATAATCAACCTTGTTCCATACTAAAGTTATAGCAGGATTGTCTGGTAGGTTTTGTAAACCTACTAAATTAATGGTAGTAGTACTTGGCTCTACAACAGCAGGAGCGACTACAGAAGAATTGATACTAAAATCATCTCTATCTTCTGCACAAGAATAGATTGCTAAAAAAGCAACTATAGGAATAATATTTTTAAGAAATTTTTTCATAATCTTTGCGTTATTTAAAATTAATAGCCTGGATTTTGCGTTAAATTAGGATTTGCTTGTAAGGCAGAAGAAGGTATAGGATACACATTATAAGTGCTTGGAATTGACGTTCCATCCTTTGCACCACCTTTCCAAGGCCATAAGTATGTATTTCCAGTAAATAGACCATAACGGATTAAATCTGTACGCCTATGTCCTTCTAAATTCAATTCTCTTGCTCTTTCGTTTAAAATAAATGGTAAACCGTTAGCCCCATTGCTTTGTAAATCTGCTGCTGAAATTAAAGAAGCTTTAGAGCGTTGTCTTACCGTATTTATATATCCGACAGCTGTTGGAATATCTGCTTCTGATGAGCCTCTTACTGCACATTCTGCATACATTAAATAAGCATCTGCCAATCTAAATAATGGGAAATCTGTACCAGAGAAATCTGTAGGAACTGAAGAACCTATAAAGTTTGTATTTCTAAATTTAATTGATGGATATCCGTTAGTCCATTCTCTATAATCTGTCATTTCATAGGTATGACCAGCTGTCCAGAAAAGCTTTGCTCTTTCATCTGTCGTAGTAGACAAATCTCCATATAGAGCATACCATGCTTTAGAAGCTCTGTGACCTCCCCAACCATCAGTAGCACCAAACTGTGCTAAAGGTGTTGTATCTGCTAACAAACTTCCGTTAACAATATAAGTAGTATTCCCAAAACTTTGGCTTACTTGCGCGTCCGCAATTAAAGGGAAAATAATTTCTGTTGATGTATTATTATCTGCAGAAAAAAGGCTTACAAAATTGTCAACCAATGTGTATGCACCTTCATTAATTACTTTTTTTGCAAAAATAGCAGCGTTGTCATACTGTGGTGTTCCTGTATATGTCTCTGCATTTAAATACAATTTGGCCAATAGCATTTGTGCTGCACCTTTTGTTGCTCTACCGTAACTATTTGAAGCTAATAATAGAGGTTCGATGGCTACTAATTCTGATTCTACCAAGTTGTACAATTCTAATCGTGTAGCTTCGGGTAAAGGATCTGTTTGCCCGTAATTTTCTTCTGTAGCAATCACTCCTTTCCCAAAAACATCAATTAAATAAAAATTAGCTAAGGCTCTAATAAAACGCACCTCAGCAATAATAACTTCTTTGTTATCTACTTCTACATTTTGTAAAATCGACAATAAATTATTACACTGGGGTATTGTGAAGAAAATTCTATTGTATAAATATCTAAAGAATTTATTTTCTGGGGTCCAATTACTTGTGGTTGTTAATTGGTCTAAACCATTATCTCCCCATCTATTTTTCATACCATCTGCAGAAAAATCTTGTAGATTTACAATTCCTCTTAAAAAAGGAGACTCTCCAGCATCATCACTAATATCTGAACTACCTGGTCCAGCTGCACCAGACAGCGCAAAAGAACCATATAACCTAGATAATATACCTTCTACAGCTTGTGGGTCTTGTGCTAAAAGTTCTTCTAAAGATAATTCTATTTCTGGTTGTGTGTCTAAATCATTTATACATCCTGTAAAAAGTGTACAAATAATTACAAAACTTGTGAATAGTTTTAAAAACTTATTTTTTATATTTTTCATAATTGTATGTATTAAAAATCAATATTTACACCTACATTATATATAGTTGCTCTAGGATAGAAATTATTATCTATTCCTGAAAAATTCTCAGGATCTTGTCCTGAATAGTTGGTAATTAAAAACGGATTGTTAACGGCGCCATATACTTTTAAGGCTACGTTTTTAAACACATTATTTAATGTATGACCTAATACAATATTCTCACATCTTAAAAATGATGCACCTTCTAAGAAATAGTCTGAGTACTGCACTGGATCTAAAATATTTGTAAAAGCAAGATTTGCTTCACCAGCAGAAAAATCTAGCGCATTGTTGAAAAATGTTCCATCTGTAGATTGTACATTTCTAATAACTCCGTTTGTTAATTTTCTAGAGTTGTATACTTCTCCGTCTAATTGACCTCTAAAACTTGCACTAAAATCCCAGTTTTTAAAGTTGACGTTAAAACCAAGACCAAAGGTCCAGTTAGGCTGTATGGCTTTATAATATCTATCATCTTCAGTGATATTTCCATCTCCATTCAAGTCTACAAAAGAACCTAAAATTGGGTTGCCAGCAGTATCATACACTTGTTTTAAAACCCAAGCAGAACCTGCTTGTTGCCCAACAGCATGTCTCAAAAGTATATTGCCTGTTCCAATAGCAAGACCACCATTCGGAGCATTAATTTGCTGAACCCCTTCTAAGTTGGTTACTTCTGTAAAGTTATAGGATAAATTACTATTTAAAGAAATGTTTAAATTCTCTTTTCTTATCGCATTGACATTTAAGTTTAATTCAAAACCTTTACTGTCTGTAGCACCTATATTTTGTATTACTTGATCACTTAACGCTTGTCCTGGAGGAACTGTAGCTACGACCAATAAATCTGTAGTTTCTCTTTGATATAGATCAAAAGAACCCGAAAGTAAACTATTCTTAAAAAAATCGAAATCAACACCTATATTGTAAGTAGTTGTTTTTTCCCAAGTTAAATCAGGATTAAATTCTTTAGCATTGTATAAATTTACACCAGTTATATATTGACTTTCTGGGGAACCAATTTCAAATAGTGGTGTAGAAGGATAAAAACCTACTTGACCAGAAACATCTTGTTGTCCTGTTTGCCCCCAACCAATGCGGATTTTAAAATCGTTGATTTGTTCTATGTTTTTTATAAAACTTTCTTCTTTTAATTTCCAAGCTAGGGCTGCTGATGGAAAATAACCCCATCTATTTTCTTCAGTGAAAAATGAAGATCCGTCTGCTCTTAAAGATAATGTAACTAAATATTTATCGGCTAAGTTGATGTTAGCTCTGCTAAAAAATGATTGTAAATTTAATTCGTTAAAATATCTGTTTGTTGGATTCAATGGATTAATATTTGGAATTCGAACACCAGAAGTAGGATCATTGATAAAAAGATCTTTAGTTCCTTCATTTTTAAAATTCTGATAAGAATATCCAGCTTGCACATCAAAATTATTAATGAAAGATTCATTTAATTCTTTACGATATGCTAAGTAACCTTCCATAGTTGTATTTGTAATATCTTGCTTTTCACCATAACTCCTTCCAAAATTAAAAATATAAGTACCTAGTGGTTGACTATCGTCAGGAACTAATGTGTAAGCGTTTATAGCATTTTCTTGAAAAATTTCATTAATTTCTGCAGTAGAAGCTTCTAAACCTAAATTTACAACTGCTCTTAACTCTGGCAGACTATGAAATTTATAATCTAATTCTATATTTCCTAATATACGTTGCACTTCTTCAGGTCTTGTTCTTTGTTCTAAAACACCTAATGGGTTGCTTGCACCTAATCTAGCATTCGGTGCATTGGCATCTGTAGAAGGTCTCAATTGTTGATAAAAGCCACCAAAAATAGAACTATTATCATAAATAGGTTTTGTTGGATCCATAGAAATTGCTCCGCCTAAAGCACCACCATCATCAATAGCATTTTTATCTACTAAAGTTCCTTTCGCATTAATATCTATTTTCAAATGATCATCAAAAAATCTAGGAGTTAATCTTAAAGAACCCGTAATTCTTTGGTAATCATTAGTTTTTACAACACCTTCGGTATCATTAAAACCTATTGAGGCTCTAATTGGTACTCTTTTGAATAGATTTGCTCTAACACCAAAATTATAATCTGTTGTAACAGCAGTTCTATAAATGGCATTTTGCCAATTTGAATTAAAAATTTGACGTCGAAAAGAGTTTCCATCTTTGTCTGTTAAAGAAACAATTGTACTTGGTTCATTCGTATTAACAGAACCAACAGGCACACCTAAAGCCTCTAAGTTATCTGGATAAAATGTTTTAGCAAAATCTACAAATGTATTAGCATCCATTACCCGAATTTGGTTTCTAGCACTTATTGCACTAACCGATGTTATTGCTGAAAAATTATATTTTGCTTCACCTGAAGTTCCTTTTTTAGTTGTAATAATTAGGACACCGTTAGAAGCTCTAGAACCATAAATAGCTGTTGCAGAAGCATCTTTTAATATTGTAAAACTTTCAATATCATTTGGGTTTATTAAGCTTAGAGGATTGCCTACACCAGCAATACCACCATTATCTAATGGTACACCATCTATAACGATTAATGGAGAATTGTTTCCAGAAAGAGAAGAACCACCACGAATTCTAATATTTGGCGCGGCATCTGGTTGTCCACCAGCACTAGTAATTCTAACACCAGCAGCTTTACCTTGTAACAATTGATCTGGAGAAATTACTGCTCCTCGATTAAAATCTTTTGCAGAAATTACATCTACAGAACCCGTTAGGTCTTCTTTTTTAACAGTTCCGTAACCAATCACAACAATTTCATCTAATTGCTCTGCAGATTCATCTAAAGAAACTGTGATGTTAAAGTTCGTTCCAATTATAACCTCTTTGTCAGAGTAGCCTAAGTATTTAAAAACTAAAATATCTCCTGTTTTTAATCTATCTAAAGAAAAGATCCCATCAAAGTCGGTTTCAGCACCTATTGTTGTGCCTTTTAACACCACACTTACACCCGGCAAAGGTTCGCCAGATGCTTTTTCTTTTACGACACCTTTCACTGTTTGTTGGGCAAACAGGGTAAAGGATGAAGTCAAAAGAATTCCAATTAATAATAATTTAAATTTTTTCATGTATAATTTGTTAAATAATAACTGTAAATTTGACTTTGATTTAACAATAAATTTACATTCCACTTCGTAAATATATGTTGTTGAACTCTATTTTCCTCATACGAAAAATTACGAAAACGGTTTCGTGTTGATAACTTTATTGAAAAATCAACAAAAAAGGCCATATAAAATTTGATTTTTGTAAAATATGAAGCAAAAAATTACGATAAAGACAATAGCAAAAGAATTAGGCGTTTCAACTTCAACCGTTTCTAAAGCCCTAAAAGACAGTCATGAAATTAGTTTAGAAACCAAAGAAAGAATTCAAGCATATGCAAATCACTATAACTACAAACCAAATAGTTTAGCATTGCAATTAAGAAATCAGAAGACCAAATTAATTGGTGTTATTCTACCTAAAATAGTGCATCATTTTTTTTCTACGGTAATTAAAGGAATTGAAGAAGGTGCCAGTACAAAGGGTTATAGAATTATGGTTTGCTTTTCTGGTGAATCTTACCGTAAAGAAGTAGAAAACTTAAAAGTGTTATCTAATGGTAGTGTAGATGGTTTGATTGTTTCTATTGCCAGCGAAACTTTAGCGAATAAAGATTTTAATCACTTTAAAGAGTTGGTCAATGAAGAAATCCCATTGGTTTTATTTGATAGAGTGGTAGATGAAATAAGATGCGATAAGGTAGTTGTAGATGATGTGGGTGCTGGTTATAAAGCCACAAAACATCTTTTAAATCATGGTTGTAAAAAAATAGCTTTAATTACAACCCCAGAGCATGTAAATGTTGGCGCTTTAAGAAGAAAGGGCTATGAAAGAGCATTGAAAGAAAATAATATTAACGTAGACACATCTATTATTGTAGAAATCAACGAAAGTGAAGATATTAAAGAACAAATTAGAACTATTTTTAAAGAGGGTGTAGATGGTATTTTTGCTGTAAACGAGATATATGCTGCAAAATCCATCAGAATAGCAAAAGAAAAAGGCTTACAAATACCCAATGAGATTTCTGTAATAGGTTTTACAGATGGTCAAATTTCAGCATACGCATCTCCATCGATTACAACTATTGCACAACACGGTTTAACCATGGGGAAGCAAGTTGTGGAAACACTCATTGAAAGAATAGAAAAAGACGCCGAAGAATACAACCCAAAAACCATTGTGATTACCAGCGATTTAAAATTAAGAGAATCTACAAGAAACTAAAACTTACGAAACCGTCGTCGTAACTTTTACAACTTTATTTTATCAATTTGATAAAATTCATATATTTTTGTTGCATTATTACGATTTATCAATAAATTACATTCCACAAATTTAATAGTTGATAAGTCTAAACACTTGTCGTAATATTCATTAATAATATTCGATAATGCAAAAGCGTAAATTAAGCTTCTGGCAAATCTGGAACATGAGTTTTGGATTTCTAGGAATACAATTTGGATTCGCCCTTCAAGGCGGATTTATGTCAAGAATTTTTCAAACTTTAGGAGCAGGAAAAGAAGAAATTCCTATGCTTTGGATTGCAGCACCTTTAACGGGTTTGCTTGTACAACCCATTATTGGTTATATGAGTGATAGAACTTGGAGCGTAAAATGGGGTAGAAGAAGACCTTATTTTTTAGTAGGTGCCGTTTTTAGTTCACTAGCATTGTTTTTTGTTCCTCATTCTCCTGCATTATGGATGGCAGCTGGTTTTCTATGGATTTTAGATGCGTCTATAAACATTTCTATGGAGCCCTTTAGAGCATTGGTGGCAGACAAACTACCCCAATCTCAAAGAACTTATGGGTTTGTTGTTCAAACATTAATTATTGGAATAGGAACTTGGATTGCAAGTAATTTACCTTGGATGGTTTCTCAATTAGGAGTCAGTAATGAAGCCGCATCTGGGGTTGTACCAATGTCTGTAAAAGTTGCTTTTGCAATTGGTGCTTGTGTTTTTTTAGCCAGTATTTTGTATACCGTTTTTACTACAGATGAATATCCGCCCGAAGATATGGAGGAGTTTGAACTTGAAAAAGCAAAAAAGAACAACTTCATTCCAGATATTTTGAACAATATTGGAAGCATGCCTACCACGATGAAAAAATTGGGGGTCATTCAATTTTTCTCTTGGTTTGCGTTTTTTACAATGTGGAGTTTGGCAAATCCTGCCTTAACAGAACATGTTTTTAATACTCCAGTACCCATAGAAACTGCTTTTAATATGGCAGATGCAGTGCAAGGGGAAGCTTTTAAAATTGCCAATACAAAATTTCAAGAATCTTCTAATTTAGTAGGTTCTGCTATGGGGATTTATGGTTTGTCTTCTATGGTATTTGCTTTGTTATTAACATTTTACACTGCCAAAAGAAATATCAATAGAAAATATGTTCATATGTTTTCTTTAATTTTAGGCGGTGTGGGTTTTTTATTGATGAATTATGCTTCACCAGAAAATTTAAAATATTGTTTTGTATTGATTGGTTTTGCTTGGGGTAGTATTTTATCTATGCCATATGCCATGTTGTCTAGTTCTGTAGATCCAAAGAAAATGGGTGTAATTATGGGGATTTTTAATATGTTTATTGTAATTCCACAAATTATAGCTGCTTTAGGAGGCATCAATTATGTATCAAGTTTATTAGGCGAAAAAGCCATTAATGCAATGACTGTTGCAGGAATAAGTTTAGTAATTGCTGGTTTCTGTAATTTATTAATCACAAATAAGAACGCAATTAGCTATCAAGAAGAGAATTAAATGAAAAAAGGATTTATTTTTGATTTGGACGGGGTTATCGTAGACACTGCCAAATATCATTATTTAGCTTGGAAAAAGCTAGCAAACGAATTAGGTTTCGAATTTACAAAAGAACAAAATGAATTATTTAAAGGTGTCAGTAGAAAGCGCTGTTTAGAAATTCTGCTAGAAATTGGAAAAATAGAAGCAACAAAAGAACAATTTGGTACTTGGATGGTCGAAAAAAATGTAGACTATTTAAAATATATCGAAAATATGGATGCGTCAGAAATATTACCAGATGTTCCTAGAGTTTTACAGTTTTTAAAGGATCGTGAAATTCCAATAGCCTTAGGTTCAGCGAGTAAAAACGCACAGCCCATTCTAGAAAAAGTGGGTTTATTGGCTTATTTTGATACTATTGTAGACGGAAATAACGTTACAAAAGCCAAGCCAAATCCAGAAGTTTTTCTTTTGGCGGCAAAACAAATAGGCGTTAACGCTACGGATTGTGTGGTTTTTGAAGATGCTGTTGCAGGCGTAGAAGCCGCAAATGCCGCAAATATGATAACTATTGGAATTGGAGATAGTGAAGTTCTATCTGAAGCAAAATATAATTTTAGAGATTTTACAGAAATCAATACAAGTTTTATACAAGATTTGATCAATAGAAATTAATATAGAAACAAGAAATATAGAGCATAGAAAATAGACTGTAGAGAGTTAAGTACTTCTTTTCTCTTCCCTCTTTTCTTTTAAAAAAAGTATACAATGAATCAAGATTATATCATACCAAATGATTGGTCAATTATAGAAGAAGAATTCAATCCAGAAAGAATAAAATCTTCAGAAAGTCTGTTTAGTATTGGTAATGGTGCCATGGGACAGCGTGCTAATTTTGAAGAAAGTTATTCAGGAGAAACATTTCAAGGAAGTTATATTGCAGGTGTGTATTATCCTGATAAAACGCGTGTTGGATGGTGGAAAAATGGCTATCCAGAATACTTTGCAAAAGTTTTAAATGCACCAAACTGGATTGGAATTGATGTTTTAATCAACAACGAAAAATTAGACTTACATACCTGTAAAGAAGTGTCAAAATTTAGAAGAGAACTCAACATGAAAGAAGGTTGGTTGTCTAGAAGTTTTGAAGCTGTTTTACAAAACGGAATCGAAATTAAAGTCGCTACAAAACGTTTTTTAAGCTTAGAATTAGATGCCGTTGGTGCCATTAGTTATAATGTAACTCCATTAAACTCTAATGCTGAAATTACCTATATTCCCTATTTAGATGCAGGAATTACCAATGAAGATACCAATTGGGATGATCAATTTTGGGATGTTTTAAAAATCACTCAAAGCAATGAGCAATCTTATATTGAAGCTAGAACCATGAAAACGCATTTTTATACGTGTACTTTTATGGAGTCTCGCTTATTTTTAGAGGGTAGAGAAGTAATTACAGGCTGTAATAATGAGAAATCATCTAATTATACCTCATGTAGTTATCAGCAAGAAATTCAACAAAATCAAACCTATACAATTCATAAGTTTGGTGGATATGTAGTGGATAGAAATCATCATAAAGACGAATTAGTTACTGCTGCAAAAGAAGTTTTAGACAAAGCTGTAAATTTTGGGTTTGATGCTTTATTAGAAATGCAAAAAGAATCTTGGGCGCAAATCTGGCAGATGTCAGACATTACAATTGAAGGAGACATAAAAGCACAACAAGGTATTCGTTTTAATATCTTTCAATTGAACCAAACCTATTTAGGTACAGATGCTACTTTAAATATTGGGCCAAAAGGTTTTACTGGTGAAAAATATGGTGGAAGTACCTATTGGGATACAGAAGCCTATTGTATTCCTTTTTATATGGCAACAAAAGACCAATCGGTTGCTAGAACATTATTAGAATATCGATACAATCATTTAGACAAGGCTATCGAAAATGCTGAAAAACTTGGTTTTTCAAACGGAGCAGCATTGTACCCAATGGTTACCATGAATGGAGAAGAATGCCATAATGAATGGGAAATTACGTTTGAAGAAATTCACAGAAATGGAGCCATTGCATTTGCAATTTTTAACTACCATCGTTTTACAGACGATTATGCTTATATTCCAGAAAAAGGGTTGGAAGTTTTGATAGGAATTGCACGTTTTTGGTACCAAAGAGCAAACTTTTCAACAGCTAAAAATAAGTTTGTAATCTTGGGTGTTACAGGGCCCAATGAATATGAAAATAATGTAAATAATAATTGGTACACCAACTATATTTCAAAATGGTGTATTGAGTATGCTTTAGAAAATATCGATATTATAAAAAATGATCATATTTCTGATTACATCAGAATTAAAGAAAAAGTAAATTTTTCTGATGATGAATTAAATGCTTGGAGAAAAGTAGCAGCTCAAATGTATTTTCCGCATTCTGAAAAGCATAATATTTTTCTACAACAAGATGGTTTTTTAGACAAAGAATTAATTACAGTTGCAGATTTAGATAAATCGCAGAGACCCATCAATCAAAAATGGAGTTGGGACCGTATTTTACGTTCGCCATATATAAAGCAGGCAGATATTTTGCAAGGTTTTTATCTATTTGAAGATCATTTTTCTACAGAAGCATTAGAGCGTCATTTTGATTTTTATGAACCATTTACAGTGCATGAAAGTTCATTATCGCCTTGTGTACATAGCATTCAAGCAGCAAAATTAGACAGAATAGAACAAGCCTACACATTTTATTTAAGAACTTCTCGTTTAGATTTAGATGACTACAATCAAGAAGTAGAAGAAGGTTTGCACATTACTTCTATGGCAGGAACTTGGATGAGTATTGTAGAAGGTTTTGGGGGTATGAGAGTTTTGAATAACACACTTTCTTTTGCGCCAAAAATTCCTAAAGGATGGAAAAAATATTCATTTAAAGTAAATTTTAGAAATCAGATTTTAAAAGTAAATATTAGTCAGAATGAAACAACTTTTGAATTAGAAGGGACTTCTGACATAAAAATATTTGTGAATGGAGAATTGGTCAAAGTTTCACCTAATAATCTAGTTACTGTTTAAATTATAAACCTCAAAGGTTTTTAAAACCTTTGAGGTTTCAAACAATAAAATTAATTAAATATATGGAAAAATATGATGTATTAGAGCCTGACCATTTTTACCATATTTACAATAGAGGGAACAATAAAGAAGATTTATTCTTTGAAAACAGCAATTATTTGCATTTTCTGAATTTGTTAAAAAAACATATTGTACCAATTGCAGATATTTATGCTTATTGTTTATTGAAAAATCATTTTCATCTATTAATCAAAATTAAGTCGATTGAAAGCTTATCTATTATAGATAAAATAAATTTAGATAAATTATCTCAACCTTTTTCTAACCTATTTAATGCCTATACAAAGGCAATAAATAAAAAATATAATAGAGAAGGTAGTTTGTTTAAAGTACGATTTAAACGAAATCGAATAACAGGTATAAATTATTTAAGAAATGTAGTTTTATACATTCATTTAAATCCTAGCAAACATGGATTTACAGAGAACTATCAAGAATATTTATATTCTTCTTTTAAAGCTATTATATCATCAAAGACTACAATTTTGAAACGAAAAGAAACGATTGATTTATTTGAAGATAAAAATAATTTTATAGAAGTACATAGAGAAAATAAGCTAAAAAATAATTTTGAAGAATTAGAATAAAAAACTACAAACCTTCAATGTTTTAAAACATTGAAGGTTTCAAAACATAGCCAATGAAACTATTAAAGAATATTTTATTAATTTGTCTTGTATTTCTTTTCTCATGTAAAAGTGAAGAAAGTAAAGAACATATTTCTGAAGTTGCTATTACACAGACTTCTTTAGAAAAAGTTGAACCACCAAATTGGTTTGTTGATTTTAAAGATACTTCGCTTCAATTATTAGTAAAAGAACCAAATATTGGTCAGTTTACACCTTCAATTTCTTATGAAGGTGTCTCTATAGAAAAAGTACACAAAGCGAAAAGTAAAAATTATCTTTTTATCGATTTGAATATAAATAAACAGACTAAGCCTGGAAAGTTCGATATCGCTTTTATAGATAAAAATGGAACCAGAAAAACACATACATACGAGTTAAAATCAAGAGAAAAATTAGCAGATAATTACGTTGGTTTTAATAGTTCTGATGTTTTGTACTTGATCACTCCAGATCGGTTTGCAAATGCAGATCCAACAAACGATCTAGGGTCTAAAACCTCAAAAGCGAATGAAAATGGAGAATCTATTCATTTTTTAAAAGAAAATAATATCAATAGAAATGATGATTACGCAAGACATGGAGGCGATATTAAAGGCATTACAAATCATTTAGAGTATATATATGATATGGGTTTTACTGCAATTTGGTCTTGTCCGTTATTGATGAATGATATGCCAAGACAATCGTATCATGGGTATGCAATAACAGATTTATACAAAATCGATCCACGTTTTGGAACCTTAGCAGACTTTAGAGAACTAGCAGACAAGGCTAGAGAAAAAGGTATCAAATTAATTATGGATCAAGTTGCAAACCATTGCGGTAGTGAACACTGGTGGATGAAAGATTTACCATTTAAAGATTGGGTAAATTATCAAGAAAATTTTGAGAATAAGGGTGCTTTAATTACATCCAACCACAGAAGAACTTCCAATCAAGATATCTATGCGTCTAAAAAAGACAAACAAGAAATGGCTGACGGTTGGTTTGTTGCTACCATGCCAGATTTGAATCAGAAAAATCCGTTTATGGCAAAATACATCATTCAAAATAGTATTTGGTGGATAGAAACTATTGGTTTGAGCGGAATTAGGCAAGACACATATCCGTATTCAGATAAACAATTTATGAGCGATTGGGCAGGAGCAATTATGAATGAATATCCTAATTTTTCTATTGTTGGTGAAGAGTGGAGTTACAACCCCTTATTAATTGGCTATTGGCAAAAAGGCGCAAATAATAGAGATGGTTATGAATCTAATTTAACTGCTACGATGGATTTTGCGATGCAAAGAAAAGTAGTAGAAGCTTTGAATGAAACTGAGTCTTGGGATACTGGTTTGGTGAAAATGTATGAAGGTCTGGCCAATGATTTTCATTATGCATCACCAAAAGATATGTTGGTTTTTCCTGATAATCATGATATGAGTCGAATTTACACACAATTAAATGGCGATTTAGAAAATACCAAAATGGCACTTTCTATGTATTTGATAATGCCTAGAACTCCTCAAATTTATTACGGAACAGAAATTCTAATGAACGATTTTAAAAAACCTGGAGACCATGGTTTGATTCGTACAGATTTTCCTGGTGGCTGGCAAGGAGACAACATAAATGCATTTACTGGTGAAGGTTTAGAGGCTGCGCAAAAAGACATGCAATCTTTTCTAAAGAAGTTTTTAAATTTTAGAAAGAATTCAAAAGCAATTCACGAAGGTAAAACAGTTCATTTTGCACCCTTTAAAGGAACTTATTTTTTGTTTAGAATAAAAGATGATGAGGTTGTAGTACATATTATTAATAAAAATAAGAAGCCAATAACAATCGATTTGAAAAGATATTCAGAAATTGGTTTATCAGGTAAAACCTTACAAAATGTAGTAACAGAAGAAGATTTTAAGTGGGGAGATTCAATTGAATTGTCTCAAAAAGGAGTGATTTTATTAACTACGAAACTAAATTAGAAAAGACCTCACAGGTTTAAAAAACCTGTGAGGTCTAAAATACAACAAACTGTGAGTTCGAGTAAATTTATATGGGACGAACAAACTTGTACCAAGAACATTTTAAAACGAGATCAATCATGAAAATTTTAAGCATTCTTTTTTCTATTCTTTTGTTAACTACCTGTAAAACTCAAAAAAGAGAAACAACCAAAGAGCAACAAGTAGCTTCAAAAATTATTGCTACTGTGTTAGATAAAGCTGTTTTGGCAGGTGGAAAATTAATTCGAGTAGACAGTTTTCCGTCTAAAAATATCATACCAAGACCCGTGGATGTTTGGTTGCCAGAAAATTATTCCGAAGAAAAGAAATATGCTGTTTTGTATATGCATGATGGTCAGAATTTGTTTGATGCAACCACCACTTGGAACAAACAAGAATGGATGATCGATGAAGTTGCTTCGAAATTAATGAAAGAAAACACCGTAAGAGATTTTATTGTTGTTGGCATTCATAACATTCCTAAAATTCGTTGGCAAGATTTGTTTCCAGAAAAAGCGATGGATTTTTTATCAAAAGAAGATAAAGATACTTTGTATAAAGAAGCAGCAAAAAATAATTTTAGTACAAATTTAAAAGGAGATGCATATCTTAAATTTTTAGTTGAAGAGCTAAAACCTTATATAGATACTGCGTATTCAGTCTTTACTAATAAAGAAAACACTTTTGTAGCTGGGTCATCAATGGGCGGTTTAATGTCTATGTATGCAGTTGCAGAATATCCTACAGTTTTTGCAGGAGCAGCGTGTATTTCTACGCATTGGGTTGGTGGTACTCCAAAAGAAACTAATCGGTTACCAAATGCAATTTTTAGTTATTTAGAAGCCAATTTACCAGATTCAGAATCACATAAAATGTATTTTGACTATGGAAATAAAACCTTAGATCAGTTTTATCCACAATACGCACCAAAAGTAGATTCCATCTTTCTTAATAATGGTTATAACTCTGCCAATTTTAAGAATTTATTCTTTGAAGGAACCAATCATTCAGAATTATCATGGCAAAAAAGAGTAGATATTCCCTTAACTTTTTTATTTAAAAAATAAAACATGCTGATAGACCTCAAAGGTTTTTAAAACTTTTGAGGTCTAAAATAAACATACATATGAAAAATTTCAGCATCCTTTTTTTATTACTTTTTATATCCTTTTCTATACTCGCACAAAATTCAAACAGAATTTTTAAAAAAGCGGAATTTAGAAATGGTCAATTTTTAAATGTTGAAGTGAATGACGGAACCTATAAAATTCAGTTTTATAATTCTAAAATAGTTGAAACTTCTTTTATTCCTAAAAATGAATCCATTATCTCTAATTCTCATGCAGTTGTTCTAAAACCAATCCATTCTAATGCTAGATTTAAGGAAACATCAGGTTTTATTTATTTTTCATCAAAAGGAATCAAGGTTCAAATTCAAAAATTACCTTTTAAAATATCTTATTTCTATAAGGATAAAGAAATTACTTCAGAAAAACAAGGTTATTTTAAATCAGTGCATGTTCCTTTAGAGTCTGTAAAAGGCAATATTATCGCCAAAGAAACAGAAAAAATTGAATTCAATTTAACTTCAGATGAAGTTTTGTATGGAGCAGGAGCAAGAGCTTTAGGGATGAACAGACGAGGCAATCGTTTGGCTTTGTATAATAGAGCGCATTATGGGTATGAAACCAATTCAGAATTAATGAATTTTACCTTACCAATAATTGTTTCGTCAAAAAAATACATGCTTCATTTTGACAATGCACCTGTTGGTTATTTAGATTTAGACAGTAAAAAAGACAATTCTTTAACCTATGAAACAATTTCTGGTCGTAAAACCTATCAAGTTATTGTTGGTGATTCTTGGATTGATTTATTAGATAATTATACCGATTTAACAGGAAAACAACCGTTGCCTCCAAGGTGGGCTTTGGGTAATTTCTCGAGCAGGTTTGGCTATCATTCACAACAAGAAACCGAAGCAACAATTGCTAAATTTAAAGAGGAAGAAATTCCTGTAGATGCCATTATTTTAGATTTGTATTGGTTTGGTAAAACATTAAAAGGAACCATGGGGAATTTGGAAGTTGATAAGGACTCTTTTCCAGATATGAACCAAATGATTACTCGTTTAAAAGACAAAGGCGTAAAAACGGTTTTAATAACAGAACCTTTTATTTTAACAAATTCTAAAAAATGGAACGAAGCCGTTGCAAAAGATGTTTTAGCAAAAGATTCTATTGGGAATCCTGCAAAATATGATTTTTACTTTGGAAATACAGGGATTATAGACATCTATAAAAAGGAAGGAAAAGATTGGTTTTGGAATATTTATAAAGATCTTCTAGACCTAGGTGTAAAAGGTTTATGGGGAGATTTAGGGGAGCCAGAAGTGCATCCAACTTGGGTTCAACATGCATCAGGTTCAGCAAATGAAGTGCATAATATGTATGGTCATGATTGGGCACGTTTAATTTTTGAAGGATATCAAAAGGAACAGCCAAACGAAAGGCCTTTTATTTTAATGCGTGCAGGAGCAGCGGGTTCGCAACGTTTTGGAATGATTCCTTGGTCTGGAGATGTCAATAGAACTTGGGGCGGTTTGCAATCGCAACCAGAAATTGCGCTGCAAATGGGGATGCAAGGTTTGGGGTATATGCATTCAGATTTAGGAGGATTCGCAGGTGCAAATTTAGATGATCATTTATACAACCGTTGGTTACAATATGGCGTTTTTCAACCAATTTTTAGACCACATGCACAAGAAGATGTAGCAAGTGAGCCTGTTTTTAGAAGCAGTAAAGCCAAGAAATTAGCAAAACAATCTATCGAACTGCGTTATAAATTATTGCCTTACAATTATCAAATGGCTTTTGAAAACAATCAAAAAGGAACGCCTTTAATGCGTCCTATTTTCTTTGAGGAAGATACTAAAAAATTGATGCGTAATTCATCGACCTATTTATGGGGAAAAGACTTTTTAATCAGCCCTATTTTAAAAGACTCGATAAAAACAACAGCAATTTATTTTCCAAAAACTGCAAATTGGTTTGACTTTTATACAGATGAGCAATTTAAGGGAGGAGGTATTAAATTAGTAAGTGTCAAAGAAAACTCAATTCCTACCTATGTTAGAGGTGGGGCATTTATTTTGATGACAGATGTAGTACAAACCACAGATAATTATAAGGCAGATGCATTAGCATTACATTATTATTTCGACAAAACGGTCAAGGAAAGTAAAAGAAAGTTTTACAACGATGATGGTCTTCTAGCCAATGCATTTGAGAAAGGCAAATATGAGATGCTAGCGTTTGAAGCAACAATTACAAAACGTTGCTTAGAAATTGATTTTGAGGCTGAATTTGGAAAAAAATGGAACCCTTCAAAAAAAGAAGTAACATTGGTCATTCATAATATCAACTGGAAGCCAAAGAAAATAAAAGTAGGTAGAAAAAGAATCCGAATTTTACCGAAAGAAAACATACTTACAATTCCTATAACTTGGAATGTAGAGAAAGAATTAAAACTAAAAATAACACGTAACTAATTTAAAATGAAACAACTATTATCAATATTTTTAATGGCAATTTGTGTTTTTTCTTGCACAAAAGAAAAAAAGGAAGTTTTACAAGAAGCAACTAAAAAAATAACACCCATATCTAAATCAGATATAGAAACTGCTGTTATTTATGAGGCGAATATTCGTCAATATTCACCAGAAGGAACTTTTGAAGAGTTTACAAAAGACATTCCAGAAATTAAGAAATTAGGGGTAAAAATTATTTGGCTAATGCCTGTATTTCCAATTTCAGAAACCAAAAGAAAAGCAACAGGAGGAGCTGATAGTAAGTTTGCTTCAGAATTTCCAAAAGAAGAACAAAGTAAATATTTGGGGAGCTATTATGCCGTTTCAGATTTTACAAAAATCAATCCAGAATTTGGCACTATTAAAGATTTTAGAGCGTTGATAAAAACGGCACATAAAAATGGAATTTATGTTATTTTAGATTGGGTACCAAATCACACAGGTTGGGATCATACTTGGTTAAAAACCAATTCAGATTTCTACACAAAAAATGACAAAGGTGAAGTAATACATCCAGAAGATACAGATTGGACAGATGTTGCCGATTTAAATTACAACAATAAAGAGCTACAAGAAGCGATGATTTCTGATATGAAATATTGGATTTCAAAAGAAGGTGTAGATGGTTTTAGGTGTGATGTTGCAGGTTCTGTACCCACGTCTTTTTGGCAAAATGCAATTCCTAAATTAAGAGCAGAAAAAGATATTTTTATGTTGGCAGAGGCTTGGGAGCCTGAATTGTTAAAAGAAAACTTGTTTGACATGGGCTATGCTTGGGACGGACATCATTTATTGAATGGTTTGGCAAAAGGTGAGAAAACCGCTGAGGATTTAAAAAATTACATCCATAAAACCTATAATGAGCGTTATGAGAAGGATGCTATTTTAATGAACTTTGTTACAAATCATGATGAGAATTCTTGGAATGGAACCATCAAAGAAAGAATGGGAGACAAGGCAGAAATGTTAACAGCCTTGAGTTATATAATTCCAGGAATGCCTTTAATTTATTCTGGTCAAGAATATGATCTAAATCATCGTTTAAAGTTTTTTGAGAAAGATGCTATTCCGAAAACAAAAGGAATAACTTTCAATTTGTTAGAAAAACTAGGAACCTTAAAAAATACAAATGCAGCCTTACATGGAGGAAAAGAAAAAGCAGCATTCGAAATTTTAGAAAGTGAAAAAGATATTTTTATTTTAAAAAGAAAGAAAGGTGATGAAACCGTTTTATTTATCGCTAATTTTTCAAATGAAAAAAATAAAATAGGAATTTCTGAAAATGGAGTTTTTGAAAATTTCCTTACAAATGAGAAAGTAACATTACATGGTGACGCCTTTGAAATTGAAGCATCAGCATATAAAATATTCGTAAAATAAGTATGAGAAATATTCTTTTTATTATTGGTGCTCTAGCGCTTTTTAGTTGTAAATCAATGACTACAAAGAAAATAGAGAAAGAATTTGTTTGGGAAGGTGCAAATATCTACTTCTTGCTAACGGACAGGTTTTATAATGGAGATTCCTCTAACGATATCAATTTTAATAGAACTAAAGAAACCGGAAAGCTAAGAGGTTTTAAAGGTGGAGATATTAAAGGAGTTACTCAAAAAATTAAAGAAGGGTATTTTACAAAACTAGGAATCAATGCCATTTGGATGACGCCAGTTGTAGAACAAATTCATGGAGGTACAGATGAAGGTACAGGAGTTTCTTATGGTTATCATGGCTATTGGGCAAAAGATTGGACAAAAATTGACCCGAATTTTGGAACAAAAGAAGATTTAAAAGAATTGGTTGCTTTAGCTCATCAAAAAGGAATTCGAGTTTTGTTAGATGCAGTAATCAATCATACCGGACCTGTTACAGAGAAAGATGCTGTTTGGCCAGAAAGCTGGGTAAGAACAGCACCACAATGTAGTTATGATACTTATGAAAATACAATTTCTTGTACTTTGGTTAAAAATTTACCAGACATTAAAACAGAAAGTAACGAAAATGTTGACTTACCGCCACAATTGGTTGCAAAATGGAAAGCTGAAGGGCGTTATGAGCAAGAAATAAAAGAACTAGATGCTTTCTTCAAAAGAACTAGACATCCAAGAGCGCCTCGTTTTTATATTATGAAATGGCTAACAGATTATATTACAGAATTCGGAATTGATGGTTATAGAGTAGATACCGTAAAACATACAGAAGAATTTGTTTGGCAAGAATTTAAAAAAGAATGTGATATTGCTTTTGCAGCATACAAGAAAAATAATGCAAATGAAGTTTTAGATGATAACGATTTTTATTTAGTTGGAGAAGTCTATAATTATACAATTTCTCATGGAAAATCGTTTGATTTTGGTGATAAAAGAGTGAATTATTTTGACAAAGCATTCAATAGTTTAATCAACTTTGAGTTGAAGTGGAATGTGAAGCAGATGACTGAAAAAGATGTTTTTTATAAATACGATTCCATTTTACAAAATGGTTTAAAAGATTACGGAGTTTTAAACTATATGACCTCTCATGATGATGGGCAACCTTTTGATACAAAAAGAAAGATGCCTTATAAAACAGCTACAATGCTGTTTTTAACCCCAGGAACATCTCAAGTGTATTATGGAGACGAATCTGCTAGAGATTTAACAATTGAAGGCACTGTTGGTGATGCTACTTTGCGTTCTTTTATGAATTGGGGAGACATTGAGAGTGATGAAAATACCCAAGAAATTTTAAACCATTGGCAAAAATTAGGGCAGTTTAGAGCAAACCACATGGCTATTGGTGCTGGAAAGCATCAATTAATCTCTGAAGAAAATGGATTGATTTTTTCTAGAGTAAAAAATGAGGATAAAGTTATTGTAGGAATCAATTTACCAAAAGGAAATAAAATACTAGAGGTATCATCAATATTTAAAAATGGCGATCGTATAAACGATTTCTATTCAAAGCAAACTAGCGTTGTTCAAAACGGTAAACTTGCAATACAGTCTAATTTTGATATTCTTTTGTTAGAAAAAAAATAGTGTTAAAAGAATCAAATTAGTCTCTACCTACTTTATTATATTCATTAATAATATAATAAGCCCAAAAGATTACGCAAAGACCAACAAAAAGAGAAAAATACAATACAATGCTATCTGCGCTCACGATGTATAAGTTTTATGTAAATCATTACGCCTAGTAAAGTAGGAGCCCAGAGTCCAAGAAAAAGTCCGTGTAATTTATCACCAGTTAAAAAAAGATATTCTGCTAAAAGTATAATAAGAACACACAATGCTAACATTAAAAAGTTAGAAATTCCTATTTTATTGATAAACTTCATTCGAAAAATTTCTATAAAAATAATTAAAATTATGAGTATTCTTCAATAGTATTGATGTAAAGTTTTCTTTTTATTTTTTTTTTGGAGAAAATACATCTAAATTTAACTTTTAGAAAACTATACAAATTTCTTTTTTATCAAGATAATTATCTGATAATAAATGAAATGTATTTAAATATCACCAAACAATTTTAAGAAATGAAAAAATTTATCTGTACAAAAAGATTCTTAGGATTTTTTTTATGTCTATTCAGTTTTTTAAAATTAATGGGTCAAGACTTACCTCCTATAAATGTATTTACCCCAGAAAATTACAAAGCAGAAAGTCAAAACTGGGACATTTCTCAATCTGAAAACAGTTTTATATATGCTGCAAATAATAAAGGTCTTTTAGAGTATAATGGCGCTTCTTGGCAATTGTATGAAACTCCTAACGAGACAATTATGAGGTCAGTGAAAGCTTTTGAAGGAAAGATATTCACTGGCTTTTATATGGATTTTGGTTTTTGGATAAAGAACGAATTTGGAAATTTAAACTTTTCTTCAATTGTAAAAAAGCAAAAAATTACAATGTTAGAAGATGAACAAATTTGGAATATCATTAAAATTGATGGCTGGATGTTGTTTAAGTCTCTACAAAGAATTTATTTATACAACCTAGAAACTAAAGAAATTAAAATAATTGAAGCAAAAAATAAAAATCGAAAACTATCTATAGTAGATGGAGTTATTTATTTTCAGAAGGATGAAGAAGGCTTGTTTAAAATCGAAAATGGAACCCCAAAGCTAGTTTCTAACAATACATTATTTATGAAGTATACCATAGTTGATATATTTAAAAAAGAAAATAAACTTTTAATTTTAACGGAGCAAAATGGTTTTTACTTATTAGATAACAAAAGACTCGTAAAATGGAAAATTCCTTCAGAAAATTTACTTAAAAATAAAAAGGTGTATAGTGTAAAGCAACTAAGAAATGGAAATTTTGCAATTGGCACAATTTCTCACGGACTCATCTATTTGAATAGTGATGGAAGTTATAATTATCAAATCAATCAAAATACGGGTCTTAGTAATAGCACAGTTCTTTCCATTTTTGAAGACAGAAGTAATAATATTTGGTTAGGACTTGATAATGGAATAAATTGTATAAATAATACCTCTCCTTTTAAAATATATCAAAATAAGAATGATTTTTTAGGAACTATTTATACCTCTATCATTCATGATGGGTATTTATATTTAGGGACAAATCAAGGGTTGTTTTATAAAAAAAATGATTCAGAAACGACATTTAAATTTATAGAAAATACACAAGGACAGGTTTGGAGTTTAGAACCAATTAACAATACGTTGTTTTGTGGTCATGATTCTGGTACTTTTATAGTAAATAAAGCAGGCGTAACGAATATTTTTGAAGAACAAGGTACTTGGATGTTCCTGAAAATTAATGAAAATACAATTCTTCAAGGATGCTATGACGGTTTATATATTTTAGAAAAAGAAAATAATTTATGGACACTAAAAAATAAAATTGAAGGTTTTGATACTTCAAGTAAGAATATTGTTCACGTTGAGAAAAATACCTTCTTTGTAAATCATGAATATAAAGGCGTTTTTAAAGTAAAAATAGATGATAATTTTAGAGAAATTATTAACTTAGAAAAAGAAGCGTCAATAAATAAAGGATTGTATTCAAGTATCATTAAATATAAAAATGAAATACTGTATGCCAATAAAGCTGGCGTTTATAAATACATTAGAAAGAAGAATACTTTTAAAAAAGATAGTCTTTACAGTCAACTTATTTCTGAAAATGGATTTGTTTCAGCAAAATTGGTTTACAATGAATCTAAAAATAAATTATGGTCTTTTTCAAAAGATCATATAAAATATCTTTTTCCAGGAAAATTTAGCAGTACTCCACAGATTCAAAAAATTTCAATTTCAGAATCTATACCGAAAGCTGCTTCAGGTTATGAAAATATTATTCATCTAAAAGAGGAACAATATTTATTAGGTACTTCTAAAGGTTTTATGAAGGTGAATTTAAATCTTCTTGAAGATCCTTTAGACTTTAAGGTAGCTATTAATAAGGTGAATAGTTTTGTAACAGATGAACCAAAAGAAAGTGTTGATTTATCTGTAGAAAGTGAATTTGCTTACAAAAATAATAATTTAGAATTTTTCTACAGTGTACCTAATTTTGATAAGATTAATACAACAACATATCAATACCAATTAGTAGGTGTAAACAAAGGTTGGAGTGAACCAACCAAATCGAACTCAATACTTTTTGAAAATATTTCGTATGGAGATTATGTCTTTCAAGTAAGAGCAATCATTGGTGGTAAATTAAGTGTTAATGAAGCTTTATTTAATTTTAGAATAGCAAGACCGTGGTATCTCTCTACCTTAATGATTACTCTGTATATTTTACTGTCCTTATTGTCTTTTTACTTAGTTCATATTGCTTCAAAACGTTATTATAGAAAACAAAGAGAAGTTTTATTGGAGAAAGCAAAAAAAGAATCTGAATTAAAAGAGTTAGAAAGCAATCAACAAATAATAAAGTTGAATAATGAGAAATTAAGGAATGATATTAACTCAAAAAATAAAGAGTTAGCAACATCTACCATGAGTATGATTAAAAAGAATGAATTTTTGAGTACTATAAAAAATGAACTTCTATCAGGTGAAGAAAAGAATGTAGCAAAAGTGGTGAAAATAATTGATAAAAATTTGAACAATACAGATGATTGGAAAATGTTTCAAGAAGCCTTTAATAATGCAGATAAAAAGTTCTTAGATAAGATAAAGGCTAAACATTCAGATTTAACTCCCAATGACCTCAGATTGTGCGCATATCTTCGTTTAAATCTGTCTTCTAAAGAAATTGCGCCACTTCTAAACATATCACCTAGAAGTGTAGAGGTGAAAAGGTATCGGTTAAGAAAAAAGATGCATTTAGATCACAATGCCAACTTAACAAATTATATTTTAGAAGTCTAGCACCACATCATAAGTTTAATGTACCCATACAATACCACAACATTAGGCTTTTAGCTTGTTTTTTTTATACTCTTCTCTTGCCCTATTTATAAGTGATTCCTGTTTTTTTTTAATAAAAAATTGTGATGTATGTTTTTTGTTGCGGTGTTTTTTATGAGATTAACAATAATTTGGCGCTAAATTTATAAAAAAATCAAAACTCTTCATTTATGAGAAAACAAATCACATTTTTACTGCTTATTTTAATAGGTTTTTGTGCTACTGCACAAACTATTAATATAAAAGGAGTTGTTAGCGACGCTGCATCAGGAGATGTACTTCCTGGAGTAAGCATCATCATTAAAGGAACTACTGTAGGTGCAGAAACCGACTTTGACGGGCTTTATAACCTAGCAAATGTTAACAGAGGGGCAACTTTAGTTTTTAGGTACTTAGGCTACAAACAAAAAGAGGTTCTTGTAAACAATGCTACTATAAACGTTTCTTTAGAAATTCAAGCAGAGGCTTTAGATGAAATTGTTGTTATTGGTTATGGATCTCAAAAGAAGAAAGAAGTAACTGGTGCCGTTTCTATAATTAGTAATGAAACTATAGAAAATCTTAAGCCAGCAAGAATCGAGCAAGCGTTGCAAGGTCAAGTTGCAGGTGTAAACATTACATCTTCTTCAGGAGCTCCAGGAGCGCCACTAAATATTAGGATTCGAGGTGTTTCTACAAACGGAAATAATAATCCACTTATTCTTTTAGATGGAAATGTTATTGAAGATTTAAGTGTTGTAAACCCTTCCGATATTGAGTCTATGAATGTTTTAAAGGATGCAACTGCTGGTATATATGGGGTTAGAGGCGCAAATGGTGTTATTCTGATAACAACTAAAACTGGTCGAAAGAATTCAGATTTTAAATACACGTTTAATTCATACACAGGTGTGCAACAGACAACTAGAAAGTTGCCTTTATTAAATGCTACAGAATATGGTTTGTTGGCAAATGAAGCTTTTGCAGCAAATGGTGAAGCGTTACCTTTTTCTGACATTTCAAGTTTAGGACAAGGAACAGACTGGCAAGATGAGGTTTTCCAAGACGCTATAGTTTCAAGTGTAGACATAAATATTGCGAAGGGAACAGAAAAAGCAACCTACTCTTTTGGGGCGTCGCATTTGAATCAGGACGGAATAGTTGGCGGAAGTAAAGCAAATTTCAACAGAACTACAGCTAGATTGAGTTTTAGTTATGATATTTTAGATGATTTAAAATTTACTTCATCTACTATTTATACAAATACAAACAGAAAAGACTTAGCGGAGAACACGTTAGGTTCTGTATTGTTTAATGCGTTAAATATGCCAGCAAATTTATCAGTTAGGGATGCCAACGGAGATTTTACAAGAGCACCAAATGCTGGTGTAGGTATTGAAGTTATCAATCCGATTGCACAAGCAGAAACTACGTTTAATCAAACTAGAATAAATAAATTTGCTGGTAGCTACAGCCTAAAATATTCATTTTTAAATGGCTTTTCTGCAGAGTCTAGAATTCAATTAAATTACTCTAAAGTAAATTTTGAAAGATTTAGCCCAAAACTATTTTTCGGTTCTGGAAAAGTATTTAACACTGTTGGAGACGAGGCAGAATTAACAGATAATTCAATCTTAGCAGGGTATTTTCAAAATGAAATATCATTTCAAGATTATACTTTTGATGCGCTATTAAAGTATGAAAAAGTTTTTAATGATGTTCATGATGTAAAAGTTTTACTAGCAACCTCAGTTTTTAAAACGCAAAGTAATTTAATTAATGAAACGAATAGTTTTGCTACAAGTGGTACAAACCTAGATAATGTTGTCGTTGGAGATTTGCAAGATAACGGAGATGGCTTACAAATTTTTAAAGATAGAAATAACGGTTCAGACTTGAGGTTTGATACGAGACTGTTGTCTTATTTTGTGCGTTTTCAATATGGTTATGATAGCAAGTATTTATTTTCCGCTGTAGTAAGAAGAGATGGTTCTTCAATTTTTGGGCCAGAAAACAAATTTGGTATCTTTCCTACAGCATCTGTAGGTTGGGTAGCTTCAGAAGAAAGTTTTTTAGAAGATTCAGATGCTATAAGTTTTTTGAAATTTCGAGGTAGTTACGGTGTCATTGGTAATGATAGAATTCCAACAAGTTCTGGATTTGTTTCTTTGGTAGATGGAGAAGGAGAATACGTATTTAATGATCAAATTAATTTTGGGAATGCAATAGGGGCTTTATCAAACCCAGGAATTAAGTGGGAAAGACAAATTCCTTTAAATATAGGTATGGATGTAGAATTTTCTAATAACATAAATATTACAGTAGATTATTTCAATAAAAGAACAGAAGATTTATTAGTACAACCACAAGTATCGGGTATTTTAGGGGTTGGAGCACCAGGCTCTCAGGGGCCTTTTGTCAATGCAGGGACTATAGAAAATAAGGGTATCGAATTTTCTGTGGGATACGAAAAAAGAGTTTCAGATGACTTCAAATTTAGTCTAAACTATAATTTGACAACCATAGATAACGAAGTTATTGAAGTTAGTGGTGACAATGCATTTTTAGTAGGAGGTTCATTTGGAGTGGGGCAAGAGGAACCGTCTAGAATGGAAGCAGGGTTTCCAATTGGGTACTTCTATGGATATAAAACAAACGGAATTTTTCAAACACAAGCAGAAGTTAATGCGCATGCAACTCAAACAAATGCAAATCCTGGAGATTTACGTTTTTTAGATACTAATGAAGATGGTAAAATTACAGTAGAAGATAAAACATATATTGGAGATCCAATTGCAGATGTAACCATGGGTTTTAATTTCTCTTTTGACTATAAAAACTTTGATTTTAATATGTATCTATTCTCTTCAATTGGCAATGAAATTGTTAGAAATTATGAAAGAGATCAGCCATTAACTAATAGGTCTGTTAATTATTTAGATCGTTGGACAGGTCCAGGAACCAGTAATTCTTTTCCAAGAGTTACAACTGGGGCAACTGGTAATACGCTATTTTCTGACTTCTATGTAGAGGATGGTTCTTTTGTAAGATTGCAAAATGTGCAATTAGGATATTCTTTAAATGATGGCATTACAAAGCAAATTGGTTTAGATAATTTACGTTTTTACTTTACAGTAAATAATTTATTTACACTAACAAAGTATAGAGGGTTTGATCCTACAGCTAGCAGTGGAAACCCTATTGGAGCGGGAATAGATCAAGGTTTTTATCCAACGCCAAAAGCATTTTTATTAGGTTTAAATGTTAATTTTTAATAAATAAGAAAATGAAAAAATTGAACATAAAATTTTTAGTAGTATTTATTATCATAATTAGTCTTAGCTATTCTTGCTCCGATGATTTTGTAGAAGTAGAATTTCAAGTAGAAAATTCCGAAGACTATTTTAATTCCGAAGATGATTATCAGAATGCACTTATTGGTGCTTATGATTTATTACAAGCAACATATCTAAATGCTTTATTAGGGGAAATTGCCTCAGATAATACCTTAGGAGGTGGAGATAGTGCTACTGACGTTATAGGAATTACCGAAGTTGATGACTTTACACATACTCCAGAAAATGCTCAATTAAGAAGTATTTGGAGTTGGATGTTTGCAGGAGTAAATAGAGCAAATTTTATTTTAGAATTTAAAGATAAAACTGATTTCTCAGGAAAAGAGCAGGTTTTGGCACAAGCTAGATTTTTAAGAGCTTATTACTATTTTGAATTGGTAAAATGGTTTGGAGATGTACCTTTATCAGTTGATAAAAGAATTTTATTTGGTGAACAATTTAATATTGATAGAACTCCAAAAGCAGAAGTTTACGCTCAAATAGAGTTAGATTTAATATTTGCAGTAGAGAACCTTACTTATACACAATCAGAAACAGGTAGAGTTACAAAAGGCGCTGCGCAAGCTTTATTAGGGAAAGCATATTTGTATCAAAATAAATTTGAAAAAGCTTCAGTTGTTTTAGAAGATTTAATTCAAAATGGGCCTTATGATTTAGTTACCGATGCAACCGCTTTTCAAAATCTTTTTGAAAATGATAGCGAGAATAGTATTGAGTCAGTTTTTGAGGTTCAATATAGTGAAGATCAAGGATCAAGTTTTGATTGTTTGCAATGTAGTGAAGGAAACGTTGCTGTCGGTTTTAGTGGAATTAGAGGTTATAACGGACCAGATTTTACATCTGGATTTAGTTTTAATATTCCAGTACAAGAATTAGTTGATGCTTTTGAAATGGGAGATAGAAGATTAGATTTAACTATTTTAGATATCAATGCATGGTCTGTACAAACTGGCGCTACTTTTAACAAAGGGTATGAACATACGGGCTATTTTAATAGAAAATATTTACCAAGAAAAAGAGGAGTAGATGCTCAAGGAGATAGAAATTTAACCAATCCAAATAATTACAGAGCAATTCGTTTTTCAGACGTACTATTAATGGCAGCAGAAGCTTTTAACAGAAAAGAAACGCCAGACGACGTAAAAGCACAAGGCTATTTAAACCGTGTAAGGCAACGCGCATTTGGAGATATGATGCATAATATTTCTGCAACTGGAGCAACTCTAACAGAAAATATTTATGATGAAAGAAGAGTTGAATTGGCTGGAGAAGGGCATCGTTTTTTCGATTTAGTGAGAACAGGAAAAGCGAAAGAAGAAATAGAGAATAATGTGGATGTAACAGAAAATAATGGAACAGAGGTTGCTAAAATTTTTGTTGTAGGAAAGCATGAAGTTTTTCCAATTCCTTCAGTAGAAATTCAACTAGCTGGAAACAGATGGGCACAAAATCCTAACTATTAAAATTATTGAAAATGAAAAAAAATAAAATTTTATTTAAAATTATCATTGCACTTCTAGTTTTTGGTGCATGTAAGGACAATGTTAGAGATTTAGATTTCTTAACTTCTATTCAACCACCTTCAGAGGTAACTGCAGCATATAATATCACGCAAGATAATACGGGTTTGGTAACAATTACCCCAACTGCAGATGGCGCGTCAGAAATTCAAGTGTTTTTTGATGACGGAACTGGTGAATCTGAGACTTTAACGAATGGGCAAAGTGTACAAAGAGTTTATACTGAGGGTACATTTAGCATTAAGTTGGTCGCATCTAATACTGTTGGAGGAGTTACCGAAGCAACACAACAATTAATTGTTTCTTTTAACGCACCTCAGAATTTGGTAGTTGTAATAGAAAATGATGAATCTGTATCTAAAAAAGTAAATGTTACGGCAAATGCAGAGTTTGCAACGATGTATGATTTTTATTCTGGAGAAACTGGAGCAGATCCTATTTCTGGAAATATTGGAGAAACTATTTCTTTTCAATATCAAGAAGCAGGAACTTATGCAGTTAGAGTTGTAGCAAAAGGAGCAGCCATCGAAACAACAGAATTTTCTGATAGTTTTGAAGTAGAAGAAATACTAGATCCAACAATGGCTGCACCTACGCCGCCATCTAGAAATGCAGATGATGTTATTTCACTATTTAGTAATGTGTATACAGATGTTAATGTAGATACTTGGAATACCTCATGGAGTCAAGCTTCTTTTGAAGACGTAATAATTAATAATAATGCAACGAAAAAATATACTTCTCTAAATTTTAATGGTATAGAAACGATTGCTAGTCCTGTTGATGCTAGTTCAATGACTCACATTCACTTAGATATCTGGACACCCAATATGACAGAGTTTAAATTAAAGTTAGTAGACTTTTTAGGAGACGGGTCTGGTGGAGCAAATACAGAGGCAGAGTTAAGCTTTGTACCAACTCTAGGAGAGTGGGTTAGTTTAGATATAGAATTAACTAATTTTACTGATGCAGGTATGACTGCTTTAAGCGATTTAAATCAATATATTATTTCAGGAAATCCATCTGGATCTGGAATTATTTTCGTTGATAACGTTTATTTTTATAGACCAAGCTCAGCATCTACTTTTAATAGTGGATTGTTGAAAAATGGAGATTTTGAAAGTGGAAGCGAATCTTGGATAGTAGGTGTAGATGATAATACTCCTGTATCAGTTGTAACAAATGCTGGAAATACTTATTACTCTGCTAATGTTACCAATCCCAATTCATCAGAACCTTATCTTGTAAATGCAAGTCAAAAGTTAGAAATTATTGATGGAAATACTTATACATTAACCTTTGATGCATGGTCAGATAGGGATAGATCAATTATTGGAGGAATCGGTTTAAGTGGTGGTAACTTTGCCAACAATAGTGAACCTGTAAATATAACTTCTGCTAGAACTAAGTATTCACTTACATTATTAGCAGATGGTTTTGGTGCAACAGACGCGCGTGTTCTTTTTGATTTAGCAGGTGAAGCTGGTCTAGTTAATATAGACAATGTATCTTTATTAATAGGAACCGGAAACATTGTTATTAACGGGGATTTCCAAAACGGAAATGCATCTTGGATTGTTGGAGTAGACGATAATGCACCTGCATCGGTAGTTTCTGATGGCGGAAATATATATTATTCAGCAAATGTAACAAATGCAAATTCTGCAGAGCCTTACAGAATAAATGTTAGTCAGAAATTGGAAATTATTGATGGGGAAACATATAGTTTAACTTTTGACGCTTGGTCAGATAGAGATAGATCTATATTAGCGGGTATTGGTCTTAGTGGTGGTAGTTTTGCAAATACTAATGAATCAGTTAATATTACTGCAACAAGAACAACTTACATGGTTACATTACTAGCAGATGGTTTTGGGGAAACAGATGCCAGAGTGCTTTTTGATTTAGCAGCCGAATTAGGTTTAGTTAACATTGATAATGTTACGTTATCTAAAATCTAATTTTGTTTATAAAAATCTAACTTTATAAAATTATAAAAATGAAAAAAATAAAAAATATTTATATAGCGTTATTCTCTCTGGCAATTCTATTCTTGGGTTGCCAAGAAAATGATTTTGAGTTTGGAGACATTGTAACCCCATCAAACATTCAAATTAGTATAGAGATTGTGGGTGCGGATGCTACAAATCCCAACGGTGACGGTAGTGGTGTTGTAAATTTTAGTGCTACAGCAGAAGGAGCATTATCATATCAATACATTTTTAACAATTCTACAAATGCAACTCCTTCTGGAGAATACACATACAGTTTTAGTACTTTAGGTTTAACAACTTATACAGTAACAGTTGTTGCTGTTGGTACAGGAGGTGTGTCAGCTGCTAAAACAGTACAAGTAGAGGTTTTATCAACCTATTCTCCACCACAAGAATTGTTAGATAAATTATATGGAAATGGTTCAAAAACTTGGAAAATTCATGCGATGAAAGATGGCCATTTTGGATTAGGGCCTGTTGGAGGAGCAATGAATCAGTTCTTTGGAGCTGGAGCAAATGGTAAAGCTGGAGTTGGTATGTATAATGATCGTTATATTTTTAATATAGATGGTACATTTACTCATATAACAGATAATACGAATGATGTAGCAATGGTAAATCCTTTAGGTGACATATTTGGAAGAAATCCGTATATATTTGATGACTTAGGTCAGCAAGCAACTGCAGGAAGAGAAGGAGACGATGTTTTAAACTATGAGTTTCAAGATTACACAGCAACAATGTCGTTATCTGCACCAGGTGGACTAGAAACAATATCTCTTACAGGTAAAGCTTTTATGGGCTATTATACCGGTGGAAACCACACTTACCAAATTTTCGATCGTTCTGTTCCTAATGAAATTATTTTAAAAACAACAGATGGAAATAGTGTGTTTGATTGGTGGTTTATTCTAGTGTCCGAATAAAATTAGATGGTATAACTAAAAAAGGTAAAAGGTTGGGATTAATCCTAGCCTTTTTTACTTAAATTTTCCCCTTTTCTATCATCGAAAAACTATGCGAATCTTAAGATTGTATCTAATTTTTTTTATTTAATAAATATAAATAACTTTTCTTTTGAGGCTTAGGATTAATATTTGGGATAATACCTAAGTGATATGTATAATTAAATATTAAAAAAAGCATTCAAGAGCAATACATCACCACAACATTTCATTTTTTTATAGATATTCCGAATTTAAAAAGCAGCACTATCTGGTGTTATAGGCAATAAAATGAATAATATTTTGATTTGTATGTTTTTTATTGAGGTATTTTTTGATGAATTGATAATTAATTAGAACTATTTTTATGAATATTAAAAATAGCATCTTATTAGTTTAATATTTTTAAACAAAATTATTTTATAACATTTGATGTTAGAACCTAAACAAACAAATTATGAAGAACCATTTTTTAAGATTATTACTTTTTTTAGTAAGCTTTAATTTCTTTGCTCAAAAGAAGGTTGAGATTATCAACAATGAAGAGGGCATGAAGTTAGTTGTTAATGGAAAAGACTTTATGATCAATGGTATGAACTGGGATTATGTTCCAATTGGTACAAATTACTCCTATAGTTTATGGAAACAACCTGAAGATTTAATTAAAGCTGCGTTAGATGCAGAAATGGGTTTATTAAAAAATATGGGTGTCAATGCGATTCGTGTATATACAGGAATTCAACCAAAGTGGATTGCCTATATCTACGAAACCTATGGAATTTATACGATGTTAAATCATTCTTTTGGTAGATATGGTCTTACGATTAATAATGCTTGGGTTCCTGTAACAGATTATAGAGATCCAAAAACAAAAGAAATGTTGTTGTCTGAAGTAACAGAGATGGCAAAGATTTACAAAGGGACTCCAGGTTTGTTACTTTTTCTTTTAGGAAATGAAAACAATTATGGTCTTTTTTGGGCAGGTGCAGAAACAGAAGATTTCCCAGATGATGAAGAGATGAAAAGGGCAATGGGAGAAAAAAGGGGAAGACCTATGTATAAGTTGTTTAATGAAGCGGCTAAACAAATGAAAGCAATAAATCCACTTAACCCAATAGCTATCTGTAATGGAGATTTACTATTTGCAGATATGGTAGCAGATGAATGCCCAGATATAGATATTTATGGTACAAATATGTATAGAGGTAAATCTTTTGGAGACGCTTTTGAAAGAGTAAAAAAAGAGCTAAATAAACCAATTTTGTTTACAGAGTTTGGAGCCGATGCTTTTAACTCATTAACAAACCAAGAAGATCAAAAAATGCAAGTATTTTTTATGGTCGAAAATTGGAAAGAAATTTATGAAAATAGTGCAGGATTAGGAAAAGTAGGAAATTCAATTGGTGGCTTTACATTTATGTTTAGTGATGGTTGGTGGAAATTAGGACAAACAGAAAATTTAGATGTTCATGATACCGAAGCTTCCTGGTCTAATGGTGGTTATTTTTTAGATACCAAAGATGGAAGTAACAATATGAACGAAGAATGGTTTGGAATTTGTGCAAAAGGACCAACAAATGAAGCTGGTCTGTATACTTTATATCCAAGAGCAGCATATTATTCACTAAAAGAAGTACATAGTATAAATCCTTTTGGAGAAGATGTTACCGCTAATTCTATGGCAAACCATTTCTCTAAGATAAGTTTAATGGATGGTGTTTTAAGAGCTAGAGGAGATAAAGCTGCTTTAGGAGGAAATGAGAAAATTAAATTAAGTAATTTAAGAGCAGAATTTACAACATTCAATACAGGTGGAAGTTTATTAACCACTCCACAATTCTCTGACGGAACAGGTCAAACCATACCAGACAGACTAGGTTTTGATCACATGCAATCTTATTTTATTGGTGTGCAAGGACAACCAACTTCTAACATGAGAGCTGAAATTAATTTTAATATTTTAGGAAATGTTGCTGGGAATCCAATAGATGATATTTTTTATGAAAATGTAGGAAGACCCATTCAAGTAGATGCTCCAAATGGTATTGTAACATTAACAGACAATAATAGAGTAAGAGTTTACAATGCAGAGTTTGAATGGAAAGCAAAAGATTTTGACATGAGAGGTTTTTATAGAACAGGTCATTATCATTGGGCGTATGAGGGAGACATCTTTGGTTTATATCCAGAGGCAAATTACGGACCTAATTTAGATATTTATAATGGAGAAATCTTAGGTATTGAAGTTGATGGTAAAGGAGCGTTGGCTGGATTAAAAGCGGCATTTGGTCCACAACTTTGGTGGGGAGCAAATCCTGCAGTATTATTAAAATATAGAAGAAAATTGGGTGGTTTAAACTTTACTGCCATTTATCATAAAGATATTGTTGCTGGGAATGGGATAGATGAAAATGGAAATCGGATTTTAGACCCTACTCAAACAAGATCAGGTTTTATTCCTGCTTTACCAACGGAAAGAACAACAATTGCATTAGAAAAGAAAGGTAAAAATTTCGGTTTTCAATTAGGAGCCATTTGGGCAGGAAGACCTATAAACGGTAGAACTTTTCAAGTAACAACAGGAGATGTAGGTAACTATACTGTATATAACGATAGAATAAACGCTAAAGACAATTGGGGAGGTAAAGCTAAAGTTACTTACTCTAATGGAGGTTTTAATTGGTACGCACAAGGTTCCGTTATGGGCTTAGTTGCCAATGGTGGAGTGGATCCTACTTTAACTTTTACAGGTTGGAAATTAAAAGATTCAGGAAGTGGTAATATGAGTAACTTCTTATCTGGTATTGCTTATAATTTTGGAGGTAAATTTCAAATAGCCCCTAATTTTCTTTACCAAAAACCTTTAGTAGATGCGATGCCAAATAATATTGGTTCAGCTCCAGGAAGACTTAGAAACTTTGTAGATGATCCTTTTGCAGTGAGAGGAGGAAATAGAGAAACTACTGCAGGTGAAATATTATTCACGTTCGATCCAACTCCAGGAACCTATATGTATGATTGGGATAATGATAGAACAGAAGATGCAAAATTTGCATTTAATTTAGGCTTTGTATACCGTCATTTGCCAACAACACAAGATGCTGCGATTGGTTTTTTCGCAGATCGTTCTTTTTTCGCATTTGATCAATCTGCTCCAGCAAAAGATTTATGGGAAGTAAATTCTAGAATTGTTTCAAAAGTAAATCCCGATTTAGGACTTATTGCCAATGTATATTTTGGAAATGCGCAACCAAACGGAAGCGATGCAAGAACAATAGAACGTTTTGGGGGTGATATTAGAATGGTTAGTAAGAAATTTAAATTAGTGCATACTTGGAAAATTAATGATTGGGGACCTTTTGATTATCATAGAGATTTCAATTTAACATATCCAGTTCAATTAATGTTAGATGTATCTACATCGGTTGGAAAACCAGACTGGTTTATTTTACCAGACACAAAAATTGGACTTCGAGGAACTTGGCGTTCATTAAATGAGTTTTCGCCAAGATATTCACCAAATGCTACATCTTCTGCATTTGCGACATCTCCCACCATAAGTCCGGTAGGATTTCCTGACGGATCAGAATGGGAAATAAGAACATACATTCATATTAACATCGGAAAATAAGATAGAAATGAAAATACTAAAAAATAAAAATTTAAAATACTTGCTTCTTTTAGGTGTTGTTTTTACCTTAAGTTGTGAAAGAAATTTTTCTGATAATATCGAATTCGCAAAATATCCAGCAACAGGAGAAATTTTTGTCGATGGTTTTGTTGGAGGTTTAGATTACTTTCCTTTTGGTGATTCTTTCGCAGAAGCTTTTTCTGTAGATGAAAATGAAGCATATTTAGGAACTGCATCTATGCGTTTTGATATTCCAGCTTTTGGAGTTGGCTATGGAGGGGCAACATTTCCAAGTACAGCGCCACGAGACTTATCTAGTTTTGATGCTTTAACTTTTTGGGCAAAAGCATCTCAAGGTGCAGACATCAATGAAATTGGTTTTGGTATTAATGGAGATAATAACAATAAATTTAGGGTAACAAGAAGAAATTTACCATTATCTACCGTTTGGACCAAGTATGTAATTCCCATACCAGACCCATCAAAACTAAGTCAAGAAAAAGGGATGTTTTGGTATGCAGAAGGCGCAGAAAGTGCAGATGATGAGGGAGGCTATACTTTTTGGATTGATGAATTAAAATTTGAAAAATTAGGTACCGTAGCACAACCACAACCCGCTATTGTTAATGGTGTAGATCAAATCTCACAAATTATAGTAAATGGTACTTTTCTAATACCAGGACTTACACAGACATTTAATCTGTCAACTGGTAAAAATGTAACAGTTTCTGCAGCGCCATCCTATTTTGAGTTTAGTTCTACTGACATAGAAGTGGCAAGAGTTAGTGAGCTTGGAGTAATCTCGGTTGTAGATGATGGAACTGCCAAAATTACGGCTATTCTTGGAGGTGTTAAGGCAAAAGGTTCTGTAGAAGTAACAGCAAGCAGAGTCTCACCAGCACCAACACCAACAAGAGACGCTTCTAATGTTATTTCTTTATTTAGCAATGCTTATACGAATATAGCAGGAGTTTTAATTGATGCAAATTATGGCGGACAAACAACAAAGTCTTCAGAATTAAATATAGCAGGAGATCATATGATAAGTTACACAGCTCTAAATTATGTAGGTTTTGAATTTCAAAACCCTACAGTAGATGCATCCGATTATAATTTTTTGCATGTAGATGTTTTAACAAATTCTTCAACTAGTGCTAACTTTAATATTGAAATTAGAGATAGAGGTACAAACGGAATGTTGAATACAAATACAAATACCGGTGCTCCATCTGAAGACGATAAAAGACTTGTCTTTTCAGTAGCTTCCAATTCAATTACCCAAGGAGAATGGATGTCTTTCGATATTCCATTAACAGGAGATCTTGCTTCGCAAAAGGGCAATCTAGCTGCTTTAATTTTTTCTGGAGATATAGATTTTTTATTAGACAATGTCTATTTCTACAAATAATATTAAAATAATTAAACCAAATAACAATGAATAGATATATAAAAATAGATAAAAACTCGATGTTTAAAACATTTGTTTTAATGAGTATGGTTTTTATTTTAGGAAGTTGTTCTGAAGACGAAACGCAACAAGTAACCAATTTTACAGAGTTAGTGATGGCTGATGAGTTTGATGTGAATGGTGCTCCGAATCCTCTAATTTGGGATTACAATATTGGAACTGGAGATAACGGTTGGGGTAATAATGAATTACAATATTATACAAACCGCAGTGAAAATGTAACCGTACAGAACGGCATATTAATAATCACAGCTAAAGAAGAACAATTTAATGGAGCTTCCTATACCTCTGCAAGACTTTTAACGAAGGGAAAATTAGAACAAACCTATGGTCGTTTCGAAGCACGTATTAGATTGCCTTATGGAAAAGGTCTTTGGCCAGCATTCTGGTTATTAGGAGATGATTCTAAAGGTACAGAAGTTTGGCCACAAATAGGAGAAATAGACATTATGGAATATGTGGGAGATAAACCTACTAGTGTTTTTGGAACTGTTCATGGCCCTGGTTATTCTGGAGGAGAATCGATTGGTAAATCTTATGAATTAGTAAACGATAGATTTGACACAGGATTTCATGTTTTTGGGATTGAATGGGGACCCAATTACATCAATTATTATGTTGATGATGTTTTGTACAACCAAATAACACCAGAAGATGTTCCAGGAGAATGGGTTTTTAATAGAGGACCTTTCTATATTATTTTAAACCTAGCAGTTGGGGGTGCATTACCTGGAGAGCCAAATGAAGAAACTAAATTTCCTCAAACAATGCTAGTAGATTACGTAAGAGTATATAAGAATTCTAACAATTAATAAAAAGAAGATGAAAAAAATTATTAAAACATTCAAACAAATTTCAATTTTATTATTGATTGTATCCTTTATAAGTTGTGAAGAAGATGCTATTTTACCAGAAGTTAAAGCAGGATTTACATATACACTTAATATAGATACAGGAACAGTTACATTTATAAACACGTCTGAAATGGCAAGTACGTATGAGTGGAATTTTGGTGATGAAATGTCATCTACTGAGATTAACCCAATACATACATACGAAACAGGAGAATATACGGTAACCTTAAAAGCACGTCATGTTTCTGGGGCTTCTGACACTTTTGAAAGTGTAATAACCGTTTTAATTCCAGAAATTGCATCATTACCAATTACTTTTGATGGTGAAAACACAAAATATGAACCAGAAATATTTGGTGGAACTGCTTTTGCTGTGGTAGATAATCCATCTGCTACTGGTGCTAACCCAACAGCTTCTAAAGTGGGTAAAATTACAAATACTGGTAATGCTTTTGAAGGCATAGCTTTTGAATTAGGAGCACCAATAGATTTAACAACTGATAAATCTATAAAAATGTTGGTTTGGTCAGACAAAGCTTTACCCGTTTTATTAAAACTAGAACAAGGAAATGCATTTGTAGAAATGGCTTCAAACCATTTAGGTAGTGGTTGGGAAACAATGTATTTTACTTTCGATTCAACTGCATCTTTTAGGAAATTAACTTTATTTATTGATGGTCCTGGAGCAACAGCTGGAGATTTCTTTATAGATGAAATTTCTCAAATAGCTACAGATACAATTCCATGTATGGAAACAATGTTAAATTTACCCATAGATTTCGATTGTAATGGTATTGCATACGGAGATAAAATTGTAGGAGATGTTTCTTTTACAGTAGTTGACAACCCAGAATTATCTGGTGTTAATGATACCGCTTCAAAAGTAGGACGAATTACAAATTTTGGTGTGAATTGGGAAAATGCATTCTTTAATTTAGATACCGCAATAGATTTTACTACAGATAAGGGAATTAAAATGAAACTGTATTCAACGCAAGCTTTACCAATTAAATTAAAGCTACAAGACGGAACAGCTGCTGCTATAGAAAACGATCAAAATCATGGAGGAACAGGATGGGAAGAGTTGACCTTTTCTTTTACTTCTTCAGATTCATATAACGATATGGTTGTATTTGTAGATGGTCCAGGTACTGCAGCAGGTACTTTTTATATTGATGACATACAACAAGTTGCTGTAACAGTAGCGCCACCTGCATGTACTGAAACACTATTAAAATTACCAATAGATTTTGATTGTGATGGTATAGACTACGTATCAAAAGATACAGGGGATGTAGCTTTTGAAGTAATTGATAACCCTGAAATGACAGGAATTAATAATACGCAAACAAAAGTTGGAAAAATGGTATTTGATTCAAACCAACCCTGGGAAAACATGAATTTAAATTTAGATACTCCTATAAATTTTTCAACAGATAAAAACATCAAGCTTAAATTATGGTCATCTTCAGCTAGAGCAATTAAACTTAAAGTTGAAACTGGTGGAGCAGCTGTAGAAAATGATCAAAACCATACAGGTTCTGGATGGGAAGAATTAACGTTTACATTAAATACAAGTGATTCCTTTTCAAATTTTGTGCTTTTTGTTGATGGAGGTTCTAATACCGCAGGTACATTTTATATAGATGATATAGAACAAGTTTCCTCTGTAGTTGCATGTACGCAAACTAATCTTGAGATTCCTATAGATTTTGATTGTGAAGGTATCGATTACGTTTCAAAAGATACAGGTGATGTAGCTTTCGAAGTAATTGATAATCCAGAAATGACAGGAATCAATAATACACAAACGAAAGTTGGGAAAATGGTATTTGATTCAAACCAACCCTGGGAAAACATGAATTTGAATTTAGATACTCCTGTAGATTTTTCAACTAATAAAAGTATCAAGCTTAAGTTATGGTCATCTTCTGCTAGAGCAATTAAACTTAAATTTGAAACTGGTGGAGCAGCTGTAGAAAATGATCAAAACCATACAGGTTCTGGATGGGAAGAATTAACATTTACGTTAGGTACGAGTGATTCATTTTCAAACTTTATAATTTTTGTTGATGGTGGTTCTAATACCGCAGGTACATTCTATATTGACGATATTGAGCAAATTACTTCTGGTGGCGGAGGTGGAGGTAGCACATGTCCAGCACCTCCAGCAGGAGAGTTTATTTCAGATGGAGATTTTGAAGCAAATGCTGGATGTTGGTTGTTTAATGATGGTTCAAAAGGAGGTACAACAAGCCTCTCTACGACTGTAAGTAATGGAGGTGGTTCAAACTCAGGACAAATCACCACCACCTCTCTAGACAATCCTGGTTTAAAACAAGAACGTTTTGGAGTTGGTAGCATAACGCCAAATACAGCCTACATAGTGAAGTTCGATATTATAGCGAGTGATCCTCTTGCAGATGGAGCCGTTTTTCAGGCGTTTACATTTTCTGAACAAGCAGAAGGTTCTGGTGGAGGTGCAGCACAGCATATTTTAGTACAAGGTTTAGGCAATGTATCTAGCTCTTGGGAAACAAAAACGTATGAATTTACGACTGCTGCAAACGTTGATGGTGGACTATCGCTATTGCTAGAATTAGTTTGTGGTGGCGCAGCAACTTGTAAAGGAACTGTTAATATCGATAACGTATCTATCACTAAAAAATAATACAATAAAAATCATATTGATACGGTCTTAATAATCTATAATTATAAGACCGTATTTATTATATCAATTAATAAATTTATAACCAAGATTACATATCTACATTAAATTTTTTTTAATAATAGCGTATTATTTTCATACCTATTAGATGTGTTTTTAAGATTAATTTTCATGACAAAGAATACCATTTACATCGGTAATAACAAAGCTTACAATCCTTTATTAGAAGTAAAAGGAGCATTGGTAAATAGAGAGAACGAAGTATATTATAAAATATCCAATAGCAATAAAATGAGACCCTTTTTTATGAGTCTTGTGAGCAATTCAAATCATTGGATGTTTATTTCAAGTAATGGAGGTTTATCCGCAGGAAGAAAAAATGCAGAAAATGCTTTTTTTCCTTACTATACAGATGATAAGATAACAGAATCTTCAGAAATTACAGGTAGTAAAACAATCATACAGGTTCACAAAGATGATAAAACGTTTCTTTGGGAACCATTTTCAGATAAGTATGAAGGTGTCTATGCGATCAAAAGAAATTTATACAAAAACAATTACGGAAACAAAATTATTTTTGAAGAAGTAAATGAAGATTTAGGACTTACATTTCAATATCAATGGAACTCTAGCAATCGTTTTGGGTTTGTAAAGAAATCAACTATCTTAAATAATACAGATGCTAAAATTGATGTTACAGTTTTAGACGGAATTCAGAATATAATGCCGTATGGTGTTGCTGCAGATTTTCAAAATAGCAGTAGTAATTTAGTAGATGCTTATAAAAAGTGCGAATTAGAACAAGATACTGGTTTAGGTATTTTTGCTTTAAGTGCTGTTATTGTTGATAAAGCAGAACCAAGTGAAGCATTAAAAGCAAATACAGTTTGGTCTTTAGATACTAAAAATCCGAAGTATTTAATTTCTTCTTTACAATTAGATGCATTTAGAAACGGGGAAGAAATTCATCATGAAATAGATATTAAAGCTGAAAAAGGAGCCTATTTTACAATACAAGAGATCACATTAGAAGCAAATAAAACAGCCTCTTGGATGTTGATTGCGAATGTAAATCAAAATAGTAGCACTGTTCAAAAGATTAAAGAGAAAATTAAAAATGAAGCGGATCTATCTACTTTAGTTCAAAAAGATATTGAAGTTGGGTCAGAAAAATTAATAAAACTAGTGGCAGCAGCAGATGGTTTGCAATTAGGAGACGATCAATTAAGAAATACCAGACATTTTGCAAATACACTTTTCAATATTATGAGAGGTGGTATTTTTGATAATAATTATCAAATTGAGAAATTAGATTTTATCAAATATATTTCAAAAGCAAACAAAGAAGTTTACCAGGGAAGACAAGATACACTTAACGGTTTACCCGAAACTTTTTCTGTAAATACCATTAAAAAATTAGCAGATTTAGATAACAATCAAGATTTTAAAAGATTGTGTTTAGAATATTTACCATTAAAATTTAGTAGAAGACATGGAGACCCAAGCAGACCTTGGAACAAGTTTTCGATCAATACTAGAAGTGAAGTAGACGGTTCTAAAATTCTAGATTATGAAGGAAATTGGCGTGATATTTTTCAGAATTGGGAATCTTTAGCACATTCATATCCAGAGTTTATAGAAGGCATGATCTACAAATTCTTAAACGCTACCACTTTTGAAGGCTACAATCCTTACAGAGTTACAAAAGGTGGTTTTGATTGGGAAGTGATTGAAGAAGACGATCCTTGGTCTTATATTGGTTATTGGGGAGATCATCAAATTATTTATTTGTTGAAGTTTTTAGAGATTATTGAAGATTATTATCCAAATAAATTAGCAGAAAGTTTTGCGCAAGAGGTATTTGTCTATGCAAATGTTCCTTACAAGATAAAAAGTTACAAAGACACGCTTAAAAACCCAAAAGACACCATTGATTTCGATTATCAACTGAATGATGAAATTGATGAAAGAAGAGAAGTATTAGGCGCAGATGGTGCTTTGTTAAGAGATCAAAATAACCATATCTATAGAGTTAACTTAATTGAGAAATTACTCGCCACAGTTTTAGCGAAAGTATCGAATTTTATTCCTGAAGCAGGCATTTGGTTAACTACACAAAGACCAGAATGGAACGACGCCAACAACGCATTAGTAGGGAACGGGGTTTCTATGGTTACACTAAATTATTTGAATAGATTCATCAATTTCTTTGAAGGAGTTGTCCAAAAATCAACATTAGAAAACATCCAAATTTCTGAAGAATTAGCTGATTTTTTTGATAAAACATTGACTACTTTAGTTGATAACAAAAATATTTTGTCAGCAAAAATATCTGATGTAGACAGAAGAACAATTATAGATGGAGTTGGAGAAGCTGGAAGTGCATTTAGAATGGCCGTCTATAAAAACGGATTCAAAAATAAGAAAGTACCTCTTTCAAAAAATGATTTGTTAGCGTTTTTTGACATCACTAAAAAATATGCAGAACATACTATAAAAGCAAACAAACGTGCTGATAATTTGTACCATGCATATAATTTAATGACGGTAGAAAATGACAAAGAAGTGTCCATTTCTTACCTATCAGAAATGTTAGAAGGGCAAGTTGCTGTACTAAGTGCTGGATATTTATCGCCAAAAGAAGCGTTAGCAGTTTTAGACGGATTAAAGTCGAGCGCACTTTTTAGAGAAGATCAATACAGTTATATTTTATATCCAAATAAAGATTTACCAAGATTTACAGATAAAAATAATATTCCAGCGAAATCGGTAGAAAGTTCAAAATTGTTACAACAACTGTTAGCAGATGGAAACAATCAAATTATAGAAAAAGATGTTGCTGGAAAGTATCATTTTAATGGAAACTTTAACAATGCAATTCGATTAAAAGAAACATTAGACCTTCTTTCAGATGACTATAAAGCGTTAATTGCTAAAGAAGAAAAGCTGATTTTAGATATGTATGAAGAGATGTTTGATCATAAATCTTTTACAGGAAGATCAGGAACATTTTTTGGGTACGAAGGTTTAGGATCTATCTATTGGCACATGGTTTCGAAATTATTGTTGGCAGTTCAAGAAAATTGTTTGTTGGCAGTGAATGCGGGCGAAAGTGAAGAAATAATTGGTCGTTTATTTGAGCATTATTACGAAATAAATGAAGGAATTGGTGTACATAAATCGCCTAAATTATATGGTGCTTTTCCTACCGATCCGTATTCTCATACACCAGCAGGAAAAGGAGCACAACAACCAGGAATGACGGGGCAAGTAAAAGAAGATGTGTTGTGTAGATTTGGTGAAATAGGTGTGTTTGTAAAAGAAGGGAAACTACAGTTCAATCCAAAAATGTTAAGAAGAGAAGAGTTTTTAACAACTTCAAAAGAATTCAATTACATACATCTTGACGGAAATAAAAACTCGTTAACTTTAGATAAAAATACATTGTGTTTTACCTATTGTCAAGTTCCTGTTGTATATCAATTATGCGATAAAAATGGCATTCAAGTATCATTTGAAGACAATTCTACGAAAGAAATAGACAGTTTACAATTAGATTCAGAAACAAGCAAACAACTATTTGAAAGAACAGGTTCAGTAAGAAATATACGAGTTCATATCAAAAAGTAATAAAATAAAAACAACAGCTAAAATAAAAATATGAAGACAGCCTTTAAAAATATTATTGCTCTTTCTGTATTGGTTTTTAGTTTTGCATGTAGTAAAAATAAGGAAATAAAAATCCCGAAAAAAGAAGCAATGACGGCATCAAAAATTTTAGGAAATCCTAATTATTTGGCAATATCTTACGGTGGTTACAGAGAGAAATCGAGAGAAATTCAACCTGAGATAGAAGCATTGAAAGAAGATTTAAAAATTCTTTCAGCAATGGGAATTAAGATCATAAGAACGTACAATGTACAGCCAAAATTGCCACATGCAGCCAATGTATTAAAGGCAATTACAGAACTTAAAAAAGAAGATGCAACTTTCGAAATGTATGTAATGTTAGGCGCTTGGATAGATTGTTTAAATGCTTGGACAGATAAAGCACCAAACCATGATATAGAAAGTGCACAAAATGCTGGCGAAATTGATAGAGCAGTTGCGTTGGCAAATCAATATCCAGACATTGTAAAAATAATTGCAGTGGGCAATGAAGCCATGGTAAAATGGGCAACAAGTTATTATGTACAACCAAATGTGATCTTAAAATGGGTGAATCATTTGCAAGATTTAAAAACAAAAGGAGCGCTTTCTAAAGATGTTTGGATTACCAGTTCAGACGATTTTTCGTCATGGGGTGGTGGAGATGCTGAATACCATACAGAAGATTTAGAAAAATTGATACACTCGGTAGATTATATTTCGATGCATACCTACGCCTATCACAATTCACATTACAATCCTACATTTTGGAAAACACCACATCATTTAAGAAACCTCTCTGATAAAGAAAAGATTGATGCAGCAATGCTAAGAGCTTTAAATTTTGCAAAAAATCAATACAAAGGAGTTTTTAATTATATGAAAAGTTTAGGAGTAAACAAACCTGTTCATATTGGTGAAACAGGTTGGGCAACTACCTCAAACGGGCATTATGGTGTAAATGGATCAAGAGCTACAGACGAATACAAACAAGGATTGTATTACAGGCACTTAAGAGATTGGACCCAAAAAGCAGGAATTTCTTGCTTCTATTTTGAAGCATTTGATGAACAGTGGAAGGATGCAAAAAATGCAAATGGCTCAGAGAATCATTTTGGATTGATAAACCTAAAAGGTGAAGCAAAATATCCACTTTGGGATTTGGTGGATACAGGCGTTTTTAAAGGTTTTACCAGAAATGGAAAACCAATAACTAAAACCTTCAATGGAGATACAAAAGCCTTGATGAAAACAGTTTTAGTGCCGAATACGGATTATCCTAGATAATTAACAGTTCCATCAAGGTATTGGTGCTGAATTTGTTTCCGTATCTGAAAACATCCTGCAAGGCATTGGTGCTGAACTTGTTTCAGTATCTGAAAACATCCTGCAAGGTTTCAAAAACCTTGTAGGTATATAAAAAATAATACCTGGCTTATTCTTTCTACGAGATTTTAAAAATCAGGTAGGTATATAAAAAATAGTAAAGTGAAATTATAAAAAACAATCAAGTGAAAACAACTATTCTATTCTCAATTTTATTATTACTGATGATCAATTGTACACAAAAAGACAATATACTTGCGGTTGAAGTTTACGAAACTTCTGCAAGCGGAAATAAATTAACCAAAGTTTCAAATTTTACTTCGGATGAAAATGCATCAACCATAAAATTAGATACTTCAAAAACATTTCAAACCATTACTGGTTTTGGTGGTGCTTTTACAGAATCATCAGCCTATTTATTAAATAAACTAAGTCAGAAAAATAGAGATACTATTTTACAGGCCTATTTTTCTAAAGAAGGCGCAAATTACTCGTTAACAAGAACCCACATGAACTCGTGTGATTTTTCATTAGCGCAATATTCATATTCTCCAGTAGCAGAGGATATGACCTTAGAACACTTTACAATTAAAGAAGATCAAGACGATTTAATACCGATGATCAAAGATGCGATGAAAGTATCTAAAGACGGATTTAAAATCTTTGCTTCACCTTGGACAGCTGCTCCTTGGATGAAAGATAATAATGCTTGGGTTGGAGGTAAATTATTACCTAAATACTATGATACTTGGGCATTGTTCTTTTCTAAATATATAGATGCCTATAAAGAAGAAGGAATTGATATTTGGGGTTTTACCGTAGAAAACGAACCTCATGGAAATGGAAATAACTGGGAAAGTATGCATTTTACACCCCAAGAAATGACCAATTTTGTTCAAAATCATTTAGGGCCTAAATTAGAAAATGACGGCCACGGAGATAAAATTATTTTAGGATATGATCAAAACAGAGCAGGTTTAAAAGAATGGGTAGATGTCATGTATAAAGATGAAGCATCCTCTAAATATTTTGATGGTACAGCCATTCATTGGTACGAAAGTACCTACGAAGTTTTTCCAAAGGAGCTACAATATGCCCATCATAAAGCACCAAATAAATACTTAATAGAAACAGAAGGCTGTATCGATTCTCAAGTTCCAGAATGGAAAAATGATGCTTGGTATTGGGCAAAAGAAGCTACAGATTGGGGCTGGGATTGGGCTCCAGAAGATCAAAAATATTTGCACCCTAAATATGCGCCAGTAAACAGATATGCCAGAGATATTATTGGTTGCTTAAACAATTGGGTAGATGGTTGGGTAGACTGGAACATGGTTTTAGACAGACAAGGTGGCCCCAATTGGTTTAAAAATTGGTGTGTAGCGCCAGTAATTGTAGATCCAAAAAAAGATGAAGTGTATTTTACACCACTTTTTTATACCATCTCGCACTTTAGTAAATACATTAGACCAGCAGCAAAAGTAATTGGATTCGAAAATTCTGATACAGACTTACAAGTAACCGCTGCAAAAAATCCAGATGGTTCAATAGCTGTGGTGGTTTTTAATGAAGGAAAAGAAGCAAAAAACTTCAAATTACAATTTGGCCAAAAAGACATAGCAATACACATAAATGCGCAAGCACTGCAGACTATTGTAATAGATGCAGACAAAAAATAAACCACTAATTACCTAAAATAAAACTAAAAATATGGAAAACTTTGTGACACCAGTAAAAGATAAAGTCCCTTTTTTACAAAAAACAGCCTTTGGCTCAGGACATTTAGTGCTTAACTTACTGCCGGGTGCGTTAGCTGTTTTTATGTTCTTTCTGGTGACAGCATTTGGAATGGATCCATTTTTAGCAGGTTTATTAGGTGGTTTGCCAAGAATATTCGATGCAATTACAGATCCAGTAATGGGTTTTATTTCTGATAATACAAAGTCGAAATTTGGAAGAAGAAGGCCTTATATATTAATCGGAGCAATTTTAAGCGGAATCTTGTTTGCACTTCTATTCCAACTGAATGAAGATAATTCAGTCATGTTTAATTTTTGGTATTTCTTAGTAATGTCTTTAGTATTTCTTGTAGGGAATACCATGTTCGCGACACCATTAGTTGGTTTAGGTTATGAAATGACATCTGATTATAATGAACGTACACGATTAATGGCATTTGCAAATGTTGTGGGGCAAGTTGCTTGGATGTTGGTACCATGGTTTTGGGTGGTTATTGCAGACCCAACGGTGTTTCCCATACCAGAAGAAACATTAATTGCAATCGGAGAAATGGGACTTACAGGTGATGAACTACAAAAGATAACGACAGAAAAGTTACAAGCCACGGGTGTTCGTAAATTATCCATAGGTGTTGGTTTGGTATGTGCTGTACTTGGAATTTTACCTGCCTTATTTTGTAAGGGAATGGATGCAGGAAAAATGGAAAACAGAAAAGAAATTAGTGTAAAAACATTAGGATCTAGTTTTAAGGAATTGTGGTACGGAATTGTACAAGTTTCTAAAAACAAGCCATTTATGAAACTTTGTGGCGCTACTTTTTTAGTGTTTAACGGATTTCAAATGGTAGCTTCCTTTAGCTTTTTTATTATTGTATTTTATATCTACAATGGAGATTATGGTCAAGCAGGTACCTGGCCAGCATGGTTTGCTTCACTTACGGCAGTGATTACTGCTTTTATGGTGATTCCAATTGTGTCAAGAATTGCCAATAAATGGGGAAAGCGAAAAGCATTTATTATTTCTACTGTTATTTCTATTATTGGATACATCTTAAAATGGTGGGGATTTGACAACGAATTAAACGCAGAATTTAATCAATCAGAAATAGGTACAGGACTAAATAACTTTGTGGTTTCAATATTTGATACGATCAATCCTTTTTTAGATAGCATTGGCATGTCTTGGTTTAGTATGGATGTAAGTCAAGGAGGTCCGTGGCTAATGTTTTTACCAATTCCTTTTATGGCTTTTGGTTTGGGTGGATTATTTACGTTAATGATGAGCATGACTGCAGATGTATGCGATTTAGATGAATTGGAAAATGGGATGCCTCGTAAAGAAGGAACATTTGGTGCCATTTATTGGTGGATGGTAAAATTAGGGCAGGCAATTGCTTTGGTATTGGGAGGAGCCATTTTAACTTTAGTAGGTTTTGATGAAGGCGCGGTAACCCAAACTGCTGAAACCATGACAAATTTACGAATAGCAGATATTGTGATACCTGCAACTACGGCTGCTATAGCCGTATGGATTATGTGGAAATATTCTTTGAATGAAAAAAGAGCAAGAAAAATAAAAGTAGAATTGGTAAAACGAAGAGGAGAATTATAATCAAAAGAAAATACAGATAAAATGTCATACAGAGGAAAGCATCATTATTTAAAAAACACTACAAATTTTTCAGGTTTTAAAGGTGTAGATTTTGGCAAATCTTCAATTGAAGATTTAAAGAAACAATGGAAGGCTACTTTAGATAAAGGAATGCATGGTATTTGTTTTAGTATGTATGAAGACGGTCAAGAACCAGGAGACACAATTACCGAGGCGCAAGTAGAAAGAAGAATTAAAATTCTAAAACCACATACAAAATGGATTCGTTCTTTTTCTTGTATTGAAGGCAATGAGCACATACCAAGAATTGCGAACAAGCATGGCTTAAAAAACATGGTAGGCGCTTGGTTGAGTGACGATTTAGAGAAAAACGAATTAGAAATAGAAGCTCTAATCGAACTAGGCAATGAAGGATGTGTAGATATTGCTGCCGTTGGGAACGAAGTTTTATATAGAAACGATTTAACATTAGCACAGCTATTAGCCTATATCAAAAGAGTAAAAGATGCATTGCCAGAGGTGGCTGTAGGCTATGTAGATGCGTATTATGAGTTTTCTGTACACCCAGAATTGGTAGAAATTAGCGATGTTATCTTATCCAACTGTTATCCTTATTGGGAGTCTTGTCATATCGATACTTCTTTAAACCACATGCAAAGTATGTTTTACCAAGCAACAGATGCAGGAAAAGGAAAAAAGGTAATCATTACAGAAACAGGTTGGCCAAGCCAAGGTGGAAGTGAAGGGGGCGCTTTATCATCCGAAGAAAACGCCATGAAGTATTTTATCAATACTCAAAAATGGTCAGAACAAGATAATGTAGCTATTTTCTACTTTTCTTCTTTTGACGAATCTTGGAAAGTGGGAGATGAAGGAGATGTAGGAGCTTATTGGGGGCTTTGGGATAAAAATGAGGCATTGAAGTTTTAAAAATACTTACAACATAGCAATACATAACCCATACAGTGGCATTATAACATACATTTTTTTAATTTTTTTTTATCTGAACAATACTTTTTAAGCCCGTGTTTTAAGGATTTGATAACTTTTTACATTTTTTTTGTTGTGTATGTTTTTTGTTGAGGTATTTTTTAAGGTTATTGTAATATAAGTGATTAACTTGAGTGTTAACATTTAAACTATATAAATTATGAAAAAAATTACTTTATTATTTGCCTTATTGACAACTTCAATTGGGTTCTCACAACAACAAGAATACCATTTAGATTTTGAGGATGGAACGGCTTCTGGTAACGCGGCCTCTTGGAATAATTCATTTGGAGGTACAAGTGCTGTAGAAATAATTACAAATCCTAATCCAAGTGGAACCAATACATCTGCTACAACTAAAGTGCTTAAAACTACTTTAGCTTCTCCATTAACTGCAGAAAACTATGCAGGTTTCGATAATTCACAATCAGGAGAAGTTTTTGGTACATGGAAAATTGATATGGCAGTAGCTAATAATTTGATGCTTACTATGGATGTTCATAAAAATTATGTTGGTACTGTTGGTATAAAAATGACGACAACAACTGGTGGAACTACATTTGAAATTTCAGACCAAAATGTTAACAATTCCGTTGTAAATGAATGGCAAACATTAACTTGGGATCTTTCAGGAATTAATCCAAACGGAGATTTAACAAATATTAGCGATATGGTTGTATTTGTTGACTTTCAAGATAAAGCCAATAGAACCTCACCTGCAACTTATGAACTTTATATTGATAACATAAAGTTTAATGCAGAAAAATTATCTGATGCGCCAGCGGCTTCTTGTACTGATGGTATTATGAATGGTGATGAAACTGGTGTAGACTGCGGTGGTTCTTGTGATCCATGTGCTGTAGAATTATCAATAGCTTCTCCTACAGTGCAACATGGAGGAACTGCAGGTACAGATTATATCTCAATCTACAGTGATGCCCTAACAAGTATAACTGTTGGTAATTTAGATCCAAATTGGAATCAAGCTACAGATGCTACTGAAATAGTAATTAATGGAAATAATACCCTAAAATATGATAATCTTAATTATCAAGGAACTGATTTTAATGGTGATAAACAAGATGTTACTGGAATGACTCATTTTCACTTAGATTATTACACAGATAATACTACAGAATTAGAGTTTTTCTTAATTAGCAATGCAGGTGAAACAGCTTATAATATTCAATCTAATTTAGGAATTACAACTGGTAGTTGGGTAAGTTTAGAAATTCCTATTTCTAATTGGACCTTAGATTTAACTACTTTAAGAGAGTTTAAAGTGGTTGGTAATGGAACTATTTATTTTGATAATTTTTATTTTTATAATCAAGCAACAGCAAGCGTAGAAAATAATAAATTACTAGGTTTTTCTATGTATCCAAATCCTGCATCTAACAGATTAAATATTTCTGCAGTAGATGTAATTAAAAATGCTGACATTTTTAATGTAATTGGTAAAAAAGTTAAGCATATAGATATCAATAACTCTCGTGCTTCAATAGATATTTCTGATTTATCTACAGGTATTTATTTAATCAAATATAGCGTGAATAATAAAGTTGGTACCGCTAAATTTATCAAACAATAATAAAGCTTTCATTTCAATTTTAAACGCTCAAGATGTAATTTCTTGAGCGTTTTTTTTATTCAAACAAAGCATCTAAAGTTAACACATCTAAATACCCATCTGCATAGAGGTTGTTTTTCTCTTCAAAACCTTTAATGGCAGTTCTGGTTTCAATTTTATAAATACCATCTATTTTTAGATCAAAGCCGTTTTGAACTAATTTTTTTTGAACTTCGAAAATTAATGCGCTTGTTTGACCGTAAGATAACTTTTGGGTATCATCAAACATACTGATGATTTTTTTGGTTTCTAAAGAATGTTGATATTCTTTTAAATCAGTTCCTGTTTCTTCTAAGAATTTAATTTCTTTGTTAGAAATGCCATCTTCTTTTAAAATGGCAGATTTTTCTAACTTCGCTTCGTAAAACTTTACAACCGCCAATTTTTCTGCATATAGACCAACTGCATGTTTCGTTTCATTATCATCATCTTTCGGAGTTCTAACATCAATATCATTTGCTGTCCACTGTAGCATTACAAAACTATTTAAAGCTTCTTTCGCTTTGTAATAATTAATCACAGTTTCTTGGTTGTGATACTTAATGTCTAATTTTTTTTCAGTTGTATAATCAACATTTGGCGAATTATATCTCTTATACTTACTATACTGACCGTAACCAATAATACCTAAAATAATAATCAATAATAAAATAATTAGTTGTTTCATAAAAGTTGGTTCATTAATTTTCAATAGATAACAAATGTAATTATATCTTTTTTAATGAGCGTTTAAAATAATAAATACGTGTGACGTTTTAAAAGCACAAAGTACTGTAAAACTAGTTGCACTAATGACCAATATCATATATGCCCCAAAAAATGATACTTACTTTTAGTATCTCAAAGTAATTTATTATGAAAAACATTCTTTTACTTACAGATTTCTCAGAAAACTCAATGAATGCCATACGATATGCCTTGAACCTATTCGAAAACAGTTTTTGTAACTTTTATATTTTGAATGTAAGAAGTCCTTCTGTTTATACATCTGCCGATTTAATGGCTGCTGGCAATGAAAGTATTTCAAGTTCCATTATTAAAAAGACGAAACACAAAATCATGAAACTTATTGTGAAACTAGAAAATGAATTTAAAAATAAAAATTTTTCTTATAGTGCACATGTCGCTTATCATGAGTTTTCAAATGCAATAGTACAGGTGCAAAAGGCGAAAAATATAGATGTAATTGTGATGGGTACAAATGGTGTAACTGGAGCGAAAGAAGTATTGTTTGGTAGCAATACCATAAATGTAATTCGAAAAGTAGACTGTACTACATTAGTAGTTCCTGAAGGATATATCTATAAATTACCTAAGGAAGTACTGTTGCCTTTAGATGTGTTTGATTCTTTAAGCGGAAGTGCATTTATGGGAATTGCTAAGTTTGTAAATGTCTATAGTAAAACGTTGCACATTTTAAGAATTAAACCGAATAATGAAATTTCTAAAGAAGAAAACAAAGACAAAGACATCAATTCTTTTTTGAAGAAGACGAATTATAAATATCATAAAATAGTAAACGTACCCATGCATTATGCCGTAAGTTGCTATTTACAAACAAATACCATCGATTTAATCTCATTACTAGTACAGAAAGAAAGTTTTTTTGAAAGATTTTTTATGGGTTCTACTACAACACAAATAAGCAATAAAATTCAAGTGCCCTTGTTGGTGTTTCATAATTAATGAAGTTCTAGGTTGGAAATAACACTAACAATTCCAATCGCTAAAATAAGCAACAATACAAAACCTCTAAATTGTTCTTGAGAAATTTTATCCAACATTTTTTTACCTGCCCAGGTTCCTAATATACTGACTCCTATAAGTATTGGAATTAAATATAAATGCTGTTTGTTCATATATCCGTTAAAATAATATACAATCGTTCGACTAAAATCTACACCTAAATCTATAATAGCAGAAGTTGCAATAAACTTATTTTTATTCATTTTAAAAGCTGCTAAAGTGATGCCCCTAATAGCACCTCCTGTTCCTAAAAGACCAGCACTTAAACCAGATAATGAACCACCAATAATAGCGTTTTTTTTATTTGGATTTATTTTTAATTTTTTAAAAAGTAAAAAAAGTAAGCTTAAAATTATTAAGAAGAAGCCAAGTATGTAGGTTAATATCTTTGGATCTAAAAATTTACTGAAGTATGCGCCTACAGAAACAAATAATACTGCAGGAATCCCTAAATTTAAAACGATTCTTTTATCAAAACCTTTTTTAAAAATAGCTATTTTACTGATGTTACTAGCTAAATGAAAGAGTGCAGTAATTCCTAAAACAGACTGAAAATCAAAAAAGAAATTAGCAATCGGAACAAAAAAGACAGAGGAGCCAAAACCACCAACGGTTCCTAGTATTTCTGCTATCAACGAGAGTAAGATAAAGACAGGCAGATATCTAGTGAGCATTCAGAAGGAATTGATGGATTAATTTAGGGTTTCACTTTTAGGAATTTCTTCTTTCATTAATTTTGGATTGATGAGCATTTCTTTTTCTAAAACAAGAAAAATAAGATGCACATAATCATTTACGGTTTCTTCTATTGATTTTGGAGCGATAATATCAATATACCCTTTCCAAATCAACTCTTTATCTTTTGTTGGACATAGACAGTACAAAGATGTTTCTGCATGATAAACGGTATACTCATCGTAGTATTCTGGATTGTAGTAAATGTCTTGATACATTAAATAATCGTCCCTAAATTTTCTATATGTTTTTTCATAGTCATAGTAAGATTTTTTATAGGCAACTTTATCTTCTACACCAATTACTTTTGTAAATAACACAGTATCAAAACCATCATTTACAAGTGTATTCTCGAATTCTTTTAATTCTTTTTGGGTCATTTTTTCTGTTCTTAAAGAAGGATCAAAAAGCTCTAAACTCATTACCGCATGTATTCCTCGCAATGCTAATTCACTTTTTATTTGTTGTTCAAATTGTAATCTAGCTGCTGTGTTTGACGTCATGCCAACTACCAAAACTTTATTGGGAGAATAGGATTCTATGTCTGGACTTTTCCAGCTATCTACCAATTGTGTAGTAGAACAGCTTATAAGAACAAACAGCATTATTAAAAGAAGGGAACTTCTCATATCTTTAAGATTTAAGTGGTATTCTAACTAATTAAGCGCTTTTGTTTTTGAGTTTTTTTAATGTTTTTGATAATATCAAATAACTTTATTTTAAGTGACTTATAGTTTTTTAAAAACTTATGAATGGTTAGGGTTAGTTTTTTATGTTCATTTTTGTATTTCTCTTCTTCTTTTGGTTGATCAATTCCGTCAACTATAATTTTAAGATTCTTCTGATGTTTAGTGACTATTTTAATAAGTGTATCATTTTCTTTGCTAAAATCATGTACTGCTTCAATGACTTTTTTATTGTCAGAAAAATGCTTTTTATCAATTAATTGAAGCGTAAATGATGTTATTAAATCTTCTAAAAAGAGATGTTCATCTTCTATAAATTTTAATTCAGACAGCCATTCTTTAGAATTACTATGCATATCATCTGCACTTAACCATTCAACAAATTTTACACTTCTATCTGTATGCGTAGTTTTCATAATATTATTTTTAATTTTAAGCAGAAAGCAGTTTTTAAAATGCTTTCTGCTTATCTTTTTTGTGAATGTTACACAACTTCAATTACTTTTTTGGTAACTTCTTTTGTCGCTTCTTTTTTTAGAAGATTTAATTTTAAAATCCCGTTTTTATAAGTTGCTTTTACCTCTTGATCTGTATTCACAGATTTTGGTAATTTTAAGGATCTTTCAAAAGAATTATAGCTAAATTCTTTACGAGTATATGCTTCTTCTGTTTCTTCAGATTCTTTCTCTTTTTCTCCACAAATATGTAACACATCCTCATCGATGGTAACTTCAAAGTCTTTTTTTGTAAAACCTGGTGCAACAAACTCAATGTCAAAACCCTCATCGTGTTCTTTTACATTCATTGCTGGTAGCAAGGCATCTTCCTCAAAAAAAGGAGTGTTGAAAAGATTATCGTCATTGAAAAAAGGTCTTAAGCCATTATTGGTCCAAGGAAATAATCTATTTTGATTTAATTTAATAAGTGACATCATACATGAATTTAAGATTAAACTTTATTTTTAATTGCTGTACTAAATTAGGTGTTAAAGATGTTTTTTAAAATGATATATATCAGTTTGATAAAAAAAAAGTGGTTTTTATTGATCAATAATTACATGTTGTAAATATTCGAACATTCGAGATTTTAGAGCACTGTTCTCTAAATGAAAATGATGAATTCTAAATTCCAAATCATCAATTTCTTTGATAAAGAAATTATCGCATAACAAATCATCGCATTCCACTTTTTTATCAATTTGAAATAGTTGCATGCCTATCTCATTTAATAATATCTGATTATTCGCTACTGTTTTTTTTAGCTCAACCTTAAACCCTTCTAATATTTCGAATAGATTGCGTTTTTGAGATTTATAAATGGGCGCATTTAAAAGCTTTTTGTAAAATTCATGTTCGATAATTAAATTTCGAAGGACTTCTCTTTGGTTTATGAGATTGTACTTTAGCTCTTCAATGGTTTTGTCTGTATTAAAACTTTTATATTTTATTTTAGCTTCCATAAGAATCGTTTTTATTATATCATAATTTCATCTATATCATTCAATTTTGGAATGCTAACATTCCAATGGTAGGTGTTTTTAATTTTTACACGAAAAGCATCTAATGCCGTAGGTTCTCCATGAATTAAGTAGACTTTTTCTGGAATATTCTTAATTGAACTCATCCAATTTAACAGCTCTTTTTGATCTGCATGTGCAGACAAACTTTCAATGGTTTTTATGGAAGCTTTTACAGGATAATATTTTCCATAAAAGCGAATCTCATGTGCGCCTTCTTGCAATTGTCTTCCTCTTGTACCTTCCGCTTGATACCCCACTAACAATACAGTTGTAGTTGGTACGTCTATGAGTTGTTGCAAATAGGTAAGAACTCTTCCACCAGTAACCATACCGCTTCCAGCAATGATAATTTTAGATCTTTTGTCGTCAATAGTTTCCCAAGTTTCTCTGTAAGATTGAATAATATGTATGTGATTACACATAGCATTGTATTCGGCATCTGGAAGTTTATGCCATTTAGAAAAGCGTTTAAAAACGGCTAAAACATTATTTCCCATTGGGCTATCAACAAAAATAGGAATGTTCGGAATTTTATTGTTTTTATGCAATTTCCAAAGAACGTACATCAGCGTTTGTAAACGCTCTACTGCAAAACTTGGAATGATGAGATTGCCATTCTTATGAATTACGTTGGTAATGATGTTTGTGAAACGCTCTTCAATATTTTCTTTTGGATGTAATTTGTTACCATAGGTACTTTCTATAAATAGAAAATCTGCCCATGCTGGTTTTTTAGGAGGGTCTAAAAGGTAATCATTAGTTCTACCGATGTCTCCAGAAAATACAAATCGTTTCTTATAAAGATCTAATTCGATAAAAGTGGCACCAATAATATGACCATTATATTGAAAGCGATAAGAGATGTTGTTAGTGAATGAAACCCATGTATCTTCAAGTGCTACTTTAAAAAAAGTAATAGTTTTTTCTGCCTCTTTTTTTGTGAAAAATGGTTTTGCAGGAGTGTGTTTTGTGTATTTTTCTTTATTTGCTTTTTCTGCTTCTTCTTCATGAATTTTAGCACTGTCTTTAAGTATAATCTCGGCAATGGCTAATGTAGGTGCGGTGCCAATAATTTTCCCAGAAAAGCCTTGCTTTACCAATCTAGGCAAGTAACCAACATGATCTAAGTGTCCGTGTGTAAGCAACACAACATCAATTGAAGCTGCAGCAATCGGTAAATCTTTCCAGTTTTTTTCTCTCAATTCTTTGAGCCCTTGAAAGACACCACAGTCAATTAAGATTCTTTTCTCTGGTAAATCAATTAAAAATTTCGATCCTGTAACCGTACCAGCTGCACCTAAAAAATGAATTTTTGCAAGTCGTGTCATTTTAATAACTTTTAGAATTACATAACTGGACTATTTCTTCTAAAATCCTTTTTTTTCTACTATCGGAAATACCTAAATGATCTAAATAAAAGGAGTCTCCTATCAATTCTCTGCACAAAACAATTTCTCTACTTAATAAAAATTGTTTTTCTCTATTTGTAAGCAATGTAGAAACTGTAATTGGATATAGCCCAAGGCGATCTATTCTGTCTTTTAATCCGTCGTTTTCTGGATAATCCCAACTTAATAAATACAAGCCGATACAGTTGCCAAATTGCATGGCATCTTTAGTAAATCGTGTATTTGTAACCACCCATCCTGGGGTAAGAGCTGTTTTCTTTTTGGCATCTTTATTCCAATGCGTTTTTATATCTTGATAGCGTGAGTTTATATACAGCGGAACTTTTACATTGCAATTAAACCCTTGTTCACTATGAAATTTACATTCTATAATAGTCGTTTTATTGTTTTTATGAGCAATTACATCTACTTCATGAGAAACACAACTTCCTTGGAGAATTTTACCAACTTCAGTGGTATATCCTGAATTTTTTAAAACAGCACTAATAAAATGTTCAAAAGGAAAACCTGTGGGGCCCAATTCATAAATTGCTTTTTTTAGTTTGTATTTAGATGCTAAATAGCTTTTCTTGTTTTTTAGTAGGGCAAACGCTCTGTTATAGATTTCTTTTGTAGAGATTCCTTGATAGAGTTCCTCTCGAACTTTAGCTATAATCTGATGAATGGTTTCTTCATCTGCTCCAGTTCTTTTTAAAGAGTTCCTTAATTTATGTAAGGAAAACTTTACTCTTTTACCAGAAGATTTTACAATTGCTATCTCTTGATTTTCCATAATAAAAAACGGTTTAATCGAAAAGAATTCTTCGAGATTTTGCTTCGGAGTTTTCTTTAAAATCAGTATTTACTTAATTTTATTTTGTAATACATCTACTTAAAAAAGTCTCTTATTAAAGCAATGGTTTGATTTGTTGTCATACTATCTGCATTTTTAACTCCTTTTATTTTTTTGTTCAGATTAGGATAATTTTCTAGCAGTTCTTTGTGGAATTTTTTATAGGCTTCTGCAGGACCAAAAAGAACCAATGCATCTGCATCTTTAATTGCTGTTGCAATATTCCTAAAGTAGGATCTCAGTTGATTCTTTTCACGTTCTAAATACCTACTATCTTGAACAACATCTTGTGGACCTCCTTTAAATCGAGTTCCAGAACCACCGTGAATACGAAAATTTTCTACTTCTGAAACGATGGTTTCTAGTGCTTCCTTTCCATTTTCTATGCGAACAATGTGTGCTTTTTCTTTATCTAACCAAACACCAATATTTTTCATGTTATTATATTTTTAGTTTCTTAAATCGTGCATTACCAATACGGGAACTTTTGAATTAAAACCAATATCTTTTACCAAAGGTTGGGTTAAAACGCTTCCAAAAAACCAGTGCTTTTTGTTAATAAATGCCAACATATCACTATCTCTACTTTCTATAAACACTTTAATTGCGGTTTCTAGTGGATAATTAGATAATTCATGAAAAGAATATGCTACTTCTTCAAAAATCTCTTCAAGCATTTGTTTATTTTCTTTTTGGATATTATTCAATTTACTTTCTTCAGAAACATGAAATACTGCAATTTTTGCATCACATTTTTTAGCGATGTCTATTAAATTGTTTAGTTCACGTCTTTTATAATGCGTTTTATAGCTGGTTGTAAAAACAATTTCTTTAGGCAAGAAATGTTTTGCTTTTTCTGGAACCACAATTACTGGGCAATTTCTAACCTTTTCCATTACAGATATTGCCGTACTTCCATAGGCTGTTTTTCTAGCGTCTGTTGCACCTTTGGTTCCCATAATGATTAGTTCTATATCTTTTTTTTCAACAATATTTTTAATAGCTTCTAATGGGTTGTTAAAAACTGAAATGGCTTCAAAATGATGTTTTGGATTGTTGTATTCCTGAATCTTTAACAGATCAATAATCTTTTTCAACCCATTTTTAGATTTTGCTTTTTCCATTTCGAAGAGCCCACTGCCAGGTTCTAAATTTGTTAAACTCATCATGATATTTCCTGTAGAAGAAAAAACATTTAAAATATAAAAATCGCAGTTGTCTTTTTTGTAGAGTTCTAAGGCATATTTTATAGCATGCCATGCATTTTTTGAAAAATCTGTAGGTAATAATATTTTACGTCTCACGGGATTATTTTTTAACTGTTTACTATAAAATTACTAGAATGCTATAGCTATTGCTATGATATATATCAGCTAATTCCATCAATTACCACATAAAAGAATACTAGTTATTGCGGTAGTTTTGTCTAATCATGTTGGTTTATATATAGAGTTTAAAAAAACAAAGAATAGCAATATTTGCTTTAACCAAGACTTGGAATTACTAAAAACGGCACTTTAGGATGAAACCCAATTTTTTTAATAATAGGCTCTTTCATCATATTTTCTATAAAGTTGTGTTTATAATTTATCATGATAAGAATATCAATATCAAACTCGTCAATAAAGTTGTTAATCGCTATTTCTTTTTTATCATCTCCTTTTGCCCAATGAAAACTATGCGGATATTCTTCTAAGTAGGCTTTAAGCATAGCGAGATTATAGTTTTGTTTTTCTGATAGATCATGATCCTGACGCGTATGAACATGCAATACTTTAATTTTAGATGCATATAAGTCAGAAAAGTGTTTTAAATGTTTCAGTTCATCGTCATAAAAACGATTGTAATCGGTTGGAAATGCAAGATGCTTTGGGGTAACAAATTCAAACCCATCTGGTATTGCTAATATGGGACAACTTTGTATTCTATTTATCAAAGAAACCGTATTGCTACCAAATAGTATTCTACCAACACCAGAACTCCCTTTTGTGCCCATAATAATGAGATCAATATGATGCTTTTCAATTGTTGATGCTATAGAACTTAAAAAGTCGTTAGCGCTAAATATTGTTTTAAACTCATGTTTAGTATTGCTACTTTCAATTTCAACTTTCTCTTTTAGTGTTTCTAATTCTTGCGCTGCTTCTTTTTTTAATTCATTGATATGCGAAGTGGTAATATAGGTTCGAGCATCAGAATTTATAAAAGCCCAAGTATGAAAAAGGTAAAATGTACAAGGTTTATGATGGTATAATCTTATTGCATAAAGAATGGCACTCCATGCATTTTCTGAAAAATCTGTGGGTAATAATATGCTACGGTTCACGTGTATTGGCTTAAATATTTACTATAAAATTAATGAAATAGTTTAGGAGTTGCTATGATATATATCACTTATTCTGGAATCACTAAAAAAGGAACTATGGGTCGAAACCCAATACTTTTTATGACAGGTTCTTTGGTTATTTTTTCAATAAAACTATGAGAATAATGAACCATAGCAAGTATATTTATTTTTTGATCTTTGATAAAATTATTAATGTCTTCAGCTTTTTTTGCATAATTGGGCATCCAATAAAAATGATGTTTGTATGCTTTTAAATGGTTCTCTAGTATTTTAAAATTGTAAGCTTGTACTTCATTAAGGTTTTCTTTATTATTGAGATGAAGAATAGCTATTTCAGAGTTATAGAGCTCTGTTAATCTTTGTATTGGAGTGATTTCTTTTTCTTCATAAAAACGGCTAAAGTCTGTTGCAAAAGCAATTTTTTTTGGTGCTGTAAAATCAAAATTATTAGGAATGGTTAATATTGGACAAAGTTTCGTATGTTTTATGATTTCAACAGTATTGCTTCCAAAAAATAATTCTTTTACGCCACTTGCACCTTTGGTTCCCATAACAACCAATTGTATCTGGTGTTTTTTAATTGCTGATTCGATGGCTTTTTGTAAATCAGAATTGCTAATCATAATTTCAAAACTATGATTTGCGTTGGCATTTACTCTTTCAACCATTTTTTTTAAATCTAACATGTCTTTTAATGCAGCTTTTCTTATTGCATTTGAAAGTTTATTCGAAAAATTAGACATCGTAGATGCTTTTACTTTCATTGAATGAAGCAAATAAAATGTACATGATTCATTAGCGTAAAGTTTTAATGCATAAATAATGGCATTCCAAGCATTTTCTGAAAAATCTGTAGGTAATAATAGTTTCCTAATCATCTTGGTTGTTTTAAAATTAATGCTTTAAAAATAAGAGGATCTAATTTTTTTAACAATGATATTTGTCAGTTTAGAATTAGTAGACCACTATATTTTAGAAGGAATTACCAAAAAAGGAACATTCAAATGAAAGCCAATTTGTTTGATTTTTGATTTAAAAAATAGATTTTCAAAGAACGAATGTTTGTTATTGATCATTACTAATAAATTAATACGCGTTTTTAATTGAAAATTAGCAATGGCTTCTGGTACACTTTGGTTACTTATACTATGAAACAAATGTGCTATATGTTTAAAAAATACGACTAGCTTCTGTTTGTTTTTTTCTTGTTTTTCTGATAAAGGATACCCGAAAGAAGCGTTTAAAATATGTACTCTTGCATGAAATAGAGAGGTCAATTCTAAAATTGGCTGAATGTGTTTCTCTTGAAAATCAATCTCATAATCTGATGGAAATAAGATTTCATGCGGAGCTTCAAAAGAAAAGTCATTCGGAATTGCCAATACTGGACACTTTGCATTTTTAATAATATGAACTGTATTCGTACCAAACAGTACCTCTTTTAACCCACTAGCACCTTGTGTACCCATGATAATAAAATCGATTACATTTCCCTGGTAAAGTTCTTCTATCTCCATTTCTAAAGTATTAAATGACGAAATGGTACTAAATGTGTGGTTCTTATTTTTGAATTCTTTATTAATTTTTGTTAGGAATTTGTCTAACCCTTTTTTTGAGGTTATTTTCATTGCATCAATTAAGCCTGCTTGTGCAGTTGCAACCTCAAAATACTGAACATCATATACAACAGGTGTATAGACGTTTAATAAATGAAAGACACACTTATGAGCTTTAAATAATTGCAGTGCATATTGAATAGCGTTCCAAGAATTATCAGAAAAATCTGTAGGTAGAAGTATATTTTTCATCGGTTTAATTTTTTATGAGTTTCGTCTTATATTTTGCAATACTAAAAAAGGGATGGTTATGGTTAAACCAATCTTATTGATTGTATCTTGAAATAAAATATTTTCTAGAAAAGAATGTCTCCTGTTAATCATTACCAGTAGATCTGGAGTATGGTTTTTTATATAAGAATTAATTGTTTTTACAACATTTTTACCATCGATTGTAATAAAAGAGGTGTTCTTAGTGTTAAAGTTTTCTTCGATAAAGTGTTTATTTTTTTCTTCTCTTAAAGATAGTTTTTTCATTTCAGAAACATACAAAACAGCTATTTGTGATTGATAGCCTGAAATGAGTTCGCTTAAAAAAAGCAGTTCTCTTTTTTGATAAGGCATTGAAAAGTCTGTAGAGAAAACCACCTTTTTAGGTGCTGTGTATTCATAATCTTGTGGAATTACCAATACAGGGCATTTTACATATTTTAAAACCTGTAATGTATGGCTACCAAAGGTTAATTTTTTATCATTGGTTTTTCCTCGAGTACCCATAACAATAATATCAATGTCTCTTTCTTCTACAATTTTATCTACTTCATCTACCAAAATATTGTCGGCAGATATAATCTTATAATTATGTTTCGGGTTAGGTGCGTGCTGTTTAATTTGCTTTAATACTTTTCTTAATTGTACTAGAGAGTTTTGGTTGGCGGTTTTAGCAACTTCACTAAAAGTCTCTTTGGTTACTAAAATACCACTTTCATAAATATCTTGTTGATAAGCGTGCAAAATATAAAACCTACAAAAGTCATTTTCGAATAGCTTTGCAGCATACCTTATGGCATTCATAGCAGTCTGTGAAAAATCTGTAGGAAGCACTATTTTTTTCATGGTGAAATTTATTTTAAGTGATACCTAAAATTACATTTCAAACCAGCAATGAACAATGATATTTATCAGTTTAAAAAGAAAATATTATAAATAGGGCTTTACTATACCTTTTCTCTTTTTCAATTGCTTTTCGAGATCACTTATGGTATTTTTAACGGCAAGTTCATAATTTTTTTCATTAGAAGAAGCAAACAGTCTTGATCCAGAAAGGCGTATTTCTATCTCGCAAATTTTGCCATTTCCTTTCGGGTCTTTTTCTTTTTTTAAAAATACATTTACAGCTATAATGGTGTTGTAAATGGTAAACAATCTTTGCAGTTTTTTAATGGTATACGCCTCCATGGTTTCACTTGTAGGCATATTTACAAATTGAATGTTTGTTTTCATTAGAGTACATTTTAGATGAATAGTAAAAGAGAAAATGATTTTCAAATTAATTAGATAAAAAAATGGGGAGTTTTAACTCCCCATAGCAGAAGATTTTTAAAATTATTAGAAAACAGTAACGTTTTATAATAGCTAAAATATCTTCACAACCTCCTAAACTATCGTATAGATAATTATAGGCATATTTTTAATTAATTGCTGTTTTAAAAAAACAGGAAGCCGAAACTTCCTGTCTTCTGAAGTTATTCAATTTTATAGTTAACTTTCTAGTAATTTTAATCTTTCTAATTATTGCTAACAAGAACTCCTAAAAACCCCCTTACGGTTAACTGATAATTTTGAGACTTCATAACAGATAATACATTTTACAATGCAAAATCTGTGTCTTGTATAAAAACAGGAAGCCGAAACTTCCTGTTTCTTTAAGAGTCTATTTTCTTTATTCAATTCGCTAACTTTAAGTACATGCTCTATTGCTAAAGAATTCATTAAAATTGAAGCAAATCAATTAAGGAAATTCAACTCTTTTTTATAGTCTACAAACCTTACGATTTATAAAACTACTTTTTTTTATTTTTACGAATTTTCAAAGAACGGTTTCTAATTCTGGTACTAAATTACATTACTTTATAGAAATGAAATATGATATATATCAGTTTTGAAATTTTTTCTACTTTTTTTTAAAAAAGCACAATTCCGTAAGCTATATTCAGTAAAAAAATACCCAAAAAGAAAAGAAGTGTATAGACTGTTTGTACAAATTTAATATTCATAAATTCTAACCACACAACTGTTCTTTTGGGCAGTATAAATAAAGAGAGGCCAATAGATAATGAAATCCAACCGATTAAGGTAATGATGATTTTCCAATCGGGTTGCCAGATATTATGAAATAGAATGTTAAGTAGTCCTATAATAATGCATATAAAGGAAGATATGATTAAGAATTTTTCGTCTTTTAAATCGTTAAATATCTGCCGTATTCTTTTGGGGTTAAAGCTTAGTATTAAAAAGAAAATAATAAAATACCATCCCCAGAACTTTGCTAAAAAAATTGAAATATCCATTATATTTTGTTTTATTCATGTAATACTAAAAAAGGAACATTTGTGTGGTAGCTAATTTTTTCTGCATTTGAATGAAAAAATAATTGCTGGAAATAGTTTAAGTTTTTAGCCACCATTACAATCATGTCTATGCCTCTACTTTCTACAAAACATTGCACAGCATCTTCAAACTTTTCATTGGTTAATGTATGAAAGCTATAGTTGTAATTATAAAATAAATCTTTTAGTAAATTCTTGTTATTTTGTTGATCGTTATTTAACAGTACCTCTTGTTTATGAATATGAACAACTCTTAACGCAACACCTTTGTTTTCTATGACCTCAAAAAGGGGTTCCAATACCTGAATATTAAAATGTTCTACAAAGTCTGTTGGAAATGCAATTTCTTTTAGGGCTTTAAATTTTGTGTTCTCTGGTACAATTAGCGTAGTACAAGCTACTTTTGTAATAACATCTCCTGCATTGCTACCCACTATTTTTTCTTTGAGACCAGAAGCACCTTTTGTACCCATTACAATCATGTCTATCTTTTTCTCTTTGACATGTTTTCTTAAAGAATCTATCAAATAACTGTATTCTGCAAGTATATAAAACTTATGCTTTTTATTAGCTGGAAATTCTCGAGAAATACGTTTTAAAATTTTTCTTAATTTTATCTTTGAAGGATTGATATAGGCTTGCTCTAAAACGTTAGAATCAGGAATGTAAGGGGAATCTAATACGATGTTTTTAAAACCACCTACATTTAATACATAAAAAGTACAAACATCATGCTTATAAAAATTGATAGCATAGGCTATGGCGTTCCATGAATTTTCTGAAAAGTCTGTTGGTAATAAAATATTTTTCATCAATATTTGCTTCATAAGCAAATTTAAAATGAAGACATTTTATAAAAAATGATATTCATCATATTCTATATTCCTGCTACATTCATAATAGAAATAGTTTCTTTTTTTAATAAAAACGTAAAGAGATGTTTGATTAATACATGTTTTTTAGTTTTTGAATGTCCAATATTTTAATATTCCTCCCTTCAATAGCTATAAGGCCTTGCTTTTTAAAGCTCGATATGGTTCTAATGAGCGTTTCTGGGGCAATACCAGCGACACTTGCCAAATCATTACGAGAAATTTTTATAGGATCTTTAGGCTTTACATTTAGTTTTTCTGCAAATTTAAGAATGGTAACAGCGGTTTTCTTATTTACAGAACTGTAAGCCATTTGTAATAATTGATCTTTAATACCTAAAATATTTTCATTCAATAATTCTAAAAGTTCTAATGCCACTGTATGATTATTCGTCAATATATTCTGAAGTTCACTTTTAGAAATACCTACTAATTTTAATTCTTTGATGGCTTTAGCGGTTTCTTGATACGAAATGTTCTGAGTAAATGAAGTATAACCAAACAAATCATCTTCTTTGTATAAGGCTGTAATTAGTTCTTTTCCTTTTTCATCTAGTTTATAACACTTTACAACTCCTTTTAAGACTAAATAAATAAAGTTAGAATTGTACCCTTCTTTATAAATAATGGCATCTTTTTTATAAGTAAAAACCTCTCCGTTGTCATCAAAAAAATTTTTTAAATCGTTAAGGGTTTGTATCTCTTCTTCTGGTGCTATTTCTTTAGTGACAATGTTATTCCTCTCATCCTTTAAAATAGCCGCCTTTGCTAAACGACTTTTAATCGCACTAACCAGTTCTTCTTCACTAAAAGGTTTTGTGATATAATCATCTGCTCCTAAATCCATTCCTTTTCTTACATCTCTTCTTTCTGTTTTTGCTGATAAAAAAATAAAAGGAATATGCTTTGCTTCATCATTTTTTGCCAAAGATTTCAGTACACCATAGCCATCTAATTCTGGCATCAAAATATCGCAAACTACAATATCTGGTTGCTCTTTTAAAGCTAATGCTACGCCAATCTTTCCATTAGGTGCCACCAAAACTTTAAAGTCAGAAAGGGCTAGCAGTTCAGCTGTGTTTTCTCTTAAAACGGCATCATCTTCAATTAATAGTATTTTTTTCATGAGGTAGCATTGTTAGGAATTGTAATTGTAAATATAGTTTCTACATTCTCTGTACTTGTAAAGCATATAGTTCCTCCTAAATTTTCGAGATGATTTTTCACAATATTAAGGCCAATACCAGTACCTTGCGTAAATAGTGCATTTTCTGCTCTAAAATAACGATTGAAAATATTTTTTTGATCTTTTTCAGGTATTCCAATTCCATTGTCTTTTACCTTAAAAACAGTTTTTGAATGATCTTGCGTTATAAAAATGTCTATGGCAGTATTTTCAGAGGAATACTTTATAGCGTTGTGTACTACGTTAGACAAGGTTAGTTCTATAATTTTTTCATCTTGAAATAATGAAAAATCATCAATATCTTCAGGGTAATTAATCTTTTGACCATCTTTTAGTAACATATTTATATTGTAAATTACTTCATTCACAACTTTGCTTAATTTAAACGTAGTGGGTGTATAAATAATTTTACCTGTTTCTAACTTTTCTACCGATAAGAAGTCGTTTAATATATTATTTAAGTAATGTACTTTATCTGTTATTGTTTTTATATGTTTATCTCTTTGTGATTGTTGATCTGTTAATTTATATTTACTTAACAACATCGCAGATGTTAATATACCACTTAAAGGTGTTTTAAATTCATGTGAAACGAGTGATAGAAACTTCGTTTTTAATTCGTTTAGTTCTTGTTCTTTTTTTAATGCAGTCTTAATTTCTTCTTCAACTTGTATTCGCTTTTTATTTTCACTATCAAGTTCAATATTTAGTGTTTTAAGTTCATCAATAGCTATTTTTAACTCTTGTGTTCTTTGTTCAATTTTTTCTTCTAACTTGCTGTTTAAACTTTTAATTTTTTCTTCTTGATTTTTACGAATGGTAATGTCTATAACGATCGTCATCACATAATTTTTACCATACAGCGTAAACGGATTTAATCCTGCTTCTAAGGGAAAAGAACTTCCATCTTTTTTAAGGCCAAAAATATCACGTCCTTGTCCCATTTTACGATGTTTACAATTTTTCACAAAGCCTTTAAAATGAGCATCATGACCTGCACGATAATTTTTGGGGATTAAAATGTTTAGGGGTTTCTCTAGCAGTTCTTCTTTATCATAACCAAACATACGTTTGGCAGATTCATTTGCTTCTATAATAATTTGATGTTCGTTAACAACAAGTACTCCTTCAGAAATAGTTCCTAAGAGGAGGTTGAAAACAGCTTGGTATTCTTTAAACATTTTGGGGGAAATTTAGTTAGCAATCAAAGGGTTAAAGATACAAAAAATGCATTCTAAAAAGGAATCCTGATATATATCATTCTTAAAAGAATTTATGAATGATACTTTTGTCTCTAGAAATTATAGGTTACGATGCATTTAAAAAAACAATATAATGGAACAATTAATTGAACTAAATAAAAAAAACATAATAGAAGAACATATTTGCTGTGCAATATCTGACAAGAAATGTGCTGATAGTTATCAAGCAAAAAAAGATTGGCTAACCAAAGAATTTAATAATGGATATGTTTTTAGAAGAATTAATGAGAGAGCAAAAGTTTTTATAGAATATGGGCCTGCTGAAAATGCATGGATTCCTATTACTGCACCAAATTTTTTGAATATTAATTGTTTTTGGGTAGCTGGAAGATATAAAAAGAAAGGATACGGAAAGGCACTATTAAAGACTGCAATAGAAGATGCAAAAAAGCAAGGCAAAGATGGATTAATAACTGTTGTGGGAACTAAAAAATTTCATTTTATGAGCGATACAAAATGGCTCCTAAAACAAGGGTTTGAAGATATTGAAAGAATTTCAAGCGGCTTTAGCTTGTTAGTAAAAAAGTTAAATCCAAAAGCAGCAACACCTAAGTTTAATGAATCTGTTAAAAGTGGAGAATGTTCCGAAAAAGATGGAATTGTAGTTTATTATTCTAATAGATGTCCTTTTGCTGAATTTCACGCAAATGAATCATTGGTAGAAACCGCACAAAAGAGAAACCTGCCATTAAAATTAATTAAATTGAAAACGATGGAAGAAGCACAAAATTCACCAAGTCCAGCAACCATTTTCAGCCTATTTTTAAATGGGAAATTTATAACAACTGATATTAGTGCTTGTATGCACAGTAGATTTGACAAGGTTATAGAGAAATTAAAATAAAAAAGAAAGATTAATAGATTTTGTGATACCCTCTAAATAGTTAGTTAATAAATTGAGATGAAGATGTATTTACAAGTCTGCCAATTTTTTTATTTTAAGTTCTTGAGAAGAAGAAGAAGAAAAAGAAGAGGATTATCAGCTTGTATTTAACCGAAAAGGATCACTTTTTTTAAGTTACGAGTCACAAATAATAATGTTATGCATAAAAGATTGAATGCTAAGTTTTACCAAAGTATTGCCAAATTATTTTACGCAATTGCTGCTGTTGACAAAATCATTAGGGAAGAAGAATTTTCGGCTTTAAAAAAACTTGTAAAGAATCAATGGCGATATGTTAGTGGAAGCGAAGACAAATATACTAGAGATGCTGCGTATCAAATTGAATTTGTTTTCGAATGGTTACAATTAAAAGGGTTAGATGCTTATGATTGCTATAATGAGTTTATTGCTTATAAAAATGAACATCCCTATTTTTTTACAGATCAAATAAATCGTTTAATTATGAGAACAGCAGAGGAAATTGCGCTTGCTTATGCTGGTAAAAATAAATCTGAACTAATTATGCTAGCAAAACTGAATCTTCATTTAAAAAACTAATGTCATGAGTTATTATTTTACCACCATTATAAAAGGGAATTTTGAGAGTGTTTTAGACAAAGTAACAGCAGCGCTTAAAAAAGAAGGCTTCGGAGTATTAACAACAATTAATATACAAGAAACACTTAAAAATAAGCTCGATGTAGATTTTAAAAAATACACCATTTTAGGAGCCTGTAATCCGTCTTTTGCACACAAAGCATTGCAAGCAGAAAATAAAATAGGAACCATGTTGCCTTGTAATGTGATTGTGCAAGAAAATAAAAATAATAAAATTGAAGTTTCAGCTATAAATCCTTTAATTTCTATGCAAGCAGTTGAAAACAATCAATTAGAACGTCTTGCAGAAAAGGTGAGTCATAAATTAGAAAATGTGATAAAAATCATACACAATGAAAAATGATTTTAACAGTATTATCAACAAAAATGCTATTGTTTTAATTGATTTTTTAAAGGTGGAGAACAGGTTTAAAGAGCATCAGGAACCTTTCAAAAGGAAAAGTTTATTCGCATTATTAATAGTTTCAGATTCATTTCTTAGAAAAAAAACAACAACTTTAAAAGAACGTGCAAACACATTTTATACTATGATAAAATAGCTTTAAACAACTTGTTTTATAGAGAATCTTTAAACAAAAAAGATATTTTGTATGATGAATATCATTTTATAGCAGAAGATACTATGCTATTTTTGAAAAGTTGTAACTATAAAATAATTTGTTATGAAAAGAGTCGTCATCTTATTTCTTTTAGCATTTCTAACGCCATTTTTTGCATTTACCCAAACACAAGATACTTTTGAAAAGATTTCTCCTTTTTATGAAGGTCTTTCTGCTATAAAAAAAGGAAATCAATGGGCTTTTATAAATACGAAAGGTGCTATTATAATTGGTTTTAGAGATGATTTAGTAACTACAAAAACAAATGATGGAGTGTACCCAGTTTTTAGGAACAACCGATGTTTAATCGTAAAAGAAAAAGAGCATATTTCTTATTTCGGATATATTGATACCGTTGGAAAAACAGTGATAGAACCCACTTTTTTAAATGCAGAAAACTTCCAAAATAATGTAGCCATAGTTTTAGAGTTAAAGAAAGAGATAGCAGGTTACAATAATGTTATAGGAAAGAGTATTGTTTACCGTACCTATTCAGAAGTAATTATTAATAAGAAAGGTGAAATGATAGAAAATCTAACCGCGCCTAAAAATATAGTTTTGGAGAGAAAATTTCTTCTTAAACCACCAAAAATTACATCAAAATTACTTTCAGAACAATTGGTTGCAGTCCTAAACAAAAATAAAAGATGGATGCTAAAAAGAATCACGAATTAATCTGAGTAGAAGAGATGAAAGCAAATTTAAGCTTAGGAAGTATTGCTGGAATTAAAATTAACGTTCACTGGACCTTTTTTTTATTAATTGTTTGGATTGTTTTCGACCAGATGAAAAGAGGAGGTAATACCGCAAGTATTTTATATAATATTGCATTTATTCTTACCGTATTTGTATGTGTGATATTACATGAATTGGGTCACGCTTTAATGGCGAAACGTTTTAAAATAAAAACTAAAAAAATAACATTATTACCTATAGGAGGTATTGCAAGTTTAGAAAGAATTCCAGAATCACCAAAACAAGAATTTTTGGTTGCTATTGCAGGTCCTTTAGTAAATGTATGTATTGCAGCCTTATTATTTTTTACAATTCCTATACATGATATTTTGAATCAGAATTTTAACGATTCTTATGTGTTTTTTAGTCGTTTTACGCTTCAGAATTTTCTTTTTTATTTATTTTTAGTAAATGTTGGGTTGGTGCTATTCAATATGATTCCTGCTTTTCCTATGGACGGCGGAAGAGTGTTAAGATCAGCTCTGGCAATGAAGATGAATCGTGTAAAAGCCACTCAGATAGCCGCAAGTACTGGTCAGTTTTTTGCAGTATTGTTTTTAATATTTGGTTTGCTGTACAACCCAATTTTAATATTTATAGCACTTTTTATTTTTTTGGGAGCTTATGGAGAAAACCAAATAGTGAATCATTTAGCGATTCTAAATGGGCATAAAGTACAAGAGGCAATGATGACGAATATTACTACTTTTAACCCTAATGATACAATTAATAAAGTTCTAAAAACAATTATATCTGGTACTGAAAATAATTTTATTGTATTGAAAGGTGCTGTGATTATAGGAGTACTTTACCATAAAGATATCATAGAAAATTCTCATAAAGAAGACTGTTTGGTAAAAGATATGATGACCACTAAATTTACCTTACTTAAAGCAAAAGATGATCTTAAGAAAGTATATGAATTAATTTACAGCAAATCAAATACGTTTTTTCCCGTAGTAAAACAAGATGAATTAATTGGAGTTATAGATGCTATAAACCTGAATGAATATCTTTTAATTCAAGCTAAATTAACACATTAGTTATGAAGTTAATTTTTTTTATAGTTATTTTATTTTTCTTTTTATCCTGTGCGAAAGAACAAGAAAAAATACTTCCTTTAGAGCAAGAATTAATAGAATCTGTGTATTCTTCTGTTATTATTCAACCAGATAGCTTATACCAAGTGTATTCCATTGTTTCAGGAATTATAGATAAAAACTTGGTAGAAGAAGGAGATCTTGTGTTAAAGCAACAAGCATTGATTCAAATTATAAATAATACGCCGAAATTAAATACAGCAAATACGCGATTGGCATTATCGCTAGCTAAAGACAACTATCAAGGAAGCGCAACTATTTTAAAAAGTATTCAAGATGAAATTGCTTCTGCAACGCTCTCTTTTAAAAACGATTCTATTAATTTTCAAAGACAAAAAAATCTTTGGAATCAAAAAATTGGTTCGAAAGTAGAATTTGACACGAAACAGCTAAAATATCAACTGTCAAAAAACAATTTACAACTTTTAAAAGGGAAGTACCATCAAACAAAAAATCAATTGATAACCGCATTAAAACAAGCTGAAAATAATTTTCAAACGTCACTCATCAATACAAAAGATTTTACCGTAAAAAGTAAAATTAAGGGTAAAGTATATGAGTTGAAAAAAGAACCTGGAGAACTGGTAACTATTCAAGAACCAATTGCTTTGGTTGGAAGTGCCACTCGTTTTGTCATAGAAATGTTGGTAGACGAAGTAGATATTGTTCAAATTTCAAAGCAATTAGAAGTCGTTATTAATTTAGATGCTTACAAAGGTGTTGTTTTTACGGGGAAAGTTTCTAAAATATATCCAAAAAAGGACGAGCGAAATCAGACTTTTAAAGTAGAAGCTGTTTTTAATGCAGCGCCTAGGAAATTGTATCCAGGACTTTCTGGTGAAGCGAATATTATTATTGCCAAGAAAAAGAATGCGTTGACAATTCCTAAAGAGTACTTAATAGAAAACAACAAAGTAAAAACAGATAACGGATTGGTAACTCTAAACTTGGGTTTACAAAGCTTAGAATATGTTGAGGTTTTATCAGGAATTACAAAAGATACCTATATCTATAAAACAGAGAAATGACACATTGGAAAGTCATATTAACCATTGCGAAAACACACTTACTTACCAAAATAAAACAAACAGCTACTGCAGCTTTAGGTGTTACTTTTGGCATTGGAGCTTACATTACGCTGGTTTGTTTTATGACAGGATTGAATACCATGTTAGATGATTTAATTTTAAATCAAACACCTCATATTCATGTGTATAATGAAATTGAACCTTCAGAAAAACAACCTTTAGACTACTATCATAATGTTGAAAACTCATTTTCAGTAATTCGTTCTATAAAGCCAAGATTGAGTCAGAAAAAGATTCACAATGCAAACCCAATTATTGCCTATCTAAATCAAAATGAGAACGTACGTGGTGCAATTCCTCAAATAAAAGCAACCATATTTTACATTGCTGGATCTATTGAGTTGGGTGGGAATTTAACGGGCATACAACCCATTGAAGAAGCGAGGCTCTTTAACCTACAAGACTATGTTGTAGAAGGAACTCCAAAAGATTTGTACAATAACGAAAGCGGAATTCTTTTAGGTATAGGAATCGCTAAAAAAATGTCTTTAGATGTTGGAGATCGTGTGCAAATAAGCACGATAAAAGGAGCTGTTTTTCCACTTAAAATTGTGGGATTATATCAAAGTGGAATTTCTGAGATAGATAATATACAGAGTTTTGTAAATCTTAAGACAACACAGAAAATTTTAGGCGAAGCAGAAAATTATATTACAGATATTAATGTAAAATTATACAATATTGAGGAGGCCTTGCCTTTATCAAAAAAAATAGAACGCCAGTTTAACCTTACAGCAATAGATATTAAAACTGCCAACGCACAATTTGAAACAGGCACTACCATACGGAATTTAATTACCTACGCCGTTTCAATAACACTTTTAATTGTAGCTGGATTCGGAATTTATAATATTTTAAATATGCTCATTTATGAAAAGATGAATGATATTGCCATTTTAAAAGCGACTGGTTTTTCGGGTAAAGATGTACAGTATATTTTTATGAGTCAAGCAATGATTATTGGTTTTGTGGGTGGTGTTTTAGGGCTGCTTATCGGGTATGGATTGACAAGTCTTATAAGCACCATTCCGTTTCAAACAGAAGCATTACCAACAGTAGAAACCTATCCTATAAATATGAATCCGTTATTTTTTGTCATAGGATTCTTGTTTGCAATGATTTCTACTTTTTTAGCAGGGTATTTACCTGCTATAAAAGCAAAAAAGATAGATCCAGTAAAAATTATAAGAGGACAATAAATGGAAGCTATTTTAAAAACGAAAAACATCAATAAGTATTTTAAAAAACCTGTTTTATTTCACGTTTTAAAAGATATTAATTTTCAAGTGAATAAAGGAGAATTTACCTCCATTATGGGGAAATCTGGCTGCGGAAAATCAACCTTGCTATATATTTTATCTACGATGGATACCGATTATGAAGGCGAATTATTTTTAAATAATCAGCTTATTACAGGTCAAGATAAAGACCACCTTTCTTATATCAGAAATAAACATATTGGTTTTGTATTTCAGTTTCATTATTTACTCTCTGAATTTTCTGTGCTCGAAAACGTATTATTACCTGCAAAAAAGTTGGCAGAAAAATCATTAAAGGAGATTGAAAGCGATGCGATGCAAAAATTAAAAATGTTGCACATAGACCATTTAGCTAAAAAACGAGCCTCAAGAATTTCTGGTGGAGAAAAACAGCGTGTTGCCATTGCAAGAGCGCTTATCAATAATCCTTCTATTATTATGGGCGATGAACCTACAGGAAATTTAGATAGTTATAACGCAGAAAACGTCTTTGATATATTTAAACAATTAAGTGACGAGCAAGGCTTGTCTTTTTTGGTGGTTACACATGATCAAGATTTTGCAGATAAAACAGATCGAATCATACAGATGGGAGATGGAAAGATTATCAGTTAGCTTTTGGGTTTATGATATTCATCATTTCTAATACTATAATTTACAATTACTTTTAACATCTAAACACAATAGTTTTGAGTAATTACAGAAGCAGACCTAAAGGAAATTACAACCAAGAAGCCACTTGGGAAGAATTGCAGATACTAACTGAAAGATGGAAAAATTCATTAGAATTTTATGCATTTGAGATAGCATTTTTAGAAATATTGATTGAAACTTATTTTGTAAAACTTTTACTTCAAGAAAATTTTGATGTTTTAAGAGAGCTACAAAAAGATATATCTGAAGCAAAAAAACAATGCAAAAATATGCAGCAAAGCATTCTAAATCATATAACCCATATTGCTAATATCATAAATGAACCTTTTAACAATAGTACAATTTCCTTTAGATATACACATGAAATATTTGAGGATGAAATTTCAGAGTTTAAAGCGCTATTAAAAGTACTTAAATACACTGTTTTTAAAATAACCAAGAATATTTTAGAAAGCGAGAAACCTCAATTTATCTGGAAATATAATTAAGAAAGGTTATGAAAACTTTACAAAAAAGCACTACTCAAATACTAAAAATAACGAATCATATCGAGACGAATTATCCTGAACTGTATGCTGTTTTAGATGAAAATCCTCTCACAATTCCTTCCGAAGGGAATCCAGCTATCACTATAGATCTTCTGGAAGAGTATTTAGATAGCTTAAAGCAAATATTAAATCACTATATCAAAAACCATCATAGCGCATAATGGCATTTATTGATTATTATAAAATATTAGGGCTTACTAAAAAAGCAACTGACAAAGAGATTAAAAAAGCATATCGAAAGTTGGCGCGAAAATACCATCCAGATTTAAATCCGAATGATAAAGTAGCAGAAAAAAAGTTTAAGGAAGTAAATGAAGCCAATGAAGTATTGAGCAATTTAGAAAATCGCAAAAAATACGATCAATATGGCGAACACTGGGAACATGCAGAAGAGTATGAGAAAGCCAGACAACAAGAACAATATGCAAATAGTCGAGGTAAATCGGGCAGATATTCTGAAGAAGATTTTTCAGATTTTTTTGAAAATATGTTCGGAGGGAGTTCACAGAGAACTCAAGGACGTAATGTTCAATTTAGAGGTCAAGATTTTAATGCTGCATTACAATTAACGTTAAAAGAGGCCTATACTACACACAAACGTACGCTAACGGTACATAATAAAAAAATACGAATCACCATTCCCGCAGGAGTAGAAAACGGACAAGTCATAAAAATAAATGGGCATGGAGGCAAAGGGATGAATAATGGGCCTAATGGCGATTTGTATATTCAATTTTCAATTGTAAACAACACCACATTTAAAAGAGATCGCGAAAATTTATATACGTCGCTTGATATAGACTTGTATAAAGCGCTTTTAGGGGGAGAAGTAATGGTCAATACTTTTAATGGAAAAGTAAAACTTACCATAAAACCAGAAACTCAAAACGGAACAAAAGTTAAATTAAAAGGGAAAGGATTTCCGAAGTATAAAAAAGAAGGGCAATATGGCGATTTGTATATTACCTATAGGATAAAAACGCCCACAAATCTTTCAACTAAAGAAAAAGAACTTTTTATAGAATTATCAAAATTAAGATAATATGGAGCTTACAGATTTAATTTCGGTAGAACAGTTTTGTACACATTATAAGGTTCCTGTATCCTTTATAAATCAGTTGCAGGAATTAGACTTAATTGAAATAATTAGGGTAGAGAAAACTTTGTGTTTACCAAAATCACAAATAAAAGAAGTAGAAAAAATAATCCGTTTGCATTACGAACTTCAAATTAATTTAGAAGGTGTAGATGCTATTTATAATTTATTGAAACAAGTAGAAACCTTACAAGAACAAATTGTAAGACTAAATAATAAATTAAATTTTTATAAAAATTTGTAGATAAATTCATCCTAAAATGGAACAGATACAACAATTCATAAAAGATTATCCTTTGTTTTGGAACATTGTAAAGTTTCTAGTTTTAGTTGTACTCGTCTTCTTTTTTGTTCAATTTTTAAGAAAACAACTAAAGAAGAACATTCCTAACGTATCGGTGCGTTATAAATCTCAAAAAGGCGTCGAAATTTTAGGATATGTGTTATTACTAATTATGGCCATTACCTATTTTACAGGAACTATTAAAGATTTTACGCTCATCATAGGTTTGTTTACCGCTGGTATGGCTTTTACCTTACAAGAATTAATATTAAGTATTGCAGGTTCTGTCTATATTTTTTTAGTGAAAGTATATAAACCCGGAGATCGAATTGAGATTCATGGAATTAAAGGAGATGTGATTGATGTAGATAGTATATATACAACAATGATGGAAATTGGACAATGGGTAAGCAGTGATAATTATACAGGTAGAATTGTGAAGCTAAGCAATGCCTTTGTATTTAAAGGCCCTGTGTACAATTACTCGCAAGATTTTCCTTTTATTTGGGATGAATTTAATTTACCCATACGATATGGATCTGACGTCGAATTGGCAAAATCAATTGTTGTTAAAACGGCTATCGAAACCCTTTCAGAATATACCATCAATTCAAGGTCGCAATGGAATGAGGTCGTTCATAAATATTATATTGAAGATGCGCAAGTAAATCCCACATTAGCGATTTCACTCACTGACAATTGGATGCAATTCAACTTAAGATACATTGTCGATTTCAAAAAAAGAAGACTTACAAAAAACACCTTACATGATAGCATCAGAAAAGAAATAGAAAAAACGAATGGTAGCGTTATGTTGGCTTCTACAACTTTAGAAGTAATAAAAATTCCTGATGTAAAAATTGATTTAAAAACCTCAAATACTATTTAAGAAGATGTTCACATTCAAAAATTTTAATATCGCAGATTGGTTTTCATTTTATAGAATTTTTGCGGCTCCTTTTTTATTGTTCTTTATTCTTTTTGATGCACAATTAATTTTTACTTTGTTTTTATTGATTAGCTATTTAACAGATGCTATTGATGGGTATCTTGCCAGAAAAATGAACATTACTAGTGCAAGAGGTTCGCAATTAGATTCATTTGGAGACCAAATAACATTAATTATAGGGCTTATAGGTTTGTTTTATTTTGAAGCTGATTTCATTCAGAAAAACTTAATTTTAATAGTAGTTGCATTTACACCTTATTTGTTACAAATGAGTATTGCGTATTTAAAGTACGGAAAAGCGACAGCATTTCATACTTATTTGGCAAAACTATCCGCAGTTTTACAAAGTGTTTTTATTCTCTGGGCACTATTTTTTTCTCCAGAATACAGCTTATTTTATAGTATGATAGTTATAGGCTTGTTAGAAACTTTTGAAGAAATTATACTTATTTTTATGTATGACAATTGGGCTTCTGATGTAAAAGGTATTTATTGGGCGCTTAGAGATAAAAGACGCTTAAAGAAAAAACTATAAATGAAATCCTATTCTTTTTTCACTATAATTCTCTTGTGTATTGCCATTCTAATTGTAGATATTTTGGCTTTTTATTGGTTGCAATCTATTACACAATTAATTATTTCTAATTTTTTTAGAATAAGTATCTATGTACTATTCTGGACTTTTACATTAGGATTAATTACCTCAATTTTGGTTTTAAAAATTAGATTAGATGCTATAGATCCAAAGAGAAAACAGCTGCTAATTTCTTCATTTTATGGACTTACAATTTCTTCATTCTTCCCCAAGCTTATTTTTGTAATTATAATTACCATTCTTTATTATAGTAATTATTTATTTTCTGAAACAGCCTCTATAATTTTAGTTCCTTTCGTAGGTTTGCTTTCTGGTTTTTTGCCATTTTTTATCATTTTGTACGGAGTTTTTAAATCGTTGTACCATTTTAAAATTCATTCTCATACACTTCACTTTACTAATTTACCTAAGTCTTTTAATGGATTGAGAATTGTACAAATTTCTGACATTCATATAGGCAGTTTTAACAATAAGCATGCTATTTTGAACCGTGCGATCGAAAAAATAAATTTTTTAAAAGCAGATTGCATTTTTATAACTGGAGATTTGGTCAATAATTATGCGTGGGAATTAGATGGCTGGACACCTATTTTTAAAAAACTAAAAGCAAAAAAAGGAAAATATGCAATTCTAGGAAATCATGATTATGGCGATTATAGTCAATGGAAATCGATGGATGAAAAGAAAGAAAATTTTGAAGCAATCCAACAGTTTTACAAGAATATTAATTTTAAATTATTGATGAATGAAGCCGCAACCATCACTAATAAAAACAAAGAACAAATTGCTGTTATTGGAGTTGAAAATTGGGGAAAACCTCCTTTTGAACAGTATGGAGATTTGCAAAAAGCACTCAAGCAGGTTCAAAAGGTTCCGTTTAAGATTTTATTATCTCATGATCCTTCTCATTGGGCAGAAGAGGTGGTCAATAAAACAGACATTTCACTCACTTTATCTGGGCATACACATGGCATGCAAGCCGCTTTTCAATATAAAAACTTTCAATGGAGTCCTATAAAATTAAAATACAAACATTGGGCAGGTTTGTATCAAGAAGAAACACAATATTTATATGTAAACAGAGGTTTGGGTTGGTTAGGTTTTCCTGGAAGATTGGGTATGAGACCAGAAATAACGCTCATAGAAATCTGTAACTGACGAATATCATAGTTTTTACATCAGTTTTCATAGAACTTTAGTTCCTAAACGAATCTAAAAACAGATCTTATGATAAAAAATTTAAGCCAAAAAGAGTCTGCAGACCTTTTAGCAAATAATTATATTGGGTATTTAGGGTATATCTATAAAGACTGTCCTTTTATTGTACCCATCACTTATTTTTTTGATGGAAAAAATACCATAATTCTATATTCTTCTGAAGGTCATAAAACAGCTGCAATGCGTAAAAACCAGCGTGTTTCACTTCAAGTTTCTGAAATAAAAAATATTGATAATTGGGATTCTGTTTTAGCGCATGGAGTTTTTGAAGAACTTTCTGGGAATGACGCAAAACGTAGTTTGCATGAATTTGCGACAGGAATTAAACATCTTATTTTAACAAAAGAAGAAAAGAATTTGCATTTTATTGGTGAGTTTTCTAGCAAAATATATAAGGATGAAATTCCAGTTATTTTTAAAATTACAATTGATGAGATCACAGGTAAAAATAGAATTCACTAAACTTAAAGAATGAGAAGTGCATTTGTTTTTTTGATAGTAATTCATGCCATCATCCATTTAATAGGCTTTATAAAAGCATTTTTTTCAACAGAAATAAACAAACAAATATTGGGTATCTCAAAACCAATTGGAGCACTGTGGCTCATCGCTTTTATGCTCTTTATAGCTGTAGCGGCTGCATTTTTATATACTAAAAAGTGGTTTTATAGTGCCTTTGTAGCTGTTTGTCTTTCACAAATTTTAATTATAATAACCTGGCAAGACACAAAGTTTGCAAGCATTAATAATATCCTAATTTTATTAGTTGCCATATTGGCTTTTTATAAATACCGAACGGATAAAATTATTGATTCAGAATAAATAAAATACTAAAACAATAAGATTGAAAATGATATTGGGCCTATTTTTTTACTGATAATTATCATTTGTACATTTCTATAAAAAACATAATTTTAATACCAAAACTTATTTAAAACACATAAAATGGAAAATACACAAGAACAAATTATATCAATGCCCAGAATTGGTGACAAAGCACCCGAATTTAAAGCAATAACAACACAGGGAGATTTAAATTTTCCAGCAGATTTTGCTGGAGAATGGGTAATTCTATTCAGTCATCCAGCAGATTTTACTCCAGTTTGCACGAGCTAATTTATGACTTTTGCACACTTAGAAAAGAAATTCTTAAAAGCCCATTGTAAGTTGGTAGGCCTTTCAATTGATGGTTTGTACAGTCACATTGCTTGGTTAAGAACTATTAAAGAAAAAATTGAATTCAATGGTATGAAAAATATTGAAGTAACTTTTCCTTTAATTGAAGATATTACTATGGAAGTTGCTGAAAAATATGGAATGATTCAGCCAGGAGAAAGTAAAACACAAGCGGTAAGAGCTGTCTTTTTTATAGATCCTAAAGGGATGATTAGAGCAATTATCTATTATCCTTTGAGTTTAGGAAGAAATTTTGATGAAATTTACAGAGCTTTAATTGCCATGCAAACTTCAGATAAATTCTCTGTCGCTACACCTGCAGATTGGAATCCTGGTGATGATGTTATTATTTCGCCAGCCGCTTCTTATGGTGTTGCCGAAGAAAGAATGACAGCCACAGACGATTTAAAATGTGAAGATTGGTTCTTTTGCACCAAGAAATTAGACAAAGAGATGATTTTAAGTGAGTTGTTAAAGAATTAACTGAATAGCATTCGATGCATAAAAAAGGTCAAAAGTTTTTTATAGTTTTACTATTATTAACAACTTTTGTTGTGGGTTATACAACTGTATTTTCCTTTTTAAAAAACGAAAAAATTGTGGTTGATAAAACGATTACAATAGGAAATTACTTCTCTTTTCTAGATTCTATTGTATTAAAATACAATGCCATAACACCTTATAATTTAACTGAGCATCTTTTGGTGAGAGCCAATCCGTGGATTATTGATACACTTCAAAATACAGATTATTACATTCAAAAAGCTAAAGGCAGATTTGTCTATGATCAAAAGAAAATGGTTGTGTTAAATAAGGGGGATCACTTAATTTTACCAGATGCAGTTTTAGCTAAGAAAATTATCGAATCTTTTCAAAAAACAAGCATAGATATTAATATTCCAGCTTTTAAACTCCGAATTTTCGAAGACGGTATTGAGCGTTTCGAATTCCCTATTCGCGTAGGAAAAGATGAAAAAAAGTATTTAGAAATGTCTGGCAGAGTTCAGGATTTAAAAACAAAGACTGGTAAAGGTAAAATTGTAGCTCATGTGCGTAATCCAAGATATGTAAATCCAGTTACTAATCACGAATATTTTGTGACCAATCGAGATGATAAAAGAATAACAAAATTACCACAAATTCCTTTTATAGAAACTGAAATAAACGGGCTAAGATATGGGCAACTCATTCACCCAACAACAAATCCTGTTACTCTAGGAAAAGCATATTCTAACGGATGCATTGGTACTAGAGAAGGAGATGCTTGGGTTATTTATTATTATGCTCCTATAGGTACAAAAATAAATATAAGATATGATTTGAATGTAAAATCGAACAATGGAGAGGCTATTGTTTTAAAAGATATTTACGGTTATTTTAAAAATTAATTAAAAACATACTAGTACCTACCAGTTGTTTTATTGGATAATTTATTTATATTTGTAGCATGGAGATTGTAAATTTCAAAGAATCTAGTGCACCAAAATACAAACAAATTGTTGCTGCTATTGAAGATGCTATTGTAAAAGGGAAACTAAAAAAAGGCGATCAGTTACCATCCTTAAATGTTGTCAAAGAAAAATACAATTTATCTCGAGATACGGTAATCAATGCATTTAATGAGTTAAAAAATAGAGGGATTATCCATTCTGTTGTTGGAAAAGGATATTTTGTTTCTAGTGAAGATATTGTATTAGAAAAGAAAATTTTCTTGCTTTTCGATGAGTTGAACTCTTTTAAAGAAGATCTATACAATTCTTTTTTACAAAACTTAGGTAAAAATACTCAGGTAGATCTATTTTTTCATCATTTTAATATTGATGTCTTTAATAGACTGATACATGACAATATTGGCAATTATAGTTCTTATATAATTATGCCAGCCAATCTTAAAAATGTAAAAGTTACAGTTGAAAATTTGCCCAAAGACAAAGTGTATATTTTAGATCAAGCTCATAAAGAGCTAGAAGATTACCCTGTAATTTATCAAAATTTTGAAAAAGATATTTTTAACGGACTTCTTTCTGGTTTAGAGAAACTTATAAAATATGAAAAACTTGTATTGTTATTTGCAAAAGAAAAACAGCCTAAAGGAATTTTAAAAGGTTTTCAATTATTTTGTCATACACACAATTTAAATTTTGAAGTTATCAATACTTTAGAAAATAGACTTCCAAAAAAAGGAGAAGTTTATTTTGTTTTGGACGATAAAAACTTAATCCGAATTATTAAAAAGATAAAAACAGCCCAGTTAATTTTAACGAAAGATATTGGTATCATTTCATTTAATGATAGTTTATTAAAAGAAGTTGTAGCAAACGGAATTACCACGATTTCTACAGATTTTAATTTAATGGGAGAAAGACTTGCTGAAATGATTTTAAACAATCAACAATTAAAAATTGAAAATCCAAGTAAATTAATTTTAAGAAAATCGATATAAAAATGTTTAGAGTTGATGAAATAGCTGAGAATAGTTTTAAGTTTTTAGAATTAAAAAACACCAAAGATGGTTCAATGGCAAGAATTTCTTTAAGCGAAGGAGGGAGGCTGCAAAATTTGAAATTTAATGCAATCAGTCTAATTGAGGATCAAGCAAATTTTGATTATAAGGATTCTTATGCTTCTGCCATTTTATTTCCTTTTGTTAGTAGAATTGAAAACGGAGCATATACTTTTAATGACAAAAAATATAAATTTAATTGCAATCAAAGCGATGGTAAAAATGCATTACATGGGCTAGTTTACAATAAGGAGTTTAAAATCTTAGAAAAGAAATACTCTTCAAATAGTTGTGCTGTTAAGATCTATTATTCAGAAAAAAATGAGAGTCAAGGTTTTCCTTTTAAATATTCAATGTATTTAACATATACACTTTTAAAAAATGAGTTGCAATTACAGGTACTTGTCAAAAACGATGATAATAAAGCTTTTCCTTTCGTTTTAGGTTGGCATCCATATTTTATAAGTGATGATTTAGATAGCAGTTATCTGAATTTTAAAAGTGATAAAAAAATTATGTACGATGAAAATTTAATTACCAAAGAAATTGTATCAAAGAAAACAGTCGGTAAATTTCATATAGAAAGTAAACAATTAGACGACTGCTTTGTTCTTGAAGACAATGCTGTACAATTTTCTACCTCTAAATATCATGTTCAACTCTCATCAAATAGTAAAGAAAATTTTTTACAATTATATACTCCCAAAAATAGATCAGCAATTGCTATAGAACCCATGACAGGAATTTCAAATAGTTTTAATAATAAGATAGGATTGCAAGTTTTAGCACCAAATGCGTCACACAATTTAAAATGGACTTTAAAACTTTTATAACAACCAAATTATTATGAGTACTACACTAATAAAAGAGGTAAAAGAAGCATTCAAAAAAAAGTTTTCTACAGACCCTTTGCTTATTTTTTCCCCAGGAAGAATAAATATTATCGGAGAGCACACAGATTATAATGGTGGTTTTGTTTTTCCTGCTGCTGTAGACAAAGGAATCGCTTCGGCTATACAAAAAAGCAATACTGGAAATTGTACTGCAATTGCCTTAAATTTAGATAGTGTTATAGAATTTGAATTAGACAAATTAAAACCTTCTAAAGAAGGAAGTTGGGAGAATTATGTTTTTGGTGTGGTTGCAGAAATTCAGAATAGAAATAAAATTATTGGCAATTTTAACATCATTTTTAAAGGAAATATTCCTGGAGGAGCTGGCATGTCTTCTTCTGCTGCTTTAGAAAATAGTGTTGTTTTTGGTTTGAATGAATTGTTTGATTTAGGGTTGACCAAAAAAGAAATGATTTTAATCTCCCAAAAAGCAGAACACAATTATGTTGGCGTAAAATGCGGAATTATGGATCAGTATGCCAGCATGTTTGGTATAAAAAATAACGCATTGCTGTTAGATTGTAGAACAATTGAAGCCAAACCTTATAAAATAGATTTTAAAGAGCATCAGTTCCTATTAATAAACACAAATGTAAAACATAGTTTGTCTGATAGCGCTTATAACGATAGACGTTCTGCTTGCGAGCGTGTTGCCGAATTATTAGGAATAGAAACTTTAAGAGAAGCAATTGAAGAAGACCTTAAAAAAATTATAGACAAAGTAACGCCAGAAAATTACCAAAAAGCATTGTATGTAATTCAAGAAATAGAAAGAACTCAGAAAGCTGCAAAAGCGATTGAAGAAAATGACTTACAAAAGCTCGGAGCTCTAATTTATGCATCACACAATGGCTTGCAACATCAATACAAAGTAAGTTGTGATGAGTTGGATTTCTTAGTAAATCAAGCTAAGAAAAATAAACACGTTCTAGGTGCAAGAATGATGGGTGGTGGTTTTGGAGGTTGTACCATTAACCTCATTAAAAAAAGTGAAGCAAAAAACTTTGCCCAAACAGCTTCTAAAGCCTATAAAAATAAATTCAATAAAGATTGTTCTGTTTACTATGTAACCCTTTCTGATGGCACGCATTTGGTGAAATAAGCAACTAAAATAAGATCATGAAAAATACAGATTTGCAAGATTATTCTCATAAACGATTCAATATACTAACAGGAGAATGGGTTTTGGTTTCACCACATAGAGCTAAAAGACCTTGGCAAGGTCAGAATGAAGAAATAACAACAGAAAAAAGGCCTTCTTATGACGCTAGTTGTTATTTATGTGCAACCAATACAAGAATCAATGGTGAAATAAATCCTGATTATAAAGATGTTTTTGTGTTTACAAATGACTTTGCTGCGCTGCAAAAAGATTCGCCAGCCTTTAAAGTCAATGATGGTTTGTTAAAAGCACAGAGTGAAAAGGGGATCTGTAAAGTCATCTGTTTTAGTCCAGATCATTCTAAAAGCTTAGCAGATATGAGTGTTTTAGAGATTCAAAAAGTAGTGCGCGCATGGCAAGAAGAATACAGTGCTATTGGTAAAATTGAAGGAATTAATTATGTTCAAATTTTTGAAAATAAAGGAGCTGTTATGGGCTGTAGCAACCCACACCCTCATGGACAAATTTGGAGTCAATCTACATTACCAAATGAAGTGTATAAAAAGAACAAACAACAACTAAAATATTACCAAGAAAACAACAGGAGTTTGTTAGAGGATTATCTAAAGCAAGAACAAGATTTAGCTGAAAGAATTGTTTTTGAAAATAAAGATTTCATTGTATTAACACCTTTTTGGGCAATTTGGCCTTTTGAAGTAATGATTGCGCCTAAAAAACAGCAAAGAGATCTCACAGAAATGACAGAAAATGAAGCGCTAAATTTTGCGGAAGCAATTTCTGTAATTACAAAAGTGTACGATAAACTATTCAATACCTCTTTTCCGTATTCAAGCGGAATTCATCAAGCACCAACCAATGGAGATAAAAATGACTATTGGCATTGGCACATGAGTTTTTATCCACCTTTATTAAGAAGTGCAACGGTTAAAAAATTTATGGTAGGCTATGAGATGTTTGGTTCTCCCCAGAGAGATATTACGGCAGAAATTGCAGCTATAAAATTAAGAGAATTGGTAAAATAAAACTTTTTTAGTCTATAAATAAACTCATGAATCTGTATGGAAATTAAGTATTCAAACAAAGTCCTTTAAATTTTATACTTTCACCCTCGAATTCTTTTTAAAACTTTTAAATTTAAATAATTATGCAAATACTAACATTTTTAGGCTTTACTATTTTAGTAGCAGTGATCGCTTATTTAAAAACCAGAAATACAGACGAGAATTCTTCAGATGGCTATTTTTTAGGAGGTAGGAGTTTAACTGGAGTTGTAATTGCAGGTTCTTTGCTACTTACAAATTTATCTACAGAACAAATAGTAGGTTTAAACGGAGCCGCTTTTAAAGAGGGGATTTTAGTAATGGCTTGGGAAACATTGGCTGCAATTGCAATGGTGGTAACTGCTGTTTTTCTTTTACCAAGGTATCTAAAAGGCGGAATTACAACGGTGCCTCAATTTTTAGAAAAAAGATATGATAAAATGACCAAAACCATTACTTCGGGATTGTTTTTAAGTGGTTATGTGGTTGTTTTGTTACCCATCGTTTTATATTCTGGAGCATTAGCAATAAATACAATGTTTGATGTGCCTGCATTATTAAATGTAAGTGAAACAAAGGCGCTTTGGATTACAGTTTGGGGAATTGGAATTATAGGTTCTATTTATGCCATTTTTGGCGGATTAAAAGCAGTTGCTGTATCAGATTTAATAAATGCAATTGGATTATTAATTGGAGGTTTAATGATTCCTGTTTTTGGTTTGTGGGCAATTGGAGATGGTAGCTTAACTGAAGGATTTTCGATATTAATAAACACGAATCCTGAAAAATTTAATTCTTTAGGAGGTTCAAAAGCGTCAGTTCCTTTTGGTACAATTTTTACAGGGATGATGTTGGTGCAGTTATTTTATTGGGGAACCAACCAAGCAATCATACAAAGAGCATTAGGAGCTAAAAATTTAAAAGAAGGTCAAAAAGGATTATTATTGGCATCCTTTATAAAAATACTAGGCCCATTAATTGTTGTTTTACCAGGTATTATTGCTTTTCATATGTTTGGAGATACATTAACAAATCCAGATCAAGCATATCCTAAATTAGTAACAGAAGTTTTACCAGCAAGTTTAGTTGGCTTTTTTGCAGCCGTTTTATTTGGGGCAATTTTAAGTTCATTTAATTCAGCTTTAAACAGTTCTGTAACATTATTCGGAATAGACATTTATAAATCTCATATTAAAAAAGATGCAACTGAAAAACAAACTGTTTTTGCAGGTAAATCTTTCGGAGTTGTTTTGGCGATATTGTCTATGTGTATTGCTCCATTAATTGCGAATGCTCCAGACGGACTGTTTGGTTATTTGCAAGAAGTAAATGGATGTTATAGCATTCCTATTTTAACTATAATTGTTGTAGGATATTTAACAAAATACGTTCCTGCAATTGCTGCAAAAGTAGCTATCATTTCTGGTGTAGTTTTGTATAGTATCAGTCAATTTATCTTAAAACCGTTTGTTGTAGGCGAAGAGAATTATCCTCACTTTTTACATGTAATGGCTATTTTATTTGTGCTCAATATCATCATTATGTTGATTATTGGTAAATTTAAGCCTCGTGTTGAAGCCTTTAAATTAGAATACACCAACCAAGTTGATATCAAACCTTGGAAATATTTGAAAGTAACAGGAATCGCTATTTGTTTGATTGTAGTAGGAATTTATGTCTACTTTGCAAATTAGTAGCAATTAAATAATATGTACTAAAAAACTCAAGATTGTAAGTAATCTTGAGTTTTTTATGTTCTAATGAAAGTTTTAAAATATGAAGTTAATTCAACAGTTCCTTTTCTTTAATTCGAAAGCAACGTTCTTCCCCCAAAAATTGTGGATCTCCGTATTTTTCTGACCAAAAACCCTCTAAAATATCTTTAGAAATGCATTTGTAAACCACCACACCTTTGTAAATAGTATCTTCATCACCTTGATACTGAAAATTAATGACCAATATATTATTTTTAAAAAAACCAGTTCCAAATTGTTGTTGACTTTTATTGATGCGCCATTTTGCCACAATTCTATGGTTACTGTCTAAAGTTAACGAGAGTGTTCCTTTGTAAGAGTCTTCTTTTTCAGCATTTTGATTGCTTCCTATAATCTGATAGTTACCAACTAAATCTTCAATTCTCATTTATTCTGCGAGATAATATTAAATTTAAATATACGCTGTAAAAAATGAAAAATTAAAGAAAAATTAGGGAATATATTTTTTTTCTTGTAAAGAAAAAGTATTCGAAATAATAAAATACTATCTCGAATACTTACTAATTCAATAACCAAAATCAACTATCTTTTTTTAAATTCGAAATAATCAATCCAAAGTTTTTGAGGAAATTTATCTTTTTTTAGTAAATCAAATATAATTTCTTGTCTTCCTTTTTTAAGATCCACTGTTCCTAGTTTTACCCTTTCTGTATACTTTGTATCATTAGAAGATTTAAAATTGATATTCTTTAATTTCTGATTGTTGATAGAAATTTTAAAAACACCGCCTTCTTTTTGTTTTATGATGTTTGCATACACATCATATCTACCTTCTTTATCGGAATTAAATTCTGTAACAAGATTGTTCTTTTTATTTTTATCTGTTCCCCAAAACAACATTTTATGCCCGCTAACATCTTTATACATAGATTCATGAGCAAAAGCATCTGTATTTACCCAACCACCAGTGTTTTTAGTAACTTTTAAGTTTTCTGCTTCTAAAGCATCGGGTTGTCTATACACTTCAAAAGGAATCTCGTAACCAAATAATTCATCTTCAGGAGTCGCTTTTATGGGATCTTTACCATCTGCATCTAAATACCAATAAACAACAGTAGCGTACTGTGTTGGCCAATCATTCGCAAAGTATTTTTCTAAATAACCATTAAAAGATTTTTGAAACGGAATGTTGTCTATGATTTGCCATCTGTTTACAGATTGATAGCCCATATTATCACTATCTATAGATTGACTGTGAAATGCTTGTTCAAAAATTGATGGATCGCACCATGCATACCCAAAATAATCTTCTGTTCCTGTGCCAAAAGTAGAAGGGAAGCTCTCACCATCTATAAAAAACTTTTCATCACCCTCTCCCCACCAATAGTGACCTTCACCAGCATTGGTATTGCTACCTCCTTTAGGATTCCAAAGAGATAAGGATGCACCAAGAAATCGACCTTTACCTTCAGTTTTTAGCAATAACCAATCTGGCCAACGTGCTTTTTCTACTGGAGCCAAATCTCGATGCCATTTTGCATGAAATCTAGCATAGTTGTCTGAATCTCCTTGAAGTTCATCTTCTCCTATTTCTAAAGTAACATCTACAGGATGATCTGAATAATTATGCAAAGTAATTTTAGCCCCTTTTAAAAAAGGCATATACCAATAACTGTACATTTCATCACCAACCATTCCCATTGGCAACGTTTTATAAGTATTAAAACCTGGGGCAGAACCAAAGAAATCGCCAATAGGAGACCAAACGGAAGGATTTTTTTCACCATCCCAAGCAATTTCAAGAATTGTTTTTCTTAAAATTTCTTCTATATTTTTTGAATTTGGAGTTTGAACCTTTGCTTTTAAACTAGCAATAGCTCCTTTGCCTTTTAAATCAAAAACAATAGTTCTTTTACCACTTTCTAAAGTTGTTTTTTGGGATGACATTGTTAACTCGTTATTGCTGGGGTTTTCTCCCATTTTTTGTTGAAAGAAGGTATTAACTTTTGTCAAAGCACCTGTAGTTTGTTCATTTAAATTAGGGTCAAATTTCTCAACTTCAGTCCCCTTTTTAAAAGTAATATAGTTGAAATGGTAGTATTGACCCCAACCTGGTTCTGCAACTATTTTACAACTTTTTTGATAAGTGATAGGCACATAATTATTAAATCCTTTTGCATTAGTTTCATAGACCAATTCAGAAAAATCAAAAGCAGGGATAGTAGGTTTAAAATAGTCTATAAAAGATTCACTAATCATTGGTGTTTCACTTCCATCTATATAAATATTTACTTTTCCTTTTCTAGGGCTTGCAGACCAAATACGAACAATAGCGCCAGGACCCGTCATTTCTGCTAACACTTCATTATTGCCTTCTTTTCTTATAAATTGAGGGTTTAAGCCGTCATTATTTGCGGCCCAATTTATAAATTCGCCTGTTATGGAATCTACTTTGCTTCTTCGATCATAACTTGCCCACATTTCACTTTTTTCACCTTCATTTGGCAATTGCGCCAACACTTCAAGGTCTGTTAGTCTATTTACTAAATTTACATAGGTTATTTTTTCAGTTTCTTTTTCCTGACAAGAGGTGTAAAAGACAAGCATAAAAACACTGACTGCCAAAGCTAACTTACTAATCATTAATTTTTTCATTATTCTTACTATTTATTTAAAATTTTCTTTATGAGTTCTTTCATTTCTGCTACAACTTCTGGATGCTTATTGTAAACATTTTTACTTTCATAAGGATCAATTTCAAGATTGTATAATTGACCAATAGGAGCATCTTCTTTTATTCTTCCGTTTTCAATATCACTATTTACCTGTTTTGTAAATGGAAAAGCGCCTGCATTTCCAAATGTATGATCACCTAAATTTCTGTCTCCGAAGCCACCTCCACCTTTGCCAGAGATGAACATCCACTTTCCTTTACGTAACGCTAAATGTCTAGGAGAACTAGGAGATATCAATAGATTTTCTCTTAGTGATTCTTTCGGATTTCCTAATAATGCTGGTAGCATATCTACACTATCAGGACCTTCATCATTTTTAGGTTTATAATCTATTATAGATGCTAAAGTTGCAAACAAATCTACATTAGATACAACTTGATTAGAGGTAGTTCCTGGCGTAATTTTTCCAGGCCATTTTGCTATAAAAGGCACTCTATGGCCACCTTCCCAAGCATCAAACTTAAAACCTAAATACGCTCCGTTTTGATGATGATCAGCTTCTCTTGCAGTTTGACCGCCTCTGTTTAACATGCCACCATTATCACTCGTAACAATAAGCAACGTATTTTCTGAAAGACCTTCTTCTTCTAGTGTTTTTACTATTTCTGAAATCATCCAATCTAACTCATGAATAAAATCTCCATAAGGGCCCGCTTCACTTGTACCAATAAATTGTGGAGCAGGGGTAAATGGATGGTGAATATTTGTTGTGGCAAAATATAAAAAGAACGGCGCTGTTTTGTTTTCTTTTATCCAACTAATAGCTTTGTCTTTTAAGACGGTACCTACCATTCTGTCTTTATATTTTTCATGAGCAGCGGTTGCACCTCCAATTTCATCCATTCCAAATTTTTCGTCAAAATATCTGGTTTTAGCTTTTTTATTATAAACCAGAGGGTCTTCTGGAACAAGACCAACTACAGAATGATTTTCTACATACACAAAAGGAGGATGACTGTTTACCACAGGAACACCAAAATAATAGTCAAAACCAAGTTCTAAAGGACCTGGTTTTAGAGGTTTGTTCCAATTAACGGGTTGTTTATTACCAAAACCCAAATGCCATTTGCCAATAATGGCGGTTTTATAATTTGCCTTTTGCATCAGATTTGCTAAAGTCATTCTATTGGTAGCTATCTTTAGCGTACTTTTTAAGAAAATTGGATTCCAAAAATTCCTTCTAACAGGATATCTGCCTGTTAGTAAAGCGTACCGAGACGGAGAACACACTGCAGAAGCAGCATGAAAATCTGTAAATCTTTTCCCTTCTGAAGCCAAACGATTAATGGCGGGGGTTTTAACTTTAGTGGCACCTTGTATGCCGATATCTCCATACCCCAAATCATCTGCATTGATAATGATAATATTTGGTTTTTGTTTTATAATTTGCGCAAGACTGTTTACAGATAAACAGGCCACAAAGAGACCTGTTATTAAAAAAGAAGTGGTTATATTTTTCATTTACATTATTGAATTTATTATTCTGTTAGTTTTAGTTTAAATCATTAAATTTTTTTTATCATCTGATTTTCTACTTGTGTTACTGTACTCTTATGATTTTGTACTACATCTTTTATTTCTTTTATAACATCAGGATGTTTTTTTAGGATGTTAAACCTTTCTGATGGATCTTTTTGAACATTAAATAATTCAAAATTTTCTAATTTTTGAAGGTTCCTTGGATATCCTTCAGGATTATTTTTATAAAAATATAATTTATAGTCACCTTTTCTAGCAGCAAAAACTTTAGTGCCATGATAATATATGATGCTTTCTCTTGTACTTTTCTTACTTTCGAATAGTGTAGGAGTGAGGCTAAAACCATCATAAACTCTATCTTTTTTTATGTCTGAATTTACAAGTTTTGCAATTGTGGGAAATAAATCCAACGTACTTCCAATATCCATTATTGTTGCTGGTTTTATTTTATTTGGCCACCAAAATATTGCAGGAACACGCATTCCGCCTTCGTAACATGTTGCTTTTGCTCCATAAAGAGGGCCTGCACTTCCTCCGTTTTCATTTAAAACAGTCCAAGGACCATTATCAGAAGTGAATATTACTAAAGTATTTTCTGATATGTTTTGTTCTTTTAACGTCTTCAATATTTCACCAACACTCCAATCTAATTCTTCAACTACGTCTCCATAAATCCCTCTTTTACTTTTGTTTATAAATTCATCCGAAGCAAATAAAGGAACATGTGGCATTGTATGCGCCAAGTAAAGAAAGAAAGGTTTGTCTTTATTATTTTTTATAAATTTTACAGCTTCTTTAGTGTACCTTTTAGTTATTGTATGTTGTTGCGCCGGTCTTTCTATAATTTTATTATTTCTCATTAATGGAACATTAAAATACGCTACTTTAGGATTCACATTTGCTTCACCATGGGATAGTTTTGTTGTAGGATCCATATCATTGCTATAAGGAATTCCGTAATAAGAATCAAAACCTTGGTTGGTTGGTAAAAAGTTTGGGAGATGCCCTAAATGCCATTTGCCTATTGCAGCCGTTTGATAGTTTTTCTCTTTCAGTATTTCTGCAATTGTAATTTCCTTTTCAGGAAGACCACCTGCTGAATTAGGAAAAAACACTCTTGGCCCTATATCGGTATCGGTACCACTTCTTATGGGTAATCTTCCAGTTAAAAGACCTGCCCTAGATGGTGTGCATACATTTGCTGCCACATAAAAATTTGTCCAACGCTGCCCTTCATTTGCCATTTTATCGATATTGGGTGTACGAATACTTGGGTGGCCATAACAACCTAAATCTCCATACCCTAAATCATCAGTAAAAATAATTATTATATTAGGAGTCTTTTGACCAGTTTCTATTTGCTCATATTTTTTTGAAGATACTTTAAAAGCATAGTTAATTGTTGTTAAACCCAATATAAGCATAGTTAAACTGAAACGATAATAATTATTGGAATTGGAATTCTTTTGTTTCATAAACTTTATAATAATATTTTGAATCTTGTTTCATTTTATAGTTGATTGCTCTTCCAAAAATAGAATAAAGGTTGGTTATAGTAATCAAAATGTACCCCATTAGAATATCAATTATTTAAACTCAATCTTATTTATTATCAATATTCAGATATTTCTGGCAACCTGTTATACCTTTTGTTATAGATAGTTATTTTAAAAAACTTCCAATTATAATTGTAACAAGACAAGTTAATATAGCAAAAGACCAAAATGAAGATTTCCTTAATGAAAACTTGTTCTCTGAACAAAATTTAATTGAAAAGTAAAATAAAAATAATACAAATAATAGCATTGGAATAGTTGTTATCTCTTGGATAACTCCAATAATAATAAAGTCGGATTTTATTACATATCCATTTAAGAATAGCAAAGTAAAATATCCTAAAGCTATTAGACTCAATATAAATAGTCTTTTATTATTCATTCTATAGTTTATATTAAATTTTTTCATCTTTTCTCCTGCCTATCAGGTGTGTTCTACTAGAATACTGATATGATTCTGTTAATTGTATCCTGGGTTCTGTACTAAATTAGGATTCTCTGTGATATGAATTCTTCTTAATGGCATGTAATAGTGTTGCTTCAAAAAGCTACGACTTCTGTTACCTTGTGCATTTTGAATTAAATACCCATAGGTATCTCTTGATCTTATGTAATATGTTGTTAACTTACTAAAAACACCACTTAAATCTTGTTCTGCTGTGCGCCATCTTCTTACATCCCAAAAACGAATCCCTTCAAAAGCCAACTCAACTTTTCTTTCGTTTTTTATGATGTCCATATCTATTGATAATTTATCGGGCATTCCTGCTCTGGTTCTTATTATATTTAAGTTCGTTAAAGCTTCAGCGGGTTTGTTTAAAGCAAATGCTGCTTCAGATAAATTTAAATAAATTTCTCCCAATCTAAAAATGATAAAGTCTGTAGTTGTTTCACTTCCTAAAGGAATGTCTCTTTCTGGTTTTAGGTATTTTTTCACACAAAAACCTGTTTGTGTTGCTCCTGCATTCGGGTTGTTGTTTACATCTTTTCCTCTACCAGATAAAGAATTATTTCTGGGATCTGTATTAATGTTAGAAGGAATTGTAAAATAATAGGTTTCAATTTGCGTGTCTATCCAAAAAGCTTCATTATATAATATGGATGCATGAAAGCGTGGATCTTTATTACTATATAAAGTAGCAGTAGATATTTCTTGATTATAATTTATAGAAGTTCCTGGGGAACCATCTTTAAATTCATAAGAATCTACCATTTCTAAAGTAGGATTTATAACACTTGCTACAAAAGGTTTGTAAGATAGAGGTTGATTATAGTAATCGTAATCATTACCATAATCTACACCAACATATTTTTTAGCAAAAATAACTTCAGCATTGTTTTCTTCTAAAAAAAGAGATTGGTAATTTCTTGCTTTGTCATTTGGATATCTATTGAATAATGTAAAATGCCCGCTTTCTATAATTTGTTTAGAAGCATTATAAGATTCTTGGTAAAACCGAGCTTCTTCACTTTGTGGCACACCTAAAATGCCATCTAATTGTACAGTGCTATATTCTGCAATACTTGCCGCATACAACATTGCACGACTTTTTAAAGCTAAAGCACCGTATTTACTAATTCTACCTTGATTTTCTGAATCATATTGTTCTGGTAAAATTTCAATAACTGCGTTTAACTCTTCTAAAATGAAGTTATACACCTCTAATTCTGTATTTCTTGAAACAAAAATATCTGGATCATTGATGTCTTGAGGTTTCGTTATGAGAGGAACACCACCATATCTCATGGCTAAATTATAATAGTGAAAAGCTCTTAAAAACCGAACTTCTGCAGCACGTTGTACTTTAAATTCTGTAGATAGTGTACTTTGCTCTAAAAAGGTTAAAAATTCATTATAACCTCTTATTACGTTATAGTCCCAATACCCTAAATATGCCCCGTTTCCAATATTGTCTGGATTGATAATACCTAGCGTAAATACATTTAGAATGTCACTCCAACCAAAGCAGGTTCTTGCTTCGTCTGTATTTACTACATTTTTATATTGAAAATCTCCAAAAACGTCATTGAAATTAGTAACACTGTAAAGGTGTGTTAAAGAAGCGTCTACAAGATTTTCGTCATTCCATACTTGAGCGTCTGAAATAATTCCTAGTGGCTCTTTGTCTAAGACATCTTCACAGGAAGTTAAGCCAATGAACAGTATACATACTGAAAATAATATTTTATTTTTTATCATCACAAATAATTTTAAAATTTTAAATTGAGACCTAAACTAAGACTTGTTTGTTGTGGATAGTTTCTTCCAGCAGTATTGTCTGACTCTGGATCTCTATGTCTTACGTTTGTAAATGTTGCTAAATTAAAACCTTGTAAATAGATTCTTAAATCTTTTAAGCCTAATTTTTCTGTTACATTATTAGGGATATTATAATTTAACTGAAGGTTTCTTAAACGAACATAATATGCGTTTTTTATAGTCCAAAAAGTAGAACTATTTCCGTTAGGGTGCGTTCCAGAAGCGCCATAACGCACCCTTGGTAAACTGTTATTTGGATCTGGGTTTTCTTCTGTCCATCTGTCTTCCCAAAAAGCAAATGGCACAAAATTTACGCCAAAAGGAGCAGTGAATTGGTTGCTATAAAAAACAGAATAATTTGTGGCTCCTTGAAATAAAACATTTAAACTAAAATCTTTATAGGTGAAGTCTAAATTTAGCCCGTAAAAAATTTCAGGCAACGTACTTTTACCTATTTCAACTTCATCTTCCCAATTGATAACACCATCATCATTTTGATCTATGTATTTGATATCGCCAGGTTTAATAACGTTGTTATTTCCACCATTTGTAATATCTGCCCAATTATCAATTTCCTCTTGAGAAGAAAACAAGCCATCAGATTCAAAACCCCATGCAATGTTTGTCCATTGTCCACTTAGTTGTCTTCGCGCTCTTTCTGCCTCTGTGGTAAATTCTGCTTCTTCAAAATGAATCCATTTTGCACGAGACCACGAAAAATTTCCTTTAACACTGTATTTAAAATCATCAGTTACCCTGTTCGTATGGCCTAATTCTACTTCAAAACCTCTATTATCTTGACTATTTAAGTTTTCTTGGGGAAGATCTCCTCCAAAAGTACTGGGAGTCGCAAAAACACGAGTAGCCAAAATACCAGATTTTTTACGATAGAAAACATTTGTTTCAAAAAATAAAAGTCTGTTATAAAGAGATCCATCTAAACCAATATTGTAGGTTTCTGTTTCTGCCCAACTAGCAAAAGGGTTCGCTAAACCCCGAGATGCAAGTCCTCTTGCAATTTCTTCACTACTGTCAAATATGTAAGATCTACCAAAATTATAACCCGTAAGATAATTAAATTGAACGCTTCCTTCATCTCCAGCCTGTCCGTAACTCATTCTCAATTTTAGGTTGTCTATGTTTTTAAAGTTATTTTTTATAAAACTTTCTTCGCTTAAACGCCATCCTACAGTAACTCCAGGAAAAAAACCCCATCTATAACCTTCTTTAAAACGAACAGAACCATCATATCGAAAGATCAAATCTGCAAAGTATTTTTCTTTGTAATTATAGCCAAGGGTTGCCAAATGAGACATTCTACCATCTTCACTGGCACTTCCATTATTATCTTTATTTTCATCACTACCTGCAAATAACTGATCTATTTCTTGCGTAATGAATCCTTCTCTATAGGCATTAAAATCATCACCTCTAGATGCCTGTGCTTCTGTTAAATATTTACCAGAGAAGCTATGCTCTTTATAAGATTTATTATATGCTAACTTAAAATAACCATACGCTAGCCAATCTTTGTTATACGTTTGATTTAAACTAGTTCTACCACCGTTAAAAATTGTAGCAACAGTATAGGTATCATTGTCATAATCATATTCATTATAATCAAAAGGTGTTCTCCAATTTTTTATAAAAGCATCATTCATTCTATAGTCTACTTTCACTTCTGCGGTTAAACCTTCTACGAAGTCTTTAAAATCATAGGTTAGATCTAAAGTACCTCTAATAGATTGAAATTGATTGTCTACATAACCAGAAAAATCTTTGTCTGAAATAGGTAGTGGGTTTGCCCAATCTGCGTCAAAACCTGGGTATGTTGGTTTTGTAAGATCTGGATAATATGCAGGTTTTGTTGGTTTTGCAGCCTGAACAGCAGTCATAATAACTCCGATACCTCTTCCGGGTTCATTTCTGTATTCTTTTCTACCACTAATATCAAGACCAATTTTAAAATTTTCTGAAACATCAACATCTATATTGGATCTAAAACTGAATCGCTCAAACTTTATGTCATTAGATCTCAACATACTTTCCTGATTCAAATAGCCAAGAGAAAGAAAATAATTCACAGATTTTGCACCCCCTCTAACATTTAGATTATAATCTGTCATTGGTGCCCAATCACTAAAAGTTTCATCCCACCAATTGGTATTAGGATATCTAGGATCTGTTCCCGTTTTAAATTTTGCTACCTCTTCATCAGAAAAAGTAGGGGTATTACCATCGGCTATGTCTGCCTCATTTACAAGTTGTGCATATAGAGTTGCGTTCGCTAAATCAACAATTTTTGTAGGAGCAGAAATACTAGTAGCATAATTGAAGTTAAATATAGGTTTTCCTTCTTTACCTCTTTTTGTAGTCACTAAAATTACTCCGTTACCAGCTCTTGCCCCATAGATAGAACTAGAGGCATCTTTTAGAACACTAATGCTTTCAATTTCATTTGGGTCTAAATAACCAAAATCTTGTGGCAAACCATCTACCAGAATTAATGGAGCACCAAAACCTCTTATGTTTAATAAAGAACCATCACTACCTGGTTGTCCGCTTCTATTTACAACTTTTAAACCAGCTACTTGTCCTGCCAAAGCAGAAGTCACATTACCTACAGGTGCTTCAGATATGTCATCACCATCAATTGTAGAAATAGAACCCGTTAGTGTGGCTTTTTTTCTTTGTCCATATCCAACAACTACTATTTCATCAAGACCTTGCACATCTTCAACCATAGTTACATTTATAAGTGTTTGATTTTGAATAAGAACCTCTTCTGTTTTTAAACCTAGATAGTGAAACATAAGTGTATCATCACCACTGGCAACAATACTAAACTTTCCATCAATATCAGATATTGTACTTGTAGAGGTACCTTTTACGAATATAGCTACTCCAGGAATTGGCTTGCTGTTTGTATCTTTTACAGTTCCCACAATGGTTTTTTGTTTATCTGCTTTTGCGAATACAGGTACTAATGCCTTATGAGATGAATATACCGATCCAAAAGAAAGTAAAAAGACAAGAGTTAAAAAAAATATTTTTTTACAATGGTAATTCATAAAAAGATAAGTACCATTCACTTTAAATTTATGTTTCATACTTCTAAAATATTTTACTTAAACGTTTAAGTAGTGAGTCAAAGATTTAAACTTATTTATTACAAACGTAGTATTAAAATATTAAATATGCAATACTTAATCGTTTAAATAAATGATTTTATTATTTTTTAGCTGTTGAAATTACATAATTCTGTATTTTTAGCCATATTTTATATGATATTACTCAGTAATATTGTTTTTTATAAAAGTTTTAAACTTTTATAAAAATTGATTTTACAAACTTTTTTTAATGTAAAGTATTAGTCAAGTGATTTCTTATTTTTTTAAATAACTATATTTGGACATGAATAAAAAAGTTTCTTTAAAAGATATTGCAAAGAGAGCGCAAGTTTCAATTGCAACAGTTTCTTATGTGCTCACTAAAGGTGAGAATAGTGGAATTGGGTATGAAGTCTCTGAAAAAGTAAAAAAAATTGCGGCAGAACTTAATTATCGTCCAAACCAAATTGCCCAAAGTCTTAGAAGTGGAAAATCTTACATTATTGGATTGATTGTTGCAGATATCTCTAATCCTTTTTTTGCCAATATTGCTAGAATTATAGAAGACGAAGCCAAAAAACATAATTATACAGTTGTATTTGGAAGCTCTGATGAAAATGCTACAAAATCATCAGACTTAATCAACCTTTTAGTAAATCGTCAAGTAGATGGATTTATCATTGCGCCTACAGAAGGTTCTCAAGAACAAATTATAAACTTAAAAAAACAAAATATTCCATTTGTTCTAATTGACAGACATTTCCCTGAAATTGAGAGCAATTACGTTACTATAAATAATTACAAAGCTGCTTTTGACGTTACCAACAGACTTCTTGATACGGGGAACAGTGATATTGGATTGATTGCCTACTCAAGTGATTTACACCACATGAAAGAAAGAATTAGAGGATATTCTGAAGCATTAGAGGCGAAGGGCATTAAGGTAGACAATAATAGAATTAAAAAAGTAGCGTTCTCCAATTTAATAGAAGATGTGTATATTAAAGTAAGAGAACTTTTAAGTGCCCCAAAACCAGTTACCGCCATTTTTTTTACCACGAATACCTTAGCAATTCATGGATTAAAAACTATTGATAAACTAAACCTCAAAGTACCAAATGATATTTCTGTTGTTGTTTTTGATGCTGCAGAAGCTTTCGATTTTTATTATTGCCCCATAACCCATATTAAACAACCACTTTTAAAAATAGGAAAACAGGCCATAGATATTTTAGTTAACCAAATAAATACGCCAGAAAAAAAATATTCTAAACTTAATTTAAAGGCTATTTTGGTAGAAAAAGATTCTTGTAAATAATTATAATTTACTGTCAAAATTTGTTTTGTTTTATAAAAAAGCAAAAATTTATTTGTTACTTAAACGTTTAAGTGATAGATTTGATAAATAATTTAGCATTTTTTTAAAAATTTACTTAAACGATTAAATAGTGTCTTTTGATAAATTTATATTCCTTTACTGATTTCTATAAAAGAAGTTATTATTTTTTATTTCAAATACCAGCATAAAAAATAATCTTAATAATAAATCAAAATACTTATGAAGAAAAATTTAGTTTTTATAATTGTTCTCATTCTAATTATTGCTTGTAAAAAAGAGAATAAAACAAAAAATAATATGGAAATAGAATCGAATAACAAAGGCACTTTTGGGTACGACGCAGCCTTTTTAAAAAAGCACGATAAAAAGCTTGTCATCTTAAAAAGTGGAGCTGCAAAGGTTATTGTTTCTCCCAAATTTCAAGCGAAAGTATTCACTTCTACTGCAGATGGAAATGAAGGTAAAAGTTTGGGATGGATTAATTACAAAGCTTTTGGTAAACAAAACAAACACATGAACGCTTATGGTGGTGAAAATAGATTTTGGTTAGGCCCAGAAGGAGGTGTTTTTTCGCTTTTTTTTGAACCAAAAACAGCAATGATATTTGATAATTGGAAAACACCTGCACCTATAGACAATGAATCTTGGGACGTAATACGGGTGAATGGAAATTCAATTTTACTTACCAAAAAAATGCGACTAAAAAATTATTCAAATGTTGATTTTAATATGAATGTAGAAAGAGAAATTTTAATTTTAGCGGAAAATGAAATTGAAAAGATTTTGAAAATTAGTTCAGAAAACTTAAAAGTTGTAGGTTATAAAACTAAAAACTCCATAGAAAATAACGGAAATTTTGCTTGGACAGAAACCACTGGCGCACCTTGTATTTGGATATTAGACATGTTTCCTCCATCAGAAAAAACAACAGTTGTAGTACCATACAATACAGATGCAGAAGGTAAGATAGCAACAACGGATTATTTTGGTCAAATTCCAGAAAATCGTGTTACTACAAATAACGGAACGTTATATTTTAAAGCAGATGGGAAATCTCGTGGTAAACTAGGTATTGGCCCAAAAAGAGCAAACAATATTGCGGGAAGTTATGATGGTATCAATAAAATTTTAACAATTACTTTGTTTGATGTAGATGCTAATGCTACCTACTTAAATCAAGAATGGAAATTAGAAGGAAACCCTTTTGTTGGCGATGCCATCAACGCATATAATGATGGACCTCTAGATGACGGTTCCCAAATGGGGCCTTTTTATGAAATAGAAAGTGTATCTCCTGCAGCATTTTTAAAACCAAATGAAAAACTAACACATAATCACACTGTGTTTCATTTTATGGGGAAATTAGAGCAGTTAAATTCAATTTCAAAGAGGGTGCTAGGAGTAGCATTAGAAGAAATAAACAACGCATTATAAAACAGAATATATGAAATGAGCCATAACAAATCTTGATACCCACCAAGATGATTAATGGCGAATTACATCTGACCTATTAAAAACAATAAAAATAAACAGATGAAATATCCAAAAATAGGAATCCGTCCAATTATAGATGGAAGATTAGGAGGTGTAAGAGAATCATTGGAAACGACTACCATGAATATGGCTAAAAATGTAGCCAAATTGTTTGAAAAAGAATTAAAATATCCTGATGGTTCTCCTGTAGCATGCATCATACCAAATTTTTGTATTGGTGGTGTAAAAGAAGCAGTAACTTGCCAAACGCTATTTTCAGAAAATAATGTAGGGGTGTCTTTATCCGTAACCCCTTGTTGGTGTTATGGTACAGAAACAATGGATATGGATCCTATGCTACCAAAAGCTATTTGGGGTTTTAACGGAACAGAACGCCCAGGCGCAGTATACCTGGCTGCAACATTGGCTGCTCACAATCAAAAAGGATTGCCTGCCTTTGGTATTTATGGTGAAAATGTACAGGATTTGAACGATACAGAAATAACTGCTGATGTAAAAAATAAATTGTTGACTTTCGCTAAGGCTGGCTTGGCAGTAGCATTAATGAAAAACAGAAGTTATTTGGCTATTGGAAGTGTATCTATGGGAATTGCTGGATCGATGATACATCCAGATTTTTTTCAAGATTTTCTTGGGATGCGAAATGAATATGTAGATTCATCTGAAGTCTTAAGAAGAATTCAAAACGATATTTATGATAAAGATGAGTTTGAAAAAGCGCTAAAATGGACCAAAGAAAACTGTAAAGAAGGACAAGATTTTAATGATGAAAAAATACAACGCTCAAGAAATCAAAAAGATGAAGACTGGGAGTTTGTTGTAAAAATGACATTAATTATTCGTGATTTGATGAAAGGAAATCCAAAACTAAAAGACATGGGGTATGGTGAAGAAGCGATGGGGCATGATGCAATTGTTTCGGGTTTTCAAGGGCAAAGACAATGGACAGATTTTTTACCAAATGGTGATTTTGCTGAAGCTATTTTAAACTCATCATTTGATTGGAATGGTATAAGACCACCTTATATGGTGGCAACAGAAAACGATGCGCTTAACGGAGTTTCCATGCTTTTTAATTATTTACTGACAAATACTGCTCAAATTTTCGCAGATGTAAGAACTTATTGGAGCCCAGATGCCGTTAAAAGAGTTACAGGTTGGGAAGCAGAAGAAGATGCTTCTAACGGATTTATACACTTGATAAATTCGGGTTCTGCAACTTTAGACGGTTCAGGACAACAAACCAAAGATGGCAATCCTATAATGAAACCATTTTGGGAAATAGACAAAAAAGAAGTAAAAGATTGTTTAGATGCAACAACTTGGTATCCTGCTAATGTAGGTTATTTTAGAGGTGGAGGTTATTCTTCTAATTATCTTACAAAAGGAAAAATGCCAGTAACGATGTGTCGATTAAACCTAGTAAAAGGTTTAGGACCAACACTTCAAATTGCAGAAGGATATACGATTGATTTACCTGAAAATGTTCATACAACTTTAGATGATAGAACAGATAAAACGTGGCCCACCACTTGGTTTGTACCAAAATTAACTGGTAAAGGCGCTTTTGTAGATGTGTATTCCGTTATGAATAATTGGGGCGCTAATCATGGTGCCATTAGTTACGGACATATCGGCAATCAATTAATCACATTAGCTGCTATGCTTCGTATTCCTGTTTGTATGCACAATGTTGATGAAGAAAAGATTTTTAGACCTTCTGCATGGAATGGCTTTGGTATGGATAAAGAAACTTCAGACTATAGGGCTTGTAAAACGTATGGTTCTCTTTACGGAGGCAATAATTAATCAAATAAATACAGCCAAATCATGGAAAAAAACAATCGGATTCCAGTTATAGCACCTGGAAATAAATGGCCATTTATTTTAATAACCAGCTTATTCTTTTTGTGGGGTTTAGCAAATAATATGACAGATACACTTTTAGCTGCTTTTAAGCGAATTATGAGCATGACAGATTTTCAAACCTCATGGATACAAATGGCTTTCTACGGCTCTTATTTTTTATTGGCTTTACCTGCAGCAATTCTTATTAAAAAATATACTTATAAAACGGGAGTTTTGGTTGGTCTAGGGCTTTTTATTTTGGGTTCTTTATTGTTTTATCCTGCCAGTATTTCCATGGTTTATAGTCATTTTTTATTGGCTTTATTTATCCTTGCTGGAGGTTTGTCAATTTTAGAAACTGCTGCAAACCCATATATTATTTCTATGGGTTCTGAAGAAACTGCAACCAGAAGATTAAATTTAGCACAATCTTTTAATCCAATAGGTTCTATAGCGGGTATTCTTTTGAGTAAATTTTTTATACTTTCTAATTTAAATTTATTAGATTCAGAAGAACGTGCAACTATGAGTGCAGATGGTTTAAAAGCCATACAGTCTCAAGAATTAAACTCAATTATGGGAACGTATGTTGGTGTCGCAATTTTCCTATTATTTGTTTGGTTATTGGTGAAGTTTACAAAAATGCCAACGGCTTCTGACAAAATTAAAAATTTAGATATTCTACCCACTTTAAAAAGACTTTTAAAAAATAAAAATTATGTATGGTCTGTTGTTGCTCAATTTTTTTATATGGGCGCGCAGATCGGTCTATGGTCTTATACGATTCGTTATGTAATGCAAGAATTAGGTAAAAATGAAGACGAATCTTCCGTATATTATTTGGCATCTATTGTATTGTTTTCTGCATCGAGATTTGTATTTACTGCATTAATGAAATATATTTTGCCAAGAAAATTATTATTGTACGCTGCATTGTTTGGTGTATTGTGCATATTTACAGTTATTTATAGTAGTGGTATTGTTGGGGTCATCGCCTTAATTTTAACTTCTGGCTGTATGTCGTTAATGTTCCCAACTATTTATGGTTTAGGGATGGCTAAGTTAGGAGAAGACTCTAAAATTGGAGGTTCTGGTTTAATCATGGCTATTCTAGGAGGGGCAGTTCTTACCGCTATTCAAGGTGTAATTTCAGATACAACTGCTAGCATTCATTTATCTTTTTATATGCCTTTGTTTTGTTTAACGATTGTTGCAGTTTATGCAGCAATTCAGAAGAAAATTCAACCTAATATTTTAGAATCTTAATATATAAACAATGAAAAACAACGAAGCTTATGTAATTGGAGTTGATTATGGCACTGCTTCTGTTCGTTCTATTCTTGTGAACGCCAATAACGGAACTATTATTACCGAAGCTGAATATGAATATCCAAGATGGAAAAAGGGATTATATTGCAACCCCTCTAAAAATCAATTTCGTCAACACCCACTAGATTATTTAGAGGGTTTGGAGTACACCATAAAAACGATTGTAGCAAATACGCCTCCTGAAATAGTTGCACAAATAAAAGCACTTTCATTAGGTACAACGGGTTCAACACCCATTGCAGTTTGTGAAAAAGGGATTCCATTAGCTTTACATGATGAGTTTAGCGAAAACCCCAATGCGATGTTTTTTCTTTGGAAAGATCATACTGCTAAAAAAGAAGCTGATGAAATAAATGCACATGGAGAAAAATTTGAAACAAAATACCTACAATATTCAGGAGGAATTTATTCTTCAGAATGGTTTTGGGCAAAATTGCTTCACGCATTAAGAATGGATACAAAAGTTAGAAAAGCCTGTGTTTCTTGGGTAGAACATTGTGATTGGCTTCCTTTTTTATTAACAGGAGGAAATGATTATAAAAAAATAAAACGCAGTGTTTGTGCTGCCGGTCATAAAGCTTTGTGGGCTGATGAACATGGAGGTTTACCACCAAAAGATTTTTTTACAAGTTTAGATGCTGTTTTTACAGCATTAGAACATCCTTTATTTTCAGAGGTTTATACCACAGATAAATTAGCAGGAAATTTATGTGCTGAATGGGCAGGAAAACTAGGTCTTTCAGAAAATGTAAAAATAGGAATAGGTGCATTAGATGCCCATTTAGGAGCTGTTGGTGGTCAAATAGAACCAGGTTACTTGAGTAAAGTTATGGGCACGTCAACCTGTGATATGCTGGTCATTCCAAAAAGTAAAATAAATAATAAAGTAGTTTCAGGAATAAGTGGTCAAGTAGATGGTTCTATACTACCTGAAATGATTGGTTTTGAAGCTGGCCAATCTGCATTTGGAGATGTTTATGATTGGTTTAAAAAATTACTTACGGAAACTATCATTAAGTATATTTTAGATTCAGATATCGATAAAAGTAGCAAACAACAATTAATTAAAGAAATAGAAACTAACATTCTAAAAAAACTAGGTGAAGAAGCAAACCAATTACCTTTTGACGAAAATTCTGAATTAGCCATAGATTGGTTTAATGGAAGAAGAACACCAAATGCAAATCTTTACTTAAGAGGAGCGATTTTTAATTTAAATTTGGGTAGTGATGCACCAAGAGTCTATAGGAGCTTGGTAGAAGCTACATGTTTTGGATCAAAAAAAATAATAGATCATTTTATAGAACAAGGTGTGCAAATAAATGGCATTATTGCTTTAGGAGGTGTTGCAAAAAAATCAGGCTTTGTGATGCAAATGATGGCAGACGTACTTTCAACGTCTATAAAAGTAAATACATCAGAACAAACCTGTGCCCTTGGTGCTGCAATGTTTGCCTCAGTTATTGCTGGTGTTCATAAAAATGTAACAACGGCAGTTTCTAGTATGGGACATGGTTTTGATAAAATTTATAAACCTGATGAAACAAAATCAGAAATCTATAATAAACGTTATCAGAAGTATAAAAAAGCAGGAATTTTTTTGGATTTTAAAAACTAATCTACAAGAGAAGCCATTAGTTTTGGTAGATTTTTAAAAGGGAGCATCTGAATCAAAAAGTTGCTTTTACTGTATAAATTCAATTTTAAATATGTAAATAATTTGACAAAAGCTTACCTCCCAATACAATATCTAATTTTCCTTTTAAATAAAAGATTTAATGACAATGGGGTGGAGTGTTAGTGTCATAAAATGTATTCTTTTAGTTAAGTATTTAAATCTAAGCGCCTTAAAAATTCTTGGAATTTCCTTTTAGAGACAGGCAGTTTTTCTTCATTTAACATCTTACAACTACTTCCTCCTCTATCATTTATTACTTCTATAATTTTATTCAAATTGACAATAAAACTTTTATGCATTCTAAAAAATAATTTTTCTGGTAGCATTTTTTCATATGCACCCAAGTTTTTTGCAGAGACAATAATTGCTTCATTTTCCGTATGAATTTCAGTATATCTCCCGTCGGATTTACAGAATAGAATTTTATCAAATTCAACCAAATTAATTCTGTTTACTTCTGGAATAGGAAGATACTTTAAGGCGTTCTCTTTTTTAGAGGGATTAAGATTGTGAATTATTTTTTCTACTTGATCTTTGTTAGTGAAATTTTGCAATTGGTATTGTCTGTGTACCAAATTTACCGCAGTTACAATCTCTTTGATTCCAATAGGTTTTACAATATAAGACATTGCATTATAACTAAAAGATTCCAAAATATATTCTTCATAGGCGGTTACAAAAACAACAATATAGTCGTATGGCTTTATTTTAAGCAGTACATCAAAAGCAGTGCCTATATCTAATTTGATATCTAGAAATAATACTTTAGGTTGAAGTTCATTGATAATATTTTCCGCTTCTTTTGCATTGTTTGAAGTAGCAATAACATCTATTGAATGTGTGGCATAATCTTCTAGGGTGGAATTTAATATGTCTATATTTTGATTTTCATCATCTACAATGATTGCTGATAATTTCATAAGCGAAAACTTTAGGCTCTGGTTAACTATTTAAAATGAATATCTTAAAGTTTCTTTGGTCATTTTTTGTGCTGTTTTAATCAACTAAGTTTATCTTTTGGTATATTTCTGAAGTTTTATTTTTTGCTAAGGATAATAATTTACCACTGTGTAGTTTACAGTAATTTCCATCCTCTTTGATGATCGATTCTACTTGAGATAAATTCACTAAAAAGTTTTTATGAATTCTAGAGAAGTATTTACTGGATAGCTTTTCTTCGTAATAATCTATATTTTTTTCAGAAATCTGAATTCGTCCATCAATAAGATAAGCTTGCGTAAAATTCTCTTTAGATTCGCAATATAAAATAAAATCTTGTCGAATATAACTTACAGGTTCTTTGGCTGTTTTGTTATAAATTTCTAAGAATTTTTTATGATCATTAGCCTCAAGATTATGAATTATGCTTTCTATTTTTTTTATTTGACTCTTGCCTGTAAAATTTTGTAACTGATATTGTTTATATGCAAGAGTTACCGAAGTAGTAACTTCTTTGATATTAATAGGTTTTACAATGTAATATACTGCATTGTAGTTAAAAGATTCTAGTATAAATTCTTTGTGAGAGGTTACAAAAACCACAATATAATTGTATGGTTTTATTTTACGCAATAAATCAAATGAAGTACCTATATCTAGCTGTATATCTAGAAATAGTAGTGTTGGTTGAAGTTGATTAATCAGATCTTCAGCCTCTTTTGTATTGTCTGAAGTAGCAACAACTTTAATAGTATTTGAAGCATGTTTCTTAAGAATATAGCTTAATGCTTTTGTACTTTGGTTGTCATCATCGATAATAATCGCAGATAATTTCATGATCTCTAATTTAATAGTTGGGGGATCATAATTAATTTAACAATGGGTAAATGTATGAAATAACATTAATATTGTTTGCTAATTTAGTTAAAATAGTAAACAAAATAAACATATTTAAAATTCAAGACTTTAATCTATCTATATATCTATCTGTCTGTCTGTCTGTCTGTCTGTCTGTCTACGTTGATTGTATCTTTTAAACCAGAAGATATTACTATTGAATATATTTTGGTTCTTTCTTTTTGTGATAGCTTATTATTTAATGTTCATTGAAGAAAAAAACTTAGTGCTAATGATTACTTTAGTGCCAAAATTGTTATGGGTTTCTGGTGTTAAATCTATAATTTTAATCTGAATACTATCTTTATTAATTGTATTGTTCATGTGTAGGTAATTTTTAAAAATATTTGAAGACAACGAACTTGTTTTTAAAATACTATTACGCTGTATCGCTAAAGATGCTTTTCGCCCAATACCATTATCAAAGACTATTATTTCTAGTTTGTTGTTAGTTAATTGAAATGAAATTTCTAGTTTTTTCAAGCCTTTCTTAGGTTTTAACCCATGTATAATAGCATTTTCAATATGAGGCTGTATTAATAACGTTGGAATATACATATTTTTAGGATCGATATTCGGATTAACTTTTATAGTAAAAGATAATTCATCGTTTAACCGCATCTGATTTAAAATCAAATAAGAATTAAGATATGCAATTTCTTTTTCAAGAGATACTTTTTTAAGTCGGCTTAAATCTAAAGTCTTTCTTATTAAATTTGTAAATTCTTTAAAATAGAGATCAATTTCTTCACGTTTTTTATGTATCAATATATTCTGTAAATTATTAATCGTATTGTATAAAAAATGAGGATTCATTTGAGCTTGAATAACTTTTAACTTTAATTGATCTATGTTCTTTTGGTTGTTGTATTTTAGGAGCCTTAAAAATTCTTTATGCCGCATGAAAGCATATAACAAAACCAATACAGACCCTACTATTAGAAAAATAAACCAAGATTGTTTATAAAATATCTTATTTACAAAAATTTCATAACTCAATATATTAGAATCGTTACCTCTATAGGATGCTTTTACCTCCAGTATATGTTTTCCTTCACGTAGTGCTTGTAATTCTAACAATCCATTATTATTAAATGCTGTCCAATGATTTGTTCTGTCTAAAATCCTGTAGTAATAGTTTATTTTATCGGCCTTAAAAAGACCTAAATTAGTGGCAAATTGTAAACAAATGTTAGCTGCTTTATAGGGTAGTTTAAATTCATTTACAGTTATTAAATCAATGGTATCTTGATCTGTACAATTGTTAACAAGCATTAGTTTTGAAAACGTTTTTCCCTTTAAAATATCCTTGCTTTTAAATTGAATGAAACCATTCATTCCACCAAATAAAAGAGTGCCATTTTTTAATTTTAAAAAGGAGTTTGTATTAAATTCATTATCTGGCAATCCATCTAAAGTAGAGTAGCGTTGTTTTTCTTGGGGAGAAGCTATGTTAAAATGATACAGACCATTAAAAGTCGCTACCCAAATATCATCAGCATCTTGCAGAATATTAGCAATTTTTAAATAGTTCGTTTTAAAAAACTCATCACTTATTACTGTTTCCGTTAGTAGATTCACTTTAAGAATATCATTACTATCTAATAGTATCCAAAGTTCATGTTTGGTATCTGTTAAAAACAATCGCTTTACTTTTTGATTCTTTAGTTTTTTGGTAAGCGCTGAGAATACTAATTTTTGAACCACTTCATAATTGGTATTTAATTTTAGAATACCATGACTACCAGATAGCCAAAAATTTTGTGCATCATCTTTAAGAATAAAATCAACATGTGTTAATTTGATATTGTTGTTAATTTTACTTTTTGAGGTAAGTTTTTCTGTGTTCGCACTAAATTCATACAGCCCTTTTTCTGAAGGGATGATTAATTTGAAAGCGTCCGCATCTTTAAAAAGTAAAAAATGGTTCTGACTGTATAATTTATTAAAGTGATAATATTTATGAGAATAATTTTTTAGGTTTATTTTTAATAATTGATCCCATCCAAACATCCAGAGATTTGAATGGCTATCAATTTCCATATCATACGTTTTTATGTGTGCATTATATGCTTGTGTATTTAAATTGAGGCTATCAGAAATTTTATAAAACTGATTGTTTTTTTTTTTGTATAAACCTTGTCTACTTTGTACATATAAGGTGCCATCAATACTTTCTGTTAACGGTCTTACGATGGTATTAAGATTTTTATTAAGGAATCCATCAAAGAGCTTATCGTTAGTTAATTGTATCACATCAATAGCGTTTCCAGAGAGAACAGCTATTTCATCAGCACCCAAAGCGATAGCACTTCCAATGCCTGATAATTTTATGGATTTCTCAAGTATTAATTCTGGTATTTTAGTGTTGGTCTGTAATGAAAAACAATTTAATATATTACCTTTAATACTCAATAAATCGAGACTGCTATTTTTTCTAATAGAATGATCTTTCGGAATTAATTTTGTAAAACTAACCTTATTTAAGTCTGCTATATTAGAGGAATCTCTAGAAAGCACCTTAGGCAATTCTGCAAAGTGGCAATCGAGCGTTTTACTATACGTAATGGTATACATAATATTATTATACTTATAAAATCCAGACGATTTAGAATTTCTTAAATATCCAACTTCAAAGGGACGTAACTGGATGATTTTATTACCACTAATAAATGGCAAATCTTCCAATTTATATGCAGTGCCATTAACCATATAAAAAAAATGATGAGCTCCTCTAATGATTATTTTACCGTTTACCATAAAGATAAAAGGAATGTATTCCTCATTTCTAGAAGATATTTTATCTGGTAGCGTAATATTTTTAAATGAAGTATAATTTGTGTTAAACTTAATTACACTATTTGAATTGCTGTTCATCCAAACATTTCCATCATGGTCTCCAAGTATTTTGGTTGGGTAAATAGAATCAAGAGATAACCATTTCCCTTTTTGAGTGTCTATATTAAATCTGTAAATGTGAGATGAATTACTTAGTAACCATAGTTCATTGTTATTTACTAAAATAAGATTCGTAACTCTTCCAATTTTAATTCCTCGGTTATTCAGTTTTTCAAAAGGGAAGAAAAAATTGGTAGTACCTGTTTCTTTTACAATGCCTTGTGGATTCGCATACCATAGCATACCATTACTGTCGTAAACCATTGCTCTATTTTTAAAAACTTTAGAAGCTCCTTTACTATCAATGGAAATTGTTCTAATGTTTTGAGATAACAGGGTACCACAAGTAAAAACAAAAGCAAAGAAAAATAAGAAATATAATTTATTTGATAAGAATTTCAAGAGGCGTTTTTTTTAATCTTGTTTGTAAGATTTTTCATTAGATGGCATCGATTTCTTTTCTTTTAGAAATTTTTTTTAGAAATATAATGTAATGTAAATAAAGAAAATGTCTTTAGTATTAAAATAAAGAGTTTTTTAATAGATATGTGCATTTTTTTAATAGATACTTAATTGGCAAAGATTATACTATAGATACACCCCTATTTTTAGCACTTATTTAAACGTTTATTACACGAAACACATCAATTTCATATTTTTTAAAGCGAAAAATAAATACAAATAGTTAACAATCAAGTTGTTGTATATTTTTGTAAATGCTTCCTTATGAAACGTTCGTTACATGATTTTTAGGTTAATGCTCAATCATACATACATTTGTACCCAGTAAACTCCGATACCCCCCTATTCGTAAATCTTATAAGACTTTCCCCAATCTTAAGATAATTTTCAAAAAAAATAATTTAAATAAATTGAAAAATGAATAAAAAGTTACGCATTAATTTTTTCGTCTTTACAGCACTATTTTTAGTTGTATTTAGCAGTAATGCACAAGTAGGGGTAGGTACACCATTACCCAATGCTTCTTCTATGTTAGATATTGAGTCTAGCTCAAGAGGAGTTTTAATTCCTAGAGTTACTCTAACAGGTACAATAGATAACACAACTATGGCCAATGGCAATGTTGAAAGTTTATTGGTGTACAATACGGCAACAGCGAGTGATGTATTTCCTGGATATTATTACTGGAGTGGTAGTAGGTGGATTCGGTTTGTTGCTGAGCAAGACGTAACAGCACTTCAAACGGTAACTACATTAATATATAATAATGTGGCAAATACATTAACGTATACTGATGAGAGCGGTGTTAATAATATAATAAATCTTTTAGACTTAGTAGATGGCAATGAAACACTAACTACTTTGGTGTATGATGGAACAGCCAACACACTTACTTATAAAGACGAAGACGGGTCCTCTAATACAATTAGTTTAGTAGATTTAGTTGGAGCAAACGAAACACTAACCACATTAGTAGACAATGGTAATGGTACCATGACCTATAAAGGTGAAGACGGTATTTCTAATATCATCACAACCTCAGTAGATGGCGATAATGTATTTATAACCAATGTAGATGTAGATGGCGATGGTGTTCCAGACAATGTAACCATTCAAGAATTTATAAATAATATTACCAATATTGTTAAAGGAGAAGAAACCTTAACGGTGTTAGGTACTTCACTAGACGGGTTAGATGGTATTGCAGGCAATGCAGATGATGCTACTGTATTAACATATTTAGATGAAGATGGTACCACAAATACTGTTGATTTATCTGAAGTAGTAGGAGCCATCACCATAAATAATATTGACATTGATGGAGATGGCGTTCCAGACAACGTAACCTTCCAAGAATTTATAGACAATATAAAAAATGTTGTTCAGGCAAACGAAACACTAACCACTTTAGTAGACAATGGTAACGGTACCATGACCTATAAAGGTGAAGACGGTATTTCTAATATCATCACAACCTCAGTAGATGGCGATAATGTATTTATAACCAACATAGATGTAGATGGCGATGGCGTTCCAGACAATGTAACCATTCAAGAATTTATAAATAATATTACCAATATTGTTAAAGGAGAAGAAACATTAACAGTAGTAGGTACTTCACCAGACGGATTAGATGGTATTGCAGGCAATGCAGATGATGCTATTGTATTAACATATTTAGATGAAGAAGGTACTACAAATACTGTTGATTTATCTGAAGTAGTAGGAGCCATCACTATAAATAATATTGACATTGATGGAGATGGCGTTCCAGACAACGTAACCTTCCAAGAATTTATAGACAATATAGAAAATATTATAGAAGCCAATGAAACATTAACCACATTGGTTTATAATGGCACTACAGAAGTGTTAACCTATACAGATGAAGATGGAAATGCCACCCCAATCGATTTAGGAACCATTATCAACGGGTCAGGAACTGCCGCTAGCATTGTAGACAATGGAGATGGTACGATGACCTATACCGATTCAGATGGCAATATCTTTACCATCAACACAACTACTATTGCCAACAATGTTTTGGTTACAGACGGCACCGTAGATATTGATGGTGATGGAATTAACGACAACAATGTAACAGTACAAGATGTTTTAAACAACATTAACAATATAACAGCGGCCAATGAAACATTAACCACATTGGTTTATAATGGCACTACAGAAGTGTTAACCTATACAGATGAAGATGGAAATGCCACCCCAATCGATTTAGGAACCATTATCAACGGGTCAGGAACTGCCGCTAGCATTGTAGACAATGGAGATGGTACGATGACTTATACCGATTCAGATGGCAATATCTTTACCATCAACACAACTACTATTGCCAACAATGTTCTGGTTACAGACGGCACCGTAGATATTGATGGTGATGGAATTAACGACAACAATGTAACAGTACAAGATGTTTTGAACAACATTAACAATATAACAGCAGCCAACGAAACATTAACCACATTGGTTTATAATGGTACTACAGAAGTGTTAACCTATACAGATGAAGATGGAAATGCCACCCCAATAGATTTAGGAACCATTATCAACGGCTCAGGAACTGCCGCTAGCATTGTAGACAATGGAGATGGTACGATGACTTATACCGATTCAGATGGCAATATCTTTACCATCAACACAACTACTATAGCCAACAATGTTTTGGTTACAGACGGCACCGTAGATATTGATGGTGATGGAATTAACGACAACAATGTATCAGTACAAGATGTTTTAAACAACATTAGCAATATAACAGCGGCCAATGAAACATTAACCACATTGGTTTATAATGGCACTACAGAAGTGTTAACCTATACAGATGAAGATGGAAATGCCACCCCAATCGATTTAGGAACCATTATCAACGGGTCAGGAACTGCCGCTAGCATTGTAGACAATGGAGATGGTACGATGACCTATACCGATTCAGATGGCAATATCTTTACCATCAACACAACTACTATAGCCAACAATGTTTTGGTTACAGACGGCACCGTAGATATTGATGGTGATGGAATTAACGACAACAATGTAACAGTACAAGATGTTCTGAACAACATTAGCAATATAACAGCGGCCAATGAAACATTAACCACATTGGTTTATAATGGCACTACAGAAGTGTTAACCTATACAGATGAAGATGGAAATGCCACCCCAATCGATTTAGGAACCATTATCAACGGGTCAGGAACTGCCGCTAGCATTGTAGACAATGGAGATGGTACGATGACTTATACCGATTCAGATGGCAATATCTTTACCATCAACACAACTACTATTGCCAACAATGTTTTGGTTACAGACGGCACCGTAGATATTGATGGTGATGGAATTAACGACAACAATGTAACAGTACAAGATGTTTTAAACAACATTAGCAATATAACGGCAGCCAACGAAACATTAACAGTATTATCTTACAATGCCACTTCGAATGTCTTAACTTATCAAGATGAGAAAGGTGTTTCTAAAACATTAAACTTAATAGATAATAGAACCACAAACTCTATAATTTCAATTATAGGAACCAATTTAGTAATTACAGATTCAGAAGGAGATACAGCTACTATTGCATTATCAGATATTGCTGCAGGAGTAGATACCAATGTAACAAATGCTACCATTACCGTTATAGGAACCAATTTAGTAATTACAGATTCAGAAGGAAATACAACAGCTATTCCACTATCAGACATTGCTGCTGGTGTAGATACGAATACCACAAATGTAACTTTTGCAATTTCAGGAAGCGATTTAGTAATTACAGATTCTGCAGGAGGAACTGTAAGCGCAACACTAGCATCTATTGCTGCAGGCGTTGATACAGATAATCAAACGGTAACTAATTTTAGCATCATTGGAAGCGACTTGAGCATCACTTTAGAAGATGGAAATACAGCAACAGTCCCTTTATCAGCAATTGCTGCAGGAGTAGACACAAATACAACAAATGCTACAATTGCAGTTTTAGGGACCGATTTGGTACTTACAGATTCAGAAGGAAATACAACAGCTATTCCACTATCAGACATTGCTGCAGGGGTGAATACAGATAATCAAAATTTAACATTAACAGCAACCACATTAAATATTACCAACGGAACGGGTGTAGACTTATCAAAAAAAATAAGCCTACCCATGTTTGTTGATGGAGCTGCAGCGAATACTGGTATTTTTTGGAATGGTACAGATTGGATTACTCAATTGCGAGTAGCAAGTGTAAATGGTTCATTACCAGACGCATCTGGTAATGTTGTAGTGAGTCCTGGAGGAGTATTTACAGGTCCTACATCAGACCCATCACTTATTAGTCCAACTGAAGTCCCAGCACCTACGGAAGGAGATATTTATATTGTGAACTCAACTACTGGGACAGCTTCTGATATTGGTAAAACTTTTGTTTATGAAAGTAGTGGAGCAGGAACTTGGATAGCTATTAACCCTGTTGACGCTGCTCTTTATGATGGAAGATTTGTGAATGTTACTGGAGATACAATGACAGGAAATTTAGATATGAACGGTAATACAATCACAAATTTAAATACACCAACAAATGCTTCAGATGCAGTTACAAAGCAATATGTAGATAATTTAGATGTAAACGATGCAGATAGTGTTATTGGAAACGAATGGATTACAAATTTTAGAATTAACGGAACAAATTTAGAAATTACTGATGGTGGTGGTGTAAGATCAATCCCTTTATCTGCTATTGGAGCAGGAGTAAATACCGACAATCAAACAGTAACTAATTTTAGTATCATAGGAGCAAACTTAAGCATCACTTTAGAAGATGGAAACACCGCAACAGTGCCATTATCGGCTATTAATGCAGGTGTTGACACAAATACAACAAATGCTACAATTTCTGTCATAGGAAGCAACTTAGTAATTACAGATTCAGAAGGAAATACAACAGCTATTGCACTATCAGACATTGCTACTGGTGTAGATACCAATACCACCAATGCAACTTTTGCAATTTCAGGAGGCGATTTAGTAATTACAGATTCTGCAGGGGGAACTGTAAGCGCAACACTAGCATCTATTGCTGCAGGCGTAAACACAGATAACCAAACAATTACAGACTTTAGTATTGTAGGTACTGATTTAAGCATCACATTAGAAAATGGAAATACAGCAACTGTAGCCTTGGCAGCTATTGTTGCCGGCAATGAAACCTTAACCACTTTGGTTTACAACGGTACTACAGAGATCTTAACTTATACCGATGAAGAGGGAACACCTATTGCAATTAATTTGGGCGCAATTATCGACGGTACAGAAACCTTAACTACTTTGGTAGACAATGGAAACGGAACGATGACTTATACCGATGAAGCAGGAACGGTAAACACCATCAACACCACAGCAGTTGCCAACAATGTATCTGTAACAGACGGTACAGTAGACATCGATGGTGACGGAACCAATGACAATAATGTAACCATACAAGATGTATTAACCAATTTAAATGCACTTGTTGCAGCTAATGAAACCTTAACCACTTTGGTTTACAACGGTACTAC
>NZ_CANMVP010000008.1 GCF_947501385.1 uncultured Polaribacter sp.
ACGATTTGTAGGATGGTTGAAGAAAAGCCAGTATATCAAAAATTAATAAAACAGAAGCTAAACGTATAACTCAATAATTATTATATTAGTATATTTAAAATTATAACAAATTATTAATAAAAGATTCCAAATTTCACCCAGTTTGGAGCTCCTTCCTTAGCCTGCATTGAGCGCAGACGTGATGGGAAGGCTAGGATGGGATTTTAATATGAGTAAGCTAGTACAACCTTTAAATTTTAAAAAGTGGATTGATGAACATCGTCATTTATTAAAGCCACCAGTTGGTAATAAACAAGTTTGGGATAATGGCGACTATATTGTGATGGTGGTTGGTGGCCCGAACAATAGAAAAGATTATCATTACAACGATACTCCAGAGTTTTTTTATCAAGTAGAAGGAGATATGATTTTAAAGATCATAGATGATAAGGGAAAAATGATTGACGTAGCCATTAACGAAGGTGATATCTATTTATTACCTGGTAAAGTATCACATTCACCACAAAGAAAGGAAAACACCGTTGGTTTGGTGATTGAATATCCACGTTCGGAAGGAATGTTAGATGCCTTGGAATGGTATTGTGAAAATTGTGGAAATCAATTGTATCGAGAAGAATTTGCGTTGGATAATATTGAAACAGATATGCCAGTAATTTTTGATAAATTTTATGCTGATAAAGAAAAAAGAACTTGTGATAATTGTGGAACAGTAATGGAAGCCCCCGTTCCCCCAAAGGGGGACAATGCGTAATATTTGCGTAAATTTTATTTTATCTCATATCAATTTGAAAGTACAAACCAAATTCTAAAATCAAAAAAGTAATGTCAAATCCATTAGAAAGTAAAAATATTCCCTCCTTTGGGGAAAAGGGGGGTGGAAATGGGCGTCGCAAACTACGCATCAACGGACATTCACATTTATTGCCTTATCCAGAGCAAATTCCTCAATTTATGAAGGACAAAGAGATCTTTTGGGTAGATGATGAACGCAAACATATGTTGCAAAAAGGATGGAGTAGACCTGTAACAGATTCTAGTTTTTTCTTGGATGAGAAATTATTATGGATGGAAAAAAACAAGCTAGACCACGCCGTGATTTTAAATCTTTCTCAATTGTACGGGAATGGATTGCGTTTAGAAGAAATGAAAAAAGCGTTGCGTTTTCAGAATGATTTTAATGCAAAAGTGCAAAAAGACCATCCAGATAAATTTACATGTGGTTTTGTAGTGCATCCTGGGTTTATATACGGGGCGTTGGATGAAATAAAACGTTGTGTGGAAGAATTAGATTTAAAGGTCTTGTGTTTGCCAACACATTTTATGGATTCTATTGGGCAATGGCGTTGTGTTTTTGATGAAGAAAATGATCGAATTTTTGAATTGGCAGACCAATACAAATTAGCGATTGAAATTCATCCTTATGACGGAGATAAAATGATAAAGCTAGAAAATACCAATTGGCGTTTTCACTTAATTTGGATGTTGGCACAATGTGGTGATGCCTATCATTTTTATACGTTAAATGGCATGCAAGAACGCTTTAAAAATATTAGAACCTGTTTCGCACACGGAGGACAATTGGCACAAATGAATTTAGGAAGAAGGATTCAAGGTTTTGACGGAAGACCCGATTTATTTGAAGGAAAATACCATCCACGAAAAGCAGTTGGACATAAAAATATCTTTTTTGATACGCTGGTTCACGATACCGATTCTTTAAAATTAATGCTCGAAAGACAAGGTACAAGTCAGGTTTTAATGGGCTTAGATGATCCGTATCCCTTAGGTGAAATGGAAAGTGATAAACAATCTTCGTATCCTGGAAAAATTTTGGATTTAGCCATTGAGAAAAAGATTATTTCAGAAACAGAAAAAGGAGAGATTTGGGAAGACAACGTTTTACAATGGTTGTTTGGAGACGATGAAAAAGCGAAGCGAGATTTGGTGCGCAAAATTCTTGGTTAGAGTATGCAGTAGACAGTCTTCAGTTAGCAGTCAAAAGTACCTGACTGAAAACTATATACTGATGACTAAAAACTTTTCTACCCTTCACATCTTTTTAAAACTTCCTCAGCTCTTGATAACATAAACTTTGGGTAAAATTCGATGTCATTTTTCTCTTTTTTGCCTAATTCAATTGCTTTTTTAATTTGGTCACAATAGGGTTTTGTAGATTTGCCAAAGAACTTGGCAGTACCCATATTCCATTCAGCATAGCCTAGAATTACCCTTGGGTTTTCTGGCGCAATTGCTAAGGCTTTTGCATATAATTGATTGTTTTTTCCAGACAGAGTCATTCCGTATTTTTGTCCATCAAAAGCAATATAACCAAGGTTTAACAACGCTTGTGTAATAATTATTTCTGGATTGTTTTCTGAATTCGATTTTGCAACATCTAAAAAAGCTTGCGCTTTATTTAATTTGGCTGTTAACTTCGTTTCATCTTTTAATCCAAAACTACCTAAAATTTCTACAGTGGCAGCATAATATGCAGGCTTCCATTTTGTTGGTTCTGCTTTCGATATTCTTTCAAATAGCTGAGAAGCTTCTAACATTTTTCCAGTTTCCCAAAGAGAAAATGCCTTTTGCATCCCTTTTTGATATTTTGATTGTGCAGCAATACTACCTACAAATAAAAGGGCGATAATAATGATTGATTTTTTCATGTTATATAGTTATAGGTTGTTGATTTTTAAATTGATATTTAATAATAAAGTATGCGACTATAATGTTTGGAACCCAAGATAACCAAGCAACAATTTTATATGCTGATAAAAAACCACCCAAATATATTGTTAAAACTGGCAACCAAATTCTAAGTGTTACTGCTGAAAAGCAGGCGGCATAACTGTAAATCATTAATTTTTGATGTTTAATAACATCTCCATTTTTAATTGCAATAAATGCAAAAAGCGTTGTAAAAAACCAAACAATTGCCATGGCTAAAAATCCTAATTTGGGGCTAATCCCGCCTGTGGCATGTAAAGCGATATAGAAACCAGCAATTCCACTAATTAAACAACACAGAACATATATTTTGCCAATACTTTTATGAATTTTCAAATTTTTAGTTCTAAACTTTTTATTGAATTGAATCCATCCAATTAATAAGGCAATTCCTCCTAGAATAATATGTGTATAAAAAAATGTATTCCAAAGAGTATCTGCTAAAAGAAGATCTGATTTGCTTGCTAAGAGTCCGAATTTTCTATCAATAATAAAATATATTGCAGGATATAAACCAATAGCCACACAAGAAATAGCTAGAACATAGTATGGAATTTTTTTGATTGCCATTTTAAATTTTTATATTGATTGTTTTGTTTTCTGCTAATTGAAATTTTGCATCCTCATATTTTGGAGGTCCCATAAAACCTTTTGCATTGTTAGAGCAACCATAAGCTTCTTTTGGTATTCCAAAGAAATTCGTGTCCATTTTTTTATTGTTATTTTCATCGTGAACAAAGGAAACAGCATATTCGCCTTTTGGTAAATCTTTAAAAACAACTACCGATTTTTTATCGCTAATATGTACAACATCTCCTTTAAATTGTTTTTTTAAGAAATTTTCTTTTTTATTATAAATCCCTACCATTAAAGTTCCTCTGTCTGATGCTAAGCCAGATATATGTACGGTTAAATTAAAATTCTCTTCTTGTGAGGTTGTGGTATAAATTCCACTAAATATAAGAGTGATTATTAAGATTGTATTCTTCATTGTAGTTGTTTTTTATTGATGATTCAAATATCTGATGTTTTTAGTTCTTTTACACAAGAAACATACCGAATTGTAGTTTTTTATTGCTGAATTGTGTTTTTTAAAGTTTCAAAGTTTCTATTTGTTTTTATGCTACTAAAGTTTTTTAAATAGGTTTAGCCCAGATTGAGCGGTCTGTTTGAGCTCTTTTTATCTCTTTTTAGAGATGAAAAAGCGAGTAGCGAAAGCTGGAAATAGCTCTTAAAAATCATAAATTATCTAACTGATTCGATTTATTGTCATCACTAATGGTCCAAAAGAAACCTACAAAAAAGAAACTATCTGCGTTTGGTATGATTGCTTGTCTTTCAAAATTACCATTGCTATTTGGTGTGTCTTTATAATCGTAACCAAAGATGTTTTTTGTTGCTAAAACATTGTTTACAGAGAAATATACAATTTTCTGTTGGTCTATTAAATAGGCCCAATTAAAACTCAAATTATGAAAGTTTTTGGTTTCGTTATTTAAAAAACCAGGTTCGTTAGGGTTTGTGTAATTTCTGCCAGATGCAAACTGATAACTGAAACCTATTTGACTTTTAAAATCTTCGATCCAATGTTTGGTGACTATAGATAAATTGTGTTTTGAGGCGAAACCTGGTCTTGCTGCTGTTGGGTAGTTTCTGTAGTCTCTTTCTGTTTCTAAATAAGAATAAGAAATCCAATAATCAGTATTTTTTATCTTTCCATTTTGTCTCCAGAATACATCAAAACCTTTTGCAAAACCGCTTCCATTATTGTTGAAGTTGGTGTCAAAATTAGGTTGATTGCTATCAAACTTTACCAAGCTAGTGTAATCTTTATAATAGGCTTCAACTCTAAAAATCTGACCTTGTTTTACAGATTGATAATTGGCAATGAAATGCGAGGTGGTTTGTGCTTTTAAATTTTGACTGAATTTTAGAAATTCATTGTTAGGGTTTTGGTAAAACTGACCATAGGCCAATGAGAATTGAGAATTTGTTCCTGATTTATATGATATTGACGTTCTTGGAGAAAGTGTAAATTCATTTAATAATTCTGAGTTCTCAGCTCTAAGACCCACTTTTGCTGCCAAGTTTTTTGAAAAGAAAATATCTGTTTCTATAAAAGAGGCAAAAATGTTATTATCGAATCCATACGTAAATCTATTACTATTGTTTGGAGTATAACTTTCATCATAATTGGTTATAAAATATTCTGCACCAAAACTTAAACGTGCTCTACTAGAAAAACGCTTTTTTAACTTCGCTTTAAAGTGAAAAGAATTGTCATTGCTATGTACAAGATCATCAATAATTTTAATAGTAGCGTTGTCATTGGTATAACTTACGCTTGTTTCATATTTCCAGTTATGTCCAAATTTGTTTTTATAAGAAGCATTAAAATAGAGATTTTTATTGTTTAATCCGAATCTTAACCCTTCTTCAAAATTAATATGATCTTGTAAAACATCTAAACTTGAATAGCTGTATGCGCTGTATAATTTTAGCATCGAATCATCTTTAAATTGGTGTCTAAAAACCATTTCTCCGTTTAAAGATTGAAAAGGTTTTTTCCAAGTATTTCTATCTTTAAAAATTTCTAAATATGGTGCTAAATTGATGTAAGTTGTATTAATACTAAACGAATTACGATTCCATTTTTGAGTATTTCCAACCCCTACACCAACCGTCATTAAAGTAATGTCTGTTTTTTCTTGATCTGGTTCATCAATGGTACTTAACAATAAAACACTAGATAAAGCTTGTCCGTATTCAGCTGAATAACCACCTGTAGAAAAGGTAATTCCTTTAAATAAAAAGGGAGAATAACGTCCTCTTGTTGGAATGTTATTAGTTGTTGGTGTAAAAGGTGTAAAAACACGTGCGGCATCTATAAAGATTTGCGTTTCTTCTGCTTCACCACCACGTACAAATAAACGCCCATCTTCTGCAACAGTGGCTGTTCCTGGAAGTGTTTGTAGCGCGCCTACAAAATCTCCTAAAGCACTTGCTGTAGTTACAACGTCTAAAGGTTTTAAGGCAGTGACTTTTGCCTTATCACCCGCCTCGAAAGTACCTGCGTTTATCACAACTGCGTCTAAAGTATTTACATCATCGCGTAATTTTATTTGTAAGTTTTGTAATGTGGAAACATCAGCAGTTTTAATATACGTTTCGAAAGAAACAAATGAAATTACCAGAGTTTGTGCATTTTTTTCTGCTGTTTTAAAAGAAAACGCTCCTTTTTCGTTGGTTGAAGTTCCATCATAAGTTCCGTCTAAATACACATTTGCCCCAAAAACAGGATTGTTTTTTGCATCAGTAACTCTTCCTGAAATAGTAGTTTGGGCACTGATGGAAAATTGGCAAACTGTACAAAGTAAAAATAGCATTCGTTTCATCTTATTGGTTTTTTGATGCTACAAAGATGTATTCGTTTTGCTTTTAAAAATAAAAAGAAGTACCGAGTTGTAATTTAAGAATGATGAACTGTAACATGTTTATTTGACTTTAAAACGCAAGACCGTTTTAAGTTTTTCAATAGCAACTTTTCTAAAATCTGATACATAAATTTCTCTGTGAATCTTAGATTGTCTTTCTAAATTATGCTGTTCAGCAAATTCTTCCATTATTTTAAAAGTTGTTGCTTCATTGTCATAAGAACCTATATGGAGCATTTGCACACAATTTCCTTCTGCTATTTTTACAAATTTTACCTGATCAATAAAAAGAGCTGGTTTTTTAATTGTTACTTTTTTTATCATTTCTAAAGCGTAGTCTCTCGTAACAAAATTGGGTTGCCGAATCATTAAAGTGAATATCAATTTATCTTTATCAATTGGTGAATTAGGGTTGAAATTTTTCTTTGCTTTCTCAGAAATGTCCCAAACTCCTTCAAGTGGATACACCGTGTAGTCAAAGTAATTTTCTAAAACAGGTTTTTGTTTTAAACTCATCTTTACTCCATAAGAAAGTGCATACAAAGGAGCTATGAAATTAGTAAAATGATTACTATTTGGATTTCCTTTTCCTGATATTGTAAAAAAATTATATTCAGGTATTACAATTTGTTCTGGTTTCGCTTTTGGAATATAAACTTGTTTTTCCTTTTTTCTCCATTCGTGTTTCATCAGTAATCAGTTAAAATTTATAAAACAGGAATACATAAATCTACAATGAATTTGTTTTCTGGATGTTCTGCAGCATTATTATGATAGATTTCAAACGGATCAATGGTTGATTTTTTATGTCCATTTTCTACCATCCAAACAAAAGAAGATTCCCAAGCTTGTTGAAATTCAAACGGTGTAATTTCGAATTTAGAAACAATACATTTTGTAGCTGCTATAGTTCTTAAATTAACTTCTCCATCAACTTTTATAGGCTCGTTTAAAATTAGACAAGCACTCATTCTTAAATTATTTGGATCTGTAATTTTTGGGCTGTCATGATAAATAGTTGCCATTTTGGTTCTTTCATTCATCAATCCTTTTGGCGCTGCCCATTTTACCAATTTGTCATAAACCGTGCTAATTGCTTCCATTTTTCCTTTATGAGAAATAGAAGCGAGATGTAACTTGTCTATTTTTTCAACAGTTGTTTTTGCATTCATTTGTAACCATTTTAAAGCGTTATTGATATTACAAATGTACTGCTCAAAAGAAATTTCTACTTGTCCGTTCTTGCTAATGGTTTTACAAATCTTGCTAAATTTATCTGGACTTTCTTCTTTGAATTGTTTTGGTGAAATGCCATAAAAACTCTTGAAAGCTCTAGAGAACGAAGATAGATTTTCAAAACCCACCGCTTCAGAAACGGCTGTTATCGATTTTTCTTTTTGATGTAATAAATAGGAAGCCGCTTTTTCGATTCTTTTTCTAGTGATGAAATTTTGTAAAGTTTCACCCACAACAACAGAGAATAAACGGTGAAAATGAAAAGGAGAAAAGAAGGCTTTTTTTGAAATACTTTCTAAACTTAATTTTTCAGATAAATTTTCTTCTATAAACTGAATTGCTATATGTAATCTAGCAATGGTTTCTTTCGCAACTTTAGTAGCATTCATTGATCTATTTTTTGAAGTTGATAGAATAAAATTCCACCTGCAAAGTATAAAAGAATGTCTACATAGTCCTTTGTATATCTTGCTAAATAATTTGGAAAAATAAATTCAAACAGCATGCTGTATAAAAAACAGAGATATAAAATGATTGCTAAAGGAATTTTATAATTTTGATTGTTTTTGGTACATTTTAAAACCTGAAGACAAATGTAAAGAACAATAGGAATGATTAAAAAATCATTCAAGTAAAATTGAATAATTTTGGGCAACTGAATATTTAAAAGAGATGAAACATATATAAATGTTCCCAACAAAAGAGAAAATAAAAAATAGTTTAATAATATATTTTTCATCTTATCCAGCTGCTACCATTGCAATAAACCATGCCAAACCTGCACCAATTGTACTAACCACCAGAATGGCAGAATATAGAATCCAACCTGCCATTTTATAGAATATATTCGGATGCTTTTTTAATCTCTCGGCTAAATTAGGGTTCTCTTTTTCATAGATAGCTTCCTTTACTCTTTTTTCTTTTCCTGCTTCAGCTCTAATTTCTCTCTTTTTTTTGTGAGAAATGAGTGTATTACAATTGGTGCAATATTCTTTATTCGTATTAAAAACACCACAATTGGGGCATTTTACCATTCTTTTAGTTGCCATATTTATATTTTAAAAGAATATTTATTTTTATTCTTGTAAGGTCGAATAATCAAACGGGTTTCTCGATCGAAACGAATGTAATTGTAGACCCAATTTAGAAATACAATTGCTCTGTTTCTAAATCCTATTAAAGAAAATAAATGGACAAACATCCAAACAAACCAAGCAAAAACTCCTTGAAATTTCCAGTTTTCTAAATCTACAACTGCTTTATTTCTGCCGATGGTTGCCATAGAACCCTTATCATTATACACAAAAGGACGTTGCTCTTTATTCAAAAGCTTTGCTAAGATGTTTTTAGCAACTAATTTTCCTTGCTGTATTGCAGGTTGCGCCATCATGGGATGACCGTTGGGTGTTTTTTCTGAGGTCATGCAAGCCACATCACCAACTGCATAAATATTCGTATAATTTTTTACTTTGTTGAATTCATCCACTTTTATTCTTGCAGCGCGTTCAATAATACATTCTTCTTTTAAACCATCAATGGTTTCTCCTTTTACACCAGCTGCCCAAATAACCGTTTCTGCTTTAAAATAATCTTCTCCATTTGTGGTAACCGTTTTCCCATCATAGTCTAAAACGCGTAAGTTTTTCCAAACGTTTACGCCTAAATTTATTAAGAAATCTTCTGCTTTTTCAGAGGCTTTTGCGCTCATTCCTTTTAAAATTTCGCCAGAACTTTGTATCAAATTAATTTGCATTTGCCTAATGTCTAAATCTGGATAGTCTTTAGGTAAAATTCCTTTTTTCATTTCTGCCAAAGCACCCGCCAATTCAACACCTGTTGGACCACCGCCCACAATAACAAAATTCATCAAAGCATTTCTTTCTTCAAAATTTGAAGTCAGCAAGGCCTCTTCGAAATTTTCTAAAACCAAGCTTCTAATATTTAATGCTTGTGGAACAGATTTCATTTCCATCGCATATTTTTCTACATTTTTATTTCCGAAGAAATTGGTTGTAGAGCCTGAAGCAATAATTAATTCGTCATATTCTAAGTTTCCAATGGAAGTTTTAAGTGTATTTTTTTCTGGTTGAATTTGAACTACTTCGGCCAATCTGAAATAAAAATTCTCAACATCATTAAAACGTTTTCTTAAAGGAAAAGCAATAGAATCTGGTTCTAAACCACCTGTAGCAACTTGATACAGTAATGGTTGAAACGTATGATAATTGTGTTTATCTATTAAGACAACTTGTAATTCTTGTTTTTCTAAACCTTTTGCTGCAGCTAAACCTGCAAAACCACCACCAATGATTACAACTCTAGGAAAACTTGTTTGAGGAATGTTCATATTAGATGTTGCGTTTGAAATGTTTAGAAGTTTAGATTGCAAATTTACTGAAAAGGATTTTATTTTTGAGCTCTTTTAATTTCTTGAAGTGTTTTATTTGAGTTTATAAATGCTGAAATGACTTTGATTTGTAATTTGTCTATTTCTAAATCAAAATAGTTTGCCCATTTATCATCTTTAAAAAGATGATGTATTTGTTTTATTCTTTGTTGTGCCTCAGAAAATGAAAATAAATAATGTATTTGGTGCTCTTTTTTTGATTGAATTTTTGCTGTTTTTTCTTCGAAATTTACATCAATAAAAAATATTTTTTCGGTTGAATTGATTGGGTAGAAGTCGTTCCATTTTGCAAAACCAATGACTTTATCTTGGTTTTTGTAATTTGTTAATGCCATTAACTTCCACCTGCAATTGGCAACTCTTCCCCAATGATTTGATTTTCTGTAAACACCTTTGTCAGTATAAAAATAGGTGCTTTCAGACTTGCTTTTGTAGTTGGTGTTTTCTGGAAACTCAAAATGATCAATTTGTTGGAATTCACAAAAAGTATGCTTGAAGAAGTTGGTTTGATTGTAGGTTTTCAATATAATTATTTAAGTACGAGTTTCCTTGAAGGCTCTCTATAAAATCCATTTATAGTAACAGTGTCTTTATCAAAATTAACGGTTGCAAATGCTGAGGTGTTTTCTGTATCTACCATTCCTTTAAAAGTTAAATAATGTACATTATCTACTTCTTGATATGCACCTGCATGGTTATGTCCATTAAAAAATAGTTTTACATTTTTATACGGTTTTATAACAGACAAAAATTGCGCCCTATTCCAAATAGTATGTTGATCGATAGGGAAAATAGGAAAATGACAGTAGAAAGCTACTTTTTGGTTTTTTTCAAGAGCTTTATCTAATTCTTTTTGAATCCATTTTAATTGAGTATTGCTTAAAGCACCGTTCCATTTTTTTACAAAAGGCAAATCTTTATCTTTTAATAAATCAAAAATTGAATCTGTTTGTTGTTTTTTAGTTTCGGTTAAAGCTCCATAAAAACTTAAATCGTTACCATCTAAAACTATAAAACGCCAATCATTTTCAATAAAACTATAATACCTATTTTTTATGTTTAGTTTTTTTAAGACCTCTTTTTTTAATGAATCTTTTACTTCAAAATCATGATTTCCTAAAACATGATAAGACGGCGATTTTAGATTTTGCCAAGTGGGTAATATACTATCTAAACTCTTAAAATTTTTATCAATAAAATCACCTAAATGAATGGTGTATTTTAAGGTGTCTTTATTTAAAGTTTTAACAGCTTCTTTCAATCTTTTAGGAGATTCCTTATAGTATCTGTCCCATTTAACGTCACAATTACAATATTGGCAATCTGAAATGACTCCAATTTTAAAAGAAGTGTCTTTTGAGTTTTGGCAAGATTGAATGCTAATTAAAATAGTAATTAAGAATATTATTTTTTTCATCGGATTCAAAAATAGTCAAAATTATAGAATTTAAATAAGGGTATAAGAAAACGCAACCAACTTAATGATTGCGTTTTAACTTTTTTAGAGATCCCGCTTTTCAGCGGGATAAATTCAATTGCGTATTTTGTAAAAACAAAATACTATTTTATTTACTTTATTTTTTCGAAATCTATATCTTCAACATACTCATATTGGATGTTATAGGAGCGAAAAAAATCCCACTAAAAAAGTGGGATTTTAATCATTTATTTAAAGATTCCGTTTATCAACGGGATAAGCAATCCATAGAAAATTTTTAGTCTCTGTGCATACCTGTTTTCACAGGTATCAGCGATTCACGCAATAAAACTTATTGGTTCTCTGCTTTAAAATAGATCCCGCTTTTCAGCGGGATAAATTCAATTGCGTATTTTGTAAAAACAAAATACTATTTCATTTACTTTATTTCTTCGAAATTTACATCTTCAACATACTCATATTGGATGTTATAGGAGCGAAAAAAATCCCACTAAAAAAGTGGGATTTTAATCATTTATTTAAAGATTCCGTTTATCAACGGGATAAGCAATCCATAGAAAATTTTTAGTCTCTGTGGATACCTGTTTTCACAAGTATAAGCAATTCACGCAATAAAACTTATTGGTTCTCTGCTTTAAAATAGATCCCGCTTTTCAGCGGGATAAATTCAATTGCGTATTTTGTAAAAACAAAATACTATTTCATTTACTTTATTTCTTCGAAATCTATATCTTCAACATACTCATATTGGATGTTATAGGAACGAAAAAAATCCCACTAAAAAAGTGGGATTTTAATAATTTATTTAAAGATTCTGTATTTCAACGGGATAAGCAATCCATAGAAAATTTTTAGTCTCTGTGGATACCTGTTTTCACAGGTATCAGCGATTCACGCAATAAAACTTATTGGTTCTCTGCTTTAAAATAGATCCCGCTTTTCAGCGGGATAAATTCAATTACGTATTTTGTAAAAACAAAATACTATTTCATTTACTTTACTTCTTCGAAATCTACATCTTCTACATTGTCTCCTTGTGCATCACTTGCTTCAGGTTCACCTTGCTGTGCTGCTTCAGGATTTGCTCCTTCAGCACCACCTTGTGCAGCATACATCTCTTCAGAGGCAACTTTCCAAGCTTCGTTAATGGTTGCTAATGCAGTGTCAATTTGCGCTAAATCTTTAGATTCATGTGCCGCTTTTAACTCTACTAAAGCAGCTTCAATTGGTTTTTTCTTATCATCAGATAATTTATCACCAAATTCTGTTAATTGCTTTTCTGTTTGAAAAATCATAGAATCTGCTTCGTTGATTTTTTCTGCAGTTTCTTTGGCAATTTTATCAGCGTCAGCATTTGCTTCTGCATCTTTTCTCATTTTTTCGATTTCTTCTTCAGATAAACCAGAAGAAGCTTCAATTCTAATTTCATGAGATTTATTGGTTCCTTTATCTAAAGCAGAAACTTTAATGATACCATTCGCATCAATATCAAAAGTTACTTCTACTTGAGGAACTCCTCTTTGTGCTGGAGGTAAACCATCTAAATGGAAACGTCCAATAGTGTTATTATCTGCTGCCATAGCTCTTTCACCTTGTAAAACGTGAATTTCTACGGATGGCTGATTGTCTACTGCTGTAGAAAATACTTGCGATTTTTTTGTTGGAATGGTTGTGTTTGCATCAATTAATTTTGTAAAAACATTCCCCATTGTTTCAATACCTAAAGATAAAGGTGTAACGTCTAATAATAATACATCTTTTACATCTCCAGATAAAACGCCACCTTGAATTGCAGCTCCTAAAGCAACAACTTCATCAGGATTTACACCTTTACTTGGTGCTTTTTTAAAGAATTTTTCAACCGCTTCTTGTACAGCAGGTATTCTTGTAGAACCACCAACTAAAACAATTTCATCTATATCAGAGATTGTTAAGTCTGCATTTTTTAATGCTGTTTCACAAGGCTCTATGGTTCTTTTTATTAAATCGTCAATTAATTGCTCAAACTTAGCTCTAGACAAGGTTCTCACCAAGTGTTTTGGTCCACTAGCAGTAGCAGTTACATAAGGCAAGTTAATTTCTGTAGAAGCAGAAGAAGATAATTCAATCTTTGCTTTTTCAGCAGCTTCTTTTAAACGTTGTAAAGACATTGGGTCTTTACGTAAGTCTAAACCTTCATCTGCATTAAATTCGTCAGCCAACCAATTAATAATTCTTTCATCAACATCATCTCCACCTAAATGTGTATCACCATCTGTTGCCAATACTTCAAAAACACCATCTCCTAATTCTAAGATAGAAACATCATGTGTTCCACCACCAAAATCAAAAACAACAATTTTCTTATCGTCATGAGATTTGTCTAATCCGTACGCTAATGCAGCTGCTGTAGGTTCGTTTATAATTCTTTTTACTTGTAAACCTGCAATTTCACCAGCTTCTTTTGTAGCTTGTCTTTGTGCATCGTTAAAGTATGCAGGTACAGTAATTACTGCTTCAGTAACATCCGTTCCTAAATAATCTTCAGCAGTTTTTTTCATTTTCTGTAACACCATTGCAGAAATTTCTTGTGGTGTGTATAAACGACCATCAATATCTACTCTTGGTGTATCATTGTCTCCTTTTACTACTTTATAAGGTACTCTTTTTACCTCTTTTGTAGATTCAGAAAATTTATTCCCCATAAAACGTTTGATAGAATACACTGTTTTTGTTGGGTTTGTTACTGCTTGTCTTTTTGCAGGATCACCAATTTTACGTTCTCCACCTTCTACGAAAGCTACAATAGATGGTGTAGTTCTTTTTCCTTCCGCATTAGGAATTACAACTGGCTCATTACCTTCCATTACAGAGACACAAGAGTTTGTTGTTCCTAAATCGATTCCTATAATTTTACTCATAATTTTTATTTTATAATTTAAATTCGTTTTTCAATTTTACAGTTACAATTAGTCAAACTGTGTGCCAACCGTTTTTTTTATTGTAAAATGTCAGTTTTAAAAACATAAATAAATTAAATTATGACATATTGACATAATTAGTTTCTAATTCATTGCAGAGAAGAATAGCTGAAATAGCAAATTATTTTCTTATATTTGGATAGTTCTTTTTAGAATTAACATTTTATATAAACTCTTAAACCTAAAAAACATGAGTAAATTCGATGAAAAAGTAGCATTATACAAGAAATTTATGGACGATAGAGATTTTCGTTCCAATTCAGATTTATTAGCCGCTGTTACAAAAGGTCTCGGCCCATCAATCTATAAAGCAGATGCAGAAACTGTTTCTGGCTCTGATGCAAAAGAATTGGCAACTGTAAAGAATAACTTTTTAATCAAAAAACTAGGTTTAAAGGATGGTCCAGAATTAGACGCTGGAATTAATGAAGTGATGGATCGTATTGGGAAATCTGAAAGAAAAAAATACAGAGCAGTAGTTTATTACATGCTGATGAAAAAATTTGATAAAGAATCTGTTTACGGTTTCTAAATACATATCTTTTAAATTATATGAAAAAATCCAACTCATTGAGTTGGATTTTTTACATTTACAGCGTTTTACTTAATCATTTTTACGAATGTCGCAATTTATTAGTGTTTTTGATATGTTGAAGATTGGCGTTGGCCCGTCAAGCTCACATACATTAGGTCCTTGGAGAGCTGCTGAACAATGGATTCAGAAATTAAAAGAAAATAAAAAATTTTATGTAATTGACGGTATTCAGGTTGATTTGTACGGTTCTCTTTCTTTAACAGGAAAGGGACATGCTACAGATTTGGCAATTCAGTTGGGTTTAAGTGGTGCAGATCCAGAATACATTCCGATTGAAAGTATTGCTTCCATTATTGATGAAATAAAAAACAACCAACAACTTTTTTTCAATCAAGAAAGATTCGTCCCTTTTTTTAAAACCTCAATTATTTTTAATAGAGAGTTTTTACCTTTTCATGCCAACGGAATTAAATTCACAGGATTTTCTAAAGGTGAAGAAATTTCTACCCAAAGATATTATTCTATTGGTGGTGGCTTTATTGTGCAAGAAAATGACCATTTAGAAGAGGAGATTGAAATCAATAAAAAGAATTTTCCATATCCTATAAATAGAGCCATTCGATTAGAAGAGTTTTGCGAACGTGACCATTTAGCAATTTCTGAAATTGTACTTTTAAATGAATTAGAGTTAAACTCGGCTGAATTTATAGACAAAGAATTGCATAGAATTTGGGACACCATGTTAGAATGCATGTATACAGGTTGTCATACACAAGGAATACTGCCTGGAGGATTGAATGTAAAAAGACGTGCTTTTGACACGCATCAGAAATTAATAAAAGATACGAGTTATACAAATCCTAAAGAATGGCTCACTGCCATACGAAGTACAGAGGTAAAATTTAGAGAAATTTTAAAATGGGTAAGTTGTTTTGCACTTTCTGTAAACGAAGTAAATGCAGCTTTGGGTAGAGTAGTAACCGCACCAACAAATGGAAGTGCAGGAGTAATTCCTGCAGTTTTAATGTATTATATGGTGATAGAAAATCACGAAGCTGATTTTAGTCATGTTAAAAAATTCTTATTAGTTGCTGGCGAAATTGGCAGTATTTTTAAGAAAAATGCTACAATTTCTGCAGCCATGGGAGGTTGCCAAGCAGAAATAGGTGTTTCGTCTGCCATGGCAGCAGCAGCCTTAACAGAGTTGTTAGGCGGAACAGCAGCACAAGTATTGTCAGCCGCAGAAATAGCGATGGAACATCACTTAGGTTTAACCTGCGACCCTATAGGAGGTTTGGTGCAAGTGCCTTGTATAGAAAGGAATTCTATGGGTGCAATAAAGGCAATTCACGCAGCAGAAATTGCTTTAGAAACAAACCCTAAAGAATCTTTGGTGCATTTAGATAAGGTAATTGATACGATGTGGGAAACGGCAAAAGACATGAATAAAAACTACAAAGAAACTTCTGAAGGTGGTTTGGCAGTGACTGTAAGAATTGTTGATTGTTAAATAAAAACCTAAAGATACTCGGGAGTATCTTTAGGTATAATTATAGCTAATTTTAAAGAGCAGGAGTTTTTTCTGAGCTTTGAATCGCTAAATTGTAAACAACCAAACCAAAACCAATCTTATTAATCGCATCACCAATATTATAAATAACATTTAAATCGAATCCTCCGAACACACTTTCGTACCATCCTGGAGTTCCAGCCATATAACCAATTGGGTAAATTGCCCAACCAACTAATACGAACCAACATAAAGTTTTGTGTGCGCTTAATACTGCTCCGCCGGCTTTTACAGCTAGTTTTTTTGCAGTTCCAAACCAAATATCATACACAATTACAAAGTATGCTATACCTGAGATTAGACCCCATAGCCAAGCATTCTCTCTATCTATAGTTTCTCCAATATACCCTGTAACAAGCATAACTACCGATAAGAAGATTAGTCTCCACATCATAGATCTTTTTGCGCCAGCTACTTTTAAAATCAAGTAAAACTCAACACACATTAAAGGTACTGTTAATACCCAATCTACGTAACGAAAGAAGGTTGGAGATTCTACGTTTGAAGCCCAATAATCTCTCATATACCAATAATGTACTGCAGCTATAAAAGTAATAAGCCCAGAAACTAAAATTGATGTTCTCCATTTTTTATCAAAACTATTCATTGATAAAAAGAAAAATACAGATGCAGCCATCATAGCCATGCATCCCACAAAAAAAGTAAATCCAACATAATCATCTGTAGCCATTTTAGCGACAGACAAAAAATTAATTGATAAATTCATATTTAAAGAATTAAGTTAGTAAAAAATGTTTAATGTTTTGTACAAAACATTAAACAAAAATACAAATTAAATTGATAACTTTGTAAAATGGAATCATTTTTAAAGCAGAATTATCAAAATTTTATGATTTTCTTTACATTTTTATTGTTTTGGTTTAGTATACAGTTTGGCGAATTCGTAGAAGATTCTGTTGCTTTTGTAATGATTGTTTCTATAGGAATACTTCATGGGGCAAATGATTTACTAATTTTATCTAAAGGAGAAAAAAAGAGGAATATTTTTAGAAAGCATCTAACAATTTATTTAAGTATTATATTGGGTTGCGTGGTAGTTTATTTGATAAGCCCTTTTGTAGCTATTTTATTATTTATTCTATTAAGTTCTTATCATTTTGGTGAAGAGCACTTTGGAGAAAAAATAACTGTAAATAAAATCTTCAATTCTATTTTTTTTACGTCCTATGGACTGTTTCTTTTTATGATGTTATTTTACGAGTCGATGGCTGATGTTGATGAAATTATGATTGAGCTTACAGGTGTTACATTTACAAAGTATCAAATAGAAATTTCTTTAATTACTTCTTCTGCTATTCTTTTATTAGCAGGTTTGTATATAGTCTTAAAAAAGATGTATAAATTAGAAAAACTGTTAAAAGAAGTTTTTTATTTAGGATTGCTTTTTGTTGTTTTTAAAACATGCTCACTCATTTTGGGTTTTGCTATTTATTTTATTTTTTGGCATTCTATACCATCAATTATAAATCAAGTTGAGTTTATTTCTGGAAATTTAACAAAAGAAAGTATACTTTTTTATATTAAAAAAGCCTTTATTTATTGGGGAATTAGTGTTCTTAGTTTACTAATTTTGTATCAGATAATACCTCAAGCTAGTTTATTTTCAACCATAGTTTTTGCGGTTTTATTTGCAGTTACGGCACCACATACTTGGGTGATGTATAAAATGAAAAGTTAGCGGGTAAACACCAACTCATTTCCAGAAGACATTTCTTCTGAAAAACGATACTTCTCAATATCAAACCCTTTTAATTCTTCAATTGTTGTAATGTTGTTATCAATAATATAACGAACCATGAAGCCACGTGCTTTTTTGGCATAGGTCATAATGGTTTTGTATTGTCCGTTTTTAAAATCTTTAAAAACCGGTGTAATCATCGGAACTTTCAAAACTTTTTTAGGAATTACTTTAAAGTATTCTGTACTTGCTAAATTGACTAATAATTCACCATCCGCCAATTCTTCGTTTAAAGCTTCAGCAACTGTAGTATCCCAAAATTTATAGAGGTTTTCTTTTCTACCTACTTTTAATTTTGTGCCCATTTCTAATCGGTAAGGTTGAATTAAATCTAAAGGTTTTAGCAAACCGTACAAACCAGATAATATGCGAAGTCGATCTTGTAATATTTGTATTTTTTCTTCCTCTAAAGAATTTACATCAATTCCTTGAAAAACAGCACCTGTAAAAGCATAGATAGCTTGTTTGGCATTATTCTTAGTAAATGGAGTTTTCCAATCTTGATTTCGATCATAATTTAAAGCAGCCAAATCACTCGAAATAGACATTAAATCTGATAATTTATTTTTAGAAAGTGTTTTTAGTTTTTTATTCAGCTTTTCAGATTGGTCTAAAAAAAGAGGTTGTGTATATAAATCGGTAGGCACTGTGCTTTCGAAATCTAAAGATTTTGCTGGAGAGATGATGATTTTCATTTTGCTTAAATTGAAAAATTTTTGAGAAAAATTAAAATATAAATATACAAATGATTCAGACTATTTTTGAATTTTATGTTATTTTAAATTGATGCTTCCATTCATAAAATTTATCTATATTCACATTTTATCAATGAAACCAAAAATATGAAAAGAAGTCTTGTTAAATATAAGAATAGCAAGTTTAATTTATTTATAAGCAAGCATAAAAAATATGCACCACTTCTATTTTTTATCGCGGGTTTTACTTGGGATTCTCTTACGCTAGGTAGAATAGATAGATTGTACGATATTATAATTTTGTGTGCTTATATGATACTTTTAACCGTTAGTATCTATTTTTTTAATTTGGTGGATAGTGAAAAATGGAAAACTTCTTTTATTCAAAAATATGGACATTATTTACCATTAGCCATTCAGTTTTTTTTAGGTGGACTTTCTAGTGCCTACGTAATCTACTTTTCTAGAAGTGTATCACTTTCTAAGACAGCTAGTTTTTTTATAATTTTAGTAGTTTTACTTTTTGCAAATGAAGTTTTTAAAAAACGTGTTTCTAACAAATATCTACAGTTTAGCGCTTATTTCTTCGTGAATTTTACTTTTTTAAGTTTCTTTTTGCCTATTATTTTAAAAGAAATGAATACGACGATATTTCTAATTTCTGGAGCTATCAGTTTGGCTTCAACTTTTGTCTTAATAATTTTAGTGTATAGTACAAGCCTTTCTGCAAGAACAGAAATTACAAAATGGAAAATGGTGAGTATGATTTTCGGAATTTATTTGTTAATAAACATTTTCTACTATTTTAAATTGATTCCTCCAGTGCCTTTGGCTTTAGATAAAGGATTGGTTGCATACAACATTGAAAAGGAAGACAATTCATATATAGTGAGTTATGAAATTGATGAATGGTATATTTTTTGGCGAGATCATAAAATCAATTTTAACAGGAACTCGAATCAACCTGTGTATGTTTTTACGTCGATATTTGCACCAACCGATTTAACAAAGAAAATTTATCATCTATGGAAATGGTATGATCCTAACACAGAAGAGTGGCAAAATTTAGATAAAATTGGTTTTAATATTGTTGGAGGAAGAGATGAAGGTTATAGAGGCTATAGTTATAAAAATAATGTTATAGACGGTGAATGGAAAGTAGAAGTAATTACTGATGAAGATTTAGTGCTAGGTGTGGTAGATTTTAACATTAAAACGTCTAACTCAACAAAAAAGCATAGAAGAATTACAAGGAAATTTTAAAATATTTTTTAAACTGTAATAATATTATTGAAATTTTTTGTCAAAATGATTTTTCAAATAGGCTATTTGTATCAATGCCAAAATAGAAAATGTAATAACAGTATACATTACTGTTGATGATATTGATATACTTCCAAATAAATTAGGGAATTCAATATTGCTAAAAGAGCTTGTATCTAATGCTGGAAAATTATAGGTACTAGTACTTTTTCCTTTGAATAAGAACCACAAACAAGTTGCTATAAAACTTACTGAAACAACCCATATTTTTTTAGAAATTAAGGGTTCAGGTTTTAAGACTGTTTTTTGTTCTTCCTTTAAAATTGCATCCATAATAGTAGCGGTAAAACGGGAGGTGGTTTTATCTACTTCTATTTCTTGTATGTACTTTTTAAAAAAAGCATCTTCGGTTAAGTGGTGTTTATTTTTTTCCATAGTGTGCGATCATTTCAGGCTCAAAACGTTTTTCTACAATACCAAGTAAACGTTTTCTTGCTCTGTGTAATTTTACTTTAATGTTTGCTTCAGAAAAGTTGGTAATGGTTTGAATCTCTTTTAAACTTAATTCTTTAAAATAGAAAAGCCATAATATGGTTTTTTCTTCTTTCGGCAATTCTTCTAAGCAAATTTTCATCATTTTTGCTCTGTCTTCTTTTTCAATAGTTTTTAAAACATCATCAGAAGATTTTAAATTTAGTGAAAAATCTTCATCAATTGTAGCTGTTTTATATTTTCTTTCATTCTTTTTAAATTCATCTAAACAGTTATGATACGTAATTTTATATAACCAGGTAGAAAATTTAGAATCGCCTTTAAAATTTGCAAGATTTTTATAGGCTTTAATAAAAGTATCTTGACTAACCTCTTCTGCAACTTCTTTATTTTTCGTCATTTTTATTGCCAAAGAGAACACCAAATCTTTGTAGGTGTTTACCAATTCTGCGAAAGCATTAGAATTGCCTTGCAAAACTTTATCAATAATTAGTTGGTCTTTGTTGGCCATTTTCTATAGGACTGTAAAGTAAATAAAAAGGTTACAGTTTTTTTGAAATAAAAATAAATGAATTTTTCTGTAACCTTTATTTAAAATTATTCGTCAAAGCTACAAACACAATAACAATAAACAATTTAAAATCAATATTATGGAAGTAGCAATCGTATTTATGTTCTTATTCGCAATCATTTTCGGAATCTTTTATGTATTCTTTTCAACCAGAAATAAAGAACGTCTGGCACTAATAGATAAAGGCGTAGATGCTACCGTTTTTATGAAAGGACAGCAAGACCGCAAAACAGCACCTTTTTGGAAGGTATTAATTTTAAACTTAGGTTTACTGGCCATGGGAGTTGGTGTAGGTATTTTACTAGCAACCATATTAAGTTATCATTTTGGGTATGAGGGTTCATGGCAAAACAGACCACAAAACGCTATCGATTCTGGTGTGTTTTATGCAGCATCTATCTTTTTATGTGCTGGTGGAGCGCTGTTAATTGGCTTTCAACAGACAAAAAAATTAGATAAAGAATAAGATTTATTTTTATTCAATTTACAACCACTTTTAAAATAGTAAAAGTGGTTTTTTTGTGTTTTATAAAGTCACTATCTTTAAAAAAATATTTTTAATGAAAAATGATTACACAGATAGTAAGTTTAAAGAACTTTTAGACAAATTACAGCAAGAAAGTTGGCAGTTAGAATTGCTAATTTCTGGGTTTGCAATTTTTGGTTTGGTTTCATCTTTAGACCTTCTAGTAAATATGCTGAATGAGGCTAAGGCTGTTGAGAGCTATAACGAATATTTATATGGCATTGCTTTAGTTGCTTGTTGGGTACTAATTATAAATTTAATATTACACGTAGTTTTAAGAGGTTTATGGATTGGCGCTATAGGCTTGCGCTATGTTTCCGGTGAAATTGAATATGAATCTTTAAATTATAAAAAACGTTTTACAAATCATCTAAAGAAAAAAGTAGGTTCTTTTGATAAATATATAAATACCTTAGAAAACTACTGTAGTATTCTATTTGCAATTACCTTTTTGTATTTATTTTATATTATTTCCTTTTTTCTTGTTATTCTGATTCTTGTATTAATAAGTAACTTTTTTATGAAATTAGGTCTTTTTTCTGAAATGACAGGGGCTTTACTATTGGTATTATTTGGAATGTCTTTTCTTTTTTTAGCCCTTATTGTATTTATCGATTTTATAACACAGGGATACTTAAAGAAAAAAGAATGGACTTCTTTTTTATACTTTCCAATTTACAAAATCTTTACTATTATTACACTTTCCTTTTTATACAGACCTTTGGTATATAATGTTCTAGATGATAAGTTTAGCAAAAGGTTAACCTTTATCATAACACCAATTTACATTTTAGCATTTTTTTTTGTAACCTCTAATAGTATAAGATCTAATTACATTTCTGCAAAAGAATACTCATCTGTTCATTATTCCGATAATAATAATTATATAAGCACATTAGAGAAAAATAAATATATTAAAAGAGCAGCCATACAATCTAAAGTAGTCAAAGAGAATTATATACATCTTTTTATTCCTTTCAAGGAAAATATTGAAGATTTAATTTTTGATCAAAATAAAGATTTAGAGCCTGAAGATGACAAAAGAGGTTTTAGTAACGGTATCTTTTCTTCTAAAGATAAAGTCAATGTTCAGAAAAAAGATAGTTTGAATTTTTTATATTTGAAAGCCTTTAAAAAAATATTTACTTTAAAAATAGATGCGCTAAAAATAAACACAAATTTTTCATTTACAGAAATAAATAATCAAATAGGTTTCGAAACATTTGTCTCATTAAAACAATATACAGAAGGCAAACATATCATCAACTTAAAAAGATTAACAACTTCTATAAGATCAAAGAAAATAGAAAATAAACATGTGATAGATATCCCATTTTGGTATTTTAAACAATAAAAACAACTTCAAATGAAAAAAATTACAGGATTCCTTTTATTTGTCTCAATGATAAATTTTGCTCAGACAGATTCAAAAATATATCAAATTATCGAGAACGTTTCTGCAGATAGAATTAAAGCAGATGTAAAAACACTCACTGAATTCGGAACAAGAAATACCTTTTCTGATACCATTTCTAATAACCGAGGAATTGGTGCTGCAAGACGTTGGATAAAATCTGAATTTGAGTCTATTTCTAAAAATTGCAATAACTGTATCGACGTTTTTTACCAAAAAGATTTCGTTAGCAAAGAAGGGAATAGAAGAGTACCTCATGATGCTTGGATAGTAAATGTTGTGGCGATACAAAAAGGAACAAAATATCCGAACAAATTTGTAATTATGAGTGGAGACATCGATTCTAGAGCTAGTGATACGATGGATTTTACTACAGATGCTCCAGGTGCAAATGACAATGCTTCAGGAATGGCAGGAACCATTGAGGCAGCAAGAGTTTTAAGTAACTATAAATTTGAAAGTAGTATTCTTTATGTGGGTTTGTCTGGCGAAGAGCAAGGCCTTTTTGGTGGTGCTGGATTGGCAAAATATGCTAAAGAAAAAGGTTGGGAGATTATTGGTATTTTAAATAATGATATGATTGGTAATATTGAAGGTGTAGATGGTGTCATAGACAATAGATCTTTTCGAATTTTTTCGGAACCTGTACCTGCAAATGAAACCGAAAGAGAAAGAAGAATGCGAAGATTCTATGGAGGAGAAGTTGACGGAATTTCTAGACAATTAGCGCGCTATATTCATAAAACAACCAAAACATACATGCCAGAAATGAATCCGATGATGATTTATAGGTTAGACAGGTTTGGGAGAGGTGGGCATCACAGACCTTTTAATGATTTGGGTTTTGCAGGAATTCGTATTATGGAAGCTCATGAAAATTATACACAACAACATCAAGATATTAGAACCGAAAATGGAATTAAATATGGTGATACTTTTGAGCATGTAAACTTTGGCTATGCTAAAAAATTGACAGCTGTAAACGCAATTAGTTTGGCAAGCTTAGCTTGGGCTCCAGAGGCACCAAAAGAGGTTGCCATTGGTGGAATTGTAGAAGCTTCTGTAAAATTAAAATGGACCAAAGTAGCAGGTGCAAAAGGCTATAAAATCTATTGGAGAGACACCACGTCACCTACTTGGGATCATTCTAGATATGTAGAAACTACAGAATTTACTTTAGACGGTATTGTAATTGACAATTTCTTTTTTGGGGTTGCAGCAGTTGGAGAAAACGGACATGAAAGTGTGGTTGTTTTTCCTAATAAAATTTGGAGGTAAGAATTTAGAATTAAACGTCCATAAAATCATCAATTTCTTTTTGTGAAATTTGTGGATTTGCTCCTTCCTTTTGAGCCACCAAAGCACCAACTGCGCAGGCTACATCAATGGCTTTTTGTGGATTTTCTTTTTGCAGTAAATGACTAATTAAGGTTGCTAAAAAAGAATCTCCAGAACCCACGGTATCTGCCACTTTTATTCGATAGCCGCTATTGTAAAATAGTTGTGACTCATAAAATAAAACAGCACCATGTTCGCCTTTTGTCACACAAATATGTTTGGTTTTTGTTTTTTCTGCTATAAAATGGATGTTTTGTTCTAAATTGTTGCATGGAGAATCTAGATAAGTAGCAATTTTATACAATTCTTCATCATTAAATTTGATGAAATCTGCTATTTGCATCAGCTCAATTAAAATGTTTTTCTCGTAAAAAGGCGCGCGTAAATTCACATCAAAAATTTTATAAGTTGCTACTTTTAAAAGCTGGTATAAAGTTGTTTTGGAAATCTCATCTCTGGTGATTAAGCTTCCAAAGACAAAAGCATCCACCTGTTTTACTAAGTCTGATGTTGCTTCTTTACATGTTATTTTATCCCAAGCTTTGGGATGTACAATTTGATAACTTGCAACTCCTTTTTTATTTAAAGTAACGGCAACTTCTCCTGTTGTAAAATCATTTAAAACTTGCACGTGTTTTGTGTTTATTTGGTGTGCTTGCAAATACTCTAAAATAGATTTTCCCAAATCATCAGTACCTACTGCACTAATCATAAAAACTTCATTAGAAAAGGATTGCAAACGAATGGCGACATTTAGCGGAGCTCCTCCAATTTTTTTATGATTGGGAAAAACATCCCACAAAACTTCCCCAAAACAAACAATTTTAGACATGTTTTAATAAATATTAGATTCTGATGTTCTTTGATTTATTGAGCTTGCAAAAATACTCAGCATTCTTTTTGCAATACCTGTCCAACCAAAATTTCTACGTGCAAAACGTGCGCCTTCTACAGACATTTCATTTCTTAAATTAGGATATAATAACGGCATTGCCATCATTGCACCAAATTCTTTTGGTCTGTGTGGATCTGCAAATAATGCTTGATTTCCAAAATCAATCAAATCACATAAACCACCGTGAACTGTAATTACACTTGGTGTTCCACAAGCCATGGCTTCAATGGCAACCATTCCAAAAGGTTCATATCGAGAAGGCATTGCAAAAATGCTTGCAGATCTATAAACGTTCGCTAAATCCTCATCTTCAATATAACTTTTCCATTTAATTTTATCCATCACTCCAATTTCAGATGCTACTTGTTTTAATTTTTCAATTCCGTCTTTATCTTGTTGAGAATCTCCGCCAATTGCAGCGACTAAACCAGCTTCTGGAGCTAATTCAAATAATGTGGGTAAAGAATTTATTAGTAAATCATACCCTTTATTATGCGCCATTCTTCCCAAAGCTAAAACATCTTTAGGATTGATGTCATATTTTACACGAATTTTATCATTCTCTTTTGAGGGAACAGGGAAAAATTTATTTTCATCAATTCCTGGAGGAATCATACTACAATTTTTATTTAAAACATCATATTGCTGTACCAGTAAGTCTACTTGTGGCAACGTTGTAGCAATTACAAAATTACACATTTGGTATACGAAATATTCTTTACGAATTCGTTCTTTAAAACGGTAGGTTTTTTCCATTTCCTTTTCATCCATATCACTTCCCATAGAATGTTGTTTCCACCAACCTAAAGAATGTGGCGTATGCACGTGACAAATTCCTAACTCTTCTGCAATTTTTTGTCCCGCCCAACCTGCATCCCAATAATGAGAATAGACCACATCATATTTTTTATTTTCTTTTTTTATGGCTGCAAGCGTATTCGTAACAAATTTCTTCAAATGGTCGTGCATATCTTCCTTTCGGATGAATTTTTTCCCTCCAAAAGGAATTCTCCAAATACTATAATTCTCATTTACATCATCATATTCTGGTTGGTCTTCAAATTGGCGTGTCACTAAATCTACACGTTTGCCAAGCCTGCTAAATCTTTCTGCTAATTCTAAAACATACACTACTTGTCCGCCAGTATCTGGCTTTCCTAATTCGGCATTTGCCCCAACATATCCATGCAGAGAGATCATTAAAATCGATTTCATAGTTTTATTTTTTAGTTTTTGTTATTTTTAAATCATTGTACGCAGAAATATATTGCGCTGCAGACCACGCTTGATAGGCTTTTCCCATTGGTTTTCCAGTAACGCCATGCGCCCATTCTGTAAATTCCCATTCGTTACTAATGCCTTCTTTATTTAGCAATGCCAACTTGTGTAGTTCTGCTATGGCCATATCTCTAAAGCCTAATTTATTTACAAACTTTACCCAAAAACCGCCCACAAAAGGCCAAATACCGCCGTTGTGATAATGGTTTGGCAGATTTAAAAGGTTTACAGTATAATAAGGTCTCCAATCTGGGTCTCCAGGACTTACTACTGGATATACGTTTGCAACAGGAAAAGGATCGTTCACACCAACACCTAACATAAATTTAAATGTTTGATGCGCTTTTTCAGCATCGATGGTTCCATGTAAATAGGCAAGTACATTTCCTAAAATATCACAACGCCAACTAAAATCGAAAGGTGTTGTTTGGGCAATTAAATACGAGGTGTCTCCTAATGTAAATTGTTTTTCAGCAAATGACACGGATGAAAATAATTGCTGTTGTGTTGAAGGCCAAAAATTCTGAACAATTTCTTTTTTTATTACTTGAGACCATCTAATAGATTCGCCAGCATCTTCATGATTTCCTAACATTTCTAACATGCGTCCAAAACAAACGTTGGCTCTATACCATAAAATTTCATCGTATAAAATATTATAACTTCTACCAAACAAATCGGTCCAATCTCCTGCTTCAGGAATTTCTAAAAGGGCATCATTATTGCTATCATGTGCACCTAACCATCGCATGGTTTCTTTAATATCTGCAATGTATTTTCTTAAAAATTTGTAATCTTTTGAAACATTTACATATTCATAAAATGCAATCACTACCCAAATACCACTGTCTATAGAGCAAATGCCTCCAACACCAGAATAATCAGGCTCATTATCCTTCAACCTTACATTAGAAGGAATCTGACCGTTCCTAGAAATATGTTCAAAAAGTGTAATTAATGTTTGTCTTTGACATTGATGAATTTCTTCGTCATCAATTAAAGACAAAGAGCCAATAACCGTAATTGCGCCATCTCTTGCCCAAACAGAATGGTAATTTTCATCGGTTCCATTCGGAATATTATCTTTTATAGAACAAGCAGAAAAACCCAAAGGTGTTATGTTTTTTCGTAGCGCTTCTATTGCTTTTTCATAGCCTTCTTGTATCAATGCAATCTTTTCATTATCATCTTCTAAAGCCAAAGTGTCTAATTCTTTTTTGATAAAAAAATCATCAGAATGATCTATATTGGTAATATCAATAGCTTCTTTTGGAAGTATTTTGTAGTAGATGAGACCTTCAATAATACCATCTCCTTTTTCTTTTTCAGTATGATAAACTTTTTTGTGTTTTGTGTATTTGTATAACTCTTCGTGTGCATTTGCAACCACAATACCAGAAACACCTTTCAAATCGAACATTGCTGAGTCATTTCCACTATCTCCTGCAACCAAAACTTGATTCGTCTCTAAATTTAGCCTTCGTAACAACCACTGCAAAGCGTTTCCTTTATTAGCCCATTTAGGTAAAATGTCTAAAAATTTATTGCCTGAATAAATTACATTGACGTCCATACCAGCATTTAGAAAATCTTGCGCAACATTTTCTATTAAGACTTCACTTGCATCATGAAAAAAATAACTTCTTTTGTAGGAATGTTGAAATTTATTAGGCTGTTCACTAATAGGAAAGTCTATTTTATTGATAATAATTTCTACAGCCTCTAAATTCCAACCATCATCTAAAATATCATTAAATTCTTTTTCTACACTTCTTTTTTTATAATTATAAATATGCGTTCCGACTCCAGAAATTATATAATCTGGTTTGGGTAGTACACCTTTGTCAATTAGATTTAATACATCATCAATTAATCTGCCAGTATTATAAGTAACAATAATATCTAAGTCATGGGCATATTTTATCCATGATTTTGTAAAGTTACTTTTATAGGTGTGAAAATCAATTAATGTATTATCGATGTCAAAAGATAAAATTTTAATATCGTTCTCTATTTTTTGGTTTTTACTCATATTTAAAGGCTTTTTTTTTAAAAGATTTCAATACTCGTTAAATTAATAAAATTTTAGGGAGATGCTAATCGTTCAGTTCTTTAATCTCTTTTAAACAGCTATTTTTATGATAATCATAATTATAGTATATAAAAAATGATAATTTGAAACGTTAAAAAAAAGTTAATTAATAGTTTTTATTTCTTAATTAAGAGTATTACTATTATATTTGAGATATAAACTTTTAGTTATGAAATCAATTATATTATTTACACTCATTTTAATCGTAAATTTTTCTTTTGCACAAGAAAGAAATACTTACTTAAAGACCATGACTTTCAATACGAATATTGAAGAAAACCATTATTCAGATAATGATAATAATTCAATTTTAGAAATTAAGCTTTTAGAGCTTTTAGAACCTATAAATAATTCTGAGGGTAAGTTTCCAATGTATAAATTAGATGGTGAACATGTTGATCTTATTTTGAATGGGAAATCTAAAATAATAAATAACTATAGTTCTAAAAACTTAATGAGTTTAGGAGCTGATGCAACTAGAGTTTCAGAAAATCTATTGACTCAAAATGAAGTAAAACTAATTCAAACTTTAATTTTAAAAAAACTTTTAAAAGAAGGTCACACAGATGTAGCTTTTGTGAAGGAGTATCAAATTAAAGGAAATTTAAACAATGAACTTTATAAAAACATTCCTCTTTATAAAGATAAATTAAATGTGAACTTAAAAATATCTAATAATATAGAAGTTCAATTAGGTGAAAATCTTGAGGGTTATATGGCAAGAATTAATAAAACAGAATTAGATAAAACGCTTCAAAATAGTTTGAATTTATTAATAGTGAGTTTTTAAAATCGATACGTCGTATTTGTTTAGACATTGTTTCTTGATTGTTTCTTGATTGATTTAAATTGGTAGCTCAGCAAATCGAGTTACCAATTTTTATTTTATAACTATATTTACAATCAACAGCATATTTTGCAATTAATGGAATTAAAAGAAGAATACTATTTTAAAAATGATACTGAATGGTACGATTGGCTAGCAAAGAATCATCATTCTTCAAATGGTGTGTATCTAATTTTTTATAAGGTAGAAAATAAAGAAGCATCTATGCGTTGGGAAGAGGCTGTAAAAGTTGCGCTTTGTTTTGGTTGGATAGATGCTACTGTAAAAAGTTTAGGAAATGGAAAGCGCAAACAGTATTTCTGTAAACGAAATCCGAAAAGTGTTTGGAGTGCTTTGAATAAAAAATATATAAAAGAATTATTGGAAAATAATTTAATGAATGAAAGCGGATTAAAAATTATAGAAATAGGAAAACAGAACGGTTCTTGGACGGCTTTAGACGCTGTTGAAAAAGGTGTTATTCCCGAAGATTTACAAGCAGCATTCAATCAAAACAAACTTGCTTTTGATAACTACAACAATTTTGCACCTAGTTATAGAAAGAGCTATTTGTACTGGTTACATCAAGCAAAAAGAGCAGCTACTCGGCAAAAAAGAATTACAGAAATTATTTCATTTTGTGAGCGCAATATAAAGTCTAGAAATACTTGGTAAGATGAAAACAACAAAATTTAAAATACTATTCATTGATGTTTTCAATATCTTTATTCCGAATAAAATCTTTGCACCTTTTGCCGCTAAAAAAATGAACCGTGTAAAAGTTAAAATCTGGTTTCAAACCCATAAAATTGAATTTTATGCAGCTGTAAAAAAAGATAAGAACTCTGGAGATTATAAAATGATGTTGAGTAAGCAAAAGCAAAAAGCGTTGGGTGTATCTTTAGGGGATGAATTTGAAATGCAAATTTTCGAGGACACCTCTAAATATGGAGTAGAAATGCCAGAAGAATTAGAGGCTGTTTTAATGAGCGATTATGATGCATATAAAATTTTTGAAGAACTAACTGCAGGCAAAAAAAGAAGTATTATTTACGGCATTATTCGTTACAAGAAAAGCCAACAGAAAATAGACAAAGCACTTGTGATGTGTGAGAACTTAAAAAGAGGAATTAGAAATCCTATGGAACTTTTTAAATTGCCATAACCACAAACTAATATTCTTTCCAAAGCACTTCGACAGACTTAGTGTAGAATCACACATACAAATTGTATTTTGAGCAAAAAAAAAGACCCTTCAGGTTTTTAAAACCTGAAGGGTCTTGACTATAAGTATCTACAATCCGCTTATAAAACTTCCATAAGGATCTTTGAACTGAGTACCTTCTGCAAATCTATATTTACTTAACTTTTTATATTCTACCAAAGCCCATAAAACAAATTCTTTCATAAAATAAGTATCAGCATCATTCATGTTTGGTTGGTGTTCTTTTATAAAATCATCTAAAGGTATAATTTTATCAATTTCTGCCTTGTATTGCGCTTCAGAATGTTCATCTAACAATTCGAAATCTTCGTCAGCATTAAAAAACCAAGAAATAATAGCATCGTATGGGGTTTCTTCTTCTTGTTTTTCCAATTTTTTAATTTCTGGAAAATAAGTTGGGAATAAACTTTTTACAGCTTTTTTAATCAAACTATCTGCAACTACATGTGCACCTTCTTGTTCACCTTCATACACCAATTCTACTTTTCCTGTAATTGAAGGTATAATTCCATCAAAGTCGCTTAAACGAACCATGGTTTTTTCATCCCCAGAAAATAAAGCCCTTCTTTCTGCAGTACTTAATAAATTTTCAAAAGCAGAAATACTTAATCGTGCACTTACACCACTTTTTGCGTCTATATATTCACTTTCTCTTGCTTCAAAAACAATCTGCTCTAACAAATCTTTTGCTAGTTCAGGTACCTCTATAAAATCTTTTTGAGAACTGGCTTTGTTCGCTTCTTGTTGTGTAATGGTTTTAGCAGTTTCTATGTCTTCAGGATAATGCGTTAAAATCTGAGAACCAATTCTATCTTTTAGCGGTGTAACAATACTTCCTCTGTTGGTATAGTCTTCGGGATTCGCCGTAAAAATAAATTGCATGTCTAAATTTAGACGCATTTTAAATCCGCGGATTTGGATATCACCTTCTTGTAAAATATTAAACAAAGCCACTTGAATTCTTGCTTGTAAATCGGGCAATTCATTAATTACAAAGATACATCTGTTTGCTCTTGGAATCATTCCGTAATGAATAACTCTATCATCGGCATAACTCAATTTTAAATTGGCAGCTTTTATAGGATCTACATCACCAATAATATCTGCAACCGTAACGTCTGGTGTTGCTAATTTCTCAGCAAAACGTTCATCTCTATGCATCCAGAAAATTGGTGTTTTATCACCTTTTTCTTGAATGGTTTCAATGGCAAATCTTGAAATAGGATTCAAAGGATCATCATTTATCTCAGAACCTTCTACTACAGGAATAAATTCGTCTAATAAATTGACCATTAATCGAGCCAAACGTGTTTTTGCTTGACCACGTAAACCTAATAAATTGATGTTATGTTTACTTAAAATAGCACGTTCTAATTCAGGTATCACGGTGTTTTCATATCCATGAACTCCTTTAAAAACGGTTTCTTTATTCATTATTTTACTAATGAGGTTTTCTCTTAATTCGTCTTTTATAGATTTTGAAGCATATCCCGCTTTCTTTAATTCTCCTAATGTTTTTATATTTTCTAAATTCATAAGCCTATCCTTAATCCTTTCCGAAGGAAAGGAAACACTGTTGTGTTTATCTGTGTGTTAATATTATATTTTTGCCCTCAAACTTGCTAAAAGCCTTCCCTTTGGGAAGGTTGGATGGGCTTTTTATTTAATTCTCTTTTTTCTATTTGTTTCGTAGTCTTCAAAAATCATTTCACCTAAACCCTTTAAACCTGTGTAAAATGCTTTTCCTTGATTTGCTTGTGTAAACGCTCTTACAAATTGCATCAAATACGGATCTTGTGCAATCATAAAAGTAGTAATGGGAATGTGTAATTTTCTGGCTTGTTGCGCCATTGCGTAACATTTGTTTACAATGTGTTGGTCTAAACCGTTACTGTTTTTATAATATTGACCATCTGGCAGACGTAAACAGCTTGGTTTACCATCTGTAATCATAAAAATTTGCTTGTTGGTATTTCGTTTTCTGCGGAGCAAATCCATCGCTAAATTTAAACCAGCAACTGTATTTGTATGATAAGGACCTACTTGTAAATAGGGTAAATCTTTAATTTTAATAGACCAAGCATCGTTTCCAAAAACAATAATATCTAAAGTATCTTTCGGATAACGAGTAGTAATCAATTCAGCCAAAGCCATCGCAACTTTTTTGGCAGGTGTAATTCTATCTTCACCATACAAAATCATAGAATGACTAATGTCTATCATCAACACTGTACTCATTTGGCTTTTATGAAGCGTTTCTTCAACAACCAAGTCGTTTTCTGTAAGACTGAAGTTCTCTATACCATTATTTATTTGTGCGTTTCTAATACTTTCGGTAACGGAAACTTTGTCTAATGCATCTCCAAATTGATAAGCTCTAAAATCTCCCGTATGTTCATCTCCAATTCCTGGAGATTTACTTTTATGATTCCCCGAGCCACTTCTTTTTATTTTTCCAAAAATATGATTTAAGGCTTGCTGGCGAATTGCACGTTCTGTTTTCGGAGTAATTTTTGTGCCTCCAGTTCCATCTGCTTTTACTTCCTCTTTAATGTATCCTTTTTTCTTTAAATCTTCGATAAAATCATCAATGGTATAATTTTTATCAGTCAATTTATATTCTTTGTCTAAAGAGCGCAGCCAATCGATGGCTTCATCAAAATCGCCAGAAGTATGCGTGATTAATTCTTTAAAAATCTCGAATAATTTTTCAAAAGGAGATTGGTTTTCTGCTTCATAAGTTTTAAAGACAAAACCTTTTCTTTTCGTGTTGTTTTTCATCACTATAAAAATACGGCTTTATAAATCGCCCAAAAAATGATTAACATTACTTTAATATATACTGAGATTGATTTAGGTTATTCTTTACAATGGATATTAGGCCTACTTCACTTATTAAATACATACAATAACAACTTTAAGATGATAAAAAGTTTTAATTGAGTTTTTTAAGAAATATAAAAATAATTTTTTAGAGGTCAGTAGTTAAATACATACCAAGTAAAAATTTTAAAGTACTGTTTATTAGGTGTTTGGAATCGTTTGTTATCGTCCGTTCGAGCACAGTCGAGAACTATTGGTCTGCTTTATATAGGTTTCGATAGCTTCGCTAGCTACCTTCGGCGCAAAATATCTTTTGCTTCTCGGCAATGCTCAACCAGACATCGTTAGTTAATTATTATTTTTAATAAGTAACTCGCTACTGACCTCTATAATTTTTATATATGCAATAATTATAAAATAATGAATAAGTTCTTTGATGAATTGATTTATTATCTTTAGTTTTATTATGTGAAATATTATTTTGATTACTTAAGTGATTTTGAAAAATGAAACATATCAGAATACTCATACTTCTTTGTCTACTAATGCATACAGCATTTTTCTCTCAACACATTCCTTATTTTAAGAATTACAATGTTTCTAAATATGAAGCTGGGAACCAAAATTGGGGCATTTCAAAATCTGAAACAGGGAAATTATACGTAGCAAATAATAATGGATTATTAGAATTCGACGGTCTAAAATGGAAACTTTGGGAACTGCCAAATAAAACAATCATACGTTCTGTTTTAGCCCATAAAGATAAAATTTATACAGGCTCTTACAAAGAATTTGGCTATTGGATTAAAAACAGTAAAGGCCTTTTAAAATATTTTTCTTTAAGCGAAAATTTTGAGAATAAGATCTCATCAAATGAAGAGATTTGGCAGATAAATGCCTATAAAGATTTAATAATTTTTAGATCTTTCTCTAATATATATATGTATGAGAAGGGTAAAACACAAAAAATAAATTTATCATCCACCATCATTTCTTCTAATTTTATAAATGAAGAATTGTATGTTTCTACTTTAAGAGAAGGGATTTTTGTCAAGAAAGGAAATGAGTTTGTCTCTTTTATTGACGATCCTATTTTTGAAAACACTAAAATTATATCCATCTCTAATTTTAATAAAGGTTTTTTGATTACTACTTCTCTAAAGGGATGTTTTCTATTTAAAAATGATAAATTATCGGTCTACAAATCAGAAATTAACTCATTCATAAAAAAACACCAATTAAACACTTTTTTAGAACTAAAAAATGGGAATATGGTTTTTGGAACCATTAAAAATGGAATTTATGTTATCGATAAAAATGGAAAAATTTTATATAGTATCAACAAAGAAAATGGTTTGTTAAATAACACTGTTTTGGGGATGTCTGTTGATGATGATAACGAACTTTGGTTGAGTTTAGACCAAGGGATTTCTATGATAAACTTAAATAGCAACTATACTTTTTACAATGATACTAGTGGAAATTTAGGCGCTGTTTATGACGTAATTTTATATAAGGACGTAGTTTATATAGGAAGCAACACAGGAATTTATTTCTTAAATAAAGAAAACAAATTAGAATTTATAGAAGATTCTCAGGGGCAAGTTTGGGATTTTAAAATAATAAATGATGAATTGTTTTGCGGACATAACAATGGCACCTATCTTATTAAAGATAATAAACTAAAGCTGATTTCTATTTTTACTGGTGGATGGACGTTAAAAAAAGTTCCAGAATCTAATGCTGTTTATATTCAAGGAACGTACTCTGGTTTGGTGAAATTCGAAAAAACAAAAAATGAATGGCAAGCAAAACGTTTAGATAAAACAACAAATCCCATTAAGTATTTGGTATTTGAAAATGAAAGAAAAGCTTGGGCTGCAGATGCTTATAAAGGATTGTATAGAATCACTTTTAATGAAGATTATCAGTCTATAAAAACTATTGAAAATTATAATTCCAAAGGATTATCATCAGATTATGGTGTACGCGTTTATAATCTGAATAACAATATTGTTTTTAAAACTAATAAAGGATGGCAGAAATATGAATCTATATTAGATAGCATCATAGATTATGAGCTATTAAACAAAACGTTCGGTAAAGACGCTTATATAATTTCTGAAGACGATTCAGAAAAATTGGTCGTTAAAAATAAAGATTTAATTAGTTTTTATAACGTATCTAATTTTAAAAACACCTTATCTATTGAGAGTAAGTACTTAGAAAATAGACTAATTGTTGACAATGAAAACATATCAGTTTTAAAAGATTCAGCTGTTGTATTAAGCTTAATGAATGGTTTTATGATAATTGACGAACGAAAAAATCAATTTTATAATCAGTTACAAAAACCAAATATAGAAACCATTGTTACAGATAAAAGAAACATAAATATCAGTAACAAAGAAGTTATTAAAATCCCTTTTGATAAGAATAATATAACAATTTCATTATCTGCACCAAAATCAAAGAATTACTTTTTTGAATACAAAATAGCTACTAATAATTCTTCAATTTGGAACCGTATTGAAAAAGAAAAATTAGAATTGTCTAATTTGCCCGACGGAGATTATACGTTACTATTTAGAACATCGAACCTTCTCGATAAAACTTCCGAAAATACCAGTCTTCAAATAAAAATACTTCCTCCTTGGTATAAATCTAAAAAAGGATATCTATTGTATGTGGGAATCCTACTTTTAATTAGTGCTCTTTTTTTTATGTTGCATAAAAGAAAGATTAAGAAAGAGCAAAAACTTTTAGAAATCAAATTTCAAAAAGCACAAGAAAGGTTAGTTGAGGAGCAAATCATTGAAAACGATAAAAAAATAATCGAATTAAAAAATGCAGCTTTAAAAAACGAGTTGAAATTAAAAAGTAAACAGTTGGCAAATACTGCAATGGCTTTGGTCAAAAAAAATGAATCGCTTCTTTCTCTTAAAGAAGAATTACTTTCAAATAAAGACAATTTCAATAATTATTTTTCCTTTAAAAAAATAATAAAAAAAGTTAACAATTCTATTGGTCACAAAGATGAATGGGAAGTTTTTGAATACAATTTCAATCAAGTTCACGAAGAGTTTTTTAAACTTTTAAAAGAGCAATTTCCAAGATTAACCCATAAGGATTTAAAGATTTGTGCTTATATTAAAATGAATCTTTCAACCAAAGAAATAGCACCATTAATGAATATTTCTTTAAGAGGTGTAGAAACCCATAGATATCGTTTAAAGAAAAAATTAGGACTCGATAATGAGAGTTCTTTGACTTCATATTTGGTAAATTTTAGCTCCTAATTTTATCATTAATTCAATAAACAAGTGCTTTTTTTTCGATTTTACCACTTAAAATTATTTAAAAACTACACTCAAAAATACGTCATTACTACGTCATTTTTATTTTTAAAGGTTAATTTTATTAGTTATAATAGCTATTTATCTATTGTAGAATACTCACTTTTATCAATTTTTTTTATAATGATGTACTTAAAGTGTAGTCTGTATTGTTAATTTAACGTTAAATAAGCTCTAATTTTACTCTAATCAATTTCAAATGAATAAAAAGATGAAAGTCAAATTAAAGTTATTACTACTATTAATGTTATTTTCAACAATAACAATGCTACATGCACAAGAAATTAATATTAAGGGAATTGTTACTAGTGCAGATGATAATTCACCTTTACCTGGTGTAAGTATTCTAGTAAAAGGAACAACCAAAGGAACCTCCACAGATTTTGATGGTGGCTATGCTATCAACGTAAATAAAGGAGATGTTTTGGAATTTATGTATGTGGGTATGAAAACCGTTGCTGTTACTGTAGCCAACAAAACTACTATAAATGTGGCTTTAACAACAAGTTCTGAAATTTTAGATGAGATAGTTGTTATTGGTTATGGTACTGCAAAAAAACGAGATTTAACAGGATCTATAGTGAGCATTAAAGGGGAAGAAGTTGCAGATAAACCTGCCACAAATCCAATTGCTTCGCTTCAAGGAAAGGTTGCTGGGCTTTCCGTAGTAAATTCGGGTAGAATTGGGCAAAATCCGGATATTAGAATTAGAGGAACAAGTAGTAGGTATAACACAAGTCCACTTTATGTAATAGACGGAATATTTGCCAATAATATTGACTTTGTAAACCCAAATGACATCGAATCTATAGAGGTGCTTAAAGATGCATCATCTTTAGCCGTTTTTGGAGTTAGAGGAGCAAACGGTGTTATTATTATAACTACTAAAAAAGCGAAAAATGGAGAGTTTACATTAAACTTTAACTCTACTATAGGTGTCAAAAATATTACAGGGAAACCAAATTTGGCGAATGGGGCGCTTTTCAAGGAGCTTTATGATGAGCAATTAATAAATGAAGGTGAATCGCCTTTTATTTATTACAATGAATTTGACGGAGATACCGATTGGGTAAATGAAATAGCAAATAATGCTGCATTTATTCAAACAAATAATTTAAGTATTCAGAATGCTACAGATAAAAGCAAATTATCTTTTGGTTTAGGGTATCGAATAGAAGAAGGATTAGTTAAGGAAGAAAAGTTAGAGAGAATTACATTGAATTTAAATAATGAATATAACATCTCTAAAAATTTTAGAATTGGTATTAACTTAAATGGGTTGCAAGATAAGCTTCCAAACCAAGGCGGTTTTGGAGCAGCATTGAATGCAACTCCAATCGTAGATCCTATTCATTTTGATACGAGACCAGAGTTTAACGGTCTTTATAACCAACTGCCCATTCAGATTGGTGGGCCGCAAATTGGAAATCCTGCATTGGTTGCGAATGTCACAAAAAACAAAGGTATTGGAGAAAGATATCGTTTTGTAGGAAGCCTTTTTGCAGAGGTAGATTTTTTAAAAGATTTTAGCTTTAGAGTAAATATATACGGAGATTATAGTCACTCTAGAACTAGATCTTATACGCCAATAGTTGGAATTTATGTTGCTGAATCTGATGAAATAGAGAACTTTAATGGCAATCAACTTACGCGAGTAAATCAGTCTAGTAATACAGGATTCAATTTTCAGAACGAATATTTGTTATCATTTAAAAAAGACTATGGTAAGCATGACATTAATGCTGTTATAGGTTTTACAACAACAGAATTTTATTCAGAAAATATAAATGGTAGTGTAGAACATGATCCAAGTTCAGCAGTAGGTATTATTCCTGATGATGAACGTTTTTGGTATTTAAATGTATACCCTTACGGAGATCCATCAACGAGAACATCAAACTCTAGTCAATCAGATAGGGCAACTGCTTCATTTTTAGCTAGAACTTTATATAGTTATGATGGCAAATATTTATTAAATGCTTCTTATCGTAGAGATGCCACATCACAATTAGCACCAGATAATAGAGAACAAGATTTTTGGTCTGTTGGGGCAGGTTGGGTTGTTACAAGAGAAAGTTTTATGGAGAATGTAAATACGTTAGATTACCTGAAATTTAAAGGTTCTATAGGGGCATTAGGGAATCAAGCTTTACCTGGTGGCACTAATTACCCCTATTATCCAGGTGTAAACCAATCTGCAACTGCAGTTTTTGGTAATAATGTAATTGCTGGTTTTATTCAAAAATTTGAGGAAAATCCAGATTTAAAATGGGAAACCGTAAAAATGTGGGAGTTTGGTTTTGAATCGAGATGGTTAAATAATAAACTAACGTTTAATACGAATTACTATAACAGAAAAACCGAAGACTTATTAGTATTTGTAAATACAGGTGTACAAACATTTTTTGATAATTTTGGTGAGATTGAAAATAAAGGTTTTGAATTTGAAACTTCATGGGATGATAATCTTAGTGATAATTTCAGCTATTCCATCGGTGGAAATGTAACGACTATCGATAATAAAGTTTTATCAACTTTTGAAGATGCTCCAATTTTTGCAAACGGATCTGCTTCAAGAACTATTACTGGTGAGGCAATTGGACATTTCTATGGATATATCGTAGATGGTCTATATCAATCAAACGCAGATATAGCAGCTTCAATCCCAAGTGCTTTAGGTAGTTATTCTCCAGGAGATTTTAAATACAGAGATGTTAATGGAGATGGAGAAATTACACCAAACGATAGAACAGTTATCGGGAACCCTACACCAGATTTTACCTATGGTTTTTATACAAATTTAAAGTATAAAAACATTTATTTGAATATGGATTTTCAAGGTGTTTATGGAAATGAAATATATCGAGATTGGGGAAATGGAAATTCTTTCGCTCAATTTAATTTTAGAGATGCTAGAGCAGAAAGATGGATGGGTTCTGGAACATCAAACTGGGAGCCTAGATTATTTTCTACAGATTATAACAGACTTCCATCAACATATATGATTGAAGATGGTAGTTATTTAAGAATTAGAAATATTCAATTTGGGTATAGTGTTGATCATAATGTACTTAAGAAGTTAAAAATTCAGCAATTAAAATTATTTGCTAATATTCAGAATTTATACACTTGGAAAGAAACTTCGGGCTTTACCCCTGAAGCTGGTGGTTCTCCAACTGCTTTTGGTATAGACGGAGGAGGGTATCCAATACCCGTAATTTCTACCGTTGGTGTTAGCTTAACATTTTAAAAAATTAATAAAATGAAAAAAATAAAACGAATTAAATTACAAATTTTGTCATTGGTAGGTATTTTAATATTAGGCATGGCATGTGAAGACGGTTTCTTAGACAGGTTACCTTTAGGGGAGGTTGCCAATAATGAAGAATTGGGGGTTGGTGGTCAAGAAGCCGCTGTATTTGGTATATACTCCTTAACAAGAACTACTAGCGTAGGAAGCTGGACTAGATTATGGTTTGGAAGCATTAGATCTGATGATGCAGAAAAAGGGAGTACTCCTGGAGATGGTGCTGCAAATGGAACAGCTTTTAACGAATTTCAATACATTCCAACCAACGGATTAAGTACAGCATGGTGGAACGGACACTACGAAATTATTTTTGCATGTAATGAGGTGATTAATAATATTAAAGAGGCTGAGTTAACCGATGAAGCAAGTTTAGTAAATGACGCAGAAGCCAGAGCAATAAGAGCTTTAATGTATTTTGAATTGCGAAGAGATTATGGAGAAGCACCAATTATTACAGTTACAATAGATGTGCCTTCAGATGCTTTTGCACCAAAATCTTCTATTGCTGAAATAGATACGTTTATAATAGAAGATTTAGAAATCGCAGAAAAAAAATTACCACTTACTTGGCCAAATTTTCCAGGAAGAGCTACAGCTGGCTTTGCTAAATCTTTATTAGCGAAATTATATCTATATCAAAAAGATTGGACAAACGCCTATAATAAATCTAAAGAGATTATAGATTCTAAAACCTATACACTAGACCCTAGTTTAATGAATTTATTTGAATTAGGAGGCAACAATGGCTCTGGATCTATATTTGAAATTCAGCAAACAATTACGGATAATGGAGATCGATTTTCTAACATTTACTTTATTGGGCAAGGGGTAAGAGGAACAGGAGAATGGAATTTAGGTTGGGGTTTTAATGTGCCAACACAACAGCTTGTAGATGCTTTTGAGCCAGGAGATTTAAGAAAAGCAAATACCATTTTAGAATCTGGTAAAGATGATGGTGGTTTTGGAGGTGGTACATTGCCAGATGCACCTCCTTTAGCTCAAAAATATTGGAATAAAAAAGCATATACACATAAAGATGTTCGTACCAGCTTTAATACAAATGGAAACAGATGGGAAAATATTAAGATCTTTAGATATGCAGACATCCTCTTAATGGCTGCAGAGGCTGGGAATGAATCAGGATTAATTTCTCCGTCAGATGCAGCTGATTTAATAACACCAGTGCGTTTAAGAGCTGGACTTCCTAGAGTTTCCAGTTCATCGCAAAGCGGAGTTCGAAATGCAATTAAACAAGAAAGAAGAGCAGAGTTTGCTATGGAAGAGTACAGATTTTATGATTTAGTGCGTTGGGGAGATGCACCTGCAGTATTAGGTAGTTTAGGATATTTACCAAAACATGCTTTTTTCCCAATTCCTCAAGAAGCAATTGATAATTCTGGAGGTGTTATTGTTCAAAACCCTAACTATTAATAATTATCATATCAAATTTTAAAAAGTATAGAAGTGATGAAAAATAAAAATTTAAAAAATTTAGGTATACTATTCATAGGAATTCTATTTTTTAGCTGTCAAGATTTACAAAAACCAGAGTTTACGAATTTTCTTTATGATGGTCCAGAAATTACAATTACAAGTCCAAGTGCAAGTGGTTCAACCGTTATTCGTTCTAAAGAGGCAACAGCACCAATTACTATTACGTTCAAAGTAGTAGATGATCTTGGTGTGGCGAGCGTAAATGTAAAAGTCAATGATACAGAAATTGCAAATTATACTGATTTTGCAAATAATAGATTAATTGAAGTAGACAATCTAGTTTTTGATAATGTAACCACAGGAGTACATACATTAACCATAACAGCTAAAGATATTAACGATGTTGTTATTACAGAAACAACAACGTTTGAAAAAGTAGATATACCTCCATATACACCTATGTTTGATGGAGAGATATTTTACATGCCATTTAATGGAGATTACGCTGAAGCTATAAGTGGAAATGGAGCTACAGAAGCAGGGAGTCCAGGTTTTGCTGGTGAATCAAAAATGGGCAGTAATGCCTATGCAGGAGCTACAGATTCTTATTTAACATATCCTACGGCAGGGTTATTGGATGCTGAATTTAGCGCTTCGTTTTGGTATAAACTTAATGCAGATCCAGATCGTGCAGGAATATTGGTGATAGGACCACCAGATACAGCCAATCCTGATGCACAGAATAACAGAAAAAGTGGATTTAGGTTTTTCCGTGAAAATGCAGGAGGTAAACAACGTTTTAAGCTAAATGTTGGAAACGGCACTGCAGATACCTGGGTAGATGGTGGAGCTGCAGCAGATGTAGACCCCGCAGTTAACGATTGGGTACACATGGCATTTACGATATCTGGAACCGAAGCTAGAGTCTATATTAATGGTAATATGGTTAAAGAAAGTGCTTTTACGGGTATAGATTGGGCAGGTTGTGATTTGTTATCCATTATGTCTGGAGCTCCACGTTTTGAAGCGTGGAATCATAAAGCTGATTTAAGTTATATGGATGAGTTGCGTTTGTTTAACAAGGTATTGACACAAAAAGACATTTCTAATTTAGGCGCGCAAGGAAGTAAAACATTTAGTATGCCATTTGATGGTAGTTATACAGAAACGATAAGTGATACCGATGCTTTACAAGTAGGTAGTCCTGGTTTTGCTGGAGAATCTAAAGAAGGTAGTAACGCTTATGCAGGTGCTACAGGTTCTTATTTAACCTTTCCTACTGCAGGATTGTTGGGTAATGAATTAAGTGCAACCTTTTGGTATAAACTTAATGCAGATCCAGATCGTGCGGGAATATTAGTAATAGGACCACCAGATCCAGCCAAACCAAATGCACAGAATAACAGAAAAAGTGGTTTTAGATTTTTTAGAGAGAATGCAGGAGGTAAACAACGTTTTAAGCTGAATGTTGGAAATGGCACTGCAGATACCTGGGTAGATGGTGGAGCTGCAGCAGATGTAGACCCCGCAGTTAACGATTGGGTACACATGGCATTTACGATATCTGGCACCCAAGCTAGAGTCTATATAAATGGAATTATGGTCAAAGAAAGTGCTTTTACAGGTATAGATTGGACAGGTTGTGATCTGTTATCTATTATGTCTGGAGTTCCTCGTTTTGAAGAATGGGGGCATAAGGCCGATTTAAGTTATATGGATGAGTTGGCTTTATACAACAAGTCATTATCACAAGAAGAAATTCAAGCGATTATGAATTAATTGAAAATTAGCTACTGCAAACTAAAAAATAAAGTTTATACTAATAATAGTCAAATATAAATATTTATATAGTTCCCCCAATAGTAATTCTTAGCTGCATTTAACAAATAAATGCAGCTAAATATTTATCAAAAACATGATACTACAAAAAATAAAAATAACGTTGTCACTAGGTCTTTTAGTAATAGTTTTTAGCTGTAATTCAAAAGATAAAAAATCAGCAAATAATTCGTTAGCAAATAAAATAGAACTAACAGATAATCAATTGTTAGATTCCATTCAAAAACAAACGTTTAATTATTTTTGGGAAGGTGCAGAACCTAACTCAGGTATGGCTCCAGAAAGGATTCATTTAGACAATGTATATCCTTCAAATGATAAAAATATAGTGACCATTGGTGGAACAGGTTTTGGGTTGATGGCTATTTTAGCGGGTGTTGAAAGAAAGTTTATTACTCGAGAACAAGCACTAAACAGATATTTTAAAATTATAAATTTCTTGGAAAAAGCAGATCGTTTTCATGGTGTTTGGCCCCATTGGTTAAATGGCGAAACAGGAAAAACAAAACCGTTTAGTAAAAAAGATGATGGTGGTGATTTGGTGGAAACCGCATTTTTAGTCCAAGGACTATTAACGGTTTCGGAATATTTTAAAGATGGCAATCAAAAAGAACAAGAGTTAGTTCAAAAAATAGATATACTCTGGAAAGAAGTAGAGTGGAATTGGTACACAAAAAATGGAGAAGATATTTTATACTGGCACTGGTCTCCTAATTATAAGTGGGAAAAGAATTTTGGTGTAAAAGGGTATAACGAATGCTTAATCATGTATGTTTTAGCGGCATCTTCACCAACACACCCAATCAAAGCATCAGTATATCATAAGGGATGGGCAAAAAGTGGCGATATTGTTTCTAATCAGCAATTATACAGTCATGATTTAGTTTTGAATTATTTCAATCAAAGTGAAAAACCAATGATTGGTCCCTTATTTTGGGCACATTATTCATATTTAGGATTAAATCCAAAAGGACTGTCAGATCAATATGCAGATTATTGGAAATTGACTCAAAATCAAGCCAAAATTCATTATGATTACGCCGTAGATAATCCAAAAAACTATAAAGGATATGGAGCAGATTTTTGGGGGTTAACTTCTAGTTATTCCATGAGAGGTTATGCTGGACATAGACCAGGTGATGATTTAGGGGTAATTTCACCAACCGCAGCTTTATCTTCTTTTCCTTACACTCCAAAAGAAAGTATGAAAATGCTTCGCAATTTATATAAAAATCACGATTCACTAATCGGTAAATATGGACCTTACGATGCTTTTAGTATAGAACATAATTGGTCTACTCCAAGATATTTAGCCATAGATCAAGGACCAATTCCTGTAATGATAGAAAATTACAGAACGGGTTTACTCTGGGATCTATTTATGCAAAATACAGATGTTTTAAAAGGATTACAAAAATTAAATTTCACAATTAAATAAATACAAATGATAAAAAATATAGCATTTTACCTATTTATATCAGCGTTATTTTTTTCGTGTTCAAACGATTCTATATACAAAATATCTAACAATCCAGATCCTGTAGATTCAACGATAGAAAAATTATCTGATGAAGAAATGTTGAATTTGGTTCAAAAAGAAACGTTTAAATATTTTTGGGATTTTGCCAATACAGCATCAGGTGCAGCAAAAGAACGTTATCACCCAGAAGATCCTACTTTAAATCAAGATGTAGTGACAAGTGGAGGTACTGGTTTTGGATTGATGAGTATTATAGTTGCTATAGAGCGCGGTTTTGTTTCAAGATCAGAAGGTGTATCAAGACTAAGTAAGATTGTAAATTTTCTAGAAAATGCAGACAGATTTCATGGCGCTTGGTCTCATTGGATAAATGGAAACACAGGCAAGGTAATCCCTTTTAGCACTAAAGATAATGGAGGTGATTTAGTAGAAACTGCATTTTTGGTACAAGGGCTTATCTGTGTAAAAGAATACTTAAAAAATGGTACTACTACCGAAAAAGCAATTTCTTTAAAAGCAGACCAACTGTGGAAAGGTGTAGAATGGAATTGGTACACTCAAAATAAGGATGCATTGTATTGGCATTGGAGCCCTAATTTTGATTTTGATATTAATTTAAAACTTACAGGGTATAATGAGGTAATGATTACTTACATTTTAGGAGCATCATCACCAGATTATAGTATTACAAAATCTACTTATGAAAGTGGATGGGCAAGCAATGGAAGTATAAAAAACTCAAATTCTCAGTACGGTTTTCCTTTAGTTTTAAAACATGCTGGAGGTTCTAATTTTGGAGGGCCACTTTTTTTTAGCCATTACTCTTTTTTAGGATTAAACCCTAAAAATTTATCTGATCAGTATGGTAATTATTGGGATGTAGCCGTTAATCACACTAAGATTAATCGCCAGTATTGTATTAGCAATCCTAAAAATTATAAAGGGTATGGCGTAGATGTTTGGGGTTTAACAGCCAGTTATTCAAGAAATTCAGATGGTTCTAGAGGATATGCTGCACATAGTCCATCAAAAGATCTTGGAGTTATCTCGCCAACAGCGGCAATAAGTTCCACACCATATACGCCAATAGAATCATTACAAGTGATGCATTATTTGTATCAAAATAAAGATGAAATGTTGGGCGTTGCAGGTTTTTATGATGCTTTTAGTCCAGAATATGATTTCTGGGTAACAAAAACATATTTAGCTATAGATCAAGGACCACAAATTATAATGATAGAAAACCATAGAACTGGTTTACTATGGAATTTATTTATGCAAAATGAAGACGTAAAAAAAGGATTAACTAAATTAGGATTTAGTTACTAAAACTCGATTATGAAAAAATATTATTACACTTTACTGATACTTTTCTTGTGTTTTTCAAATAATTTGTTGTCACAAGGCAATTCAAATTTATACGAGTCAAAATCATTCATACATAAAACGGATACCTTAAAGTATCGAATTCAGTATCCAGAAAATTTTTCAATAGGAAAAAAGTATCCTGTAGTTTTATTTCTTCATGGAGCTGGAGAAAGAGGAAATGATAATAAAAAACAGTTGGTACATGGCAGTACCTTATTTACGGATGAAATAAATAGAGGTGCTTTTCCTGCTATTGTAATTTTTCCGCAATGCCCACAAAATGATTATTGGTCAAATGCAAAGGTAGATAGAACAACAAAACCAATTTCGCTAGTATATCCTCTAAATGACGCGCCAACAAAATCGTTGAATTTGGTGATGTTATTGATGGATAATTTTTTTGAAAAACAATATGTCGATAAACATAAAATGTATGTTGGCGGATTATCGATGGGCGGTATGGGAACTTTTGAAATCTTATATAGAAAACCAAATTTATTTGCTGCAGCGTTTTCAATTTGTGGAGGAGGAAATCCAGCATCTGTTAAAACTTATGCAAAAAAAACAGATTTATGGGTCTTTCATGGAGCAAAAGACGATGTTGTAAACCCGCTATTATCTGTAAATATGGTGCATGCTTATTTGCAGGCGGGTGGTAAACCCAATTTTACCTTATATGCAGACGCTAATCACAATAGCTGGGATGCTGCATTTGCAGAACCCAAGCTCTTACCATGGCTTTTTTCGAAATCAAAAAATAATTAAAAATGAATAGTAAAATAACGCAAACCCTTTTTGTTCTAAGTAGTATACTTGTTTTTTTTTCTTGCAATATTGCTGATAAATCAAATCATTTAAGTAAGCAAGAAACTGTTTTTGATACCAAAGTAGATTCTTTGATGGAATTAATGACTTTAGAAGAAAAAATTGGTCAAACTACCATGTACAGTGGAAGTGGCGCCGTAACTGGACCTACCGTTAATGCAGATTTTAGAAAATTCATCAAAGCATCTAAAGTAGGTGCTATGCTGAACGTATATTCCGCAAAAGGCACTCGTGAACTGCAAAAACTAGCAGTTGAAGAAACGCGTTTAGGAATTCCATTACTATTTGGTTACGATGTAATTCACGGTTTTAAAACCATTTTCCCTATTAATTTAGGATTATCTGCAAGTTGGGATTTAGAAGACATTCAAAAAAGCTCAAGAATTGCTGCTGAAGAAGCTTCCGCAGTTGGTATTCATTGGACCTTTGCACCCATGGTAGACATTGCAAGAGATCCGCGTTGGGGAAGAATTTCCGAAGGCGCAGGTGAGGATGTGTATTTAGCAAGCAAAATTGCTAAGGCGTATGTGCATGGTTTTCAAGGTGATGATTTATCGAAATACAACACTATTTTAGCTTGCGCAAAACACTTTGTGGGTTATGGCGCAGCGCAAGCTGGACGTGATTATCATACCGTAAACATGAGTGAAGACGAATTACGAAACGTGTATCTACCACCTTTTAAAGCAAGCGTTGATGCTGGTGTAGAAACATTTATGACTGCGTTTAATGAAGTAAATGGAGTTCCTGCATCTGGAAATAGTTTTTTATATAGAGATATTTTAAGAGATGAATGGAATTTTAAAGGATTGGTAGTTTCAGATTATACTGCCATTTTTGAAATGGTGCAGCATGGTTTTGCAAAAGACAATAAAGATGCGGCTAGAATTGCCATGAATGCAGGTATAGATATGGACATGATGGGTAGTGTGAATCGATTGTATTTAGAAGAATTAGTAGTAGAGAATAAAGTAGACATTGCGCATATAAATGATGCGTGTAGAAGAATCTTGCTCGCTAAATATAAATTAGGCTTGTTTGACGATCCTTATAAATATGCTAATGAAGCCCGAGAAAAAGAAGTAATTTACAAACCAGAATTTTTAGGTGCTGCGCGTCATTCGGCCGCAATATCATCCGTATTATTAAAAAATGAAAATAATGCTTTACCACTAACATCAGCCAAAACAATTGCCTTAATTGGTCCTTTGGTAAAAGATAAAGAAAATATTTTGGGAAACTGGGGAGCTGCTGGAGATCGAAGTGGAAAAGCAATTAGTGTGTATCAAGGTATACAAGAATATTTACAAGATACTAGAATACTATATGCTAAAGGTTGTGAAATTGAAGGCGATGATGAAAGTAAATTTAAAGATGCCATAAATATTGCAAAAAAAGCAGACATGGTAGTTCTGGTTTTAGGGGAAGATTATGATATGAGTGGTGAAGCAGCCTCCAGAACAAATATTAAGTTACCAGGAAAACAAACCAAATTGATTCGCCAAATTAGAAAAGCAGTACCAAATAAAAAAATAGTTTTGGTGTTAATGAATGGTCGTCCGTTAGATTTATCTGAAGAAGATATATTGGCAGATGCAATTTTAGAAGCATGGTTTCCAGGAACTATGGGTGGTCATGGTGTTGCAGATGTATTGTTTGGAAAATACAATCCTTCAGGGAAATTAACGGTTACTTTTCCCAGAAATGTTGGGCAAATTCCTATTTATTATAATATGAAAAATACAGGAAGACCAATTCCTAAAAACAATCCGAAAGAAGATTATAAATCTAATTATATAGATGTAGCAAATACGTCATTATATCCTTTTGGTCATGGGTTGAGTTATACAAATTTTGAATATTCAGATTTTAAATTATCTGCAGCAACAATAGGGTTTTCTGATATGATAACTGCCTCTGCAACCATCACCAATACGGGTGATTACGACGGTCATGAAATTGTACAATTATATGTGCATGACAAAGTTGGGAGTATTACCAGACCTGTAAAAGAATTAAAAGGATTTGAAAAAATATTTCTTAAAAAGGGAGAAAGTAAAATAGTTTCTTTTAAAATTGAAGTAGAAGATTTAAAATTTTACAATTCAGAAATGGTATTTGGAGTAGAGCCAGGTGTTTTTGATATTGCTATTAAAGGAACTTCAGACTTTGAATTTGAGCACACATTTACATTAACGGAATCAAATAAATAATATGAAAAATTATCTTTTAATCTTTATCTGTCTTTTTTTTCTTCAACTTTCTTCACAAGAAAAGAAAACATATACATACGCTGTTAAAGAAGGAATTAATTTAAAAATGGATGTGTATACTCCAGATAATATTTCTAAAGATAAAAAGGTACCCGTTTTATTGTGGATGCATGGTGGTGGTTTTGCAGGTGGAAAACGAGACAATGGTGCAGAGGTAAAAATGATGCAACATTTTACCACAAAAGGCTATGTTAGTATCTCAATTTCTTACAGGTTATTAAGAAAAGGAAAAAAAACTGGTTTTGGTTGCAATTGTCCAAAAGAAGATAAGATGGAAACTTTTAAACAAGCCGCATTAGACTATTTAGATGCTACTAAATTTGTAGTAGATAATAGTGAAATGTTACAAATTGATAGTTCTAAAATTATTGCTGGTGGAAGCAGTGCAGGCGCAGAAGGAGTTTTGAATGCCGTGTTTTTAAGATCATTTTTCGTAGCAGATATAACTACATACAAAAACGTAAAATATGCTGGCGTATTTTCTTTAGCAGGTGCCGTGGTGAATGCAAATTATATTACTAAAAAGAATGCAATACCTAGCGTTTTATTTCACGGAACAGATGATAATCTAGTACCCTTTGCAACTGCACCACATCATTATTGCAAAGAAGATAAACCTGGTTACATGGTTTTAGATGGCTCTGAAACGATTATTCAAAAGTTAGATAATATAGGTGCTTCGTATTATTTTCATAAAGTAATTGGGGGCAGACACGAATTATCTTCCATACCTTTTAAAGAGTTAGAAAATGTGGTTTTATTTTTTGATAAAACAATTTTAAATTCAGAAGTGATTCAAACAAAGAAAATAGTAACTAAGAAAAACAAGAATTAAAGATGAAAAAAGTATGTATGGGTTTTCTTGTTTTCTTGATTTTTCAAGGATGTAAAAATCAGGAAGAAAAAGCAACCACTGCAAAAAAAAGACCAAATATCATCTTTATTATGGCAGATGATCATGCAACACAGGCAATTAGTGCTTATGGACATCCCATAAGTAAATTAGCACCCACTCCAAATATTGATAGAATTGCTGAGGAAGGTGCAATTTTTAAGAACAATTTCTGTACAAATTCTATTTGTGGACCAAGCAGAGCGGTTATTCTTACAGGTAAACATAGTCATGTAAACGGGTTTAGAATGAACGGAAATCAGTTTGATGGCAGTCAACAAACCTATCCAAAGTTACTTCAAAAGGCTGGCTATAATACCGCTATAATTGGAAAATGGCATTTACACGGATCTCCAGAAGGTTTCGATTATTGGAACATTTTACGAGATCAAGGAAACTATTACAATCCGCAATTTATTACACAAGAAAGCGCAGGAGAAAAGATAGACACCACTATTGTAAATGGATATGCAACAGATTTGGTAACTAAAGATGCTTTGGAATATTTAGATAAAGTAAAAGAGAGCAATCAACCTTTTATGTTAATGGTGCAACACAAAGCACCACATAGAAATTGGATGCCCGCATTACGTCATTTAAACAAATACGATGCTGTAAAATTTCCAGTTCCAGAAACCTATTTTACTGACCATAACGGTTCAACAGCATCAAAAGAACAATCTCAAACCATTTATACAGATATGTACGAAGGCCATGATTTAAAAATGACGATTAAAAAAGGAAGTAATCAATTGGCTCATAATCCTTGGAAAACAGATTTCGATAGAATGTCAATTGAACAAAGAGCTGCTTGGGATAAAGCTTATCAACCAAAAAATGATGCGTTTCATGATGCTAATTTAACTGGAAAAGCATTGCATTTATGGAAATTGCAACGCTATCTAAAAGATTATATGGCAACAATTGCGGCCGTTGATGAAGGTGTGGGTGAAATTTTAGAGTATTTAAAAGCGAATAATTTAGAAGAAAACACCATTGTAGTTTATACCACAGATCAAGGTTTTTATTTGGGAGAAAAAGGATGGTTTGACAAACGTTTTATGTATGAAGAATCTTTGGCAATGCCCATGTTAATGAAATACCCTACCGTAATAAAATCAGGAACAGAAGTTACCGCATTAACGCAGAATTTAGATTTTGCACCCACTTTTTTAGATTTTGCTGGTGTAAAAATTCCTGAAGATATGCAAGGTAAATCTTTAAAGCCATTGGTCACAAATGCGCAAAAAGATGAAGATTTTAGAGAAGCTATTTATTATCATTATTATGATTTTCCCGCATTTCACATGGTTAAAAAAATGTACGGAGTTAGAACAAATCGTTATAAATTAATTCATGTATATGATGATGTTGATGAATGGGAACTGTACGATTTGCAAGAAGACCCGAGTGAACTAAATAATCTTATAAACGATAAAGAGTACCAAGAAATTAAAGCAGATTTACAGCAGAAATTAGCACAATTGCAAAAAGAATATAATGTTACAGAAGAAGAGTTTAAGTGAGCAAATCCGAAACAAATAAAAAGAGCGTATCAAAATTTTGAGAAAATGCGTGGAAAGTCAATAAAATCTTATGAGCATTAAGTTTAACGTGCTAAAATTGCTTCTATGAAATCAATAAAAAAAAATGGCCTTTTATACATGTTAGCAATTGCTTTCTTATTACTACAATCTTGTAAAGAAAATAATAACACAACTAGCAAAGAACCAGAAAATATAAGAAAAAATCTTACAACGTATTGTAACCCTTTAGATTTAGATTATACATATATGGTTTACAATTCCGCTAAAAATAAATCTTACCGCTCTGGAGCAGATCCTGCAGTCATAGAATTTAAAGGAGAGTATTATATGTTTGTTACACGCTCTTTTGGTTATTGGCATTCTACAGATTTAGTAAATTGGAATTTTATCAAACCAAAACAATGGTTTTTTGAAGGAAGTAATGCACCAACAGCATTTAATTATAAAGATTCTTTAGTCTATTTTGCTGGCGACCCCGCAGGATATGGTAGTATTTTATATACTGATAATCCAAAGGAAGGAATGTGGACTCCAACAGCTTCAATCTCTAAAAATATTCAAGATTCAGAATTGTTTATTGATGACGATGATAAAACATATTTATATTGGGGTTCTTCAAATGTACATCCTCTTAAAGTAAAAATGTTACATAAAAACGACCGCTTTTTAGAAACTGGTGTTAGAAAAGAACTTATTAATTTAGATGAAGAAAAACATGGCTGGGAGCGTTTTGGAGAAAACAATTATCACCCAACTTTAAAAGAAGGTTATATGGAAGGCGCTTCTATGACAAAACATAACGGTAAATATTATTTACAATATGCAGCTCCAGGTACACAATTTAATGTCTATGCAGATGGGGTTTATATTGGAGATACACCACTTGGACCATTTAAATATATGAAAAGTAATCCTATGAGTTTTAAACCTGGTGGTTTTATAAATGGAGCAGGTCATGGTATTACTGTAAAACAAACCAATGGACAATATTGGCATTTTGCAACAATGGCTTTGGCGTCTAATGCACAATGGGAACGCAGATTGTGTATGTTTCCTACGTATTTTGATGAGGAAGGCCTTATGTACACCAATACTGCATATGGAGATTATCCACGTTTTGGTGCAAACCATCCAACAAAAGCAGGGAAACATAATGGTTGGATGTTACTTTCATACAAAGGAAATGTAAAAGTATCATCTTCATTAAAACAAATTAAAAAATTTACTTCTAATGATGATGACGTAAAAGTAACAGAATTACCACTAGAAAAAGATGCTGACGGAAACATAATGGCTAAAGTATTAACGGATGAAAACCCTAAAACATTTTGGGTAGCAGAAGCAAATAATGATAAACAATGGATCACTATTGAAATGCAAAATGTGGGAAAAATACACGCAATACAATTAAATTTTTATGACCACGAATCTGCTATTTATACTCGTGTAGAAGGATTAAAACATCGTTTTATCATTGAAACTTCTGATGATAATAAAAATTGGCAAACCATTGTAGACAGAAGTAAAAGTACTATTGATGCGCCAAATGCATACATTGTTTTAGATAATCCTTTGAAAGCTAAATATGTGCGTTATAAAAACATAGAAGTTCCAGGAGCAAATTTTGCGATGTCAGAATTTAGAATATTTGGTGTAGGTTTAGGAGATAAACCAGAAAAAGTAGTAGACTTTATTGTGCAAAGAGAGAAAGATAGAAGAGATGCATCATTTTCTTGGAAATCTGTAAATGGAGCACAAGGTTATAATATTCGTTGGGGAATTGCACCAGATAAACTATACCAATCTTGGTTAGTATATGATACCAACACTCATTTTATGAGAAACCTAGATAGAGATACTTCTTATTATTTTACTATTGAGTCATTTAATGAGAATGGAATTTCAGAAAAGAGCCCAATAATACCCATTAAATAATTATGAAAAATATACTTTTATTTTTTTTAGGATGTATTACTTTAATTTCTTGTGAGGAGAATAAAGCTAATTTTGTTACGATTATTGAATCACCAAATAAGAATATTAAGGTTAACTTCTCGCTTTCATCCGAAAAACAACCAATGTATGTTGTAAGTTTTAAAAATGAAACGGTGATTGATACTTCTAAAATGAGTTTCGATTTAAAAGATGCACTTTCATTAGAAACAGATTTTAAAATTTTAAATACTACTACAGATACTTTTAATGAAACCTGGCAAATGGTTTGGGGAGAAGATCAAGAAGTTATAAATAATTACAATTCACTTAAAATTGAATTGCAAGAGACATCCGAATTAAAAAGAAAACTGAATATTATTTTTAAGGTTTATAATGACGGAATAGGATTTAGATACGAATTTCCAAAGCAAGAAAATCTCACTAATGTTACTATCACAGATGAAAATACCGAATTTAATTTAACAGGAAATCACAAAACTTGGTGGATTCCTGGTGATTGGGATATTTACGAATATCTATATACCACTTCTAAATTTTCTGATATAAATGCGTTTAAGGATTATATTCCAGGAGCACATTTAGGACAAACCTATATTCCAGAAAATGCTGTAAATACGCCAGTAACTATGAAAACAGATACTGGTTTATATTTGAGTTTTCATGAAGCAGATTTAACCGATTATGCAGGGATGACTTTAGCAGTTGATACTATAAATCTTGAAATGAAAAGTGAATTGGTTGGTAATTCCAAAGGAATAAAAGTTAGCAGAGCAACTCCTTTTAAAACACCTTGGAGAGCGATTCAGATTGCAGAAAAACCTGGAGATTTAATTGAGTCTAAATTGATTATAAATTTAAATGAGCCAAATTCGGTAGAAGACATGAGTTTTTTTACACCAACTAAATACGTTGGTATTTGGTGGGACATGCATATTGGAACAGGTAATTGGGATTATGCGGGTAAAAATCACGCAGCAAATACAAAATATGCCAAAGAACTGATTGATTTTGCTTCAGAAAATAACATTAATGCAATGTTGGTAGAAGGTTGGAATATTGGCTGGGAACAATGGTGGGATAAAAAAGCGAAGAAAGTTCATTTCGATTTTGTAACTCCGTATCCAGATTATAATTTACAAGAAGTTGTTGCCTATGGAAAATCTAAAAATGTAGCATTAATTATGCACCATGAAACTTCTGCAGATATTACATTGTATGAAAAACAGTTAGATACTGCTTTTGCGTTAATGAAAGAGCTGAAAATTCACGCAGTAAAAACGGGGTATGTGGGAAGTGTAATTCCTGAAGGGGAATACCATCATGGTCAGTTTATGGTAAATCACTATCAAAAAGTATTAGAAAAAGGGATCGAAAATCAAGTGGCTATCAATGCACACGAGCCAATTAAGGCAACTGGAAAACGAAGAACCTATCCTGTTGCTATTTCTCGCGAAGGAGTTCGCGGACAAGAATATAATGCTTGGTCTGACGATGGTGGGAATCCGCCAGAACATTTAACCATAGTTCCATTTACGAGAATGTTGGGAGGTCCAATAGATTATACACCAGGAATTTTTAATACTACATTAAAACCTTATAAAGTAAAAAATCAAGTTAATACAACATTAGCGCACCAATTAGCTTTATACGTGGTTTTGTACAGTCCTGTACAAATGGTGCCAGACTTAATTAAAAACTATAAAAATAATCCTGCTTTTCAATTTATTAGAGACGTTGGCGTAGATTGGAAAAAAACCAAAGTCTTAGATGCAGAAATTGGTGATTATATTATTGTTGCAAGACAAGAAAAAAAATCTAAAAAATGGTTTGTTGGTGCAATTACTGATGAAAATTTAAGAACTATTAAAATTAATTTAGATTTTTTAGAGGAAGGAAAAACATATATTGCAACCATTTATAAAGATGCAAGTGGTTCACATTATTTAAAAAATCCAGAAGCTTATAAAATAAGCAAGCAAAATGTAACCAAAGAAACTATTCTAACTATAAAATTAGCTGCTGGTGGTGGTTGTGCAATTTCAATTGTCAAAAATCAGTAATTAAGAAAAAAAATAACTTCTACTAAATAGTCCGAATAAAAAATTACTTCAATAATTTTTTATTTTTAGTTACCTCCTGTTTTCAACTTTTTCTATTTTCTTATAAAAAATCAAGAATTTTACTATAAAAATTATTTTTTTCGCATAAAATGTAACGTTTCTATATTTTTATCGTTATTAAGTTAGATTATTTATCATAAAATTAACAAAAATATGTTTTTGTATAATTAATTTAACGGAAAATATGTAACCAACTCAATTACAATGAAAACAAATAATTTAAGTTCAGTAAAAATTCTTTGTTCTTTATTTTTAACTCTTGCTTTTGTAGGAGTTCAAGATATGAACGCACAGTTTTGGAAAAAGAAAAAGAAAGAAGCTTCAAAAACAGAAATGGCAGCCAAGAAAAAGGCGCCAAAAAAGAAAGAGAAAACAATAAAAGAACTCACTAAGAGTAGCAAAAAAATAGTCGGTTTGTTTACCATCTATCAAGATACTGTAAGTGGTGCTACCAAATTATTGATAAAAAAAGACCAACTAGATAAAGACTTTATCTACTTCTCTCAAATTTCAGATGGTATTGCATCTGTAGGTGCTTTCAGAGGAAATTATAAAGGATCCAGTGTTTTTCATGTGAAAAAATATTTTAATCGCTTAGAATTTGTGGCACCAAATACCTCTTTTTATTTTGACAAGGATAATGCTATTTCTAAATCTTCTGAAGCAAACATTAGTGATGCTGTATTAGCGAGTGGAAAAGTGTTAGCATCTGATGATAAAAAAGGAGAATATCTAATTGATGCAGATGGTTTATTTTTATCAGAAACATTTACTAGAGTCAAAGGCCCAAGATTTCCAGGACAATCTCCATTTGCATTCAGTTTGGGGAGTTTTAGTAAAAGCAAATCGAAAATTAAAGAAATTAAAAATTATCCAGAAAACACAAATGTTAAAACAGAGTATGTTTATAGCAATCCGAATGTGTTAAATGGGGGTGGAAGAGATGTAACTGATGGAAGAAATGTTTCCATAAAAGTTTTTCATACGTTTATGAACATGCCAGAAAGTGATTATGTTCCTAGAATGGATGATGCAAGAGTCGGGTATTTTTTAACACAAACAAATGACATGACATCTACCGATGTTGTAAATTATAGAGATTTTATTCACCGATGGAAATTGGTAAAGAAAAATCCAAATGCTGTACTTTCAGAACCCGTAACTCCAATCACATGGTGGATAGAGAACACAACACCAAAAGAATTTAGAGAAACAATTAAAGAAGGTGTTTTGGCATGGAATACAGCTTTCGAGAAAGCTGGTTTTAAAAACGCAATGGTTGTAAAAGTACAGCCAGATGATGCAGAATGGGATGCAGGCGATGTACGTTATAATGTTTTAAGATGGACTTCTTCTCCAAATCCTCCTTTTGGTGGTTATGGACCAAGTTTTGTAAATCCAAGAACAGGAGAAATCTTAGGAGCAGATATCATGTTAGAATACGTGCATTTTACAAATAGAGTGTATTATGACAGAGTTTTTGACAATGCTGCTGCACTAAGTTTAAATATATTAACGGAAGCGGAAGAAAAAGAAAAATTCTTTAAAAATAAAGCAAATCATTTATACTGCTCTAAAGGGCATTTAATGCACGAAAATACATTGTTCGGGCAAACAGTGCTATCAGCTGCGGGTGCTTCTGAATTAGAGATGGAAGGGATGAAGAAAGAAGGAATGAAATCTTTAATTATGCATGAAGTTGGCCATACTTTAGGGTTGAACCACAATATGAAAGCAAGTCAGTTATTTTCTCCTGAACAATTAGCAGATGCAAACTTCATCAAAGGAAAAGCCTTAACTGGTTCTGTGATGGATTATGCAGGAATTAATTTAACTTTAGACAGAAGTAAGCAAGGGCAATATTATGATATGGCTGTTGGCCCTTATGATGTATGGGCAATTCAATTTGGGTATACACCTTTTAGAACAAAAGCTGAAATGAATGCCTTATTAGTGCAATCTACAAAACCAGCATTAATTTTTGGAAACGATGCAGACGATATGCGCTCTCCAGGAAAAGCAATTGACCCAAGAGTTATGATTGGAGATTTGTCTAATGATCAAATTGGTTATTCTATAGACCGAATTCAATTGGTAAATAAAATGATGAAAGATATTAAAACTCGTTTTGGCAATACTGGTGAATCTTACATGCAATTAAGACAAGCTTATTATATTTTAAGTGGACAATCTGCAACTGCTGCAGGAGTAATTTCTAGATTTATTGGCGGTGTTTATGTAGATAGAGCTGCACCAGGTCAAGTAGGAGGTACGCAACCTTATACACCTGTAAGTTTAGAGGATCAAAAAAGAGCCATGGATGCTTTAAAAAATTATGTTTTTGCGCCTGATGCATTTACAGCTCCAAAAGATTTGTATAATTATTTAGCAAGCCAAAGAAGAGGTTATAACTTTTTTGGAGGGCCGGAAGATCCTAAGATTCACGAGCAAGTATTGAGCTACCAAACCAGAGTTTTAGCACATATAATGCATCCAAATACATTACAAAGAATTTCTAATTCAGAATTGTATGGTAATGAGTATAAGTTATCTAGTTTTATGACAGATTTAAACAATACTATGTTTAAGTCAGATATAAATGGTAGTGTTAATTCTTTTCGTCAGAATTTACAAGCTGCTTATACAAAAGGATTGATAGGGATGATTTCTGGAAAAACAAGTAGTAGGTATTCAGTAGCCTCTAAATCTATGGCAATTTATAATTTAAACAACATCAAATCTTGGGTGGCTAATAATAAAGGTGATATTGCTACAAAAGCGCACAAAGCACATTTAAAGACTTTAATTACAAATGCTTTAAAGGAAATTAAATAATAAGATAAATATTATTTATACAAACCGCAATCTTATAGATTGCGGTTTTTTTATCTTTACAATATGGCAAAAATACTCATTACAGGAGGCACAGGTTTGGTAGGTGCTAGATTAACAACATTACTTTTAGAGAGAAAGCATCAGGTAAGAATTCTATCTAGAAATCCAACAGAAAATAACGAATTTAAGTGGGATATTTCCAAAGGTTATATCGAAGAAAAAGCATTAGATAGTATAGATTATGTGATTCATTTAGCTGGCGCAGGAATTGCAGATAAACGTTGGACAGAAGAAAGAAAGAAAGTAATTATTGATAGTAGAGTAGAAACTGCAAATTTAATCTTTGATAAAATTAAAGAAAAAGGAACCTCTTTAAAAGGATTTATTTCTGCCTCTGGAAGCAATTATTACGGAGCGAAAACCACAGATAAAATTTTTCAAGAAACAGATGCCGCTGGCGACGATTTTTTAGGAAAAGTTTGTCTACAATGGGAGGCTGCTGCAGATCAATTTAATGAACTGAAGATTCCTGTAACTATTTTAAGAACAGGCGTAGTTTTATCTAAAAATGGTGGGGCTTTAGAGAAAATGAAAACCCCTATAATTTCGCCTTTAGGCTCAGGAAAACAGTATCTATCTTGGATTCATATTGACGATTTATGTAACTTATATATAAAAGCAGTAGAAGAAGATTTTGTAGGAGTTTACAATGCTGTATCACCAGATTCGCATACCAGTAAAACCTTCTCCAAAACATTGGCCAAAGTTATAAAAAGACCTTATGTACCCATTGCGGTTCCAAGTTTTTTGCTAAAATTAGTTTTTGGTGATTTGGCTGTTATTTTATTAGAAGGAAGTAGGTTGTCTTCAGAAAAAATAGAAAAAAAAGGATTTAGTTTTAGATACCCGCAGTTAAAAGTAGCTTTAGAAAATTTATAAAAAAAGACGAACCTAAGTTCGTCTTTCTAATTCCATTATTTTAAAGCATCTGGGGCTTTTATAACTTTAAAATGATAAGAAACTAATGGTAAGATGTAATATCTTACGTTTTCAATTTCACTAGCTATTTTTATTTTCTGTTTTATTTTATAATCATCAAAAACCTGTTCCTGGCACTGGGGCATCTGGAGATTGTGCTTGTGCTTTTTGTGGACTTAATATTAAATAAGTTCCTAATGCAGTAAGTGCAGCATATTTTCCATAATCGCCAATTTTCTGAATGGCTTCTTTTCTATCAATGATCGTATCTTCTTTTGTTAATTTCATTTTTTAAAATTTAGGGGTTATTTTAAAATAATTTTTTTGTTAATTTCAATTGTTCCACTTTTTAGTTTAGAAAAGTAAACACCAGTAGATAATTTTGGCAATTGAATTTTTGAATTTCCATCAGAAGAAAAAACAGTAGAAAATACTTTTTTTCCTAAAATAGTAAACAATTCTATTTTAATTTTTTGATCTACAACACCAGTAATAATAAGTTCATTTTTATCATTATTAAAAATGGTATTACTATTAGATGATTCATTTTCTAAAGATAAAACACTAGATCTGGTGTGTATAAAAAAGTTTCCTACACCATTTAAATCTGAAGTTAATACAACTTTATAGGTATCAGAAATTTCGTTTAATTTGGTGAAAGCTTTATTTGCTTTGTCTTCTAAATACACATGTAAGCCAGAGGGAATATTCTTGTTCTGAGAAGTAAAAGTTATTTCTGAACCCGCTTTCGCGTTGATTCCTATAGGAATCACCATAGCTTCGTGATTATCATTTGGAATTGATTGAATACTTAATTTCTTACTTGTAGCATTAGAAACCAATTCTGTGAAAATTTGAAAATCTGAAGGAACTCCGCCAAATATTTCACCATCATAACCGTCGTCAAAACCAGTTGTAGTACCCTCTATATAGTAGATTTTTGTAGATTTACTATTAGATGTATCTGTTACATTCAATTTTATTTCAGTTCTGCTACTTTTTAAAAACGTGTCTGTATTTTGATGACTCTGAGAGGTTTTAGAAAAGTTTATTCCCAAATTATTATCAACGTTTACAAAGAAGGCTTGTCCAGGTGCAATTTGAAAATCTTCAATCGTAATTCTGGTATCGTAATCTCCAGTTCCACCATTCAAGCTAGGATCCCAAACCCATAAAGTTTGTGATTTTAAACTTTTACCTACACCCGTATTTTCAGTTAAAAAATCGGCACTACTTATATAAGAAGGATACGGATTAGATACCAAATTAAATGAATTTACATTTTGAGTTACTGTTGTTGGAACATCGGCTGTTTGTAATGTTCCTGTAAATGAAATATCTCCAGAGGTAGTAAGTCTAGAAATATACCCTAAGCCAGAAGTCATATTATCAGTAGTGTCATCACCACCAATACCATCTACTTGGCCAACTTTATAATACTGCCATTTTTCTGAAGCTAATGTTTTTGAATTATCGAAATTTGCCAAAGCAACATTTTTATCATTTCCTGTGCCGTTACCTTTGGCCAAATTTGGATGTGATATTACAAAATCTGCCACATTTTGTCCAGAAAAAGGAGCGCCAATTAAATACCAAGTATTTGCATTTAAGCTTCTTTTATACGTCAGTTTTCCTGAAGAGGTTCCTTTAACAATAATAGAACTACTAGAGTTTAAGGTAAATGAGCCAGTATTTGTTAAGTTTCCATTAACGGTTAAAGATTTATTATCAATTATGGTTAAAGAGCCCACAACATCAATATCATTTACAACAACTGCTGTAAGATCTAAATTTGCAATTTTTCCTATTGGAATTGATACATTATCTAATACAGCTGGTATTCTATTCAAGCTCCAATTTGCTGGGACAGACCAATTTCCAGAATTTGAAATAAATTCATTTGTAACAGCATTTGTATGTATGGTTATTTGAATTTCTTTTTTGTAATAGCTGCCTACATTCGGTGCATTATAAGCAATAGTATATACTCCAGGAGTAGAGGAAGAAAGATCGATGACTCCTGTAGCTGTGTTAATTGATAAACCAGAAGTACTAGAAAAAGTTCCGCCAGAAATACCCGCTATTGTTGGAGTCGCATCTGAATCGTAAATAGAATAATTATCTTCTGAATAGGAAATTTTAGAAAAATCATTATAATGCAGGTCTATAAATTTCTCTATAACTTTTGCATAATCTCTAGAGAAAAAAGGAATTGTTGGACTTCTACTATCTGAAACACCATAAGTAGATGAGAAGATACTGCCTAAATCTCTTACTCTTCTATTTACTTCTGTCATAATGCCATCTATGGTGCCACCACCACCATTTACAGTACCGCCTCCTTCTACAACTGTATTTGCGGTAGTTGTGTTCCCCGAACCGTGTCTAATATTATTGTAAAAATCTCCAGCAAAATAGCTATTTGAACCTGGATTTGTATCATCACAAGAACCTTGTCCGCCATCACCAATATTACTTGGTACCGTTCTATAACCTTCTGTTCTGCCACAACCGGCATAACCTAGATCTGCATATTTCTTACCGCCTGTAGACTGCATGATTCCTCCAAAACTAGTAGCACCTCTAATTAAATCTTCAAAAGTAGCTCCACTAATGTTATTGTTAATTAAGTTTTTTATGGTTACTCTTGCCAATTCAGTTGTATTTGTACTCGTATTATTCAAGTCTTCATCAAAAGAGCTGCTAGTTAAGTTGTAACCAGCTTCTATTCTTGGAACCGTATGGCTTTGTCCATGCAAATCTATATACAATCCCTTTCCGAATTTACTGTTAATATCTGCACTTGCAGCGTCTATAAAATTATGAAAAGCATCATAATAGACCTTTGCTGTAGCGTTTCCACAAGTAGCAACACTTTCGTTTCTATTTGGATCTAATTTTTTTCTATGAAGATTGTTTATGATGATGTAAGGATACACACCAAATTGATCAAAACATTTTTTCTGAATTTCTTTGATTAACACGTCTGTATTATCATCCATTGCATTAGTACCACAAGTTCTATCTGGAATTTCACCATTATTAGGTGTTAATCTACCGCCATGTGGTGCAGAAATAATAATTGGCATTGTACCAGGAATGTATTCTATGTATTTTTTGCTGTCTTCTTGATATTGAGAAATTCCAGGAAATACAGTATCTATGATTGTAACTGTGTCTGTATACACAGATCCACAAGACCCTGAAGTCGTATAAGAGACTGTATAAGTTCCAACCGTGGAAGCTGAAACATCAATTACTCCTGTGGCACTATTAATTGATAAACCAGTACTAGCACTAAAAGTTCCTGACACTCCCGTTGTGGTAGGGTATAAATCCACATCATTTTTGTTTACTCTTGATGTTTCATAAGTTAATGAAGTCTCGTCACCAATTGTTATATTCTTAGTAGCACTGTTTTGATCTGGTGCCAATGTAGTATAAGTAACGATGTACTCACCAATTGTTGATGAGGACAAGTCTATCTTTCCTGAAGAATTATCGATACTTAAGCCATTTGTAGCGGTAAATGTTCCGCCAGATTCACCAGTAATTATTGGTGTTGGATCTGATTCTGCTGGACAATATGTTGTTTTTGAATACGCAAAGGAAGCATTGTCTAAACCTATTGTAATTGAGAAATCGGATGTGATTTCAACTTCTGCTGGGCCATTGTTTAGAAAATCGCCGTTAAAGTTAAAAGCTTCACTTCCATCTATAAAAACTTTTCCAAAAGGACTTGTACCGTTCCAGTCATCACCATAATTATCATATACTCTTACGGTATAGTTTCCACTTGGTAGACTTGTTGTTGTAGATGTTTTGTTTAAAAAGCTTGTGTTTGCGCCATTGCCATAGCTGTTTTCAATAGATAAGACTGTGACATTGGAGGAATTAATAATTTCCATTTTATTCTCGCCGGAATAACTTGGCCAGTTTACTTCTAAATAAACATTGTTTTGCGAAAAGAAATTTAATGATTGCGAAAAAATAATCAAGACAAGAACATGTCTTAAAAAATTAGGGGTAATTTTTTTAGTCATTTATTAGGGGTTAAAAAGATTAATCGACTTTTTATAAAAAGCAAAATGGCTATTCACAAATTGTCAACAGCCAAATATACTTTTTTTTTTCAATTATTGAATAAGAAGTTTAAAATTTTGAAGTAATATTTAAAGCAACGTCGCTCCAGGTTTTAGAAACACCGTCAGTACCAGTGTGTAAGGCTTCACAAACTTTATTTAAAGATGCAAGTGCATCTAAAGCGTCCCATTGACTAACGTCCATTTTTGCACTCATCGCAAAAGTATTCGCTACAATTGTGTATTTAAAAGGAATTTTTTCTGAAATTCCGTTCATTTTAATTGTTGCAGTTCCTATAGAATCATTTTCTATCATCAGTTTTCCAGAAAGTAATTGGGTATTGTCCATTACACCAAAGAAAAATTTCTGAATTTTATAATCTCTACTTGAATCTTTTGTAAAAAGACTGCTTACGGGTATTGAAAATTGCGTGTTATGTATTGCTTCTTTAATCGTATTTCCTGCGCCACCAGAAATGATATCAACTTTTCTAAATTGTCCACCAACGGGTGTTTTTTCAGTAAATTTATAGGCAGTAAAATTGATTTCATTTGCTGCTTTTTCTACTGAAAATGAAGCTTCTTTTTTATCTGTATTTAGAGTTTTGTTCTCTTTTTTTTCTGATTTACAAGAAGTAAAACCAACACTCAATGACACGGTTAATATTAGTAAAAGTATTTTTTTCATGATCTTATTTTTTATTATTTAATATAGCGTTTGCTAAATTTATATATTCCTTTTTTGCTTCTTCGGAAGACATTCCTTTTAGTTGCATCCAAGCATTTGCTTTAAAGGCATTTCTAACGTTGGGTTCAGCATCAAATGAAAAATTACTTCCGAAATTAGCTTGCTTATTATAGGCATAAAATTTTAGCATCACATCTGGTGCTACCGCTTCTTTTAATGTAGATATCTTACGAAAAGCTTCTTCAAATGCTATTTCTAAATCAGAACTCATATTATTTTTCAGCAATAATTTGAACGCCTCCTTTAACTTTATCTCCTAATTTTACGTTTAATTTTGTTCCCAAAGGTAAAAATAAGTCTACTCTAGAACCAAATTTAATAAAACCAGCGTCTGTGCCTTGTACAACTTGTTCTCCTACTTTAGCGTAATTTACAATTCTCTTCGCCATGGCACCAGCAATTTGTCGGTATAGCACTTTGCCCATCGTTTTATTTTCTAAAACAATGGTTGTTCTTTCGTTTTCTGTAGATGCCTTCGGATGCCATGCAACCAAATATTTTCCTGGGTGGTATTCACTATATGTAACCAAACCGCTCATTGCATACCTTGTAACGTGCACATTAATTGGAGACATAAAGATAGAAACTTGCAGTCTTTTATCTTTAAAATATTCAGGTTCTTCAACTTCTTCTATCACCACGACTTTACCATCTACGGGTGCGATAACTGTGTGATCGTCTAAATTAGTAGCTCTTTTAGGATTTCTAAAAAATTGAAGAATTGTAATCAACAATAGTAGTATTGCTATTTGAACAGTTTTTACCAACCAAGTTATTTCAATAAATCTTTCTGCTAATAAAATACCTGCAATAGATAAAATAGCGGCAATTACAATAATCTTATACCCTTCTTTATGAAAACGAATCATACTTAAATAATAAAGTTAATATACAAATATACAAATGGAGCTGCAAACAACAAACTATCTAGTCTGTCTAAGATACCTCCATGACCTGGCATAATAGTACCACTATCTTTTATGTTGGCTTGTCTCTTAAGTTTCGATTCTACCAAATCTCCTAGGGTTCCTATAATAGAAACTATGGTAGCAATTATAAGCCAATTTATTAAAGAAAATTGTGTGTTTAGTCTGCTAATAATATAAGCTGCTAAAAGCGCAAAAATAAGACCTCCTAAAAAACCTTCTTGGGTTTTTTTTGGTGAAACTGAGACAAATAATTTTCTTCTTCCGAAATTTTTACCCACCAAAAAGGCAAAACTGTCATTTACCCAAATTAAAACTAAAATAGAAATCATTATATAGGGAGAATAATTTCCACCGTAAAAAGGAAGTAAAACTAAAAAACCCAATGAAAATACAATGTATCTTATGGTTAAACCTAGTTTTTCTCTTTCATTTGAAAAGGTAATTTCTTTTTTTGAAAAAAGTTGATAAATCAAATAGAGTGACGAAGCTATATTGATAAATAAGATGCCGTAAATTGCATAATTATTTGAATTCTTAAGGAATAAAAACAAAGCACCAAGAAATAAAATATAAGCTACAACGTTTTTAAATTGAATTAATTTAGAAAATTCCCAAATGCATAATAAACCAAAAATTGCAGTTAAAACTATATAGGATTCTTTAGAAAACAGAATTGCAGATACAAATAGTAAAACATAAATTATTCCAGAAAAACTCCTTCTTAAAAGGTTACGCATATTATAAATCTTCTAACAGCAACAAATATAGGTTTTTTGAGTTATTGTTACCGTAGTTTAAAAAATTATCATCATTTTTATTGATATTATAATTTTTAACTGAAGAAATGTTTGTCGGCAATTTGCCTTTCGAATTTGTTTTAATACCCGTTAAAGCTTCGCCTGTATTTCTAACTAGCTGACTAGTTGTTGCGTAAACAATTAAATGCTCTGATAGCTCAGAAAGTTTATGGCTTCTTAATTGATTTGAAGAAAAAAGCACGTCGCCATTATCTGCAATTAAATGTTCACATTTGGTGAAATAAGGCAACGGCTTTTTAAAATCATCCGTAGTTTTCACCTGATTGTAATCTATAAAGGAAGTTAAGTGTTTATTATTCACTAAAATTTCATCCCAACTAGTTTCTTTTAAAATTTTATTTAGATTTTCTTTTACTTCTTCTTTTTTTAAGCAGTATAAGAATTTACCTCCTTTTTCAATAAAATGATGCACAAACAGATTATCTAAAGATAAATTTACTTCTTGCTTTTGAATAAATTCATCTTCTTTTACAGGTAAATTAAATAATTTTTTTAAAAACTTCATTGTATAATTAAAGATGTTAAAATTATTCTTCAGTGCTCTCCGCTACTGGGGGAATATCTACTTCTTCTTCAATTATTTTTTTCACTTTTATAGTTACGTCTAATTCTTCAAAAGGTCTTTTCCCAAAGATTTTTTCTAAATCGTCTTTAAAGATAACTTCTTTTTCTAAGAGAAGCTCCGCCAAGATTGTTAATTTTTCTTTATTGTTATCTAATAATTCAATCGCTCTAGCGTACTGAGCTTCAATCATTTTAGAAATTTCTGTATCAATAGTTTTTGCAGTATCATCACTGTAAGGCTTTACAAAAGCATCATTACCAGAAGAGTCATAATAGGTAATATTCCCAACTTCATCATTTAAACCATATACAGTAACCATGGCTCTTGCTTGTTTGGTTACTTTTTCTAAATCGCTTAATGCTCCTGTAGAAATTTTATTAAAGATGATTTTTTCTGCAGCTCTACCACCTAAAGTAGCACACATTTCGTCTAACATTTGTTCTGTTTGCACAATCATTCTTTCTGCTGGTAAATACCAAGCGGCTCCTAGAGATTGTCCTCTAGGTACAATAGTTACTTTTACCAATGGTGCAGCGTGTTCGAGCATCCAACTTATAGTGGCGTGACCCGCTTCATGAAATGCAATTACTTTTTTCTCTTTCGGTGTAATTACTTTATTTTTCTTTTCTAAACCACCTACAATTCTATCTACAGCGTCTAAAAAGTCTTGATGACTGATTGCTTTCTTACCTTTTCTTGCAGCAATTAAAGCAGATTCATTACACATGTTTGCAATATCCGCACCAGAGAAACCAGGGGTTTGTTGTGCTAAGAACTCAACATTCACATCATCTCCTAATTTTAAAGGTTTTATATGTACTTCAAAAATTTCTTTACGTTCATTAATATCTGGTAAATCTACATAGATTTGTCTATCAAAACGTCCTGCACGCATTAATGCTTTGTCTAAAACATCCGCTCTGTTTGTTGCTGCAATTACAATTACATTCACATCAGTACCAAAACCATCCATTTCAGTCAATAACTGATTTAACGTGTTTTCACGCTCATCGTTACCACCTGTCATACTGTTTTTACCACGAGCTCTACCAATGGCATCAATTTCATCTATAAATATAATTGAAGGCGATTTCTGTGCAGCTTGCTTAAATAAATCTCTTACTCTAGAAGCACCAACACCTACAAACATCTCTACAAAATCTGAACCAGACAAAGAGAAAAAAGGCACACCAGCTTCACCAGCTACTGCTTTTGCTAACAATGTTTTTCCTGTTCCAGGAGGTCCTACTAACAAAGCTCCTTTTGGAATTTTACCACCAAGAGAGGTATATTTTTCTGGATTTTTCAAGAAATCTACAATCTCTTGTACTTCTTCTTTAGCACCTTCTAAACCAGCAACATTTGCAAAAGTAGTTTTTACTTTCGTGTCTTTGTCGAATAATTTAGCTTTCGATTTTCCGATATTAAATATTTGACCACCGCCACCACCACCAGCACCACCACCAGACATTCTTTTCATAAAGAACAACCAAATACCGATCAAAATAATAAATGGTAAAAAACCTATTAAGGTGTCTACCATACTCGTTCTACTTTCGTTTTTTAAATCGAAGGTAAGCTCATTTTCTTTTTTTGCTTCTTCAAGATCGTTTTCAAAATTTTGTAAATCACCAAAGTTGTATTCATATAATGAAGAACCTTTTCTATAAAAAGCAGAATTTATCAATTTTTGATATTTCGATTTTTTAATCGCTTCCTCTTTGATAAAAATTTGAGCAACATTATTGTTGACAACAATAATTTTTGAAATATCGTTATCTTTTAAAATCTCTTTAAATTCGTTTTTAGAAATGCTTTTAGAAGCCAAATCTCCACTACTAAAAAACTGAAAACCAATTAGTAATATAATTACAGCACCATAGATCCAATAAGCATTAAACTTAAACTTAGGTGTGTTTGTATTGTTATCTTTCTTAGAATCGTTCATGTATTATAAAAATATAAAAGTTTAAGCTGGTTTTATTTGTGTGATTTTTGCATCTCCCCAAAGGCTTTCTATATCATAGAAATCTCTTATTTGTTTTTGGAAAATATGTACCACAACATTTACATAATCCATTAAAATCCATTCAGCATTACCAGAACCTTCTATATGCCAAGGCTTGTCTTTGATCTCTTTGCTTACTAATTTTTGTACGGAACCAGAAATTGCATTTACCTGTGTATTTGAATTACCAGAGCAGATTATAAAATAATCGCAAACGGTATTTTCTATATCTCGTAAGTCTAGTAGTTGAATATCTTCTCCTTTAACGTCTTCAATTCCTTGAATGATAAAAGCGATTAAATCGTCTGTGCTTACTTGTTTTTTAGCCATTAATTTTTTTCTAATTTTTGTGCAAAGTTATTATTTTTTTGCGAGTATTTTGTGTAATATTGAACTACTTTACACTTTATTTAACAGTTGAAAATAATCAAACTTAATGCCATTGATTCTACCAATTCTTTTTTAAAAGAAATGGCACTAGATTCTGCCTTAGAAAACTTTACCGTTGTGGTTACCAATACACAATTAAAAGGAAGAGGGCAGCAGGGCAGTAAATGGGTTTCTGATTCTTTTAAGAACCTGATGTTTAGCGTTTTTATAAAATTTGAAGATCTAAAAATAACCCAACAAAGATACTTAAATTTTGCTATTTCTTTAGCAATTTTTGATGCTTTAATTGAAGAGAAAATTCCGAACATTGCTATCAAGTGGCCTAACGACATTATGTCAGGAAATAAAAAAATAGCGGGTATTTTAGTTGAAAATAATTTAAAAGGTGCAAAAATTAACACCACAATTATAGGAATTGGTTTGAATGTGAATCAAACAGCGTTTCCAGATGCTTTAAAAAAGGTGAGTTCTTTAAAGATAGAAAATGGAAGGGATTTTAATTTGGAGGTGCTTTTGAAAAACATTATTTCAAAATTGAAAATGAATATTGAAACCTTAAATTCAAAAGAATTTAAAACTTTAGAAACTGATTATTTAAAAGTCTTGTATAAAAAAAACATCCCAACTATGTTTAAAAATAGTAAGGATGTTTTATTTATGGGTATTATTCGCGGCATTTCTAACGACGGCAAACTTCAAGTTGAATTAGAAGATGAAATCTTGCAAGAATTTGGCATTAAAGAAATTTCTTTTCTTTAAAGTTCTGTGATCATATAATAAAAAAATTATATTTAGCTCCAGACTTGTGTTTTGATCAAGTATTTATTCTAAAAATTTTTCAACTTCAATTTTTAGTTTGGGTAAATACTTTATGACGATAAACCAAATAACATCTTCTGTAACACTATCATAGCCGTGTATGATTCTATTTCTTGTATCCACAATTTTTCTTGAATCAGAAATTGCAATTTTGGGCATTATTTTTAATATTCTGTTCAAAGCTTCTCCAATAATCTCTAAATTCCTCTTAACTGCTTTTCTAGTTTTTAAGTCCTTTTGAAATTCAAAAAAATCTTCTTTAATTCGGGAGAAAAACATCTATTTCTTCTATAGATTTATGAATGTCAAAAAGCCATGTTTTAACTTCAAGCTCCATAAATTAAAAGTTTAGAATTATTAATGTTTTCTATAAAGTATTTATTTTTTAACCCTTTTTCTTCCAGTAAATCAATTTTTCTATTCAATAATTTTTCTAATTCAAATTTTAAATTAAAGTAATTTTCAGCATATTTTATAGGATCTTTATCATCTATACTTACCAATAAATCAATATCGCTATGTTCTGAAAATGAACTCGTTAATACAGATCCGAAAACAAATAATTGTTTTACATTGTTTTTTTTACAAAGTGAGGAAATTTTTTTTCTAAAACGATTTAAATACATATCAGTAATCTTTACTCAAATATACAAAAGAAGAAAATAAGATGTATTAAAAATGTTAGTAGGACTTTAGTGGTGTCATATTAAAGATTTTTTTTTCTTTAAAGTTTGCCAATATTTTCAGTGAGGGTTTCTACAAACTTCGTCAATGGTTTTTTAATCATCATTGCCATCATCGGATTAAAGTCTCCATTAAAATTCAGAGATACTTCACTTTTATTTTCTTCAATCTTTAAAATATCCGCAGATAAGGTAAAAGGTAATTTGCTACTTGCAGCTCCTAAAGTAATGTTAGAAAATTCAGTTTTTTCTTTTAAAACCAATCTAATTTCTGGCATTCCAGGCAAACCGAATAAGAAAGAATCGCCATCAACTTCAAATTTGTTGGTGTTTTCTGGCATTATTTTTTCAAAATTATTCAAATCGCTAAAAAAAGTAAACAATTCTTCTTGTGATTTTTCTATAATTACGCTATTTCCTTCAATATTCATTTTCTTTCATTTTTTATTGTTTCCATTCACTTGGGTTTCTTCTCCATTCATGAAGTGTAATAAGTTCTTTATCGGTAATATAACTGCTGTCTAATGCTTGTTCTAATAAGTTGTCATAATTGCTTAACGTGGTCAATTCTATATTCTTTTCTGCAAAATTTTCTTTCGCAACTTCAAAACCATAAGAAAAAATAGCAACCATACCTTTTACAACGGCACCTGCTTCTTTTAAAGCATCAACGGCATTTAAACTACTTTTACCCGTACTAATTAAGTCTTCTACCACCACAACATTTTGGCCGCTTTCTAAATGTCCTTCTATTTGATTTTTACGACCATGTTTTTTAGGTTCTGGTCTTACATATACAAAAGGAACACCCAATTCTTGAGCAACTAAAATTCCAATAGCAATGGCTCCTGTTGCCACACCAGCAATTACATCTGGTTTGCCATACTCTTTTTCTACTATTTTAGCAATTTCTTCTTTTAAGAAAACACGAACTGGAGGGTATGAAAGCGTTACTCTATTATCGCAATAAATTGGCGATTTCCAACCTGAAGCCCAATTAAAAGGGTTACTAGGATTTAGCTTTATGGCCTTTACTTGTAGTAAAAGTTCAGCTGTTTTTTTTGCCGTATCTTTGTTTAAAATCATAACGCAAATGTATAAAGTTTTTGTAAATGATACGCCAATAATTGTGACATCTTCACAAAAAAAAGAGAATAACTTTCCTATATACATTCTCAAGAATATTGTTGCGGAAGAAATGATACATAAACTTAAAAATAAGAAATTTAAAGGCGTAAACTTATATACTCCAGATTTAGAGAAAGGATGGAAAGATTTTTTAAGCACGTTTAAAATAGTTTCTGCTGCTGGAGGCTTGGTTTTAAACCCTAAAAAAGAAATTTTATTTATTTACAGAGCAGATAAATGGGATTTGCCAAAGGGTAGAATTGAAAAAGGAGAAGCTATAGAAGATGCTGCTATTAGAGAAGTAGAAGAGGAGTGTGGTATTTTTAATTTAAAGATTGTAAAGCCTTTAATTACAACCTATCATGTTTATTTTCAAAATGGCACAAAACTCAAAGAGACGTATTGGTTTTTAATGACTTCTAATTATACGAAAAAGTTGGTACCGCAGTTAGAAGAGGATATTACAAAAGTGCTGTTTAAAAATGAAGAAGAAGTTGAAAAAGCATTAGAAAATTCCTACAAAAATATAGCTTTGGTGTATGATACCTATAAAGAAGGATAAACTAAAAAGAATCACTGTTTTGAATATAAATTATACCAATACTATTGATCAATGAACAAAGTATATTTAAAATTATCGAACTCATTTAAAAAATTTTTCTAAAAGAAAGCCAAAGACTTTCAGAGGTTTAGCATCGTTTTTAAAGAATTCACGAACATCATTTTAATAGGTCTGGAATGCTCGTTTTCTAAAAAAACCGTCTATCTTTGCCGACTTCTAAAAAGGCACAAAAAACATGACTGAATTTATAAAAAAGATAACACCCAATGCTAAAGATGATGTTTTAGCAGGTATTACTGTTTCCTTAGCCATGATTCCAGAAGTTGTAGCATTTGCTTTTGTTGCACAAATAGATCCTTTAGTGGCGCTTTCGGGCGCTTTTATTATTGGATTAATTACTGCCGTTTTTGGTGGTAGGCCGGGTTTAATTTCTGGTGCAGCGGGTGCAGTGGCTGTAATTTTTGTAACAATGATTGCAGACGGGCATACCAAAGGAATGTTATTTGATACACCTATAGATAATATGGGCTACTTCTATTTGTTAGCCTGTGTGATACTCATGGGCGTTATTCAAATATTGGCAGGTGTTTTAAAATTGGGTCGTTTTGTTCGTTTAATTCCACATTCTGTAATGATGGGTTTTGTAAACGGTTTGGCAATTGTTATTTTTTGGGCACAAGTAAAAATGTTTTCACATAAAACTTTAGAAGTTTCTGCCGAAGGTGTAAAAGGATATACAAGTACTTTTATGCAAGGAACAGAATTATATATCATGCTTGGTTTGGTCGCATTAACCATGGCAATTATTTGGTTATTACCTAAGATTACTAAAAAATTACCAGCATCTTTAACCGCTATTTTAATCACTACTTTTATTGTTGTCATTTCTGGGATGGATGTCTCTACTGTAGGTTCTTATATCATAGAAGGCGGCGGAACTGGTTTAAAAGGAGAATTTCCAACACCAAATACAGAACTCTGGCAAAACCTGCCATTCAACTTAGATACCTTTACTTTTATTTTACCCTTTGCTTTTTTAGCAGCTTCGGTTGGTTTGATAGAATCTTTAATGACCATGAATTTAGTGGATGAACTAACAGAAACTAGAGGAAACGGAAATAGAGAATGTGTTGCACAAGGCGCAGGAAACATTTTAAGCGGTCTTTTTGGTGGAACTGGTGGTTGTGGAATGATTGGACAAACCGTAATTAACATCAATGCAGGTGGTCGTGGACGTCTGTCTGGCATTATGATGGCCATCACCTTATTAACATTCATTCTTTTTACCGATAAGTTGATCGAACAAGTACCCATAGCCGCCTTAATTGGTGTGATGTTTATGATGGTTATTGAAACTTTTGCCTGGTCTAGCTTTAGGATTTTAAAGAAAATACCAAAGTCAGATGCTTTTGTGTTGATTGTGGTTTCTGCGGTTACTGTAATTTTCGATTTGGCAATTGCCGTTTTTGTAGGTGTTATTATTTCTGCATTGGCATTTGCCTGGGAAAGTGCCAGAAGAATTAGAGCGAGAAAACGTTTTAGAGAAGATGGTACCAAAGTATATGAAATCTGGGGACCTTTGTTTTTTGGAAGTATTGCTGCTTTTAATGAAAAGTTTGATGTAAAAACAGACCCAGAAAATGTAGAAATTGACTTTGTAGAAGCACGAATTTCAGATCATTCTGCCATTGAAGCCATTTTTGCTTTGGTAGAAAAATACCAAGCTGCAGGTAAAAAAGTTACCTTAAAACATTTAAGCGAAGATTGTAAAGTTTTGCTATACAAAGCAAGCCCTATTTTTACAGATATTATTGTAGAAGACGTTGATGACCCGCGTTATCATTTAGCGGCAAATCCTGAAAAATTTCCAAAACCTTTGGGTGAGTATAAGTTTTAAAATTTATAATAATAAAATTATTTAGATAACTTTTTTTGCACTAAATTTGTAACCATTGTATAAGGTTGTATAATATGGTTACAAAAGATTATTATTCTTTAAATGAAGTTTCTCAAATTTTAGGAAAAAATAAAGAAACACTTAGGCGTTGGGATCGAGAAGGTAAGTTTATTGCTGTAAGGGAGCCAATTAGTCAATATAGAATCTACAGAAAAGAACAAGTAAACGATTTGCTAAAACAATTGTCTATTGATTATGAAGACACTGTTGACAATTCTATAATTCCTATCAAAGAATTTAAAGTTTTAGAATTATTTGCTGGCGCTGGTGGATTGGCAGTTGGTTTAGAAAAATCAGGAATTAAATGTGTTGCTTTAAACGAAATTGATAAATGGGCTTGCAAAACTTTACGTGAAAATAGACCTAATTGGAATGTTTTAGAAGGAGATATTGCTTCATTTGATTTTTCAGAGTATCAAAATAAAGTAGATATTGTTACTGGCGGATTTCCTTGTCAAGCTTTTAGTTACGCCGGTAAAAAATTAGGTTTTAATGACGCTAGAGGAACGCTATTTTATGAGTTTGCAAGAGTTGTAAAAGAAGTGAATCCGCTTATTTGTATTGGAGAAAACGTAAAGGGTTTATTATCTCACGAAAAAGGAAAAACGATTGAAGGAATGATTTCAATTTTAGATGAAATTGGCTATAATGTTGTTCCTGTTAAAGTGCTAAAAGCAATCAATTATAAAGTTCCTCAAAAAAGAGAGCGTGTAATTCTAGTTGGAGTTAGAAAAGATATTGACTTGACATATGAATATCCAAAACCACACAATAAAATTTATAACCTAGAGGATGCCCTTAAAAAAGGAGAATTATTTAATTCAGATGTTCCTAAGTCTGAAGGATCTAAATATCCTGAACATAAAAAGATAGTTTTAGATTTGGTGCCTCAAAAAGGATATTGGAGAAATCTACCCTTAGCAATTCAAAAAGAATATATGGGGAAAAGTTTTTATTTAGGTGGAGGGAAAACAGGAATTGCAAGAAGAATTGGTTGGGATGAACCAAGTTTGACTTTAACTTGCAGTCCAGCCCAAAAACAAACAGAAAGATGCCATCCGGAGGAAACAAGACCCTTTACAGTGCGTGAATATGCAAGAATTCAAACTTTTCCAGATGAATGGAAATTTATGGGTTCAGTTTCTCAACAATACAAACAAATTGGGAATGCAGTTCCTTGTAATTTAGGAGAAGAAATTGGATATTCTGTTATTAAACTTTTGAATGAGTATTATTTGAGTTTTTCGAAACCTAAATAATAACTGTAATTTTCAAAGGTAATTTCATCTAAAATAGTCCGTTTTGAAATTTCAGCACTTGTAGAAATTTCTTCAAGGGCAGAATTTATTTGAGAATTTTTATTTTCTTGAAGCTTTAAATAGTCAGCAATTGCTTTTGGTAATATTTGATATAATTCATAAAGAGCATTTTCTTTACCTGAAAGTAATTTATAAAACTGATCGCCAGATATTTTATAAACTCTACTATGACTGTATTCCTTTCCATTAATTTCTCCAAACCATTTCTCATTAAAACTATTTTTTGCTAAAATTTGCACCCAATAACATTTAGCTTTTTTATAACTATCTGCATAGCTTGATAATTTCTGAAACAAACTTTCAGCAGAGCTACTGTTCATTGTGTTGTGCTTATTTTTAATATCTGCAAAAAGCGTATCGTCTAAAGCTTTGATATCAAAACCATTTAAGTTACCAATTTCAAAACCTTCAATACCACCTAAAATTTGTTCATGAAAAGTTCCAATCGAATTGTTTATAGATTTATCTATTTGACGATTTATTTCTGTTTTAATAAGCGTTTCTTCATCTAAATCATTAAAACTAGCATCAAAAGTAAGTTTTATAGTATCTATCTTGTTTTTGTAAAATTTTTTCTTACTCACATTAGCTTTCGCTTTTGAATAAGATTTGTGAAGGTTTTCTATACAAGATAGCAGATGATTATCTGATATGTAACTTAAATACTTATTCGACATGTTTTCGTATTCATTTAGATTCAACGAAATTAGATAATTAAATTGATTTTGTAAAATTTTAAATTTTTTGGATAATTTCTTAATGAAATGCTTCTAAATCTTACAAATGTAATTTTAGAATGAGCCCCAAACTTTAAGATTGAAAAAAGTGCTACAAATTGTTTTAGAATTTTTTAAATAAAATACTCTAAAACAAAACACAAACAGGAGTCGGCGCAAATATTTCATCAACCAAAGTTAATTCTCCAGTTTTAGGATTTCTTTTAAAAGAAACAATATTATCGCTGTCTTGATTGGCAACTAATAAAAAATTATTATCTGGAGATAAAGAAAAGTTTCGAGGATGTTTCCCTAAAACCGATTCATAACCAACATTTTTTAAACTACCATTTTTAGGATTTACTTTAAAAATTGCAATCGATTCATGTCCGCGATTAGAAGCATACAAAAATTTACCGTCTTTCGAAATATGAATGTCTGCAGCTTTACTATATGCTGTAAAATCTGTTGGTAAAGTAGTTATTGAATTTTCTATATAATATCTGTTCTCTTTCTCTTTTACCAAAGAAACAGTATTGTTCAGCTCGTTTAAAACATAGATCCATTTGTTATTTGGATGAAAGGTAAGATGTCTTGGGCCAGCACCATCAGCCATTTTTAGGGCCTTCTGATTTGTGAGTACCAACTCATTTTTTGTTTCATCGATGGTAGAAAACCACAATTCATTGGTTCCTAAATCTACAGAAATCACTTCGTTTTTAGTTGGGTGAAACCAAGTGGAATGTGCATGAGGCGCTTTTTGTCTGTCTGTAGTTCCGTTCCCTTCGTGTTGTTGAATGTTTAAAATTGGTGCTAATTCGCCTTTTGAATTCGCCTTTAACAAACCGACACTTCCACCGCCATAATTTGCAGTTAGCACATAGTTTTTATCATTTACAGCAACAAAACAAGGACCAGAACCTCCTGTTTCTTGTTTGCTAAGTAGCTGCAAAGAATCTGTATGAATTTGATAAGATCTGATAAGCCCAACTTTTTCACTCGAGGTTTCACCCACTGCAAAAAGTACTTTTTTATCTTTTGATTTTGCTAAAAAAGTAGGATTTGTAAGGGCGGCAACCAACCCTAAATTTTTTAATTTTCCGTTTTTGGAAATACTGTATTTATAAATGCCTTTGCTTTCTTTTTTAGTATAGGTTCCTACATAAAAGATCGTATCGCTTTGCTGTTCCACTGTTGTTGTTTTACATCCTGAAATCATCAAACCTAAAAATATAAAAGAGAAAAATTTCATAAATTAAAAAACTTTAAATATTGGTAAACGTAAATGTGCAGGCTCATAATGAGGAGATTTTTTATAAACAAAATCTAACTGCATTCTTGGGTTTTTCGCAAATGCATCATCTTCTTTTATTTTATCATCAAAAGCCTTTTTAATAGCTGGATTTTCTGCTAAAATTTGTTCGGCAACATCTTCAAAAACATAGGAAGAATAGCCTTCTTTTTGTTGTAAAATAGTATCGAAAAAATTCCAATTGAAAAAAGAATCTGTAGCTTCTGCTTCTAGGGTTTCTAGCAAATAACGCACTCCGTTTTGGTTGGTAGGAATATACAAATCTCCTGCTTTGAAAGTAATCTTTTTAGTAGTCTTAGAAATTTGCGTATTGTAATGCAAATAATGCCCTTCATAAGCGGCGGTTCTTGTTTTGTAGTCTGCAATATGATGCACTTCTGCAGTCATTGTAGAATCTTTTTTAAATTGTGTAAATTCAATATGATTGTTTTCTAGTCTGTCTACAATTTCATGCCAACCTTGTTGTAAAACATAGGCTTTCGGAATGGTAATTTCTTTTTCGGGAAGAAAGTTGTTGTAATATTTTGTCTCTTTTGTAAATGGCTTTTTTGAATCGTAAAACAAGCGCTTTCCGTTGGTTACTTTGCTGTTGATTATTTCAGCTTCATATCCTTGAAATTGCAATATTGTAGGATTTTCTCTATCTACTTTATAGTGAATTGGATATGTTTTTTTATTCAGAACTTCTTCCACAGCTTTTGCACGAAGCTCTTTAATTTTTTTCGAATTCTCTTCCCCGAAATCGAAAGCAGAAAATAGGAGTTCATAGGTTTGTGCTACACGTGTTTTATAGGGTTTTAGCATGTGAGTCTCTATCATAAGACCTAAGGTATGAAACAAGGTTGTGTAGCCTGTAGAATATCTAGGCGCATCGAAAAATTGAGAAAAACCGGCTTCAGGCGTATTTCCCCAAACATTAACGTAGGGTGTAATGATGATGTTTTTCTTTTGTAAAGAGGCTTCTATTTGAGGTCGCATTTCAGTTTCTAAAAAATTACCTAAACGACCTCCTAATTTATTGTGCTGGGTAAATAAATGGGTAATTGCATATTGATAGTCTGCGCCATTACTTACATGATTGTCTATAAAAATATCAGGATTTACCGTATGAAATATTGCTGCAAAAGCCGCGGCATTTTTAGTGTCTTGTTTTATAAAATCTCTGTTCAAATCGTAATTTCTTGCGTTTCCTCTAAAACCATAAGAGACAGGTCCGTTTTGATTTGCTCTTGTATGCGAATTTCTATTCAAAGCGCCACCCACATTGTACACAGGAATTACGGCAATTAGAGAGTTTTTATATTTTTCTTTTAAAGAATCGTTTTGTACAAGGTCTCTTAAGAGCATCATAGAGGCATCAATTCCATCAGATTCTCCAGGGTGAATTCCATTGTTAATTAAAATTCTATTTTTTGTCGAGTTGGTAATTTCTTCCACATTATAAATTCCTTCACGATTGTAAACAACCAAATGCAAAGGTTTACCTGAGTCTGTTTGCCCAAATGAAAACATTGAAATTTCTGAATATTCATTCGATAATTGTTTATAATAAGAAATGATTGCTTCGTATTCTGGTGTTTCTGTTCCTGCTGATTTTTCGAAACGCGTCGTAAAATTAACTTCGCTCTTTGAAGAATTGTTACAAGACAAGATAAGCAACATGCACACGAGAACACTTATGTATTTCATAAAGATTAGCCTTTAAAATTTAGATTCAAATTATAAACCGATTGTAGACTTTTACCACGTTTTTTAGCAGGTGTCCAGTTAGACATCTCCGAAATTATCCTTTTTATTTCAGCATTGTAATCTTGTGTCAATCCTTTTAAAACTGCTACATTTTCGATATTTCCTTCTTTTGTGACAATAAAAGTAATTAAGATATTCCCAATGATACCCGCTGAGGAAGCATCAAATTTTTTTGCTATGAATTTCTCAACATTTCCATTTCCAGGTTTTTTATAATAGGCTTTTGTAAAAACACTTTTATATTTCATAGCATTTCCTTCAGCATCCCAGCAAGTTCCTTTTATAATTTGTCCTTTTTTATAGGTTTCTTCGTACACTTTTGTAGCCCCATCAAATGCAGTCCAAAGTCCGTTTTTTAATCCGTCTTTATAATTCCCTTTAATAGTATCTCCATTTTCATTGGAAATAGATTGAATAAAACCATTGCTGTTTTCTACAGTTTGAATTCCTTTTTTGTCCCAAAAGTTCACCACTAAATTCACTTTTTGATCATTAAAAAAAGTTTCTTTAGATAATTTTTCTTCAGATTTCTTTTCACCGTTTTCATAGTAATGTGTCCAAATACCGTTGCCAATTTTTCCATTTACAGTTTCTCCTACGGCAGAAATGTTTCCATTTTTATGATAGGATGTAAAAGTGCCATTTGCTTTTAATTGTTGCAAACCATTTGTTATAAACCTAGCATTTAATATATAGGTATTAGAGATAGAATCTAAAACATGTTTTTCTACGTTAAAAGTATTTCTATTCTTTGCAACATTTGTCTGTTTAATAATAATTAAAGTGTTTGTTTTTAAATAGGTTGCCCTATTGTTTTGATAGTATAAAGTATCTCCTGCTTTATAATAAGAATTTGTTTGCCCAAATGCAGAAAAAACAACTAAAAACAATGTTGTAAGCCTTATCAATATATCCATTTTTATTTATCAAATTTTACCCTTACGGCTTGAGGAACCAATTTTGTGTAATCTCCATTATTTCTAATAACATCTCTTACAATTGAAGATGAAATATAAGAAGTTTTTGCTGCTGTTAATAAGAAGACGGTTTCTATGGGGGCTAAATCTCTATTTGTATGTGCAATTGCCTTTTCGAATTCAAAATCTGCAGGATTTCTAAGTCCTCTTAAAATAAAATCGACATTATTTTTTAGGCAGAAATCTACCGTTAAACCTTTATAAGTTACTATTTTTATTTTTGGATTGTTACCAAAGCATTTTTCTAGAAATTCTTTACGCTCTTCTAAAGTGAACATGTATTTCTTTTCTGCATTGATACCAATAGCAATAATTAATTCATCAAAAAGTGTGACACCTCTTTCTATAATGTCATAATGACCTAATGTTATCGGATCAAAAGATCCAGGAAAAATTGCTTTTTTCATGTGAAATGTTTAACAGCACAAATTTAAAGATTATTGCGTAACTTTTTTGATATTATGAATTTAATGTTCCTTGAATAGCATTGTCAAACAATGCCGCTAAAGATATTCCTGCTTTTTGTGCTTGCTGAGGCAAAATGCTTTCTTCTGTTAAACCAGGCACGGTATTCATTTCTAAAAAATAAGGTTCGTCGTCTACAAAAATATATTCAGACCTAGAAAAACCAGACATGTTTAAAATTTCATAGACTCTTTTGGCTACTTTTTCGACTTTTTCTTGTTGTGTTTTAGAAATTCTTGCAGGGGTAATTTCTTTAGATTTTCCTTCGTATTTGGCTTCATAATCAAAGAAATCATTTTCTGAAACAATTTCTGTAACGGGCAACACTTTCGTTTTGCCTTTGTATTGAAGAACACCTACAGAAACTTCTGTACCATTTAAAAAAGATTCGATTAAAATTTCTGAATCTTCTTTGTAAGCAATTTCAATAGCTGGTAAAATAGCTTCTTTTGTATGCGCTTTCGAAATACCGTAACTAGAACCGGCATTGTTTGGTTTGATAAAACAAGGCAACCCTGTCTTTTTTACAATTTCATCAACATTAATGATATCACCTTTATTTAAATAAATGGATGTTGCCGTTTTAATACCATACGCTTTTACAGCACTCAATGTATCTCTTTTGTTAAACGTTAATGCCATTTGGTAAAATGGGGCAGAAGTATGTTTTAAATTGATAAGATCAAAATAGGCTAATAGTTGTCCGTTTTCTCCTGGAGCGCCATGAATTGCATTAAAAACACAATCAAAGACCATACGATTATTGTTCAATACAAACGAAAAATCATTTTTATCAATCGGGTATTCATTTTCTTGTTCATCTAAAACAACCCATTTTTCTTTTAGAATTAAAACCCTAAAAACGGTGTATTTTTCTTTGTCTAAATGGTTATAAACCACATTTCCACTCTTGATAGAAATATGTATTTCAGATGAATAACCCCCCATTACAATGCCAATAATTTTCTTCATTTTACTATAAATAATAAAACAAATTTATCAAAATATAAATAGAAATAGCAACGTTTAGTTTTTATATATTTGTGAGATAAAAAAAAAGGTATGAGTTTGATTCAATTTTTAAAAAGTAAAACTTTTTTTATACAAATTGCGATTGCAATTGTTGGTTTGTTTCTGTTTGTTTTTCTGTTAAAATATTGGTTGGGTGTTACTACAAATCACAACCAAAAAATACAGGTTCCCGATTTACAAAAATTAACTTTAGATGATGTTGATAGAAAGTTAAAGGAATTACATTTAGATTATAAAATTATAGACAGTGCGAGTTACAATCCAGAGTATCCAAAAAGATCTGTGATAGAGCAAACACCAGAAGCAGGAGATTTTGTAAAGGAAAAACGTAAAATTTACCTGACTTTAAATCCGTCTAAATACAGAGATGTCTCAATTCCGAATTTAAATGGACGAACAAAGAGACAGGCATCTTCTCAATTAAGAGCTATGGGGTTAAATGTAGGTACAAATTTTACCTATGTAAGTGATATTGGTAAAGATGTTGTGAGAGGTTTGCGTTACAACGGTACCATCGTAAACGAAGGAGATAAATTGCCCTTAAACTCAATTGTAGATTTGGTTTTAGGAGATGGGAGACGTTAACTTGGAGTTGGAAGTTGGAAGTTGGAAGCTTGAAGTGGGAAGTTGATAGGAATTTAAGAAAATTATTATTTTGCAGGAAGAACAGAGTCAAGAATTAGAGAATGAAGAATTATACGAACACCATAAGTTTGTAGCAAGTGCTGGACAAGAACCTTTGCGCGTAGATAAATTTCTAATGAATTTTATTGAAAATGCGACAAGAAATAAAGTACAGCAAGCTGCAAAAGCAGGAAATGTATTGGTGAATGACGTTGCTGTAAAATCGAACCACAAAGTTAAGCCACAAGATATCGTTAGGGTTGTTTTAACGTATCCGCCAGCAGAAAACTTATTGGTGGCAGAAGAGCTTCCATTAGATATTATTTATGAAGATGATGCGGTAATGGTGGTAAACAAAGCGGCAGGTATGGTGGTGCATCCAGGTCATGGAAACTATTCTGGAACCTTGGTAAACGGCTTAATTCATCACATAGAAAATCTACCAACCAACTCTAATGAACGGCCTGGTTTAGTGCATAGAATAGACAAAGATACCAGTGGATTGTTAGTGGTTGCAAAAACTGAATTTGCAATGGCTCATTTATCGCGTCAGTTTTTTGACAGAACTACAGAACGTTTGTATTATGCTTTGGTTTGGGGGTATATAGACGAAGATGAAGGTCGTATTGAAGGAAATATTGGTCGAAGTTTAAAAAATCGCTTGCAAATGGATGTTTTTCCGAATGGTGATTTTGGAAAACATGCAGTTACCCATTTTAAAGTACTGGAAAGACTTACCTATGTTACTTTGGTAGAATGTAAGTTAGAAACAGGAAGAACACATCAAATTAGAGCACATTTTAAACATATTGGGCATACCTTATTTAATGATGAACGTTATGGTGGAAACGATATTTTAAAAGGAACTACATTTACCAAGTATAAGCAATTTGTACAAAACTGTTTTAAAACATTACCAAGACAAGCACTACACGCTAAAACATTAGGTTTTACGCATCCTACAACGGGTGATTTTATGCAGTTTAACTCTGAAGTACCACAAGATATGGTAGATTGTTTAGAGAAATGGAGAAACTATACCGTCAATTCTAAAGACGAACTTTAGGAAGCTTTTTTCATTTCTGTACGTCCCCGTCCTGAAAAATTTTGGAATATATTTAACTCAAAATGCACAACGGGTTGTAATTGTATTTTTATATGATTTAAGTATCTATTCTTTTTGAAATGTAAGTAGTGGTGTTTTCGTTTGAAATGCTGTATTTTGGGTTACACTTTTATTGAATATTTTCTCAAATAAAGAAGTGCTATGCGTAAACATTGTGACCATATCTGCATTTATATCTGAAACATATTGGTTGATACCTTCTACGATAGAAACACTCTGAAGTTCTTTTACTTTTATATTTTTGTAGGAAAATATTATTTTTAGTCTTCTTTCTCGAAGGTGTAAATCTTCTTCAAAATCTTCATTTTCTTTTTTAATATGAAGAATGTGAATCCAAGATTTTAATAATTTTGCAAATGGAATTATAGTTTCAAGTTCTTCTTCTAAGTTTTGTAGATCGCTTGAATATACGATGTTATTGATGCCTTTATAACTTGCATGCTCAGGGATTGTAAGGACAGGTAAACTACTATTTGTAATAATACTTGCTGCATTACTTCCAAAAATAATTTTTTTAATGCCAGTAGCTCCCTTAGTGCCAATACATATGATATCAACATTATTCTTTAGAGCAAATACTTCTACTTCTTTTGCCATAGAGGTACCAAAAATAATTCTAGTGCTTATTTGAATATTGTTATTGTTTTCCTTTTTAATTGATTTAATGAGCTCATCCATATCCCGCTTTGAACCTATTTTGATGGCTTCTTCTAACTTTCTAGAACTAATTCTAGTCATTGGTTGCGAATTGGTATTTATAAAGTGAAGTAACACCAAGTCAAATTTAATATCCTTATTTAAGTCTATTGCATATTGAATGGCTATTTTAGATAATTGAGAGAAATCTGTTGGAATTAATACTTTCATAGTATGGGATGTATTTTGGATTGTAAATCTATACTATAAAAAAATGTTACACCATGATATTTATCAGTTTGAAAACGCTTCGATATCAACTAGGAAAAACAAGTACAGGTGTATGTGTATGATTTACCATTTTCTTAGATAGGCTTTTTTCGAAAATGCGCTCAATAAAGTTTCGGTTTCTAGTGATTAAGACTAACATATCTGGTTTTGAATTTTCGAGAAGTGCTGCCAGTTCATCCTCTATATCTTTCGCATAAAGAAGTTCAAATCGGAAATTTTCACTGCTAATCATTTTGGCTACTTCGGTTTCTAATTGTAAAAGCTTTTCTCTTTCTTGTTCTAAATCTTCAAAATATCTACTTATATGAATTATGTGAAGACCAGCTCCATAGTATTGTATAATTTCTTTGATAAACCTAATACAGGTTGTGTCTTTTATATGAAAATCTGTTGCAAAAACTATTTCAGATAAATTATCGAATTTTGCTTCTTTAGGAACCGTCAATACAATAGATTTTGTATTACGAATGGTTTGGGCAGCTAAACTTCCAAAAATTTTATTCTCAATACCATGGTTACCAATTGTACCCATTATAACCATAAGTGGGTCTAAATTCTCCATATATTCCTTAAGAAATAAGGTCTGACCTCGTACAATGTCATATGCACACTCCAGATTAAAAGCTTCTATTCTTTCTTTGAGTTTTACAAGCTTGTTTTTTGCTTCTTCCTCTAACAATCTAATTGTATCTAAGAGAATGGTAGGATTTTTTTCAGCAGATGCCAACGAACCAATCTCAATAGCATGTACTATCCTAATTTTGCTTTTTAGTGCTTTAGCTAATGCGATGACATAAGGCATTGTATTTTTGGCACAATCAGAGAAATCAGTTGGGTATACAATTAGTTTTGAGTTCAATTTTACTGTGTTTAACATCATACTTTTCTAGATCTTTTTAATAAGATATTAAATGATCGTTTTGGTTACTAGTAGATTTGTTACATCGCTTTAATTTACAACTTTTTTTGTAATCTAGTTTTTTACTAATTAATTGAGAGGAATTTTAATTTCTTAAATCGTGCAGCGCCAACACAGGAATTTTGGAATGATACCCTAAGTTTTTAACCATAGGTTTAAATAAAATACTTTCAAGAAAATTATGCTTTTTGTTAATAAAGACTACCATATCACCATCACGAGTTTTTATAAATACATTAATAGCCTTTTGTACCTCGGTGTCGTTTACCGTGTGAAACGAATATTCTAGTCTTTCAAAATAACTTTTTAGAAGTATTTGGTTATTCAACTGATCTTCATTTAGAGATTTATCCTTGACTGATATGTGTAAAATTCTTATTGCTGATTTCGTTATTTCAGCGATATCTACTAAGTGCTGAAATTCTCGCCTCTTAAAATTTGTTTTATAATCTGTTGGAAATATTATTTCTTTAATGCCTTTGAACGTAGCCTTTTTAGGAACAGCGAGCACAGGGCAGTTTCTAATTTTCTCCATGGCAAGAACGGTTTGAGTACCATAAATTTCAATTTTAGAATTTGTCCCCCCTTTGGTTCCCATAATAACCATATCGATATCCCGTTTATCTACTACCTCTTTTATAACACTTATTAAAGAGCCACATTCAGATATTATATGGAATTTATGATTGGTAACTTTATTAGTGTTTAATAGTCTTTTTAGAACATGTATCAAGCCTATATTTGATTTTCTTTTAGATTTTTTTAAATCTCTTATAGCCGTAAGTTCCATTGTATAAGGTTCAATCTCATAGGTGTTTAGAATACAAAATTCACAGACTTCATCTTTATATAAATTGATAGCATAGTCCATCGCATTTTGAGCATTCTTAGAAAAATCTGTTGGTAAAAGTATTCTGCGTTCCATAAAGTGTTATGTGATAAAAATGAGATCAAATGTATTTTTTAGTTTCCTACATTACAATGATATTTATCAGTTAGGTTTCAGTAAAGAAAACCTAGGTATAAAGAATACATTGTTATTAATAATACCTCTCTTAAGTGTGTAAATCATGTAAAGCCATTATGGGTACTTTAGTGTATGATCCTAATTTTTTCGCCATTGAAGTAGAAAATATTCTTTTAAGAAAACTATTCTGTCTATTCATAAAAATGATCATACCACTATTTCTACTATCGGAGAAAAAATGTACGCTTTCTTCTATGTTATTGCTATTAAGAGTATGGAAAGAATAATCAATGCCTTCAAAATATTTGGGAAGCTTATCTCTATTTTTATATTGTTTTTCACTGATTGACATATTGTTACTGATGTGAAGAATACGAAGAGGAACTTCACTTTTATGAGTAATTTCTTTAAGGCTTAATAATTCATTTTTTTTATATGGTATCGAAAAATCCGTTACAAATACTATTTCATTCGTAGGAGGAAATTTTGCTTCTCTTGGAATAGCAAGTACTGGACAATTCGTAATTTTTTCCATCGTAATAACTGTATTGCTACCATAAATTTTGTCTCTTCTTTTACCAGCACCATTTGTTCCCATTACAATCATTTCTATATCCATTTCTTCTACTAGTACTTCTATAGCCACGAGAGGCGTTGCAAATTTGGAAATTTGATGAAAGTGATGCTCAGTAGAATTATATTTTGAATCTAGTTTTACTACTGTTTTGCTCAGTCCATTTTTAGATTTTGTTGCAGCAAGATCATAGGTTTTTTCACCAGGTTCAGGAATCATTAAACTATCTAGCGTGAAGCTATTTACGGAAAATGAATTCAGCAAGTAGAAATCACAAGGCTCATTTTTATACATTTTTATAGCATATCTTAATGCATTTTGAGCTGTTTCAGAGAAATCTGTTGGGACTAAAACTTTTCTTTTCATAATAATCTGTTTGTATGTAGACAAAATTATAATGAAATTTATAAAGAGGATATGATATTTATCAGTACTGTAATTTATGCATGAATATTGCTTTCTATCAATAAGATCTACTAATTATTTTCTATCATATTTATAACTATTTATCAACTAAAATCATGAACAAACAAAGAAAAATAATCGGATGGATTGTTACTATTATTGCTTGTCTCGCAACGGGTTGGGGTGTAATCGGAAAATTTATTAGCCCTGAAATGCAGGCAAAAATGACCTCGATAGGTTTTGAGCCCTATACACAAATGGTTGCAGTTTTTGAATTAATTACTGTTGTCCTTTTTATACTCCCACAAACGGGTAGAATTGGTGCATTATTAATGTCTGCACTTATGGCAGGTGCTGTATCGGCGCATCTTGGACACGACCAAAATATTGGGTTCCAGATTACTATTTTGTGTTTGGTTTGGGCAGCAACACTTATTCGATATCCAGAATTCTTACGCTTTAGTGCAAAACAAAAATCTTAACCTGATACGAAGGGAGTACTTAGCTTCCTTCGTGTTTTTAATTAAAAATTAAAAAAAAATACTTAGAGCTATACTTTTAAAAAGATAAGTCAAAAGAATCTAATATTTAGCTTTTGAACAGGTTGGATTATTAAAACTTGCTTACATCAGACTAAATATAATGCCACAGACTAATAAATTCTAAAGGCAATAATTTTTTACTGATTCTTGGTGAATACTTTATAATTAATAAATATTCTTTTATTACTACTTGCAGTAGTAATTTTTTTTTGAAATTGTTACTCTGAAATTAATAATCAGTTTTAGGTTTTGATTCTAAAAATATGGAGCTACTCAATACTTTTGTAAAGTATGATTTATAAGTTTATTCAATTAATTACGAACTGTAACAAAAGAAATAAATAATTGTCTTTTATATAAGTTTTATATTTTTAATAAAGAAAACTAATTTTATAACAATAAGAATTTAATGAGATCAGAATATTTTATTAATATTTTAGAGTACGGGCTGATTCTAAACCTGTCGATTGCACTTTTGGTAAATATGCTCTCAAAAAACATTCGGAATTATATTCTAGGGTATTTTGTTTCAATTGCCCTTTTTGTACTAATTGCTGATGTATTTTATTTAAAATTAAATGATTCAAAAATATTCTATTTTCTACTTCCATTATTCTCCAGTCTTTTTTATGGACCAGTTCTTTACATATATTTAGTCTCTCTAATAAACCAGAAAATAAAAATTAAGACAATCACAGCACATCTTTTACCATTTTTTATTATTTCGATATTGTACTTTGTGATTAAACCAATGCTTGCTACTTTCCTTTTTGCTAGTAAGGTAATATATGGAACTATTGGTGATTTGTCGGTAATCATTTACTTTATTCTTGGTTATAGATTAGTAAAAAAACAGAAAAGTAATGAAAAATTTATTTTAAAAAACCGCTTTTGGTGGTTCTATGTTAGTGTAAATGTATATTTAATATTTTCAGCTTTAATTTCTATTATTTCAACTTTAACATTTATACCATGGTCTTTTTCTCAAGAGATATCATCAGCTATTTCTTCATTTTATTTCTCCTATTTGCTTTATCCTATATGGGTGTTTTTTTGTTTTGTTCTGCCGCTTTATTCAATTACCGAAGCCGAATGGCTAAAGCAGTTTTTTGTATCAGATACTTCGGTAAGAAATGAAGAATTCTTAGCGCAAAATTTAGATGATAAGATCAGCATGATAATTGAGGAGGATTTATTATATAATAAAAGATATTTGTTTCCTAAACTCACTATGAATGAATATTCCAAAATTATAGATGTTGATATAGAGGATATTAAGGAATACTTGATTGTGAAAAAGTTTAAAAATTTCACAGAGTTATTGAACTTCTATAGAGTTCAAGAGTTTAAAAGCAGAGTTGCAAAAACAAATCATAAGAATTATTCACTTATCGGAATTTCAGAAGAGTGCGGCTTCAAATCCAAATCTACCTTTTTTAGAGTATTTAAAGAACTTGAAGGAGAGACGCCTAATGAGTTTGTTAGTAAGATTTCAGTATAAGAATAAAAGCACACAAATTAAGGTGCTATTTATATTTTTGGGACAACATTGGTAAATTGATTTTACTGTTTCTTACCAGTATATTAGTATTTTGCTGAGGGAAATTTATAATTGGTGTGCAAAGTGTTCTTAGTCATTATATGAGCGTATGATACAGTGAAATTAACACATACCAATCGACATAAAATGTAATTGAAATGAAGCATTTTTTAATAGTAGCTATATTTGGATTAAACATTCTTCCGTCAAATTGTCAAGAATATTCAAAAAATCAAGTTATTGAGGATTTGGAATTTTTGGTTCAATCTATTGAAAAATTTAACCCTTTACTGTATGAATACAATCCTGATTTTAAACAACAAGCCCAGCACATAATTACTTCGATTTATGAGAGTGTGTCTAGTATTAATTATTTTAAGTATGTAAACAATATTGCCGCATTGAGTAATGAAGGTCATCTCAAGGTGACTAGTACTAAACAATATCCTTTTTTAGGTATTTTACAGCTTTGAAGAAAACTGATTACTAAAACCCCAAATATTATGTTTTTCATAGTTACCATTTTCAAGTATAAGACTAACGTTTTGTAGATTGGTTTAATTATAAATAACAACCCTTATATAGTTGCCATATTTAGTATAAATCCTTGTGGCTTAAAATTAAACTTTTACTCCAATTACAAAGAGTTATCAATAGCGGTAAAAGGTTTTTCCCGCTTTCTGTTAAACTGTACTCTACTCTTGGTGGTATTTCCCGATATTGTTTTCTTATCAGTATTCCATCATACTCTAATTCTTTTAACTGTTCCGTGAGGATTTTTTTTGATATTGCAGGGATAAGAAAGTTTAATTTCCCAAAGCGAAGCTTCTTTTTACCAATTGTATATACAATAAGAGGTTTCCATTTGCTGCCTATTACATTCATTGAAAATATCAGTGGACAATTTTCTGGATTTTCGATTATTTTTCTTGCCATTAGTTACCATTCTGTTACCACAAATTTAGCTAATTTTTATTATAGTTTCAAAATTAAACCATAAATAGTTTAGTTTTGAAACTAATTTAATAAAAATTTTTAACATGAGTATATTAAAAGAAGAAATTAAGAATGAAATTATGAGGTTTCTACAAGAAACTGGCAGTAATCAAGAGTTGCAGAAAGAAAATATGGCAACCAAAAATGTACAAGAACTTACCGAAGTAGCAAACAAACACGGTTTTAATTTTTCAGCAGCAGATATGATAAGACATCAGTCTGAAACTATACTGTCCTTTACTGATGAAGAATTAGTTATTTATTATACCGATGAAAATTGGTGGCTAAAATGTTTGGAAGCTTATTCTAAATACGGAAGGTAGCCGTCTGGAGTTCGAGTTAAGGCGGAGCGAAGCGGAGCATTAACTCGAACTACTTAATTTTCAATCTGTATTCAATAAATGCTATCAATAATTTAAATACAATCTTAAAAAGATAATTTATGACTATTTTGTTTGTTTATGCGCATCCTAATCCCCAAAGTTTTACAACATCCATAGTTTCTAAGCTTGTTGAAAAAGCAAAAGAAAAAAATCATGATACAGAAATCCGGGATTTATATGGACTGAAATTTAATCCAATATTAAGTAGTAATGATTTACAGGAACTACGCACTGGCAATATACCTGCTGATATTGAAATTGAACAAGATTTAATTACCAAAGCTGATGTAGTTGTTATGATATATCAACTATGGTGGACTCAATTTCCAGCGATGCTCAAAGGATATATTGATAGAGTTTTCAGCTATGGCTTTGCTTATCAGTTTGGTGATAATGGTTTAGAAGGATTATTAAAAGGTAAAAAAGTGTTTTTGGTAACTAATATGGGGACTCCTTCCAATATCTATGACGAAAGTGATATGTTTTCAGCATTAAATAAAACCTCCAATGTGGGAATTTTTGAATACTGTGGAATAGAAACTATTGAGCATATATTCAATGGTGGTGTTCTACGGGTTAGTGAAGAAACAAGAAAAGAATACGTTCACAATTCAGTGAAAGCCTTTGAAGCGTTCTTGTAAGATGAGTTATCACCATTATTTTTATAAAAAATAAACATTCACTAATCATGGATAGAATAGAAGTCATTTTAATTTTTGAAATTAAAGAAACCCCTACTAATTTTCAGGAAATTTTAAAGCAAGAACAAGAAATTGTTAGCATATGGAAACAACAAGGTATTTTAGAACATTTGTTTTTAAGGCAATCTCGTGATGGTGCTATTTTGATTTTTAAAAATGTTGATGAGCAAAAAGCAAAAGAACTAGTCGAAGGTCTTCCTTTGTATCAATTCAAAAAAAATGTGAATTATTATAATTTGGTAAAACAATTTTGAGTCTTTAACATTAAAATCGTTTATTTTTCAAAGACTTTAAAAAATAGTTAATCTCAAAGCAAGAGATGCTTCTATGTCTTGTAATGAAATGTACTACGGGTTAAAAGATGAATTCATCCTGATAATTGATATACAATGTTAGGTGTTTTTATAGGCTAAAGACAAGTATTCGTTTTAGCAAGTGCTTAGACACTTTATCAGACAGTGTTGTTTCACAAAAAAATCTATCCAAAAGACACGATATTTCCTTTTAAATTGTTTGAAAATAGTATACTTTTATATGCTAATATTATTTTATAAAAATTGACTTTTGATTGGTCCTCTTTAATTTTAGCTAGTGGTGTTATAAATGCAACCTTTTCTATTATCGTATTGATGTATAATAGAAACAGGCTCAAATTAAAATATTCAATTTGGTTAGTGTTAATTCTATTATGTACAATTCTAATATTGCTAGAAAGGATAATTAGGTTTTCAAATTTAGAAAATACTTATCCAGAATTAATTTTTATTACAAGTCCATTATTTTTTAGTATCGTACCCTTATTATTCATTTTCCAAAAGAAAATAAATGAAATTTTTCAATATTGGTATCTTCATCTTTTGATACCTGTATTGAGTCTGTTCTTCTTTTTGCCAACCATTACTATGGCGAATGAAGATAAATTAGAGATGTATGGTAGTCAAGGTCTAAATGATCCTATTTGGATAGTTTTATTGTTTTCTATATATGTAGCATTTTATATCTTAAAAATCTTCGGATTAAATAGAAAGCTAAGGAAAAAACTGTTGAACGAATATGCCAATAATGAGATTGAATTAAAATTATTCTCAAATCAACTTGTTTTTTTAGCAAGTATTTTAACAATCACTATTCCACTTTCATTATGCCTACAATATTTAAGTTTTGACACCCAAGTTATAGATAAGTTGCCCTTCCTCTTATTCTCATTGATTCCTCATGTGTTTCTTTTCTATATACTTAGATTTAGGGAAACCAGAATAGTGACTATAGAAAAAGAAGAAACCGTAAACGGCTCTTTGAATATAGATATTGATAGTTACAAAAGTAATTTATTAGATTTTATGAATAAATATGAGCCTTATTTAAATAAAGAATTAAAACTCCAGGATTTAGCATCTTTTATAGGCTGGAGTAGGTCTACATTATCTTACGTAATTAATAAGGGATTTGATAAAAATTTTTATGATTTTGTAAATGAATATAGACTGAATTTCGCAACCCAAGAAATAAATAATGCTGCTTACAAAAAGTATTCTCTAGATTATATTGCCGCAGAATCAGGTTTCAAGAATTATGTTTCATTTTATCGCATTTTTAGAAGATACAAGGGAACATCGCCAAAAACATTTATTAAAGAAATAGAAAATAAAAATTAAAATACATTACAGTATATCTTGTGTAATAGAAGAAGTTTGATTTCGAACACATTACAAAGTAGATTTGTAAAAAAATCTGTTTATGAAATTACTGCTCTTTCTAAGTTTTCAATTTTTTGTATTTACAATTACCGCTCAAAATGTTGTGGTTCTTGGTGTAGAACATTCTGCACAACTTGTAAATACGAACCATCAACCTGCAATATTAAGAGCCTTTATGGATAAGGTTAATCCAGAAGGAATATGTATAGAGCGTTCACCAAGAGAATATCTAAAAAATGATTTTTATGAATTTACGTTTGAGCAGCAATACTGTATAATTCCATATGCAAAAGATAATAGCATTCCGTTATACCCTATTGATTGGATTCCTGAAGATGAGGATTTAGAATTAGCTTTTGGCGTTGCTGATTTAGCAGTGCCAAGATTTACACGCAACCCGAGTGGCTTTTGGGGCTTTACCGTGTTTTCTGATAGTACTTCATTTAATAAAGATTTTTATTTTGCTGATGAAGAGAACTATTATGAAAATAATAAGGAATGGTATGCGAATCACTCAAAAAAAGTAAGCAATGATTTCGCAAGAAGATTGTTTCTGTATCGCACTTTTTTGCAGGCTAAAAGAATTGAATCCGTATGCCGAAAATATAGTAAGAATGATACAATATTAGTAGTTATAGGAGCTTTGCATAAAAACGATATTGAAGTTAATTTGGCTTCAAAAGGTTACACGATTATCCAGCCAAGCTCTTATGGAAAAATTGCTCTTAAGGAAAAAGAAGAAAGCTTCAAAATTAATGATGCTTATGCAATTACTACATTTAATCTTCTCGGGATGCAATCTAAAATTGATGTTATAAATAAAGAATTGGTTGATTATGCAATTAATAAACTAGACAAAGATAGGCCTGGACTGGAATTAGAATTTTTTAAAGTTAAATATGATGTATTGAGAAACAAAATAGATTCAAAAATCGCAATTAAGTCCTATTTGAAGCTATTGACCAATATCTCTAAAGATTCAAAATTTACTTGGACAGGGGTGAAACATAATTACAGAATTGATTCTTATTTTGATCCATTCGGAAATTTAACGTTATGGCAAAGAATACATTTAGAGCTCGCTAGAGAATATCTTAAAATTAATAATACAGCTGCATATCAAAAACAGAAAGAATTATTGTTTAAAGAATTCAAAGGGTTTAAGTTGGGTATGCTAAGCGCATATTGGGGAGAACATATTCACACTATGTAATAAAGTATGTAATAAAATAGTTTCAAAACGGAATATGGCATTTATAATTCAATGCCTGGTGCCATTACTAACTTAAATAATAGTATCAATAATATTAGTGCACCTAAACCCATATAAGATAACTTTCCGATTTCTTTATTTGATGAGGGTATTATTTCCTTAATACTATCCGCGTTTTTCCAAGGAAATATAAATATCATGCCACTCATTATAGGGTAAATTATACTTATTAAGGCAATAACAGGAAGGTATAAGACTGTAATAATTAGCGATCCTATTAACCATGGGAGAAATAGGACGTGAAATGAGAAATTCATCTTGGCTTTACCGTCTTTCAACCATGCATGTTTATAGCTCAAACGTAGATATGGGGCAGTCATTTTAAAGGCTACATAAACCAATAATAGAGCAGCTATGATAGCTAAAAATATCTGAATCCAAAGTGGAATATTTAATAGATTATATACTTTACCTATATCACCTTTATGAAATAAAAATCCAGTCGTTAGATATCCTAGAAAATTAAAAAAACCTAACACAGAAAACCACAAAAGAAAAAGATGAATTAATTTATGGGATTTTCCCCTAATTCTAAGATATGCTAGGCTTGATAAAATTCCCTGTATTAAACTGATTACTGGTCCCGCCAATGCTATTAGTGCTTTTTGATTCGTAGCTAGGTGTTCAATTGAAAAATGTTCAACATAGTTATGATGCAGAACAGGGTTACTATCAAAAGACCAACCAGTAAAGGCATGCATAAATTCATGAATAATGGTTGTCAACAAAAAAGCTATAATATATAGCAAAGTTGAATTCATTGTTATTTTATTTATTTCATTCATAGCCAACATGGTTTATTCAAGATTTTTATGCGAAAGGTTTAAAACAAAAACAGATTAGCTAGGTTTTGACTTGTATTGCTAGGGCACATAGTTAAAAGCACTTTGATTTATTTCAACTGTTCAATATTAAAAATATTGAGCCAATAATATTGTTAAAATTTTCTATTGATGAGAGTTTATTTTAAATTAATGAGTCCCATATTTTATTTTGATACATCTTAAGGAGCCTTTACATAAGTAAAAAACCACAGAGTGATAAAACAATTTCTATTTTAGCTTCAAGCAGAAATATGTTTTGAAATTTACAAACGCTAATTTCCTTTTTAAAATTATTGATAATGGTCAAAATTCTAATTTTAATCCTCAATAGCAGTTCTTTTAGCGAAGAGGTTGCAATTGCTGAGTTAGGTGAAAAAGTGCAAGATTAAATTTTTAATAATTTAATATTTTTAATAATTTAATATTTATTGTGTAAGAAGAAATTTCATTATGTGATTTAAGAGGTAAAGGAGAAAAAGAATATAAACGAGCGAAGATAATATCCTTGTATAATAAATTAGAGTAGCCTTTTTGATTCCTAGGGTAGTGTCTACAATTCTTGATAATTATTAATGATGAGAGCAATATGAATTTAAAAAAGTATAGCATTCTAAGTATTATTTGTCTTCTAAACTTTTCATTTGGAGTTTATAGAGAAGATGTTTCGATTGAAAAGCATATAGAACTAGCTTCAGATAAAGAGTTTGATTGTGTAGGGAAGATATTAAATGAGGGTGGAATACTAATAGGAAGTGGCGTTCTTATAAATGAAAATTGGGTTATTACAGCTGGGCATGTTGTAGAAGATGTTTTAAACAGCAAGCTCAGGTTTAAATCCAATAACATTATTTATGATTCAGAAAAGGTCATTTTATATCCTGATTATAAAAGTAATGTTTTAGGTCACAATGGTGATGTCGCATTGATTAAAATAAAAGCCAGCAAGAAACAAATTGAACCAGCAACCTCTTTTAATGGTAATGAGATAGTAGGTAAGCAAATCATCTATGTTGGTTATGGGACTAGCGGTAAAGGAAAACAGGCAATTAAAAAGCCAACACCTGCTGGAAGAAAACTAGCGGGTACTAATATTATAGATGCTACGGGACAAGAATCAATCGATGATAGAGAGCTTCCAGATCAATTTTTAATAGCTGATTTTGACCATCCTACTCACAAAGAATTGAATAGAATAGGAAGTGCAACACCAACAGATTTGGAATATTTTCCAATGGGTGGAGACAGTGGTGGCGGTGCATTTGTTAAAGTTGGCAATAAGTTTTACCTAGTTGGTATACATAGTGGCGCAACTGCTAAAATTAATGATGATATCAATTTAGGTCTACATGGGTCTCTAATTTATACAACCAATCTTAGCTTTTACAAAGACTGGATATCAGAAACAATTAAAATATAAGATATGAAAGAACAATTAATCCTAACATTAATAATATTAATTAGCACATTGCCGATTATACTCATATTTAGAGAGAATAAGGCAAACTTCACGAAGAATATTGGATTATTGACACTATATCACATTGTTTACGTGATTTTGATATTTTTGCCATTAACGTTCACATACCTTTCTATTTCAGATAGTAAAATGAATTGGACAGGGAAATTGTTGGCTATAATTTTTTCAATTACTATTTATTTCATAACGAGAAAGTATTTTAAGAAGCACGATTTTATTTTATCTCTTCCCAGAAAGGGTTCCCGAAAGAGGATATTAATTGTAGGACTCATAACTGTTTTGACTATGTCATTATTGACCATAGCATTCTCAGGACGTAAAGACTTAAATTTAGACGTTTTATTTTACCAAATAATCATGCCTGGTTTAGATGAAGAATTATGGAGAGGAATTCTACTTGGTTTCTTAATACTTATTCTAAAGGATAAGAAATATAAACTTGGACACCCTGCTGTCTGGGTGATTACTTTAATCTTTGCTCTAGGGCATTCACTTTACTTACAGAATGGGGACTTTAGCTTTGCTTTAGATGCATTCATAATTACAGGAATACTAGGTTATATTTTAGGTTGGATGATCTATTATAGTAGAAGTATTCTACCAGCAATTATTTTTCACAATCTCATTAATTTTTCAACAAATGCTCTTGAAATGTTTGTTTTATAAAGCAAATTAAAATACGTGTAAGATTGCTAAAACAATAATCTATCAACTAATATGAAAAATTTAAAAAGAATTTCAATCGCGTTAGGTGTTTTTATCATAGTGGCAGTATCCTTAGTGTCTTGTAATGTAATTTGGACATCCCCTAGTTATTATGATGTTAAGGACCCTATAACAATAGAAAATCCAATTATGGATATGGAAACTTATGAAAAGATAATAAATACCCACAGGAGGCCTTATATATATTCTATCAAGTCTTCATCGGGTGGCGAAGCTCATATTTTGGGAGTTGCCCATACTACTGATGGAAATCACCCACAATTTGAAACAATTAAAAAGTTGTGGAATGAGGCCAATCCTTCGGTTGCGCTTGTTGAAGGAAGACTTGGCTTTTTGTTCACATGGTTTCAAGATCCTATTAAAAAGTATGGTGAAGGGGGACTAGTATCCCAGTTGACAAAAAAAAATGGGGTTGATTTATTCACTTGGGAGCCAGCTAGGGAAGACGAAATTGAACTATTAATGAAGGAATTTCCAGTTGAACAAATTGCCATGTTTTATTCCTTTCGGCCTTATTTCAGTAATATGAGACATGATAAGCCAGAAAATCCTGAGAAAAAACTACAAGAATATTTAGATAGTAGAACAGATTATAAACATATCAGAGGCATTTATAAATCTTGGGAGGAATTGGACCGTTTATGGAAGGAAGATTTTCCCAGTATTGATTGGAGAGATTATAGTGATATGTACGGGTGGCCAGAGGGTTATCTTAGTGATATAGCTAATTCATCCAATTTGGCGAGAGACTATCATATGGTACAAACAATCATTGAATTAGTAAATGATGGGCAAACAGTATTTGTTACCATGGGAGCTAGCCATGCGCCTAGAATTGAAAAATCTTTGAGGGTTGCAATAACAAACTAAACTCATTTTAAACAATTTTAAACATATAGATGAAAAAAACAATACTGCTATTAATAACATCAATGTTGTTTGGATGTTATGCCAAAAGAGAGCACATTAATAAATTAGATGGGTCGCAAATTTCAAAATCTGAGTTGACTATAAAAATCCAATCATTAATTGAAGTGGCTAACGTTGCAGGAATTTCTACCACTATATTCAACAATAATAAAACAGTTTACCAAAAATCCTTTGGTTATGCCAATCTTGAAACAAAAGACACACTTACTGCAAAAAACGTTTTTTATAGTGCTTCTCTTAGTAAGGCCGTTTTTGGATATTTGGTGGCTCAACTGGTAGTTGACGGAGTCATAGACCTTGACAAACCTCTTTACGAATATTTAGATAAACCGCTTCCTGAATATGAATTCGGAAATGAACGAAAGAGTTATAAAGATTTAGCTAATGATAAGCGGTATGAAAAAATTACTGCGAGAATGTGTTTATCTCACACTACTGGGTTTCCCAACTGGAGGTGGATGACAAGAGAAAGTGATTTCTTTAGAGAGGGTAAAATTAGGTTTCTTATAGACCCAGATACAAGGTATTACTATTCGGGAGAAGGAATTCAGTTATTGCAATTCGTAATAGAGAAAATCACCAATAAAAATTTGGAAGAATTAGCTCAAGAAAAAGTATTTCAACCATTACATATGGATATGACCAGCTATGTCTGGAAAGAAAAATTCAATAATAAATATTGCAATGGGCATACATCTAATGGGGTGGTAATAGCTAAAGATAGAAGAGATAGAGCAAATGCAGCAGGGTCAATGGAAACAACAACCGAAGATTATTCTAAATTTATCCAACACCTCTTAGAGCAAACTGAAATCAAATCCGAGGTAACTAATTTGTTATACGAATCAAATATTAGAATAACATCAAAAACGCAGTTTGGGTATCAGGCTTGGCAAGATATCGATGAAAATGATTCCATAGAATTAAGTTATGGTTTGGGCTGGGGCTTGTTAAAGTCACCTTTCGGAAAGGGAATGTTTAAAGAAGGACATGGCGAAGGATTTCAACATTACTCTATCATTTTTCCAGATAAAGATATTGGTATAATAATCTTATCTAACAGTGATAATGCAGAGAGTATTTTTAAAGAACTTTTAGAAATAACAATTGGAGATACTTATACCCCTTGGCAATGGGAAAGATATATTCCATATAATCATAGGAAATAGCTGTTTATAACAACACATCTAAAATATTACTTTTATGTAACCTAAAATATTTTTGCAATTTACTTCAATTATGAAAAAAGAACTATTAATTTTCTTGACAATTTTAATTTCAAATCTATCTTTTTCACAACACTCTGAAACGGATACCATTTCAAAAGCTAAAATAAAAGAGTTGAATTTTATAGTTGGAGATTGGATAGGAAAAGGTTGGATGATGGGTGAAAATGGAAAATCTAAATTCGATCAAACTGAAAAAATTCAATTCAAATTAGATTCAACGGCAATTTTAATCGAAGGGAAAGGCAAATCAAACGGTGAAGTTATACATAACGCCCTTGCTATTCTTACTTATAATAAAAAAGACGATAATTACGTATTCAGATCATTTCTGCCAAGTGGTCAAAATGCAAAATTTAAAGCAGAACTAATTGATAACAAATTATATTGGTATCCGAATGAAAACGTAAGATACATTATTTGGCAAAATGAAAATGAGCAATGGTTGGAAAAAGGTGAATTTAAAAGAGAAGGAAAATGGTCTCAGTTCTTTGAAATGACCTTGAACAGAAATGATAAATAATTTTTCTCAAGTTAATCTTAATGATTTCAAGTGTTTCAAAATCTGCATAAGGCTAGAGCTATATTATCAGGATTTTGTTCATGGAATAATGTTAGAAATTTTAAGAGTATTAAAATTAAATCATTTATAATAATCAAAGCTTTAAAAATCAAGCAGATATTTTTTATGCTTAAAAGTAATTGCATTTTCTACAGTTTCAGATACCGTTAGTATACTTATACAAACCGTTCAGATATAATATTTCAAATACTAGCCAATAATGTGTTATTTGAAAGTACTTTTAAACTATCATAATATGAAAAAATCTATTTTATTCATCACTATACTTTTCACCATAAGTTTGTGCCATTCACAAAATAAACTTGAAAATGAAATTCTAGAAGCTTATGACAAATCCGTTTCATCACAGACTGATCAGTTTCAGCCAATAATAGATAGTCTAAAAGCTTCTTTTATTAAAACAAAAGACCCTATTTACAACTATTGGATTGCCTTTGCCATGTATCGACAAGCTATTTTATCAATGATCAATAAAAATGATAATAAAGCATTAAAAATTTTGCAGAAAGGAATTGAACGATTGGAAAAGTCATCTAATAAAAGTTCTGAGAATTTAGCTCTTCAAGGTTCTATGCTTAGTTTCTCAATTAATTTTCAATCAGATCTCGCTGCTATAATTAGTGCAAAAGCCAATATTTTGTATAATAAAGCGATTCAAGAAAATGATCATAATTTAAGGGCCTATTTAGGTGTAGGAAGAAGTGATTATTATAAACCTACAGAATATGGAGGGGGTTTAAAAGTTGAATCATTCCTAAAACAAGCATTGAATAAACCAGATAAAAGTGGTAATCATGCTTTGGCCCCAACCTGGGGAAGAAATCAAGTTTACTATTATTTGGCAAGCTATTATAAAAGGGAAAACAGAATTGGTGAAGCCAAGCTTTTTTGTTCTAATGGGCTTAAACTATTTCCTGATGATAGACAGCTAAAAGAATTAAAAAAAGGTTTAGGTCTAAATTAAATTTTAATGAAGATAATATACATTATTTTGCTATTTTCAGTCTTAAATACTTATTCTCAAACAATTATAAGTGGTACTGTTAATGATAAAAAAGGAAAACCGATACCTTTTGCTAATGTATACCTAAAAATTTCCTTTGAAGGAAACACTACTAATGAGTCTGGAGAGTTTTCTTTTGTTACAAGTTCCAAAGGAGCATCTACACTTGTAATAAGTAATGTAGGATACGAAACTTTAGAAAAAAAAATTATTATATCTGGAGAAAGTATGCGTTTAAATCTAATATTAAAAGAAGGTAATACTTTATCAGAAGTGATAATTGCTGTAGGAACTTTTGAAGCGAGTGACAAAAAAAGAGCTACAACTTTAAAGCCTCTACAAATTGTAACAAATTCTGCTGCTAGTGGCGATGTATATGGAGCTTTACAAACTTTACCTGGCACAACTCCTATATTGAATGAAACAGGACTATTTGTGCGTGGAGGTGAAGCATCAGAAACAAAAACAATCATCGATGGGGCAGTTGTTACAAGACCATTTTTTAGTGATGTGCCAGATATACCATCAAGAGGTCGTTTTGACCCTTTTTTATTCACAGGAATATTATTTAGTACTGGTGGATATTCTGCGGAATATGGCCAGGCATTATCATCCGTTCTTATTTTGGACACAAATGATTTTCCTGAAAATGACAACTACAGTTTTGGAATTGATATGGCGGGGATAAGCGGGAGCTATGTTAAAACTTGGCAAGATAAAACCGCCTTTTTGGCTAGTGTTAGTTATTCTGATTTATCAACTTTATTTTCAATTGTTCCTCAAAATAGGAAATGGATAACCGCACCAAAAGGTATTGCAGGGTCATTTGGGTTTAGGCATGTAGATAATAATTTGGGAATTTTTAAGTCGTATTTGCAATATCAAAAGGGTAACATTGCATTAAAACCTGATTTTTTTGAAAATTTATCATCAGAAAATATATTTGAAAACAGAAATAGTAACCTTTTCTGGAACAATTCATTTTATGGATATATAAGTGGAGATTGGAATTTACGTGCTTTAACTGCTGTGAGTTATGATGATAATGAAGATGTGTTTAATGAAAACTCAGAAACTGAACATGATTTATTAGTTCAAGGGCGAATTACCGTTAGTAAAAAGTTAAATCAAACAAAAATAAGAATTGGCACCGAATGGCAATATCACAAAAATGATTATTTAGAATCTAAAACCTATAATTCTTTACGAGATAATTTTATAGCCACTTATGCTGAATCTGATATTAGACTAAATAAAAAAGTTGGTATGCGAATTGGTGTTAGGTATGAATATTCTAGCATCTTAAAAAAGTATAATCTTGCACCAAGAATTTCTTTAGGTTATAAAGCAGGAAGTTACTCAAATATTTCAGTAGCATATGGTAAATTTTATCAAACACCAAACAGCGAATTTTTACGGTTAAACAAACAATTAGATTTTGAGAACGCAACTCATCTCATTGCAAATTATCAATGGAAAAAGAAACAACAGCTGTTTAGAATAGAAGCATACTATAAAAAATATGACAAATTAATCAAAGAAGACGAATTATCGATATTAGATAATAGCGGTAAAGGATATTCAAAAGGCATAGATGTATTTTGGAAAGATGAAAAAAACATTAAAAATTTAAGCTATTGGTTATCTTATTCTTTGTTAGACTCAAAACGTATTTATCGTGACTACCCTATTGAAACTACCCCAATTTTTGTAGCCACACATACTTTAAATCTTGTTGCTAATTACAAAATAACCCCTCTTTTGAGGCTAGGTATGACTTATACCTATTCTAGTGGAAGACCTTATTATAACCCTAGTAATCCTATTTTTTTAAGTGATAAAACTATGGACTATAATAATTTGAATTTTAGCACTAGCTATTTAACTTCAATATTTAAAAATTTTACCGTAATTTATTTTTCATTAAGAAACCCATTGCAGTTCAGTCAAGTTTTAGGTTACCAGTATTCTGAAAATGGAACTCAAAGAAGTGAAATAATTCCTTCAACAAACTGGAGCTTCTTTGCTGGAGTTTCTATCTCAATAAAAAAATAACATGAACTATAAAAAAACAGTACTTCATTTGATATTTTGGGGAGATTTTTTAATATTGTGGAGTACTCATGATTTAGTTTATAATTAAAATTTTTCATCTAACTTAATTTCTAATGTATATACTTTTATACCATATGCATTTCTTGTCTATTTTAACTTATATATTTTGGTGCTAAAATATCTTCAAAAAAAAAGATGAGAATTTACCTATTGGTCTTTTTTGGCGCGAATCAAGCAGGATGGATAATTCCAATTGTTGCAAATAAAAACCCATTAGTAGAATTTATGGTATTATTTAGTTGCCCTACGATAACCACTCTTGAACAATTAAGATTTCAGTTTTATACAAGTGGAAGAACAGATTTTTAGGAAAATAATACAGAAGAAAATGCACTTGAACATATTAAGAACGACCCTGATAGATATCAATTTAAAGCTACTGACCCAAAAGACGTTCTAAAAACTCTTTCTATTCCTGGTCTCTGGCTTTTCGGTGAAAAAGACATCTAGATCCCTGTAAAAATGTTTATTGAGCATATTAACATTCTAAAATTAAAAAACAAACCTTTCGAATGTGTTTTATTTCCATCATTAGGACACAACATTAATAAAACAAAACCAATAGAAATTTCGATTAATTGGATACAACAAAAATCTTTGAAAATCAAGAATAGTAAAAGCTAATAAGAATCGAATTAGAATAATAAAGCACTGCCTACAACGTATATAATTAATTGCTGTGGCAAGTGCTTATTTGAAAATTCCTTCGGAATTTTATTGGTTTCGTATTTGTTTACTAAATTAGTTACGTAACAATCGCAACTAAGCCATAGACAAGTGCGTTTACGCAATTTGAAAACCGAAATCTGTCATTTAAAAACAGGCTGAAATAGTGCGATTTTTCTACACTACACTTTATTAATGCCGATATTAACTACAATATAGGTTATTAAAATTATATTAACTACATTTGTTGTAAATACCTAAAAAATGAATCAAAAAACACTTGGAGAATTTGAAGAAGTTGTTTTACTAATTGTGGCAATTCTCAATGGGGAAGCGTATAGTGTAAGTATTATAACAGAAATTGATGAACGACTACATCGAAATGTCAGCTTGGGAGCAATTCAAACCGTTTTGAAGAGATTAGAGAGTAAAGGTTTATTGAAGTCAGAATTTGGAGATGCCACAAACGAAAGAGGTGGAAAACGAAAACGCCTCTATGAAATTACCGCAGTGGGCCAGAAACTGCTTAACCACACAAAAGCACAAAGAAACTCACTTTGGGATGCTATGCCAAGACTTTCATTCAAATTACATTAGATGAAACAGCAACAACATAAACCGTCTCGATTGGTAGTAGCATTCTTTCATTGGTTTTGTCATCCTGATTATAGAGAAGAAATAGAAGGCGATTTAATGGAGCGTTTTAGCGTTTATTTTGAAAAATATGGATACAACAAAGCAAATAGACTCTTTGTGAAAGAGGTTATTTTTCTGTTTCGTCCGTCTATTATTGGAAATATTTATCATTTAACTCATACAGACACTATGGAAATTACGAATCAAAACAAAAGACTTGTCGCTATTTTGGCTACTGCGATAGCAGTACTATTAGTCCCTTTTATAGCAATGAACTTTACTAATGATGTAAATTGGAAAATTTTTGATTTTCTCGTTGCAGGTGTTTTATTAATTGGAACAGGACTAACACTTGAATTTATTTTAAGGAAAATAAAGACCTTACGATTTAGAATTCTATTTGGCATAGCATTGTTCTTGGTTCTAATGCTAATTTGGGTCGAACTTGCCGTTGGAATTTTTGGGACTGTAATTGCAGGGAGCTAAAAAACGAATCAGTTTAGGTATGAGGGTAGATAAAATACATTACCAAGCAAGGAAAAATAAGTGGCTTGGCTACTTTGCAATATTCTGCAGAATAACACTTGCTTTAGGTTTTATCCCGTCAGGTATGCAAAAAATTCTTGGAGAAAGATTTACTGTTTTAGCTGTTAATCACCCAATGGGTAATTTTTTGGACGCTTTTTTTCACACGGGATATTATTATACATTTGTTGGAATCATGCAAGTATTGGCTGCTATTCTATTACTGATTCCCAGAACAGTTTCCATTGGAGCTTTTATTTACTTTCCAATAATTTTAAACATCTGCATTTTATCACTATCAGTTAGATTTGACGGCTCTCAAATTACATCACCTTTAATGGTTTGTGCTGTGTTGTTCCTTCTTTGTTGGGATTACCATAAATTCAAAAAGATATTTCCTTTCAATCATAACATTTCTAAACAGGATTTACCCACTAAAGACGAATTGACTAAAAAGTTTCCTTTTAAATTCTTTGCAGGAGTCTTAGCAGTAATACTTTTAGTCGTATTTCATACTAGGATATTTTATACAATTTTACCTAGAAACACTCTTTCAGATTGCACTACCCAATGCCATGATAAAAATGATAAATCGTGTATTGATTTTTGTGAATGTATCCACAAAGAAGGTAAATCACTTGAAAAATGCTTGGAAGAATTCGATAAAAGGAATTGAGTATTTATCAAAAACATTAAAAGACAAACTGACTCTTCCTAAATAAAGGCTACATCATTTTTAAAGTTAGATACTTTATAAAACCGTCTTTTTAAATACTCCAATTCAACGCCAAACTGTGAAGCATGTTTATAATGCTGTAGGGTATGTCAATTGTTTTTCTTTTTATACTCTTTACCACTATAGTTATATTCAAATACATATAAAATACAATTATTTATATTTATTATATCTAAATACATATAATTTAGTATTTTTACGTATATTTATATTTAAAAGCATATAATGAAATTATTATCAGCATTTGTAAAAGACCGTAGAAAAGAAGTACGCCTTACGCAAGAAGAGTTTGCAGAACGTGCAGGTGTCGCTTTAACAGTAGTACGTAAAATAGAACAGGGTAAAACCAATTTAAATCTAGAAAAAGTGAATTTAGTTTTAGCTATGTTTGGGCATGAACTAGCACCTGTAGCTATAAAAAAAGTAGACGATGAGACGAGGTAATGTATATTATAAAGATGTTATTGCAGGACAAATTATAGAAACATCAGAAGGGGATTATGTTTTTCAATATGATGAAAACTATATTGCAGTACATCCTACACAATTTATCACCTTTAGTATGCCTGTTCAAAAAGCACCCTATAAAGATCATCGATTGTTTCCTTTTTTTGAAGGTTTGATCCCAGAAGGTTGGTTGTTAGCTATTGCTACTAAAAATTGGAAAATTAACGCTAACGATCGTATGGGGTTGTTATTGGCCTGTTGTCAAAACTGTATAGGCGCTGTTAGTGTTATACCTATAATTGAAGAAGATGAAAAATAAAAAGAACTGTTTGTATTGTTATACCGCCTTAGAAAATGGAACTGATTTTCATGAGCAATGTGCGTTCGAATTCTTTGGAACCAATACCCCGCCAAGTATGCCTTATAGCCTTGAAGAAATGGACGCTTTGGCAAAAGATGTTGTCGCCAGAAGTATTGCAGTACCAGGAGTGCAACCCAAACTATCGATGTCTTTAATTACAGATGCTATCGCAAAAGAGCCACCAAGGCTAACGGTTGTTGGTGCATTAGGAGGGCAATATATTTTTAAACCCCCTACAGCACAATTTAGAGAAATGCCAGAAAATGAGCACTTGACCATGCGTATTGCTGAAGCTTTTGGAATCCGTGTTGTACCTTCTAGTTTGGTGCGACTTACTTCTGGAGAACTCTCTTATATTACCAAGAGAATTGATAGAACAGCTAAAGGAGAAAAAATACATATGCTAGACCTTTTTCAGGTTACAGAAGCATTTGATAAATACAAAAGTTCCATGGAAAAAGTTGGAAAAGCCATCGGGCGCTATTCCAATAATACCTTATTAGACAAAATCTTCTTTTTTGAATTGGCCATATTTGGTTTTTTAACAGGCAATAATGATCTACATCTTAAAAATTTTTCTATGATAGCAAATCCCTCGGGTTGGATACTTGCCCCTGCATATGATTTGTTAAACGTTAGCCTTGTTTTATCTGAAGATCAAGAAGAACTTGCGCTGACTCTGGCAGGAAAGAAAAGCAAGCTAAAAAAGGAACATTTTGAACAATTAGCCATTGGACTTGGAATGACGGATAAACAAATTAAAGGTGTTTTTAAACGAATGCTAAAAAACAAAACCAAAGCCTTCAAATTGATTGACGCTTCTTTTTTGTCTGATGCAATGAAAGTCTCTTATAAAGCCATTTTAGAAACTAGATATGCGAGGTTTAATTAACATTTAGCTATATTTCTCACAGGGCAACATGTGTAGGGGAAAGTGATTTTTTTTGTTTCTTAGTGAAATGAGACCAGCAAATGGCTACTAAAGCTGTGAACCCTAAAAATGTTAGTATTTGCATAATTATAATGTTTGATTAATTTGATTTTTGGATGTAAATTATAATAAAAAATAATAAACTATTAGGGAGATATTTTAACTATGGGTAATTTTATTGAAAAACAACCTCTTTAACTCCTTTTTGATAATCTTTTCCTCTTAAATTTATAAAAAGTTGTTTCATTTCAGAAAGTTTTTCTAGTTCTGATATTGCTAAATTACTTTGTTGAGCTCTGTCTTTTTTAAGATTATACAATTGTTCATAAGGAAAATTACCAACTTCAATACCTACTGCTTCTCTAAAATTTTCACCATCATAAGCAGGAATATATAACCAATCTCCACTTCTTAAGGCTGTTTTTCCTGTGGCTTCAATAATTAAATTTTCTCGTCCTTTTTTGGTTTTTCCTAAAAAAGCTTGTAATATCTCTTTACTATCAGTAGAAGTTTCTTTTGTATTTACTAAATCTGCAATTGAAGCTAATAAATCCATTTGACAAACAATAGCATCTGACACTTGTGGTGCTATAGTTCCTTTCCAATAAGTAATAAAAGGCACTCTTGTTCCTGCCTCAAAAATGCTGTATTTACCTCCTCTTAATCCTCCTTTTGGATCATGCTTTCCTATTTTTTCATCAGCATCATCAAAATAGCCATCATTTAAAACTGGCCCATTATCACTTGAAAAAACAATTAATGTATTTTCTAAAATTCCTTCGTCTTTTAAGGTTTTCATAAATTCTCCAATTGCCCAATCTGCTTCTAAAATTACATCACCTCTTGGTCCCAATCCAGATTTACCCACAAATCTAGGATGTGGTGTTCTTGGCACATGTGGCTGCTGCATAGCATAATATAAAAAAAACGGATTTTCTTTATGCGTTTTTACATAATGCTGCGCTTTTGCTAAAAAATGATCAGCCATTTCTGTGTCTACCCATTTTGCAGATTCTCCACCTTTCATATAACCAATTCTAGGAATTCCGTTTACAATACTGCTATTATGACCATGATGCCATTTCATTGTCAACATTTCTGGATTAGAAATCGCAGTGGGTTCTCCTTCAAAATTTTCTTTATAATTTACTTCTATTGGGTCGTTTTTATCTAAACCAACCACATTACCATTTTTAATGTACACTGTTGGAACTCTGTCTTGGGTGGCGGCTAAAATATAAGATTCATCAAAACCAACTTCATTTGGACCAGGTGTTACTTTTTCATTCCAATTTACAATTCCTGTTCCTAAACCTAAATGCCATTTACCAACTATTGCTGTTTGGTATCCTTGGTTTTTTAACAATTTTGGTAACGTTTGTTGTTTTGTATCAATTAATAAAGGTGCTGTTCCTGGTAAAATTTTTGCATTTTTATTTCGCCAAGGATACATACCTGTTAATAATGCATATCTACTTGGTGTACAGGTTGCAGAAGATGCATACCCATTTGTGAATTTTATTCCACCATTGGCTAAAGCATCCATATTTGGCGTTTGTAGTTCAGTTGCTCCATAAGAAGATAAATCTCCATAACCTAAATCATCTAAATAAATAATAACAATGTTTGGTTTTGTTGAGGTTATTTCTTTTTTTATATCTGAACTTTTTTTAGATTGATTACATGAAACTATGATTAATAGCATTACAATGGAAAAATATTTTTTCATAAATATTATTTTTAATTTTTAATCAATTATTTTGTTTGCTTCTTTTAATTGCTCAATATATTTTTTAGGTGTTACGCTTTTTTCTTTTTTAAATAAGCTAATAAAATGTGCATAACTATTAATCCCAACTGCATCCATAGCTTCTTGAACTCTATCGCAACCATCATCAAACATTTGAACTGCTTTTTCTATTTTTATAGAATTGATAAAAGCAGTAGTATTAAGCCCAATTAAAGATTTTAGTTTTCTATGTAATTGCATTCGGCTAAGCCCAAGTTCTTCAGATAAATCTTGTACAGAAAAATTGGGTTCAGACATTTTAGTTTTAATAATATTTACCAAATTTGCCACAAACTTTTGATCATAAGAAACATAATGGCTATCTGTTTTATCTGAAGAACCTTCTGCAATATATTGCCTAAAATTATTTCTGGTTTTTATAATGTTTTTAACCTTTTGTAATAATTGAGCACTATTAAATGGTTTGGAAATATAATCCCAAGCACCTACTTTTAATCCTTTACTAGAGAAATCTTCTCCTGATTTTGCTGTTAACATTAACACTGGAATATGAGAGGTTAAAATATTTTTTTTAATTTTTTTACACATTTCAATGCCATCTAATTCTGGCATCATAACATCAGAAATTATAATATCTGGTATTTCTTTTAAAGTTACTTCTAAGCCTTCTTTTCCGTTATTTGCTTCAAAAACATTGTAATCATTTTTTAAAATATTTTTTAGATATTTTCTTAAATCATAATCATCTTCTACTACTAAAATTTTTTCTTTACCTTCATCATCTTCCTCTTCGTCTTCATCAATTTGTTCAACAATATCTCCTGGCACATAATCTTTAGGTAAATTACAAGGAATGTCTTCTTTTGTTATATACTCTTCTTCAGAAAAAGATTTTGATGAAACAGGTAATGTTATCATAAATTCTGTGCCTCCCAAAGCGCTATTTAATACGTTTATTTCTCCTCTATGTGCTTCAATAAGTGAAGAAGCTAAATGAAGACCAATACCAGAAGACGATCTATCTTTTCCATGAAAATGTCTTTGAAAAATTTTCTTTTTGTCTTGTTGAGATATTCCTTTTCCACTGTCTTTAATTAAGATTACAAAATACTCTAACTCTTGTTTCCAGGTTGGTTTTATTTCTATTTCAATAGTACCATTATTTGGTGTGTATTTAAAAGCGTTAGATAAAAGATTATAAATTACTTTTTCTACAATGTCTTTATCAAAATGGCAGAAATAACTTTCTGGGGAAATAAAGTTTAAATTTATATTTCTAGTTTTAGCCTGCCAATCAAAAGATTTGGAAATTTCTTCCACAAACAGGCACATATCATTCCTAGAAACTTTTAAGATATTTACTCCTGAATTTATTTTTCGAAAATCTAACAATTGATTGACCAAGTTCATCAATCTATTTGTATTTCTTGATACAATATTGTAACAGAAATCCTTATGTTCTTTAGATATATTTCCTTTAATTAAATCATTAAGAGGCCCAATAATTAAAGATAAAGGTGTTTTGAATTCGTGTGCAACATCTGTAAAGAAAATTAATTTCATTTCATTAATTTCTTTTTCTTGCTCACTTTTAAAAGTAGAAAGTTTTATTTGATTTCTTAATTTTTGTTTGTTAGACCAAAAATGAATAAGGGTAAATAAAATGGTAAGTGTTATTAAAAAATAGAATAAATAAGCCCACCAAGTATTCCAAGGTGCAGGTTGAACAGAAATTGAAATTTCTCGAACTTCATTAGACCACTGACCATTTGGATTTGTTGCTTCTACAAAAAGAGTGTAATTACCTGAAGGTATATTTGAGTAACTGGCATATCTTTTTGTATTGTTAACTTCTTGCCAGTCTTCATCATAATTTACAAGTTTATATCTGTATTTATTTACTTTTACATTGGAGTAGTTTGTACTTGAAAATTCAATTGAAAAATCGTTTTGCTTATAGTTAAAATCTAAATAATCAGTATTATTCAATCTTTTTTCTAACAATACAGAACCTAATAATTCTTGCTTTACCTCAACTTTTTTATTGTTTACAAAAAGTTCTGTAAATGAAATTTTTGAAGAAAATGAATTGCTTTTTAATTCGCTGGATTTAAAATAATTAATGCCAGATATACTTCCAAAAAAAAGTTCACCATTATTGTTTCTAGAGATAGCTTCTGTAAATGTGTTGGTAAGCAATCCATCGTAATAATTAAACTTGTTGGTTGCTCCTGTTTTTGTTGAATATTTTATAATTCCTTGTGAATTGTTTAGCCATAGATTTGAAAATTCGTCAGCAACAATAGCCATAATTTTTTTATTCTGAATATCATCTATCAATATCGATTCAAATTCATTTTTATTAGGTTTTTTTACTAATAAACCTGTATCTGTACCAACATATAGTGTGTTTTTATCTAAATAAAAACTCCAAACTGAATTATTGGGAATGTGATAAGAACCTGTCATTTGTTCATTATAACTTTCTACAGAAATAATTTCACCTAGTTTATCCAAGTTTATTTTAAACAAACCATTAGATATGGTTCCAACCCAAATACATTGATGCAGAGCATCAAATTTTAATGAAAAAACACGAATGTTGCGTAAATATTCTAAATTTTCAAATTTTTCATGAATCCAACCTGACTCCTTTTTATTTTTTAATAATAATCCTTTGAAAGTACCATAATATTCGTTGCCAAAATTATCTTTAAAAAAACTAGTTACAAATAAAGAAGAATCTTTTTCTTTATTGTTGAAAATAGGCACAAATTCAAATTCATTTTTATTAGATTTTTTTTCTCTGTACAAGCCTTCTGTTGTTGCTAAATGAATTTTTCCATTTAAAGTATCTACTCTAAATGCTTTCGCTTTTTCTGGAATTTTAATTAATTCTGTGTTATTTGTATTAAAAGAATAAACATAAAACTTACCTGCTTGTATACCATAATAAACTTTGGAATTGTTAGCAAACAGCGTTCTTACATGACCTATTTTATCTATTGGTAAACTTTTAAACTTTTCACTATCTAAATTGGTATATAAAAGCCCTCTTTTGTTTGCAATCCACAACGTATTCGATTTATCTTTAAAAATAGTGTGTAATGGATTGTTTGCTAATGAATATTTATTTTGCTCATTAACAGCTTCAACTTTAGATGCTTCCATCGAGTCTAAAGAAATATGAATGATTCCTTCTTGAAATGTAGTAAGCCATAAATCGTTTTTAATACCTTCTTCTATAGATAGAATATTGCTACTAACTTTAGCTGTTTTAAGTGCTAAATTTTGATTATTAATTTGATACAAGCCATTTCTTCCTCCAATCCAAATCTCGCCTTTTAGTGTTTCTACGATGGTATTAAAAGACGTATGATTTGAACCCTTAATTAATGAGTATTTGTTATTTTTATATAACCAAACACCAACATCTGTTGTATAGATAATATCTCCATTCTTTAAAATTTTAATTTTTTTTACATTTAAACCTGTTAATGGGGTTTGTATAACTTCAACAGAAAATGAATTTTTATTTTCTATAACTTTGAATAAACCTTGGTTTGATGCGACTAATATTTCCCCTTTAGAATTCTGTTGAATATCATTAATAATTTCATAATTATTAGGTGCTTTTATTCTTGCTATTTTTCCATCTTCTAAAGAATAGTAATTTAAACCATAGCCATCTGTGCCAATCCAAACACGCTTTTTCGGGTCTTCAAATAAGGTTCTAATTCTATTACTAGACAAACTAGCAACATTATTATTATCATGAAAAAAGTTTTCTATTCTGTAACCATCATATCTATTTAAACCATCATAGGTAGCAATCCAAATAAATCCCTCTGAGTCTTGTATGATTTTACTTACATCATGTTGAGACAAACCGTCTTTTACAGATAATGAATTGAATTGTAATCGTTGCCCAAAAGCAGACGAAAAAATAGTTAAAATAAAAATTAAAAATATGAAATGCTTGTTCATTTAATTAGTGATGCTATTTTAATTCTTTTACCAAATTACGTAAATAAAAATGAAAGAAACTTGCAGGAGCCCTAATAAATATCGGACTTGTTACATTTCAGAAAAACATTGTTACATAACAAAACAGCATTAAAATGTACTTTCTATAATTTTGGAGAGGTGAAGTTTTAATAAATAAAATAGTCTTTTTGCCAACATTTATTACGAGCTCAAAAATTGAGTTTTTATATGATTTTAACTAAATTAAAAATTATGAAACAAATTTACTTTTTTCTTTTAATTATTTTGTGCTCCACATTAACAGTTGCACAAAACAACGACTTTAATAACGGAGGTGGAGACTTTCTGTGGTCTAATAATGCTAACTGGTCATTAGGGACAACTCCAAACACATCTCAAACAATTCGATCTTCCATTTCAGGTTCTATCGTAAATGCAGATTATACTCTTTTTAAAATCCAAAATATTTTTGGAACTACCAATGATGTTTCATTTGGTGGTGGAGGTACTGGTACGTTAACTATTAATCCAGAAGGTAATAATCTATTTGGTATTGAAAATGTATCTAATAGTGATGTTTCTTTATCTTTTGCAGGTAAGGTTAACATCGATAATCCCTCAGGAATTACTTTAATAAGAAATTCTAATGGAAATACAAATGATGTTAATAATATTGAGTTTGAAAGTACTTCAACATTAACACTTACTACCAATCTAGAAGCTAGAGCTGGTTCAGGTGGAGACATTTTTAATTTTAATGGAGCTCTTGAAGGAAATGCAGCTCTTCGAATTGCATCTGGCACAACAATTAACTTTGGAAGTACATCAAATAACTCATCATTTGCTGGAGATTTTGTATGGATTAGTGATGGTATTGTGAATGTAAATAGTGCTGATAATAATGTTTTCTTGCCAAATGGTAGAAAACTTCAAATTAACTCAAGTGGAGGTTCTGTTCAAGTTAGTGGAGCTAATGTTTTTGATGGTAACATTACTATTGGGGGATCGAACACTTTTACTGTAGATATGAACAAAAACCAAGATAATATTGGAACTATCGTTTTCTCAGTAGATGGAACTTTAAATTTACCAGTAGATAACGCTGTTACAAATTTAACATTTGCAGATAATTCTGCTTCAAGTTGGGGTACTGGAACTTTAAATATCACAGGTTTTAAAGACGGAGTAATTCGTTTCGGAACTGATAATAATGGCTTAACATCAGTTCAATTATCTCAAATTACTGTTGATGATAGTAGCAACGGTTTGGCTTTAGATAGTAATGGATATTTATATTCTTATGATACAAGTTGGACAGGTGCAAGTAGTTCAGAATGGACAACTGCAGGCAACTGGAGTAATGGCACACCAACTTCTGGACAAGATGTTTTTATTGCAGATGTTGCTACTGCTCCAATAATTGGTAGTAGTACAAATGTAACTCTAGGTGATTTAATTATAGTAGAAGCAGATGGTTTAACAATCAGCTCTGGAGGTTCTTTAATTGTTAATAGTGCCTCAACAGGAAACGTAACTTATAATAGAACTTTAACAGCAGTTGCAGGTAATGCAAATGGATGGCATTTGGTGGCTTCACCAGTAACAGGTCAAGTTTATAACAATGCTTATGCTACAGCAAATAATTTAGAAACTAGTGGTTCAAAAAGAGGTTTAGCCACTTATAATGATGCTAATGGAACAGGTTTAAAATATACCTATTTAGAAAATGACGATAGTAATGCTGGCACTTTTGCTTCTGGTATTGGTTATTCAGCAAAAATTGCAAGTACTGGTTCAGTTGCATTTACTGGAACTATAAATACAACTGATGTAAATGATGTTGCTGTTTCTACTGCAGGAAATGGTTTTAATTTATTAGGAGTGCCTTATACATCTTATGTTAGTAGTCAAACTTTTTTAAATAATAATTCAAATTTAGACCAAACTCAAATTTGGGTATGGAAACAAGACAATACAACTGGAGGTAATTTTATTGCAATGACCGCTAAAGCAGATAATTTTATTTTAGCTCCTGGTCAAGGATTTTTTGTAAAAGCAACTTCTGGGACTACTGTTAATTTTGCAAAATCTAATCAAACTGCAAATGCAGATACTTTTCAAAAATCATCAAGAACAGAAGTTCAACTTTTAGTGAATGATGGTGAAGTTAATCGTTTTGCAAAGTTGTACTACCTAAATAATGTAACCAAAGGTTTTGATGCTGGATACGAAGGAGAAATTTTTGGCGGAATAAAAAATAGTTTTGAATTGTTTTCTCAATTAGTAGAAGGCAATCAAGGTAAGAGCTATCAAGTACAATCTTTGCCTTTATCAGAAATGGAAACAATAGTTATTCCTGTGGGAATTAAAGCAGGCGTTGATAAAGAAATTACGTTTACTGCTGATGCTCAAAACTTACCAAACGGAATTAATGTGTATTTAGAAGATAGGCAGTTAAATACCTTTACTCGTTTAGACGAAGCCAACACAAACTACAAAGTTACTTTGGATCAAGCATCAAATGGTACTGGTAGATTCTATATGCATACTGCTTCTAAATCATTAAGCACGGATACAGAGATTTTAAACAGCGTAAGTATTTACAAAACCAATAATACTAACTTAAGAATTGCTGGTTTACAAAATGGAGACGCATCTATTAAAATTTTCAATCTTCTTGGAAAACAAGTCTTACAAAAATCTTTCACTGCAAATGGTGCAAAAGATATTCCATTACCAAATTTAGCAAGCGGTATTTACATTGTAAAATTACAGAATGAAGAAGGTAGCATTAGTAAGAAAATAATTTTAGAATAATTAAAGAATCTCAAAAACGACAATAATTATGAAAAAAAATATAAAAAATACTCAAGATAAGACTGAAGAAATTTCAAGAAAAGATGCGTTAAAGAAGATTGGTAATTATAGTAAATATGCCGCTCTAACAGCATTAGGAACGTATATGATTCTAAGTCCACAAAAAGCACAAGCACAAAGCCCTGAAGCTCCTGGAACAGGATTTTAAAACAATAATATTTTATTTCATCTTAGATTTTTTTCTAAGATGAAATTTAATTAAATAAGAGAATTAAGAAATAAAAAATGTAGATGGGAATACGAAGTAAAATATCTGTAATATGCTTTTAAAAAAAATAAGACAATACATCCCAATGGTAGCTTTATTTGTAGTAGCTATTGGCTTTGGTCAGAAAGTTTTAGACTTAAATGACTTTGGTATTAAAATCACTAAAGATGCAACACCAATTGTGGCAGAAGCATTGAAGAAAGTCAAGGAAGAAGGAATAAGCAAGTTAGTTTTCCCAAAAGGTACTTATCATTTCTACCCAACTTTTGCTCCAGAAAGATATTGCGAAATTACAAATAATGATAACGGATTAAAAAGAACCTCTTTTCCTTTAATTGATTTTCATAATTTTGAAATAGATGCAAACGGATCTGATTTTATTTTTCATGGAAAAATGATTCCTTTTATCATTGAAGAAAGTACAAATATAAAAATCACAAACTTAAGCATAGATTGGGAAATACCATTTTCTTTAGAGGGTTTAGTAGTCGCAAACAACAAAAAAGATCAAACATTTGATATTAAGGTTAAATCACCTTATATAGTTCAATTTGGGCATTTATATCTTTCTTTAGAACGACCAGATTCACCATATGAAAGAAAATATGGAAAACGTTTTGCAACTTGGGAACATTATAACATAGAAGTTGGACAAAATATATTCTGGGATCCAAAAACTATGGCGCCTTTATACAATACCAGACAGTATAATATGCCTGAAAAAGGTATTTATGCAGTTGAACTAGAAAAAGGACTCATAAGAATATCAACAGAAATGAAACAGCTTCCACCAAAAGGTTCTGTTATGGTTTCTAAAGGAGAGTATTTACAAAACAGAACTAGTCCTGCTTTTCGTGTTTTTAAATCTAAAGATTTGGAATTTAAAAATGTTAACGTGCATCATGCAGGTGCAATGGGATTAATTGCAGAAAGGTCTGAAAATATAACTTTAGATTCTTTTAATGTAGTTTTAAAAGAAGGTTCTGGCAGAATGGTTACCACTACTGCAGATGCAACCCATTTTTGTAATGTAAAAGGTTTAGTTACTATTAAGAATTGCACGTTCGAAAATATGTTAGATGATGCAACAAATATTCATGGAACATATGTTAGAGTAAATAAAATAATTGACGACTATACGTTAGCAGTAGAAACTTATCATCCACATCAAAACGGATATTTGTTTGGAGAAGAAGGAGATATGGTACAGGTTATAGATCAAGAAAATTTACAATCTAGAACAGAGCCTCTAATCTTAAAAAAAGTAGAAAGAGTTAATGAAAAAATTTCTTATATCACTTTTAATGAATCTATTAAAAACAAAGTAAGTACATATGATGGTGTAGAAAATATTTCTTGGCATGCTTCTGCGATTATAGAAAATAATGTTGTTCGTAACAACAGAGCTCGTAGTTTTTTAATTTCTACACCGAGAAAAGTAGTAGTAAGAAATAATCATTTATCTTCCCAAATGGCAAATTTTAGACTAACAGGAGATTTAGGACTTTGGAATGAATCTGGACCAAATACAGATTTGCTTATTGAAAACAATACAATAGAAAATTCTGTTTACGGTGGAAATGGGCCACAAGCAATTTTTTTAATTGATCCACAATACGCAGATAAAAAGGATATTGAAGGAGTTTACAGCAAAAATATTGTGATTAGAAATAATACTATAAAGACCTTTGATAGCTCTATTATGATAGCGATGTCTGTTGACGGATTAGTATTTGAAAATAATACAATTATACAAACTAATACTTACAAACCAATTTTTCCAAATGAAGATAACATACAAATCATAAATTGTAATAATGTTACCATCAAAGGAAATGAATTTGAAGGGTTAAAAAGAAAAAAAGAAATAATTACTGTTGACGATAAATCTACAAATGTTAGCATTTCAAGAAAAGATGATTACAAACCAAAAACCAAAAAAAATGAATAATAAAAAGATAATTTTTCTGCTGTTTTCAATAGTAATCTTTCAATTTGGTTTTTCTCAAACCACAGTAACTGGTAAAGTTAAAGACGTTAATGGAGACCTATTACCAGGCGTAACCGTTTTAATTAAGGGAACAGAAATTGGAGCAGTTTCTAATTTTGATGGAGAATATAACATAAATACAAACCAAACCAAGTTCACTTTAGTTTTTAGCTATTTAGGAATGAAAACCGAAGAAGTAGAATACAATGGACAAAAAGTTATTGATGTCGTTTTAGAAGAAGAAGCGAATAGTCTAAATGAAATTGTAGTAATTGGTTATGGAGTCCAGAAAAAAGGTGACTTAACTGGTTCTATAGCGGGTATAAAATCAGAAACACTTGTAGAATCTCAAACTACAGATGTGTTCTCTGCAATGCAAGGAAGAGTAGCTGGTGTTAATATATCATCCGATTCAGGTCAGCCTGGAGGAGGAAGCAACATTACAATTAGAGGTCAAACGTCAATAAACGGTACATCATCTCCGCTTTTTGTAATAGATGGTGTTCAGATTGATATAAATTATGATGAGGTGGCATCTACTGGTTCTTCACAAGCAAGAATCAATCCGTTAACAGGTATAAATCCTGCCGATATTGAATCTGTTGATATCTTAAAAGATGCTTCTGCAACTGCTATTTATGGTTCAAGAGGAGCAAATGGAGTTGTAATTATTACCACAAAATCAGGATCATCAGATGGACGTTTAACCGCTGAGTATACGTATAATTTGGGAATTTCAGAAGTGATAAAAAAATTGTCTGTCTTATCTGCTGATGACTATTTAATATATCAACAAGAACGAGGAAATACACAATTTTTAAATCAAGATACTGACAATGATGGTGTTTTTGAAACACCTAGAAATTTTGACGAATTACCTTCTTTTGATTGGCAGAAAGAAGCCTTGAGAACAGCATTAAGCGGACAACATCAGTTATCTTTTAGAGGAGGTAATAAAACAACCAATTATTCTGCTGGTTTAGGTATTCTTGACCAAGAGGGACTTGTAATTAATAACAATTACGATCAATATAATTTAAGATTACGACTAAAAACAGAAGTTAACGATAGACTTGGTATTACATTTAACACCAATAGTTCGTATTCTATATTGAGTGGTATCGCAAACAACGGTGGGCCAGATAGCTTTACAGGAGTTACTCAAATGTTAGTTATAGGTAATCCATGGAATATAAGAACAGATGATATCGATTTTGCTGATGATGCTTTTGTGAGCCCGTTGGATTTGATTAGAGAATCCGATAAACAAACGAGTATTTTTAGATTTATCGGAAACATGAGTATTGACTATAAGCTCACTGATAATTTAACCTATACAGGTTTTACAGGAGGAAATATTAGCCATTCTAAAGTAAAGGAATTTTACAATTCTAATACTGGCTGGGGAAGATTACAGAATGGTCGTGCTCGAGTGAAAGAAGTAAACACCTATTCTATTAATCATTCCTCACAATTAAATTTTAAAAAGAATTTTAATCCAAATCATAGAATTGATGTGTTAGCAGGCGTTGAGGTATTTCATTATAATTTTGAAGACTTCTCGAATGAGATTATTGGGTTCGAAAACCAAACAACTGGTGTTAATAATATTAGCGTAGGAACTTCAGTTAGTGAGTACAGTACCCGAAGATTTTCAAATAATAGGCTTTCTTTTTTAAGTAGAATTAATTACACTTTATATAAAAGATTTATTATAACCGGAACAATGAGAGCTGATGGATCTGATAAGTTTGGAGCAGGTAACAGATGGGGATATTTCCCTTCTGCAGCATTAGCTTGGAAAATGACTAATGAATCATTCATAAAAACTATCAAAGCTATTTCTAACTTAAAATTAAGGTTAAGCTATGGAGCTAGTGGTAACGAACGCATTCCTGCTTATAGTTCTTTAGCTCAACTAGACCCAGCTTTCTATGCTAGTAATGACAATCTTATTTTCGGTCTTGCACCTTCTAATTTAGCTAACCCTGATTTAAAGTGGGAAACAACCAAACAATACAATGCAGGTATAGATTTAGATCTCTTCAAAAATAAGATAAGCCTAAGTGCCGATGTTTATAAAAAAATCACCACAGATTTATTGTTAAACGCTCCTATTCCTTCACAAAGTGGATTCAATTCTCAATTTCAGAATATAGGTAGAATTGATAATTCGGGACTTGAATTACAAATAAGCACTGTAAACATAAATAAAAAAGGATTTAAGTGGGAAACAGACTTTAACATCTCTTTCAATGAAAATGAAGTAAAAGATTTAGGAGGAGCAGAGTTTATACCAATAAGTACTTTTGGAGGATGGCAGGCCAACGTTGGTAGAGTTATAGTTGGAGAACCAATTGGAACTATGTACGGCTACAACTTTGAAGGAATCTATCAAATTGAAGATTTCACATGGGAAAACAATAGTGACCCTAGCATACCCTTTGAAGATAGAACTCTTGTTTTAAGAGACAATCTCCCAGTGTATTCTGGAACTGCTCTTCCAGGTAGAATGAAATACAGAGATATTAACGGAGATGGTTTTGTGAATGATGAAGACAGAACAGTAATTGGTGATAGTAACCCTGTTCATTTTGGTGGAATAAATAATACATTTAGATATAAGAACTTCGATTTATCTGTGTTTTTTCAATGGTCTTATGGTAATGATCTTTACAATGCTGCCAAAGTAAGACTAAATGGGGTAGCACCGTGGATGAATATTTCACAAGATTATTTTGAAAATCACTGGACTCCAGAAAACCCAAGTAATACAGACCCTGCATATAGAGAAATTGATCAACAAATTGCATCATCATATTATGTAGAAGATGGATCTTACCTTAGGTTAAGAACTGTTTCTTTAGGTTACAGACTTCCAAAAGATATCACAAAAAAATTAGGATTTAGTTCCTTGCGACTAAACATCATAGGAAATAATTTGGCCACTTGGACTAATTATTCAGGTTGGGATCCTGAAGTTAATTTTAATAATCCTCTATTATCTGGATTAGACAGAATAGCTTATCCAAGAGCAAGAAATTTCACGTTAAGTTTTAATGCAACTTTTTAAAAAATACATTATGAAAACTAGTATAAAATTTATATCATTTTTAGTTCTTTTTTTAACAATGTCGTCTTGTGATGATATTTTAGAACCAACACCATATTCTTTTACATCACCCGAAAATTTTTATAAAACGGCACAAGATGCTGAAATAGCATTGGTAGGTGTGTATAATACGCTTACTGCAGGAGATATTCAAGGACAAGGAAATGCAGATTCTTTTAGAAGAGATCTTTATGAAATGTTAGTAGGGGGTACAGGTGAAGGTGTTGTTCCAGTAAGATTTGCAAACAATAGAGGATCGCAGTTTGGGACAGCAGCTTTTACAAGTCAAGATAATGAAATTAATTTCACTTGGTTTTTCCTTTACGCAGGTATTAGTAGAGCAAATAGTCTTCTTGAAAATTTACCAGACATTCCTAATGATGATTTTAACGGTACAAGAAAAGTAGAAATTGAAGCAGAAGCTAGACTTTTAAGAGGTTTTTATCATACAATATTGACTATGATGCATGGAGCCATACCTGTTTATACAAGAACAGATGAAAACCCAACAAAAGCAAGACAGTCTGTTGAAGAAGTTTATGCACAAATTCTTTCAGATTATGAATTTGGCTACCAAAATCTCCAAAATAGAGGTCCTTTAGCTTCTAGTGTTAATAAATGGACTGCTGCAGGTTTGCTGTTAAAAGTACATACTTATCTAGCAAGTATGAAAATTAATGGGCTTAGTGATTTTGGATATGCACTAAATAGTTTCAATTGGGTAGACGCAGATGCTAGTTATGGAAGTGCAGTTACCATATCTCAAGACATCGTTAATAATAGTGGTTATGGGTTAACACAAAACTATGATCGCCTCTTTAGAGAATCAACCAAATCTGCACAGGCAGCAGAAGTCATGTTTGCTGCTGAAGGTTCGTCAGATGCCTCTCAACAAGTAATTACTATTGTTGTAAATAATTTTATACCTCAAGGAAATCCTATTAGAACTGGTGCTGGTTCTGGTTGGACACGTCCAACAGGAGAACTTTTTGACCTCTATAATTCAGATGATTTCCGTTTTAGTCACAATATTTCTGGAAATTTAGGTGGTAATCCTAGTGTGCTTGACGTACTCGAAATAGATGGAGTTAGGTATTACCAGCCAAGAAATTTACCTGGTAAAAACGCTGGAATTATGAGCGTTGGTAAGTACAGAATGAAAGATCCTGCTCAAAAAAACTATGCACCTTGGGCTTCTGGTATATCATTTCCTTTGTTAAGATATGGAGACATTCTTCTATTGAGAGCTGAAGCGCTTTTTTATACTGGAAACGAACCTGGGGCTAGAGCAATATTAACGGAATTACGTCGACGATCTGTTGTTGCACCTGCTTTGGTTGAAGACCTTAACGCCGCTTATTTTAATCCAGATTTTGTTAAAGAACTACAAGAGGAGCGATCTAGAGAGCTTTGTTTTGAAATCTGGAGAAGGTTTGATTTGGCAAGATTCAATATCTATGACACAACCATTAATTCGCTCGATGTAAATAATGGATTCTATAATGATGATGTAGTCTTATTACAACAGAATTGGATACCAGAGAAAGTATGGTTTCCCATACCAACACAGCAGATAGATTTAAATCCAAATCTAGAACAAAATAAAGGCTATTAGAATTCATAAAAAAATAGTCCTCTTTAATTAATAAAACAAATATGAAAAGGATAATTATAATTGCTTTAATAATGGTTGCATGTTCTAATTTGGGTCAGGCTCAAAAACAGAATCCAGTAATTGTAAAATCGAATAATGGAGATATGACACCCATTATAAGGGACATTATAGAAAATACCCAAACAAAAGATCTGCATTTAGTTTTTGAGAAAGGAACCTATACATTTATGCCCAATTATGCATTCGGGAAATACCTAAATATTACAAATCATGGCAATGGTTACAAGAGAATTGTTTTTGATTTAAGCAAATTTCGTAATGTAACTATAGAAGGCAATGGTGCTGAATTTATATTTCATGGACAAGTGATGCCATTTCTTTTTGACAGTTCTGAGGCTGTTAACATAAGTAATATTACCATCGATTGGGATATTCCTTTTACATTTTTAGGTGAAGTAATTGCTGTAAACAAAGAGGAAGGCTGGCGAGATATTAAACCATTTAAAAAAGGTTTTTCTTGGAAAGTTAAAAAAGGGCATTTAGAATTTCCTAATATAGATGGTTTTAGCTATAATTACCCAGGAAGCACATTGGCATTTGATGCTGTTGAAAAACGACCTATTCACGGAACATGGGATATTCACAGCAAACCAGAACGGGTAGAAGAATTACCTGGAGGTGTTTTAAGATTTCATGAAAAACTTAAGTATTATCCGCCAATAGGATCTTTGTTAAGTTCTAAAGGAGATCGTGAGCATGATCGTTATGCTCCCGCTTTTGACTTTAAAAAATCTTCAAACATCGAGTTAAATGAAATTGTTATTCATCATGCTTTAGGAATGGGTTTTCTTTTTGAGCGCTCTGAGAATATTCGAATACTAAATTCTGGTATTTATTTGAGAGAAGGAACAAATCGTGTGATATCTTCTACAGCAGATGCTACGCACTTTGCTAACTGTAAAGGAGATATTCTAATAGAGAATTGTAGGTTTGAAAATATGTTAGACGATGGCACCAATATTCATGGTACATATGTAGAACTAGATAAAGTTATTGACGACAATACATTAATGGTAAAATTAATGCATTTTGAACAGCAAGGTTTTGAGTTTGTGCTACCTGGTGATGAAGTGTGGTTCATCAAACAACCGTCTCCAAAACGCAAGGAAACTGCTGTAGTTAAGAATGTGAAATTCATAAACGATCAGGTTATGAAAATATCTTTTACCTCAAAACTTCCAAAAGATCTTAAATCTGGTGATATTTTAGAAAATAAAACATGGAACCCTCAATTTACCATGCGAGGTTGTACCATCAAAAATCATAGAGCAAGAAATGTGGTTCTTAAAACACCTTTAAAAACGGTTATAGAAAATAATTATTTTTCTTCTATGATGTCATCAATTTTTTTTAGAGGTGAAACATTTTTTTGGTATGAATCTGGAGCAGTTAACGATGTTCTTATCCAGAATAATAATTTTGAATATTGCGCTTATAGTGGAATGGAACATTCTGTGCTTAACATTACACCTAGACTTTCTAAAACGTTTGACACATCAATTACTTATGATTGTAACATTCGTTTTATAAATAATACGATACACACATTTGGAAATAGAATTGTAAGTGCAGATAGAGTTGATGGCTTAATCATTAAAAATAATACTATTATAAAAACTAAAGATTTTCCAGAAATTTATCCCAACACACCGTTGATAGAATTGAAAAACTGTGAAAATACTATCATAGAAAAAAACAGCTATAAAAGTGATGCTAAAATAAGTGTTGATATTGACGAACAGAGTGCCAAAACTCTTTTTGAAAAAGACAATAAAGGTTTCAAAATAGGGAAAATATTCAGCGATCAAAAACAATAGGACAATTTACTTTATAGCATACAAAAGCAATTTTTAACTTTTAAAGTTACAATTATCTAAAGATAAAAATTTTTAATAGATATTGTTTGGTATGTTAGTTACAGATAGTACTAATTATCAAAAAAAATACACAGAAGTTACATTATTTTAGTTTTTTGTTACATTACAAAGTGTGATTTAGCAACATATCATATAGCTTTGGAAGTGTATTTAGCATATTGCAAATAAGATATTTCTATAAGGATATTAAGAAATTATTTAGCTAGAAATAACCTTTAGAAACAAATAGTAAAAAAAAGCTTTAACTTAAAATAAAGGATATTAATAATTACTAAAACAACAAATCATGAAAAAAAATTACTTATCACTTATCTTATTATTATTTGTATCAATAATAACAGCTCAAAATAACGATTTTAATAACGGAGGAGGAGATTTTCTTTGGTCTAATTCAGCAAACTGGAGTCTTGGAACTGTCCCTGTAGCTTCAAATAATGTTAGATTACCATTAGTAGTAGAATCTTTAGTAGATACAGATATTACGATAGCTAAAATACAAACTGCTTTTGCTACTTCAGGAGATGCTGCAGTTGCTGGAGATAGCAACTTAACAATTGATGTAGCTGCTAATGCTGTTTTTGGGATTGAAAATGTTTCAAATAATAGTGTAAGCTTAATTTTTAAAGGAAACTTAACCATTAATAATTCAACTACAGCTGGAATAGCGAACACATTAATGCGAAATCAAAACGGCAGTAATAACTCAATTATTTTTTCTGACGGTTCAGTATTAAATTTAACTACACCGCTAGAAGCAAGAACTGGATCAAATAATAATTTTAGCTTCAATGGCAGTCTTGCTGGTACTGCTCCACTAAGAGTCAATGCGAATACCATTAGTACTTTTGGTGCTACATCTAATAATACTGGTTATGAAGGAGATTTTGTTTGGGTTGGTGCAAATGCATCAGTTATTGTAAATTCTGCTAATAATAACACTTTTTTACCAACTGATAGAAAAATACAAATAAATGCTATAAATGGAGCTATTGAAGTAAATGGTGAAAATGTTTTTAAAGGAAATATCTCTATAAATGGAGATCGTTCTTTTGCTTTTGATGTGAATAAAAATCAAAATAGTATGGGAACAATTACATTTGCTGGTGGTACAGCAGATGGAACACTAAATTTAGATATCGACTCTAGCATTACAGAACTTTCTTTTGCAGATAGCTCTGAAGTAGAATGGAACATGGGTACTTTAAACATTATAGGTTACAAAGAAGGCGTTTTAAGATTTGGTACAGACAATACTGGATTAACAGCAGCACAAATCTCTCAAATTACAGCAGATGGAGTTGCTGGTGGACAAACTTTGGCACTAGAGACAGATGGTTCCTTAGTTTTAGCTTCATCTTTAAGTATTGAAGATTATGACTACCAAAATAAAGGAAGGTTATCTTTTCCTACCATAGTTTCAAATAAAAATCTTCAAATTAAAGTACCAATTACTTCGTATAAAATATTCAATCTTATGGGGCAAAAAGTACAAAGCGTTTCTAGTAAAAGTGAATTTCAAGAAATAAATGTAGATAATTTAAAAGCTGGAATCTATATCTTATCTATAGAAGGTAAAGTTTCAGAAAGATTTATAAAGCAATAAAATAAAATGAGCAGTAGAAAGTTTATCATAAAAGGAAAGCAAATTTTAGCTATTTGTATGCTAATCTGTACTTTTAGTTATAGCACATTTGCACAGCAAATTACGTTTGAACCCATTCCAGATTTTTTTAGGATAAAAAGAGAGTTACCATTAATTGAACTTTCTACTGCTACTACCATTAATGTATCTGACTACGGAGCTATTATTAATGATGGTAATGACGATACACAAGCCATTACAGACGCATTAAAATTTGCAGAAGATAATGCGAGTGCAAGCAATCCTATAGAAGTAAAATTTAAAACAGGAGTTTATGATATTGGTAAAGCATACATAAATAATGATGATTTTGAAGTAAATGATGAAACTCATACATTTTTTATAGATAGAGCAAACAATATTGTGGTTAATGGAAATAATGCAGAAATACTTTTACATGATCCTTCAGTTGGGTTCATGAGAACTTCCAATTCCGAAAATATCATCATAAAAGATTTTATTGTTGATTATAGTGAGCTTCCATTTACACAAGGAACTGTCGTTCAAAAAAATTCTGGTGAAGGTAATTTCTATCTAGAAATAGATGAAGGTTTTCCAATGATGAACAGAGGACATATTAGAAATGCTCCTCAACGCTGGGGAATGTTAAAAAATACCGATGGAAGTCTTAAAGAAGGTGCTCCAAATTTAATTAGTACCTATGATGATGCGTTCCAATTTATAAGAGCAGGAACTTTTAGATACAGAGTATCCAATTCAGACCATTTAAATTATATGGAAATTGGTGATAAATTCGTCTTTATAGCAAGGTATAATGGTAAAACAACATTTACAACAAATAATTGCAAACAAGTAACCTATTTAAGAAACACTTCTTACACAAGTGTTGCAGGTTCTTACAATGGATCTAACAATAGAGAGTGGAATGTAATCAACTGTAAATTAACATTTAAACCAGACTCTAGCAGATTACACACAGCAAACGCAGATTGTTTTCATATTAATAGTGGTTTTATAGGACCATGGATACAAGGTTCTCTTTTTGAGGGTTATAGTGATGATGCTATGAATTTAAAACATACTAGAAGAGAAATACTTTCTGTACAAGCAAATAACCAACTTACATTACAGTTTGATGTTGTTGTAGGCGATACGTTACGATTTTACAACCCAAGAGATGGCATAGATTTAGGTACAGCAAATGTTACAGCTGTACAAAATTTAGGGAATAATGAGTTTAGAACTACTTTATCAAAAGCAATAAACATAACCACTATAAGTGGTAATGATCATCAAACAGATGATCGATGTTATATAGAAAATAGATCTAGCGAATCTTTTGTGTTAAGAGATAATGTTTTTAGAAATGCAAGACGCTATGGTTTATTAATTCAAGGAACCTACGGAATTGTAGAAAACAACACCTTTGAAAATTTGAGTACTGGAGGAATTAAAATACGAAATGCTGCTGGTTGGGGAGAAGGTTTTGCCGCCAAACATATTACCATAAACAACAATGTTTTTAGAAACTGTGGCTATGACACCACTTATTTAGAGGATGTTAAATCTGCTGCAATTACGGTCTACCTGTCAAAACTAGTCGAAAGTTGTTCCCCAAGTACAACAAGTAGATGTGACGTAGTACCTACTAACTGGCAAGGTATTGAAAACATTACTATAACCAATAATGATATAAGTTACAATAAAAAGGGTATTGACATGCGAAATGTGAATACTGCTTTAATTCAATGTAATACGATAAACCCAAATAGTTCTTTTATAGGTAGCGATTTAGGCAAAATAACAAGAGTTAATAATTCAAACGTTACACAAGCCAATGATAACTGTAATTTATCTATCAATGAATTTAAAAAACAATGTTGGGATTTTAGAATAAAAACGAATCAAATTGATTTTAATAATAATTGTAATGCTTCTGAAGGAAACTGGTTTTTATACGATTTGGCTGGTAGATTAATTTCATCAGATAAATTTGAATCAACTCAAAACGATTTCAATGAAATTAATATCAACCATCTTAAAACTGGAATTTATTTATTAACAATAACTTCTAACGAAGGTACAATCACAAAAAAAATATTTAAAAGATAAATATATGAAAAAATCGCTTTTAATAGTTTCGCTATGTTTTGTTGGGTTTTCATTTTATGGACAATATAAATTTACACAACCAGATTTTTTCAGAAAGCAAAGAGAATTGCCTTTGATTGATATGGTTACAAGTGTGAATGTAAATGTATCAGATTTTGGAGGAATTCCTGACGATGGTAAAAATGACAGACAAGCAATTATGAAGGCTTTGAATTTTTGTAAAAAAGTAGCATTAACAGGCGCAAATATTAAATTAATTTTTAAAAAAGGAACCTATGATTTATTTAGTGCAGAAACAGACAAAAAGTCGCACATGATCATGCTTAACGGTGCCAATAATATTTTAATTGAGGGAAACGGAGCAGAAATAATCATCCATAATCCATCAAAAGGTTTTTTTTCAATATTTAAAAGTAAAAATATTATAGTTAAAGATTTATTTATCGATTATGACCCTTTGCCTTTTACACAAGGGAAAATAGTAAATGTAGATCTTAAAGAACGATTTTTCGATTTAAAAATAGATGCAGGTTTCCCGCAATTAAGTCATGAAATGTTTCAAAAAGCAAATAGAGTTTGGGGAATGGTAATGGATGCTAATATTCCAGGAAAATTAAAAGATGGTGCTCCAAATTTATATGGTATTAAAAAATTTGAAGAAATATCATCAGGTGTTTTTCGCTTAAGAACAAAACGAATATTATTACTAAATCATTTAGCAGTTGGTGACCCTTATGTTCACATTGCAAGAACAAATGGAAGAACTATTTTCAATACAGCTGGTAGTAAAAATATTACCTACTTAAATATTACAAGTTACTCAAGTCCTGCAGGTAGTTATGCTGCTAACAGTATGGAAGAATGGAACGTAATTGGTTGTCAAGTAAAGCTAAAAACAGGAAGAATTCATAGCGCAAATGCAGACTGTTTTCACATTAATGGAGGCACTTTTGGACCTTGGATAGAAAATAGTCTTTTTGAAGGTTATAGTGATGATGCTATAAATATGAAAGCAACTAGAGCGCCTATTTTAGAACAAAAATCATCCACAGAATTAGTGGTAAAACAAGGCGTGAGAAAAGGTGATATTATCAAAATTTTTAACCCAAGAGAAGGTATTTTAATTGGCGAATTTGAAGTTATCGAAAATAAATTTTTAGGAGATAGGAAAATGCATATCACTTTAAAAACTCCAATAGAACAAACTTTAGATGTGGGAGGTACTAAACTTAATGATATTGCTTACGTAGATACTCAGTCTAACGAATCTTTTGTAATTAGAAATAATACCTTTAGAAATGCGAGAAGATATGGAATATTATTGCAAAATTCTTACGGAATTATTGAACGTAATGTATTTGAAAATTTAAGCCAATCTGCAATTAGTGCATATAATGGCGCAGATTGGGGTGAAGGTTTTGTGGCTCATCATATAAAAATTAACCAAAATATATTTAATAATTGTGGTTATGATGCCACTTATTTAAAAGAATATAATGCAGCAACTATTCGTTTAAATGTAAATAAATTGAAAAATTTAGAAGCAAAAGGTAAATGGAATGGTGTAGAAGCGACAGAGTGGCAAGGATTAGAAGATTTTACAATTACTAATAATACTTTTTTATATAACAAACACGCTTTATCTATTGAATGTTCTGTAAATACTATAATAAAATCGAATAAATTTATTAGAAACTCTAAAGATCTTTCAAAGAAAGGAGAAATTATTTTTAAAAACAATAATTCCAATTTAGTTTTCGAGGAATAAATATTGCTAAAAAACCTTTGCATATTAATAATTAATTTTGACTACTGTTTCTGATGAAAACTAAAAAACTTAATTACCTGATATTTTTACTTACAACTACACTTTTGTTTAGTTGTACTAGTAAAGCTCAATCAGAAAAAATCACTAAAAAATCACCTAAACCAAACATTATACTTTTTTTTGTAGATGATTTAGGTTGGTCTGATTTAGGGTTTAGAAACCCTGTTTTCGGAACTCCAAATATAGATGCACTTGCCAAATCTGGTGTAAGTTTTGAGCAAGCCTATATTGCAAGTCCAACTTGTAGCCCAAGTAGAGCAACATTATTAACAGGTCAGCACCCTGCAAGATTAAAAATGGTGCGTCATATTCCTGGAGGAAAAAAGAATGGGTTTGATAGATTCGATCGCACAGAAGTTGAGTTCAATTATTTAGAAAGAGATCCTGCTAAATTTCCTTCAAGAAATTGGTTGCCTTTAGAACATACAACTTATGCAGAAGCACTTTCTAAATTAGGATACTATAATTTGTTTGTTGGAAAATGGCATTTAGGTCATGAAAAATATCACCCAACAGCGCAAGGGTTTCATAGACAAATAGGTACTTCTAATGATGGGCATCCTAAATCATATTATCCACCTTATTTTAAACAAAAAGATATTTTTAAAGATGATAAAGGAACCTATTTGACAGACAAATTAACTAATAACGCTGTTGATTTTATAGCTAATTACAATAAAGAAAATCCTTTTATGCTAACCTTTTCTTATTACTCTGTGCATACACCTCATCAAGGAAGAGAAGATTTGGTGCAATATTTTAAAAATAAAGGTTTAGAAGATAGATATGCTAATTATGCCGCAATGGTAAAAGCAACAGATGAATCCATCGGAAAAGTATTAAAAGCAGTTAAAGAAAAAGGAATAGAGAAAGAAACCATCATTATATTCTTATCAGATCAAGGTGGCTTTTTTGAGAATGCACCATTTAGAGGAGGAAAAATGTCTGAAACCTTATTTGAAGGCGGATCTAGAGTGCCTTTTTTTGTGTATAGTCCTAATGTTACACAACCAAACAGCATTAATAATTCAGTAGTACAATCAACAGATTTATTTCCTACTTTAGTAGAAATAGCTCGTGGAGATGTTTCAAAACATAAAAATTTAGACGGAGTTTCCTTGCTTTCTACTATCAAAAATAACGATTATTTAAGACGAGAACCCATATATGGCTACAGAGCTTATGAAGATTTATATGTTTCGGTTAGACAAGATGATTGGAAATTATTAGCTTACAGAAGTGGTAAAATAGAACTATTTAATATTACTGAAGACATTAAAGAAACTACAGATGTATCAAAAAGTAATCCTGAAAAAGTAAAAGAATTAGTAAATGAACTAATGGAATGGGAAAAAGAAATGGAAGTGGAGAAATATTCTGGCATAAAATAAAATCAATTATGAAAACACTGCAATATTTTAATATAATCGTAATTTTTTTTAGCGTATTTATTATTTCAAAAAGTTGTACATCCCAAGAAAATAAACAGTCAAAAAAACCAAATATTCTTTTCTGTATTGCAGATGATGCCACTTGGAGACACATGAGTGCTTACGGTTCTAAATGGGTAAATACACCTGCTTTTGATGAAGTTGCAAAACAAGGAATACTTTTCAACAATGCGTACACACCAAACGCAAAATGTGGCCCATCAAGATCTATTATTTTAACAGGCAGAAATTCTTGGCAATTAGAAGAAGCAGCAAATCATTTGGCATATTTTCCAACTAAGTTTAAAACCTATCCAGAAGCACTTGCTGAAAAAGGGTATACAGTAGGTTATACAGGAAAAGGATGGGCGCCAGGAACTGCATTAAATGAAGATGGTTCAAAAAGAAATTTGTTAGTTAAAGCATACAATAAAATAAAGAAGGAAACACCTACAAAAGGAATTAATGCTGTTGATTACGTTTCCAATTTTAAAAATTTTTTAAAAGAAAAAAAAGACGATACTCCTTTTTGTTTTTGGTATGGAGGACATGAACCACATCGCTTTTATGAATATGGAACAGGTGTAAGTGTTGGTAAAAAAAAGCTATCACAAATAAATTCCGTTTTTTCTTATTGGCCTCAATCTGATGTTGTAAAAAATGATATGTTAGATTATGCTTTTGAGCTAGAATATTTTGATAAACAATTGGGAGGAATTCTCAAAGCTTTGGAAGAAAAGGGAGAATTAGAAAATACAATAATTGTGGTTACTGCAGATAATGGAATGCCTTTTCCAAGAGTAAAAGGATTAAGTTATGAGCATTCTAACCACATGCCATTGGCAATTATGTGGAAAAATGGAATTAATAATCCAGGAAGAGTTATCCAAGATTATGTCAGTTTTATTGATTTTGCTGCAACATTTATCGATTTTGCTGGATTTACTAATAAAGAATTAGGAATGCAACCTATTCAAGGAAAAAGTCTAAAACCTTTTTTTACATCAAAAAAAGAAAACCTTATAAAATCTAAAGATGATTATGTTTTGCTTGGGCAAGAAAGACACGATGTTGGTAGACCCAATGATGTTGGATATCCTGTAAGAGGCATTGTAAAAGATGGCTTTATGTATTTGATAAATTACAAAAATGATAGATGGCCTGCTGGAAATCCAGAAACAGGCTATACAAATACAGATGGAAGCCCAACAAAAACTGAAATTTTAGAGTTAAAACGAAGTGGAGAAAATAACGAATATTGGGATTTGAATTTTGGAAAACATCCAAAAGAAGAATTGTATCAGGTTCGTATTGATGAAAATTGTATGAATAATTTAGCTTCTAATAATCAATTCCAAAAAATAAAAACAGAATTAAAAAACATATTAGAATCGGAATTACAGAAACAAAACGATCCAAGAATGTTTGGCAGAGGTGATATTTTTGATAACTATGTTCCAGATAGAAATGTCAATTTTTATGAAAGATATATGAGAGGAGAAAAAATGAAATCAGGCTGGATAAATGATACAGATTTTGAAAAGAAAAAGAACTAATTTACTTTTAAATTTATAAATAATAACTCAATTTTTTTTTATATGAATGTATTAAAAAAACGAATTTTAATTGTGATTCTTGCAACGTTTTCAATATCGTGTTCAGCAGAAAAACAGAAGGGAAAACATCTTTTTATTTTGTCTGGCCAATCAAATATGGAACTTTTAAGACCTAAAGAATCTTTTACACCAGAACTCATTAAAAAATTCGGAAAAAAAAATGTGATCGTGGTTCAATTTGCCAAGGGTTCACAATCTATAAGAAAATGGTACAGAGACTGGGAGCCAGCAAAAGAAAACGAGTCTAAAGCAGAACCTTATTTGTATGATTCGCTAATGATAAAAATAAAAAAGGCGATTCGTAAAAAAAAGATATTAACTGTAACTTTTATCTGGATGCAAGGAGAACGTGATGCTAGAAAATCGCGTGGAGCCGTTTATGAAAAAAGTCTTTTAGGTTTGTACAAACAACTTTCTGCTGATTTGGGTAGAAAAGATATCAATTTTGTAATTGGCAGATTAAGCGATTGTGGTATCACTAAAAAAGGCTGGCCAGATTGGATGCAAATTAGAAATATTCAGGTAAAAGTTGCTGAATCAAACTCAAGATTTGGTTGGATTGATACAGATGATTTGAATACTGGTATCAATAGAAAAGGGAAAAAGATAAAAGATGGCATCCATATGACAGCAGATGGTTATGTAGTTATGGGAGAGCGTTTTGCTCATAAGGCTATAGAACTTATAAAGAACAATAAACAATAACGTTTATTGGGGCTCCATCTCATAAATGAAATAAAAATGCTTTGAGAAAATAACATTAACAAACTAACGCTAAAACCCTTTCAACAAAAGGATTAAAGAATACAAACGGAAAAGGATATAGAACTTTTAAAAATTTTAGAAGTGTAATTCTCTTTTTTAATAGAGGTTTAAATCTTTACCCACTAAAATGAGGGTAGAACCCGATATTAAAATGATCTAAAGCTCCGATCAATTCAGGAAGGTATTCTTCAAAAGTATTATACTTTGAATCCGATTCATATGTCTTAACTTGTCCTTCTAGGATTGGTAGAAAAATAAATCCCAATTCTTCTGTATGGTACGTCCTTAATTCTTCTGCCCATTTTATGTTTCCACTTCTTTCCGCAAGCCTAATTTCACCTAGTCTCACCAAATGTTCAGCTATGCAATCAAACTAATTATCATAATTTTGTTTTAGCATTACTTTCTGTAGAGATGGTGTAAACAGATATTCGTATTTTTCAACGATTCTACTATTTTTCTCCTTCGCCAAAATAGGATTGATAAAGGCGTGACCGAATTCGTGATAGGAATTCCTTAAAATGAATTCTTTGTTATTGAATCCAAATTCTAAGTAATCGTTTGCTAAAGAATCTTGACTAACGGGAAGTGTTGCGCTAATAACTTGATATATTAAAAGACCATCATCTGAATACACATAAGGTCCAATGCCTCTATATCCATATGCTCCTCCAGTTGGCATTTCTGGTGCTGGAATTATAGTGTACTTCACTTTGCTATCCCGATAGTAACTTTCTATTTGTTGTACAAAATCTTTTGGTGGTAAGTTTTTTTCTACTTCTGCACGAACACCTTTATAAAAATTTTGATGCTTATTTAAAAATTTCTCAACATTGGCGTCTTCGTAAAAGTCAGCTAGTTTCTCTATTCATTAATAACAACAGTTTTTTCTGAATATGGAGAATTTTCTAGAGAATATTTAAATTTTGTACTTGGAAACTCTTCAAGATATAATAGTATTTCTGTAAGTTCGTCAAAGTAGAAAATTTCATTTAAAAGTAGACTATCCGAAAATTTTACTGCTGGATGGTTTTTATAGGGTTCAAAATATGATTGAGCATCTACGACTACTGGTCTAGTAGGATAATTTCCAGGCCATACAAACAATTCTATAATATGTGAGGTTGATATATTTCGATTGAATTCTACGTCAATTTTTTTTGTTCTATGATTTGTTTATTTTCTGTACTTTGCTTTTCTTTTCGGCAAGAAAGGAATAACATTAAAACCCCAAGTAGTATCAGCTTTCTCATATAATTTAATTTTATAATTATTTAGTATAAGTTTTGTTTCATTTAAAGTTCTTTCTATGATTTTTCTTGGTTGAATATAGAATTGCTATCAATTTAAGTCACTATTTATAAATTTATTGACTTCACTTATTGGTTGCTCACTTTCAAGACCAACCCAAAGTAGATGTCCCCATTTATTAGCATAGACTTTTAAGTTAGAATTTCTTATGTTCTTATTTGCATAAGTAGCCATTTCAATACTAACAGATTTATCATTTTTACTATGTAAAATTAAAGTAGGACATTTAATCTTAGCTATAACACTAGCATCGATATTCTGTTCTAAATCTGTAATGAATCCTTCTTTAGATCTTTGATTAAAGGTCATTTGCCTTATTTCATCTATTTCTTGCTTCGTTATTTTTGGATTTTGTTTGGTTGAAAGTTCACCTATCAAAACTTTAGCCATTCTATTAGGAAAAAATCTAAAACAAATTCTATACAATTGCCAGATGAATTTCTCTCTTTTTGGCGAAAACAACCTTATACCTTGCTGATACATTTTATCTTTTGGATGTAACCATTTTTTTGTTACTGCTGAAATTAATATCAACTTTTCTACTCTTTCTGGAAAATTTGAAGTCAACTCAATTGCTGTTAGTCCCCCAGCAGAAATCCCTACTATAATTACTTTTTCAATATCTAATTTATTAAGCATAGATATAATTAGTTTTGCAGCAGCAATTGGTTGTTTGTTTTCGCCTAAAGGAGTTTCACCATATCCAGGTCTAGAAGGTATAATTAATTTAAAGGAATCAGTAGAATATCCTTTTAAAAACAAAGTTTCATGGCAGTTAGAGTGACCACCATGTAAAAACAGGATAGGTTTGCCTTTCCCTATAATGGAATACTCTATTTTGCCAAAATCAGTTTTAATTATAGTGTTCATTTCGTAAAAAATCAAAATTCATTATCTTTATTAATCACTTATTACCAGTTGTTTTTTGTTTCCTTGGTCATCAAAAGTATCAATATGAGGCTGTCCATCTTTGTCTACACATATCTGCAATTTTAATTTATTATTTTTGTCCATTAAAAAAAGCCCTGTTTGTTCGGCATACGTTCTACCAATAAAAAGGCGCTGTGGAGCACGATTTTCCACATCCTCATAAAACTGATTAAATTTCTTTTCACGAGCTACAGAATCGGTTATCTGCATAATATTATTATACTCTTTGTTGATGATATCAGATCTTTTAGGGGAGCGTTCTTGAATCAAAAGCCCATATTGTCTTTTCCATTCTCCATCTTCTAGGTATTCATCTTTGCGCAAAGCCATAATTTGATCCCCTTTATATTGATCAAAAGTTAAAAGTTGATACGTTCCTTCATCATCTATTCCGTAAACCAATCCACCAACTTCATCTCCTTCTTCGTTAAAAAACAATAGTCCAGCTGTTCCTCGTTCTGTTTTAGCTTCGTTTGAAACTTTTCCGTCTAGGGTTGCCAAGGCTTGTTTTTTAGGATTGCTCAATACCATAAACTTATTACCATCTTCGCCAACTATGTTTAGTCTTTCCGTAGTGATTTCTGGAATAATTTTTGGGTTTTCTGAAAGGTTTTCTTTCGATTTTGAAAGAAACAAATAAACAATGATTGAGAGCAATAGTATTAAATTGACAATGGATAGTTTTTTCATAATTGTATAATTTTTAAACGTTTTTTTCTATAATTATATTATATGCTCGAAATTTGTAAGAATGTCATCAATCACATCGCCATCAATATCACTTCCTTTTTGTTGTTGACCAATACTACGTAGTAGAGATAATAAACGTATGCATATTTGATTATTCATTATACAAATATTAGAGTTTTCAGAAAATCGGAAGACAAAATTACTAGTGTTTTTTTAAAGGGATTAGTCAGAAAGTCTTTTTTTTTTAATTTATTCATTGTTGTAAGTAACCCCATCTCATAAGTGAAATAAAAATTATTTGAGAAAATATAATTAACAAACTAACACTAAGCCTCTATCAATAAAGGGCTTAAAGAATATAAATACTTATTAATCAGTTCTTTCGAATTTTCGAATTACTAACTTAAGAAAAGCAACTTTTTCTTTTTTTTTGAATTCTTTTTCTACAATAAAATTTAGAATTGTTAAGTAGACTTTACAGAAAGTAACAAACATTTTTTAAGTTGTACTATTTTTTCATCATAGATGATTTGCAAGTCATCTATATTATGATTGATACTTGATGAGAATTCACTTCCTAAATATTTATGTGAATGGTCATTCTTCCAATAATAAGCTATAAAAGGTTTTATAGTTGATGTAAAATTAATTGTACTTTTTTATCTTACAAATAAAAGTGATTTCTTACTAAAAATAAAATCATTTTCGTTTTTTAAACCTTTTCGAATTTTCGAAAAAGTAATGCTAAAATATAATGTTTCGATATCTAAAAGGGGCTTAAAATACAATAACTCATTGATAATCAGGTATTAATTGATTCCATAGTAACACATAAAGGTGAGCTCATTTAAACCCATTCAAAAGTGTCAGTTTAAGACACTATCTTCTGATTTAATAGCATTCCCTAACATTATTCAATCATTTTACCTTAAATTCAAAATCTTCTTTTAAACCTCTAGATTTTGCTGTGATATTGATAGCTGATTCTGTATTACCAATCCTAATTAGTGCAGTTGCAATACCTGCTTCTGCCTTTATAGGATCTACATTTAAAATTTCTATGGCCTCACTTATACTTAATTCAATTGTTTCTGAAAAATTTGGATTTATAGTACCGTTATCATCAACCGCAGCGATATAACAAAACACGACATCATTAACACCTGTTTGCGGTTTTTTACCACTTTCGTCTATCCAAATTTTAAGCTTTGTTGGTTTTTGAGGTGTTTTTACCACATCTTCACCAACTTCTTTTCCGTTCATAAAACCAACTGCTTTTATAGTTCCTTTCTCAAATTTATTAATTTTAAAAGTAAATGGTGGATGATTTAGCTTATTGGTATTTTTCCCAGTGTCTGGTTTTTGTTTAGCTATTAATTCATCATTTAAATATAAACTAACTTCATCTGCATTAGAGAAAACTTTGATATCTAAAGGAGATTTCTCATTCCAAAAAGACGCAATTTTTAAAACAGCACCTTCATCAAAATCTCTTTGACTTTGATAAAAATAGTAACCAAATTTTGGTATTCTAAAAGTATCCATAATTCCAGAGCGTTCTATATCTTCATGATACCCCCTATTATAATCGTACATTACCCAATAACTGTCTGAATAAGCAACTGTATTTAAATTATCATTATGAGCCTCTTGTATATTGTGCGCTTGTTGTAGCATTCTCGTTTCTCCAAAACCTCTTGCTTGTCTACTACTCATTTCGTCTCGTAAATCTGGAGGTAAATTGTCTTGATTTAATCCTGCACTTTTAGAATAATATTCCCAATCTCCATATTCTGAAACTGAATAGGGTTTCTCAAAAGATGTTGGTGGGTGTAAAATTCGATGTTGACGCGCTTGCAGATAAATATCATAAACATCATCTTTCCAACCACAAGAAAATACGTTTTCTCCTGGATACTCTTCATGCACTATTTTATTCAATTTTTCCATAAAAAATAGAGGCATAGCTGTTTCGTTTAATGAGACTTCCCAAGCCAAAACTGAAGGTCTATTTCTATCTCTTTTAATTAATTCTTTGGCAGATTTATAACAGTAATTTCGAAATGCATCTGTATCATTATAATATTGCCAACCCATGATGGCATCAATAACTACCAAACCTAACTCATCACAAGCATCCATAAATGCAGGTGATTGTGGATAGTGTGATAATCTTATATAATTAAAACCAGCATCTTTTATTTTTTTTGCATCTCTATATTGTGCATTGTCAGATAATGCGTAACCAACAAATGGATATTCTTGATGACGATTTACGCCTCTTAAGAAAGTTTTTTCTCCGTTGATGTAAAGCTGATTTTCTTCATCAAAAGTAAATTCTCTAATCCCGAATTTGGTGATTTCTGAATCTATTTCTTTTTCATCAATAAAAATTCTTGTTTCTAATTGATATAAATTAGGATTTTTAGGTGACCATAATTTCGCTTCATTTATTTGAAACAAATTATTGAATTCAGTATCTTTTTTTGCTTCAATTTTTTGAGTTGATACTTTTTCTTTGACTAAAGCATCATCGTAAAAAATGCGATTTATTAGTTTAACTTCTTTGGCTTTATTTTCTTCGTTAATAATATGCGTTTTAACTGCAACTTCAGATTTAGCTTTGGTAACTTTTGGATAAGTAATAAAAACACCACCACTTGCTATTTTATCTGCTAAAACTGGATCAGAAATATATGTTTTTTCTGAAATATGCAACCAAGCATTTCTATATAAACCACCAAACATATTAAAATCTAATCGCTCTAGAGGTTTTGGTCCTGTAATTTTATTATCTGTATTGTCTAATTTTACTGCAATTATATTATCGTTTCCCTTTTTTACAAATTTGGTGATATCTACTTTTACAGGTAAATAACCTCCATGATGTTCTGAAACTAAAGAGCCATTAACCCAAACTTTAGAAAAGTTCATTGCTGCTTCTAATTCTAAAAAAACTTTTTTAGTATTTGGATTTACAGGAATATCAAATGTTTTTCTGTACCAACAAATGCCTTGCCATTGATCGTTTACAATTAAAGGTTCTATCTTTGCTGTATGTGGTAAACTTACTGATTCCCAAGAGGAAATATCAATGTTTTTTTCGCTAAAGTCTTTATTAAGGTTATTTTTATCCTCAATTCTTTTAAATTCCCAATTTTGATTAAAATTTACCTTTCTTTCATAGTTTGATGTAGAATTACATGCAACCAAACTGATAATAATGACTGCTAAAAAACTATACTTCAACCCTTTTTTGAAACTATTTTTCATATGATTAATTGTACTTTTTTATTTTTTGAAAATTCCACCAGAAAAAGGATAATGTTGATTTTTAACACTCTCTCTTTTTAAGATTCGATTGGCTTTTTCTACCAACTCTGGATATTGTTTAGAAACATCATGTTCTTCACTTATATCTATTGATAAATCATATAATTCTGTATGATAATTATCGTACATTCTTACAGCTTTCCATTTTCCAAAACGAGTGGCTTGTTTAAACCCTTTTTCACCTCTACCTTCTTGAATTTCAAAATAGAGAAAGTCATGTTTTTGTTGATTTTCTTTTCCTAATAATTCTGGCAACATAGAAATTCCATCAGTTGCATTTGGTGATGTTGTCTCTGCAACTTCTGCAAGAGTTGGCATCATATCATAAAATGTAGCTTGATGGTTTGTTGTTTTTCCTTCAGGTATTTTATTTTGCCAATATGCAAACATGGGTACACGAACTCCTCCTTCATACAAATCTCTTTTAAAACCCTTTAATCCACCAGAACTATCAAAAAACTGATAACTATGATGATTTTCGTTTGTTGGGCCATTATCGCTTGCAAACACAATTAATGTGTTTTCTAATTCACCAATTGCTTTTAATTTATAGAAAAGTCTTTTTATTTGACTATCTAACATCGTAATTCTTGCAGCATGACGTCTTTCAATTTCTGGCCATTTTTTAATTTTATCAATATATAAATCTGTTTTACTTAAAAAGAATTCATGAGCATGTGGTGTTCTATAAGACATATATAAAAAGAATGGTTTGTCATTTTCTTTGTCTTCTAAATATTCTAAAGCAAAATTTGTTCTAAATTCGTCTAAACAAGAATAATTATTATAATTATAAAAAACAGAATCTTGTCTGTTATTTACCCAGTGAACACGTTCATCTAATTCGTTTCCTTGTTCGTCTTCTCCCCATTGTTCTTGCACTGCATAATCAAAACCTCTACCTTTTGCCCAAGTAGACATGTCTTCTGGAGTGCCCATATGCCATTTACCAATCATTGCTGTTTGGTAACCAGCATTTTGTAACATTTCTCCTAGGGTTTTTTCTGATTTTTCTAACGGAACTCTATCCCATTTACCATTTACAATTCCTTTGTTTCCTCTGATACTTAAATGTCCTGTATGTAAGCCTGTCATTAAACTGGCTCTTGAAGGCGAACAAACAGAAGTACCTGCATAAAAATCTGTAAACCGAACACCTTTAGAAGCTAACGAGTCTAAAAATGGAGTTTTTATTATTTTTTGACCATAAGAACCTAGTTCTCCATAACCCATATCATCCGCTAATAAAAAAATGATATTCGGTTTTTTATTGGTTTTATTTTCTTTTTTAATTTGTGATGTTTCAGTTTTATCAGAACTAGTACAACCAAAGAATATAGTTGTAATTAGTAAAAAACAAAAAAAAATTAATGAGGATAATTTCATAAACATAGAGTTATTTTTATTCTATTTAAAAGGAAATAATTTGGAAGTAGAGTGCTCTTTTTTCAATATGTTTTTTATTTCTAGAACTATTTTTGGATGTAAATCTGCTACATTATTTGTCTCTTTTTCATCTTTTGATAAGTTATATAATTCTAATCTTCCTTTATTTTTCTCTTTAGAATTTATATTGTACCAAACTGCTTTCCACTTGCCTTTTCTCAATGCTTTTCTACCTCCTCGAATGTTAAACTCCCAATACAAAAACTCGTGTTCTCTTTGATTTTTTCTATCATTTAATAAAGTTGGGAGCAAAGAAATTCCGTCTGAATTGTAATTACCTTGTGCACCAGATATTTCTACAATTGTTGGTAAAATATCCCAAAAAGCAGAGACGTGATTTGAGATAGAGTTCTTTTTTATTTTTGATGGCCATGAAACAATAAAAGGTGCTCTAATTCCACCTTCATATAAATCTCTTTTTACACCTCTTAATCCGCCAGAACTATTAAAATATTTAGGGTTTGCACCACCTTCTGTATGAGGACCATTATCACTAGAAAACATGATAATTGTGTTATCTGCAATACCTAACTCTTCTACTTTTTTAACAATTTGTCCAACATATTCATCCATTCTATTTACCATTGATGCAAATGTTGCATACGGTTTTTCTTGTGACGAATATTCTTTTGGGACGATATCTTTACCATAATCTGAAGTATATCTACTATCTTTTGTATGCGGAACTTCTTCAAATTTATTCTCATACTTTTTAAACAACGAATCTTTTGGTGAAATGATTTCTGCATGAGGCAATACCAAAGGAACGTAAGCAAAAAAAGATTTTTCTTTATTTTTTTGTATAAATTCTAATGTTTTTTTCTGAATTACATCTGGAGCATAAGTTACTTTTTTTGTCCAGTCATTCCCTGATAAAGAATCTATTTTTTGATTATGATTCAGGTAAGGTGGATAATAACGATGTGCTAATTTTTGGTCATTATAACCATAAAACTCATCAAACCCTTGATTATTTGGGTCTCCTTCTCCAAAACCTAATCCCCATTTCCCAAACATACCAGTTACATAACCTTCTTTTTTTAATATTTCTGCAATTGTAATAGCATTTGCTGGTAAAGGTGTCTGTCCGTCACCAAATTCCTTATTTCCTCTAATTGGAGTATGACCAGTGTGTTGACCAGTCATTAAAGAAGATCGAGAAGGGGCACAGACAGAAGCTCCAGAATAATGTTGCGTAAAACGAATTCCTTGAGAAGCTAAATCGTCTAAATTGGGCGTTTCTATCCTTTTTTGTCCATAAACACCTAAATCTCCATAACCCAAATCATCAGCTAAAATATATATGATGTTTGGTTTTTTTTCTTGATGTTTCTCTTTTTTTGCGCAAAAAGAAATTAGTAACAAAAATGGTAATAAATGTAGTGCTTTAAACTTCATTTTAAAATTTATAAATATTACTAATCGAATGTGATATCTTTAGAGTTTTCACCATATTTTTTTCCTCTTATTTCTTCAAAAGTTTTGATCATTTCTTGAAGTTTTTCTGGTTTTGATTTTGCCAAATTGTTTTGCTGTGATTTATCTTCCTTCAAGTTATACAACTGATAATAAGGAAAACTACCAACTTCAATGCCAACAGCTTCTCTGTAATTTTTGCCTTTGTAAGGTGGAATCATTATCCAATTTCCTTCTCTTAAAGCAGTTCTAGAAGTAGCTTCAATGATTAAATGTTCTCTACCTTTTTCTGTCTGTCCTAAAAAAGTATTTAATAAATTTTCGCTATCTTTTAAGTCTTCTTCTGCGCCAACTAAATCTGCAATAGAAGCTAACAAATCTATTTGGCAAACTAAAGCATTTGATACTTGTGGTTTAATTTTTCCTTTCCAATAGATAATAAATGGTACTCTTGTACCAGCTTCAAAAATACTGTATTTACCACCTCTTAAACCTCCTTTTGGATCGTGATTTCCAACTTTTTCAACAGCATCATCATAATAACCATCATTTAAAACTGGCCCATTATCACTTGAAAAAACAATTAATGTGTTTTCTAAAATTCCTTCTTTTTCTAGAGTTTTTATAAACTCACCAACCATAAAATCTGCTTCTAAAATTACATCACCTCTTGGTCCCATTCCAGATTTACCTACAAATCTTGGATGTGGAGTTCTTGGTACATGTGGTTGTTGCATGGCATAGTATAAAAAGAAAGGTTCTTTTTTATGTGATTTTACATAATCTTGTGCCTTAGCCAAAAAGTGATCTGCCATATCAATATCGCTCCATTTTGCTGCTTCACCACCTTTCATATAGCCAATTCTTGGTATTCCGTTTACAATACTGCTGTTATGTCCATGATGCCATTTCATAGTTAGCATTTCTGGGTTAGATATTGCTGTAGGTTCTCCTTCGAAATTTTCTTTATAGTTAATTTCTATTGAATCATTTTTATCTAAACCAACTACATTTCCGTCCTTTATATAAACTGTTGGCACTCTATCCTGCGTAGCTGCAAGAATGTATGAATCATCAAAACCAACTTCATTTGGTCCTGGAGAAATACGTTTATTCCAATTAACAACTCCTGTTCCTAAACCTAAATGCCATTTACCTACAATTGCTGTTTGGTATCCTTTATTTTTTAATAATTTAGGCAAGGTTTGTTGTTCTGTTCCTATTAACAAAGGTGCTGTTCCTGGTAAAATTTTAGCGTTTTTATTTCGCCAAGGATAAACACCTGTTAATAAGGCATATCTACTTGGAGTACAAGTTGCAGATGAAGCATAACCATTTGTAAACTTTATACCTCCACTTGCTAAAGCATCTATGTTTGGAGTTTGTAATTCAGTTGCTCCATAAGAAGATAAATCTCCATAACCTAAATCGTCTAAATAAATAATGACGATGTTGGGTTTGTTAATTTGTTTTTCTTCTTCTTTTTTCGTTTTGCAAGCAGAAAAGTAGATAGTTGAAAAAATTATGCTTAAAAAAATGATTTTTTTATCCATTATCGAATAATATTAAAATTTAAATTGTAGTTTATCTGTCTTCAAGAATTAATAAATCGAAATTATCTAACCATAGTTTTTGAACAATTGCATCATTTTGTCCATTTTCGGTAATATTAATATCAAATCGACCTGCAGTTAGATCAGGTAAAGTTACTTCAGGTAAAGTAAGTCTTACCCATTTTCCTTTTTCTGTTATAGAAATATCAAAATTAAATGTACCTTCTACAGATGCTGTGAAATTATATTGAATGTTAGTCATCGTTGTTGCTGGATCTATAAAAACCCAAACAGATGGAATATAAGAACCTGCACTCACAGGACTTAAATTACCATACTGACCACCTTGCAATCTTGCCAACGTTGGAATACCAGCAGCAGGTGTTTCAAATTTCATAGAACTATTGCCTTCGAATGCCATAGAATCATCTCTAAAATAGTATAAAGGTCCGTTCTCATTATTTGCATTATGCTGTGCAAAATAACCTTCTGTGTTTGCTTTTTTAAATTGATTTCCAGAACCACCCCATTCTATCTCGTAGCCAGTATAACCATCAATATTCATAGCTCCTTGGAAATTCATTTCCACTGCTTGATTGCTAAAACTTGCTAAATTTCTCTGATCTACAGAGGTAATATTCCCTGCCGTGTAAGAGAGAGTTATAACGTCTGTATTAAAGATTGGTTGGGTTAATACCAAATCTATTTGCGTAGCATCATTAGAATTTATCGTTACTGATGATACAGGGATATTTTGGTCGAAACCAGCAGCCATATTTACAACATGAACTGTAAAATTACCTTCTTCTCCAGTAACATTTGCAACTTCTCCAGTAACGTTAAATGATAATACTTCTGACTCGTTTTCTACGATCTCTCCATTAATTACAAAAGGTTTTGTAGATGGAATTACTTCTATATTTACTGGGATTAGTTTGGTGGCTATGCTTACAGCACTCTCAACATCTGTTCTACTTGATGTGATGCTACCACCAGAAAAATTTCCTAAACTGTTGTATAAAACACCAACTGAGTCTAACACACTTGTTGGTATATTTCCTCCATCAAAAGTCCATGTTCTTAAATTGGGTTGACCAACTACTGTTTTGTCTAAAAAAACAAGTTCTTCGCCAGCTTCTATCGTTAGTTTTTTCCATGATGCTTGATTTGAAATATCTGGCATATCTGTTTCATCAATATCTAAAACAATTTCTGTACCTCTTAAAATTTGAAAAGCTGGTTTAACATCGTCATAAACAGTAACAGTAAATGTTTTTTCAACTAACCAGGTGCCATCTTCTTGTTTTGTTGATTCTGCAACAGAATCTTTAAATACATTGTTTAACACAATTTCTTTAACTCCAGGTTCTGTAAATAAAACATTTAACAAATCTTCTTTAATAGTTAGTGGACCTGCTTCTTTAATAAAATCGGTATAAATTGAATCTTTTTCACTAAAAGTATTTTCTAATAAGCTTGTGCCAGAAGGAATACTCCAACTATGTGATATAGCATTTTTAGAAAGATCTGTAAACCCAACGTAACTGTTTAGATTTGTGTTATAATTACTTGCATCAAATCCTTTGGAAGTAAACCATAGAAAGCTTGAGAAATATCCACTAGGTGCTATATAATCTTCATTATTACAATTTGTAAATAGAAGAATTATTAAAACGTATAATATGTGTATTTTTTTCATCCTTTTTATTTTTATTAGTTAGTAACAGCGTTGTTATTGAGAGTTTCAGACGTTGGTATTGGTAAATAACCATTTGTATAGAGTTGAGCTGTTCTAACATATTCTTTAATGATTTGAGGATCTACCGTAGGATCTGGACTTACACCAAATCTTACCAAACTATTTTCTCTTGTTTGTATTGTTCCAGTAGCATCATCAAAATAATTATAATCTACTAAATAATAATCTCTTGTTGCTAACTCATTAAATCTATCACTTGCTATTCCCCATCTTCTTAAATCTATTACTCTGATAGAAACACCTTCTACAGCTAATTCTAAAGGACGTTCTACATACATTAAATGCTCCATTAAGCTGTTTGGCGTGTATGGTGTTCCGTCAACTAAACTGGCGTTTTCGTCTAATAATTCTAATCCCCAGCGTTCTCTTACAAAATTAATATTAGTTATTGCAGCAGAAATATTATTGTCTCCTAATAGTAACGCTTCTGCATACATTAAATGAACATCTGCTAATCTATTTAAAATAATATTTTTACCAGATTTCCAATTATTATCACCTAAATTATTTTCGTTATCTATGATATCATGATTGGTGTATTTTTTGAAAAAACCATATTTTCTCTCTCCAATGGAGCTAAAGTTAACAGCTATTGCCGCAGATGGTTGACCGTAATATTCTGTATCTTCATCATTTACCATTGCTATCATTGCGGAAGCTCTTAAAGATACTTTTCTTGGTCTTAAAGCATTTGTACCTCTATCTATTACCAAATTTCTTGGATCTGATAAATCTAATGGTTCTGTAGCAAAAGCATGAATTAGCCAAGAAGATGCTGTAAATTGTTCATTTGTATTTCCACCACCAACAGCAAATGGTGCAGAATACCTTGCATTTCTGGTAAAAAAACTTTCTTCATCAAAATTATTGTCTTCTGGTTGTTGACTATTTGAGTAATTTATTTCTAGAATTGATTCTGAATTAAAATCACCTGCAGCTTTAAACATAATATTAGCATCTTGAACTAATGCGTATCCGTAAGGACCATTGATAACATCTTCAAAATATGTTTTTGCTATTTGGTAATCTGCTGGATTATCTGAGGCAGAGTATAGATAGCTTGTTCCTAAAATTGTTGCTGCTGCACCAGCAGTTGCTTTTGTTTTCTGTGGAAATTGTGCAGGTAAATTTTCATAAGCATACAACAAATCTGCTCTAAAAAAATCCATCACTTCTTGAGAAGTACTTAATGGTTTTGAAAACTCTTCTTGTGAACCAGGAATTGCATCTCTTATTACAATTCTACCTTCATTAAATAGCGAATGTAAATAAAAGTGAGCTAAACCTCTAAAAAAACGAGCTTGTCCCATTTGATTTCTCCATTCAGTTTGACTTTTTAAGTCTTCTGACATACTGTTTAAGCCATCAATTACTTGGTTAGATCTCCAAATAACTTGGTATAAGGCGTTCCATCTTAAATTTAAAGAATTATCGTTTTCTAAAATAATATGTTGGTAATAATTTAGTGCATTTACACTTATTCTACCTTCTCTAATACCTGGGAAAGCCATATCTGATCTCCAAGCTTCTTCTTTTGGACTTGTAATCCAACTATTTAACATTGCACCATAAACGGATGTTAATACGGTTTGAGATTCTCCTAGATTTTGAAAATAGGCATCTGCAGAAACCTCGTTAGGATTTGTTTCATCTACATAATCTGAACAAGATTGAGTAAATGCTATAATAACAATTGTTACAAATATTTTTACATAATTTTTCATATTCTTATTTTTTTAAAATGATACTTTTAAACCAAATGAATAAATAGCTGTGATAGGATATCTTGAGCTGTCAATACCTCTTCTAGCAACGTTAGTTCCACCAATTTCTGGATCATAACCTTGATAACTTGTAAATGTAATTGGGTTTTGGGCGCTTAAATAGAATCTTAATCTATCTGCTCCTATTGCTTCTGTTGCATTTTTTGGAAACGTAAATCCTAGAGTAATTTGTTTTAACCTTAAATAATCTCCATCTTCTAGCCAATAGTCTGTAGTTCCTTCGTAATTTGGATGAAATCTAGAAGTAGAAATAAAAGAAGGAATATTTGATGTTGGATTGTCTGGAGACCATTGATTTACCAAATCTTGATGACGTTGAAAATTATAAGTAGCAGCTTTGTTACCATTCAAAATTTCTGCACCAACTGTTCCAAACCAATTCATAGATACATCAAAAAGCCCCATGCTCCAATTAACGTTCAAACCATATTCAAAATCTGCTAATCCGCTACCATGATAGGTTCTATCTTCGCTTGTTATATTTCCATCTCCATTTGTATCTACATAAATTAAGTCACCAAAATTTGCACTACTTCTTGATGGAAATTGTCTGTAAGCATCAAGTTGCTCTTGCGTTTTAATTATACCATTTGTTTCATGTAAAAAGAAAGCACCAACTTCATAACCTTCTGCAATTACAGATACTACAGATGTTGGATCATTACCTATTAATCTTGAGTTGGCATTATAGATGATGCCCTCATTAGCTACTTTAGTGATTTCGTTTTTATTAGTAGTAAATGTTGCTCCAAAATTAAGTTTGCTTTTACCCAAATTAGCTTTATAATTTGCTGCTATTTCTAAACCTTGATTTGTCATATTACCCACATTAAGCACTAAATTTTGACCGTAATATGCACCGGAAGAACCTGGTAATGTTACTGGAAATAACATATCATTCTTTCTTGTATTGTAATAATCTACCATTAAACTCAATTTATTTTTAAACATAGAAAGATCTATTCCTATATTATCAGAAACAGAGGTTTCCCATTTAATATCTCTATTCGCATAAGATCTTATAGAAGAACCAAAATCTACAGCACCATCATTTTCATCAAAAATATAATCTGCAAAGGGTGCTATTGTACTTTGAAATTCATAATCGCTAAAACTATCATTACCAACTTCTCCGTGACTTAATCTTATTTTAAAACTATTAATGGTTTTTCTTAATGGTTTCCAAAAGGATTCTCTATGAACGTTCCAAGCTGCAGCAACAGAAGGAAAAACACCCCATCTGTATGTTTCTCCAAAACGGGAAGAGCCGTCATATCTTGCTAAAGCAGATATTATATATTTACCTGAATAGTTGTATTGTACTCTTGCCAACGAACCAACTCTTTTGGTTGTGTAATTAAAACCACTACCAACATTCTCATTTATGGTACCACCATTTAATATGCTTACGTTATTATTTGTAATACCTTCTATGGAAGCAAAGAAAGTCTCAGAATTATCTTCTTCTAAAGTAAAAACTGTTTGTGCAGTAATATTGTGTTTTCCAAATTTCTTTTTATAGGTTAAACCTGCATCCCAACTAAATTTTGTAGTTCTGTTAGAAGTTGCTGTAACACCACTTCTTGTTGGGTCTGAATCTAACTCACCTGTTTCAACATTAAGCAAATCAAAATTTGGTCTAAAAATATTTCTACCATTATTTATAACTGCACTACCAATATTTGTGATAAAATCTAACGATTTAGAAAGTCTTCTTCTTACTCCAAAATTAAGATTTGTTCTGTCTCTGGTACTATCATCTTTTCTTTTTAATGCTTCAGACAAACCAATAATTGGTGTTTGTGAACCTGCGGTTTCATTAACCAACGCAACGTTAGAACTTAAATCTATTGCTGGAAAATAAGGTCTAAATCTGCTTGCTGTAACAATAAGACCTTCACTAGTTCTTCTTCTATTTTCGTTTGTGCTTGCTATACTTGCATTAATATTCCAATTATCTGTTTTGTAAGTTGTTGAAATACGAGCATTATAACGTTTAAAATTTGAATTGATGATTGAACCATCTTGGTCAAACAAACTTCCAGAAGCATTATATGAAAATTTATCTGTACCTCCAGAAATATTTAAATTGTAAGTTTTTACTTCTGCTGCATCTACTAAAACAAAATTATCAAAAGTGTTATCATTATTTATCCATTCAGGCGTGTTTGCTGTTAACGGACCGAATCCGCCAAAGTTATTAAACGAAGTAACTTCATAAAAAAGCTGGTCTCTTGTATTCATTAAAGGAGTTCCTTCTCCTAAAAATTGAAAACCTTGATTAGCTTCAAAATTAATACTCATAATACCTTCTTTACCTTGTTTTGTGGTTATTAAAATAACACCTGCAGCACCTCTAGAGCCATAAACCGCCGTAGAAGCTGCATCTTTTAGAATATCTATAGTTTCTATTTCATTTGGTGCTAAACCAGGATCTCCAATTTGCGGAATACCATTTACAACAAATAAAGGTGTATTAGAGCCACTTAAAGAAGTTATTCCCCGTATTTGAATATTTGCTGGTTCGCCTGGTTCTCCTGAAGCAGAAGAAACACTAACTCCAGCTACTTGTCCTTGTAATCTAGAGGCAACATCTGAAGTTATAAACTGATCTATATTTTCTGATTTTATTCTATTTACAGCACCCGTAATTTCCTTTTTATTAACTTTACCATAACCAACTACAACTATTTCGTCTAATGATTCTGTATCTGATTCTAGAGAAACATTTAATTCTGGCTTTGTTATTTTAACTTCTTTATTTTTCATTCCTAAATAAAGAAAAGTTAACGTTTCTCCAATACTTGCTTCAATTGAATATTTACCATCAAAATCTGTAGTTGTTCCCCTAGTTGTATTTTTAACAAATACAGAAACTCCAAACAAGGGCTCTCCATTTACACTATCTGTAACAGTTCCTTTAACCTTGGTTGTTTGTGCTTTTATATTAACGCTACAAAATAGCATAACAAAAAAGCTTAAAATCCAGTACTGTAAAATCTTATTTTTGTTTTTCATATAAGTTTTGGTTTACTATTTATTCTTTATTTAAAATTTTTCTGAAAATCTTTATCAGCTACTATAATTTTATTTGCTTTGCCTTTGTAAATATTACCTTCAAAAACAATATTTTTTGATGATTTAATTTTTATTGCTGGATTCTCAGGAAATAATTGAGGAAAAGTACCAGAATTTGTGATTGTATTTTCTTTGAAAATTAAACCATCTGTATTTGTAATTAGTAATATTAAATTGTCAAACTGATTAAAAGTATTTTTCGAAATTTCTATATTCTTAAATGCTATGTTTTCATTATTATCATCTGTAGCGAAACGAATCACTGGCCTATTAAAACCACTATGTTGGCTATCTTGAAAAATATTATTTCTAATAATAACATTTGTTGCGTTTCCAGACTCAAACCAATGGCCACTTTCTACAGGAATTAAAATAGCTTCCATTTCTGTGCTAAAGTAATTATCTTCAATAACAGTATTTATTGGGTTAGATATTAATAAACCTCTTGCTCTGTTGTTTTGTATTTTGCAATTTTTAACTAATAAATCTGGGTATCCATCCAAATTTTCAATTAAATCACCTGTTTTTAAGTTTGAAGGTAGTTTTTCATTAAATGTTATTATTTGATACCTATTATTTATGTACTCTACTTTTTTAATAGTTCCTTTTTCGTAAGAATGAAAAGATTTTTCTAATCTTACAAAGCCAAGTGTTTCGTTAGGCTGTCCTATTACAAATCCTTTTTGCTGATAATGCATCATTCTTACACCAATCTGTGTATCACTTAAAATATCTACGATTTTTTGATAAGTTCCGTGCACATTTGTTGCATCATCTAACTGATTTTCGAATGTTGAATTTTTTAAAACTACTTTTCCGCTACAACCTACAAAATGTGTAGCATCTGCAGTTGTAGAAACCATTCTACCTTTAGAAGGTGTTACATTAAAATTATCTAGTATTAAATCTGAAGAATTTTCTGCAATTAGACCCATTCCTCCCGCATGATGGATAGTTACATTTGTACCCTTAAAACCTTTTGTGTGCTTAATTCTAAAAGCTGGTGCAACTCTATTATATGCCTGATCTCCTTTCATAGTTAAAATCATACCAACAGGCGGCATTAATTTTTTGTGTCCATAAATACGCACCAAACCTGGTTTTAATTGTACCACTTTTAAGTTAGATTCTTTTTTTAGGTTTTTACTTACTAATGATCTTTCGTCATTAATATATTTGTATTGTAAGTTTTCTAAACCGTTATGGACATTATTTTTTTTGGTTGTGGTAATGTTAGTGTAAGATTCTGTATTGTATGCAACTGCTTTTCTGCTTGGATCATATAGAATAGATTGACCTAATGTATGCTCATAGTATTCTTTGATAAAGTAGATTTGATTATTCCTAATTTCATAAGGATATTCGTCAGAAATTTTCATATCAAAAGTTTTATTTTTCTCATCGCTTGCTACAATTAATCCTTCGCTGTGGAAGGGTTCACTCCAATCTATAGACAAATTTTTAATGTTAATATTTGAGCTATTTTCAATAAAAAAAGGGATAATAACTCCATGAAAAATAAATGTAGAACCTTGACCATCTATAGTAAGGTTTTTAAAGTTTTCTATTGGAAAAGGTGTATTCACCATCAAATCACCATGATTAGAAATGTATGCAAACCTTTCTAACCCTTTATCTGGATAAAAATGATAGATTCCTTTTTCAAACTTTATTTCTGATATAGGATTATTTTTAGCATCTAGTATCCTTTTTAAAACTGTTGCGGTTGCATCCTCTTTAATGTTACTTTTAAAAGTTACCACTTTTGGTTCATTGTATTGCGCAAAGCAGCTTGAAAAAAGTAAAATACAAACTAGATAAAAAAATGTCTCTTTTTTTAAATGGTTAATAAATTTCATCTTAAATGTGTTCATATAAAAAAGTATAAGTTTTGTAAATTTGACGTTTTATGTAAACTTTAATAGTTTTATCAGTAAATTTTATGTGTCTGATAGTAAATTTGAAAAATAAAAATAGATAATTCGCTATATTTCAGATAATTAAAAAAATATCATTTATTGTGTTTTATCCATGTTTTCAAGTAAGAAATGGTATTTAAAAAGATGAAGTTTAGTTTTTTTTCTTTTAAAATCCATGAAATATAAATATCTAATCCCCTAAAAAAATTCTTTCTGTAAATATTTTTATTGGTCTTAAAAAAAGTAGTCCTCTTTTAGGATTTTTTTTTACTTAAAGATACATCTAGTTTATCTATAAATACATTTTTCGAAACATATTACTCGAAATTTGATTATTTAAAAATAACCACGTAAAAAAGTAATTATGTTAAAAAAAGCAACAAACCTTTTTAGTCTTAAGATAATTTTATTTTCACTTTTAATAATTTTTTTCTCTGCCTGTTCAAAGACAGATCCTGAAGAGTTTATTGAAGAAGAGGAGGGTGATGATGAAGTTGTAGAAGCAGTAGAACCAGTAAACGAAGCAGATTTTTATATAGAACCATCAAGTTTTGCTGTTGAAAAAAATTTGGTTACAGATTATGGTGCAGATATCATTTTTAGCACAGATGACAGTACTATCCTGCAAACTGCAATAGATGATGTAAATTCTCTCGGAGGGGGGAAATTAATAATACCTGAAGGAAATTTTACTTTCGAAGATATTAATCTAAAATCTAACGTACATTTGAGAATAAGTGATCAAGCAGTCATAAAACCAATGGCAACTGGAACTAGAGGTTATGTAATATTTAGAGTGACCAATGATACATCTTCAACACCTTTAGAAAATGTAAGCATTATTGGTACAGGTGGAGGAAAATTTACTGTTGACTTAAGAGACGCTCAGAATGATAAAGTACGAGTAATACAATCTTGGAATGTAAAAAATTTTAAATACAGTAATATACTTGTACAAGATAAGAAATCTATTTTTGCTGCTGTTGAATTTAATGGAGTAGAAATTGGTGATAAAGTCTACGGTCCAAGATTTGGTGTGGTATCAAATATAGATCTTATCGATTCACACTACGGTTATGGAGTTGTTCAATTACAATTAGGTCGTGAAATTTACTTTAATAACTTATATGGAAAAGGAGGTATTACTTTAAGAATAGAAACTCACAATAAAACACTATACGATGCATCTAAATATGTTGCACCTGATAATCTTTTTGGTAGAGATATTAGATCTGAAAATGGAAATTGTGCTGTAATGTTATCTCCACATTTTGTTAAAATTGGAAAAGCAGATATTGGTATAATAAAATCAGTAGGAAGTGGTTATGCCGTAAGAGTTGAAAAAGGATTTGTTACAGCTAAAGAACAACAAGATTCAAATGTTACGTTAACCGATGGTAGCTTTAGTACTGAAACTTTAATTAGAAATGTAGAAGTTACTTACCTAGATAATACTGCTCAAATAAAAAATAAAGATTTTAAGTTTATGCCTTGTAATATTAGACCAGAACAATACGAATACACTAATGAGCCAGGTTTTACTTTTGATACTTATATCTATGAACAAGTGGCATCAATTGGTGGGGGAAAAAATGTTGCTAATTATACCATAGATTTTAATCCAAATCAAATTACAGTAATTAACTCATCCAATAGCGGAGGCAGAAAAGCATTTATTGAAGAAGATGATACTATTAATTGTAATTAAGAATTAATCTTTTCTTTTTCTATTTATCTGCATCTAAAGCTGATTTAAATTTTTATGAAATAAATATTTTTAGATTCATTCTATAGCAGATGATTCCCTGAAAATAATGATAGTAGCAAAGCAGCCATATTATTCCAGGTTGTAGCAGTTTAAAACCGTAAAAATTGAAAAACAATAAACCTCTATCAAAATTCATATTATTTCTAACAGTATTATCTGTTTTAAATTCTTGTGTTTCTAATAAAAAAGAAGGGAATAGTTCTTTAAATGAAAGAGCTATTCCCTTTAAAATTAAAGAATCAGACTTTTATGAAGTTCCTAAAGCATTTAAAATAACAAAGATTTTTAAAGCACTCGATAATGATTTTAATACTAATGATAGCCAAGAACTGCAAAAAGCAATTAATGATTTACACAAATTAGGTGGAGGTAAATTAATTATACCTAAAGGAAACTACACGTTTTCGGAAATTAGTTTAAAATCTAACATACACTTAAGTATAAATTCAGAAACGGTAATTAGACCTTATGAAAATAGTGAAAATGACAATTATGCTGTTTTTAAAATTACTAATAATTTCTCTTTTGAACCTATTGAAAATACAAGTATAGTAGGAAATGATGGTCAATTTACAATCGATTTAAGGCATTTAAAAAATAAAAATTTAAGAGTAATACAAACTTGGAACGCAAAAAATTTTGTGTATAGTAATATTCTTATTGAAGATAATTATTCAAGATTTTCTGCATTAGAATTTAATGCAGTGGAAATAAATGATAAAATTTACGGATCTAAAAATGGAGTAGTAAAAAATATTAAAGTAAAAAATGCACATTATGGTTTTGGAGTTGTGCAACTACAGTATGGTAATAAAATATTATTTAAAAATTTATTGAGTTATACGTTTAGCTTCTGTTTTATTAATTTTTGATATACTGGCTTTTCTTCAACCATCCTACAAATCGT
>NZ_CANMVP010000009.1 GCF_947501385.1 uncultured Polaribacter sp.
TCTTGTCCTTCAAATTGTTCCATTATCCTAGTTTTATTGACTTAAATATACGGAAATTAAATGACTAACTCAATTTAATTATTTGTATTTTTTTTAACAAAAAAGTGTGCTTAAATTAAACTATCTTAGAATTCTGAAGTCTAAACACCATGAAATCAGCACACATACAACATTTATACAATAGAGTTGGTTTTGGAATTTCTCCAAAAGATTTAGAACGCTTGTCTAAAAATAGCAAACGGGAAATTGTAGATGCACTCTTCAGTTCTTCTTCAACGACAACTCCTTTAAAGGTAGATCTTTCTTTTCTAAAAGACATACAACCTGGCGATTTAAAAGACAGGGAAAAGCGACAAGAGCTTCAAAAAAAAAACAGACAAAAGGTACAAGATTTTTCTGTGGCTTGGGTGGAAAGGATTATGAATCCTACAGAAGTTTTTAGAGAAAAAATGACGCTTTTTTGGACAAATCATTTTGTTTGCGAGCGAAGAAACAACATCCTCTTTTCTCAAAACTACAACAATATGTTAAGAGCAAATGCTTTTGGTAATTTTGCAGATTTTACCAAAAAAGTTTCTAAAGAAGCTGCAATGTTGGGGTATTTGAACAACAAACAAAATAAAAAGAAAAGTCCGAATGAGAATTTTGCTCGGGAATTGATGGAACTTTTCACTTTAGGTCAAGGGAATTATACAGAAACAGATATTAAAGAATCTGCAAGAGCTTTTACAGGGTATAATCATAATTTTCGGGGACAATTTATCCTAAGAAAAAAACAGCACGATGAAGGTGAAAAAACATTCTTCGGGAAAACTGGCAATTTTACTGGTGATGACATTATTGATATTATTCTTCAACAAAAACAATGTGCTAGGTATATTTCTACAAAAATCTACCGTTATTTTGTAAATGAAAACATTCATCAAAATCATATCGAAGAAATGACAATGGTTTTCTATAAGGATTATAATATAGAAAAACTGATGCGTTTTGTGTTGCTTTCAGATTGGTTTTATGAGGCAAAAAATATGGGTACAAAAATAAAATCACCCATAGAATTTTTAGCAGGAATAAATACATTAGTACCTTATAGTTTTGAGAGACCAAAACAGGTATTATTAATACAACGATTGTTAGGACAAGAATTAATGAGACCACCCAATGTTGCTGGTTGGAAAACAGGTAGGTATTGGATTGATAGCAATACCCTAGTAAGACGTTTACGATTGCCTTCTATTTTATTAAATAATGCAGCAATTACATATGCTGATACTGGAGATGAAGAAACCATGCTTACAGATTTGAAATCTAAAAAATTAAAACGAAAAGCATTTATTAAAACAAAAACAGACTGGAATTCTTTTGAAAAAAACTACGCTAAACTGTCAAATAAAGAATTGATTTCTTTTGTTTTAACCTCAAAAATAAATCCTGAAACCAAGAATCTACTACTAAAAAATCGACACATACCGAAGAAAGATTTTTGTATTCAGTTACTATCAATCCCTGAATATCAACTTTGTTAAATTGAGCTTATGAAACGTAGAGATTTTTTAAAACAGACAACTTTTGCTTCAGGAATGTTTTTTGTTCCGCAGTTTTTAAAAGCTTTTGAGCAAATTCCTACTAGTGCTTTTAATCATAAAAAAGTAGTCATCATTCAGTTAAAAGGGGGTAATGATGGTTTAAATACTGTGGTACCATTTGGCAATGACATTTACCATCAGCAAAGAAAAAATATTGCTTTACATAAAAATGATCTTCTTAAAATTTCTGATCAAGTTGGCTTGCACAAAAGCTTACAGCCTTTACAACATTTATATGACAAAGGTTTTGTGAGTATTATTAATAATGTTGGGTATCCAAACCCTAATTTATCACATTTTAGATCTACAGACATTTGGCAAACGGCTAGTGACAGCAATGAATATTTACAAAATGGTTGGGTGGGCAGATATTTAGATATTACCAACGGAAAACCAACAAAAGCCATTGAAGTAGATGAGAGTTTATCTTTATTATTAAAAGGAAAAACGCAAAACGGATTGGCCGTTACAGATGCCAAAACATTGTACAATTCTTTAAGAGAACCATTTTATAAAAATATTTTAAAATCTCAGTCTGATGCGCATTTGAATGAGCACAACTTGGGATATTTGTACAATACAATGATAGATGCAAAATCTTCTGCAACGTATATTTTTGAAAAAACGAAGACAAAATCTGCGTCTAATAATTATCCTAAAAATGTATTTGGAAAACAATTAAAAACCATTTCTCAATTTATAAATTCGGGTTTAGATACACAAGTTTTTTATGCCGGTTTATCAGGTTTTGACACACACGCAAATCAACCCAATACACAAGCAAGATTGTTAAAATCTTATGCGGAAAGTATAAAAGTGTTTGTAGAAGATTTAGAGAAAAACAACACTTTTAATGACGTACTAATTCTTACTTTTTCTGAATTTGGAAGACGTGTAAAACAAAACGAATCTCAAGGAACAGATCATGGTGCAGCCAATAATGTTTTTGTAATTGGTAAACACTTAAAAAAACAAGGTTTGTATAACGACTTACCAAATTTAGCCGATTTAGATGCCAATGGAAATATAAAATATAAAGTAGATTTTAGAGAAGTCTACGCAACCATTTTAGACAAATGGCTGCAAGTTAATGACAAAGCTATTTTGAATAAGCAGTTTTCTAAATTGAAGTTTGTTTAAGTTATGTACTTGACTTTTAAGAAAAATAGTTGATTTCGTTTAACTTCTGCTATAAAATACTGGAATGTTCGGTGTCATTATAGTTGAAGCACATTGACGAAAAACTCATAAGAAACAAAATAAACGATAATCAAACACATGGATACAAATTAGCCTCAAAAGGAAAAAGATTTTTTGCTGCTTTAACAGAGGGAATAATTTTTGGACTTGTAATTTTAGTTATCTATCTAATATTGGGAATGTCTGTTTTCCGAATTTTGGGATAATTATTTGAATAGCGACTTTAAATTTTTAGACATCGTTTATTCTTTGGCTGCAGGCTTAGTTATTGGAGCAATATTTTATCCAATATTTATTGGAAATTTAGGACATCGAATTTTTAATTTAAAAGTCATTTCATCAGAAAATGGAGAAGATTATAAAAAACCTGAAAAAGGAGCAATTAGAGAAGGTTTAAAACATGTTCTTGGAATTTTAATAATTCCGAGTATTTGGATATTATGGGATAAAAAAAACCAGAATCTATACGACAAAATAACAAAAACTTTAGTTGTTGAAAAAAATACAGCTGAATAAAAAATGTGCAACTTTTCCTATACAATAAAGTTAAACAAACCCTTCTAATGATACTTCACTTTTCGAATGATACGCAGCGCTTCTTTATAATTGATATACGTAGTTTTATCTTCTAAATTTCGAATATAATTCTTTGCTTTTTTAAGTTTTTCTGAAACCTTTACAAAACCATGTAGATAACAAATTAAATAATTGGTGGGCAAACGCAAAACCTCTTCATGTTCAGTTGCAGAAAGTGGGCTATTTTCTTCAATTTTTTTAATAATTGAATTGCAACTGTTGTAAATATTCATCATAATTTCATCATCAAAAGTTGGTGGCTGAAATAGAAACTCTTTTACAATATCGTGTTTTCCGTTTTCTTTAAAATGAATGATTGTTTTCTCTAAAGGATAATATTTTTCTTGTTTTTCTAATCCTAAATAAATAAATTCTGTAATAATAAAAGAGTTGGTATTATATGTAATTTGAACATCATCTAAAGCAGAGAAAAACAATTGAACTCGCTCGTTTATCAGTTCTATATCTACTCTAGAAAAAAACTCTTCATTATTAATCATTTTTTGTTCTCCTGCCCAACACAACACAAATTGCTCATTAAAAACTTTGTATTGTGGGTTGTGTGCCGGTTTGTGCTTATTTATAAAATCAAACACGCCATCTAGCGTTAATTCTATATTGTTTCTAGCATTCTTTTCAATAGATTTTACAATTTCTGAATTGGTATTTCTTAGTTCAAAATTTTCACCTAAAAAAGGCATCGAATTACTTCCTATTCTGTAGAAAATAGTATTTCTCTTATATTTCCAAGCATTTTTAGCAAGCGATGTTATTTTATTATTTGGATAAATAGAGACCAAACCCACCACTTTATAGCGTGGTAAACGCGGAAAAGGAACATTTTCATATTCAATTTTTGGTGGGTTGTTTAAATACGCATTTACTAAATTCTGAATTTTACTATCATCAAAAAAATCGACCCCAAATATCTTATTTTCTTCGTCTTCTACTCCAATTACAATGTAAGAATTGTTTAACGGGTTTGAATTTGAAAGCGCACAAATGTGTTTTAAAAACTTCGCTTTTCCATCTCTAGAACTAAAAGATAGTTTTTGCTTTTTATCATAAAAACTATTCTCATCATTATGAGAAAGTAAATTTTTGATTAAAAGTCTTTTGTTGATCATGCTAACGAAGTATGCTTAATTCTTTTTGTAGATTCTTTCGCGCTTTCTCTTCAAACAGATTTTGATATTTTTCTGTAAAATATAGTTTTTCTCTGTTTAAAAAACTTTCCAAAACTTTCTTCCTACTCGGTATGTACATAAAATTTGGAAACATTTTATATTCCTTTCTTATCTTTTGAGTATAATCTTCATAAATACCCCAATTTTGTGCTAAAATAGCCAAGTCAAAATCTAGTAAAAATGAGTTGTCAATATCTTTGTCAGCTATAATTTTATGTGCTTTTGTTGATAAAATTAATTGAGATACTTTTTCTTGCTTCAATTCTTTAAGGTTGAATTTTTTTAAAACTTTTTCAGCAAATTTTACACTTTTTTCTTCGTTCTTTTTAGACCTCGATTTATAAATAATATCATGAAACCAAATTGAAAATAGCACTTCATCGAAATCATTTATGGCTGTTTTATTTTCTTTGGCAAGCGTTAGCATACATTCGATGTGAGCTAAGGTATGATAATGCCTATTTCTTTCTCCATAACGTTTTTCTATTTTCTTCCAAGTAGCATTTAAAAATAATAGATCCTGACAATATTTTTGTCCTAATTCTAACCAATCTTTCTGCAAATTCTTGACATCCATTTCTATAAATTTCTATTCAAAATTGTAGCACTTGCTTGCGCCGTTGGGTATACCACCAAATCTTCGATGTTGACATGGTAAGGTCTTGTAACTACAAAGTGAATAATATCTGCAATGTCTGCTGCTTGCAAAGCTTTGTAACCCGCATAAACCGCTTTTGCTTTTTCGGTATCTCCTTTAAAACGCACTTCAGAGAATTCGGTTTCTACTGCTCCTGGATGAATTGCTGCAACCCGAATATTGTGCTTGTTTAAATCTATTCGCATTGACTTATTTAACGCATTTACAGCATGCTTTGAGGCACAATATACGTTTCCATTAGCATATACTTCTTTACCCGCAATTGAGCCAATATTTACAATAAAACCACTTTTTCTTTTTATCATCTGTGGAAAGATGGCTTTCGAAACGTACAACAGTCCTTTCACATTAATATCTAGCATGGCATCCCAATCATCAATATCTCCGTTTTGAATAGATGACAAACCATGTGCGTTTCCAGCATTATTAATAAGAATATCTATTTTTTGGAAGTCTTTTGGGAGCGATTTTATAGCTGTTTCAACTTCGTTTCTTTTTGAAACATCAAATTGTAATGTGGTTACTTCTGTAAAATTACTTAACAATTCTTGAAGCTTGTCTAATCTATCTGCTCTTCTTCCGCAGAGAATTAAACGAATGTTATTTTTTGCAAAAATTTCTGCAGTGGCTTTCCCAATTCCAGAAGTTGCACCTGTAATAAATGCTGTTGGCTTCATATTGATTTATTCTATTTAAAACAGAAATCTATTTTTTATAGGTTATTTTAATAACAAGATTCCTGTTTTTACAGGAATAACCGTTCTTTGATAAAAGTAAATAATTGTGGTTAGAGAAACAATTCTTTAAATCTCAATTTTTCAGCAATTATTAACAAAGAAAAAACCGTCCTCCTCAGGACGGTTTCTCTTTCAATTGGTTATTAAGAAATAACCAACCAAAAATCAACTAACCAAACTTTATTTTAAATTTCTTCTAATCTTTGTTTTTCTTACTATTTTAGTACGTTTTCTATCTGAATTCCTTACAAGAGACTTTGCACTTTTTTGAGTTTTTTCTCCTTTTAAATAAGGTATAAATTCTCTTCCTTCAAAGTTGTACGTGGTTTCTGAATTTACATTGTAAAGACTAATTTTTCCATCATTTATAACGCTTAATTCAAACTCTTCTATATCTCCACCATCATAATTAAGTGTTAAAATCTTTAGGTCTTGATACCCCGTTACATCATACACTTCATATCCACCAACGTAACTCCAATTTATATTTGCAATTTGCGTGCCAAAGTCGTCTTGAGAGCTACGGAATGTTGTGTTATTTTCTGGTGTGAATTGTAAATAGTTCTCATCATCAAATGCATTCGGAACGCCACCAGTTGTGCTCGATTTTTCCCAAGCTTCATATTCTTGTAAAAAATATTCTATATTTTCATAAAATAATTGGTCGTAATCGAATTCATTTATTTGATAGCCTATTAGAAAATAAGTAACATTTTGTCTGTAATTGTACAATCTTATTTCATTATTTGAAGTTACTGTAACTTCAAAATCGTTTCTACCATCTAAATCATGTCTTGTTTCTAAAAGACCCGTAAAAGTATCGTAGGTTCCAACATCTATTCCTAAACCATTTCCTGTAAAACCAATATCTGCAATGTTATTATTTGCATACAGTACTCCATTTAAAAATGATAGTGTAAATGCTTTAGATACAAAAGGAACGTCTCCATTGCCAATTGTTCTATGATAATCTACGTACCACAAATCATAGTCTGATACTACTTGCTCTAAAGAAATCTCATCAACAAAATTATCTTCAAAAACGGTGGTACATGAGCTTACTAAGGCTCCTGTAACAATAATTGTGAAAAGTAATTTTAAAGTTTTCATAAGCTTTCGTTTTATGGTTACGGTTATGAATATTCAAATTACGTGCCAAAAATAAAACCGCTAAATAATTAGCGGTTTGTATATTGATTATAAGTTAATTAGCTACTTTTTTTTTGCTGAAGGAAAAAAGGCTGGTTGTACTGCTTTTATATTTTCAATTTTAAAATACCTTGTTTTTTCTCCTTTTTTATAACTAAGAATTGCTTCATTCTCTTTCAATTCAAAAGGAAATTTCTCTATCATTGGAGGCGTATTGTTGAATTCCTTTTTAGGATCTATATCTAAAATCAAATCTCTATCTGCTCTTTTTGAAGTTGAAAAATGACCAATTACCTGCAATTTGTCACTTAAGTCTGTCAACTCAACTTTGGTTTTTTTATTCTGGAAATAAAGTGAATCGAAATTAATTTCTGATGCATTTGTTAAATGCAACTCTAATTTAGTTCCACTAACTCCGGGTTGCCCGCCAACCCAATTGTTGTAAAATGCTTTTGCTACTTTAAAAGGTGGGTTCTTAACAAACTTATTACTACCACATTGAGAAAAACCAATTAAAATGGTTAAGATTGATAATATTTTCATGACTTTCATTTTCTACTATTTCTTTTCATGTGTTCAAATGGTATGCCAAGATAAAATAAAATCTACTCAAATGAGTAGATTTTATTTCTTTTCACAACAAATGTTTACTCTCTTTTTGAAAATTGGAAATGAATTAAAAAATAACGCTACAATCCCGTTATAGAAATTTATGTATACCAATACCATCTGTACCTTTCATAGACATCTGTTTTCTAATATAAAAAATACTTTGGTCTGAACTATATAAATTTCAAAATAGAGATTCCTTACATTAGTAATACTTCATTTCTTTTTCTTTAGAAGGATCTTTATTTTGTTTGATATACTCCGTAGGACTTATACCATATTCTTTATGAAAGCATTTGCTAAAGTATTTTTGATTATTGAAACCTGTCATGTAGGCAACTTCAGAGATATACAGGCTATTCTTTTTAAGAAGTTGTTCCGCTCGTTTAAGTCTAATTTTTTTAATGAAATTAACAGGTGTTTCGTTTAAAATCACTTTAATTTTTCGGTACAAATTAGCTCTGCTCATACCCACCTCTGATGCCAAATATTCTACACTAAATAAATGATCTTCCATAGAATCTTCAACAATACCAATTAGTTTTTTTATAAATTTCTCATCATTAGATTCAATATCAATTTCAGAGGGTGCTGCAGTAATTATCTTGCTATATTCTTTTTTAAGTTGTGTTCGAGAAACCAACATGTTCTTTACTTTCCATTTCACATAATCTAAGCTAAATGGTTTTTCTATATAATCATCAGCTCCTAAAGCCAAACATTCTATTTTGGTATCTGTTGAATTTCTTGCCGTTAGCATAAAAATAGGAATATTTTTAATTTCAGAAGTATTTTTTACTCTTTTTAGCATTGAAATTCCGTCTTCAATAGGCATCATAATATCACTAATAATAAGATTTGGTTTTTCCTTCATAACCATATCATATCCTTCTTTTCCTGTAGATGCTTCCAATATATTATATTCGCTTATTAATTCTTCTTTTATCATTGCTCTGAGCTCAGAATTGTCATCTACAATTAATATTTTAAGTTTAGAGTTGTTTTTGGTATTAAGTTTTTCATCAAATTCTGAAGATACTTCATCAATAACCTGAAATTCAGAGTTTTTTATAAAGTTTTTTAATAAAGGTGTACTTGTTTTTATAATTTCCTTTTTGTCAAATCTATTTTTACTGATAGGAAGGTAAAAAGTAAACTTTGTAAATTTTTTTTCTTCGCTTTCAACAAAAATAACTCCATAATGTCTTTCTATTAATTTTTGCACTAGTTCCATTCCTATACCAGTTCCAGGAATTTGATTGCTATAGGGTTTAGTTGCCTGATAATACCTGTCAAAAATATATTTTAAATCTTTTTTAGGAATCCCCACTCCATTGTCTTTAACAATACATTTTATATATTTTCCTTTTTCCAACCCTAGCGTAGCTAGTGCTGATTCTTCATTTGTTACAAGTGTCGCAAAAATACTGATTTCTCCTTTTTTTTGGGTATATTTAAAAGCGTTAGATAGTAGATTAAACAAGATTTTTTCTAAAATATCTACATCATACCAACCTTTTATTAGGGGATGTTCTGATGTAAAGTGATAGGTAATTTCATAAATTTTGGCAAAGTCGTCAAAAGCATTTTTAATGATACTAATATCTTTTATAATATCATTTTTAGAGATGTTTAATTTGAATTTTCCCTGATCAAATTTCCGAATGTCCATGATTTGATTGATAAGTCGGTGCATTCTTAACGTATTATTATAAATGCGTTGTGAAGTAAGTGGGCTTAACGTAAATTTTTTCTCTTTCACTACTCGTTCAATGGTGCCAAGAATTAAAGACAATGGGGTGCGTAATTCATGAGAAATGTCTGTAAAAAAAGTCATTTTCATTTGATTAAGTTCGTTGTCTTTTTCTCTGCTGATGGTTTCTTTTACCAGATTATTTTTTAATTTAAACCATCTATTCATTAAAAGAATAGTACCATACAATAGCAGTATGCCCATGACCACATACGCCAGTACTGCCCAGGTCGATTTCCAGACAGGGGGTTGAATTTTAAAAAACAATTCTGTAGGTGTTTCATTCCAGATACCATCACTATTGGTACTTTTTACTTTGAATTTGTAAGCTCCATAGGAAAGATCATTATAATTAGCATTTCTGTTAGAAGCATTTGTGTAAATCCAATAATCATTCAAGCCTTCTAACATGTAAGCATATTCGTTTTTATTAGGAGCGGTTAAATCTAATGAAGAAAACTTTACTACAATACTGTTCTTATGATAGGGTAAAATAATGGGCTGTGTTTTGGTATTGTTTGCAAGGTCTACCGTCTTTAATTCTAAATCTTTATGCTCATCTTTTGTGGCACCAAGTGTTGCAAAACTTGTAATGACTGTAGAAGGGAGGATTCTTTTTTGAGAAAAATTATTACTGTGCACTGTGTAAAATCCACCTGCGCATCCAAAGTAAAGTTTATTTTTATCTGTATTTGAGGCACTTGAATTAAAAGCAAACTGACTTTCTTTAACTCCGTCTTCAATTTTAAAAGGAATAAATTTTTCGTTTTCTAAATCAAAACGAACCAATCCGTCTTGTGTACCCATCCAAATAGTGCCTTTTTGATCTTCTTTTATAGAGGAAATGGTATTGGACAAAAGACCATTTTGACTATTAAAACTTTTAAAACTATTAGAGGCTTCCAGGTATTGATTCAATCCTCCACTTCGCGTGCCTATCCAGATGTTATTATTTTTATCTTCATGCAAACTTAAAATGGCATTAGAAGTCAACCCATTTTCTTTAGATGGCAAATAAGTTTCTATCGTTTCCTTATTGAGATCGACTTTAAAAAGACCTTCTCCTCTTGTGCCAACCCATAAATGATGTTTTTGAGTTAACAGAAAAACCGAAGTATGATTTTTAGCAAATTTAGCAATTACTTCTTTCTTAAATTGTGATAATGGGTTCTCTTTATTTATAATATCTACCCCACCATCCCAAAGAGCTACCCAAATTTCATTTTTATTAATAATGGCAATATCTGTGATTAGCTTTTTAAAAGTTTTTACCTTTTTAAAAGTAAACTTTTTATTAGGATTGTGAGATATATAGAGTGTATTACCCCTCGCTACTAAAAATTTGTTTTTTTCATAGTTTTGGGTAATGCATCCAATACTCCCCATTCCCAAATCTATTTTAACAGCTGTATTTTTCTGGGGATTGTATTTATAAAGACCGCTATTCATTCCTACTAATAGAGCATTAGGAGAATAAAATAGCAAGCTATTCGCTACATCATCATCTATATCATTTACTGCGTTAATTTGGCTATACTCGAAAATGGAAGTCCTTACACGATACTTATTAATTCCTTTTAAAGAACCAATCCAAAGATTGCCATAGGTGTCGTAGGTAATTGAGGTAATAAAATTGTTTTTTAAATTTCCTGTGTCAGATTCTTTAGAAAATTGATTGAATTGAAAACTGTTGTTATGTCGATGGGCTTTTATCAATCCATTTGTAGAGGCGATCCATAGGTCTTCACTATTTGGACTTATTACCAATGAAGTTAGTCTAGTGCCTTTTTGAAAGTTATTGGAAAAGTTTGGATAGGACTCTAACACCTCTAGTGTAGCGTCTGTTTTATTATATTTTAAAATAAAAAGGCTGTTGGCTGTAAGTGCAATAAATCTGTTATTCCCAAATTTTTTAAAAGCTCTAATGTTCTTACGAAAATTAGTATGGTGGTAAGAATTATTATCTTTTAAGAGATACAATCCGTTTGTAGTGCTTACCCAATATCTGTTAAAATCGTCTTCCACAAAAGAGGTTGCCTGTCTCTTAAAAACTATTTCTTTAAACTTCTTATTAGAAGGTAACGATTTATTATTTGGATGAATTACCACCAATCCTATGCCGTTTAAATTGGCAAAAACGTTTCCATTAGAAACTTTTTGCAGCACTTCGGTAGTGGTATTTTTATTAAATCCCTTAAATCTATTTGTCTTTCGGTTAAAATGAATTAAATAACTCTCACTTCCAATCCATAGGTTTTTATGAGCATCTTCTACAATAGAATTGATACTGTTATTAGGGATTGAAAATGGGTCAAATACATCTTGTTGATAAGAAACCAAATTGTAACCGTCGTATCTATAAAGCCCATCGTTGCTTCCAATCCACAAGTATCCAATACTGTCTTCAAACAACACATTTACTCTTTTATGAAAAGGAGCTCCCTGAATCATCAAATCATCAAAATAAGTTTCACCTACTTGAGAAAAATTATATACACTGTAAAAAAAACTCAAAACAAGAATTATTTTTTTAAGTGTTCGAATGTTATCTTTAAAAATCACAGTTGAAATTTTATGGAAGCTACTTATCAAAAGTACTTTTCTAATAGCATCTTATTCTACTCTATAAAGATATTACAAAAAAAGGTTCGTTTTGTTGCTTTCAAGGGGTTAATATGTTGCAAAATAGATAATTTTGCAACATATTTTTATATATTTTTTAAATACATCGCTTATTTAGAAAGTTATTTTTTGGGTAATTTCTGGATAAAAATAAAAGATACAAACTAAAAAGTACTCTTAAAATTTATGCAGATACTACCATTCATAAAAGGGGTTTTTAAAAATGCAACATTCGTAGGGTATTTGTTATACGTTTCTTTTTTTCTTTAATAATATTTTTGAAGTACCTATAAAATCATGAATTTTATCTATCCGTTTAGGATCGCAAAATGTATCTATAATGAAGAAAAGCCTTAACATTTTACTTATTGTAACCTTCGCATCCTTACTGGGATCTTGTAGTTCTAAAAGCACAAAGGAAGAGAAGTTTTCGCAAATTATCCAAAAAGACAATAGAAAACCTAATATTATATACATTTTAGCCGATGATTTGGGATATGGCGATTTAAGCAGTTATGGTCAAAAAAAATTTAAAACACCAAATATAGATAAACTTGCATCTCAAGGTTTACTATTTACACAGCATTATGCTGGTAATACGGTATGTGCCCCATCAAGATCTTCTTTATTAACAGGTATGCATACTGGTCATACCCCTATCAGAGGAAATAAAGAAGTTAAACCAGAAGGACAACATCCTATTCCAGATGAAACCTTCACCTTGGCAGAAGCATTAAAAAAAGCAGGTTATGTTACTGGTGCTTTTGGTAAATGGGGCTTAGGCTATCCAGGCTCTGAAGGAGACCCTATAAACCAAGGCTTTGATGTTTTTTTTGGATATAACTGCCAACGTTTAGGACATCATTATTACCCATATCATTTGTGGTCCAATAACGATTCTATTGTTTTAAAAGGAAATGCAGGGTTTAAAAAAGAAGTATATGCCCCCAATTTAATTCAGGAAAAAGCATTAGCTTTTTTGGAAAAAAACAAAGATACTACATTTTTTATGTATGTTCCTACCATTATTCCCCATGCAGAATTAGCTGCTCCAGATTCTATACTAAATAAATATAGCGGTAAGTTTTTACCCGAAAAAATATATAAAGGCATAGAAAAAGGACCTAATTATAGGCTAGGGTACTATGAATCTCAAAAAGAGTCTCATGCAGCATTTGTTGCGATGATTGAAGTAATGGACAATCAAGTAGGTGAAATTATGGCTAAATTAAAAGAATTAGGAGTAGAAGATAATACGATTCTCGTTTTTACTTCTGATAACGGGCCTCATACAGAAGGTGGTGCAGATCCAAAATATTTTAATAGCAATGGAGATTTAAGAGGTACAAAGAGAGATTTATACGAAGGCGGAATTAGAGTGCCAATGATCATAAAATGGCCACAAAAAATTACACCAGGAACCAAAACAGATTTAGTATCTGCTTTTTGGGATGTATTTCCAACTTTTTCAGAAATTGCAGAGATAGCTGTTCCAGCAGGACTTGACGGGATTTCTTTTCTGCCAACACTTCTTGATCAATCAGAAAAACAAATTCAACATGATTATTTATATTGGGAGTTTCATGAAAAAGGAGGAAGACAAGCCATCAGAAAAGGCAAATGGAAAGCCGTAAAATACAACGTATTGGAAAAGCCAAATGCGCCTATGGAATTGTATGATCTTTCAAAAGACATTGGTGAAACAACTAATATTGCTGCAATGCATCCTGAAATAGTTGATGAAATGAAACTGATATTCCTAAATGCAAGAACGCCCTCAGAAATATTTACATTCAATCAGGTTTCTTTTTAAACTTGAATAAGGTAGTGTTTTTATTGATTAAAAGTAATCTATCAAAATTAGTATTTGCTTTCTAGTATCTCTTATATCGATTCTAAAAAGCATAGTAAATTAAATTTTTTATGGTGCTTAATTTTTTAAAACATTTTTATTTTCCTACTGTAATGTGTCTTTTACAAATTAGTGCTATGTGCGCTCAAAAAATAGAAGTTATAAACATAAACACAAAGCAAGGACATCCCATTAAAAAAAGAGCTAGTGGTTTTAATGTAAGAATAGCAGATAAAGAATGGAGTTACACACATCCAGATTTCATTAAAGTTGTAAAAGAATTAAAACCTGGTTGGTTAAGGTATTTTTCTGGAACCATGGGCGATGCTTTTAGCAGCGCAACTGGGCAATATAATTTAGATTACATTGCAATGTTTGATCACCCAAAACAATATTTGAAAGGACGTCGTTTTATAGAAGTAAAAGCACCGCACAGAATTATAGATTTATACCAACTTTTAAGAACAGTCAATGGAAAATTGATTGTGACCGTAAATGCATTTTCAGAATCACCAGAAATGATTTTAGAATTGGCTCGATTTTGCAAAAACAATAACATAAAAGTAGAAGTGTGGCAATTTTGTAACGAACCGTATTTTTATATTCCAAATAGAAATCGATATTGGTGGAATGATGGCTATGATTACGCTGCTAAAATGCAACCGTATGCAGCAGCGATTCAGCAAATTTTTCCGGAAGCTAAATTAACACTCAATTATACTTGGGATGGTGTTTGGACTTTTATGAAAGAAATTCATAAATTTCAAAAAGAAAACGGTGCATACTGGAATGTGTTTTCAAAACATTCTTATGCACCTCATACTGGAAAAAAAGAAACTTTAACTCAAGCTTATAAGCGCGCAAATACAAAATTATTAGAAGCAACTTCCAAAAATGCAATGGAACAAATTGAAGCTTATACGTGGAAAGAGGTTCCCATGATTATTACAGAATTTGGAGTTTGGAACAGACCTTTAAATGGAATTTATTCGAGTATTTACAATATAGAATATGTAATGCGTCAGTTAGAACACACAAACACACAATATGTTGGAGCACATGAAGTAAGTAGCAAATATTATCCACTTAACAACAAAAAGGAAATCATTGAAAATGCCTATAAAAATAATGTAACCGTAAATACAGATACTTTATTGACAGGCATCCAAAGAGATTTAGAAGGAAAAGCATATACAATATATCATGAAGCAACAAATAATTCCGAATTTTTATACAAAACAGAAATTTCTGATATCGTAAAAGTGGATGGTTTAAAAAACAAAAAAGAAAATGGCATGTTTGCTCAAACCTATAAAGGTAATAACGGATATAACTATTTGGTTGTTACCAACAGAAGTGATCAAACAAAAAAATTTAAGATAAACGTAAACGGAAAATCGTTAAAAGAAGATATGCAAACCACGTTTATTTCTGGCAATTCTCTTAAAGTGAAAGATACAGAAATACAAAACACCACATTCAAAAAAGGAATACTTACAATAGAGCCGTTTAGTGTTTCAGTAAGTAAATGGAAAAACGATATGTATAAGTTAGAGCAACCTACCATATACAAAGCAAATATAGAAAAAGATGGTGTTTCTTTAAAATGGGGCGAAATTCAAAATGCAACTTCCTATAAAATAATGTATGGTACAGATTCTTTAAATTTAGCAGCATCAGCAATTGTAAATAACACCAATAGTTGTTCCATTAAAAATCTTTCAAAAAACAAAAAGTATTTTTTTAAGCTAGTTGCACAAAATGAAATGCAAACAAGTGATCCATCAAAATGTGTTACTGTTAGTTATCAATTACCTCAACAACCGAAAATATTTAAAGTTTCTAGACGAGACAATACCGTTACGCTTTTTTGGCAAAGTGTACCAAATGCAACAAGTTATTTAATAAATTATCTTGATGAAAATAATAAAAACATCAGCATAGATACTGATAACGTTTTTGGCTATACCATTAAAAATTTAAAAGAAAGCAGAACATATGAATTTACAGTAACTGCCTATAATGGATTAAGCAAAGGAATTGCTTCCGAAAAAGAAAATATTTTTGTGACATCAAGAGTGCCTTTGAGTCCTAGAAATGTATCTGCCATAAAAAAGAATTCTAAAACAATTGAAGTAAAATGGATTCCACAAGATAAAGTTTTAAAAAATACTTGTTATAATGTATATAGAGGAACAAAATTGCACGAATTTTCTAAAATAGCAAGTTGTGTAACGGACACTATTTATATGGACAAATCGATTAATGCAAATACTCAATATTATTACACCGTAAAAGCAAAAACAGAAGCAGGAGAAAGTAATTTTCATCCAAATATTGCTACTGCCTTTTCTTTGGAAAAAAGAAATAAAATCAGAATTCAATCCGTAGAAAAACAAAAAGAGGGTTATGTAGTAAAAGTAGCATTGAATCAAGTAAAAATCAAACCAAAAGATGTTTTCGGGATTATCATCAACAATGTTTCTTATTTAAATGTAGAAGATATTAAAATTCTTGGCGAATATGATAAAGATAGAAACAAATCCTTTCAAGTATTAATTCCTTTAGAAAAATTAAAAGAAAAATCAAATTACGCCATTAAAGCATTTTTATCAAAAAATGGAAAACAAATAGAAAGCGCTATTGTAAATCAAAAAATAAACAACAAATAAATTAAAGATTATACTAATCAACATTATAAAAATGAAAAACAACTTCCTTATCCTTATTGTTACACTTGTTCTTTTTAACGCTTGTGATACCGCTGACAAAAAACCGATATATGTAGCAGAAAAATGGGAAAATCCAGAATGGGAGAACCCAGCGGTTTTTCAAATCAACAGAGAAGAACCAACTGCTACTTTTTATAAATATACAAATCCAAAAGGTGCGTTAGAAAATTTAGATTGGAAAAACTCATCGTTATATACGTCTTTAAGCGGAACTTGGAAGTTTTATTATGCAGATAGCGTACAAGCAAGACCTACCGATTTTTATAAATCTGATTTCGATGTTACAAATTGGGACACCATTTCTGTTCCATCCAATTGGGAGTTAAAAGGGCACGGAATTCCAATATATACGAATAGGACGTATATGTTTCCACCAAATCCACCTTTTATTCCTCATCATATTAACAATAATGGCAGCTATAAAAGAGAATTTACTATTCCAGAAAATTGGGATGGTAAGGATATATATCTTCATTTTGAAGGTGTAAGCGGAGCGATGTACGTTTGGTTAAATGGAAAAATGTTGGGTTATAATGAGGGAAGTAAAACCGCAGCAGCATATAAAATTACAGATTTTGCAAAAAAAGGAAAAAACAGTATTGCAGTTCAAGTATTGCGTTGGTCTGATGCCAGTTATATGGAAGATCAGGATTTCTGGAGATTAAGCGGCATCGAAAGAGATGTGTATGTGTATGCAACAGACAAAATTTCACTTCGAGATTTCAAAGTAACTTCTGATTTAGAAAACAACTACAAAGACGGCATATTTAACGTTACTTTAAAAATTGATAATAACAGCAATTCAAATACAGACAAAGAAGTTGTAGTTCAGTTATTAGATGGAGAAAAAGAAGTGTATTCAGCAAGCAAAACTGTAAATCTAAATTCTGGAAGAACAGAAGTAAGCTTCGAAAAAAACATTCCAAATGTAAAAACCTGGAATGCAGAAACGCCAAATTTATATACACTTTTATTAACTGTTAATGGGGAATCATCAGCCATAAAAGTTGGTTTTAGAAACATTGCTATCAAAAACAATCAGTTTTTGGTGAACGGAAAACCAGTGTTGCTAAAAGGAGCAAATTTGCACGACCATAGCGAAACAGAAGGTCATGTAATTTCTGAAGCATTGACCATGCTTGATTTGAAAGTGATGAAGCAAAATAACCTAAACGCAATTCGTTGCAGTCATTATCCAAAAAATCCGCATTTTTATAGATTATGTGACAAATACGGTTTTTATGTAGTGGATGAAGTAAATATAGAAACCCACGGAATGGGCACTACCAACCAAGGTTTAGATAAAAATAAAAAAGCACAAGCAATACATCCTGCATATTTGCCACAATGGAAAGCCATGCATTTAGACAGAACTATTAGAATGTATGAACGCGATAAAAATTACCCATCTATTGTAACCTGGTCTTTAGGAAATGAAGCAGGAAATGGAGAGAATTTTCTTGCAACTTACAAATGGTTAAAAGAGCAAGATACTACAAGACCTACACAATATGAAGGCGCCACCAACTATTCGAACACAGACATACAAGCTCCCATGTATTGGCAGATTGACCGCATGATAAAATATGCAGAAAACAATCCAACACGCCCATTAATTCAATGTGAATATGCACATGCTATGGGAAATAGTACTGGAAACCTTCAAGATTATTGGGATGTGATAGAAAAATATGATGTGATGCAAGGCGGTTTTATCTGGGATTGGGTAGACCAAGGAATTTTAACAAAAGATGAAGATGGCGAAGCATTTTGGGCGTATGGCGGAGATTTAGGAGGAAATGATTTACATAATGATAAAAATTTCTGCTTAAACGGAATTGTAAATCCAGACAGAACAGCACATCCTGGTTTATACGAAGTAAAAAAAGTATATCAATATATAAAATTTAAAGATGTAAATGTCCAAAAAGGAGAAATTCAAATTAAGAATATATATGATTTTACAAACCTAAATACGTTCGATTTTTCATGGAAAATTCTTAAAAACGGAGAAGAAATCGCAAATGGAGTAATCCCTATTCTAAATATTGAACCGTACGAGACTAAAAATATAAAAATCGATTTTCCAAGGCTAGAAGATGCAACGGCACAATTTCATCTGAACATCTATGCAAAAACAAAAACAGCTACAGATTTAGTACCAAAAGAACATGTTGTAGCGTATGAACAATTAGAAATTTCAAAAGGGACGCAGCGTTTTAAACTAAATACTTCCAAAGAAGAGATTTTATTGACAGACCATACAGATATTTTAGACATAACTGGAAAAGACTTTAAAATAGCTTTTAGCAAAAAAACAGGAAAATTAAATCTATTAGATTACGGCAATGGAAATCTTATTTTAGAAGGAATAAAAGCAAATTTCTGGCGACCAAATACCGATAATGATTACGGATTTAAAAAACCTAAAAAAATGAAAGTTTGGAAAGAAGCTTCAGAAAATCAAGAATTCACTTCTTTGAATCATAAAAAAGATACAGATGGCAATGTAGTGGTAACTGCAAAATATCACTTAAATGCTGTAAAAGGGAACTTGAACATTGCATATACCATTTCTTCTAAAGGAGAAATTTTAGTGACCACAAGTATTTCTGGCATCAATACAGTATTACCAGTATTACCAGTATTACCAAGATTCGGAAATAACTTTATCCTTAAAAATGAATTTAACAGCGTAAAATGGTTTGGCAGAGGGCCGCATGAAAACTATCAAGATAGAAATACATCAGCATTGGTTGGTGTATACGAAGCTTCTGTAGAGGAATTGTATTTCCCATACATTCGTCCGCAGGAAAATGGGTATAAGACAGATACACGTTGGATCTCCTTTACAAATGAAGCAGGAAAAGGAATTAAAGTAACTGCCAAAGATTTCATTTCTTTTAATGCACATCATCAATACAACAAAGATTTTGATGCTGGTGATCAAAAAGCACAACGCCATACCACGGACATCAAAAAAAGAGACTTGGTAAACATCAACATAGATTATAGACAAATGGGTGTTGGCGGAGACAATAGCTGGGGGAAAATGCCACTCGAAAAATACCGAATCAAAGCACAAGATTTGAGTTATAGCTATAAGATTCAACCTATAAAATAAAAAAACACTTAACTAATCTATACCTATTGGAATAATATACTATTTAAATTTTTAAAATAAGATGACTACATACTTTAGCAACTATAAAACTAGTAAAATACAGAGTATCCTCTTTCTTATTGTCTTTGGTTTGATTTCAGGATGCGCAACTAAAAAAGTTAAAGAAATAGGTATAGATACGAGAGCGAGATTAAATTTCGATAAAAATTGGAAATTTATTCAACAAGATGTTACAGGTGCACAAAACGTAAAGTTTGACGATGCTTCTTGGCGAAAGTTGAATGTACCGCATGACTGGAGTATTGAAGGCGAATACCATAAAGAAAATCCAATGGCAGGAACAGCAGGGTATTTGCCCGCAGGTTTTGGTTGGTATCGAAAAACAATAGAGGTTCCAAAAGCTTGGAAAGGAAAACACGTAGCAATTGCTTTCGATGGGGTTTTTATGAACAGTACGGTTTGGGCAAACGGAATAAAATTAGGCACAAGGCCTTATGGATGGATTTCTTTCGCCTATGATATCAGTGAAATTGTTGAAAATTCAAAGGAAATAACCTTTGCTGTTCGTGTGGATAATGAAAAACAACCCGCTGCTCGGTGGTATACCGGAAGCGGAATGTATGCACACACTTGGATTGATATCAAAAACAAAACACATATTTCTAGAGATGGTATTTTTATTAAAACGAAAGGCAGTAAAGTTTTTGTAGAAACGACTATTTCGAGTGAATATGATCAACATAAAAAAGGGTTTTTGATTACTTCTATCGCAGATCAAAATGGACATACGGTTGTTTCTAAAAAAAACGAGTTCACTATCAGCAATACTTCAAAAAACAATACGGAATTGACCATTCAAAATCCAGAAAAATGGTCCGTAGAAACCCCCTATCTATATACCTTGAAGAGTGAAGTAGTAGTCGGTGATAAGATCGCGGATATTGTAGAGACCAAATTCGGTGTTCGGGATATCGAATGGAAACCTGAAACAGGCATGTGGTTGAATGGTGAAAATGTAAAACTACAAGGTGCTTGTAATCATCAAGATGCAGGTGCTTTAGGAGCTGCTGTGCCAGATAAAATTCTTCGTTTTAGAATTCAGCAATTAAAAGACATGGGCGTAAATGCGATAAGAACAGCACATAATCCGCAAACGCCTATTTTTTATGAACTCTGTGATGAACTGGGGATGTTAGTGATGGATGAAATTTTTGATGGTTGGAAAAGAAAAGCAAAAAACGATTACGGAGCGCATCATTTTGATAAATGGTGGAAACAAGACCTTACCGATTGGATCAAACGAGATCGAAATCACCCTTCGATTGTCATTTACAGTGTAGGTAACGAAACAGGGGGTGGCGTAGCAAAAGAACTGGTAGAAGTTTGTAATCTTTTAGACCCTACAAGACCAGTAACCTCTGGACACTCTGGCTCCAAACATATGAATGTTTTAGGCGTAAATGGCAGTAGTGAAAAGAAAGGGTTTTTAGAAAACTTAGAAAAACATCGAAAAGGAAAAGTTTTTATCGGCACAGAAAATACGCATACTTGGCAAGTAAGAGGGTATTATAGATCCCAAACCTGGTATAGAGATGGGTTTCCAAATAAAAACCAAAGACCATACAAAATTCCAGATTTGACAAACAAGGAAGTTTTTACGCATGATTGGACAAAAAATGAAGATAGAAAAAACAAAAAGCAGATATTTAATTCTAGTTATGACAATGCTACGGTACGTGTTTCTTCCCGTTTAAACATTGCGCAACTTCGTGATATTCCAGCCTATGCAGGCTCTTTTCGTTGGACAGGGTATGATTATATTGGTGAAGCCAATTATGTGCATGGTGGTTGGCCATTCAAAGCATTTATGGGCGGTGCCATAGATTTAGCTAACTTCGAAAAAGATCTGTATTATCTATATCAAAGTCAATGGACATCAAAACCAATGGTGCATATGTTACCACATTGGACGCATCCAAAAGTTACTCTGGGAACAGAAATTCCAGTTTGGGTCTATTCTAATTGTGATGAGGTGGAATTATTTTTGAATGAAAAATCACTCGGAAAAATAAAACCAGCAAAAGAATGGGATAAAATGCAATGTCAATGGCTGGTACAATGGCAACCAGGGACTTTAAGAGCTGTAGGTTATAAAAACAACAATATAGTTGCAGAAGAGATGATCAAAACAGCTGATGCGCCTTCAAAAATTAAACTCTCTATAGATGGAAAACCACTAAACAACAAATCAAATGATATTGTACAAGTTCGAGTAACCACAACAGATGCCAAAGGAGAATTTTATCCTTATGGCGAAAATAGAACCTATTTTAATATTATTGGAGCAGGAAAAATCAAAGCATTAGATAATGGAAGCCCAGTCGATGTGGAGCCGCACGTTGGACCCAATCATAGAAAAGCCTTTTACGGGTTAACGAGGGCGTATATAGAAGCTACAGAGAATTCTGATGATATTAATCTTTTAGCCAGTTGTATTTTAGGAGAGAAGAAACTGATTACTTCTAATAAAGTAAGCATAGACACTGATATTATTACTTTGAGAGGAAGCAAAATTCAGCCTAAAATAGAAATTTTCTACACCACAAATGGAGATCATCCCACCAAAAATTCGATTAGATATACCGTGCCTTTTAAAATCGATTTAGAAACTACCGTAAAAGCATTAGTAGTTGTTAATGGTAAACCGATTCAGGCTTTAAAAGAAAAATTCGGAAAAAACGAAGGGTTTACATGGAATGAAAATGATGGTTCTAGTAGTAAAATTGGAGAACAAGCAGAAGATGCTACCATAAAAAACGCACAAGTTGTATCAATAGAAAAAAAATACAATGGAACGGGTTATGTAAGTTTGAATAAAAAACAATCTTCCATAACTTGGTATCAAGAAAATGATGGTGGTGCAGGAATGGTAGATTTATCAATCAGATATATTTCAAAAAGTAATAATACCTATCTGAAAGTTATGGTAAACGATAAAGTAGTAAATGATAAATTGTTTATTCCAAATACTACTTCTTGGAAAACAATAACAGTACCAATTAAAATAGAAAGAGGTGCAAATATCATCAAAATAGAAACTTTGGAAAATAAGGGGCTTCTTGTGGATGAAATAGTAATACAATGAGGTGTAAATTTCAATTCAATACTTGAAAAACAACATCAATTCGTAAGGGTTTAATATTTTTTATAGCCATAAGAATTGAAATTCGAATGATAAATTTGCAACAAAAAAACCCATAAATCAGCTTTTCCTAGGGTATTATTGATCTTTTAAAACAAATAAGCAACATTTTGAACCCCAATTTGAGAAAAAGCAAGTATTTAAATCTTATACTTTTGTCTTAAGAGATTGTTAACATAAGCATAAAATCTTTTCAAATAAAATTAAGAATAGAGTAATTGAAAAATTAGGCTTTAAAAAGTGTTATAACTAATGAGATTCCGATATTCTAAAATACAGAAAATAAAAATTTATGAAGAAAATCAATTTAATTTTACTTTTGCTATCAATTTCATTTTCTTGGAATACATTTTCACAAACTGTTATTAAAGGAACTGTAAAAGATGGAAGTGGTATTCCACTGCCAGGAGTAAGTGTTCTTGAAAAAGGAACTCAAAATGGAACAACAACCAATTTTGAAGGTTTGTTTCAATTAACTGTTAAAGACAATTCTGTTATCGTTTTTTCTTATTTAGGTTTTAAACAACAAGAAGTAAAGGTTACAACTAATTTTAATGGTAACATAGTTTTAAAAGAAGATACCGAAAGTTTAGACGAGATTGTTGTTGTTGGTTATGGTGCTCAGAAAAAGGAAAGTGTATTGGGTGCAATAGGACAAATAAAATCTGAAGCAATTGTAGGTTCTGGTACAACAAATATATCAAATGCGTTAACTGGTTTAACTCCAGGACTAAATATTGTGCAAACTAGCGGGCAACCAGGAGTAGATGCAGGACAAATATTTATTCGTGGTAATGCAGATCCTTTAATATTAATTGATGGTGTAGAAGCAATTGGTGGTTTTGAAAATATAGATTTAAGGAATGTAGAAAACATTAGTGTTTTAAAAGACGGTTCTACTACAGCAGTTTATGGTATTAGAGGTGCTAATGGAGTTATCATTATAACAACCAAACGTGGTAAAATAGGGAAACCTGTTATTAGTGCTTCTAGTGAATTTTCGATAAAATATCTTAACGATACGTATGATTCTGTTGATGCTTTTACAGCAGAAAGTTTACGAAATGTAGGGGTTTTTAACGATGCTGCTTTTGATAATGGTTTTACACCTCAGCAAGATTTAGATAATTGGGAAAGTGGAAGTTTTCCTTATTTATATCCAAATACAGATTGGATTGATTATGTTATTAAAGATTATGCATTAAGTAATAATCATACTGTTTCTATTAGAGGAGGTACAGAATTCGTAAAATATTTTGCTTCTGTAGGTTATTTAAAAGAGGGTGACATTACTGAAAGTAGACAGTTTTTTAATTACGACCCTGAAAATAGATTTGAAAGATTTAATTTTCGTTCCAATTTAGATTTTACCTTATCCAAAACAACAAGGTTAAAAACAGGTATAACAAACCGTTTAGAAAACAGAAACTTCAGTGGTAGTGCTAACTTCCTAGGTTTATATACTGCTGCTCCTGGTACTATACCTTTTTATCCTGCAGAAGCATTAGCCCTTTATCCAGATCCATTGTATCCAGGTTTAGAAGAAGTAAGATTTCCAATAGTTGGTGTGCCTGGAAATGATTTATCAGGTTCTACAAATACTAATAAAGCTGTTTTTTCTTTAAATTTAGAGCTTGTACAAGATTTAGATTTTATTACTGAAGGCTTAAAAGCATCAGCTAGACTAAATTATACAAGCAGTAATACATCATCTAGATCTTATAATTTTGATGGCTCCTTGGCAGTTAGGTTAGATCGGTATGATTTAAATAGAGATGGCACTTGGACTTCTTTTGAAGGACCTAATTATGAAAGACCATTAGAATTTATAGAAGGTTCTGAAAACCCTTCAAATACACAAGAAATTACAGATTATAAATTTCAATTAGATTATAACCGCTCTTTTGGAAAACATAATGTAAGTGCTTTAGGGGTTTTTAGACGTATTGAAAGAGTATTAAATACTGCTTTTCCCTACTATGAAGAAGCTTGGGTTGCTAGAGCTACTTATAACTATGATGCTACTTACTTCTTTGAGATAAATGGTTCTTATAATGGAGATGAAGGTTTTGCAGAGGGAAATCGTTTTCAATTATTCCCTTCAGTTGCGGCTGGTTTTAATCTAGCAAAGTTAGATTTTATTAAAAATAACATACCAGCAATTAATAATTTTAAATTAAGATACTCCTATGGGCAATCTGGTAGTAAAGAAGGTTTAAAAATTGCGAATACAAATCCCTCTCAATATCAACGTTGGCAATATTTTAGTTTTTATAATTTTGTTACACCAGAGCAATCTTGGAGGTATAATTTTGGAGAAGGAGATACAGATAGAATAACTGCTATTTTAGAAACTCAACTGGGTAATGAAGACTTAACTTGGTCAACAGTTACAAAACAAAATATTGGATTGGAATTTGGTTTCTTAAATAATAAAATTTCTGGAGAATTAGATTTTTTTAGAGACAATAGAGACGATCTTATAGCAAGAGTAACTTCTTCAAATGTTATAGCTGCTTTTGGCTCTACTGCTGCATTGCCTTTTGCAAACTTAGGGGCGACTGAAAGTCAAGGTATGGAATTATCATTAACCTATAAAGATAATATAGGAGATTTTAAATATTCTATAACAGGAACCTATGGTTTTTATGAAAATCGGGTAGTTTCAAGTGCTTTGGATGGACCAGGGACACCTAGTTATACTACTCTTTCAGGTAAACCAATAGGGACTAGCAATTTATTACAAACAGATGGTTATTTTCAAAATATAGATGAAGTTGTAAATTATCCAAATTACACTGGTATTGGTTTAGGAGATTTAAGATATATAGATTATAATGCAAATGGAACTGTAATTGGTTCAGGATTAGAAGATCAAGTAAGATTTGATTTACCAACCGCTCCTAAACATAGTTTTAGTTTTATACTAAAAAGTTCTTATAAAAACTGGTCTGTATCTGCTCTCGTTGACGGAATTACCGGTCACGAAGGTATTGTTAATGCAAATTTAGCATATGCATTAGTAAATGGTGCTGCCGTTGCAAGAGAAAGCCAATTAGATTATTGGACACCAACAAATACGGATGCACAGTTCCCTGCTTTGCATGTTGGTACAGCTGACCCAAATTTATTAGCTGCAACAACAGATAGAATAATTGATTTAGATTACATAAAGTTACGTAGCATAAATATATCGTATAATTTTAATATGGATAATTTTAAAGACATTAGTAGTTTAAGACTATACTTAACAGGTAATAATTTACTTACATTTTCTGCTTTAGATTATATAGACCCTCAAGGTAATAGACCACAAAACTACCCAATCCCATCAAGATTTAATTTAGGTTTAAATGTAAAATTTTAAAATTTATGAAAACAAAAAAACACCTATTCGCCTTAATCCTTGCAAGTATATTTTTTAGTTGTGAAGATTATTTGGATAAAGTACAAGGTCAAGACGGTATAACTCAAGAAGATGTCTTTACTGATGTCCGTACTGCAGAACAATATATAGATGCTGGATACTTCTATTTAATAACAGAGGTTTCTGCAAAAAATAACACCCCAGATATTCTACCTGGCATGACAATGTCTGGTGAAGGTTATCCTGGTAGATTCAATAATAATGTGCAAGAGAGATACCAATCGTATGCCAATTCAGATTACATTAATATTATGAATCTTGCACCTGGATTTGATCAAAGAGACACACCTAATATGGTATCAAGATACTTTGAAGCATGGAAAGGGATTAGAGTTGCAAATACATTTTTAGAAAATGTAGATTTAATTGCTAATGCTGATGAAGAAACAATAAATGGATTAAAAGGGCAGGCCTATTTTATAAAATCTTTTTTATATCATTTACTTACAAAAAGACATGGTGGACTTCTATATTTAGAAAATAACCTAGACTTAAACCAACCTTTTAATGGATTAGAAAGAGAAAGTTACGAAAGTAATTTAGAAAATATTTTAAATGACGTAGAGAGAGCTATAGAATTTTTGCCTGTAACATGGAATAGTACTAATACTGGAAGACCAACCAAAGGAGCAGCTATGGCATTAAAATCTAGAATTTTACTTTTTGCTGCTAGTCCGTTAGTTAATACAACAAATGACCAACAAAAATGGGTTGCTGCTGCAGAAGCTGCTGCAGAATTAATAAATTTTTCGCAAACCAATGGTTTATACACCCTTAAAGATGCATCAGGCGCTATTACAATGGATGTAGATAGTAATGGTACAGATTTATTCGTTCCAGAACCTATTGCTTTAGAACCTTACCGAAGTATGTTCGTAGGACCTGGTTTATCAAAAGATTTACCACAAGAAGCAATCTTTATGGAGTATAATGACTTTTCTTTTGGTTTTGGGGGAAGATTAGTCCCATTTCCTAGAATGTATTTGACTGCAGGTTTCGATATTGTTAAAGGGAATAACAATCCAATGAATATAGGAGCAACTGCAAATTTTGTGGACAAATTTGAAACTAAAAATGGTTTACCTATAGAAGATGATCCTTCTTACAACGATCAAGAACCGTTTATAAATAGAGACCCTCGTTTTTATAATGCAATACTATATGATGGTATTCCTTGGACAGTTACAACATCTGGACCATTAAACTCTTCTGGTTTTTCCGATTTAGCAGTAGTTAATGAGAATGGAGTACTTGGTTTAGATTTACATAATCCTGCAACTGCAGTTAATAGACTTTGGCAGGTAAGAAATACAACTGGTTATAGAATTCGTAAATGGGTTCCAAACGGATTTTATTTAAGATCTGGTGGTAATGGTGAAGCTGATTTTTACGTAAACAACATAATTTTTAGAATGGCGGAGATTTATTTAAACTATGCTGAAGCTGCAAATGAGGCATACGGCCCAGGAGGCGTTGCTCCAGGAGCGAATCTAACTGCGCTTGATGCGGTAAATATAATAAGAAATCGAGTTGGTATGCCAAACGTAAATGGTATGTATGCTGGTTCTCAAGATTTATTAAGAGAACGTATTAGAAATGAAAGAGCTATCGAATTATGTTTTGAAGGGTTTAGATATGATGATATAAGAAGATGGAAAACTGCAACTTTAGAAGAAAATAAAATAGTTGAATTTTTAGAAATGCGCTGGCAAGGTGGTCCATCTGCACTTTATCCTACTGGTTTTAGTTTTGAGAATGTAGAACAAACTAATTTAAGAAAAACCTTTGATGAGAGAAATTATTGGTGGCCAATTCCAGCTTCAGATTTAGAAGCAGCCCCATCATTAGGACAAACACCTGGTTGGTAAATTTTTTTTACAAAAACTTAAAATTAAAATGCTTAAAACTAAATAAATGAAAATAAATATAAAAAAACTAAAGTTTTTTATTTTCGGTGTATTTAATATAATTTCGGTTAATATTGGTTTAGCTCAAAATACATCTTTAGATACCATTAAAAATAAAGATTCACTTCAAATATATCATGATGAGTATCTAAAGACTCCATTTGGAACTTTTAATTTAAAAAACACAACTGGAAATGTATTTAGAATCTCTGGAGATGATTTAAGGGTAACTGCAGGCGATAATTTAATTAATGCATTAAGAGGTAGAGTACCAGGCTTAAGAATTACTAGAATTGATAGCAATCCTGCTGCTGGGGGATATTCTTATCTTTTAAATGGAAGAACACCAACTGTTTTAATTGATGGTCAGCCAAGAGGATTACAAGTTGATTTACGAGAAGTAAAAGAAGTAATTGTTTTTAGTGATGCAACCTTTAATTCTTTATTAGGTAATTTTGGAGAAAATGGACTAATTTACGTAATAACACAAAGCGGTAATAATAGTAATAATGTAAAACCTACCATAAATTTTAATTACCAAAGAGGTTTAAGTACTGTAACTCGTTTACCCAAAAGATTGACAGCAGCAGAATATGCCAATGTAATAAATAGGGCTTCTAATAATGATGGCTTTGGAGATATATACAGTGCAGAAGCGATTCAAGCATACGAAAATGAGACAGATCCTATACTTTTTCCTAACGTTGATACACAAGAAACATATTTAAACAATTCATCACCAACAAATTTAATGTCTTTAAATGTTTATGGAGGCAACAAAGAGCTAAATTATAGTGGTTTTATAGGTTATTCTGATTGGAAAGGACTTGAAAAAGTAGGTGATCAAATAGATGGTAGGAACATTACTTTTAGAACAAAAATTGAAGCAAAACTAAATAGCATAATTACGGCAAATGCAAGTATATTTGGAAGATTCTCTAAGAATAAAAGACCTGTAATTGACGACAGTACTGTTTTCAATTGGATAAATAATACGCCTGCAAATGCGTTTCCTATTCAGGTTGGAGATACAGCATATATTGTAAGTAATCAATTTCAAACAAATTTATTATCCGAATTAGAATTTGGTGGAACAAGAACAGATTATAACTCTAACATGATATACGATTTAGGGTTAGATTTTGATCTTAATGAATTTGTTAAAGGACTTTCTTACAGTACTTATGTAATGACAAGAAACAATAACGCACATTCACTTGTTACAAATAATAGACCTGCAACTTTTACTATAGAAACCTTACAAGATATAAATGGCGTAGATTCTTTATCGTTAAAAGTATTTACTACGGAATTTGAAGACCTCCAAATTGGTAGAAATAATGCTACGATAACAAGGTACTTTTCTTATGGGGGTAATTTTAATTATATTAAAGAAGCTAATGACGGTGTTTTAAACTTAAATTTAAGTCATCTTTTATATTATCAACCCAATAGAACTTCTACACAGACAGATATACGTAATTTAAATTTTAATCTTAATGCTACTTATGTATTGCATGATAAATACACCTTTTTTGCAAATGCAAATTCTATCAGTAGCTCTAGGTTTTTAGACAATAATAAATCAAAAATATTCCCAACTTTAGGGGTATCTTGGATAGCTTCTAATGAAGATTATTTAAAAAATAACAAAGTTATAAACTATTTAAAATTTAGAACATCTTATGGAATTGTAGGAACAGAATATGATAATTCTTCTTTATTATATTTAGATACTTGGGCTGGTGGTAGAGGAAATAACACCACATATTTGGGAACAGGTAATACTGCACAAGATGAATTTGGTTACAGGTTAGGAGCAACAGGAAATCAAGAAATAGACTGGGTTATTTATAATCAGTTTAATGCAGGATTCGATTTAAGTTTATTAAATAAATTTAACTTATCTGTTAATTATTTTGATATAGAAATTCAAAACCAGATAACAAACGCGAGTGCTCTTTTTGCAACTGCACTAGGTAACGACGTTTATTTACCACAATTAAACTTTACTGAAAGTAGAAATGTTGGTTTTAATGCAAACATTAATTATACAGATAAAGTTGGAGGGTTTAAGTATTATGTAAACGCTAACTTAGGAACTAATAAAATTACTGGAGAAAAAATAGCGGAAGTGCCATTTCCAGACCAATATAGATTAGAGCAAGGACAACCACAAGATCTTATAACTGGTTATATAAGTGATGGTTTATTTACTGCAGAAAATATTGGTAGTGCTTTGCCACAATTTGGTGATGTACAAATTGGAGATATAAAATATGTAGATCAAAATGGAGATAATATTATTGATCCTAGAGATCAAAGAGCTATTGGTAATACTAATCCAAGGTTTAACTACGGAATTAATATTGGAATGGAATATGAAGGCTTTAATCTAGATGTTATTGGAATGGGATTAGCTGGTTATGATGTCAATCTTAATAGTATTTCGTATTATCAACACAGTGGACTAGGAACTTATTTTGGAAGCGTTAACAGCGATCTTCCAAATGGAAATGCAAACCCAAGACTTAGTACTATTACAAGTGTTAACAATTACAGAAATTCTGACTACTGGTTAGTAGATGGGAGCTATTTTAGAATAGCTAATGTAGAGTTAGGGTATACGTTAAAAGACGCTTTAATTTCTAAAAGTCCGTTTTCTAATGTAAAACTATTTTTTAGAGGTAATAATTTAGCTGTATTTAGTAAGATAAAAGATTTAGATCCAGAAGATTTAAGTGCAGGTGTTTCCCAATACCCTATAATGAGGACTTTCGTTTTAGGTGCCTCTTTAAATTTTTAAAAATCGACTAGTAAAAAATATAAATATGAAATTAATTAATAAAATTTTAATTGTTATTATCTTAATGCTTTGCATGGTAAGTTGTAGTTCTTTTTTAGAAGATGATATTCAATATACCGAAGAAGCTGTGGTTACAACTTCAGGGATAAGATCCAGAGGGTTAATTGAAGATATATATACCGATTATTCTTTCCGATATTTTACAGACTTCTCTGGTGAATATTTGTCAGATAACGGTGTGTTAAATTCTTCAGAAACAAATTTAGCAAATAACAATTGGGGTGTTGCTGAAGGTCATCCGTATAATTATATCTGGCAACAGTCTTACAATAACTTAAGACAAATATACCAATACATAGAACTAATTCATAATTCTGGCTTACCTTACCTACCTTCACCTGAACCTTTAAGTGTGGAGTTAAGCGATAGAATTGTTGCAAGGTATTATGGAGAAGCTTTTTTCTTAAAAGCATGGGCAGAATGGGAATTGTTAAAAACATACGGAGGGCAAGCCGAAGATGGAACGATGCTAGGATTTCCTATTGTAAATGGTATTTTAGAAAATGAAGAATACGCTAAATTAACTAGAAATACGTTTCAAGAGTGTGTAGATCAAATTATGCAAGACCTTGATGTTGCTATTGCTGGTTTGCCTCTGAACTATAATAATAGTGTGGTACAGGACGACCCAGCAACTCCAGATGTTAATGAAGCTAGTTTAGGTTTTGATAATTTAGAGGTTGGTAGAGCTTCTGGTTTAGCTGCTTATGCACTAAAAGCTAAAGTAGCATTATTTGCTGCTAGCCCTGCTTTTAACCCTACAAATGATGTAACTAAATGGGAGTTAGCAGCAAAATACGCTCAGGATGTAATCGATATGAACGGGGGATTAAGAACATTATCTAGTTTTAACGTTGGAAATGAAAACAATCCTAATCATATATGGAGAATGCGTAATTCTAGAAACAACAATAGTTTAGAAAATAGACTATATCCACCTAGTTTATATGGTCAAGGAGAAGTCAATCCATCTCAAAATTTGATAGATGCATTTCCAGCTGCAAATGGTTATCCAATTTCAGATTCACAAAGTCTTTATAATGATTCTAACCCTTATCAATCTAGAGATGTAAGATTTTATAGGTTTATCTTTTATAATGGCGATCAAGGGTTCGGTTCAGAAAATGCAACAGACTTCAATCCTTTAGAAATATATACAGGAGGGGCAGATAATTTTGGAGGATTCATTGCCAATGAAGGAACAAGAACAGGTTACTATCTAAAAAAGTTTTTAAATAATCTAAATTTTGACCCTTCAGCTATAAACCCATTAACAAATCAACCAAAAGTTTACGTTCAATTAGGACTTACAGAAATTTATTTAAGTTATGCAGAAGCTGTTAATGAAGCTTATGGCATAATTAATACAGCACCTCCAGGTTTAAATTATTCTGCAAAAGCAGTTATGGCTAGGGTAAGACAAAGAGCAAATTATTTTTTTGATCCTTACTTAGATGAAGTTTCTAGTGATTCAAATAGATTTAGAGAATTTGTAAAAAATGAAAGAAGAATAGAATTATGTTTTAAAGGAGAAAGATTTCATGATTTAAGACGATGGAAAGATTTACTTACTATTGAAGATATTAGAGGTGTTAAAATTACCAAAGATGAAAGCGACGTAATGACTTACGAAAATACTATTGTAGAACGAAGAGGTTATTCCAACAAAAATTTATATTTGCCAATTCCGTATACAGAAACAATCATAAACCCTAACCTAAAACAAAATATAGGATGGTAAAAAAAATAAAAATGATGAAACGTAACAAAATAAATATTTTGAAAAAATTATTTGTTCTTGCATTTATAACATTTATTACAGTATCTTGTTATGATGATTTCGTAGAGAACGAATTTGACTATACAGCAGTGTATTTTCCTCAAGTTACTATAGACAGAACCTTTATCATGGGAGAAGGTATGCGAATTGGAGTTGGTGTGGTATTAGGCGGAAGATTGGTTAATACAGAAGACGTTGAAGTAACCTTCTCTTTGAGTGACACATTATTAGGAACCAAGACAAGATTACCAGATAATTATTACCAGTTTTTAGATAGCGAAGGAAACCTTGCAAATAATAAAATTACCATTCCTGCAGGAAAATCACAAGGATTTGTGTTCGTAAAAGCAGATTCTATCAATTTTCTTTCAGATCCAATGTCTTTAGGAAACAATTATGCATTAGGATTTGGTTTAGATAATGTAGTTGGAGCTGATTCCATTTTAGTAGATTTAAAAACTACCAAAATTACATTTACGTATATCAATCAATTGTTCGGGAATTATATACAGAAAGGTCAATTTACAAAAACGCCATTAGATGATCCAAATACTCCAGAAGATGAATCAGGTCCTACAGAAACAATTGTTTATCCAGGACAAATAACAGATGTATTAGAGCTAACTATGGTTTCTCCAACAACATTAGAATATAGTGGTATTGCAGATTTGAGAGGTGCAGATAAAAAACTAAACATTACAGTTGCTGCAGATAATTCAATAACTATACAAACAGCAACAGGGGGTATTCCAGTTGTAGATGAAAATGGTTCTTCATACAATCCACAAACTCGTGAATTAATACTCAACTATTCTTTTGATTTTAATGGTAATAGTTATAATTGTTCAGATGTATTAGAATTTAGAAACAGAATAGTAGATGGGGTAAATCAATTTGATATTTAATTTAAAATATTTTTTTTACTCAATTTTATATATACTAACTATAGAAATTATAATTTTAGATGCTGATGGTAAAGATTCAAATTACAGGGCAAACGCATTAAAAAAGTTTTTTCGGGTTAAAATAATTAAATGTGTATAAATCATTGATTTTAAGCTAATTATTTTATGTTTTTTAAAATTATTTTTTATATATTATATTGATAATCAATATTTTATACATTTCGGAAACAACAAATAAACTAAAGACCGTATTTGGTCAACTACCCGATTTTAGACGCTCACACAAGCAACTTTATGATCTAGAAAGCATCCTTCTCATTGGAATAATTTCCGTTATTTGTGGTGCAGATTCTTGGAATGAAATGGAAAACTATGCACGTTCAAAAGAAGAATTTCTACGTACCTTTCTTGATTTGCCCAATGGAATTCCATCGCACGACACTTTTAACCGTGTATTTTCTAATATTGATAGCGCTCAATTTGAATCCTGTTCTATCCAATGGGTAAACACATTGTTAGAATTACAACCACAAGAAGTTGTAGCCATTGACGGTAAAACCATTAGAGGCGCCAAAGCAAATGGTAAAAAATCTCCTGTTCATATGGTTAGTGCGTGGGCGAATGAGAATAACCTTGTTTTGGGCCAAGTTAAAGTATCTGAAAAATCTAATGAAATTACAGCGATTCCAAAGTTATTGGAAGTCTTATCAATAAAAGACACGATAGTGACCATAGATGCCATGGGATGCCAAACCGAAATAGCTTCAGCCATTATAGAAAAGGATGCAGACTATATTTTAGCTGCAAAAGAAAACCAAGCACAATTACATCAAAACATTGAAGATGAATTTAGATTTGGTAAATCTTTAAGCACACATCAATCTCTAGAACTAGACCATGGTAGAATTGAAACTCGGATCTGTAGTGTTATGACCGATTTTAAGTTCATTGAAACAAATAATAAATGGAAGAACTTAACAGCTATTATAAAAATTGAAAGCAACCGTGAGTTTAAAAATTTAGAAAAACCTACAGAGCAAGCTACACTATATTACATCTCTAGTTTAGCTTCCACAAATCCAGAAGATTTTCAAAAAGCAGTCAGATCTCATTGGGCTATAGAAAATAAACTTCATTGGACATTAGATGTAGCTTTCTCTGAGGATGCTTCTAGAAAAAGAATCGGGAATGCAGTACAAAATTTCTCAATACTAAACAAGATTGCTTTGAACCTATTAAAAAATGAAAAATCAAGCAAAATAGGCGTCAAAAGTAGAAGACTTAAAGCGAGATGGGACAATCATTATCTTATAAAGGTGCTAAATCTAATGAAAGTTTAATGCGTTTGCCCTGATTCAAATTACTTAACAGTTTCTGTTGTTGATAAGAATAATAATCTTTGTAATACTGTAAAATGGTGCAATTAACTTTCGAAGTTACGTTCTAGTAACTATTAAATTGGTTTCAAATTATTAATCAAACTCTTTAGAAATGGTAAACTTGTCTACTATAAAAAGTTTATTGATAATTTAATCTTTGCTGTTAAATATAAAAATAAAGGTAGTACAATAATTATAATAATAAAGAGGAAAAGGTTTAAAACCTAAAAGTAATATCTAGCACTTAAAGAAAGAATCTTGAATAAAGCTATTTAATTAAAATTTCCCTCTTTTTACTTACTATAAATTTAATGCTAACGTAAGATCTTTAAATGCAACATTTTTGCCCTATAGTTTGGAAAAAGAACGTTTATATACAGCCTATTTTTGTATTAGCAACAAAATGTAGATAAAACATACACTTAAAGTTGCTATCAGTAAAAAATTTATTTTTAAAATGAAAAATATACAACTTTTAGTAATTGCTTTTTTGATAGTGATACAGGGCTACGGTCAAATAGACAATTGCGGTAGTGTTATAAACGATACATTTGATGAAGCTGGAGCATTACCAGCTGGATGGATAGAATATAATACCTCAGGAAGAGTTACGGTAGAGTCTGGTAAGTTAAAATTTAACCATAATACCACAAAACCTTCTGCACAACGAACTTTTGATCCAACTTCAAATAATTCATTTTTTACTTTTGACGTTTCCGCATCACGAAATTCAGTTAACTGTCAAATTCATTTAGTATCCTCTACAGGTAAATATCTGTCTAGCATTGCAATAGGTATTGGTACAGCAACCATAAAATATGCTACTGCAATGCAAAATGGCGTGCCTAGTAATTTTGTGGATGGTTCAACCGTAAAAAGTTTTTCAACAAACACAGTGTTTACACTTGCATCTCAAATTGATTTTACTTCAAAAAAAGTCAATTTTTATAACAACGGAGAATTAGTTTTTGCAGATGTTCCTTTTTTAGAAGACGCAGAAGACACAGCTAAAATTGATATTCAGTTAATTTACATGTATGCTAATAACGGTCAATTCTATTTTGACAATATTGCTTTAATAAATGGTGGAGAAGAAAAGCTATCGCTCAAGACTGAAATTACCAATGCAGAAAATGTAATTGAATCTGCCATTGTGGGAACTAACTATGGAGAATATTCACAAGCCTCTTTAGATACATTTAATTCTGCGATTGATGATGCCAAATCAACATTAGAAAATTGCGATGCAAATGCTAGTGATATTCAACAAGCAATCTCACAACTTAATGCAGCTCAAGATGTATTTACTGCCTCGAGTGTAAATGATCCTGTTCTTAAAATGTATGCTGGATATAATTTTTCTGGAGACAAGCGAGAAATATATTGTGGTTATTACAATGGTAATTTAGAGAGTTATGACAATTTTGGTGTTTCATTTACCCTAGAGAAAGGATATATGGCAACTTTTGCTGAAGATGTTAACGGATTAGGTTTTAGCAAAGTATACATTGCTCAAGATGAAGATTTAGAAATTAACTTACCAACTGATTTACAGCAATCTATTTCTTTTATTCGAGTAAGTCCTTGGTATCCTGTGGCTAAAAAAGGAAGTTTAGGAGCAGATATAAAATGGAGTAGTGCAAATAATTACAATACTACCTGGCATTATAGCTGGGGATTATCACCAAATGCTCAAGTTCCAGATGTAGAGTTTGTTCCAATGTCATGGAGTACTGGAGATAACTGGACATCTTTAGCAAAGATGAAAGAAGTTGGAGAAAACATGAAGTTTAATCATCTTCTGGCATTTAACGAACCAGATAATTCAGGTCAATCAAACTTAACGGTAGAAGAAGCTTTAGCAGCATATCCTAAATTGTTGGCTTCTGGCCTTAGAATTGGAGCTCCTGGTGTTGAAAACGTTCAATACAGTGCAAATAATGATTCTTTCAACGAAAACTCTTGGATAAAACGATTTATGGATTCTTGTGTAGTGCGTGGCTATCGAGTAGATTTTATCCCTGCTCATGATTATGTTCGTCGATCAAGTTCCACTTTTATAGAACGCTTTAAAGCACTTCACGATAGATATGATTTACCAGTTTGGGTAACAGAATATAATTATGGAAATCCTAATTTTGGTTCTGCAAATTTAACATTAGAACAAGGTTATAATAATATAAAAAGTTTAACAGAGGCGCTAGAAGCCGCTGATTTTGTTGAGCGTTACAATTGGTATTATTTCTTTGGAGCAAATACAGGAATAGGCGGAATTACTAATGGAGTACTCAATATAACTGGTCAATTCTACAGGGATTTGCAATCACAAAATCCATCATACTCTCAAGAAGTTTATGAACAAGGAACATTAAGGGTAAATAATTTTGATGAAAATCAAAGCAATATAATGTTATATCCAAATCCAGTAACTAGCTCAATATTTACTGTGGATTATGGAAATCTTTCCACCTCAAACGATATTGATATTAAGCTATTTACTATTTACGGAAAAGAAATAATGACAAAAAAAGGAGTAGCAAAGCAAATTGATATTTCTAGCTTGAACAACGGTGTTTACCTAGTAAATATTGTTTCGGAAAATATAAACATAACAAAAAAAATAATTATTAATAGAAAAAGGAATTAATATGAAAAAAATATACTTATTGCTTATAACTCTTCTTGTTGTAACAAACACTTATTCACAGACTACATGTGGAACTTCAGTTGATAACACTTTTGATGTAGCAGGTAGCTTACCTGATGGTTGGGTAGAATACAATACTTCTGGGCGAGTAACAGTAGAAGGAGGCAAATTGAAATTCAATCATAATACAACAATGCCTTCTGTTTATCATACGTTTAGTCCAACAACTACAGATTCAAAATTTTCTTTTGATGTTTCAGCTTCTCGTGCTTCTGTAAATTGTCAAGTACACTTAATCTCATCAACAGGTAAATATTTATCTAGTATAGCTATGGGAATTGGAACGGCTACTATAAAACATGCTACTTCAATAACAAATGGAGTTCCAAGTGCATTTACTGACGGAACAAAAGTGGTAAGTTTTCCTACCAATACTGTTTTTACAGTCGCAACTCAGGTTAAGTTTGATACAAAAAAAATTGATTTATTCATCAATAACGAATTGGTAGCAACAGATGTTGATTTTTTAGAAGACGCAGAAGATATTGCTAAAATTGATATTCAATTGATTTTTATGTATGCTAATAATGGTCAGTTTTATTTTGATAATATTTCTTTATTAAGTGGAGAAGAAAACCGGTTGCTTTTAAACACCAATGTTACAGCTGCTGAAAATCTTATAGCTACTGCTTCTATTGGAGATAATTATAATCAATATCCGCAATCCGCAGTAGATACTTTTCAATCTGTGGTAGATGATGTAAATACATTGCTTGTAGATTGTGACGCATCTTCAAGTGCCATAGACAGTTCTATTTCAGATCTTGAAGCAGCTCAAACTGTTTTTGAAGCAGCAAGAGTAAATGATCCTGTATTAAAGTTATATGCAAACTATGATTTTACAGGAGAAGAACGAGAAGTTTTTTGTGGATATTACAATGGAGGTTTAGGTGCTTACGATAACTTTGGAGTTTCGTTTACTCTTGAAAAAGGATATATGGTAACTTTTGCAGAAAATATAAATGGTTTAGGTATTAGTAAAGTATACATTGCACAAGATAATGATTTAGCAATTAACTTACCTGAAAATCTACAAAACAAAATATCTTTTATTCGTTTAAGTCCTTGGTTCAATGTTCAAAAAAAAGGAATAGGTGCAAAAGGGACAGATGTTGTAGCGACACTTGATAATAAATGGTGGTATAACTGGGGTAACAATGGAATAGATGTTGACGGAGCAAAATTTGTACCAAATCAATGGGGAGGAGGTTCTGTTACTACTGCTATAAATCTAGGTAAAAGGATGGATATTGACCATTACATGGCTTATAATGAACCGGATAATGATGATCAATCTAATATGACAGTAGATAGAGCCATTGAAAAATATCCAGAATTATTAGCTTCTGGTTTACGTTTAGGTTCTCCAGCAAATACAGATGGAGCTAAAGGTGAAGCATGGAGAAATGAATTTATGACAAAAGCAGAAGCTGCTGGTTTACGAGTAGATTATATAGTAGTTCACTATTATAAAAAAACATCTCCAGCAAATTTCTATAATTGGCTAAAAGCGATACACGATAAATGGAAAAGACCCATTTGGATAAAAGAATTTAATTATGGAGCAACTTGGACAGCACAACCAGCTTCGAATACGGCAGCAGGAAATGGTTTAATTTCTTACATGAATATGTTAGATAATACTGATTTTGTAGAACGTTATGCTGTATTTACCTGGCAACCAGATAAACCAATTTACTCTTTAATGTCCGTTAGAACTCCAGTAACGTTGAGTAGTTCTGGAATAATGTATAGAGATCATGTATCTCCAGCTGCATATACACAAGAAACTTACGAACAAGGAGGAAATTTATCTGTAGAAGATGATTTATTTTTATCAACTATTTCTGTATTTCCAACTTTAGTTACTAATGGTGTATTAAATGTAAGATATTCAGACGATATCCAAAAAGACACGCAAGTAACTATGTTTAATATAATGGGACAACAAGTAAAAAAAGTAAGCTTATCAAAACAAATAAGTGTTGGAAACTTAGCTCCAGGGTTATATTTACTAAAAATAACATCAGGATCAAAAAGTATTGATAAAAAAATAATTATTCAATAAGTAAAGAATTTTAACGCTTGACTTAGTTACTGATAAAATAAAAAAATGGAAAAAGTAAAACAGTATATTCTTCTACTCATATTAAGCATTTCTTTTTGCACTTATGCACAAAGCATAAAGTATGTAAATGATATGGACTACGTTTTGGGTGACGTAAAACAAGCTTTCATTACAAATAGAATAAGTAATCAATCACAAGCAGATAACCTGCTTAAAGGATTCAAAACTATGGGCGTAAATGGCATTCGTATTCCTATTTTTGGAAGAGACGTCAACGGAAATGCGCTTACTCCAAATAAAGAAATGCTCGATTATTTTTATACCAAAGCATTAGAACAAGGTTTTTTAATTTTTGCAAATCCTGCTCAAGGTGGAGGTGGCGCGCGTATTGCCAATAATATGCTTAATGGAACTGTACCTAGTGTTAAAGACAATTCAGCAGCTACTACTGAATTAATATTAAGGGTATTAGAGTTTTCATCAGAATATCCAGATTGTAAATGGATAAATCCTTTTAATGAAGATGGTAGAGCAACCAATAGTACTTGGAGTGTAGATCAGATTAATACAATCTACGCAGCATTGTATAATAATGTGAGCGGAGCAGAATTAATAGGACCATGTACTTGGGGTCTTCCAGCCGGGATTGATATGTTTCAAAATACGCAAGTAGCAAATTACATAACAGTTGCTGCCACCCATAATTTGGGTTTTCATCACAATCAATGGTCTTCATTTATCAATTTAGCCAAAAATGAAGGATTACCAGTTTGGGATTCTGAAGTCAATCATAACGATGCAAAAGGTAATGGGACTCGTTTAGAAAAAGCAATAGAGAACAAAGTAGACGGATTGGTTTTATATAATTCATGGACTAATATAAGTTTAACAACAGGTGCTGTAAATGCAGGTGGAGAAAGGATGATGGCATTATATTTAGATCAAACATCATTATCTACAGACAATTATGAAGATTTTAAATTACAAATATCACCCAATCCTTTTGTAGATAAGTTAAAAATAGTTTCACCAAATGCAAATATTGCTAGTTACACTATTTATAACCTGAATGGAAAAGAAATATTACGAAGCAAAAACGAAATATTTTCAACTAAAATAGAAATTAATACAAGCAAATTTTCTAAAGGACTATATCTCATTAAACTTAATGGAGATAGTTTTTCAAAAAACTATAAATTGATTAAAAATTAAAAAAGAAATAATACATATTATGAAAAATAACCCTAAAAACAATTTTAAAACACTCATTATCATTTTCTTATTTATGTTAAGTGGAAATGTATTTTCACAGTCTATATATACTAATGACATGGATTATGTTTTGGGTGATGTTAAACAACGCTTTATTACTGGTGCGGTAACTACTGAAGCACAGGTTTTGAATTTGTTAAAAGGATTTAAAACGATGAGAGTTAATGGAATACGTATTCCTATCTTTCCTGAAGGAGAAAATCCTCAACCAGAAATAATGGAGTATTTTTATGAGCAAGCTATGGCTCAAGGTTTCCCAATATTTGCAAATCCAGCACAAGATTCTGGTGGGCGAAGAATTGCAAGTGGTTCACTAAAAAGTGCAGATTTAATTGCAACAGAAAATAACCAGGCAGCAACAGAAACCTTAATTAGAGTGGTATCAGAATTTGCGTTAAATCATCCAGGATTAAAATGGATGAATCCTTTTAATGAGGATGGAAGGCCAGGAAATGGATGGAGTATTGCACAAATGAATGAAATTTATAGTCGACTTAAAACTAATTTAGAAACGTATTTCGATGATGGTCAAATTCCAAGTGTTCCAGAAATAATTGGGCCTTGTGTGTGGGGACTTCCTGCATCTATTATAGTGATGAGAGATACCAATGTATCTGACTATATTACCGTGGCAACAAGCCATAATCTAGGTTTTAATAACGGACAATGGACCACTTTTATTAATCTAGCAAAACAGAAAAATTTACCAGTTTGGGATTCAGAAGTAAATAATAGTAGTAACGGTGGTTTATCAAGAATCGATACTGCTATTGAAAATAAAGTAGACGGTTTAGTTATTTACAATTCAGGAAATACGATTAATATGGGTACAGGTAAAATAGGAGGATTAAACGAAATTTACATGTCAAAATATTTAAAACCAAGAGAAAATCTCGCTTTAAATGACCAAGCTATAGCGACCCAGTCAACAACACTGGCTAGTATGCCAGCAAGTAACGCAATTGATGGAGATATTTCAGGTAGTTACAATGGAGGAAATGGCTCAATTTCAATTGCAGGAGCAGATGGACAAGGAGATGTTTGGTGGCAAGTAGATTTAGGATCAGACCAAAAGATAGGAAGCGTAAAGCTATTTAACAGAACAGATGCCTGCTGTATTAATAGAATGTCAGATTATTCAGTAACCATTTTTAACAGTAGTAATACAGTAGTTTTCAATCAAAGATATACAGACATACCAGATCAGGCAGTAGAACTAGAAACTGGAGACGTAACAGGTAGAATTGTAAAAGTACAGCAATATACGGGTTCTTCTTTATCGCTGGCAGAAGTACAAGTTTTTGAAAGCTCTTCAGCATTATCAACTACCACTGAAGAAAAACCAAAAGTAACTATATATCCTAATCCAGTTTTAGATAATTTTACAGTATTAGCTCCAAATGCAGATTTCAATACATATACTTTATATAATATTAAAGGTCAAAAGATTTCAACAGATACTTTTGAAAATAATGCCAATGGAATAGACATAAATGTTAGTGGACTTTCTAAAGGAATTTATTTACTAAAATTAGAAGGAGCTAGATCTTCTGTAACGCACAAAATTGTAAAAGAATAATTTTTTTTTAATTTTGATAAAATGAATATGAAAAAAATACCATTAATAATATCAATTTTAATACTTACAATATCTTGTGGAACTGAAACAAGAAAACAAAAAAAAATAGTTGATTTTAAAAAACCAAACATCATATACATCCTTGCGGATGATTTGGGATATGGAGATATACAGAGTTTTAATCCAGCTGGAAAAATACCCACAGTAAATTTAGATGATATGGTATCAAATGGTGTAATGTTTACCAATGCACATACTTCGTCGGCAGTTTGTACTCCAACTAGATATAGTATTTTAACTGGACGCTATAATTGGAGAAGCCAATTAAAATCTGGAGTGTTAAGTGGATATTCAAAATCACTAATTCAACCCAATCGAACTACTATTGCAGATATGTTGAAATCTAAAGGATATCACACCGCTTATATTGGAAAATGGCATTTAGGTTGGGATTGGGCAATAGAAGAAGACAACCAACAAAACATAGATCAATTAAACGCAAGACCAACAGTTGATTTTACAAAACCCATTAAAAATGGACCTGCTGCTCACGGATTCGATTATTCTTTTGGTTTTTGTGGATCTTTAGATATGCCTCCTTATGTTTATGTTGAAAACAGCATGGCTACAATGGTGCCCACAAAAAAAACAGTTTCTAAAGCTCAAAAAGGATTTTGGAGAAAAGGAATCACTTCAGATGATTTTATGCATGAAACTGCTTTACAAGATGTAACAGACAAAGCAGTCAGTTATATCAATCAAAAAGCAAAACAAGACGCTCCGTTCTTTTTATACTTTCCTTTACCAGCACCTCACACACCTATTTTACCTACTAAAGAGTTTTTAGGAAAAAGTAATACCAATGCTTATGGTGATTTTGTAATGCAAGTAGATGATGTAGTTCGCCAAATAAGAGCAACACTCAAAGAGCAAGGTGTTTCAGAAAATACATTATTGGTGTTTACCAGTGATAATGGGTGCTCTCCAAAAGCAAATTTTGAAGAATTAGCAAAAATAGACCACCATCCAAATTATGTATTTAGAGGAGCAAAAGCAGATATTTATGAAGGTGGGCATCATGTTCCTTTTATTGTTGAATGGCCCAATAAAGCGTTAAAAAATGCAACTACAAATAAAACAATTTCTACTACAGATTTTTTTGCAACTTGTGCAGATATTGTAGATTATCCAGTAAAAGATGATGAAGCAGAAGATAGTTACAGCATGCTGCCATTATTATCAAAAAAAGACGAAAAAGAAATACGAGAATATATTATTTATCATTCTATTGACGGTTCTTTTGCGATTAAAAACGGAGATTGGAAATTATGTACTACGGCGGGTTCTGGTGGATGGAGTTATCCAAAACCAAATCAAATTAAAAAACAAAAATTAGATTTACCAGCAATGCAATTATTCAATCTTAAAGAGGATATTGGAGAAACCAAAAATTTAATAGACGACTATCCAGAAAAGGTTGATGAATTAAAAATGGCATTGAAAAAAATTATTTTAGATGGACGAAGTACTAAAGGAGAAGTGCAAAAAAATGAAGGACTGGAAAGTTGGTCTCAAATAAAAATAATAATTGAATAAAAACCAGTACCTAAAATTTAAATAAATGAAAACAAATCTGTTAAGTTACATAGTATTGATTTTTGTCGCTTCAGCGTGCCAATCAATAAAACCCAATCAAGGTAAAAAAACGGATACTCTAATTAGTATTTCAAGCCTATTAAATGAAATGGTAGATAGAGATGCTATTGCAAAATATCCTAAAACAAATTTTAAGCTAAAGCAGGAAAGCAGTTATAACCGCGCATCCAAAACTATAGAAGATAAAAAGGGATGGTTTAATAACAAAGATTATAATAACAATCAAAAAGATCATAATTTTATTCGTGTTGAAGAAAATAACGGACAAAAAGAATGGGTGTTAATGGATCATAAAGGAGCTGGTGCCATTGTGCGTACTTGGATGCCTTTTAAAAATGCCAAAAAACCAAATACTAATATCCAAATTAAAATATATTTAGACGGAGCTAAAGAACCCGCTCTTGAAGGGAACATGTTGGGTTTGTTAAATGGCACTGGACTTATCCCCTATCCCTTTGCGCACAAATCCTTACGTTCTGCTGTTTCTTTTTTTCCTATTCCTTATGCTAAAAGTTGTAAAGTTACGGTGACCAATCGACCTTTTTTCTACCAATTTACCTACCGTGAATACGATGAAGGCACACCCATAAAAACATTCACAATAGAAGATTTTAACCAAGCGAAATCGAAAATAGAACCTGTTGGTAAATTATTATTATCACCAAAAAATGATACTGAAGGTAAAGATGTTACGCTTTTTGAAACCTTAAAAGCAAATGAAGAAAAGTCTGTGGAGTTGCCTAAAGGAGTAGCCGCTATTCGTGCACTTTCTTTAAAATTAGGAAGTTATCAAGATTCAACAATTACAAGAGATGTAATTATAAAGATAAATTTTGATGATAAACAAACTGTTTGGTGTCCCATCAGTGAATTTTTTGGAACTGGCGTAGGTTTAAATCCTTTTCAAGGATGGTACAGAACCGTTGCAAAAGATGGTACCATGTCTTCTCGTTGGGTAATGCCCTATCAAAAAACAGGAACAATCTCTATTATGAATCGAAGTAAAAAACCAATTGAAATTGAATTAAATGCGAACATTGGCGATTGGAAATGGGATAGTAGTTCTATGTATTTTCATGCTGGTTATCATCAACAATATCCTGTGTCAACACGCCCCTATTCAGACTGGAATTACATAGAAATAAGTGGTAAAGGTGTTTATGTGGGCGATGCATTGACCATTATGAATCCTGTGGAAAAATGGTGGGGAGAAGGAGATGAAAAAATTTGGGTGGATGGAGAAGATTTTCCGTCCATATTTGGAACTGGTACAGAAGATTATTATGGTTATTCTTGGGGTGGTATGAGTACAGACTTCTATGAACATCCTTTTCATGCACAACCACGTTCTCATATATATAACAAACTGAATAGAAAAAAGATAGTTTTCGAAAAAAACACAAAAGGATTCAGTACAGAAACTCGCACGAGAGCATTAGATATCATGCCTTTTAATAGTTCGTTAAAATTAGACATGGAAGTTTGGCACTGGAAAGATTGCGAGATGGAATTTGCAGTAGGAACCTATTGGTATGGTTTACCTGGCGCAATGTCAAATAGAGATACCATTTCAATGAAAGATTTAAAATAGCAGAATATAAAATCAAAATTAATGAGCATACCTATTTTTAAAATAAAAAAAATACCTATCTTTTATTTCCTTTTTATAGGAATGTTATTTTTTGAATGTAAAACAAATCAAAAAAAGAAAGCAAACACTATGAATGAAAAATCTACAGTGACTACCTATCAAAATGATATTGATTTTCTAAAAAATCATACCCAAATTATAGAATTAGCCGGTGAGGATGGCAATGCTAGAATAGCGGTCGCTCCTGCGCTACAAGGGCGCATAATGACTAGCAGTGCTTCTGGGAATGCTGGTTCTAGTTATGGTTGGATAAACAGAGCACTTTTTATAGCTAAAGATACACTAGAACACATCAATGCTTATGGAGGTGAAGAACGATTTTGGCTCGGCCCAGAAGGAGGTCAGTACAGCATCTTCTTTAAAAAAGGAGCTGATTTTACCCTTAAAAACTGGCAAACACCAAGACTTATAGACCTTGCCCCTTTTAATGTAAAAACAAAAACATCCAATAAAGTAGTTTTTACAAAAAATGCTGCTATTACCAATTATGCAGGGTTTCAGTTTGATATGAATATCGAGCGAGAAGTTAGCTTGTTAACCAATCAAGAAATACGAACAGAACTAGGCATAAATAATCTTGAAGGATTACATACAGTTGGCTATAGTACAAAAAATACCTTAACAAATTCAGGTAAAAAAGACTGGAAAAAAGAAACAGGATTATTGTCTATTTGGCTGTTGGGAATGTTTAATCATTCGCCCACAACTACTATTGTTGTTCCTTATGTTTCTGGAGACGAATCAGAATTAGGAATAGCTGTAAATGATACGTATTTTGGAAAAGTTCCATCAGATAGATTAGTGGTTAAAGAAAACGTTATTTTTTTTAAAGGTGATGGTAAGTATAGAAGTAAAATTGGATTGTCTCCACTAAGAGCAAAAGATATTTTGGGTTCTTATGATGCTACAAATAACGTTTTAACACTTGTAACATATAATAAACCAAAAGGTGTCACAGAATATGTAAATTCAATGTGGGAAATTCAAGAGCAACCTTATGCTGGCGATGTAGTTAATTCCTATAACGATGGAGCGCCAGCTCCAGGAGAAAAACCATTAGGCCCATTTTACGAGTTAGAAACCTCATCACCTGCATTAGAACTAGAAGTAGGAGAAAGTGCTACGCATATTCAATATACATTTCATATTGAAGGAAATAAAGAAAAGCTAAGTGCTATTTCAGAAAAAATGTTAGGCGTTTCTTTAGAAGAGATTCATAATGCATTTTAGAGAGATCGTTTGAACTAAAATTTCATAAAAAATTATAAACCAATCAAAACCAAAACACTAAATCACCATTTAAAATGAGGATTTTTTTTATTTTATTACTTTGTTTATATGGATCCTGTCACAAAGAAGCTTCACAAGCAAAAAAACCCAACATCATTCTTATGTATGCAGATGATTTAGGCATAGGACTGCTTGGTCATGAAGGACAACAAATAATAAAAACACCTCATCTAGATCAACTGGCAAAGGAAGGGATGCGTTTTCAAAATGCCTATGCTGGAATGCTTTGCGCGCCATCAAGAGCCTCTCTTATCACTGGAAAACACGATTGTCATTTCCCTAGTTTTGAAATCACAAAAGCAGGTATGTATAAGGGCATAGCAAAAGATAGATTTTCTCTTTCTAAAGTGAAGTCAAAAATAAATAGTTCTTTATCTCCCATTCCTGAAGAGGCTGTGTTTCTTGGAGAAGTAGCACAAAAATCTGGATATACAACAGCTCAATACGGTAAATTAGAATGGGGTTTCGCCACTACACATCAACAAATACAACGGCATGGTTGGGACACTTATTTTGGATATCTAGATCACGGTAGAGCGCATGGTTTTTATCCTCCTTATTTATTTGGAAACGGGAAATTAATTCAAATTGAAGGAAATACACTTTCAAATAGCGGAAAATCTAAAGAGCCAGAAACCAAAGAAGCCTACAAAGAACGCTGGAATAAAAAAGGAAAAAAAGTGTATTCCCAAGAAATTTTTATGGACAGTATTCTTAACTTTATAATAAAAAATAAAGAAAAACCGTTCTTTTTATATTTTCCAACCCAATTGCCTCATGGACCCGTTGCAATTCCTAAAGTGCATAAGGATTTTAAAAATGATGAGCGTTTAACACAAATAGAAAAAGAATATGCCTCTATGGTAAAAATGTTAGATGATAACGTTGGGCAAATCATGAAAGCACTGAAAAAACAAGATATTGATGACAGTACCATCGTTATTTTTACCGCAGATAATGGTCATGAAATCTATTATTCACAAAAAGGACGCATTCATAAACCTTACACCAATATGAAAACAGGAAAACCATTTGATAATTTTGAAGCTAAATATTACAGTGAATCTGGTGGTGATGTATTTGATGGAAATGGTGGAAGAGCAGGACTAAAAAAAAGCAATTTACAAGGAGGTATCAACGTTCCGCTTATTGTAAGATGGCCAAATAAAATACCTTCCAAAACTGTGAGCAGACGTTTGGTAGCCAATTATGATCTATTGCCAACCATTGCTGAAATTACTGGTTTTTCAGGCGATTTAAATTGTGACGGAATTTCATTTCTTTCTGAATTGATTAAAGAAAATCAAAATATCGAACATGATTACGTAGTGTTTTCATCATTTACAGGACCAACTTTAATCACCAATGATGGTTGGAAAATTAGACATTTTAATGCAAAAGATGCATTTGAATTATACTATTTACCAGAAGATTTTAGAGAGGAAAAAGACCTATCAAAAAAATATCCAGAGAAAGTAGAGGAACTTAAAAAAACACTTCTCAAAGCCTGCGACAGAGATTATCAAAATGGACTTTTCTCTTATAAAAAAATAATAAAAATAATTTAATATGCACAGAATAACCAAATTGTTAAAACTTTCTCTTTCAATAGTTTTATTTGTCCTTATTTCTAGTTTTTATAGTTGTTCATCAAAAGAAGAAATTAGCGTACACGCTCCAGATGCTGCTGTACAACTTTTAATTCATGAAAATGAAGGCAAAATTAGTTATCAATTAGTATGGCAAAATGAACTTGTAGTTGATACCTCTTTAGTATCAATTCTTGAAGATGTACCTATTAAAATCACTAAAAGTGAAATCAAATCGATGGACTCAACTTGGAAACCAGTTTGGGGACAATTCAGTACGATGAGAGATCAGTACAACGAGCTCATACTTCATATTGAAGCAGATGGTGTAAAAGGAAAACTTTTTGCTCGTGTTTACAATACTGGTGTTGGTTTTAGATATCAATTAGATGAAGTAAATAACATAAAAACAGCTACATTATATTGCGAATATAATCTTGCTAATGAAGATCAACTGTATTTTCCTGCTGGAGAAAAAGAACCTGTTGGGCCTTTAGATATCAAAAAATTAAAAAGTGCCACCACAAAAACAAAATTTGCAATTCCTATTGTTGTAGAAAAATCAAATCAAAAATTCATTTCTTTTTTAGAATCAGATTTAATAGCTGCCAAAGGTTTCAAAACCATGAACGTAAATTTTAATACACAAAAAGGAGTGCTTTTTTCCTCCAATCAAATTACTGTAAAAGATACTGAATTACTGTCTCCATGGCGCGTAATTTTGTTGGGAGAAAATGCAGGAGATTTAGTAATCAATACTGTTCCTTTAAACTTAGCAACACCATCAAAATTAGAAAATACAGATTGGATACAACCTGGAAAAACAGTTTGGGATTGGCGTGTACATGGTTATACTACTGAAGATGGATTTACTTACGGAATAAACACAGAAAGTTATAAACGATTTATAGATTTTGCTGCCAAAAAAGGCATTGAATATTTTATGATTGATGCGGATTGGAACAGCAAAACCTCTAAAGGAAAATTTGAAGTAGCAAAGGAATTAGATTTACAAGCGGTGACCGATTATGCTTCAGCAAAAGGCGTTGATCTTCTGTTGTATTACGATAGAACAAAGGGGAATTTTGGTGATGACGAATTATTTCCATATTTCAATTCTCTAGGAATGAAAGGCATAAAATATGGTTTTATGGGAAATAATGTTGATTTCTCCAGAAATGCCATTCAAAAAAGTGCCGCCCATAATTTACTAATCGATTTTCACGACAGTCCTGTACCATTTACAGGGGTTAGCAGAACCTATCCAAACGCCATAACTCGCGAATATTGTCATGCTCAGCAAGATTATAGAAAAGCATTTACACCAGAAACTTTTCTTAAAATGGCACTAATCAACGCTATTCAAGGACCGTTAGATATGAACAATGGAAATTTTGATTTGATAGGAATTAATCGTGGAGATCGAAAAAAAGGGCCTAAAAAAACCAATTCCTATATCTCGACAGTAGTTTCAGAAGTAGCTAGAACTTTAGTGATATTTAGTGGTTTAGTTTGTATTCCAGACGCACCAGAAGCCTATGAAGCAAAAGCAGATTTATTCGCCTTTATTCAAAAAATGCCAGTGGGTCAATGGGACGAAACAAAAATTTTAAATGCTTCCATGGGCAAATATATTACAACTGCGCGTCGTCACGGCAAAGAATGGTTTATTGGAAGCGTTATCGATCAAAAAGGAGGGGAACTCAAAGTTGATTTTGATTTCTTGGAAGAAGATACAACGTATCAAGTTACTTTTTATGAAGACACCCCAGAGACACATGGCAAAACAAATCCAGAAGCCTATCAAATACGCACAAGAAAACTCAAAAAAGGAGCTATTTTAAAAATAGTATTGGCTCCGGGAGGTGGGCACTGTATGTGGATTAGGCCTGTATAAAAGTAAGTATATGAAAAAAATAGTATCAATAATTGCCATATTATTTTTAGGGGGGTCTTGTCATCAAGATGGCAAAAAAACAGCACCTCTAAAAAAACCAAATGTCTTATTTATTCTAGTCGATGATTTAGGGCACGCAGACCTAAGTATAATGGGAAGCAACTATTATGAAACCCCAAATATTGATAAAATTGCAAAATCAGGAACCATTTTTACCAACGGATATGCAGCTTGTGCAGTGTGTAGTCCTTCAAGAGCAAGCCTGTTAACAGGGCAATATCCTGCAAGACATGGAATGACACAATTTGAAGGAAAAAATTTAAGCGGACAAGATTGGAAAACGAGAAAACGTCATACCAAATTACTACCACCAAAATTTAAACACCATTTAGATTCTAGTGCTGTTACCTTGCCAGAAGTTTTTAAAGAAAACGGCTATAAAACTTTTTTTGCAGGAAAATGGCATTTGGGTAGCGAAGCACAAAAATCGCTTCCAACAGATCATGGTTTTGATATTAATATTGGTGGCTATGAATCTGGAGGTCCAAATGGCGGTTATTTTTCGCCATATAAAAATCCATATATATCTAATTTACCAGAAGAAAAAGGGCTGAATTTATCAATGAAATTGGCAAACGAAACCAGTAAGTTCATCAAAGAAAATAAAGAGAATCCATTTTTTGCTTATTTATCATTTTACGCAGTTCATAGTCAAATACAAACCACTAAAGAAAAATGGACAAAGTATAGAAATAAAGTAGAAAAAATGGGAATCCAAGAAAAAGGATTTGAAATGGAGCGTGTTTTACCCGCTAGAAAATACCAAGACAATCCTGTTTATGCAGGTTTAATAGAACATGTAGATGATGCAGTTGGTTTAGTAATGCAAACGTTAAAAGAATTAAATTTAGACAAAAACACCATTATTGTTTTTACTTCAGACAATGGAGGGGTTACTTCAGGTGACAATTTTTCTACCAATCAATTAACATTAAGAGGTGGAAAAGGATATCAATGGGAAGGTGGAACTAGAATTCCATATTTTATTCATGTTCCTTGGGTAAAACAAGAAAGTGCAACTGTAGATGTTCCTGTTACAGGTACCGATTTTTTTCCAACGTTATTAGACTTATCTGAAATTCCTTTAAAACCAGAAGCACATGCAGATGGAGTAAGTTTAAAGCCTTTATTACTAGGGAAAAATATTGAAGACAGACCTTTGTATTGGCATTATCCTCATTATGGAAATCAAGGTGGAGAACCAAGTTCTATCATTAGAAAAGGAAACTGGAAATTGATTTACTATTGGGAAGATTTACATACAGAATTGTACAATTTAGAAACCGATTTAGGAGAACAAACCAACCTTGCAGAAAGCAATCCTGAAATTGCAAAACAAATGGAAACGCAACTTTTAGATTGGTTAAAATCGATGGATACACACTATGCAGCAATTGATACAGAATGGGATAAAGAAGCTCGTGAAAAATGGTTAGAAGACAAAGAAAAGGTGTTATTACCAAGACTTGAAAAACAACGTAAAAAGATGCTCTCACCAAATTGGAGACCCAATAAAGATTGGTGGGGAAGTGAAGTAAAAAAAGAAGCATCGAATTAAATAACAGTGTTTGACTGTATTTGTAGAATATGTTTATGAAGAAAATTAGATCTAGTACCTCAATGCTACTTAAAACCATACTTTTTGTGGTATTAAGTATAAATAATGCGTGTACTCATGCTCAAAAACCAAATATCATAATCATTTTTACAGATGACCAAGGATATGCAGATTTGGGTTGTTTTGGCGGAAAACACGTTAATACACCAAGAATAGATAAAATGGCAGCAGAAGGCATAAAGCTAACCAGTTTTTATGTAGCAGCTCCAGTTTGTACGCCTTCACGTGCAGCGTTACTAACAGGTACATATCCAATTAGAATGGATATGGCAAGAGGGTCTAAACATTCTGTATTGTTAGATGCAGATCCAAAAGGACTAAATCCAAAAGAAATCACTATTGCAGAAGTTTTAAAATCTGTAGGTTATAAAACAGGAATGTTTGGAAAATGGCATCTTGGAGATCAGCCTGATTTTTTACCCACAAAACAAGGTTTTGATAAATTTTTTGGAATTCCTTACAGCCATAATATTCATCCATTAATTCCAAACCAAGCAAAACTAAATTTCCCTCCACTTCCTTTGCTTAAAGGGGAAGAAGTTATTGAAATGGATCCAAATGCAGATTATTTTACCAAAAGAATTACAGATAAATCCATAGCATTTATTAAAGAAAATAAGGACAATCCTTTCTTCTTGTACATTCCTCATCCAATGCCACATCGTCCAGTTCATCTTTCTCCAGAAGTGATGAAAAAAGTTCCTGAAAAAGTACAACAAGCCATTAAAAATGAAGATGGCAATATCGGTTATATGAAAAGAGACAAACTATATAATTATGCTATTAATGAAATAGATTGGTCTGTTGGTCAAATTTTAGACGCTTTAAAAAAATACAAAATTGATGAAAATACAATAGTGATTTTCACCTCCGATAATGGACCAATGGTGGGTAAAGCAAAACCATTATCTGGAAGAAAAGGAAGTACGTTTGAAGGTGGTATGCGTGTGCCAGCAGTAATTCGTTGGCCTAAAAAAATTGCTGCAGGACAAGTGAGTAGTGAGTTACTTACTGCAATGGATTTTTTACCAACTATTGCTAAAGTTGCAGGTGCTAAACTTCCCAAAAATCATATTATTGATGGAAAAGACATTTTACCTGTATTGAGTAACAACCAAAAAAGTCCACACGAAGTATTCTTCTACTACAAAGAAAATACGCTTGAAGCAGTTCGTTCTGGCAAATGGAAATTACGCGTAAAAGGATATAAATCACCTGCATTATACAATTTAGAAGAAGATATTTCAGAAAAGAAAAACGTAATCGCAGAAAATGATGCTATCGTTAAAAGATTAAAAGGGTATATAGAAGTTTTCAAAAAAGACATTAAAGAAAATAGCAGACCAGCAGCTTTTGTTGAAAATCCAAAACCACTTTCTAACTAAAAATTTAAAACTAAAGTGATGAAAAAATCGATTTATATATTTAGTATCATTCTGTTGTTTTGTTTGCCTTTTGTGCTTTTAGCTCAAAAGGATAAACCTAATTTTATCATCATTTTTACTGATGATCAAGGATACAATGATTTGGGATGTTTTGGTTCGCCCAACATAAAAACACCCAACATAGATCAAATGGCTAAAGAAGGAATAAAATTTACTAGCTTTTACGCACAACCTGTTTGTGGCCCTTCAAGAGTAGCTTTACTAACAGGTAGTTATCCTATTCGTATTGGAGAACCCAATAATAGAAAGGCATTTCACACCCAATTGCATACAAAAGAACTCACAATTGCAGAATTATTAAAAACAAAAAATTATCAAACAGCATGCATTGGCAAATGGCATGTTGGCGAAGAAAAAGGTCAAATGCCAAATGAGCAAGGATTCGATTATTTTTTTGGAACACCCCGTTTTAATGGTTTTACAAAAGAAATTGAAGATGCTAGTTTTAGATGCAAACTATTACGAAATAAAGACACCATTCAAACTATAAATAATGTAGCAGAAATGGGGCAATTAACCAAAATTTACACTAAAGAAGCAACTAATTTTATAAAGCAAAATAAAGAAAATCCGTTTTTCCTTTATCTAGCACACAATATGCCTCATGTTCCTTTAGGGGCTTCAGAGAGTTTTAGAGGAAAATCGAAAGCTGGTTTTTATGGAGATGTTATAGAAGAATTAGACTGGAGTGTTGGAGAAATTTTAAAAACTTTGGTTGAAGAAGGGTTAGATGAAAACACGCTCGTTATTTTTACTTCAGATAATGGTCCTTGGATAGAAGATAAAATCGGCAACCATTCAGGAAGTGCTTTTCCTTTAAAAGGAAATAAAATGCAAACTTGGGAAGGAGGCATAAGAGTTCCTGCAATAATGCAATGGAAAGGAAAAATAAAAGAATGCATAGTAACTGATGAAATTGCCACTACTATGGATTTTTTCGCAACCTTTTCCGAACTTTCAGGAGCTAAAATTCCTACGAACTTAACCATAGATGGAAAGAGCTTTACAGACATCATTTTAGAAAATAAAAAAAGTCAACACGATTATTTTTATTATTACGCATATACGCACTTACAAGCTGTTAGAGATAATGAATGGAAATTAGTTTTACCAAGACCAGAGAAACCAAAATATATGGGTTGGTGGGCACGTAAAATTGATGCAGTTGACACAATTAAATTATACAACTTAAAAGAAGATAAAGAAGAACAATATAATTTGGCAAATAAGTATCCAGAAAAAGTAAAAGAATTACTTGCTGTAATAGAAAAAGGACGAATCGAGTTGGGAGATAATAATAAGATTGGCAATGGTGCTCGTTTTTTTGAAAATAAGCAGAAGAATAAAAGAATAATTAAGTATAATAAATTGAGTGCTCAAAAAAAATAAAGAACACTTCATAATAAGTTTATATAAAAGCTTGTAAATAAGGAAAGAAAAAAAATAGTCATGAAAAAATCGAATTATATTTTTAGTATTATTTTTTTGCTTTTCCTTCCTCTTATACTTTCAGCACAAAAAGAGAAACCTAATTTTATTATCATTTTTACTGATGATCAAGGCTACAATGATTTGGGTTGCTTTGGTTCACCTGATATAAAAACACCCAACATCGACCAAATGGCTTTAGAAGGGATGAAATTAACAAGCTTTTATGCACAAACCGTTTGTGGGCCTTCAAGAGCTGCATTAATGACAGGAAGTTATCCTTTAAGAAATGCACGTAATGATAATGGTGAATCTCCACATCCAAAGCTATCATTGAGTGAAGTAACTATTGCAGAAGTTTTAAAACCTTTAGGATATGCTACTGCAATGATTGGGAAATGGGATTTGGCAGGTCACAATCCTGAACAATTTAATCCAGACCTTCTTCCTGTACATCAAGGGTTTGATTTTTCATTTTTTACCCCATCAAGTAATGATGCTAGAGTTCATTTGCTTAAAAATAAAAAAGTTGTTGAATTGAACGCAGATATGTCTACGCTAACAAAACGCTATACTGATGAAGCTCTTGGTTTTATAGAACAAAGTAAAGAAAAACCCTTTTTCTTATATTTAGCACACACAATGCCACATACAAAACTTGCGGTTTCAGATGCGTTTAAAGGAAAGTCAAAAAGTGGTTTTTATGGCGATGTTATTGAAGAAATAGATTATAATGTTGGGCGTATTCTAGAAAAGCTAAAAGAAGAAAATCTGGATAAAAATACCTACGTAATTTTCACCAGTGACAATGGTCCTTGGTGGATTAGAGGAGAAAATGGAGGTCATGCAGAACCATTAAGAGGAGCTAAAACATCAGCTTGGGAAGGTGGCTTACGAGTTCCGTTTATTATTAGAGCACCTAATAAAGTTCCTTCTGGAAAAACTTCTGATTTGGTTATTGCTACCATAGATGTATTGCCTACTATTGCCAAAATAGCTGGAGCAAAAATACCAACAGATAGAATTATTGACGGACTTGATGTGTCAGAAATTATTCACGGAAAATCAAACACATTAGAGCGTCCTTATTTTTACTATCAGCACAAAGATTTACGAGCAGTAAGAATGGGGAAATGGAAATTACATTTACCTCATAATGTAAATTCAAATTCAATAGCTTTTAGAAAATGGCCTATACACATTGCTCAAAAAGATAGAGTGCTATTTAGTGACTATGTACTATATGATTTAGAAAATGATATTGGTGAAACAATAGATGTTTCAAAAGAGTTTCCTCAAGTTGTTGCACGACTGCGTAAGCAATTAGAATGGGCAAAAAAGGATATTGGTGATTTTAGCAAAAGAGGCATCAATGCAAGAGCGTTAGGAAACGAACCTTATTTTACGCCTAATGATTTGATTAAGAGGACTAAAAAATAGTTACTAATAAGATTATAGATTTAAATTTTGCTTAATGCTATTTTCTAAAAGTATACATTATAACCCCTGATTGTACTCAAAATTACCCATCAAATTATTTTAGAATAAGTAGTTTTATACTTTTACCCATTTTTCAGTAAAAATCATATAATAACCAGCTAGAATAATTAAAAAACCAAATCAAATTAAAAAATGAAACCACAGAAAATTATTTTATATGTCCTAGTTTTTGCATGTATGTCTTGTAAAACAAACAAGAAAAATGATGCAGAAAAAAAATCAAATACGTATTCCAGCAATATGAAATTTGAATATGTAGGAAGGGCTGCAGAAAACGAAGGTATGCACGTTTGGGGTTCTTCTCCAATAGAAGGAAAAGATGGAAGAATCCATTTGTACGCTGCGCAATGGTCTACAAAAACACAAAAGAATTTTAGTGGTTGGTTTAAAGATTGTGAAATTGGTCATTACGTTAGTGACAATCCAGAAGGCCCATTTGAATATGTAGGCGTAGCTATAGAAGATAAAGATGGTGAATTTAATTCGCCACACAATCCAACTATTAGTTATATAGATGGGCAATACCAATTGTGTTTTATTGTAAATGAAAATGACGATTTAGTATATCAAAGAATTGTAATGATGGTTGCAGACGATTTAAACGATACTTGGAGACCCGCAAAAGGTGCAGAACCAGATGGAACTATTTTAAGAAAAACAAAAGATTCTACAGTTTGGAATTACACTGCAAGAATTGGCGTTTCTAATCCTTCTTTAGTGAAATACAAAGACAAATATCATTTATATCATAAATCTGTAATTAAAAGACTTTCAGGAAAAGGACATGTGTATGTCTATGGAGTTGTAGTTGCAGATAAGGTAGAAGGGCCTTACAATCAAACACCAACACAAGTTACTAGTAGAGCAATGCCATTAGAAGATGCGTATGCGTTTACTATGAATGATTCAGTCTTTTTTGTAAGTAGAGATTTTGGACGCTCTTTGGGAAGTACAGGAGGTGGATTACTATGGAAATCCGCAGACGGTTTTAATTTCCCTAAAGAAGAAACCACACGTGCCTATGAAGATTTAGCACATTATCTTGGAGAAGAACATTTAAAAGATGCAAAAGCATATCGTGGTAAAAAAGATGGTCACTTAGAACGTGCACAAATTTTATTTAAAGATGGTGTACCCACCTATTTGTATTTAGCAACAGGTGTGCAAACAAAACCAGGTTATGGAAGCAGTTCTCATGTATTTAAAGTTGTTTTTGATTGAAAAAAAGTTAGTATCAAGCGAAAAATACAATGCAAGATTATATTGATTTAGCAGTGAAGAATGGAGTTACACTTTTCGATAGTGGACAATGTCAATTTTGTGGAGCAAACACAAAAAGAGGGATACACGAATGCTTAGAGATTTTTAATCTTGGATTTCAGGAAATTGATTTTTCAAATATTGAAAATCACATATATAGATTTCTGATTGTTGACGCACACACATTACAACACCCAGAAATTCACGGTAGATGGAATAATCATTTTCACCTGTCAAGACTTCATTTGATTTTTAAATACGGTATTAATTGGACTTATAAACTTTCACCAAAACTTAGTGATTATTTGAATGTATATAAAGCTCTTAAACAGAATGAATTTCTAACTCCACCTGAAATATTAAAAAGAGGAACTATTACAACAACTGATATTAAAGAGAAATCAACTAATCAAAAAAGCTGTAAAGAGTTGATAAGAAAATGGGCGATGGAAGTTTATGAAAAATGGAACATTCACCATAGTATCGTAGATGAAATTGCTAAAGGATTTTTAAATCGAAAATAAAAAAAATCAGTTGCTACAATTAAACATATAAAATGAAACTAAAGCTATTATCTATTTTAATTTTATTGCTCACTATAAGTTGTGAGCGAAAAAATAATACTCAAGATAATACGCTTGATGAAAATAAAGAACTAATCACCATTAACACCTCCAAAAGAACAAAAGAAATTTCTAAAAATTCTGCTGGAGTTGTTGCTTGTTGGTTATTAGATTCAGATATTGAAAGACCAAGAAAAACGTCTTTTACCAACGCAATGAAAGATATGGGCGTAAAATACATTCGCTTTCCTTACGGTCATTTAGCTGATAATTATTTGTGGGATGATGATGGCGATTATGGAAACACACTCACTCCAAAAATCGCATCTACTTCTCAAGCTCCAGCAGATTGGAGTTGGGCTGTAGATCAATCGACAGGCGAATTTATAAAAGATATGGATTTTGACGAATACATTTCTATTTGTAGAAATGTAAAGGCAGAACCAATGGTTGTTATCAATATTCTTTCTTATAAATATGAAAATGGTCCTACCTATGAAAAACTAAAAGAAATGGCTGCAGAGTGGGTTCGTTATGCAAACATTACAAAAGGATATAAGGTAAAAAGATGGGCTTTAGGAAACGAAGTAGATCATCATTCTGATTTAATTTCTCAGCAAGAATATAAAGAACTATATACTGATTTTGCAACAGCAATGAAAGCAGTAGATCCTAGTATTTGGATTGGACCAGGATTACTGGGAAATTGGCATGCTGCAATGTTGGCTCATGATCCTGATAATATCGATTTTATTTGTGTTCATAATTATTTATACAAATACGATTGGAGAAATCAAGATTACGAAGGATGGAAAAACACCAACGATATTTTAGTAAATAATGTAGAAAAAGTTCAAAAAATAGTCAATAATTCATCCATTCCAGATATAGAAATTCATGTTACTGAAATGAATTCGAGACCTTGGAAAGATAATTTGGATAGCGATGATATATTCAGAGCTTTAGCATATGCAGAAATGGCATTAAATGCTTCCAGTTTTGAAGATGTTACAGCAACTTACGTTTGGAATACACATGGTCCATGGTCTGGTCCTGATGAAAATTCTCCCTACAATATATTAGATTTAGAGAATAATCGTGAGCCACGTGGTGATGTTATCAAAATGATTAACGATAATCTTTTCGGTTATTTTGTTGAAATGCCTCGTGTAAACGGATTTGTAAGAACGTATGCATGTGTAGATGATATCAATGAGAATTTGAATGTTTTTTTAATCAATAAAAATGATAATATAGAAACAGTAAATATCACAACTTCAGCGTTTGATTTACAACCTAATTACACTATAAAATCTTTTTCAGGCAAAAGTCCTGAAGACAGGTTTCCATTATATTCAGAGAAGAATGAAAACCAAATAAATAATCAAATACTAAACATTGAATTAGCACCTTTATCATTCAATATAATTTCACTAAAACTAAAACCATAATATGATTTTTTTAAAAAAATACATAAAAACTACTTTTTTACTGATACTATTTGCATCATCTCCATTTTTATGTTATGCACAATCTAATGATTGGCCAGTTTTAAAAACCTACGAAGGTGAGTATTTAAAGAAGATAGCAATGCCAATTGGTGGTATTGGTACAGGTACTGTAGCCTTAAATGGAAGAGGAGCATTACAAGATTGGGAAATTATGAATAGACCTATGAAAGGTTTTAATCCTAGTTTAATAAAAGGACCTCCTGTAAATAGAACGCCTTTTTTTTCAGTTTATATTAAAGAAAAAGATAAAAATGGGCAAGTTGTCTTGTTGGAAGGTCCTATATCTGATTTAGAATATGAGAGCGATTTAGGAGCTAGTGCTTCCAATCATGGGCTTCCTAGATTTACAAAAGCTGTTTTTAAAACCGCTTATCCTTTTGGTCAAGTAAAATTAACAGATACAGAATTACCAGTAGAAGTAACAGTAGGTGCTTTTAATCCCTTAATTCCTGGAAAGGTGGATGAAAGTAGTATTCCAATGGCAGTATTAAGTTATCGAGTTAAAAATACATCAGCATCTCCTGTAGAAATCGCTATTGCAGGAACCATTCAAAATTTTATAGGAACAGATGGATTTAAAGGAAAACCTAAAAAAAACGTCATCAGTTTTAGAGATGATAATGATATCAAAGGATTGTATTATACTTCAAAAGGCGTTGACAAAAAAAGTCATCAATGGGGTACTATGAGTCTTGTTTCTTTAAATGAAGGAAAAACAACATATAGAACGAATTGGATTCCTGTAAAATGGGGAGATGCAACATTAGATTTTTGGGACGATTTTAGTGCAGATGGATTATTAGAAAATAGAGAAAACACAATAACAGATGCACCAACAGGAACGTTAGCTACTAAAATAGAATTAAAAGCTGGAGAAGAAAAAGAATTAAAATTTTTGATTACTTGGCATTTTCCAAATCGACCAACTTGGCCACAACCAGGATTTCATAAAAAAATAGAAGGTATTGTAGGAAACTATTATGCGACTAAGTATTCAGATGCTTGGGATGTTGCAGTAAAAACAGCACCAAAACTAACAACTTTAGAAAACGAAACAAAAACATTTGTAAACACTTTTTTACAAAGCGATATTCCACAAATAACAAAAGAGGCAGCACTTTTTAATTTAGCCCATTTAAGAACGCAATTGGCTTTCAGAACAGAAACAGGTCATTTGTTAGGTTGGGAAGGTAATTTTAATAATAGAGGTGCTGGTTTTGGCTCTTGTACACATGTTTGGAATTACGAACAAGTAACGCCATTTTTATTTGGTGAATTAGCACAAACTATGAGAGATGTGGAGTTTGGATATGGAACAGCAGATAATGGATTAATGAGTTTTAGATTCTATTTACCATTAGAACACGCTCAAGAACATGGCATTGCAGCAGCAGATGGACAAATGGGAGCTATTATGAAGTTTTATCGAGAATGGCAACTTTCTGGTGAGGATACTTTTTTAAAGAAACATTGGCCAATGGTTAAAAAAGCCTTGGCTTTTTGCTGGATAAAAGGGGGTTGGGATGCCAACAAAGATGGAATTATGGAAGGTTCTCAACACAATACAATGGATGTAGAATATTTTGGTCCTAATCCTCAAATGGGTTTTTGGTATTTGGGAGCTTTAAAATCTGCTGAAAAAATGGCAAAGTATTTGGGCGATAAATCTTTTGCAAAAACCTGTAAGAATTTGTATGATAATGGCTCAAAATGGATGGATAAAAATTTGTTTAATGGCGAATATTATCAACAGGACATTCAGCCTCCAATGGTTGCAGAAAATGTTGCTCCAGGATTAATGCTAGGAATTGGTGCAAAAGACTTAACTAGTCCAGATTATCAATTAGGAAAAGGAGTTTTAGTAGACCAATTAGTAGGTCAAGTACTCGCTCATATTTTAGATTTAGGATATTTAACTGATAAAGAAAATATTAAAGAAACCAATAAAGCAATTATTAAATATAATTACAGAGAAGATTTGTCTAAACACCCAAACTTTATGCGTTCTTATGCTTTGGGTGATGAATCTGCATTGTTAATGGCATCATATCCAGAAGAACGTCCTGCAAAACCTTTTCCATATTTTACTGAAGTAATGACAGGTTTTGAATATACTGCAGCAGTTTCAATGTTATATGAAAACCAGAATACTATCGGTCTAAAAACGATGCAAGATGTTAGAGACAGATATGATGGAAAAAAAAGAAACCCTTTTAATGAAGCCGAATTTGGCAACCATTATGCAAGAGCAATGATGGCTTGGGGAAGTGTTTTAGCGTATACAGGTTTTAATTATTCTGCAGTGAATCAATCAATGAAATTTAATTCCAAAAACGGTTCTTATTTCTGGTCAAATGGATATCAATATGGAAATATTGAAATTATTAGAGAAGGGAAGACAAAAAAAGTAGCACTAACACTTTTAAATGGTTCTTTGGAATTAAAATCATTTGAATTAAAACAATTTGGAGCGGTTAACTTTAAAAAAGGAAAAACTTTTGCACAAGATGAAACTCTAAAATTTACTATTAAAAATAATATTAAATAGCTTTAAGAGATGAAAAGAAGTATTGATTTTAAAAATTTTATTGTTTTTGCAATTCTAATTATGGATATTTCTAGTTTTGCACAAACAAAAGAGATAAAAGCAAACCCCATACTTCAAGTAGGTTCACTTTTTCAAAATCATATGATTTTACAAAGAGATATGCCAATTCCTGTTTGGGGAAAAGCATCATCAGGAGCAACTATAAAAATTCAATTTGCAAATTCAGAAAAAAGTACGATTGCGAATTCTGATGGAAAATGGCGCATCAATTTAAAACCGCAAGAAGCTAGTTTCGAACCCAAAACAATGCTGATAACTTCTTCATCTGATGCTAAAAAAATAGAAATTTCAGATATTTTAATTGGTGATGTTTGGATTTGCTCTGGGCAATCTAACATGCAATTCCCTATAAATAAAGCCCCAGAAGTAAAAAAGTTAGTTCCATTAGCAAAAAATATTAGAAGTTTTGAAGTAAAAAAAACAGTGGCTTTTCAACCACAAGAAAGTTTAGAAGGGTCTTGGCAAGTCAAACATCCAAATAGTGCGGTTGCATTTTCTTTTGCCTATTTTTTAGAGCAATCTTCAGATGCTCCTGTGGGGATTATTTTAACCTGTTGGGGAAGTTCTTCCATAGAAGCGTGGATGCCCAAAGATATGACAGCAATAGTGCCTCATTTTAAAACGATGATGAATGAGTTTGATGCTGATGAAAAAACCAAAACTAGAATAAAAGCCATTTTAGAAGGTCCAAAACCTTGGGGAAGAGAAAATGATATTTTTTTAAGAAGTCAATCCAATATTTTATACAATGCAATGATGCATCCCTTAATCCCCTATGCTTGTAGAGGATTGGTTTGGTATCAAGGAGAACGAAATACACAATCTATGTTTGGAATGTTAAAGGAACCTTGGTTTTCTAGAAATTCTGGAATGTTAAAATATGGTGATGCTTTAAAAGAATGGATAAAACGTTACAGAAAAGGTTGGAATAATGAAAAATTACATTTTTTAGTAGTAATGCTTCCAGGCTATGGAAAAGTGTTAGATTTAGATAAAGGAATTAGTAAAGAAAATCCTGATGCACATTCTTGGGCTTGGATGCGAGAATCGCAATTAAAAGCATTAGAATTATCAAATACATCTGTTGTAAATACGATTGATTTGGGTGATGTAAAAAATATTCATCCTAATGATAAATTACCCATTGGTAAAAGAGCAGCGTTACTTGTAGAGCAAAATGTTTTGCATAAAAAAGTAACAGCTTTTGGACCAGTAATGAAAAAGGTAAAATCAAAAAGAAACACTTTAGTAGTCTCCTTTAACAACGCAAAAAAATTAAAAACAAAAGACGGTAAAACTCCAACTGGGTTTTGGTTGTCAGATAATTATGGGAATTGGTTTCCAGCAAAAGCAACCATAAAAGGTAAAAAAATAATATTATTTTCGGATAAAATAAAAAACCCGTTATATGTTCGTTATGCGTTTACAGGAAAACCAAACGTAAATTTGGTAAACGAAGTTAATTTGCCTGCTTATCCGTTTAGAACAGACTCATTTCTGCCTTAATAATTTGGAATATGAATTATACAAAATCAAACAATAGTAAAGGAATAAAATCATTAAAAACAGTATCTACATTTTTAATGATTTTATTTACAATTTTTGCTATTAAATCCCAGAATATAATTCCAGATAAGAAAATACTTTACAAAGAAATAAATGGCGATAGTTTATATCTACATATTTTTGAACCTCAATTATCTAAAAAACCAACGGCAGTAATTGTGTTTTTTTTTGGTGGTGGATGGGTTTCTGGTTCACCAAAACAATTCTATCAACAAAGCCAATATTTTGCTTCTAGAGGTATTTTAGCAGTTTCAGCAGAATATAGAATACAAAAAACGCACAAAACATCTCCTTTTGATGCTGTGGAAGATGCAAAATCTGCCATTCGTTGGGTAAGAGAAAATTCGAAAGCACTTAATATAAATCCAAATAAAATAATAGCAAGTGGCGGTTCTGCAGGAGGACATTTAGCACTTTGCACGGCTTTGATTCATGGTTTTGAAAATGAATTAGAAAATACTTCATTAAGTTCTGTTCCTAACGCGATTGTAGCATACAATCCAGTTATGGACACCACAAAAAAAGGTTATGGTTCAAAGAAACTTGTTGGACGAGAAACAGAAATATCTCCAGTTCATCACGTAAAAAAGGATTTACCTTCTACGTTAATTTTTCATGGAAAAAAAGACAAAACAGTTCCTTTTGAAAACGCAGAACGTTTTACAAATTTAATGCAAAAAGCAGGAAACAACTGCAAATTAATAGCCGTAGAAAATGTTGGGCATGGATTTTTTAATGGTGATTTTTTTAGAAAAGGATTTGGCAATAAATATTATAATGTAACAACATATCAAACAGATATTTTTTTAGAAAAGTTAGGATATTTAGAAGGCAAACCAACGCTTTCTAAAAACTTAATACAGGTATCTTGTGTTGGAGATAGTAATACTGAGATGAAATACCCTGAATTTCTTCAAAAAGAATTAGGCAAAAACTATCAAGTAAAAAACTTCGGTAAAGGAGGTGCTACTTTACTTGATGGAACAAACCATCCTTATTTAAAAATAGACAAATACAAGAATTCCTTAAAATTTATTCCAGATATTGTTCTTATTATGTTTGGTACAAACGATGCAAATGTTTGGTGGTGTTTAAGCAAAAAAAGAAAAACAGATTTTGTGGGTACACCTCAAGAGGAGTTTAAAAGTCAATATGTAAAATTGATAAATTCTTATAAAAAATTAAATGAAAATGCATCTATTTACATAGCAACACCATTACCAATTTATGAGCATGAAAAATGCAAAGATCCAAAAATAAAAGAACGTAGAGCGCAAATGCATCAATGGGTAATTCCTATCATAAAAGAAGTGGCAAAAGAGCAAAATGTAAAATTGATAGATATTAATACGATAATGAAAAACTCTTATAAATATACTATTGATGGTGTTCATCTTAATGATGAAGGTTACAAAGTTTTAGCAAGTAAAATAGCCAAAGAAATACAATAAAAATAAAAAGGACAGCCAAATATGAAAGTTAAAATAGCGTTTTCAATTGCCTTTGTTTTGCTACTTGTCTTTTTATTTAATGTAAAAGGAACATCTGAAAGTCTATTTGCTTCCAATAAAAAAGAAGCTACTAAACCTCCAAACATTATCATCATTCTAATTGATGATGCAGGTTACGCAGATTTTGGTTTTATGGGAAGTAAAGATTTGGAAACGCCTAACATAAACAAATTGGCAGAAAGTGGGGTTATTTTTACGGATGCTCATGTAAGTGCATCAGTTTGTGCACCTTCAAGAGCTGGTTTAATTACAGGAAAATATCAACAACGTTTTGGCTTTGAAGCCAATAATACAGGAGATGAAAATACAGGTGATATTGGACTTTCAGACGATGTAATAACCATGGCAGATGTTTTCAAAAAAAATGGATACAAAACAATTGCTTTAGGAAAATGGCATTTGGGTGGTGACACATCAGACCATCCCAATAACAGAGGTTTTGATGAGTTTTATGGGTTTGAAACAGGAAGCAGATCTTATTTTCCAATAAAGAATCCCAATAAAAAACAGATGTTACAACACAATGGAAAGCGTGTAAATTTCGAAGGATATATGACAGATGTTTTAGGAGATCAATCTGTTAAATATATTGAAGAAAATAAAAATAATCCTTTTTTTATGTACTTGTCTTATAATGCTGTACATACACCTATGGAAGCCAAAGAAGCACATTTAGAAAAATATAAAAACCATGCTAGACAAAAATTAGCAGCCATGACTTGGTCTTTAGATGAAAATATAGGAAAACTTCAAAACACATTAAAAAAGCTAAATTTAGAAGAAAATACACTTATTTATTTTTTAAGTGATAATGGTGGTGCTGCAAATAACTCATCAAGTGTAGCGCCATTAAAAGGTTGGAAAGGTAATAAATTTGAAGGCGGACATAGAGTTCCATTTGTAATAAGTTGGGTTAACAAAATTCAAGCAGGTCAAACATTTTCTGGTTTAAGTTCTTCATTAGATATTTTTACAACCTCATTGGCAGCAGCAAATATTAAAAAAGATACAACTTTAATTTTAGACGGAGTTAACCTATTGCCTTATTTAACAGGAGAAAAAAAAGGCAATCCACATGATAAATTATTTTGGCGAAAATTAGAAGAATCTGCAGCTAGAATAGGTTCGTGTAAATTAGTTGGTTTAGAAAATTATGGCTATACTTTTTACAATCTTGATACTGATTTAGGAGAAACAACAGATTTATCTAAAACAAAAACAATAGCTTTTAATAATGCTGTAAATGATTTAAAGAATTGGGAAAGTCAACTAATGAAGCCACTTTGGGTTGAAGAAAGAGAATGGATGGACGTTACCTATCATATTCATCAAATGCTAATGGAAAATAAAAAAGTATTGTATGACAATCCTAAAAAAATGAAAGAAGTATTATCAAAAAACAACTAAATATTATGAAAATAAGCTTAAAATTTACATTACTATTATTAATTATTGTAATTACGTCATGCGATTCCAAAAAAGAAAAAAAATCGATTTCAGAAGATTTGACTAAAATTGATGCTGTTAAATTTACATATCAAAAACTATCAGCATTAGGGCAAGAAACTACCTATAACAGACGAGATAATAGCGATATCATCAAAGTAAATGACACGTACTATATGTGGTACACAAGAATGGACAGTCCAATTAGATCTGGATATTGGGGAACTATTTGGTACGCAACATCAAAAGATAAAGGTTATACTTGGCAAGAACAAGGGATGGCATTAGATTTAGGTAAAGCTGGCACATTTGATAGTCATGCTGTTTTTACGCCAAATATTTTGGTGTATAAAGATAAATACTATATGTATTATACAGGTGTAAAGCCAACACCAGACAATAAGAAAAATGAGTTTGAAAACAATGCTACAACAGATATTACAGCTATTGGTTTAGCAGTAGCAGATAATCCGAACGGACCTTTTGTAAGAGTAGAAAACAATCCAGTATTAGAAGTGAGTAAAGTGGCTTCAGATTTTGATAGTTTTAGGATTGATGATGCTAGTTTATTAGTAAAAAACGATAAAATTTGGTTATTTTACAAAGGAAGATCGCTTGCTGATGGAAAACAAGGTCCAAAAAAAACCAAAATGAGCGTTGCCTATGCTGAAAAACCAGAAGGACCTTATACAAAACATGATGGCTCATTATTAGACAAAAGCCATGAAGTGTTAATTTGGTTAAAAGATGGCGGTGTTGCCTCATTAGCATCCATAAACTCAACGATCAATTATGCCAAAGATGGCGAACACTTTTCTATTTTAAATAAAGGATTGAAAAACATTCCAAAAGCACCCGGATTGTATCGACCACATTTAGAAAATGGAAACCCGAATACAGAAATTCCTGGTTGGGGAATTTCGATGATACAAAAGAAAAACTTAGCATATTTAATTCGTTTTGAAATGATAGAATAGCAAATAATTTTTGTTTTGATTTTATTCGCTATCAGTAATTTAAAAAAACAAATAAAAATATTTGAATAAATACTAATATGAACTTAAACAGCATTATAAATTCAGTAACATTACTTTTTCTATTATCGTTTTTGTCATGCAATCAAAAACAAAACAATAGTAGTAAAAAAGAGAAAACAAAGATTCATTATGATGGGAGTTGGCAAGCATTACAAAAAATGCCAGTTCCTGCTTGGTTTGATGATGGAAAAATAGGCTTATTTATTCATTGGGGACCATATAGTGCTATTGGTTACAAAAAAGGCGGACGTGGTTATGCAGAACATGTACCAAAGCAACTATATAAAAATAAATCCCATTATTACCCTTATATGCAAGAACGTTGGGGAGCAACACCACCAGAATTTGGATACAAAGATATTATTCCAGAATTTACAGCAGCAAATTGGAATCCAGAAGAATGGGCATCACTTTTTAAAGAAGTTGGTGTTACATATGTAGTTTTTACAGCAGAACATCACGATGGTTTTTCTAATTGGGATTCTAAAATAAATCCTTGGAATTCAGTAAAAATGGGACCTAAAAGAGATTTGGTAGGAGATTTGGGTGAAGCAGTTAGAAAGCAAGGACTTAAATATGCACCTTCCTATCATCGTGAAAGGCACACAGGTTTTTTTGCTGAAGAACAATATAATGTGCATAGTATTCCTAGAGCAGATATTGCAGAAGAAATCAAACGAGTTCCTAAAGCAGCAACCCTTTATGGGCCATTTAGCTTCAGTAAAAAATTTACAGATGATTATGTGGCGCGTTGGAAAGAAATTCAAGACAAATACCATCCAGATTTTTTGTGGATAGATGATGTACCTGTTTTTACAAGAGATGGTAACAATCCTAAAACAGGCTTTAAACCAGAAATTCAATATTTCTATGATGAAGTAAAAGGAATGATTACAGATTTTATGAATAATGGAATTGATAGACAACAAGCAGTTTACGTAAACAATAAAGGAGCAAATCGTAACTGGCCAGATGGCGTTGGGTGTTTAGAAAAAGACAATTTAAAACTAAAAGTTGTTGGTCCTAAATGGCAAAGTTGCACCACTTTTGGTACTTCTTTTGGGTATTTAGAAAATGATAAATACAAAAGCGTAAAAGCGATTATAACAGAAATGGTAGAAGTAATTTCCAGAAACGGTAATTTTTTGGTAAATATTGGTCCAAAGGCAGATGGAACAATTCCACAGGAACAAATGAAACGTTTACAAGAAATGGGTAATTGGTTAAAAATAAATGGAGATGCTATTTATGGAACTCGTTACTGGAAAGAAAATCATCAAGAAAATGGGCATTTAGCATTTACAACAAAAGATAAAACATTATTTGCTATCGCTCTAGAAAAGCCGACACAACCATTTATTATTGAAGCGACTAAAGATTGGACGAAAAATAATGTAAAGCAAATAGCTCTTTTAGGTTCTAAAGAAAGGATTAACTGGAAAATCACTAAAGAAGGTTTGCAAATTACTCCTCCATCAAACTTGGGAAAAACTAAGTATGCATGGGCTTTTAAAATTGATACAGACTTTATACAACATAAACCAAATGCTATTCAAACAGATGCAGACAAAGCATTAAAAGGAACCAAAAAGGTAGATTTAGAAGGTTTTTAAATGAAAATTAATATGAACAAAAAAAATAGAATTTTAATATTGCTTTTTTTTCTTTCTGCTAATTTTCATATGAATGCACAAAAGACAAAAAATAGTTTAGAGAAAATTGAAACCCTTAATTTTTATGGTGATAATGGATATGTGCATCAATCCCAAAAAACAGGTGTAAAACTTATTGAAGAATTAGGACAAAAAAACGGTTGGCAAGTTATTTCAACAGATGATAATTCTATTTTTAATGACAAAGAGCTAAACTCATTTGATGTAATTATATTTAACAATAATTGCGGAAACAAAGGACAAATTTTGTCTAAAGATAATCAAACAGCATTGCAAAATTTTATCAGAAATGGTGGAGGTTTTGTTGGAATTCATTGTGCTGGTGCAATTTGGAATGAAGGAGGAGAATTTCAAAATTGGTACGAAAAATTAATCGGAACCAAATTAGTAGATCATCCAAAAGTACAACCTGCCAAACTAATTGTAGAAAACAAATTGCATCCAATAACAAAACATTTAGATGAAGAATGGATAGTAAAAGATGAATGGCATCGATTTTCCTATAACCCCAGAAAAAATGTAAATGTACTGTTAGCTGTTGATGAAAATTCCTACGAAGGAACACAAAAAATGGGCGGAGATCACCCTTTTACTTGGTATCAATATTATGATGGAGGACGTTCTTTTTTCACATCACTTGGTCACACCAAAAAATTATATTCCAATTCAAATTTTCAACAATTATTAGAAAATGGCATTAAATGGGCTTCAAATAAAACAAATAACAATTCTATTTTACCAATAAAAGAAGGACTTCTATTAGATTTAGATGCAGATTATAATATTCTACTTGAAGACGGAAATAGAATAAGTTCGTGGAGTAATCGTGTGGAAAATAAAATCAAAAATTTTGTAAAACGAGATGAAGGTAGAAAAATAAAAGGTTCTGGAAGACCAAGTTTAAAATTGAATGTTTCTAAATTAAATGGACACAATTCCGTAGTTTTTCGTCGCCAAGAATTGGTAAATCACAACGAAGATGCTTTTGATCATTTAACCACAGGAAATGGCTATACTTGGTTTTCTGTGATGTCTGTATACACTCAAGTAAAAGGAAAACCAGGTGTTAATTCCTTTTTTGGAAATTTGAGAAATACAAATTTGGATAAAAAAGGTCAGTTTGAAGGATTTTGGGCAGGTGTAAATCTAGAAAATCAATTGTGGATGTCTTCTAGAAACGCATTGCAAAGAGGAACTTGGAATGAGAATAGTCCTCAAATCATTGCGTCATCACCTTTAGAAAAGGAAAAATATTACGTTATAATTGGTAGAATGGATGCTGGAAAAAACAAAGTTGCTATGGAACTTTTTATAAATGATACGTTGCCTTTAGCGACTAAAAACTTTCCTGTAAATACCAAAGCAAATGCTTCTAAAATGGTTATTGGTCAAGAAAGAGATGCCACAAATCATCCAGGAGTAGAATCTTTTGATGGAGAAATTGCTCGTTTTTTAATTTTTGAAAGACCACTTTCTGATGAAGAATTAAAAATGATTGCCAGCTATTTAAAATTAAAATATAATATTAATTAAAAAGAACGTATATGTTAAGAAATTACATTTTTTCAAAAACTAAAACAGTTACAATACTTGTTTTGTCAATTTTTTTATTAGTCACTTTTATTGATTGTGAGCAAGCTAAAGAAGATTCGCCAAAAACACCTTTAAAAATGTGGTTTAAGCAACCTACTACTAAATGGAACCATGGTCTTCCTATAGGTAATGGAAATTTAGGAGCAATGATTTATGGAACTCCGCAAAAGGAAGTTATTTGTTTAAATGAAGAAACGATTTGGACTATTGGAAAAGAGAAGAATATAGATAAAGAAGGAGCTGGAAAGTATATTGATACGATACAAAAAATGTTATTTGCTCGTAAATATGTTGAAGCCGAAAAATTGGTTGACGAAAAAGTACTGAATAAGAAAATTCCATGGGGAGAAAACTCTTATCAAATGTTGGGTAACTTATTTATTACTTCAAATAATCTAGACTCTATAACAAATTATAAGCGAGAATTAGATATTAATAAATCCTTAGCCACAACAACTTTTAAAAGTAGAGGTATAACTTTTAAAAGAGAATATTTTTCTAGTTTTCCAGACAAAGCAATGGTGTATAAATATACAGCAGATGCGAAAGGAGAGATAAATATTGCTGCTTCGGTAAAACGAAATGAGCAAACTAAAATTTTGGTTTCAGAAAATCGAATTGAATTTTCAGAACATGTTGGTAATGGTTTTGGTGTAAAATTTCATGCTATTATTCATTTTGAAACTAAAGGCGGTACATCGAAAATTGAGAACGGTAAATTAATAATCACAAATGCTGATGAATTATTAATTAAGGTAGTTGCCTCTAGTAATTATAGAGGTTTAGACCCTGAAAAAGAAACAAATACTACATTAAATAAAATAGCGAATGTATCCTACAAAAAATTACTTAATGCACACATCTTAGATTATCAATCATTATTTCATAGAGTAGATTTTAAAATTTCAGACAAAACAGGTGAAGAATTACCAACAGATATTCGATTAAATAAAGTAAAAAAAGAAGCTACAGATAATTACTTAACACAGTTACAGTATCAATTTGGAAGATATTTATTAATTAGTAGTTCTAGACCAGGTAATTTGCCTGCTAATTTACAAGGTATTTGGGCAGATGGATTTACACCACCTTGGAATTCAGATTATCACATCAACATTAATATTCAGATGAATTATTGGATGTCTGAAATGACAAATCTTACAGAATGTCATGAGCCTTTTTTAGATTTTGTAGATAATTTAAGAGAAAAGGGACGAATTACGGCACAAAACACCTACAATGCAAGAGGTTTTGTGGCACATCATACAAGTGATGCTTGGCATTCTACAGCAGCTTTTGGGAAAGCAAGACATGGTATGTGGCCTATGGGTGCAGCTTGGTGTTGTCAGCATTTATTTACGCATTATGAATATACAGAAGATAAAGAGTACTTAAAAAACAAGGCGTATCCTATTATGAAAGAAGCAGCATTATTTTTTGTAGATTTTATGGTAAAAGACTCTAATACAGGTTTTTTAGTTAGTGGGCCATCTATTTCACCCGAGAATAATTTTTTAACAAAAGATGGCAAGCGTGCAACTTTAAATATGGGGCCAACTATGGATCGTGCCATCATTTTTGAGTTATTTAAGAATTGCATTACTGCAGCAGAAATATTAAATATAGATAAAGAGTTTCGTACGGTTTTAAAAAATAAAATAAAACAAATGCCACCACTTACTATTGGTAAAGATGGTAGGTTATTAGAATGGGCAGAAGAATTAGAAGAAGCAATGCCTGGTCATAGACACATTTCTCATTTATATGCCTTACATCCATCCAATCAAATTTCGAAATCTAAAACACCAGCACTTTTTGAAGCTGCTAAAAAAACAATAGCAGGAAGACTGGCTAAAGGTGGTGGACATACAGGTTGGAGTCGAGCTTGGATTATAAATTTTTACGCACGTTTGTTAGAAGGAGATAAAGCGTATGAAAATGTTTTAGCACTGCAAAGAAAATCTACTTTGCCAAATCTTTTAGATGTGCATCCTCCTTTTCAAATTGATGGAAATTTTGGTGTAGTTTCTGGAATCACAGAAATGTTATTACAAAGCCATAACGGAGAAGTTCATGTATTACCAGCATTACCAAAAGCATGGAATTCTGGACACATTCAAGGAATTTTAGCCAAAAAAGGATTTGAAATTGATATAAAATGGGAAAAAGGACAATTAGAATCTTTAGTAATACATTCTAAACTTGGCAATGTGTTAAAATTTAGATACAACGAAATCCAAAAAAGCCTAGCCACAAAAAAAGGAGATATCTTAATTTGGAAAAAAGATGAAAATGATTTTCACTTAAAAGAGTAAAAGGATGTTATCATGAATAACATTCAATTGGCTTTTTTATGTTTATTCGCAATTTTTTTGAGTTTTAGACAAAAAAACTCTAGTTTGTTATAATGGAAGTTGGGAATTGCTACAAAGAATGTCTATCCCTTGTTGGTGGTATATGAATAAAGCATTAAATGGAAAAAAGTAAATTTAGAAGGGTTTTAAACTTAGGAAAATCTCAAATAAAAACATTAAAAAAAAGGAGTAACTTCATTTAAAATTACTCCTTTAGTGTTTGTAAAGAATGATTACTATAAATCTTTAAAAATTCTAATGGTTTTAAACGCTAAGCCCTCATTGTTTTTAGCTTTTACCAAGTAAATTCCTCTATTTAGCGAACTTACATCTACACCGTTCACCACTTTTTGTGAACTTATTTTAGCACCCAAAATATTGTAAATTTCAACAGAATCAACATCATCTGAACGAAAGTATAATTTGTTCTTAACTGGATTTGGATAAGCATTTACAGCGATTAGTTCTTGAGATTCTACACCTAAAGCAAAACCACTAAAATCTTTCCAAACATCAGCTTGTTGATAAGCAGCAACATTTTCTGCGCCAGTAACTTTTAAAGTTGCAGTTGAAAGTGCGGTATTAAATATTGAATTTACTCCTGCATCTCCGGCTGGGTTATATGTAAGTGGCAAAGGTGTAGGACTTTCAACAATTACTTCTGCTAAAGTTGAAATACCTCTAAACATATTATAATTTGTTTCATCAAGAAAATCTAATGAAGCAGGAAGTGTGATAGAAGTAAGTCCTGTTCCATTAAAAGCGCCAACATAGATAGAGTCAATAACAGGCATATTTACTGTTTTTAGAGCTGCAGATTGCCAAAAAGTCAATCCTTCTCCAATTCCTAATCCAATTTTAGATACACTTGGTAAATCAATGTTTTCAAGAGCAGTACAGTTTCTAAATGTTTGTACGTTGAGTGATGTTATATTAGGAATGCTAACACTAGTAAGTGCAGTACAATTTCTAAAAGCTTGTCGTCCTAGATCACCCGTAGCTACAGGAAAACTCACACTAGTAAGACTAGCACAATTAAAGAAAGCTTGGTTTCCAGGAACTGCATCTCCTTGCACGACCAAGGATGTAATAGCTGTTCCACTAAAAGCTCCATTGGCGATAAATTTTATAGTATATTCAACACCTTCGTGAGTGACTGAAACTGGGATTACCAAATCATTTGGTATGGTAGCACCATCAACAGTACCTATAATTGAAACTGTATTTGGAGACCCTGCTTCAGCGGCAGTTGAAACTGAATACTGATATAATGAGTCTTCAAAAGTATCACCAGCCACAAGTTGTGCATTGGTTACCGTAATCGTAAGTAGAGTAATAAATAATAGTAACGTTTTTTTCATTTTAATTAAAGATTTTAGGTTAATAATTTTATTTATTTATTTATTAGCAAATTACAATAAAAGCTTAAGTACAGTTGCTGTCATTTGTATCAAAATAAGGGGATAAATGTTGCAATATGCACTTCACCATTAAAAAAAACCACTAGATTTTTTATAAGACTTAAATACTATTGAACAACCAATTTTCCTCTTTTTTTCAACTCTAATTTTTTAATCATTATTGTACGAACATAAAAGAATGCCCTTATTACTTTTTGCAGAGATGGACAAATTAAAAAACAAACCCTAAGCCAATGAATATTTAACTATAGTTTACATTATTCACCTACAATAGAGCGAAAAGTATCCATAAGTTTAGATTCATTTAAATATTTTTATACCATATATTTCACCTTATGCCAATTAAAAAACACTTTCTTAAGTACTTTATGTTCTCTTTTGTTTTATTATGGAGTTGTAAGCAAAATAGAAAAGCAGCAATCAATACTGTTAAGCAACCAAACATTGTTGTCATTTATTTAGATGATTTAGGGTATGGAGATGTAAGTGCGTATGGCGCAACAGCATTGCAAACGCCAAACATAGATGCTTTAGCTAAAGGTGGGATTAAATTTACGAACGGCTATGCCACATCAGCTACTTGTACACCAAGTAGATATGCGTTGCTAACTGGAGTGTATCCTTGGCGAAATAAGAGTGCGAAAATTTTATCGGGCTCTGCACCTTTAATTATTAGCGAAACGCAGCAAACTTTACCAAAACTGTTGCAAAAGCAAGGTTATCAAACGGGTGTTGTAGGTAAGTGGCATTTGGGTTTAGGAAAAGGAAATGTTAATTGGAATGAGAAAATATCTCCAGGCCCAAATGAAGTGGGTTTTGACGATGCCTATATTTTAGCGGCAACCCAAGACAGAGTACCCACCGTTTATATAGAAGATGGACATGTGGTAGGATTGGATAAAAATGATCCTATTCAAGTGAATTACAAAAAGAATTTTGAGGGAGAACCCACCGCAATTTCAAATCCAGAACTGGTAACCATGAAATGGCATCATGGTCATAATAATAGCATAGTAAACGGAATTCCAAGAATTGGGTATATGAAAGGTGGCGAAGCGGCAAAATGGACAGATACAAAAATGGCTGACTATTTTTTAGCCAAAGCCCAAGACTATATAAAGACAAATAAAGAAAAACCATTCTTTTTGTATTATGCGATGCAACAACCACACGTGCCAAGAACACCACATCCAAGATTTGTAGGAAAATCTGGAATGGGTCCAAGGGGAGATGTAATTTTAGAAGCAGATTGGTGTATCGGAGAATTGATGAAAACTTTAAAAGAAGCAGAAATTTTAGAAAATACATTCATCATTTTTTCTAGTGATAATGGCCCTGTGTTAAACGATGGCTACGATGATGATGCCGTTGAAAAATTAGGAAAGCACAATCCAAAAGGAGGCTTAAGAGGAGGAAAATATAGTTTGTTAGAAGCAGGCACTAGAGTGCCATTTATTACGTATTGGAAAGGAACAATTCAGCCTGCAGTTTCAGATGCAATTGTTTGCCAAATTGATCTATTATCATCTTTGGCAACCTTAACAGGAACTTCAGAACTAGCTACAGATAGTAAAGATTTGTTAAGTACTTTTTTGGGGAAGTCAGACAAAGGAAGAGCCCACTTAATTATCGAAGCACAATCCAAGACAGCCTTAAGAAGCGGCGACTGGTTAATGATTCCTCCTTATAAAGGCAATCGATATAATAAAAAAGTTGGGATAGATTTAGGGGTTATTCCAGAGTTTCAATTATATCATTTGAAAGAAGATATAGGACAGTTAAATAATTTAGCAACATCTAATCCTAAAAAATTAGACGAAATGATAGAGATATTCGAATCATTAAGAGGGCAAAGAATTCAGAAAATATAAAAAGTTAATAACCTTTTAAAAGAATAAAAAAAAAGCTACATATCTTTACGCTACACCCAAAGAAAGCTTCGAGGAATTCTATTGGTTAAATTAGTTATGCATGAAATTAAATTATAGATTACCTAACAATAGAGTCATTAATTAGTCAAAATACAGACTCAAAATGGTTTTGTAAATTATTCTTAAACAAAAGGGTTATTGGTATTATTTTTACTTTGAAAATAAATGTGATTTTATAAAATATATTTCTGTTCTTTTGTTTGAATGGAACAGAATATAGAATAAAAAAAGGTTGCTTTATAAAACAACCTTTTTAATCTTTTTCAAAATAGCATTCTCCCCTAAGATTTACTTCCTAATAAAAGCAATTCATTTACTAAAATTTCAGTAACATATCTTTTTTCTCCTTCTTTTGTATCATAAGATCTGTTGGTTAGTTTTCCTTCCACAGCAATTTCTTGCCCTTTATTTACATAGTTTTCTACTACAGTAACCAAACCACCTTTTATAACAACATTGTGCCAATAAGCACGCTCTATTTTGTTGCCTGCTTTGTCTTTGTAACTATCATCTGTGGCCATAGAAAATTTTGCCATTTTGTTTCCGTCTTGGAAAGTTACTATCTCTGGGTCTTGACCCAATCTACCAATTAACTGTACTTTGTTTCTTAACGTATTCATAAGATAAGTTTTTATGCATTTTTTATTTGAATGCAAGTTTATAATTTGTTTTTTGTCAATTCGTTTTGACACTGCAAAGTTGCGACAGCATGCAAGTTTTATTCGGTTACAAAACAATTACTTTCGGTTGTAATTATTTGTAGTCGTTTGTAAACGGATAAATTATTGTATATTTGCCCAATGGAAACTAGAGAATGTTTAGAGTGTAACGAAACGGTAAAAGGTAGAGTAGATAAGAAATTCTGTTCAGATTATTGTAGAAATGCCTATAATAATCGTGTAAATAAAGACAGCAAAAATCTTATCAGAAATATTAATAACCGATTAAGAAAAAATTATAAAATTTTAGCTGATTTAAATGTTTCTGGAAAAACAAAAGTAACAAGAACCCAATTATATAACCAAGGTTTCGACTTTCAATTCTTTACTTCTATCTATAAGACAAAAACGGGTAACACCTATTTTTATATTTATGATGAAGGCTATCTGCCTTTAGAAAATGAAACTTTTTTGTTGATTCGGAAAGAACGATAAACTATTTCCATGTATTACCTTTTACTTTAATGGCAGCTTTTAAAACATCTTTCTGACTCAATTGCCCAATCAATTTTCCGTTTTCTATCACAGGAAATCTTCTTCTATGAGAACTAATAAACTTAAAAGCAGCATCAAAAATATTCATGTTTTTATCAATGGTATCTACATCTCTCACCATATATTTTCCCACCGTATTATTGGTGTCTGAAGGCATATTGTAGTATTTACTTTCCGAAATATGTTTGATACAATCGGTTTCAGAGATAATACCAATCAGTTCATTTTTATTATTAACCACAGGTCCACCAGAAATTTTATAAGTAATTAATTGAGAAATTACATGATCTAAAGAATCTTCTGCCTTAAAAGTTATCAAGTTCGTGGTCATATAATCTGCCACTAAAATTTGCTCTTTGGCTTTTGCCTGATTTGTATCTCTTTTTCCTTGAAAGCTCTTAATACCCATAATATTCGTTTTTTAGTTGGAACTAAAGTTACCAAATTTTCTCTATCGTTCAACTTTTTGATAAAAGTTTTTTTTATTTCTTACATTTATAGAAATATTTTTTTTGATGAAAAGATTTTCTACCATTGTTTCTATACTCATTATTTTAGGAGTTATTTATTGGAGTTTTGCAGATTTAAAACCTTCTTTATCTTCAAATAAAAAAATAGCGGAAACAGATTTCTCCATAGACAACGCACTTCACCATCTAAAAAATATTTCTAAAGAAGCACATTATACTGGTTCTAAAAATCATAAAAAAGTTCAAAATTATATTGTTGCAGAATTACAAAAAATGGGTTTTGAAACTGAGATTCAAACCCAAACAGCATTTAATAAAAAATGGTTTGCTGCAAGCACAGCAGAAAATATCATCGCCAAATTAAAAGGTTCTGAATCTGAAAAGGCATTAATGCTACTAACGCATTATGATTCTAACCCACATTCTTCAGTTGGTGCGAGTGATGCAGGTTCTGGTGTGGTGACTATTTTAGAAGGAATGAGAGCCTTTTTAGCCAAAGACGAAACACCAAAAAATGATATTATTATTTTATTTTCTGATGCTGAAGAAATTGGTTTATTGGGCGCACAAGCTTTTGTAGCCCATCATCCTTGGACTAAAAATATTGGCTTGGTTTTAAATTTTGAAGCAAGAGGAAGTGGTGGCCCAAGTTATGTACTTATGGAAACGAATGGAAAAAATAGCAAGCTTTTGACTGAGTTTATGGCGACCAAACCCAATTTTCCTGCTGCGAATTCTTTGATGTATGCTATCTATAAAAAATTACCAAATGATACAGATTTAACTGTTTTTAGAGAAGATGCGAATATCAACGGATTCAATTTTGCCTTTATTGGAGATCATTTTGACTACCATACAGCACAAGATTCTTATGAGCGTTTAGACAGAGAAACACTTTTGCATCAAGCAGATTATGTAACAACCTCATTAAATTATTTTTCAAATTCAGATTTGTCTCAATTACATTCTGATGAAGATGATGTCTATGTAAATTTTCCGTTCATTAAAATGATAAGCTATCCTTTTTCTTGGGTGTTACCTATGACAATTATTTGTAGCATTGTCTTTTTAATACTATTATTCTTTGGCTTTTCTTTAAATAAGATTACTATAAAAGGAGCTCTTAAAAGTTTTATTCCATTTTTAGTTTCGTTGATTTTATGCGGTGGAATTTCTTTTGGATTATGGAAGTTACTACTCGTAATTCATCCACATTACAATGATATTTTACAGGGATTTACCTACAATGGCTATCAATACATTGCGGCTTTCGTCTTTTTGAATTTATGGTTGCTTTTTACTATTTATAGAAAGACTTCTAAAGAAGAAAAAACAACCAATTTATTAATAGCGCCTATTTTTTTCTGGCTGGTTATTAACATCTTAATTGGTGTGTTTTTAAAAGGAGCTGGGTTTTTTATAATTCCTGTAATATGCGCGCTTTTAATTCTTGCCATTGCTATTTTTCTGAATTTAGATGTAAAGTCTAAACGTATTTTGTTCACTATTTTATCAATACCTACGTTGTATATTTTTGCACCTTTAGTAAAAATGTTTCCTGTAGGTTTAGGCTTAAAAATTTTATTTGTAAGCGCTATTTTTATAGTACTGGTTTTTGGATTGATGCTATTATCCTTTCACCAAAAGAAATCTTTTTGGACACAAAAATGGACAGGAATTTTAGCAATTGTCTTTTTTGGGATTGCCACATATAATAGCGGATTTTCCATAGAAAATAAAAAGCCAAATAGCATTGTTTACATTCAGAATACTGAAGACAAAACAGCCTATTTTGGAACATACAATACTACTTTAGACAGGTATACCGAGCAGGTTTTTAAAGACGATTTTACAAAAGGTGGTATTAAAAATGCGGAAACCAAAAGCAAATACAATACTCGTTTCAAATATCATAAGAAAACTGATTTCAAAAATATTCCTTCTTCAGGAATTAGTACTGAATTAGATACTATTATTGGCAATAAACGTTTTTTAGAAATCATAGTTTCTCCTGAAAGAAAAATTAACAAATTAGAGTTTATCACTAGTAACAAACTGACTTTGTATCAGTTTAAAGTAAACGATGTTTTGGTGAATTCTGGTAAAAAACATCAGTTAGAAAAGGGTACTTTTTTAATGTATCATTTTGGAAATACCGACAAAGAGGTGACACTTTCTTTCACTATAAATTTAGACCAGAAATTAGATCTGATTCTAAATGAAATTTCTTATGATTTATTAACGAATAAAAACTTTAACCTTATACCAAGAACAGCAGCAATGATGCCCATGCCATTTGTTACAAATGATGCAATTATTATTACTACAAAACTAGATTTTGTTAAATTTTAAAAAACTTGGGAAGCATCTATTTTTACTTTTAACAATAAACTATCCTTGTATCACTTTCTAAATTTCGGAAGAGCTTATCGTAGTACTAAAGTTGCTGTAAAATAATCTTCAACAGGCTAGATTGATATTTTGAAGATTAATTGATACTTGCAATTACCAATAAAACTGAGAAGATTTAAGAGTAAAACTTAATTGTTGAACGAAAATAAATCTAACGTAATAATATCGTACTCGAGAATACAGAAAAGCTTATCGGAATGCAAAAATTTCATACAATAAAAAAGCATCCTGAAAGAATCAGAATGCTTTATACGTCTATTTAAAAGTATTTTTACTCTATTTCAGAGACTCTTAAGGTATTTACCATTCCCTTAGCTTCCACTGGCATAGAGGTTAGGTTAATCATTAAATCACCTTCTTTCACATACCCTTTTTCTTTAGAGATTCTATTGATATCTACAACGGTATCGTCTGTACTTAAATTCTTATCATAATAAAAAGCTTTTACACCCCAAAGTAAATTTAGTTTTCCTAAAATTCTTTTTTCTGATGAAAATGCTAAAATTTTAGATTGTGGTCTCCAAGCAGAAATTTGAAATGCTGTATAGCCACTATTGGTTAATGTAGAAATGGCTTCTGCGTTGATATCATTTGCCATTAAAGCTGCGTGATGACAAACTGCTTTTGTAATAAATCTCTTGGTTCTAATATGTGGTGCTTCGTGTGGTACTTTAATCATTCTAGAGTTTTCTACACTCGCAATAATCTCTGCCATTTTTTGAATTACTCGTATGGGATGTTTACCAACAGATGTTTCTCCAGAAAGCATTACAGCATCTGCACCATCCATAATAGAATTGGCAACATCATTTACTTCTGCTCTTGTGGGTACAGAATTATCAATCATGGTCTCCATCATTTGCGTTGCAATAATTACAGGAATTCTTGCTCTTTTTGCACGTCTTACTAATTTTTTCTGAATTAATGGAACGTCTTGCATAGGTATTTCTACACCTAAATCTCCACGTGCAACCATTAAACCATCACAATAAGGAATTAAAGAATCTATATTTGCTACAGCTTCTGGCTTTTCTATTTTTGCAATTACAGGAACTCTATAATCTGAGTGTTGATCGATTAGATCGCGTAACATTCTTAAATCTTCTGGCGTTCTTACAAAAGAAAGTGCCATCCAATCTACATTTAAGCTCAATGCAAAAATTGCATCTTCTTTGTCTTTTTCTGTTAGTGCTGGTAAAGAAATTGCCGTGTTTGGTAAGTTTACACCTTTCTTTGATTTTAAAGCACCACCAACAATTGTTTTTACAACTACCGCTTTGTCTTTATCTGTAGAAATTACTTCGAATAATAATTTACCATCGTCTACTAAAATTTGTTCTCCAACTTTTACATCTTTTGGAAAACGTTGATAGGTCATAAATGCCTTTTCTTTGGTACCTATACATTTTTCTGTAGTAAATGTAAAGGTATCTCCGTCTTCTAAAACAACATCATCTTCCATAACACCTACACGTAATTTAGGCCCTTGTAAATCTGCTAAAATGGCAACATTAAAGTTATTCTCTTCATTAATCTCTCTAATTGTTTTTACAGTCTTCTTAACATTTTCATACGCTGCGTGAGAAAAATTAATCCTAAAAACATTTACACCTGCTTTTGCTAAATCTGTTAAAATCTCTTTAGAGTCAGTTGCGGGCCCAAGTGTTGCTACTATTTTTGTTTTTTTGTAATCTATCATATTAAAATATTAAAAAGTCTTTAGACTTTAAGGTGTTTTTATCTATTGAATAAGAGGTAATAATCTGTTCAATATTTTTAATTTTATGTATTGTATTTACTACAAAATCAAAAGCTACTTCACCAGAAATTTTTATAAAAAAATCTACCTTTTTCTTTTCTGGAATTAAGTATGTTTTTGTTTCTGTAGTTAACAATAATTCGTTTGATTCTGTTTGATTTTCTCTTTTAAAGCTATTGGCTATTAAAAACCACTCAAAGTCGTATTTTTTACTGGTAAAATTATAGATAGAAAACGATGCTTTGTTTGTATCGTTCTCAAATTCTAAATTTTTTTGAGATTTAGAAAAGTGTGTGTTTAAGTTTTTATTTAGCAAATATGCCAGTTTATAATCTTCTAATGCTGTGTGAATACCTATTAAAGAATACTCATCTTCACAAAAATCGTCTAAACCTAAAGCATGAATTTGCATACATTGTAAATTTACTCTTAGTGTTTTTAATACTGCTAAATTACTAATTGTTTATGAGTATTGTAAGTTATTTTAACGAAAACGTTATCGTTTTACTCTAAAGAGATTTGATTTTGGAATGCGTAGTACACCCTTTTGGAAGCTTGTTCTTCTGCTTTTTTCTTAGAAGTAGCTCTTCCTTTGGCAATCTGCTCGCCGTCTATACTTATTTTAACACTAAAATGTTTTATAGGATCATTTCCTGAATCCTCATAAGTATCAAATATATATTTCTTTTTCTGTTTTTGGCACCATTCTATGATTAAGCCCTTGTAACTTGTAATTTTTCCTTCTAGTTTTTCGATATCAACATAAGGAACAATGACGTTATGATAAATAAATTTTTGACAAAAATTATAGCCTTTGTCTAAATAAATAGCCCCAATTAATGCTTCAAAAATATTGCCATGAATATTATCACCAACGTTTGTTTGATCGATATTACTCTTCACAAAACGAATTAAATTTAAGTCTTTACCAAGCTCATTCAAATGCTTTCGACTCACAATTTTAGAGCGCATTTGCGTTAAATAACCTTCTGAACCTTCTGGAACTTTTTTATATAAATAAGCCGCTATAACAGAACCTAGAATAGAATCTCCTAAGAACTCTAATCTTTCATAATTAATAGGAATCCCTTTTCTGTCTAACATTTGAACAGATCTGTGGGTAAAAGCTTTTTTATATTTGTTAATTTTTCTTGGGGAAAAATTGAGTAGTTTTTTTAATTCGTTATGTAGTTCTTCATCTTCTTGAGAATGAGATTTCACTATTTTACGAATAAAATTCATAGGCTAATCCTCTAGTTTCTTAAAAGCTACACATGCATTATGACCTCCAAAACCAAAAGTATTACTCATAGCCACCTTAATTTCTCTTTTTTGAGCTTTGTTTAAGGTTAAGTTTAATGCCGGATTAATATTTTCATCTATATGTTGATGATTAATTGTGGGTGGTACAATACCATGTTTCATTGCCAAAATAGAAGCAATAGACTCTACAGCACCAGCAGCACCTAATAGATGACCGGTCATAGACTTTGTAGAATTAATGTTGATATGCTTTGCATGATCTCCAAAAACTTCAGAAATGGCTTTTAATTCAGCTACATCTCCAAGTGGTGTAGAAGTACCATGAGTATTGATGTGGTCTACATCTTCAGGTTTAATACCGGCATTTTCTAAACAGTTTTTCATCACAGCAATTACGCCAATTCCTTCAGGATGTGGTGCCGTAATGTGATACGCATCAGAAGACATTCCGCCTCCAATTACTTCTGCATAAATTTTTGCGCCTCTTGCTTTGGCGTATTCATATTCTTCTAAAACAATAGCTCCTGCTCCTTCTCCTAAAACAAAACCTTCTCTACTTGCGTCGAATGGTCTTGAAGCAGTTTCTGGACTCTCATTTCTAGATGATAAAGCTTGCATAGAACTAAAACCACCAACGCCAGCAATAGTAATTGCAGCTTCAGAACCTCCTGTAACAATAACGTCACAATATCCTAAACGAATATAGTTTAACGCATCTATCATAGCGTTTGCCGATGATGCACACGCCGATACTGTTGTATAGTTTGGTCCCATAAATCCGTTTTTAATGGAAATATGACCTGGTGCAATGTCTGCAATCATTTTTGGAATAAAAAACGGATTGAATTTAGGACTTCCATCACCAGCAGCATAATCTAAAACTTCATTTTGAAAAGTTTCTAAACCACCAATTCCAGCTCCCCAAATAACACCTACTCGTAATTTATTTATGCTTTCTAGATCTAATTTCGAATCTGCAATTGCCTCATCTGAAGCTACCATTGCATATTGCGTAAATTTATCCATTTTACGAGCATCCTTCCTATTGATAAAATCTGTAGGATTAAAGTTTTTTACTTCACAAGCAAAACGAGTCTTGGACTTGGAAGCGTCAAAATGCGTTATAGGCGCGGCTCCGCTAACTCCGTTAACTAAAGCATTCCAATATGCTGAGATATTATTTCCTATGGGCGTTAGTGCTCCAAGTCCAGTGACTACAACTCGTTTTAATTGCATATACTATAAATATTACTTTTTTGCTTCTTCTATATAGCTAACTGCTTGACCAACTGTTCCAATGTTCTCAGCTTGGTCATCTGGAATTTGAATATCAAATTCTTTTTCGAATTCCATAATTAACTCAACAGTATCTAAAGAATCTGCTCCTAAATCATTTGTGAAGCTAGCTTCTGTTGTTACTTCGTTATCGTCAACGCCTAATTTGTCTACGATAATCGCTTTTACTCTTGATGCAATGTCTGACATAATTTTTTTAATTTTAAATTTTAAATCTGGGCAAAAATACAAATCTTATTAATTATAACTAATATTTGCCCTGAAAATGATTATTAAATGTAAAGAAAATAATTTAATCTTCACGTAAAATAATCGGTTTGTTAATAATTATTCTTTTTTTTGTAGCTTAGAAATGAAGATATGAAGCGTATTGTTATTTTTGCCTCTGGTTCTGGATCGAACGCAGAAGCTATTATTAAGTATTTTAATCACACTAAAACCGCTAAGGTTACTAATGTGCTTTGTAACAATGAACATGCCAAAGTATTTGAAAGGTGTAAAAAACTAAATACCAACTGTTTACATTTCAATAAAAACGATTTTATTACGACAGATACCGTCTTAAATATCCTAAAAAAAGAAGCAGATTACATCGTTCTTGCTGGTTTTTTATGGAAAATTCCCGAGAAAGTCATTGCTGCTTTTCCTAAGAAAATTATGAATATTCACCCAGCATTATTGCCAAAATATGGCGGAAAAGGAATGTATGGAATGCATGTGCATAATGCAGTAAAAGAGAACAATGAAACTGAAACGGGCATTACAATTCACTATGTAAATGCCAATTATGATGAAGGAGCCATCATTTTTCAAGCAAAAACCGCTTTAACGGCTCAAGATACGCCAGAAACAATCGCTACGAAAATTCATGTTTTAGAGCAACGGTATTTTCCACAAGTAATAGAAGAAGTAATTCTAGCGACCAATGAGTAAAAAAAAGTTTTATGTAGTTTGGAACGGGCACAAAAAAGGAATTTATACCTCTTGGAAGGTCTGTAAAAAACAAGTTGATGGTTTTGACGGCGCACAATACAAGTCTTTTGCAGATTTAAATGAAGCTGAAATAGCTTTCTCTAAAAAATACGAAGATTATAAAGCGAAAAACACCAAAAAACCTACACTAACAGCTTCAGAAAAAGCAACATACGGTGCACCCAATTTAGAAAGTATTTCTGTAGATGCTGCTTGTGCTGGAAATCCTGGGAAAATGGAATATAGAGGTGTTCTGACTCATAACAAACAAGAAATTTTTAGAAAAGGTCCTTATAAAAAAGGCACCAACAATATTGGTGAGTTTTTAGCTTTGGTGCATGGAATTGCGCTTTTAAAAAGTAAGAAAAAAGAAGACATTCCTATTTATTCTGATTCTAGAATTGCCATGAGTTGGGTACAACAGAAACGATGTAAAACCAACATTCAATTTGATGCTTCTAACAAAGATTTATTAGAATTGATAAAAAGAGCCGAAAATTGGCTAAAAGAAAACACGGTTAAAAATCCAATTCTAAAATGGGAAACAAAAGCTTGGGGAGAAATTCCTGCAGATTTTGGGCGGAAATAGCATCTACATTCTATTAGAAATACGATTATGATTATTTGAAATGTATGTTACCAAATACGTATTGTCTTCTTTTTCAAAGAAAATATACCAAGTAGTTCTTCTATTGCTTAGATAAAACATATAATAGCTACCTAAATATGCATTAGACAAAGGTGTTAACTTTGTGGGAAATGTTGAAATATTCGCTTCAATATAATCTAAAATATTATTTTTATAGCTTATAGCACTCTCTAAAAAGCCAAAGTATTCTTTTTCATATAGCTCAAAAACTAATGCATTAATATAGTTAACAACCTCTGGTTTGTAGTAAATCTTTACTTTTTCCAATTTAAAGATTTAATATACTCATCTGTTTGTTCTTTTACCTCATCTATAGTAATGGCATTTTCAATCTCTTTTTTAAAACTTTTAGTTTTTAATTTTTGATACTCAAAAATTTGATCTACAATATCTTTGTCATCGATAGATGAAATCCAATCTATAATTGTTTTTTTCTTAATAACTAAAGTCATAATTACTGGTAAAATTTTTATTAAAGATACTATTTTATGGTTTAGAATCAAAATAATAGAATCCTGAGTTATTAGAAAACTAAGCTATTTCATTACGTTTAAAATTCTTGCACATTTTGGGCGGAAGTAGTTTTAGTTTACAGTAAACACTTACAGTTTGTAGTTGAAAAATTACTTATAAAATCTTTTTTGGTGCAAAAATCGCTGTATATAAACAGTATTGTCTTCAACTAAATAATGAATTCCAAAAGGAAATTTTTTTGTATGTACTATTTTGATGTTATGATAATGCTGTTGAAAATGCTCTGGATTGAGCTCTATCCGTTCTACAGTTTCGATAAGTTCTGTATCAAATTTTAGTAATAGATTAGAAGAAACTACAGCATAGAAATCTCGTGTTTCTTTGATATCTAATTTAGCTTCGTCACTAAATATAACTTCATAAGCCATTATTTTAGTAAATCTTTTTTAATGGCACTCCAGGGCGTATAATTGATTTTTTCTTCATTATGATTTTTAATCATTTTATCCATCATAATCTTATATTCTTCCAAAGGTTCAAAAGCATAAGCATTCTCTTTTAGAATATGTTCCATATAATTTTTTAAATTACGACCTTCTTTTTTTGCTTTAAATTCTAAAAGAGAAAGTGTTTCTTGGTCTAAAACGACTTCTTTTCTTTTTTTATCCATGATAATTCTGCTTTTATTACGATAAATATACGTAAATTATACGAGATTTTAATTATCTCATTAAACTCAGATACAATTTATAACAATTTAACAAATGCCTTACTTATCAACATTAAACATAAACACAAATCGGACACATCCATATCCGTATGACATTCCTGCTATAAAATATGCTAAAGATTTAGATCTTTCTAATCAAGTAACTTTTTTAGTTGGCGAAAATGGTTCTGGAAAATCAACATTATTAGAAGCCATTGCTTGTCGATTGCAATTACCACACATGGATGGCAGTAGTTATGCAAAAAACAGTTTTGATGCTGCAAAAACACTTTTGCCTTTTTTAGAATTAACTTGGCAAATAGAGCGTTCTGTAGGTTTCTTTTTTAGAGCAGAAGATTTTGGCGATTATTTAAATAGTGTACATCGAGTTGGTGCGACGATTGAAAATCAAATGGGCGATTTTGGCGAAGACATTCCAAACCATATTATAGCGCAAATGAAAGAAAGTGCCAATTATCAATTGAGGCAGATGCGAAGAAATTTCGGACAAGAACTCAATGCGTTTTCTCATGGTGAAGCTTATCTTCATATCATGAACGAAATGATAAATACAAGAGGTATTTATTTACTCGATGAACCCGAAGCAGCACTATCTCCAGCGAAACAGTTGACATTAATTGCTTTTATTAAAAATCACTTAAAAACTCACAACTCTCAATTTATAATCGCTACACACTCACCAATGTTATTGGCCTTTCCTGAAGCTTCTATTTTTGAAATCACAGAAAACAGTATGGAAAAAACGGAATTAGAAGATACTGAACATTACACAATTACCAAGTCTTTTTTGAATAACCCTGATGCTTATTTGAGGCATTTGTAAAATAGTTGGCAGTATTTCAGTAAGCAGTAAGCAGTAAGCAGTCAAGATTGTTATTTGATTTAGAATATTTGTTAGTTTTAAAATTTCTAGTAAATTTTTTTAGTATACAGGTTTTAGTTTTAGTAAATACCTTTAATGAACACTACAACTGCCTACTGGAGACTGAGGACTGGAACCTATAAATTATACCCAATACTAAACATAATAATTCTTGGTAGAATAAAGGTTTTGTATAAAAGATAAGTTCCTTAAAATATCTTCTCAAGAAGCTTAATACTAACAAAACCCTATTTTATTTAAAACTATTTATTTCTTCTATTAACATTTTTTAGAATATAAAAACCCAAAACTAAATTTAGTTTTGGGTTTTGTGTAATTTACACTTCGACAAGTTCAGTGTGACAGCTGCATTAAAAAAATATTAAACAGATGCCTTCATTAATTCTCTATTCATTCTTGCAATGTTGTCTAAAGAAATTCCTTTAGGATATTCTACTTCACAAGCACCTGTATTTGTGCAATTTCCAAAACCTTCTAAATCCATCTGTGCAACCATGTTTTTAACACGATCTGCAGCTTCTACTTGCCCTTGTGGTAACAAAGCATATTGAGATACTTTCGCACCTACAAATAACATTGCAGAACTACTTTTTTTACTTGCTTACTCTTATCGTTACTCGTCACAGAAGAGCATTAAACTTTAGGTTAGTAAAATGATAATTGTGATGATGTAATTTCTTTGTTATTGCAATATAAATTCTTTACTCCAAACATTTACAAGCATTCTAATTATTGCTTCCATTACCACCTAACCAACTGTATACTAAATGTTACTTTACAGAAAAAAAATTTAATTTTTAATTAAAAATTATATATTGTATCCTTAAAAGCAAGTAGGTCTTTTTATTCTTTAAATGATATCGGCAAGTATAAAAAATATAAGAATCAACTAATTTAACACCCCAAAAAAAAATGTTAAACATGAAAATTTACCATTTCTTTTCCGTCTTTGTCTTTATAATTATGAGTACAACACTTAGTGCTCAATCACTTAATAAAAAAGGTTTTGTTGTGTTACATCGTGGAGACACCCTGCATGGTTTTATTAAATATAAGGCTTGGGAATACAATCCTAAAAAAATAAAATTTTACTTTGGAACAAACAAAATACCAAAAGTTTATAGTGTTTCTGAACTATTGTATTTTGAAATTCTAGGGATGGATGCTTATAGACGCAGAGTGCTTTATAAACCTAATGAGTTAGGAGTTTCTTCTCCAGAATATACTTGGATGCGAGAATTGGTAAGAGGTGATGTGATGAGTCTTTATCAATTGAACGACGGAACCAATCAGTTTTATATTAAAGAAAAGGAAGCAGACTATATTAAACTGAAATACCCTAATAATAGAATAAAAATGTATATTCCTATGCTTAAAGCCTATGCAATGAAGGTAAAAGCTGATGATGCACTTTTAAAAGCAATAGATAATTCTGAATATAGTGAAAAAGACCTCATTGATATTGTAAGACGTTTAAACAATTATGGACCCCAAAAAAACACCGCGATTAGTTTGCCTGCCTCTAGTACTTTGCCAAAAGCAGAAACAAAGCCCTCTTTCTTTATATCAGCCGGGGCGGGCATTTCCACACTTACTCTTAAAGGAGATTCTTATTTAGATGGTTTAATATTTGAATCTACCACCATGCCTTATATTAGTTTTGGTATTCAATTAACTGGTGGGCAGAGACAAAAAATGTCTTTTAGATTAGAAGTAAACTATACTTCGGTGTCTTTTCAAGGGAAATCTATAAATACAAGATCTTTCCCAACAAGAGAAATTTTATACGATTTTAAGCAATCTAATATAACCCCTGTGTTTTCTTTTTTATATAAGCTAACCAATAAAGAACCTTTAGACATTTTAACTGGAGTAGGTATCGGCTATAATTTTTCTAATTACAGTAAAAATCAATACCATCAAATAGCGCCACAAGATATTGTGATTGAAGATTATACGCCAATGGGCAATAGTTGGTTTTCAGGTCAATTAAAATTAATCGGACTCTATAAAAAGAAATTTGAATTAGGAGCCTACTATCAGATTTTTGGCACCTATACTCAATCTATACATTATAGTTATGATCCAAGTACTTTTGCCGTTTGGTTAGGATATCATTTTTAACCTTTAAGTATTTAAATTTAACACTTAAACTTTAGTAACATTGAGCATTGCTTCTCTCTGAAATAGATAAACAAAGCCTCCAATAGCTCTAATAACCCGCTACAAGAACAGCTGGTACTCACTCTTAGAGGTCACCAACTCCAACCCATCGATGACCACTCTAGAATACATCCACACCCTTTTAGGAACCTACTACCCATCCTTTCGAGGCACATCTATAACTATTTTAGAACCTATCTACACCCTATCTTAGACGTATTAACACCTGGTTCAGAACCTATTGACACCTCCTCTGAGACCTATTGCCCCCTCGTTCGGAACGTATCGATACCCCGTCCAGAACCTATCGACCCCTCTATAATTATCCATATAAGTTATGTCTTTTTACTCTTTTAAGAGTTAGCTGTTGCTTCAGATGCTGGTGTACTGCCATCACCAGGGAAAAATTGTTTTAAGTCGTTATAAATGGCGGTCATACCTACTACGTTTTCTTTAGCTAGGTAACGCATATGGCGGTAAATGGTTAAATAGCTTTGGTGTACATCGTAATCTAATAGTATTTTAGTGTGTTAGGCATCGGTAAGAATGTGTTTAATCTGATCTCTCCAACCATCTAACAGCAAACGGGAGGTGTTATCTCGATTGAGTTCTGCCATGTCTACATGTGTGGGAATGGCCCTGGGATTGTTCCCAGCATACTGCAGTACTTTTTGTACCCTAAGTTTATTTTCTTCGTTAATAGCATAAACGTTGGCTTTCTCTCTAGGAAGCTCGGTAGGGCTACTCTACGCCCAGTACCCACAAGGCCTAAACGCTATGCTTACAACGCGACGGAGTTCTAGTTACATCTCTGAAGAGTTGTAGTTACATCTCCGCCGAGTTCTAGTTACTTCTCTGAAGAGTTGTAGTTATATCTCCGCCGAGTTCTAGTTACTTTTCTAGCGAGCTAGAATTAATAGGCTTTATTAATTTGTGGTGAGTTTTTACCACTTAGATAGTTCTGTTCCATACGATGATCTGTTTTTAAATGACCAATTACAGGCTCTTCTTCTAAACTTCTTACGTTTGGTTCTCTTTTTTATTATATATCTGATACTGAAACGAGTTCAGCATGACAACTCATTAAAAAATATTAAACAGACGCCTTCATTAATTCTCTGTTCATTCTTGCAATGTTGTCTAAAGAAATTCCTTTAGGACATTCTACTTCACAAGCACCTGTATTTGTGCAATTTCCAAAACCTTCTAAATCCATCTGTGCAACCATGTTTTTAACACGATCTGCAGCTTCTACTTGCCCTTGTGGTAACAAAGCATATTGAGATACTTTCGCACCTACAAATAACATTGCAGAAGAGTTTTTACAACTTGCAACACAAGCACCACAACCAATACAGGTTGCTGCATCCATTGCTTCGTCTGCTGCATGTTTAGAAATAGGAATTGAGTTTGCATCTTGGGTATTTCCTGAGGTATTTACAGAAATATATCCACCTGCATGCTGTATTCTATCAAAAGCAGATCTGTCTACTACTAAATCTTTAATTACTGGAAAAGAAGCAGCTCTAAATGGCTCAATTGTAATTGTATCGCCGTCTTTAAACATACGCATATGTAACTGACAAGTTGTTACACCTCTATCAGGTCCATGTGCTTCTCCATTGATATACATAGAACACATTCCACAAATTCCTTCTCTACAATCGTGATCAAAAGCAACGGGTTGTTCACCAGCGTTTACTAATTGTTCGTTTAAAACATCCATCATTTCTAAAAAAGACATGCTTCCTGAAATTTCAGCTATTTTATAATCGACCATTTTACCTTTGTCGTTTGCATCTACTTGACGCCAAATCTTAAGTGTTAAGTTCATTGTTTGTGAGTTATTTTGTTATTGGTTATTCAGTTATTTTTGTAAAAAACTAAATAAGCCTCTCTTTTTTACTTTAACTTTTGATTTTTTAAATACTTAATGTATCCATTTAAAATCAAAAGCGTTTTATTGTGTATTGTTCTTAATTCTGTTAAATTTTCTGATGAAACATAACCTTCATCAAAAGCAATAATTCCATGATCTAAAGTTTCAAATAGTGAACCTCTGGCAATTCTACAAAACTGAATATTCTCTTGAAAATGAAATCTTCCATAACCTTCAGCAATATTATTTCCAACAGACCTTGCAGCTCTTTTAATCTGATCTATTAATGCGTACTTTTCACTATTTGGCAGTTTGATAATAATATTATTTTTTACAAATAATATTAAGTTTCTTGCTTCTTTCCAACAAGACAGTTCTTCAAAAGATTTAAAACTACTCAACCTAAATAACTTAATTTACAAAATAATTTAATAACTAAACTATTTATACGAACGCTCCTTTACTTCTATATTCTCGTAAACCAATGCTTCTTTATGTAAAACAGCATCTTTTGGTTCTCCTTTATATTCCCAAGCAGAAACAAATTGAAATTCTTTTATTCTCTTTGCTTCTCCGTCTGGTGTTTGATATTCTTCTCTAAAGTGTCCTCCTGCAGATTCTTCTCTCACCAAAGCATCTTTTGCAAACAACTCTCCTAATTCTAAGAAATCTGCAACTCTACCTGCTTTTGCCAATTGCTCATTATATTCATGGTCATTACCAGGAACAATTACATTCTCCCAGAAATCTTTTCTTAAAGCAGAAATATCTTCAATGGCTGTTTTTAAACCTTCAGCATTTCTAGACATTCCACATTTATCCCACATAATTTTTCCTAATTTTTTGTGGTAATAATCTACAGAATGTGTTCCTTTATTATTGACAAAAAACTGAATTCTTTCTGACACTTCTTTTTCTGCGGCTTCAAATTCTGGAGTATCTGTTGAAATTTTTCCAGTTCTAATATCATCCGCTAAATAATCTCCAATTGTATAAGGTAAAACGAAATATCCATCAGCTAAACCTTGCATTAATGCAGAAGCTCCTAATCTGTTTGCGCCGTGATCAGAGAAATTTGCTTCACCGATTGCATAACAGCCAGGAATCGTCGTCATCAAATTATAATCGACCCAAACACCGCCCATGGTATAGTGTACTGCTGGATAAATCATCATTGGTGTTTCATACGGATTCTCATCTACAATTTTCTCGTACATCTGAAATAAATTTCCATATTTCGCTCGTACAATTTCTTGACCTAATTCTTTAATTTTTGCTTCCGAAGGATTGACAATATTATGAATCTTCGCTTGCTCTGTTCCATAACGAACAAAAGACGCAGCAAAATCTAAATAGACCGCTTCACCAGTTGCATTTACACCATAGCCAGCATCACAACGTTCTTTTGCTGCTCTCGATGCCACATCACGGGGCACCAAATTCCCAAATGCAGGATATCTTCTTTCTAAATAATAATCTCTATCTTCTTCTTTTAATTGCATAGGTTTTAATGTTCCTGCTTTTATTGCTTCAACATCTTTTAAATGTTTTGGGACCCAAATTCTACCATCATTTCTTAAAGATTCAGACATCAATGTTAATTTCGACTGATAATCTCCAGAACGAGGAATACATGTCGGGTGAATTTGTGTATAACAAGGGTTTGCAAAATAGGCTCCTTTTTTATGCACTTTCCAACCTGCAGTTACGTTAGAACCCATGGCGTTGGTAGATAAGAAATATACGTTTCCGTAACCACCAGAAGCAATTACAACTGCATGTGCAGAATGACGTTCGATTTCTCCTGTAACTAAATTACGTGCAATAATTCCACGAGCTTTTCCATCAACCACCACCACATCTAACATTTCATGACGATTGAACATTTCAATCTTTCCACGCGCAATTTGCCTGTTCATTGCAGAATATGCACCTAATAATAATTGCTGACCTGTTTGTCCTTTTGCGTAGAAAGTTCTAGAAACTAAAACTCCACCAAAAGAACGGTTGTCTAACAAACCACCATAATCACGTGCAAAAGGAACTCCTTGTGCCACACATTGATCGATGATATTTGCAGAAACCTCTGCCAATCTATATACGTTTGATTCTCTCGAACGATAATCGCCACCTTTTACGGTATCATAAAATAATCTATAGGTAGAATCGCCATCTCCTTGATAATTTTTTGCGGCATTAATTCCTCCTTGTGCTGCAATAGAATGCGCTCTTCTTGGCGAATCTTGGTATGCAAATGCTTTTACATTGTAGCCCAATTCTGCCAACGTTGCAGCAGCAGAACCACCTGCCAAACCTGTACCTACAACAATTACATCGATATGACGTTTGTTAGCAGGATTTACTAAATTGATATGATTTTTATACTCTGTCCATTTCTCTTTAAGTGGACCTTGTGGTACTTTTGAATCTAAAGCCATAATATTATAAGATTAATGGTTAAAGTGATGGTAAAGTGCAATAAAAATAAAACCTGCTGGAATTATAATTGCATAAGCCTTACCAAAATTATCTAATTTTTTTCTTAAAGAAGCTGCTCCTACAGATTGAAATGCTGATGTAAAGCCGTGCGCCAAATGCAAACCTAAAAACACAAATGCTAAAACATACGCTCCAACTCTAATTGGATTCACAAATTTATGAACCAATTCTTCATGATAACGAAAACCTTCAACTCCTTCCATTGTTCCTGACCAATCTCCTTGAATAAATTTTGTATTGATTTCTGGAAACCAAAAATCGATAAAGTGTAATAGTATAAAAGCTAAAATGGTAACTCCACTCCAAATCATGTTTCTACTCATCCAACTTGAATTTGCAGCACCGTTATTTTTAGCATACGAGACTTTTCTTGCTCTCGAATTTCTAATTTCTAAAATGAAACCCATCACAAAGTGAAACACCACCGCAAAAATTAAGACAGGCTGTAATGCAAATTGAACTATAGGATTTGTACCCATAAAATGTGACACTTCATTGAATAGTTCTGGACTAAAAACCGATAAAATGTTTATTGATAAATGCTGAAGTAAGAAGAACATCAGAAAAAACGCTGAAAGCGCCATTGCTACCTTTCTTCCAATTGAAGATTTGAAAAATCCGCTCATTGTATAAATTGGTTAAAATTTTAACAACAAAAATACGGCTAAACAAATGCCAAAGCAAAGAAATTACAACGTTTTCGTTCGTATTTAGAACAGTTTTAAATTAGTAAAGCACAATTTTTAAAAATCACGAAGTAATGCATTAAAAACTGATAGCTTTACTAATCTCTTTTTTTGAGTAGAATCTTTGAATGCTTATCAAAAAAATCGTAGAATTTTTTAGTTTGAAGCCACTAAACACTTGTTATTTTTCCACTTCCCTTTGAGTTCTTTTTTAGGGATAATTTTACCCTCACAAGTTAAAAAATTGCCTTTCTTATCTTTTTTGATAATTTTCATTTTTCCTTGTTTAATTGCATTTATAATTTTATAAATTAAGCTATTTCTTGGCGTTTTACTTCTTCTCTTTATCAGCTTTAAACCCTCATCATTATTATGCAAATCCATTTCTGATGAAATTTCATCAGGCACAAAACCATCTTCTAGCTTCAATTTTTTGTACGTTATATAATTATCTTTTTCATGTGCTTTTCCTAAAGATTTTGCAGAAGATTTACCGATTTCTTGACGCAATCTTGCCATCCAATAAGCGTGTCTAAAAGCATCTACTTGTCCGCCAGCTGCGTCTCCATCTAGTAAATTTGTATTTCTAATAGAATCTGCTACTTTATTGGTTTCATTAGAAATTTTTAGAGATGTTTTTGCTTTGAACGGATGAAATAGCACCCATCTCTTTATAGGACCAGATAATTTTAGAAAGTTTTTAAAATCAGATTGTGCGTTTACAGAAATAGCTACTGTAAAAAAAAGCATGGGAAGGTGTTTTTTCATAAATAATTACTGATTTTCTGAATAGTTTTTAAAATTATTTAATACAGCTTGCCAACCTGATTTCTGCATGTCTTCTAGATTCATTTTTTCAGGTTCAAAAATGTTTTCAACTATTGTTTTTTGCCCTTTGTCTATAAGTTTTACTTCCACTTTTCTGCCATCATCTAAAGTATAGGCAATCAATTTATGCGCAACAACTTTAGTATAAGTTCCACCAATGTCGAAACTCATATTACCCTCTTTTGAGGCCATTGTTGAAGAAAATTTACCTGCTTTTCATAAATTATTTTCAGCATTTGGACAATACCAATCATCTGAAGCAAAATTCCATTTTGTGATGTGTTCTGGTTGCGTCCAAAATTCCCAAACTTTTTCGATGGGTTTATCAACCGAAATTTCTATTTTTTTGTTTCCATAACACATTGACTTTTATAACCCCTAAAGGGTTTGGAACCCTTTAGGGGCTACGTTATAATTACTACTTTATTTCAAACGTACTTTCTACATCCCCAATTTTTACCATATATTTTCCTTTTGGTAAATAAAACACACCATTTTTAGCTTCTTTTAATTCGGTTTTTTGGTTTGCTTTTTCAAAAGCTCTTTTTCCTTTTTTAGAGAAAGAAACATCAAATAGTGCTTCGTTATATCCTTTGTCTGCATCAAAAGAAATAGCATTTACTTTTACGTCATCACTAAAAACATCAATCGTTATTTTTCTACTTGAATTTGAGTAAAAAGGAATTTTAATCTCTGGTGTAAAAGCATCTCTCCATTGGCTCCAAGAACGTCCCCAATTTTCGCTTTTTCTAATATTATTTATTGCAAAAACATGCATTGATCTTCCTAGAACTTCATCATTCATTAATTGAAGCGCAGCAATATCTGCTTTGTATAAACTTCTTCCGTGTGTTCCTACAATTAAATGTTTTGCTGTTGGCTGAATCACCAAATCGTGCACAGCAACATTTGGTAAATCTTTACGAAACGCTTCCCAAGAATTTCCTTGATTGAAAGAAACATAGAGTCCATTATCAGTTCCTACATACAGCACATTTTCGTTTGCAGGATCTTCTTTAATGACATTTACTGGTGCTGTTGGAATGTTACTGCCAATATTTTTCCAAGTTTGTCCGTAATCATCAGAAACATACACATAGGTTGTAAAATCATCAAATCTGTAACCGTTTAAAGTTGCATATACGCGTTCTTTTTTATGTGCTGAAGCAATGACTCTTGAAACCCATAAATTTTGTGGTAAGTTGTTAGAAATTCGCGACCAACTTCCGCCACCGTTTTTCGTTATGTTGATGTATCCATCATCTGAACCTACATAAATTAACCCAAACTGAAACGGACTTTCAGAAATGGACGTTAAAGTTCCATACGCAACATTTCCTTTCTTTCCACCAGCTGTTAAATCTTCTGAAATGGTTTCCCAATCATCCCCTTGATTTAAAGAACGATGCAATTTATTTCCACCTAAATATAAAATATCTTGATTGTGTTTCGATAAATGAATGGGTGTTTGCCAGTTAAATCTGTAAGGAGTTTCACCCAAAGCATGTTTTGGCTGAATGTATTCGTTCTTGCCCGTTTCTCTATTGATTCTGTAATAATTTCCAAACTGATAGCCTGTATACACAATATTTGGATTTCTATCATCTACTTGCACTTGCATACCATCGCCACCCATAATAGATTCATACGGATTTTGACCTGATTGTTGCCAACTTTTATTGATTCTCGCATTGTTAGGCGCAACCCAAACACCGTTATCTTGCAAACCACCATAGACTTTATAATTTTTCTGATTGTCTGCGTATACCGAATAAAATTGCCCAACAGCAGGATCGTTTAGCTTGATCCAATTTTCACCATCATCATAAGAAAGATTTAAACCACCATCATTTCCATTTAAAATATGACCCGATTTATTCGGGTTTACCCACAGTGCTTGATGATCTGAATGTACATTTTCTTTACTAATAGATGTAAATGTTTTTCCACCATCTTTCGATTTTATAATAGGAACTCCCATCACGTAAATGCCGTTTTCATCTTGCAAATCGACCCTTATTTCACCAAAATAATAACCATAAGAACTATACACACCGTCTAAAAAGTTGTCGTGTGTTTTGTTCCAAGACAAACCACCATTTGTAGTTTTAAAAACCTCTGCACCAATTACCTGTGTATCAAACAACATGGCATTGGCATCTTCTAAATAACTTGCCAAATCTATAGGTTTTACAGTACCAACACGTACCATTTGTTTTACATTTTCGGCTCTATATTTTTCTTGAAATCCGTTATTCTTTAAATAGGTGTTTAATTTTTTATCTGTTAATTTTAAGAAGTCTGCAGCAGACATTGTTTTAAAATCTTCTTTTGTCAAATCGTCTGACGGTTTTTTAGCTGCGTCTTTTGGTCTTCTAAATTGACTATCATGCAACGCATAGACTGTATTTTCGTTAAAAACAGCCAATCCTATTCTACCAACACCGTTTCCTGTTGGAAAACCGCTTTTATCAGCAATTTTTGTCCAAGAAGAACCTGCATCTGTACTTTTATAAATTGCAGAATTGCTTCCATCGCCATCAAAATTCCATGCTTTACGCGCTCTTTCCCAAGAAGCAGCATACATTATATTAAAATTTTCTGGAGCAAAAGCAACATCAATAACTCCAGTATCATTATTTATGAATAAAGATTTTGTCCAAGTTTTTCCACCATCAATTGTTTTAAAAATTCCTCTTTCTTCATTTGAAGAATACAAATGACCTATGACACCAACAATTACTTCATCAGAATTATTTGGATTGATGAGAATTCTACTTACGTGGTGAGCATCTGGCAAACCAACATTCGTCCATGTTTTACCTTTATCTGTAGATTTTAACATTCCAATTCCTGCGTAGGAAGAACGTGAAGAATTTTTTTCTCCTGTACCTACCCAAATCGTTCCAGAATTCCAATCTACGGCAATATCACCCACATTTTGTGTTGGTGAACTGTCTAAAAGGGGCGTAAAAGTGGTTCCATTATTATTTGTGTACCACAAACCTCCAGACGCATAACCCACATAGAATTCGGTTGTATTCTTTGGATTTACAGCAACATCTGCCACACGACCACTCATTACTGTGGGCCCGATATTGGTAAATGCTACATTTTTTACCAATGAAGCATTCATCATTTGAGATTTCTTTGCTAAAGATTGTTGAATGGTTTCTGAATGGGTAGGTGTTTGTGCAAGAAAAGTTACAGAAACAAGCATCATTAAAAGCTGAAAAATAGATTTCATAAAATTAAAGTTTGGTTTGAATTGATGAAATTACAGTTTGTAAAATTAATATCAAAGAAATTAGTATCGGATTGGTTACATATTTATGTTTAATCGTAATGAAATCTACATTTTACAATTCTAATTTCATCTTCACGAACTTGATAAATAAGCCTGTGTTCACTATCTATTCTTCTTGACCAAAAACCTCTATAATTATGCTTTAAAGCTTCTGGTTTCCCAATTCCTTCATAAGGTTGTCTGGAAATATCTTTCAACAATAAATTGATTCGTTTCAGTATTTTTTTATCGATTTTCTGACAATATAAGTAATCCTCCCACGATTCATCTACAAATACATATTTCATTATTCGATTAATTCTTTGCTAAAAGTAGTATTGTCTTTAAACTTTTCTATGGCTGAATCTAATCTTACTTTATTTTTTTCGGATGACATTTCATATTGTGTAGCAAGAAGAGAATTATACTCTTCTAATGAAATTACTACGACGCCAGAACTTTTACCTCTATTAATTATCAATGTTTCAAAATTTTCTGTAACTTTTGTTAAATACCTCTTTATGTCTTTTCTAAAGTCGGAAATTGTAGCTGTTATCATAATTTTAGTACGTTATAAAGTACAAATATACGTACAAAATAAATTTTATGAAAAATAAAATGATTTTGATTCTCTTTTCTTATAAACTTATAATACCTTCAAGATCTCGCAGGAAGTTGGTAAACACTCAATGAGCGTTAGGGATTGAACGGTTTGTTTGAGCTCTTTTTGATTCCGACACTTCGGAGAAAAAAAGCGAGTAGTGAAAGCTCGTTAAAACGCCGAAATAAAAAATAAGCAAATCTTTTTATACCTACAAGGTCTTAGAGACCTTGCAGGATAGCATATTACAAGTTAAAACAACGTATCTTTGCCCCAGAAACAGCTACATAAAGCGAGTTTCAAAAATTATTTTTATGACATTTAAAGATTTAGGTTTATCTCAGGCATTGGTAAAAGCAGTAGAAGAGAAAGGATATACCAAACCATCACCCATACAAGAAAAAGCAATTCCACATATTTTAGAAGGCAAAGATATTTTAGCTTCTGCACAAACAGGAACAGGAAAAACAGCGGGTTTTACCTTGCCCGTTTTACAGCGTTTAGCGGAAACAAAACACCCAAAATACAGACCTTTACGCGCGTTGGTTTTAACGCCAACAAGAGAATTGGCTGCGCAAGTTCATGACAACGTAAGAGAATACAGCAAATATGTAGATATAAAATCTGCAGTAGTTTTTGGTGGTGTAAATGCCAAACCACAAATTGCAACTTTGCGAAGTGGTGTAGATATATTGGTAGCGACTCCTGGTAGATTGCTAGATTTACACGATCAAAAAGCAGTTTCTTTTAAACGAATTGATGTGTTAATTTTAGATGAAGCTGACAGAATGTTAGACATGGGTTTTGTTAGAGATATTAACAAGATTATCAGTTTTATGCCAACAAAACGTCAGAATTTGATGTTTTCTGCTACCTTTTCTAAAGATATTAAAAAGTTGGCGGAAGGGATTTTAAGAAACCCTGTTTCGGTTGAAACTGCTCCGCAAAATTCAACCGCTAAAAAAGTAACGCATAAGGTTTATAAAGTTGATAAAAAGAAAAAAACTGAGTTTACCATTAAGCTAATTAAAGACAATAACTGGAAGCAAATTTTAATTTTTACCAGAACAAAACATGGTGCTAATAAGTTAACAGAAAAACTAATTAAATCTGGAATTTCTGCTGCTGCAATTCACGGAAATAAAAGTCAAGGCGCAAGAACAAAGGCCTTAAAGAATTTTAAAGACAATTCTATAAAGGTTTTGGTGGCTACAGATATTGCTGCACGTGGTTTAGACATTCCACTACTACCTCATGTAGTTAATTATGAATTGCCAAATGTACCTGAAGATTATGTGCATAGAATTGGTAGAACTGGTAGAGCTGGTGCTGCAGGAGAAGCGATTTCTTTAGTGTGTAGCGAAGAGGTTGAATATCAAAATGAAATTGAAAAATTACTAAAAGAAAAATTAAAATCGACCATTGTAGAAGGTTTTGAGCCTACAGATACTGCGCCTCCAAAAAGAGCTGCAACACAGAGTAAAGGTTCTTTTGGTAAAAAGAAAAGATCATCTAAAGGAGGTTCTTCTAACGGAAATACACCAAAAAGAAAACCCCATTTTAAAGGGAATAAACCTTCAACTTCTGGGCGTGGAAGAAGTAGTGGTGCTCCTAAGAAAAGACATGATTAATTTTTTAGACACAGATTTCACAGATCTTGGGATTTACTTTGTCAATTCACATCAACATTTACATACAGTTTGTCATTCTGAAAGAATCTTTAAAAGGTTTCAATTTGATAAAATGAGACGCTTCCAGCGTGACAAACTGAATGTTATTTATCTGTAGAAATTTTTTACTTTCGAAACTGAAAACTGCAACTGTTTACTTTTAATAGAAATGCTTTCAGAATGAAAACTTGAAATTTATACCTACAAGGTCAAAAAAAGACCTTGCAGGATAATTCTAATCTTCTGTTGTTTTTTTATTATCGTTACCTTTGTTTCAGAAATAAAAAATCAACATGAAATACCAACCTATAAATTCACAACTTTTTATTAAAAATCGTAAAAACTTTGCTTCACAAATGCAGGCAAATAGTTTGGCTGTTTTTAATTCAAATGATACATACCCCATAAGTGCAGATAGCACTATGCCTTTTGAGCAACATAGAGATATTTTCTATTTATCTGGCGTTGATCAAGAAGAAACGGTGTTGCTATTGTTTCCTGATTGTCCGAACGAAAATTTAAGAGAAGTTCTTTTTGTTACCGAAACAAACGATCATATTGCCGTTTGGGAAGGCGAAAAACTAACCAAAGAAGCGGCTTTTAAAACTTCGGGAATTAAAACGGTTTATTGGTTGCAAGATTTAGAAAAAGTATTGTTCGAAATGGCTTCTTATGCCGCTACTTTTTACATCAATACGAATGAACATTACAGAGCAAATGTAGCAACAGAAACTCGTGAAGATCGTTTTACAAAAGGGTTGTTGGCTAAATATCCTGCACATTCGGTAGCAAAAAGCAATCCTATTTTACAGCGTTTGCGTGCTGTAAAAGATCCAATTGAACTGGATTTGATGCAACATGCTTGTAATATCACCGAAAAAGGTTTCCGTAGAATTTTAAACTTTATAAAACCTGGCGTTTGGGAATATGAAATTGAAGCAGAATTGATTCATGAGTTTGTAAAAAATCGTTCTAAAGGTTTTGCCTACACGCCAATTATTGCTTCAGGAAATAATGCAAATGTATTGCATTATATAGAAAACAATCAGCAATGTAAAGATGGCGACTTAATCTTATTTGATATTGCTGCAGAATATGCAAATTACAAAAGCGATTTATCAAGAACCGTTCCTGTTTCTGGGAAATTTACTGAAAGACAAAAAGCGGTTTATAACGCTGTAAATCATGTAAAGAAAGAAGCGACAAAATTATTAGTTCCTGGAACTATTTGGAAAGAATATCATATAGAAGTTGGCCATATTATGACTTCTGAACTGCTAAAATTAGGTTTGTTAGACAAAGCGGATGTTCAAAATGAAGATAAAAACTGGCCTGCTTATAAAAAGTATTTCATGCACGGAACTTCACATCATATTGGTTTAGATACGCACGATTATGGTTTGTTACACGAACCAATGCAAGCGAATAATGTGTTTACTGTAGAACCTGGAATTTACCTCCCCAATGAAGGTTTTGGAATACGATTAGAAGATGATGTGGTGATTCAAGAAAAAGGAGCACCTTTTAATTTAATGGGAAACATTCCTATTGAAGCGGATGAAATTGAAGACTTGATGAACCAGTCATAGACTGGACTAAGTATTAAAAGTAAGATTTTCCAGCTCGCTTTTTTACCTGTTTAATCTTCCGGTAGTATTGCCTTCTAAAATTGTCATTACATCTTTTTCATTGGCGTAGTTTACATCTCCTAAATAGGTGTGTTTAATTGCGCACGCTGCAGACGCAAATTGAATGGCTTTAAAATCGTCAAAGTTTTGTAAACCGTGAATTAAACCTGCTGCAAAAGCATCTCCAGTTCCTATTCTATCTACAATATGTGTAATGTCTAAATCTTCCGTTTCTTTAAATTCTTTACCGTTCCACATCCTTGCTCTAATTTTATGCCAAGAAGAATTGATAGCGGTTCTAATTTTATCAAACACTTTTTCTATCGATGGAAATTTTTCCATCAGCTGTTGGCTTGCTTCTACAAAATCTTCATTAGCATACGAATAGTTTGTCTCTAAAAGCTCATTCATTTCATTAATTCCGCCAATAAAAATGGTTGAATATTGCATTAATTCTGATAAAATTTCTTTCGGATTTTCACCATATTTCCAAAGACCACTTCTATAAGTTGGGTCTGCAGAAACCGTCATTCCTTTTTCTCTTGCTAATTTTAAACCTGCTAATAAGGTTTGCTGACTTCCTTTATTTAATGCAGGTGTAATTCCTGTCCAATGAAACCATTTTCCGTTTTCTAAAGAAGTTTCCCAATTCACCATTGTAGGAATAATTTCTGAAAACGAAGAATGTGATCGATTGTAAGAAATAGCACTTGCTCTCATGACTGCGCCAACTTCTAAAAAATAAACTCCTAAAGGTCTTTCAGATCGAATAATTGCTGAAGTATCAATGTCAAACTTGTTTAAATAAGAAATCGCGGTATCGCCAATAAAATCATCAGAAACACAAGAAATATGTTTTACATTTCCGCCAAAATTGGCAATAGAAATGCCTACGTTTATTTCTGTTCCGCCAAAATAAAACTCTACAGAATTAGATTGTATAAACTTTCTGTTTCCTACAGGCGAAATACGCATTAAAACCTCTCCGAATGTAATAATTTGGCTCATTATATCAACATTTAAAAAGTAAATATAGCCTTAAAAAATTGATAAGCGCAATCTGATTGGACAAAAATAAACTTTGATTATCCTAAAGAAGAAATAAATTGTATGGTCTGATTGTTAAACATTTCTGGCTGTTCTACATTGACCACATGACCACAATTATCGACTACAAAAAGTGAAGAAGTTGTATGTTTTGAAACGATATTTTTTATGGACGGTAAAAACAGATGATCTTCTGAACCCATTACATACAACGTAGGAATTTTGATGTCTTTTGTTCTAAAGAAACGCAGAAGTGGATTAATTTCTGAGGTCAACTTAAACCATCGTATAAATTCTTTTTGATATAATTTTTTAGCTTCATTTATAAATAATAACCGCGATTTTTTATGATTTTTATTTGGCATTATTATAAATGCAAAAAGTTTATACAATAGCATATAAGGAACCACAGATTTAAAAAGGTTGCCCACTTTCATTAAAACTTGCGAGCGGAAATTCATCTTTATAATGGCACCACCCATAATCATACTTTGTACTAATTTAGGCTTTTTTTCGGCTAGATTTCTAATCAGAATTGTTCCTAAGGAAATACCTACAAAATGTGATTTTTTAATTTTTAAATGGTCAATTACCTCAACAATATCTGCAGTAATAGAATCGAACGTGTATTTAGAATTAAAGGTGTCTTTTAATTTCGGTTTGCTATTTCCATGACCTCGTAAATCTAAAATTAACACATTAAAATGCTTCTTAAAATCGCGTACTTGCTTATACCAAATAGAACTACTTCCTCCTGCTCCATGAACAAAAGTAACCCATTCTTTAGAAGTTGTATGTGGATATGAGTAGTAGTTTAGCAAAAAATATATAATTGAGAATGTAAAAATAGTGTTTTTAACTTTGACGTTTAGAAAATTCACTTTTTATCTTTATTTGAAAACCAACTCGATGAATGTTTATAAACAATTATGTTTTATGCTCTTTTTATTTTTTATGGAGTTTAAAAATTTAGGTATCTAAACTTCTTCCTACAAAAACACCATTGTCTTCCCGCACTTTTTTAGTAAGCTCTTCTCTCTTGATGATCTGGTTTTTAGGAGCGGAAATTGATATTTGATAAAATTAAATAAATTGTATCTTTGAATTGTGGAAAAAATAGGAGAAATAGAGATTCGAGTTGTCGGAAAATCTGGGAATCAAGAGCTGAAGCCAGATAACTATGATATCAAACACATTGCATCTATTTTGCAAAATGTTGATGATTTACTATACCCAAATAATAAAAAAGACAGACCATTAATTACTTATGATCTTAAAGAAGGTTCTGTAAAACATGTATTTAAAACAACAATTCAATCTGTTATTGGATTCAGCGCAATCTTAACTCAAATACAGATTAATGAGTCTATCGATTTTTTAGAGGTAAGAACGGCAAGAGCAATTGAAAATATTCAAAATTTGTCTCTCCAAAAAAATTATGAATTTCAAATAAAAACCTCTCTAAATGTTGATTATCAACTAATAATCAATCCCTCTACTAAATTTTTTAGAGCTGAAAATATTTGGGCGGATGCAGAATTTTACTTTTACGGTATTTTAAAAGATGCTGGAGGGAAAAATAAAATTAATATTCATTTAGACACCCAAGATTTTGGGTATCTTACGATAGAAACAGGTGAGAAGTTTCTAAAAGAAAAAGAAGAAAATCTACTTTTTAAAACGTTTGGTGTTAGAGCGAAAGGAAAACAAAACATTGAAACTGGAGAGATTGACACAAAATCTCTAATACTATTAGAGTTAATTGACTATCAGCCAAAATTTGATAAAGAATATTTAAACTCATTAATTAAAAAAGCTAAAAGGAGTTGGAGTACTATTAACGCAGATGAATGGTTGTGCAATTTAAGAAGTGGTTATGAAGCATAGTGTATTACTTGATACAAGTTTCTTTATCCGTCTACTAAATGATGACGATTCGCTTCATATAAATGCAGTTGGATACTATAGATATTTCTTGGAAAATGAAATAGTTTTAAAAGTTTCGACAATTACAGTTGCAGAATATTGTGTTCTTGGAAAAATTGAAGATTTACCTTTGAAAAATATTCAAATTTTACCTTTTAACTTAAAAGAAGCAGAAAAAACTGGAGAATTTGCAAAAATTCTTTTTAGAGAAAATAAAATTAGTGCTGAGTCATTATCACCGAGAGCAATAATACCGAATGACTCAAAACTATTTGCACAAGCAGATTCTGATAAAAACATTACTTATTTTATAACTTCTGACATACGTTCAAAAAAGACATTAGCTTTATTAAAAAAAGAAACGAGTCCAAAGTTTGAAATAATTAGCATTGATATTCCTTATACTGAAACTTTTGGAATTTTAGATTTGTAATAATCTATTTTCTCTTCGCCAAATTCAACCCAATAAACACCAAAAAAGCAGGAAGTACCCAACCCAAACTAGAATTTGCCAACGGAATCAAATTCTTAATTCCCACTAAATTTTCTCTCGGAATTATAAACCCTAAAAAATCTGGAATACTAAAAATAAAAGTCACTAAAACAACTGCTCTAAAAACGAGTTTTGAAGCATACTTATCTGGAACAATATTTAGTAAAATCAACACAATGGTTATTGGGTATAAAAACATCAATGCAGGCACTGCCAAGGTGATGATAAAATCTACCTGGTAACTTCCTACAATAATTCCGATAATAGAAGCAACTGCAGCCGTAATGATATAGGCAGTTTTAGAATCTTTACAAATGCCTTTGATGTAATCTGCTGTTCCTGTTACAATACCAACTGCTGTTGTAAAACAAGCCAAAGCCACTAAAACACTTAAAAATGTGGTTCCAAAATTCCCCAAAGTCTGTGTACTTAATCCTGATAAAACTTCAATTCTTGAAGCATCTGCTGCAAATGTTGCACTGAATAAAGAACCACTTAAAATTAAACCTCCATAGATAAGTAACAAACCAGCTCCAGCTATCAAACCTGCTTTTCTAATAAGTTTTCTTTTGGCATCAAAAGTGGTATGGCTACTATAATTTAATGAAATAATAATTACGGCACCTACAACTACACCGCCAATAGCGTCAAAAGTTTGGTAGCCTTCTAAAATTCCGTCTATAAAAGGGGTTGTAAAGGTTGACGGATTCATCGTTCCCGAAGAATTAAAAACCGCAATTCCGATGATGATTAATAAAATCATCACAATAATTGGTGTTAAAAACTTACCAATTAAACCAATCACTTTAGAACGATTGATGGCAAAAATAAAGACCAATACAAAATAGATAACACTTGTTAAAAGTGGGGTAGTTTCAAAAAAAGGTTGCACGGTCATTTCGTGCGTTACCGCTGCTGTTCTTGGTGATGGAATTGCAATGGCAATACTATAAATAAGAAAACAATACACCGTGCTAAAGATTGGTGAAACTTTCTTACCAAAATCATACAAGGCTCCCTGTAATTTTGCATGTGCAAAAATTGCCAAAATTGGTATGGTAACTGCGGTTAACACAAAACCCAAAACTACAATCCACCAATCGAAACCTGCTTTTACTCCTAACGTTGGAGGTAAAATTAAATTTCCAGCTCCAAAAAAGAGTGAAAAGAGTGCAAAACCAGCAATCCAGATTTCTTTTGTTTTGTTCATTTTAATGCTTGTATTGGTGGTCGAAATATACATATTTTTGCGTGATGCAAAAATCAATAACTTTTAAAAATGCAAATATTACTTTTTCTGATGTGGGAAAAGGAACTGCTGTTGTTTTAATTCACGGTTTTTTAGAGAATTCCTCCATGTGGAACGATGTTTCATTTGAGTTAGAAAAGAAAAATAGAGTGATTACCATTGATTTGCTAGGTCATGGAAAATCAGATTGTTTGGGTTATGTGCATACTATGGAACTATTTGCAGAAACTGTTGAAGCTGTTTTAAAACATTTAAGAATCAGAAAATGTATTTTGATTGGGCATTCTTTGGGCGGTTATGTTGCATTGGCCTTTGCAGAAAAAAATCCGCAGAAAATAAAAGGAATGTGTTTACTAAATTCTACTTCCAATGAAGATGATGAAGAACGAAAAAAATTAAGAACGCGTGCTAACAAAATGATACAAAATAATTTTACAGCTATGGTAAGAATGTCTTTTACCAATTTGTTTGATAAAGAAAGCAGTATAATTTTTAAAAACGAGATGAAATCGGCCTTAGAAGAAGCTTTAAAAACTCCTATTCAAGGATATATTGCAGGGCAAGAAGGCATGAGAATTCGTACGAATAGGAATTATGTTTTAACTGAAAATAATTTTAAAAAGTTACTTATAATTGGTGAGAAAGATCCTGTTTTAGATTTTAAAACTTCATTAGAGGAAGCTAAAAAAACGAATTCTAAAGTTGTTGTTTTTCCGAATGGACACATGAGCCATATTGAAAATAAAGAGCAACTAATTTCTACTGTAAAAAATTTTGTAAAATGTTGCTAAACTTAATTTATAAAAATAAACTAACTTCGTTTAACCTTTGTAAGTAACAACTTTATCCCAAAATTCTAAATATGATAAGAATTAGATTACTAATCTCGTTTATTTTTATTTCAAATGTATTACTAGCTCAAAATGAAACTGATATTATACAATTTGACAAAACACTAAATCAATTTTATAACGTACGAGATTTTTGTATTTCTAAAGATGGAGATGAAGCTTTTTTCACTTTACAAAGTCCTGATCAAAAAATTTCACAACTTGCGTATATTACAAAAGAAAATAATGAATGGTCAAAGCCAGAATTACTGCCTTTTTGTGATTCACACATGTATTTAGAGCCTTTTTTATCATTTAATGAAAATAGATTATTCTTTGTTTCCGATAGACCAATAAGAAATGCTACCGATACTAAAAAGAACTTTGATATTTGGTTTGTAGACAGAAAAAACAAAAACGATGAATGGTCAGAACCTAAGAATATAGGAAAACCCGTTAATTCTGAATTAGACGAATTTTATCCTTCTGTTAGTAAAAACAACAATATTTATTTTACAATGATTTCTTCGAATGGTTTAGGAAAAGATGATCTTTATTTTTGCAAATGGGAGAATGACAAATATTCAAACCCTGTTTTATTAAGTGAAAATATAAATAGTGCTGGTTATGAATTTAATGCTTTTATATCAGAGAAAGAAGATTTTATACTATTTTCAAGATATAATGAAAAGGATGGTCAAGGAAGCGGTGATTTATATATTTCTAAAAAAGATACAAATGGAAATTGGACAAAGGCAACAAACTTAGGAGCGCCGATTAACACAAAGTATATGGAATATTGCCCTTTTTATGATGAGAAAAACCAAGTATTGTATTTTACAAGCAAAAGGAATAATAGTACACCAAGGAAATTTAATGACATTTCTGATTTTAAAAAATATCTCTCTGAAAGTAACAACGGCTTGAGTAAAATCTATAAGACACCATTAAAAATTGAATAGAAATTGTTTCCGTCGCTATATAAAACTAATAGTGAGTAAGAAACTATATTCTTGAATTTTCCAATTGTCTTATATTTGAAAAATTATATGCTCAGCCAAGTTTTAATGTTTCTATGATATCAAAAACTGTCATTGCAAAACCTATTTTTTAAAACTATATTTGATATCAACTTAAAATAATGGAAGGAGTTAGTGCGATTACATTTATATCTATTGTTTATTTTTTTATAAGTATTCTACTTGCCTTTTTTCTTTTTTCTGTAAAGTCTAAAAATAAGCTAAGTAATAGGCTTTTTGCTTTTTTTTTAATTCTAAGTGCAATTAATGCTTCAGCTTATTTTCATAATTTATTTCTTACTCGTTTAAGCAATATTATAATTGCTAAAAGTTCTCTTGAATACTTACAAATGCCCGTTTTATATTTATATGTATTATCGGTTTGTTATTCAGATTTTAAATTAAAATCAAAGCATTTATTACATATAATTCCGTTTATTGTTATCAACATTGTTTTATACCCTAGATTTTATAGTTTAAGTGTATCAGAAATATTAAAAATATGGGAAGATTTTAATAGTATTTGGGAATTGAGATATCTTCATATATCCATACATCTCCAATTTATTGTTTACATTATTTTAATTTTCATCATATTAAAAAAGTATAAGAAAATATATCTTCAAAACTTTTCCAACACAGCATCTAAAACTTACAAATGGTTATTTGAATTTGCTTTGGCTTTTACATTTATTCGAAGTATTGTTGTTTTACAAAGCATTCTAAAATATGTGAACGGCACAAATTATTTACCTAAAATGCAATTAATTCTTAACATTGCTGGATTGATAATAATTTGCTGGTACGTGCTAAAAGCCCTAAAACATCCAGAACTTTTTAATCCTGTAAATTCTAAAGTGGAAGTAATTTCTGAAAAAAAGGATAAAGGAACAACACAAAACTCAAAAGAAGTTAGACAGTTAACATTTTACATGGAAACTGAAAAACCTTTTTTAAACGCCTCTTTGTCTATCAGGAATTTAGCAGAAGAAATTCAAATGAATTCGAGAGAGTTGTCTGTTCTTATCAATCAAAATTTGAATCAGCATTTTTTCGATTTTGTAAATGAATATAGAGTGAAGGAAGCTATGGAAATCTTAAAAAATTCCTCTAAAAATCAGTTTACCGTTTTAGAAATTTTATATAAAGTGGGTTTTAATTCTAAATCTTCTTTTAATACCGCATTTAAAAAACAGACAGGAAAAACACCAACAGAATTTAGAAAAACAGCGTAATAGAAAGTAAATGAGAGCAATCGATTTATCAACAATTATTGGCATTATTGCAACATTTATTTCGTTACTTTTAGCAGTATTTATTTTCTCTGTTGCATCAAAAAATAAAATAAGCAATAAACTGTTTTCAACTTATTTAATATTAAATGCTATTGAGTTTAGTGGTTTTTTCTCTAATCTTATATTTGATACACCCTCAAACTTATTAATAGCAAAAATGCAATTATCTTATTTGCAAATGCCTGTGTTTTATTTGTATATTTTATCTGTTTGCTATTCAGATTTTAAGTTAAAATGGTCTCATTTATGGCATATATTACCATTTATTATTGCAAATTTAGTAATGATTCCAAGGTTTTATTTGGCTTCTACAGATCAAAAAATAGCATTATTTAAAAAATTTAATTCACTTTACGAAATAGTATTTAACCACTTTGCATTGCACTTACAGTCTACACTCTATTTAGTTGCTGGTTTTATAGTCTTAAAAAAAGCTAAAAAAATATTTTTAGAAAATTACTCCAGCAACACGATAGAAACCTATAAATGGTTGTTTCAATTACTACTTTTTACATCAATACTTTATGTTGTTGCCATTGTAAAAAATGTTTTAAAATATTTTGGGCAACAAGAGAATTTTGAAATCGCCATGAATATTTTAATTATCTATGTTTTAGGTGTGGTTTGTTGGTATGTTTTAAAAGCTTTAAGGTATCCAAATCTTTTTAATGGAGTAAATTCTAAAACAAGATTAACGCAAGATTTAGTTGAAAAATATCAAAATACCCATAATAGTGCATTTGAAAAAGAAGTAGTACAATTAACTTCTTATATGACATCTAAAAAGCCCTATTTAGACGCCTCTTTATCTATCCGAAATTTAGCCGAACAGATTCAGATGAATTCTAGAGATCTTTCTGTATTAATCAATCAACATTTAAATCAGCATTTTTTTGATTTTGTAAACCAATATAGAATCAAAGAAGCCATGAAAATCTTAAAAAATCCCTCTAAAAAAGAATTTACCGTTTTAGAAATTTTATACGAAGTTGGGTTTAATTCTAAATCTTCCTTTAATACTGCTTTTAAAAAACATACCGGTTATACACCAACTCAATTTAGAAAAACAGCTTAAAAAATGAAAATTTTCAGAAAAATTAGATGGAGTTCAATTACTAAAAACAGTTTTAGCAAATACTTTTTTTATGCAGTTGGTGAAATTTTATTAGTGGTGTTGGGTATTTTAATTGCGCTGTATATTAACAATAAAAAAGACACTTCAGATCGTAAGGAAAAACAAAGAAACCACCTCATATTAGTTCAAGAAGAATTAGAGAATAACTTCCTAATATTAGAAAAAGAAGAAAAAACACTTGCGAATATAATTGTGAATATTAGAGATTTAATAAACCTTGCTAATTCAGAAAAATCTAAGGATACCATAAAAGAAATAAATCTTTCGAAGCTTTTATTTTTACCAATTACAAGAGCTATAGAAGTTGATTATGAAAATGCAGCATTCCATGAGTTTATTGCTTCAAATGGCTTAAAAGATATTAAAAATGATAGTTTAAGAAGTTTCTTGAGATCTTTAGATAGGAAATTACAAACCTTTAAACTTCAAGAAAATGTTGTGCATGAATCGTTAGATAAATCAAACTATTTTATAGAAATTAATGGATCTCTAAAAACTATTTTCGATAATCTCAATTTCTCTGAAAACTATTTTGAAGTTAAGAATTCACCTAACACAATTAGCAATAAAAGTATATTAGACTCAAAACAGTTTGAAAACATACTAATACAATATCTTGGTGTAGCAACACAGCTTTATAAAACAGAGTACCCAACTTTTAAAGAGAGTATTAGTGTATTAATACGCATAATAAAAGAAGATGTAAACAACTAATTAGCAATTCGGTAAAGTTTAAGTTTAAATATATTGTAGAACTTTTAGATTTTATTTTAATACTGCATTAAAAAGCAAACAAATTTAACACCTATCAATCTAATAAAAATTTCTTAAAATCAATTAGTTAACACAAAGTCGAACGTTTATAAAATATAGTCGAACTCATTTCTAGTAAAGAAAAGAGTTCGACTTTGTGTTTTCGGTCGCACAAAATGGTTTGCTGTTGCACATTTGTGGTATCAATAATATTAAACCATGTATCATGAAAACTAAAAACACAATTTCAAGTATTCTTTTTTTATTATTTCTATCTAACGTTACTTTTAGTCAAGAAGAATTTTTAAAAATAGATTCTCTAATTATGGCAACATATAATAAAGACAAAGACATTTCTATAAGTGTTGGAGTTTATAAAAACGGGACTGAATTTTATACTTCCTACGGAAACTTAAGCAGAGAAAATTCTGCGAAAGTTAATGAACATTCACTTTTTGAAATTGCTTCCATCACTAAAATTCTAACCTCTAATTTGATAGCGCAAGCTGTTATAGAAAACGAAATAAAGCTAGATGATTTTATTGACAATTATTTACCAAAGCAATATCAACTTCATAAAAACATTCAACATAAAATAAAAATTTCTGACTTGGCTTCGCATCAGTCTGGATTGCCCGATATCGATTTTAGAACATTAATTACTGCAAATCCACAACAACCTACAAGTACTGTAAATAAAGAACTATTAACCGATTTAATAAACAATGAGGATGCACTTCTTGATTATGGAAACTATAGATACTCCACTATTGGTTATGTACTGCTCGGACAAATTTTAGAGACTATTTACAACAAAACATATGCAGAAATCATCACAGAAAAAATAATTTTTCCACTAAAAATGGATAGAACATTTACTACTAATTTCTCTACTGAAAACAAAATGACTGGCTACAACCCTGATGGAGGAGCTCAAGAGTTTTTTAATTGGAATATTGTGGCTTCGGCAGGATTGGTAAAGTCTTCTGCTGCAGATATGATTAGCTATATAAAAGCTGTTTTAGATAGCAATAATAATATTGGTACTGCTGCAGAATTAACCGAAACTATTTTCTACAATAAAGACAGCAGACAACTAGGTTTAGGAATTAATGTTTTAAACGAAGAAGAAAGTACAGTTTATGCCAAAACAGGAGACACTATGGGCCAGTCATCTATTGTTGGATACGATAGAGAAAATAATTGGGGAGTTGTCATCTTCATAAATCAAAGAAATCACAAATTAAGACAAAGCTTGTTTAACGAAATATACGAAATCATTAAAAAATAAAAATTATGAAAAACCCATTTATAAAATCAACCATTTTATTTGTTCTTTTGCTTTTTTCAAGAATAGGATTCACGCAAACAATTTCGGGAAAAGTAACTGATAAAAACGATATCATTCCGTTTGCAAATATTACGATTACAAACAATCTAAATAAAATAATTGCAGGCACAACTTCTGACGACGCAGGTCTTTTTGAGCTAAAAGTTACGGAAGGAATTTATACCATTGAAATTAGTTATTTGGGCTATAAAAGCTGGAAAAAAGAAATGAATGTTTCTGAAAACATCAATTTAAACCCCATCATTTTAGAAGAAGATTCACAATCTCTAGAGGAAGTTGTAATTAAAACTGAAAAAAGAGTTTTAGAAAGAAAAGTAGACAGACTTGTTTTTAACGTAGAAAAAAGTGTTGCTGCAACTGGTGGAAATGGGTTAGATGTTTTACGCATTACGCCTGGTGTACAATTACAAAATAATACTTTATCTATTTTAGGAAAAGGTGAAAGTCAAGTAATGATTAACGGTAGATTGTCTCCTTTAGCTGCTGATGAATTGATTGCTTTTTTAAGTGGTTTTTCTGCAAATGACATTGTAAAAATTGAAGTAATAACAAATCCGCCAGCAAAATACGATGCAGCTGGTAATGGAGGTTTAATTAACATTGTTCTGAAAAAAGGTATGCAAAATTCTTGGAAAAATGCAACTACGCTTTCTTACAACCAAAACAAGTATAGTTTTACCACATTAACCAATAATTTTTTTTATAATAAAAATAAAATCTCATTTTCTGGAAGTTTAAATACAACCAAAGGCGGTGAAGGAAATGTATCAGGTTTACAAATAAATTACCCTAACAATTTTTGGGATATTGGTATTGAGGGCAGAATACAAAAAGATCAATTTTCTGGTCGTTTTTTAGTTGATTATGCTATTTCTGATAAAACTACTTTTGGGGTGCAATATTTAGGAAATACAACACAGCCAGATATAGATTCAGAAACAATATTTACTATTTTTGATACTAATGACAATTTAGAAAGGTCATTACTTACAACAGGTGATAATGAAAATGATAATAAAAATCATTCTGTAAATGTTCATTTACTTACACAATTAGATTCTTTAGGCAGAAACATTTCTTTTGATGCAGATTTTTTTACATTTACTTCTGATAGAACTATCGATTTTTTTACTAAAGCGTTTAATAATTCTGGAATTTCGCAAGGTGTAAATTCATCTGCTTTAAACAAGGCAAACCAAGAAATTGAAAACTTTAGTGCAAAAATTGATTTGGAATATCCGTTAAAAAAAGTAAACCTTTCTTATGGAGTAAAAGCGAGTTTTACAAATACAAATAGCAATGTATTATTTTTTAATACACTTTCTGGAACTCCTGTTTTAGATGAAAATCAATCTAATGATTTTAAATATGAAGAACATGTTTTAGCTGCCTATTTTTCTGGGAATACCAATTTAACAGATAAGCTAGAAATGCAATTTGGTTTGCGTTTTGAAGATACTAAAACAACAGGTTTTAATGTAGATTTGAATCAAGAAAACATCAACAATTACAATAAATTTTTTCCAAGTTTGTATTTTTCTTATGCAAAAAATGACAATAATAATTTTAATTTTTCTTACGGAAAAAGAATCAATAGACCCAATTTTAGAAACCTAAATCCTTTCCGTTTTTACATCAATGATAACAGTTATAGTGAAGGTAATCCGTTTTTACAACCTTCTTTTGCAGATAGTTTTAAGATTTCTCATTTATATAAAAATAATATCAGTTCTAGTTTGTCTTTAGATATCATAACGAATGGTTTTGGCGTATTTTTCAATACAGATGTAGTGAACCAAAATCAAATTGTAACTCAAGAAAATTATTTTGAAAAATATATTTATAGATGGGAAGAGAGTTTTTCTTATAATAAGATTTCTTGGTTTAAAAGTCAGAATAGTATTAATTTGATAGCCTATGTTACTGAATTAACTAAAAATAACAATGCAGAAGTTAACGACGGAATCCAGTTTTACGCAGAATCTAACAATACATTTATCTTAAATAAAAGCACAAAATTACAAGCCAATGCTTGGTACAGTTCTTTTCATAACGATGGTTTATTTAGTGTTGGAGAAATGTTTCATTTCTCCTTTGGCTTACAACACGATTTTAAAAATAACATAAAACTTTCTATGCTTTTTAGCGATGTTTTAAACATTGGTAGTTTAAATAATTATGATTCTACAGTAAATAATATAAACCAAAGCTACAGTGAAAACCAAAGTTCAAGAAACTTTAGAATTTCACTTTCTTACGACTTTGGAAACAAAAAAGTAAACGTAAAAAATAGAGATTTTGGAAATGATGAGGAACAAAGAAGGAGTAATTAGAAATTCTTTAACTCTTGAGTTAATTTTTTATTATTTGCTTCTCAAAGTATTCTGTTTTTGTTTCTAAACAATAAATTTTTTAAAGTTAAAAAAAATTATTAAATTAGCTAGGAAACCAGATACATTAAAATGTAGTCAACGACTATAAAATTTTTATCAAAACATCTTTAATTATGACAAAAAAATCCAATCATGTGGTTCCATCAAAAGAAAGAGGCGGATGGGCTGTGAAGAAGTCTGGATCAACGAGAGCTTCAAAATCATTTGGTAGAAAAGAGGATGCAGTAAAGTTTGCGAGAGAATTAAGTAGAAGGGAAAGAACAGAATTATACATTCATAAAAAAGATGGCAGAATTCAAGACAGAAACTCTTATGGTAAAGATCCATTTCCACCAAAAGGATAATTAACATAAATAATGTCAAAACACAAAAATTACGAGAGAAATGTATTTATAAATTGTCCTTTTGACGATAAATATTTTGACCTACTACAAACTTTAATTTTTACAATTTGTTATTACAATTTTACTCCTAGAATAAGTTTAGAAAATTCTGATTCTGGACAGTCAAGACTAGAAAAAATTATTACGTTAATTAAAGAATCAAAATATTCTGTTCATGATTTGTCTAGGCTTCAATCTAAATCATCAGAAGAATATTACCGCTTAAATATGCCTTTTGAACTTGGAATTGATTATGGATTGAGGAGATTTAATTCAGATTATTCTGACAAAAAATCCTTAATTCTAGAAAAAGAAAAATTCGACTATATGAAAGCCATATCAGATATTAATGGTTTTGATATTAAAAATCATTTAGATATACCAGTAAAATTGGTTGAATGTGTGAGAGCATGGTTTTCAGAAACGGTTAAACTTACAAATTTGAATGGCTCAGATAAAGTTTACTCTGATTTTATTGATTTTAATACTGAATTATTCCAAGTTAAAATGGTAAAATATCAAGCAGAGCATAATACAACGCAGTCAGAAAGATTTGCTAAAAAAGAAATTGAAGAAATAACAATACCAGAATATATAATTGAAATTGAAGAATGGAAAAGCAGAAAACTAACAAAAAAATAAATAGTTTTTTTGATAAAACTCCAAAATTTATACTCTGATTTGGTTTCTTAATCTATTTTCTCAAATAATTTAATCCATAATCTAAAACTAAGTATAGAAAATTTAAGAAGTAATTAATTCGTTTCACTTTTTTTAAAATTCGAATTGATGTAACTTGCAGTCTTATCCAAAGAAAGGAATTATGCAGAACAATAAATTACTCAATTATATTAAAAATGTATTAGATCATATGCCAACAAATTGGTTGCATCTAACAACACATCGCCTTGATATTTATAATGAAGAATTGGCAAAAACGCAATTTTTAAATCAGTTTGAAAGCTTATTTGATACCAATAATTTTCAAAAACCGGTACTAAACCAATTACCCACTGCATATGATTATATTCGATTGGGTCATCCCTTATCTTGTATTTTAGAATGGAGTATTGCTAATTTGAATAGCTTAAAATCAAAAAATGTAATTAGTTTTTCTTCGGAAACTATTCCTCTTTTAGCTATTTTAAGAACAAATTTATTAGCCAATAAAAATACTCGAATTCTTTATACAGATCAATTACCAAAATCTTTTAATGCTGAAGTACTAAAAGCTATTTATGGTTATCAATTTGATTTACAAAAAGTTGAAGAGAAATCAGAAATTACTACTTTTGATGAAAGTACCATTTTCATTTCACAAGAAGATAAAATTTCAACGAGTAACCTCAACCCGAATATTGATTTTTCTATCAATATCTACGATAACCTTGGTAGTATCTTATTGATAAACGGCAAACAAAATGAAGCTTATATTTCAGCTATTCAGCATGTAAGAAGAAGAGAAACCATTGCGATGACGCCATCAGATGCGCTTACTGCTCTAAAAATTCTAACTAAGCAATCTTCATTTGAAAATCAAAAGAATACTATAGAGAACGATAAAACAAGTGTTTTAAATTCAATTAAAGAAATTACAGGTACCACTTTAAAACCGCTAGTTGGTTCTAGTGGATTGTCTGTTCAATATGCAATTATGATGGGATTGGTTCATCATGCACAAGAAAACCAACCCAAAAAGGCAATTAAATTTATAGTTCCTCCAAATTGTTATGGTGGTACAAATGACCAAGCAAGACGTGTTGCTGCTTGTTTAGATAATGTGGAAGTAGTTGACTTACCTGTAGATGGTAATCATGATATGGTACAAAGCATTCATACCGTTTTAGATAAAATTGCTAAAGAAGATGCTGTGCCTTATATCATTGCAGAAATTCCAACAAATCCTAGAGTTGAAGTTCCTGATTTACAAAAATTAAAGGAAGCGTTGAGTAAAGTAAGAAAAACTTCAAGTGGAAAAACTGCGATTGATCCTGTTTTTATTTTAGACCAAACATTTTGCCCCAATATTCACTTTTTAGGTGAAGGAGAAATACTTTCAACGGTAAGAACCATTTCGTATGCTAGTGGATCGAAATTTCCAAGTGGTGGAAAATGTACCGCTGGCTATGTGGTTGGAAACAGCAAAACAGCCACTTTAATGGAAAAAATAGCAATCCATTTAGAACTTTGCGATAATGAAGCTACAGGCCTTCAATATAAAATATTGGCAGAACAATTGCCTTCTATGAATCAGAGAATTAAAGAAGCATATAAAAATACACGCGAATTTGTAGCTTTTATTCAAGAGACGTTACCTGAAGCAAAAATCAATTTTGTTTCTGAAAACCTAGCCGAACAGGGGTTTACACCTTCTGTATTTTCATTAGACTTGCCAACTAAAGGAAATACTGCTGAAGAAAAAGAGTCTTATAAAAGAGAATTGAATCATAAATTAATCAATTTAATGATTACAGAGATTCCTAATGAAAGCAAGTATTGTGTGAGTTATGGACAGTTAAAAGGTTGTTATTGGACCATTCCTGCAACCTCTACACAAGGTACTACAAAAGAAGGCGACAAGGATTATATTGCTAGAGTTTCTGTTTCTCCTGATTTAGATTTGGAACATCATAAAAAGGTCTTTTTAGATTTTGTTGAAAGGATTTAGGGGTTTTTAAATAATGAAAATTCTATGATTTTTATAATTCTCGAAGGAATTAGCAAACTTGACTTTCTGAAAAAAAACCGCTAACTTCGTTTAACTTCTGATATAAAACATTAAAACGTTGCATATCATAATAGTTACAAACAATTAAAAACCGAAAATCACGAATGAAGAAAATTAATTTTATTATCACAATAGTTACACTATTAATATTAAGTTCTTGCTCCTCAAATGATGAAACTGAACCTGAAAATAATTTATCTATAATTGGAGAATGGAATTCAAAAAGTTTTATCGCAGATGAACCTCTATTTGATATGAACAAAGATGGAATAAACTCAACTGAATTTCTTGAAGAACTCCCTTGTAGATATTCTAAATTTGTTTTTAATACGGACAAAACTTTCTATCAAGAAAATAACTTTTGGGATTCTGACTCAAATGGAAATTATATTTGCTTAACTGGTTCGGATTTATCAACGACAAGTGGAACTTATGAAGTAAATTCAGGTTTTAGTATTTTGACTCTTAAAGTAGGAACAAATTCGGTCAATATTGAAATAGAATTTGATGGAAATACATTTTCTCATAGGTCAACTTCTGAATTTTTCAATTTAGATGCAAATGGAAATAATAAAGAAATTTACGGAGAAATATTTTACGAAAGGAATTAAAACTGTTTGTAAGCCGTATATAATTTATTGCTAGTTCTAGCCTACTTACGAAAATACTCGCGGATTTTCTATTCGGTTTGTATTTGCTAAATTAGGTGCTTAAAACACGCAACAAACCATATACAAAACAGTTAAACGAAATCATTCATAAAACAAAAAGCGCAAATTCAAAATTTGCACTTTTTTATCTTAATTTACTAAATCAATTACTCACTCTTCAACCCATTCCACCCTTGAGCCTTCAACTCAATTTCTTGCGCTGCTCTTGTAACCAAATTCAACCCTTGGTTTTCTGCGGTAATATGCCCAATAATAGAAAAATTAGGATTGTCTTTTATTTGATCAAAAGCTGCAATAGGCACTGTAAATAAAAGCTCATAATCTTCACCTCCACTTAAAGCAACCATGGTAGCATCTAGTTCAAACTCTTCACAAGTAGCAATAACTTGCGGATCTAAAGGCAATTTATCTTCGTAGACCTTACAACCCACTTTACTTTGCGTACAGATATGAAACAATTCAGATGAAAGTCCGTCAGAAATATCAATCATAGCCGTTGGTTTTACGTCCAGTTCTTTTAATATTCCCGCAATATCTTTACGAGCTTCAGGCTTTAATTGACGTTCAATTAAATACGTATAATTGTCTAAATCTGGTTGATTGTTAGGGTCTACTTTAAACACTTCTTTTTCTCTTTCTAAGACTTGCAAACCTAAATAGGCTGCGCCTAAATCGCCAGAAACGACTACTAAATCAGTTTCTTTTGCACCATCTCTATAAACAACCTCATCTTTTTCAACTTTACCAATGGCAGTTACAGAAATCAATATTCCTTTGGTAGAAGAAGTGGTATCGCCACCAACCAAATCTACAGAATAGGTTTCACAAGCCAATTGAATTCCTGCATACAATTCTTCAATTGCCTCTAAAGGAAAACGATTAGAAACAGCAATTGAAACGGTAATTTGCTCTGCAACACCATTCATGGCATACACATCAGATAAATTTACCATAACAGCCTTATACCCTAAATGCTTTAATGGCATATAGCTTAAATCGAAATGAACGCCTTCTATCAACAAATCTGTAGTCACCAACGTTTGTTTTTCGGAAGCATCTAAAACGGCAGCATCATCACCAACTCCTTTGATTGTAGATGCATTTTCGACCTTAAAATATTGAGTAATATGTTTTATCAAACCAAACTCGCCAAGTTCAGCTAAGGATGTTTTTTGTGTATTTTTATCTTCTAACATGCTGCAAAGATAGGTACAATCTTAAAAATTAAAGAGTTCCTTTGACAGAGAAGTAAAAATAATATCACTATTTTTGATTCTATCGTTCATATATACTAAATATTGAAAATTGCGTTCTAATAACAAAGCCAAATTAATACTCCGAAAAATGATAAAAAAAAGCCTCTTTATATGTATTCTAATCGTTTTCAGTTGCACGAAAAAAGATGTTATAGAACAAGAAAATCAAACGTTAACAAATGCTATAGCAATCTGTGAAAATGGCTTCGCAGGAGCATATCCTTGTAATGACTATGATTTACTAGCGCATATAACTTTAGAAGAAATTGCAGGAGAAAATACAGAAGGAAACGATTCTTGGGGTTGGGTAGATCCTGTTACAAATAGTGAATATGCTTTAATGTGCACAAACAAAGGTGTTTCTTTTATTGATATTACAAATCCTGCGGAAACGAAGATTATCGGCTTTTTAAAAACAAGAACAGAAAATAGCCTTTGGCGAGACGTAAAAGTCTACAATAATAGGGCGTATATTGTTAGTGAAGCTGCCAACCATGGAATGCAAGTTTTTAATTTAAGTAGATTACGAGAAGCAACAAATACTCCAGTAGAGTTTACAGCTGATAAAGAGTATACAGATTTTGGGAAAGCACATAATATTGTAATTAATGAAACTAGTGGTTTTGCCTATGCCGTTGGAACAAACACTTTTTCTGGCGGGCCACATTTTGTAGATATCAACATCCCTTTAAATCCAGCATCTTCTGGTGGTTATGCAAATGATGCATATTCCCATGATGCACAAGTAGTAACGTATAATGGTCCAGACACAGCGTATACAGGAAAAGAAATTTTAATTGGTAGTAATGAGAATGAAGTTGTGATTGTAGATGTTACAGACAAACAAAACCCTACACAAATCTCATCAATAAGTTATGCAAATATTGGCTATACACACCAAGGATGGTTTACAGACGATTTTAAATATTTTATTCTGGGTGATGAGACAGATGAATTAGAAAAAGGTGTAAACACAAGAACCATTATTTTCGATTTTTCAGATTTAGACAACCCAAAGCATCATTTTGATTATTTAGGAAAATCTGCAGCAATTGATCATAACGGATATGTAAAAGGCAATCTATTTTTTCAGGCAAATTATACTGCTGGAGTAAGAATTTTAGATATTTCTGATATTGAAAATAAAAATTTTACAGAAATCGGGTACTTTGATACACATCCAGAAAATGACAACACCGCTTTTAATGGTGCTTGGAATGTATATCCTTATTTACCAAGTGGTAATATTATTATTAGCGATATCAATCGTGGTTTGTTTGTCATTAGAAAAAGTAAAACCTAATTTCTTGTGAAAAAATATTGGTTTGTTATCTGCATTTTATTTCTATTAAACTGTTCGAAATCTGAAATTCTTTTTACTGATGAAAATGAAATTCTAAATAACACGATCATTACTGTAAATACTTTAGGAGGCTCTAAAAATGACGCTTTTAATGCTGTCATACAAACAGCAGAGGGCGGTTATATTACGGCTGGTTTTACACAAAGTAATAACGGAGATATCAATACAAAAACAAACGAATCTTTCGATTTTTGGATTTTAAAATTTACTTCAGAAAGTGTTCTTCAATGGCAAAAAACTTTCGGTGGATCAAAAGATGATAGAGCCTCAGCAATTGTTCAAACTTTAGAGGGTGGTTTTGCCGTTTTAGGATATACCCAAAGTTCAGATGTAGATATCTCAGAAAATGCAGGATCTAAAGATTTTTGGTTGTTAAAACTTTCCAATAACGGAAACGTACTTTGGCAGAAAACATTTGGCTTCTCTGGAGCAGATTACGGAACTTCTTTATTAGAAACAAATGATGGTGGATTCCTACTCACTGGCGTTTTAGATGTTTCTGCTTCTGGCGGACAAGGAAATGCAAAATCTGCTGCAATAAAACATGCTGGTGGAGATTATTGGGCGATAAAAACAGACAATGCTGGTAATTTAGAATGGAGTAAATTTTTTGGCGGTTCGTTTACAGACATTCCTTTAGGCGTTGTAGAAACTCAGGACAATAGTTTTGTGATTGCGGGCTCTTCAGACAGTAATGATTTCAATATTAAAAACAATAATGGAGCCTATGATTTTTGGCTTACAAAAATATCTTCCAGAGGAAATTTAATCTGGGAAAAAAGTTTTGGGGGTTCACAAATTGATGAAGCTAGAGCAATTACAACCACAAATGATGGCAATTTTATAGTTGTTGGAGACACTAGAAGTTCAGACAAAAATGTTGCTATAAATAATGGAGCCGCAGATGTTTGGATTCTTAAAATTTCTACTGAAGGAAATTTACTTTGGGAAAAAACATTTGGCGGAACCAATTTTGATGCTGCAAGAGCTGTTTCTAAAACCCAAGATAACGGCTTTATAATTGCAGGTAGTTCTAGAAGTTTAGACAATGGTTTCGAGAATAAAGGTCAGAATGATGCGCTTATTTTAAAAATTGATGCCAATGGAAATCTCTTATGGCAAAAAACCATTGGTGGTTCAGAAATCGATTTTTTATATGATGTAGTTGAATTAAATAACAACACCATCATTGCAGTTGGCGAAAGCAGTAGTTCAGACCAAGATGTTCTAGAAAATAAAGGTTTTACCGATGGGTTAATCATTCAAATAAAATAAAAATGAAAAAAATTATTTATGTAGTATTCGCAATAAGTCTTTTATTTTCATCTTGTACAAATGATGCTGAAAATACAAGTGTCACTTTAAAATTCACTCATTATTGGGATGATACAAAAATGACCAATCAAGATCTTAATCAATTAAGATTCACAAATGCCAATGGCGAAAAGCTAAGTATAGAAAGGTTACGGTATGCGATTTCTAACATCAGTTTAATTGGGGGTAAAAATTATCATTTAGTAGATTTTGGCGAAAACTTTGGAACCGCACTCACTATTTCAGATCTTACAGATGGCACTTATAATATTTCATTTCGGTTTGGTTTTTCTGATGAAGATAATACAGATGGTATTTATAAAAATTTAAATTCTTTAAATTTTGATGTTCCAGGAATGTTAGGTGGTGGCTATCATTACATGCAATTTGATGGCAAGTTTTTGGATGATAGTAATCAAGAAATTGGTTTTAATTATCACACAATTAGAGCGGTAGACAGAACAGATCCTAACAATTTGGTTTTTCAAGACACTTCTTTTAAAGTCGATTTAGGTACGGTTGTAATTATAAACAATGCAGAGATTGAAGTTAGAATGAACGTTGCAGAATGGTTTAAAAATCCAAATACATGGAATTTAAATGAACTGAATACGGTGTTAATGCCGAATTTTGAAGTTCAAAAAATGATGAGCGCTAATGGAAAATCGGTTTTTTCTTTGGGGGAAGTAAATCAATAAAACTATAAAGAACCTTAACTACCACATAGAAACATAGATGACAAAGAACGATGTGCCCTAATGTTTCTGTGTGGTAAAAAGTAAAATGAAAAATAACTATATATTTCTTCTTTCACTGTTCCTTCTGATGAATTGTTCGTCGAAAGAAGAAGAAATCTATGCACCAATTCCGTATACTTTAGAAATTCCAACACTTTTTGCAGACCAATTAATTGCACCAATAATTCCAGCTAACAATCCTTTAACCGAAGAAGGTATTTCACTAGGAAAAAAATTATTCTTTGACAAAATTTTGTCTGGTAACAATACGCAGTCTTGTGCAAGTTGTCATGATCCACAGAAAGCATTTACAGACAATCAGCAATTTAGTGATGGAATAAATGGCAATTCTGGAAAGAGAAATGCAATGCCATTGTTTAATCTCGCTTGGAATTTTGATGAACGTTTTGCTTGGGATGGAAAAGAGTTTAGTTTAGAAAATCAGGCTTTTGAACCCGTTTCTAACCCTATAGAAATGCATGCTGATTGGCAAACGGTTGCAAAAAAACTACAAGCTGATGTGGAGTATCCAGATTTGTTTTTACAAGCTTTTGGAACTTCAAAAATAGATTCAACATTGGTTACAAAAGCAATTGCGCAATTTGAAAGGACGCTCATTTCTGGGAATTCAAAATTTGATAAATACCTTCAAGGAAAAGCTACTTTAACATTACAAGAACAAAACGGATTTGATGTTTTTATGGACGAAGCTAAAGGAGACTGTTTTCATTGTCATGGCAGTGATAACAATCCTCTTTGGACAGACAACAAATTTCATAACAACGGTTTAGATGCTACTTTTTTAGATTTAGGTTTAGGAAAAGTAACAGGAGATCCTTCAGACAATGGCAAGTTTAAATCGCCATCCATCAGAAATTTAGCATTCACTGCGCCTTACATGCACGATGGTAGATTTGCAACGTTAGAAGAAGTCATCAATCATTATTCTGAAGGTCTAAAAAGATCGTCAACAATAGATCCTTTGATGAAAAATATAAACAAAGGCGGTGTTCAATTGTCAACTCAAGACAAAGCAGATTTAAAAGCTTTTTTACTAGCACTTTCTGATGATGAATTTATCAATAATGCAGACTTCAAAGAATAATCAATAAAACCAATACTTTTATTAGGTTTCATAATCAAATTTTACACAATTTGTTCGACTTATATCGTATATTTGCATCCTATTTAGATTTAATCTATTTAAAATTATGATAAAAGTTTCAGATACAGCAAAGAAAAAAGTTATAGAATTAATGACCGACGACGGTTTTGATGCTACAACAGATTATGTGAGAGTTGGCGTTAAAAGCGGTGGTTGTTCTGGTTTATCTTATGATTTAACTTTTGATAACAAACAAGAAGAAAACGATAAGGTTTTTGAAGAAAATAATGTAAAAATTATTGTCGATAAAAAGAGCTTTTTATATTTAGTTGGAACCACATTAGAATATTCTGGTGGTTTAAACGGAAAAGGATTTGTATTTAACAATCCTAACGCAAACAGAACTTGTGGTTGTGGGGAGTCATTCTCATTATAAAGAAGTTCAAAGTTATGTCAACTATTAAAATGTTCGAAGATTTAGAAATTTGGAAACTTTCTAGAACTCTTTGTAATGATATTAATATAGTTGCAAATAACACAGAATTAAGGAAAGATTACAAATTATATAGCCAAATTGATGGTTCTTCGGGTTCAGTAATGGGCAATATTGCAGAAGGATTTGAAAGAAATGGTAATAAAGAATTTATTTAATTTTTATCAATAGCAAAAGCATCTTGTGGCGAAACAAGGTCTCAATTATACAGGGTTTTTGATAGAAATTATATAAACGAAAAAGATTTTACTAAATTAAAAGAACAAGCACTTGTTTTAAGTAAAATGATTGGTGGTTTTATCAATTATTTGAAAAAAGGTGATTTAAAAGGAAGTAAATATAAGGATTAACATTTACAACTTTGAATTTTAAATAAGGAACTTTGAATTATGAAATACACTGAAGAAGATTTAGAACAAGAATTAAAAACCCAAGAATATAAGTATGGGTTTTATACAGATATAGAAAGTGATACATTTCCTGTAGGGTTAAGTGAAGATGTAGTGCGTGCTATTTCTAAAAAGAAGAACGAGCCACAATGGATGACTGATTGGCGTTTGGAAGCGTTTCGAGTTTGGAAACAAATGGAGGAACCAGCATGGGCAAATGTTCATTATGAAAAACCTCAATTTCAAGACATTGCTTATTATTCTGCACCCAAAAAGAAACCCAAATTAAATTCTTTAGATGAGGTAGATCCAGAATTATTAGACACTTTTAAACGTTTAGGAATTTCTTTAGACGAACAAAAAAAATTAGCCAATGTTGCGGTAGATATTGTAATGGATTCTGTTTCTGTCGCTACTACTTTTAAGAAAACATTGGGTGAAAAAGGCATTATTTTTATGCCAATCTCTGAAGCAATTCAAGAACACCCAGAATTGGTAAGAAAATATTTAGGGACTGTTGTACCCACTACAGACAACTTTTATGCAGCATTAAATTCGGCAGTTTTTTCTGACGGATCTTTTTGTTACATTCCAAAAGGGGTTCGATGTCCGATGGAATTATCAACCTATTTTAGAATTAACGAAGGTGGAACAGGCCAATTTGAAAGAACCTTAGTGGTTGCAGACAAAGGAAGTTATGTTTCGTATTTAGAAGGTTGTACAGCACCAAGTAGAGATGAAAATCAATTGCACGCAGCCGTTGTAGAATTAATTGCAATGGATGATGCAGAAATTAAATATTCTACCGTACAAAACTGGTATCCTGGAAATAAAGAAGGAAAAGGTGGCGTTTACAATTTTGTAACCAAAAGAGGATTGTGCGAAAACAACGCAAAAATTTCTTGGACACAGGTAGAAACGGGTTCTGCTGTAACTTGGAAATATCCTTCTTGTATTTTAAAAGGAAACAATTCTGTGGGTGAATTTTACTCGATTGCAGTAACTAACAATCATCAGCAAGCAGATACAGGTACAAAAATGATTCATTTGGGAAAAAACACCAGATCTACCATTATTTCTAAAGGTATTTCTGCGGGAAAATCTCAAAACTCATACAGAGGATTGGTTCAGATAAATTCGAGAGCAGAAAATGCACGTAATTTTTCTCAATGTGATTCTTTGTTGATGGGAAATGATTGTGGCGCTCACACGTTTCCGTACATCGAAGTAAAAAACAAATCGGCACAAATAGAACACGAAGCAACCACCAGTAAAATTGGTGAAGAACAATTGTTCTATTGTAACCAACGTGGTATTGATACTGAAAAAGCGATCGCATTGATTGTAAACGGATTTAGCAAAGAAGTATTAAACAAATTACCAATGGAATTTGCTGTAGAAGCTCAAAAATTATTGGAAATTAGTTTAGAAGGCTCCGTAGGTTAAAATTTTTCCTGCAAGGTTTCAAAAACCCTCCTGCAAGGTTTCGAAAACCTTGTAGGTATATTAATAAATAAGTGATTATACCTACAAGGTCAAAAAAAGACCTTGCAGGAAAATAAAGTCAAATTACCAAATGAAAAAGATACTTTTCTTATTTGCAATTGCAATTAGTATTGTAAGCTGTAAAAAATCAGAAAAAAAGGTGGACGAGATTTCGAAGCCTAAAGTTACATTACACCAATTAGTGGGCGGTTCTATCTTAGTGAAAAAATTAGAAGTTTTCTCACAAGACACAACCTATACAGGCCAAACAAAACAATTTACAGATGCATATTATGTAATCTCTCACCCAAAAGGAAACTTCATGTGGGATGCTGGCTTGCCAGAACAATTGGTTATGGAAACCCCTTATGACGAACCAAGTGGCGTATATCAAATTCGTAGACCAGATTCTTTAGTAAATCAATTAAAATCGATTGGTTTTAAAATTGATGATTTTAAATATTTTGCCATGTCGCATTCGCATTTTGATCATACAGGGCATGCAAATTACATGAAAAATGCAACTTGGTTGGTGCAAGAAAATGAGTACAATTCAGTTGCTGGAGATTCTTTAGAAGTAAAAAACCCAGCAGTTTCAGAATTAAAAAATGTTCAAAAACTAAATGGAGATTATGATGTTTTTGGCGACGGAACAGTAGTTATCAAATACATGCCTGGTCATACCGTTGGACATCAAGTTTTATATGTTGATTTAGGACTAGAAAAACCAATCTTACTAACAGGAGATTTGTATCATTTTAAAGAAAACAGAACCAATAAAGGAGTTCCTTCATTCAATTATAATGTAGCGCAAACTTTAGAAAGTATGAAGTTGTTTGAAGCTTTTGCAAAAGAAAAAAATGCAGAAGTTATTATTCAACATTCACCAAAAGATTTCGAAAAATTAGAAAATATATTAAAAAAGTAAACGCTTAGAGCTTACAGCTTAAGGCATATAGCAAATAAAAGATGTTAAAAATAGAAAATTTACAAGCAAGTATAGACGATAAATCGATCTTAAAAGGATTAAATTTAGAAGTAAAAGCTGGTGAAGTGCATGCAATTATGGGTCCCAATGGTGCAGGGAAAAGTACTTTGGCTAATATTATTGCTGGTAAAGATGATTACGAAGTTACCAACGGAACTATTGAGTTGAATGGTGAAGACATTAGCGAGCTTGCTCCTGAAGAAAGAGCGCACAATGGTGTGTTTTTATCTTTCCAATATCCTGTAGAAATTCCTGGAGTTTCTGTAACCAATTTTATAAAAACGGCTATTAACGAAACTCGTAAAGCGAAAGGTTTAGAAGACATGCCTGCAAAAGACATGTTAAAAAAGATTCGTGAAAAATCTGAATTACTAGAAATTGATAGAAAGTTCTTAGGACGTTCTTTAAACGAAGGTTTTTCTGGTGGAGAAAAAAAACGTAACGAAATCTTTCAAATGGCCATGTTAGAACCAAAACTAGCTATTTTAGATGAAACAGATTCTGGTTTAGATATTGATGCTTTGCGTATTGTTGCAAACGGAGTAAATAAGCTAAAATCTAAAGACAATGCTGTAATTGTTATTACGCATTATCAACGTTTGTTAGAATACATCGTTCCAGATTTTGTACACGTTTTACACGATGGTAAAATTGTAAAAACAGGTGACGCTTCCTTAGCCTTAGAGTTAGAAGCAAAAGGATACGATTGGATTAAAGAATTAGCATAAAAATTGTTTCTATTGTTTAAAGTTTCAGGTTTTGGCAACGATTAGAAGATTTGAAGATTTAGAAATTTGGCAACTTGCTAGAAAATTATCTCAGCAAATTATCTCCATTTCAAAAAATACAGAATTAAAAAATGATTATCGTTTTAAAGATCAAATAAAAGCTTCTTCGGGTTCCGTTATGGACAACATCGCAGAAGGTTTTGAACGAGATGGAAATTTAGAATTTAGACAATATTTATCAATAGCCAAAGGTTCTGCAGGAGAAACACGCTCACAATCTTACAGACTTTTTGATTCAGAATATATTTCTGAAGAACAATTAAAACAATTAATTAGTGCGTGTGAAGAGTTGAGTAAAAGAATAGCAAATTTTATCAGCTATTTAAACAAAAAAGATTTTAAAGGGAATAAGTTCAAGTAAGCAACAACTTGAAACTAAAGAAACTTTAAACCTGAAACTTATAGAAAAATGGAATTAAAAGACAAATTATTATCATCATATGTAGCGTTTGAAAATCGTGTAGACACCAATTCTGATGTGCATGAAATTCGTTCTGAAGCGTTGCAGAATTTTGAAGATTTAGGCTTTCCTTCTAAGAAATTAGAAGCTTGGAAATACACTTCTTTAAACTCAGTATTAAAGCAAGACTATAGCTTATTTCCTAATAAAGAAAATGCTATTGAATTAGCAGACGTAAAAAAATATTTTATACATGATATCGATGCGTATAAATTGGTTTTTATAGATGGAAAATACAGCTCTTTTTTATCTGAAACCACCCACGATACTTTTGATGTTTGTTTAATGTCTGCGGCTCTAAGCAAACCAAAATACAAAGTTGTTATTGAAAATTATTTTAATAAAATAGCTAAAAAAGACAACTTAACTTCTTTAAATACTGCCTTTGCTAATGAAGGTGCGTATATCTACATTCCTAAGAATGTGGAGGTAGAAAAGCCAATTCAAATCATTAATTTTACAACAGGCTCTGAAGTGGCAACCTTATTACAACCAAGAAATTTAATTGTGGTTGAACAAAATGCACATGTACAAATTATAGAACGTCATCAAAGTTTAACCTCAAATCCGGTTTTAACAAATTCGGTTACTGAAGTTTTTGCAGCCAAAGATGCAACTGTAGATATCTATAAGATTCAGAATGATGATGAGAATGCTTCTTTAGTGGATAATTCTTACGTGGAACAAAAGTCGAACAGTATTGTTTCTGTACATACTTTTTCTTTTGGAGGAAATATCACTAGAAATAACTTAAACTTTTATCAAAGAGGAGAATACATCGATTCTATCTTAAAAGGAATTACAATTCTTGATGGGAAGCAACACGTAGATCACCACACTTTGGTACATCATATAGAGCCAAACTGTGAAAGTCACCAAGATTATAAAGGCATTTATGATGCCCGTTCTACAGGTGTTTTTAATGGTAAAGTTATTGTTGATAAAGAGGCGCAGAAAACAAATGCATATCAAAAGAACAATAATGTTTTAATGAGCGATAAAGCAACCATTAATGCAAAACCACAACTAGAAATTTTTGCAGATGATGTAAAATGTTCTCACGGTTGTACGATTGGTCAATTAGATGACGATGCTTTGTTTTACATGCAGCAACGTGGAATTCCGAAGAAAGAAGGAAAGGCTTTATTGATGTTTGCTTTTGCAAATACCGTTTTAGAAAGTGTTAAAATACCCGAAGTAAAACAAAGAATTGCAAGCATTATTGCTAAAAAATTAAACGTAAAAATAGGATTCGATTTATAGTATTTGAGATACTTTCTATACATAAAAAACCACACTTCTGAAGTTTTAGAAGCGTGGTTTTTTTGTGATTCTTAAAATTTTTGTACCTTTAAAAAAACCAAAAATCATGAATAAAACAATTAAAACAGTATTACTAGTTGCCGGAATTATTTTATTAGGCTACGGAATTTACACGATGATTCAACCAGAAGCTCAAGTTTCTATTGGTGATGTAGATTTAGTAACAGCACAAGACAACACAAACGCTTACATTACTATTGTTCTAGGAATTGTAGCAATAGCAATAGGATTAGTAAAAGGAAAAAGTTAGTACGTCAAACAATTTTATTTCAATATTTTGATACCAATGAGCTCGATCATCAATCGAGCTCATTATTTTTAGCTATAGTTTTTAGGTAATTCATTTAAAGAACTAAAATTTAATAAAGCTACAAGCAATTAAAAATAAACACTTTTTTTAAAAATGAAAATTATTCTAATTTCAGATACACATGGCAATCATCACTTTAGAGCTCCTAGTGGTGATGTTTTAATTCATGCTGGTGATGTTTCTGCAAGAGGCACAAAAAGAGAAATTGATAGTTTTATAAAATGGTTTCAATCTCAACCACATAAACATAAAATTTTTATCGCTGGAAACCATGATTTCTACTTAGAGGAAGTCGCAAAAAATAAAATGCAAATAGAAATTCCGAATCTTATCTATTTGAATGACTCTGGCTGCGAGATTGATGGAATAAAATTCTGGGGATCACCAATTCAACCCACTTTTTTTAATTGGGCGTTTAATAGGAATAGAGGCGAAGAAATAAAAAAACATTGGGATTTAATTCCTAAAGACACAGATGTTTTAATAACACATGGACCACCACACAAAATTTTAGATCTTACAAAAAGTGGGGAATATGCTGGTTGCAAAGAACTGAAAAAAAAGGTGCTAGAAATTAAACCTAAATTACACGTTTTTGGGCACATTCATGAAGCTTATGGTAAAATTACTCAAAATGAAACCATCTTTGTAAATGCTTCTTTATTGGATGATAGATACAAAAGTGTGAATACACCTATCGAAGTACATATAGAAGTTTAACTATATTATTGAATACTCTTTAAAACTCCTTTTAAAAACTCATTTTGATTTGCTTTTTTAGTCAAACTTAAACGTACAATGACCAATTCTTCATCCGGTAAAATATATACATTTTGTCCTTGAAAACCACTTGCAAAAAACATGTTCTTAGGAGCATCTGGGTATCTTCCTGATGAATTCAACCAAAACTGTGCGCCATACCAACCATCTGATGTAGGTGTTGGGTCTACAACATAATCTGTCCAAGATTCATCAAAAATAGGTTCACCATTCCAGTTTCCTCTGTTTAAATATAAGATGCCAAATTTCGCCCAATCTCTTGCGGTTGCCCAAGCGTACGAAGAGCCCACATAATTTCCAGATAAATCTGCTTCAATCACCATAGAATTCATACCAATTTTATCTATTAAGTTTGTGTACCAAAAATCTAAATATTCTTGATGCGTTTTAAACTGATCTTTGATAATTCCTGATAATAAATTCGTAGTTCCAGAAGAATAATTCCAAGTGGCATTGGGTTTGCCAACCAATTCTTTTCTTTGTTGCTCTTTGGTCATATCTCGCTCTAAAAAAAGCATTCTTGTTGCATCAGAAATTTCATCGTAGTTTTCATCCCACTCTAAACCAGAATTCATTTGAAGTAAATTATGAATTGTAATTTTACTTCTTTCATCATCTTGCCACGACTCGATTGGTGCAAGGTCTTGAACATTTATTTTTCCTTGAGATTGTAAAATTCCGAATATTGTTCCAGTGATACTTTTGGTCATAGACCAACCTAATAACTTTGAGTTTTTATCAAATCCGTCTGCATATCTTTCTGCAATAATTTGATTTTTATAAATGATAACTCCAGCGCGTGTTTGGTTTTCTTCTTCGAATAGAAAGTCCATCGCTTTTTCTAATTGCGAATAATTTATATTTTTAAAAACGGAATCTTTTTGTGCTCCATTTCCAAAAGGAAAAGGAGTGCTGTCATCTGGTTTGGTTCTTATAGGCACTAAATAATCAGCCTCAACATCACTTTCATCTAAAATTAAAACACTTCCCAAACCTTTTCTATAAACAGCTTTTCTGGTTAACAAACCGAATGCTGAAGACGTTGCTAATTTTTTTCCTTTATCTACTTTATCTGTAGCTAGATTTACTGGTGAAAAGCTATTATCTGTCTGGTCTGTAAATGCGAGTGTTCTTTCTCCAAGAAAAACAGATGAAGCTGTATTTTTAGCGGAATAGCCCGCTAACATATTCAATTTTGGATAGTTATAAATTACAAAAATTGTTATAATTACGACTAAAAGAAGAAGTATTCGTTTTAATATTTTCATTTAAAATATAATTTAATGATGTAAAAATAAGAAATTCATATTCAGTTTATGAAAACTTTAAATCTACATCCTTTATCTTTGTCATATAAAATGTTTTGTATGATGAATGTTGATAAAATTCGTGAAGATTTCCCAATTCTAAAAAGAACGGTTCATGGGAAACCTTTGATCTATTTTGATAATGCTGCAACTTCGCAAACACCACAAATTGTCATAGATACTATTGTAGATTATTATAGCAATTACAATGCGAATATACATAGAGGTGTGCATACATTAAGTCAAGAAGCAACGGATAAATATGAGGAAGCACGGATAAAAATTCAGCATCATTTCAATGCAAAAAATGCTTTTGAAATTATTTTAACTTCAGGAACCACGCATAGTATAAATATGGTAGCTTCTGGGTTTTCTTCACTTTTAAAAAAAGGAGATGAAATTATTGTTTCTGCTTTAGAACATCATTCTAATATTGTGCCTTGGCAAATGCTTTGCGAGAAAACGGGTGCCATTTTAAAGGTAATTCCTATGAACTTAGAGGGTTCTTTACAGATGGATGTATATCATAATTTAGTGAATGAAAAAACAAAACTTGTTTTCTGTAATCATGTTTCTAACGCTTTAGGAACAGTAAATCCTATTGAAGAAATTATTGAAAAAGCACATCAATTTGGTGCGGCAGTACTTATTGATGGCGCACAGGCCACACCTCATATAAAACCAGATGTACAAGCTTTAGATGTAGATTTTTATGTAGCTTCTGCTCATAAATTATGCGGACCCACAGGAGTTGGTTTGTTGTACGGAAAAGAAGAATGGTTGCAAAAACTACCTCCTTATCAAGGTGGCGGAGAAATGATCGCGACGGTTTCTTTTGAAAAAACAACCTATGCAGGTTTGCCTCATAAGTTTGAAGCGGGTACACCAAATATTTGTGGAGGAATTGCCTTTGGTGCCGCCTTAGATTATATGAATTCAATTGGTTTTGACAATATTGCTACTTACGAAGAAGAATTATTACACTATGGTACTTCAGAATTATTAAAAATTGAAGGTTTAAAAATATACGGCACAACAGCAGAAAAAACGGCTGTAATTTCATTTAACGTTGGCAAAATTCATCCGTATGATATTGGCGCAATTTTAGATAAATTAGGTGTTGCTGTAAGAACAGGACATCATTGTGCACAACCCATCATGGATTTCTACAAAATTCCTGGAACTATTAGAGCATCATTCTCTTTTTACAATACAAAAGAAGAAATAGCTATTTTTATCACAGCACTTAAAAAAGCTGTTTTAATGCTTTCTTAAACCATAGAAAATATACTTTTAAACCACCTCTTGAGAACCTCAAGAGGTATTTTTTTGGGGTTTTTGAAAGAAAATTTTTTTATTTGAAAAAAGAATGTATATTCGTATCGTTAAAATTTTAAACATTTTATTGTATTTTTGTTATTTTTTAAACAATTAAAGCAAATATTCCTTAAATTTTTAACTGATTTTAACAAAAACTAACTAATTATTTTTAACCCCAAAACTCAATTCACATGATTAAAAAAGGATTACTAGCGTTACTTTTCGTAGGCGCTACATTTATCGGTTGTCAAGAAAACTCAACAGAAATTCCAAATGAACAACAAGTAACTGTTGACATGACAGATTTCTATTTATTTACAGATGATGCGCAAGACTTATCTAAAACCGCTCAAAAGGGCAAAGATAAAAATTGTTATTCTATGGAAGTTCTAAACAGACAGCTAAACGAAATTCCTGGTTTATATAAAAAAATGTATGACGTAGAACATGCAACTAGAAAATTTTTAGCTGGTAAAGGAAAACCAACCAACGGTGGTGGTGGTTCTGGAGGTGGTGGTGGTACTACAGATGTTGATGTTGCCCCTATAAACGATGGTTTAGGAATTGTTAACATTCCAGTATATGTACATGTGGTATATAGCAATTCTAATCAGAATATTAGCAATGCACAAGTTACATCTCAAATTAATGTATTGAATGAAGATTTTAGAAAAACAAACAACGATTTAAATTTACCTTCTGGAACTACTTTTGCAAATGATGCAACAGATGCTGAAATAGAATTTACCTTGGCCAATACTTTTAGATATGCTAATGCAAGAACCTCTTGGGGAACAAGAAACGAAGTAAAAGCAGCCTATCCTCCAGTAACACCAAGTACTCACTTAAATATTTGGGTTGCTGAAATTGGTGGTGGTATCTTAGGATATGCACAATTTCCTGGTGGAGCCTCAGCTACAGATGGTGTGGTAATTTCTCCTCAATATTTTGGTACTACTGGTTTTGTTGCTGCTCCTTTTGATAAAGGAAGAACTGCAACTCACGAAGTGGGACATTACTTAAACCTACGCCATATTTGGGGTGATGGAAGATGTCGTCAAGATGATTTTGTTGCAGATACACCAAGTTCTGATGGACCCAACTATGGTTGTCCATCGTACCCAACGGTAAACTGTAAAACTCCAGATATGACGATGAATTATATGGATTATACAAACGATGCTTGTATGTACATGTTTACAGACGGCCAACGTAACAGAATGAGAGCTATTCTTGTTGCTGGTGGAGCAAGAGCTTCTTTAGCTGGAAACTAATAAATAATTCCCCTATATTAAAGGCGCCTTTTAAGGCGTCTTTTTTATTTATAATAAGCTCTAAACCTATGAAAAATTTGTATAAGATTTCCTTATTTATTCTATTTATAATAAGTTCTTGTGCTGCTCAAAAGGAGATGCATAACAATATTATTATTGAATACAAGGCACAAACAAGAGGCAGTTTCCTTTCAATTAAAGTCGAGAATGATTCTATTTTCTACAAGACATTCAATTTAGAAAAAACAACAGCTTTAAAAGAGGAAGAAATTCAGAATATAGTAGTTGAAGTAAAAAAACTAAACCTTTCTAAAATCAGCTCTTTAGAAGCACCAAGCACGAAAAGGTTTTCAGACGGAGCCTTAGCAGCCACAATAAAGATTATAAATTCTGAAGACACTTTTATCTCCTCTGAATTTGATCATGAAAACCCACCAAAAGAACTTTTAGAATTGTATGTATTATTGGTAAAATATACCAAATAAAAAAGTTGAGCGGATGCTCAACTTTTTTTATTTTATATGAAATAAACTTACTCTATCTGAAAGACTGAGAATAAACAACTGGTAAATCTTTTGCTGTATTAACATTGTTAGATGCTACAAAGTTAGACCCGTATTTAGCGTCTATAGATTCTAAAATTTTATTAGCCATTAAACCATAGCCTCTTGTCGTTAAGTGAATTCCATCTAAACTCACTAAACCACCAGATACAAAGCTAGTAGTAAGAGAAAATTCATCGAATTTAGCCCCAGTAGATGCCGCAGCATTTAAAATAACATTTAAATCTGTAACTGCTAAATCATTCGCATTCGCAATACTTGTAATACTTGCATTATATGCATCTGTTGCTGATTGAATCGCAGTCTTTTCTTCTGGTGTTAACACCCATTTATCTTCTAAAGGTACAGATACTCCATTAATTAACTGTGGGTTTCCTCCTACAGCTGTTCCTATAAACCCTGAGCTTGTTAATACTAAGAAATCTTCAGCAGTTGCTTGTCTATATTTTGGAATTGCAGCAAAAGCTCCATTAATAGCTCCTAAATCTGTTAAATCTTCATCTACAATTACTACTGCATTTTGACCTTCAGCAAAAGAAATTGTTCTTTTATCTAATTCTTCTTGAGTAAACAGACCTGTTGCAGATAAAGCTGCAAAAGCACTTTGTAAACCTCCATTATAAACTGCATAACCTGCATTTACAGCAGCTGCAGTACCTGCGTTCATTGGTACTGGATTATAAGGAACTGTTGTAAAGAAAGGCAAATTTACAATTGATGGTACTGTTACAATAACTCCTTTAGCTCCATTTGAAGTTAAGGCTGTTACCATACCGTTCATAACATTTTCAAATAATATAGGTGAGGTAATATCGTTTCCACTATAAGTTCTTGCATCTACATTTGTAGTTTGTACTGTTCCTGTTCCACCTGAAGTAGCATAAGACAATACATCATTACCTCCAATTTCGGAAATGCTGAAAAAAGTTGGTCCCTGTGCTACCGCATCTATTAAAACAGTTGTAGTTTCAGAACTAGACATTCTAGCAAAATACGGGTTTGCTGTACCAGCTAAAACACCTGGTATACTTCCATATCCTGGAGCAACCATATGAAAACTTTTCGCACCTGGTATACCATAGTTATTAAATTTACCTGAAAGCTTATTTGTTGTTTCTGTTGTTGGTGTAGCATCTAAACGAACTGGACCAGCACCATTAAAATATAATCTTGGTTCAGCAATAACTTGCCCGCCATAAGTTAAACCTCCAATATTATCATTCACTAAAGGCTGAATAAAGTCTCCACCACCCATGGCAATCATTTGGTTTGCCATCATTTTTGGAAAAGAGCTTTCTTGACCTGCTAAAAATAAAGTTCCATCTACAACTCCCCCAGAAAAAGAAGCACCAAGTGCTACGTAATTAGAGAAATCTGCAGAACCTGATGTAGCTTCTGGATATATTACTGTCTCTACTTCAATTGGATCTAATTCATTATTTACATCACAAGATGCAACTCCAATTGACAAAAGTAGTAGCCCTATATATTTATAATTTTTCATAAAATATTCTATTTTTTTATTAGTTATTAATTGTCCAAGAAAGGTAGTATTGAGAACCTACAGCTCCAACTCCTGGTGCACTAAAATACTCTTCACCTGTTAAGTTTGCACCACCTAATTTAAATACAGATTTCCAACTAGGCACTGTATAGTTAATTTGTGCATCAAAAACAGTTCTACCATCTACTGTAGCATCTAAGAAAGTAGATTCCCATACAAACTCATTTTGCCATCTTGCATTGAAATTAAAACCAAAGTTTTTAAATAAGTTCGTATTACCAAACTGTAATTTAAATTTGTGTTCTGGTGTATTAAAACCTGCCTCAAAATCTGGATCAGAAGCTTGGTCAAAATCAAATTTAGCATAGGTATAATTTACGCCTAGGTCAAAACCATTAAAAATCTTTGTATTTAAACCAATAGAAGCTCCATAAGAACTAATGTCTGCTGTGGTGTTGGTATATACTTGAAATGCTTTAAAATCTCCATTTTGAAGTGCTAAAAGAGACAAACTATTGTCTCCTACGGTTCCATAAAAAGGAACTAAAACATTTTTACCAGAAATAAAATCTTGATAGCTGTTATAATACCCACTTAGGTCTACTGTAATTCTAGACTCACCTGCGTTTATAAGACCTCTATACCCCAATTCAAAAGCGGTTACTTCTTCTGGTTTTACCAAAGGTGCGCTTGATGCTGCTGGAGCACCATTCTGAACTGAAGTTGCAGAAAAAGAATTTTCATAAGCCAATCTACCAGACAAAGTGGTGGTTGATCCACCAACAATTGGTTGACCTGCTGTACTAACATTTAAAGGAGAACTGGTGTATCTGTCTAAGTTATCTGGAGCAGAACCTACTAAGATTGCTGCACCTGCATCTAAACCAATGTATTGATCTTGTGTTGTTGGGTTCCTAAATCCTTTTTGAAAAGAAGCTCTAAAATTATCATTTTTATTTTCACCTGCTGCATAGGCTAAAGAAACTCTTGGTGAAAAATTACCATCAAAATTTTGTGCTTTGTCATAACGAACAGAAGCTGTAAATTTTAAACGATCATCTTCTAAAAACTTCTTTTGCATTTGTGTATAAACTCCATACTCATCATAATCAATAGGGCCATCATAGTCTGTAAAAATACTTCCGTTAGAATTCAAAGAGTATCTTCTATAAGAACCCCCTACTTGAAATTCTGCCCACTCTATAAGGTCTTGAAAATTATAATTTACATCTGAATGGTATAATTTTGTTTGATCTTGAAATCTAGATCCCGTAACTAAACTTGGATCTGATGTTACATCATCAAAAGCCGCTTGAAATCCTGGAGTTCCAGGAATTAAACGTCCTGTATCTGCTGCTGCTCTTGCTGCAACATGAGAACCTGTTACTAAATATGTTCCTGCATATTGTTGAAACCAATCTTGATCAGATTTCCATCTTCTATTAATATTGATTGCTGCAAAACGAGAATCGTATGAATTTCCTGCATCTTCTGTAGTAACATAACCTCTTACAAAAAAGTTTTTACCTCTTAATTCTAATTTCTGTTGTGCCAAATAAAAATCTCTAATATTGTATCTGTTTGCTCCTTGATAGATGGTATTACCAACTCCAAATTTCGAGTTAAAGATCAATTCTAAACGGTCATCTCCAAAAGGACGATAATGCAAAGCTGTATTTAATTTGACACTTTTAGCTTCATAATCTTTCATTAAATCTACTTCTTGGTAACCCGTTCTACTTACTCTACCAACTGCGCCACCTAAATCTACAGCAACCTCGTCTCCATAGATGTTTAAGCCATCAAAATCATTTATGGATCTATCTCCAGGAGCATATTCTCCATTTGCTGTATTTCTATAATCTGTAGCAAACCATTCTGTTCCTTTTAAATAAGAAAGTGTTGCCTTTGCTGCAAACTTTTCAGAGAACGCATAGGCCATTCTAATATTAAGATCATGAAAATTATTGTCTCCTGCAGCGTCTTGACTCGTTAAACCTTGTTTGTATGAAAAACTGATTCCTTGATCATTAAAAGGACTTCTACTTGTCATAAACATAATTCCATTAAATGCATTTGCACCGTATAGTGCAGATGATGCACCTGGAAGTAATTCTACTGTATTTACGTCTAATTCAGACATTCCTAAAAGATTACCAATCGCAAAGTTTAATGCGGGTGATGAATTATCCATACCATCTACCAATTGCATAAAACGAGTATTTGCAAAGGTGGCAAAACCTCTTGTATTTACAGATTTAAACGTTAAACTGTTGGTATTAACATCTACCCCTTTTAAATTTTCTAAACCATCATAAAATGAAGGTGCAGAAGTATTTTTAATTGCTCTTGCATCCATTCTTTCTACAGTTACCGGAGACTCCATAATGCGCTCTGGAGTTCTAGAAGCAGAAACAACAATCTCATCTAAAGAAGTTTCATTCTCTGTTAAAAGAACGTCTATTTTTTGATTTTTCTTTGTAATCTCAACTTTTTCCATTTTGTACCCTAAAACCGATATTTCTAGCGTAAAAGGAGGGTTATCTGTTACTTGTAAAACAAAATTACCATCAAAATCTGTGTTGGTTCCAACAGCTTTGTTTTCAATTTTAATGTTTGCCCCTGGAAGCGTTTCTCCTGTTTTTGCATCTTTAACTGTACCAGTTACAGTGGTTTGCCCAACCATTGCAACGCTACTAAAAGCTATACATGCAAGTAGTAAAATTTTTTTTATCATAATTTAAATTAATTTGTTAACTATTATGCAAAATACAATTTTTTTTGAATAATTAATTATTTGGCTACTTTTTTTATGATTTTAATAAAATAAGCCTCTCAAAAGCACTAATTATTAAAGACTATAAAACAGTAGTGGTCTTCTATTTTGACCATTAGTTATCGTACATTTGTGGTATAAAATTAATTTGATTGAAGACAATTAACAGCATTGCTAACTTTAAAACCACTGAAAAAACTTTTGTGACCATTGGCACCTTTGATGGCGTTCATTTTGGACATCAAAAAATATTAGAAAAACTTGTAGTCGAAGCAAAAAATGCGGGTAAAAAGTCTGTTTTATTAACTTTTTTTCCGCACCCTAGAATGGTTTTGCAAAAAGATGCTACCATTGAACTGATTAACTCAATTGAAGAACGCACAAAACTTTTAGAAAAAACGGGCTTAGACTATTTAATTATACATCCTTTTAGTAAAGAATTTTCTAGAATGACAGCGCTAGAATTTGTGCGAGATATTTTGGTAAATACCTTTAATATTTCTAAATTAATTATTGGTTATGACCATCACTTTGGAAAAAACAGAGAGGGAAATATTGAGCAACTAACAGAATACAGTCACGTATATGATTTTAAAGTCGAAGAAATTCCTGCACAAGATATTGATGATGTTTCTGTAAGCTCTACCAAAATTAGACGCGCTTTAGCTGCTGGAAATCTAAAAACCGCTAACAATTATTTAGGATATCATTTTATGCTGAATGGGAAAGTGATAAATGGTAAAAAATTAGGCGGTAAAATTGGGTACCCAACAGCAAATATAGATATAAAAGAGGCTTATAAATTGATTCCAAAAACGGGTGTTTATGTGGTAAAATCATCCATAGAAAATAAAACTATTTTTGGAATGATGAATATTGGAAGTAGACCAACAGTAAATGGAAAACACCAAACGATTGAAGTTCATTTTTTCGATTTTAATCAAGATCTGTATGGTAAAAACCTCACTATAGAACTCATTTATTTTCTGCGTGACGAGCATAAGTTCGACTCTGTAGACTCTTTAATTCTTCAACTTAAAAAAGATGAAGAAACTGCAAGAGACTATATGAAAATGAATCTTTAGCTTTTCGCCACGAATGCACGAATTAAAAAAGGCCAAATCTGTCTTTTCTAGGTGTCTTTTTCGTCAGATTTTTTATTTTTGAATTAATGGTAATTCAAAAAGACAAATTATATATTTGCATTTTATAATTTTTAGAAAATGTTACAGGTACAATTTATTAGAGAACACAAAGAAACTGTTTTAAATGGTTTGGCAAAGCGTAATTTTGCAGAAGCAAAATCTATTGTTGAACAAGTTTTAATTGCAGATGAAAACAGAAGAGCAACACAAGTTACTTTAGATGATACATTAGCAGAATCTAACAAATTATCAAAAGAGATTGGTAGTTTTTTTAAGTCTGGGCAAGTACAAAAAGCCAATATTTTAAAAGAAAAAACAAGCCAATTAAAAGAACAATCGAAGGAATTATCAGAAAAATTAAATGCTTTTACTAATGCCCTTCAGGATTTATTATATCAGTTACCAAACATTCCCCATACTTCTGTAAAAGCTGGTAATTCTGAAGAGGATAACGAAATTATTTTCAACGAAGGAACCATTCCTAATTTAGGAGAAAATGCGCTACCACATTGGGAATTGGCAAAAAAATACGACATTATAGATTTTGAGTTGGGTACAAAAATCACCGGTGCTGGTTTTCCTGTTTATAAAGGAAAAGGCGCAAGGTTACAACGTGCGTTAATCAACTATTTTTTAGATAAGAATATTGCTGCGGGTTATAAAGAATATCAAGTGCCTCATCTAGTAAATACAGCATCTGCAATTGCAACCGGTCAGTTACCAGACAAAGATGGGCAAATGTATCATTCTAATGAAGATGATTTGTATTTGATACCTACTGCAGAAGTGCCAATTACAAATATGTTTCGTGGTAATTTAGTACAAGAAACAGATTTTCCTATTTGCTGTACGGGTTACACACCTTGTTTTAGACGTGAAGCAGGTAGTTATGGCGCACATGTAAGAGGTCTAAACAGATTGCATCAATTCGATAAAGTTGAGATTGTTAGAATAGAACATCCTGAGAATTCTTACAATGCTTTAGACGGAATGGTAGAGCACATTAAAACTATTTTAAGAGAATTAAAGTTACCGTATAGAATTTTACGTTTGTGTGGTGGAGATACCGGTTTTACAGCTGCGTTAACCTTCGATTTTGAATTGTTTTCGACAGCGCAAGACAGATGGTTAGAGATTAGTTCTGCTTCAAATTTTGAAACATTTCAAGCAAACAGATTAAAACTTCGCTTTAAAAATAAAGAAGGTAAAAGTGAATTTGCACACACATTAAATGGAAGTTCTTTGGCTTTACCACGTGTTTTAGCAGGAATTCTAGAGAATTATCAAACTGAAAACGGAATTAAAATTCCAGAAGTATTGGTGCCTTATTGTGGGTTCTCTATGATTGAGTAAGCAGTATTCAATGGGCAGTATGCAGTCAGCTGTTTGCGGTGGAAAATGAGTAGCTGTGTGTGTTTTCAGATTTAGAGTTTTCAGGCAGAGAATGACTGCTTACTGAAGACTGAAAAACTGCAAACTGAACTTTAGTTCGCCACCACAGCAATCATTAATCTTTTGTATTTATTTACCTCTGCTAATGAGTTTAAATAAGCGCTAATTTGTCCGTTTTTCATAAACTCGATAGAGTTGTTTTTTGCGATTTCGTATTGTTTAGAAAAAGTATTCATAATTTTAAAGTTTGATTGGTTACTTATATTATAGACAACCTACACGCCAAAATGTTACAAATAGAAACTAAAAAGCAGTTGCTTTAATATAAATTTAACATGTATCTTACTTACCTTTGAATGAGATGAAGAAACTATTGCTACTTATTTTATTGACAATCAGCAGCTTTTCAATTGGTCAAAACAAAGACCAAAATGACTATCTCTTAGCAGAAAATTACTACAGAGAAGGTGCTTATGAAAAAGCGACCCAAATTTTTAAAAAACTCTATGACCAGAGTCCTTTTAACACCACATATTTAGGGCGTTTGATTACTTGCTATCAAGAAACAGACAACTTTTTAGTCGCAGAAAATTTGCTAAAAAAAAGAATAAAAGTAAATAATAGTCAGGTTTATTTATATGTGTATTTGGGCTATAACTATCAAAAACAACAACAAAAAGAATTCGCAGAAGAAAATTATACCATCGCTTTAAATTCTTTAGAAAAAAATGCTTCTTACGGAGGTTTGATTGGACGTCTTTTTAAAGACTATAATTTATTAGACAAAGCCATTTTAGCCTATGAAAAGGCAATGGAAAAGAATAAAAACGCCAATTACAGTTTTCAGATTGCTCAGATTTATGGAGAAAAAGGAGATTTTAAACAAATGTTTGCTTCTTATATTGATATGGTAGATAAGAATGATCAATATTTTAATTTGGTTCAAAGATACACTAGCAAATACATTACAGACGATTCTGAAAACGAAAGCAATATTTTATTCAGAAAAACATTGTTAAAAAAATCTGCTAGCAACCCAAAAGATATTTGGAATGTTCTACTAAGTTGGTTGTTTACACAACAAAAAGACTATACAAAAGCACTAATTCAAGAAAAAGCTTTGTATCAAAGAAATCCTATCGATTTAAGTTCAATTTTTACGTTGGGTAAAATTGCTTTTGAGGCTAAATTTTATGATGCTTCCCAGCAATGTTTCCACTTTATTGTGGAAAAATCAAATTCGAAAAGTGAAATTGTAAATGCCAATTTATATCTCGCTAAAATTGCAGTGGCCACAGAGAATCCAGCAGCAGAAGACTTGTTTCAAGAATTATTTAAAAGGTTTGGAAAAAATACATTGACCATAAAAATACAAGTTGCATATGCCGATTTTTTAACGTTTTCTAAAGATAAACCCAATGAGGCAAATGCTGTTTTAGAAGAAGCTTTGTCTTATGCAAATTCTAAGTTCGACAAAGCAAGAATTAAACTAAAACTAGGAGATGTTTTAGTATTTACAGGTAAATTTAACAAAGCACTTATTTATTTTTCACAAATACAAACACAGCTAAAAAACCACGAATTAGCTCAGGAAGCTCGGTTTAAAGTAGCGCAAACAAGTTATTTTAAAGGAGATTTTCCTTGGGCAAAAGCGCAATTAAAAGTATTAAAAGGCTCAACGACACAGTTGATTGCAAATGATGCTGTAAATTTATTTTTAAAAATTTCAGACAATGAACCTGTCGATTCAATACCTTCTGGTTTAAAACAATTGGCAAGAGCAGAGTTGTTGGCTTTTCAAAATAAAGATGATGATGCGTTGGCTGAATTAAATAGTTTATTTACTAGAAAAGATATTTTTATAAATGGATTAATTCCTGGCGAAGTCATTTATGATGATGTATTGTTTTTTAAAGCGAAACTACTCATCAAACAGAAAAAATACGAAGAAGCAATTTTAAGTTTGGCAGAAATAGTTGCTGCAGACAATCAAGGTTTTTTAACAGACGATGTTTATTTTATGATGGCAGAAATGTATAATAACGACCTAAATAACATTGAAAAAGCACAAGAATATTATCAGAAAATTATTTTTGAACATCCTTCTAGTATCTATCTTGTAGACGCCAGAAAAAAATATCGAAAATTGCGGGGTGATAAACTTCAATAATTGTGGTTTTAAAACTCAACAACAAGGTAAATAACATTTTACTATAATTTGTATAGCACAATGTTATTTTGTATTTTTGTCATTCATTTAATTTAATTTAATTTAAGGAAAAATGGAAAACGAATCTTTAAAAGTACAAACTCCTTTACGTTTTAATAAAGAACTTTTAAAACTTATCAAAGAAAAGGCAAAAGCAGAAAAGAGAAGTCTTAATAATTATATAGAATATTTGTTATACAAAGACGTAGGCAACATACCAAATTCAGAAACGATAAAAGCTATAGAAGAAGCACGTTCTAATAAAAACTTAGAAACTATTAGCGATTTGACTTCTTGGTTAGATGAAATATAAATAGTTCTTATGTATCAATTAACTGCAACAACAACTTTTAAAAAAGATTTAAAAAAAATAAAAAAAAAATCGCAAAGATTTTGAAAATACCGCTTTAGTTTTAAAAACTTTGGAATTGTATGGAGTTAATGGAATACCAAAAAACATGAAACCTCATAAATTATCTGGAGTATATAAAGATAATTGGGAATGTCATATTAAACCAGATCTTTTAATCATTTGGTTTCAAATTGAAAGTCCAAACAGTATAAAGTTAATCAGAATTGGTTCTCATTCAGATCTATTCAAATAAAACAAAAAATGTACATATACAACGTAACCATAAATATAGACGATACTGCTCATGATGAGTGGCTCACTTGGATTGAGTCTCACATTACTGAAGTTCTAAACACAGGCAAATTTACCTCTGCAAAATTCACGGAAGTTTTGGTGGATGAAGAAATGGGAGGAAGTACCTATTCCATTCAATATACAGCAAACACAAGAGAAGATTTAGACAATTATTATCAATTTGATGCAGATCATTTACGTTCTGAAGGATTGAAAAAGTTTGCCGACAAAATGCTGGCTTTTAGAACAGAATTACGGATTGTAAAAGAGTATTATCCAACGAGTGTTAGTAACTAAGGTTGTTAAGTAAGGTTGTTAAGCTTTGTTTAATAAGACGGGGCACAAGAATCTAAATTTAATTATAAGTAATTGTCTTCAACAGGCTAGACTGACAGTCGTTTTTTTAATTGAAAGATGGAGCTTCTAAAATATAGCCAGAAACTCAATTTAGAATCAATATGTCAAACTGAGCTTGTCGAAGTTGCTTCAAAACTTAAACTCATCTTTTTTTCTAAATTACTTCTTTAAAAACTCGCCTCAACACCAAAAGAGAAAGCACTAATTTTAGAAACACCTAAAGTATACTGTTCATATCCAGTAATAATTCTATAGTTATTAATATGATATTTAAGCAACAATTTTGTGTTTCTAACAGACTGTTCATTAATAGTAGACCATTTATGAGAAGCAGTTAAACTAATAGGTTTTGCTACAAAAAGTTCGCCTCCAAAACCTAATAAAAATCGGGTTTCATTTACATCATTAAAAACACTTCTAAATCCTAAACCAAACCAAGCGTCAAAACGTTGGATTCTAATCCTGTGATATTTTAATAATGCAGAAAACATATGAAAAGAATCATTGTCACCATTTACTTTCTCTAAAAACGTTGTGTAATTTACATCAACTGCAAATCGTTTTAAAAATCTAAAATCTACTCCAATATCATTTCCATATAAATTACTGCTTTCAACAAAAAAATGATTGTAAACATCAAATCTCGCAATGTTATAATTGGTTGAATCTGTATAGATAAAATTACCGTAATTTCTTTCTTTGTATGGATAGTTCGAAATTTCAGCACTGTGCATTCTTCCCTTTTTTTCCCAGGGAGATTCAAAAACAGCACCATAAACGGTATAAGCAGCTATGCCCCAAAGAATTCTTGCAAACGGATTTTCGAAATTATCATCGGTATTTACACTTGATGAATTCGATTTTTTAGCAGATTTTGTTCCATTATTTCCTGAAGTATTTTCTGACTTTAGGCTTTCTTTTGCGTTTTTTAATTTCCCCTCCTGAGAAAATCCATTAAAGCAAAATAGTGCAAATAATAGTGTAAGAAATAATACGTTTTTCTTCATTTGGTTGGTTTTTAAAAGTGGAAACGAACCAAAAATTATGCCGAATTTAACTGTATCTTTGTTTTAGAAGTATAAAAAGAAACAACTGTGTCTGTAAAAGCGAAAAAACATTTAGGTCAGCATTTTTTAAAGGATGAAAGTATTGCAAAAAATATTGCAGATGCTTTGACCGAAAATGGATATGATGATGTCTTAGAAATTGGCCCAGGAATGGGTGTTTTAACAAAGTATTTACTGCAGAAAAAACCAAAAATTACGGTCATGGAGTTAGATCGTGAATCTGTAGCATACCTAAAAGACGTTTTTCCTTTAGAACATCTTACTTTACATACTTCTAAAGAAAAATTTGAAATCATAGAAGGTGATTTTTTAAAGAAGGAAATTCAAGAAATTTTCCCTAAAAAACAAGTCGCAATTATTGGTAATTTTCCGTATAATATTTCTACTCAAATTGTTTTTAAAGCCATCGAGAATAGAGCATTTGTACCAGAATTTGCAGGCATGTTTCAAAAAGAAGTTGCCATGAGAATTGCAGAAAAAGAAGGTAGCAAAGTCTACGGAATCTTATCTGTTTTAACACAAGCTTTTTTTGATGTGGAGTACTTATTCACGGTTCCACCCACAGTTTTTGATCCGCCACCAAAGGTAGATTCTGGTGTTATTAGATGCATCAGAAAAAAAGATTATTCATTACCGGTAGATGAAAAATTATTTTTTAGAGTGGTAAAAACGGCTTTTAATCAACGTAGAAAGATGTTGCGTTCTAGTTTAAAAACCTTTCAACTTTCGGAAACGTTAAAAGAAGACCCTATATTTGCGAAACGTCCTGAACAGTTATCTGTTTCAGAATTTATTTTACTCACGCAAAAATTGGTAGAAAATGGCATTTGAAATTACAGATGAATTTATAGAAAACCTTGTTGGCCTCATCTATGGAAGTAATGATTCTGAAATAAAAAAATTATTTGCAGAGGTACATTATGCTGATATTGCAGAGGTTTTAGATGAAATAAGTTTTGATGAAGCTATTTATATTATCAAACTTTTAGACAGTGAAAAAACTTCTGAAATTCTTACAGAATTAGAAGAAGATATACGTGAGAAAATCTTAGAAAATTTGTCTGCAAAGGAGATCGCAGAAGAGGTTGGCGAGATGGATTCTGATGATGCTGCCGATATTATTGGTGAGCTTTCTGAAGAACGACAAGAACGTGTAATTTCTGCTTTAGAGGATGAGGAATTGGCTGCAGATATCAAAGAATTATTGTCTTATGAAGACAATTCTGCAGGTTCTTTAATGGCAAAAGAGCTGGTAAAAGTTTATGAAACTTGGACGGTTGCAGGTTGTTTAAGAAGAATTAGAGCACAAGCAAAAGAAGTTTCTAGAGTACATTCTATTTACGTTGTAGATAAGGAAGAAAAACTAATTGGTAGATTGTCTCTAAAAGATTTAATTACCGCTAAAAACGAACAAAAAATAGCAGAAATATACATTCCAAAAGTAGATGCAGTAAATGTTTCTGAAGATGATGAAGAAGTTGCTAAAATCATGGCAAAGTATGATTTAGAAGCCATTCCTGTGGTAAATGATAACAATGTTTTATTGGGTAGAATTACCATTGATGATATTGTAGATGTTTTAAAAGAAGAAGCAGACAAAGATTATCAAATGGCAGCTGGTTTAACCCAGGATGTAGATTCAGATGATAGCATCTTTCAATTGACAAAAGCGCGTTTGCCTTGGTTGTTTTTAGGTTTAATTGGTGGTATAGGGGCTTTTATCATTATGGGGCTTTTTGAAAATACCTTTGAAGAAAATGCAGTTTTATTCTTTTTTACACCCCTAATTGCTGCCATGGCAGGAAACGTTGGTGTACAATCTTCAGCAATTATTGTACAAGGTTTGGCAAACGATGATGTAAAAGGAAGTATCAATAGTCGTTTACTAAAAGAAATGCTCTTAGCAGCTTTAAATGGAGTGCTATTAGCACTGTTTCTTTTTGTATTTGTTTGGATTTATGAAGGAAAATTAAATACCGCTTTGGCAATTTCCGTTTCTCTTGTAATTGTAATTATTGTGGCTGGTTTAATTGGCACGTTTGTACCTTTGTTTTTAAACAAAAGAGGTATCGATCCAGCAATTGCAACAGGTCCTTTTATAACAACTTCTAATGATATTTTTGGAATCTTAATTTATTTTATGATCGCCAAAATGATTTTAGGAATCTAAAAAAACACTATTTTTTAAATATAAGAAAGCCTTTCTGTAAATACAGAAAGGCTTTCTCCTTTTTCTCTTATTTTAAATACAAGCCCCTACACTCATATTTGCAATAATCCCTTTTATAGTTATTGAGTTATAATAGCTACACTGCAAATGTACAAGCACTTTCAAAAAGAAAACTGTATAAAACCGCAGTTTAAAATGTGGATTTCCGCAAAAGCAGCGATTTATGTGGGTGTATCAATCAATAAGCCCTAATTCTTTGGCTTTTAAAATCAGATCGGTGTTATTTACTGCGTTTAAATCTACTCTTAAAGTTGCCAATTTTGTTTCTATAGAACGAAGTTTTAAAAGAGCACCATCGCCTTTTTTTATGACTCCTTCTAAATTTGCAAGTTTTGGATGATTTGGCAATTCTTTTAAAATCTGAAGCGCAACATCGTCCATTTGAATTTGAACAATATTACGTTTCATTATTTTTTGATGAATTTCGTGCGTATAATAGTAATCATTCTCTAACATTTTTTCGATTGCAAAACGCAGTTCATTGGCATCACATTTATTTTTTAACAAATATGCATTGGGGTTTAAATTATTGATGATATTGTAGACTCTATTGGTTTCTGTATGACCAGTAATGACACCAATTTTAATATCAAATTCATTATTCCGAATCGCTTTGATCAACTCTTCTCCAGAATCTAGATGGGTAGCTTCTGTAGCATTGTCAAAGCTTAAATCTGTAAAAAGTATTTGAAAAGGGTTTGTATTCTGATGCATTTTTATCAAATGAAAAGCTTCATCACAGGTATTAGTGGTTACCACATCAAAGTCTCCTACTTCTTGTAAAGAGCATAAGATTCCTTGAATTATTAGTTGATGATCGTCTGCAATTAATATTCTTGTTTTAGCTGCCATTTTTAGGGATTTCAATAGTTAGTATTGTTCCTTTTTCTACTTCACTTTTAATAGAAAAAATACCGTTAATTTCTTCTGTTCTTTCTTTCAAATTCTTTAACCCGATTCCGTTTTTCTTTGCAGCAACATCAAATCCCTTTCCGTTATCAGAAATTGTTAAGAAGAGTGCTTTTTTTGTTTGATTGAAAATCAAGTTTATATCCGAAGCTTTGGCATGTTTTTTAGCATTTTGAATGCTTTCTCTCGCGACTAAAAAGAACGTTCTTTTAATAGAATTATTGATGTCTTTCCACTGAATACTGTCAATGGCTTCCACTTTAATTCTAAAATCAATCTCAAAAAAATCAGAAACTAAATTAATCATTTGATCTTTAAAAGCAACCTCTTCAAAACTTTCACTACTTAATTGATGTGATAAATTTCGAACATTTTCTTTAATAACCTCTAAACTTTTTGCTTCTTCTAATTGATTTGTTTTTGCCAATTTTAAATGCAGCATTCTTATATCTCCAGCCACTTCATCATGTAAAGATTTTGCGATTTGTTGACGTTCATTTTCACGCACTTCTACTTGTTGTAATTTGGCTTCAAAAAGCATCTTTTTTCTTCTACTTAAAACAATACTTGTGCCAAAACCAATAAACAAAATACTTACCCCAGCAAGAAGCCAACCAATGGTTTTCTGTTGTTGTTCGCTTTCTATAAGCAGTTGATTTTTTGTATTTTCTTCTTTTAAACTAGCATTTTCTTTGTCTTTTTTCTCAGTTTCATATCTAATTTTAGCAAACTGATTTTTTAACGTTCGTTCTCTGTTATACAAACTATCATTCAATTGAATATATTCCTGTAAATACTTTTTTGATGCTTCACCTTTTGTTAATTCCGATAGTAATTGTAACGCTTCTAAAGTTCTTCCGTTTTCTTTTGATTCTTTTGAATATTTTAGGCCTTGATTCGCATAAAATAATGCTTTTTTTATATCACCTTTATCTTTATAATATTTAGCTAATAAGTTACTTGTAACACTAACGCCTTTTAAATCATTTGCTCCTTTTCTTATTTTTAAAACTTTACTATAGTTACTTACTGTATTTTTTTCATTACCTATTCCATAATTATTTAGCGTTAGGTTTTGTAAAATAAGCGCATATTTCAATGGGAATTTTTCTTTGATACTGTCAACATTTAGACCATTTTTAAAAAAAAATATCGCTTTTTTATAGTCTTTTTTTTCTTGATGTACTATAGCTACATTATTGTAGTAGTTTAATTTAGATTTGATAACATTGTCATTAACTTCATATTTATTTAAATAATTCAAACTCAAATCGAAATACCTTAAAGCTTCTTTGTATTCTTTTCTTACTTTAGCAATAAGACCCAAATTATTATACAAATCTGCTTTAATTTTATTTAGATTCGATTTTTCTAAATATTTTAAAGCTGTTATCGTTGTAATTTCAGAACCTAATAAATCTTTTTCATTAATTTGAATAACGGCCACATTCAACATCCTTCTCCCTGCTGTAATGGTGTCGCCAAGTCTTAATAAGATGTTTTTAGATCTATTGTAATGATAATAAGCGCTATCAGACACCTCTTTATATTTATAATAGGTGGCTATATAGAAATGAGCTTTCTGTACGCTTTGTAAATCATTTGATGCTACTGCATTTTGTTTGGCAATAAAACTGTACTTCTTCAAAGAGTCTAACTTTCTTTTTCTAAAATACATCAATGCAATTTGAATATTTGCATTAAATTTCAAACTATCATTTAAGTCTTTTGAAAACGCTGCTATTTTTATCGCATAACTTTCTTTTATCTCTTGAGGAAGCTGTTTATTGTTTATTTTTTTGAGGTAAAAATCCAGGGAATCTTTATTCTCATTCATTTGATCTTGAGAAAAAGAAGCAATTGAAAAGCCAAAAAAGAGAAGAAAGATGTACTTTTTCAAAGGGAAGTGCTTTAAATTTAAAAAACCTTAATAAAATTAAGGCTTTTTCATGAATACTAAATCAATATTATTGAGTTATACGTTTAGCTTCTGTTTTATTAATTTTTGATATACTGGCTTTTCTTCAACCATCCTACAAATCG
>NZ_CANMVP010000010.1 GCF_947501385.1 uncultured Polaribacter sp.
AATAATAAACCAATTATTACTATTTTTAATAATGAAATAAATAACTAAAAACGGTCAACTCTAATCAGGGAAGTACAGTTAGCAAGAATGAAAAATTCTAACAAATGTCATTTCGATATGAGCTTTTTTTAAGCGATTGAGAAATCTCAACTTTGAAACTTTGAAACTTTGAAACTTTGAAACGAATCTAAAAACATGCAAAACCAAATAGACATAGATTCCATAAAAATAAACTTCGATGCTAGTGGCTTGTGGATCTTAAATATTGCCATTGCCATTATTATGTTTGGAGTAGCTTTAGGGATTTCTATTGAAGACTTTAAACGACTTTTTAAAAATCCGAAAATACTTTTTGTGGGAGTTTTATCACAATTTATTTTACTACCTGCATGTACTTTTTTAGCTATTTTAATTATAGAGCCACACCCCAGTTTTGCTTTAGGAATGATGATGATTGCGGCTTGTCCTGGTGGAAACGTTTCTAATTTTTTTAGTAAAATGGCTGGTGGAAATGCAGCTTTATCTGTAAGTTTAACCGCTTTTGCTACGGTAGTTTGTATTTTTATGACCCCTTTTAATTTGCAATTTTGGGGAAGTTTGTACGAACCTACCAATGCAATTTTAGAGACCGTAGAACTCAATTGGATAGATTTATTAAAATTGGTTTCTTTAATTTTAGGAATTCCGTTATTCTTTGGAATGTTGCTGCATCATTACCGCACTAAAATGGCAGAAAAAATAGAAAAAGTTTTAAAACCCATCTCGATGTTGGTTTTTATCGCTTTAATTTTTATTGCTTTTTCTCAAAATTTAGATATTTTTATAAATCACATTCACCATGTAATTTTCTTGGTAGTTTTTCATAATATTTTTGCATTTATTCTTGGATTTTATACCGCAAAAAGTTTTGGATTAAATAAAGAAGATCGAAAAACAATTGCTATGGAAACAGGGATACAAAATGGTGGTTTGGGTTTGCTTTTAATATTTGGCTTTTTTGATGGATTGGGCGGTATGGCATTACTAGCGGCTTTTTGGGGGATTTGGGATGTCTTTTCTGGAATTCTTTTGGCAACTTACTGGGGAAGACAAGAACGGAAAGTAATTAAAACCGTTTAGAGAATGGTACAAAAATTCTGGCTACTATTACTGCGCATTTATATAAAAACTGGTTTGTTTTTTTACACTAAAAGAATAAAAGTTTTAGGGAAACAAAATATTCCTAAAAAAGGAGCTGTTTTGTTTGCTGTAAATCACCCCAATGGTTTGATAGACCCTTTGTATGTTACAACCACAAATAAGAGAACCAATCATTATTTGGTGAGAGCTGCCTCTTTTAAAAATCCGATTGTTAAAAAAGTGCTAGCATTTTTACACCTAATGCCAATTTATAGAATTAGAGATGGCATTCAGCAACTCGCAAACAATCAAGAAATTTTTGAAAAGTGTTTTGGGATCTTAAAAAAAGGAGATGCCTTAATGATTTTCCCTGAAGGAAGCCATGACAAAAAAAGAACTATTAGACCTTTAAGCAAAGGATTTACACGAATTATATCTGGTGCTTTAGAGAAACATCCCGATTTAGAAATTAGAATAGTTCCTGTTGGAATTACCTATCAACATATTTCTAACTTTCCAGCGAAAGTTTGTATAAACTACGGAAAACCGATTGCTACCAAAAAAATTTTTGAAGCAAATGCTTTGGCAAAAGCAATACATATTTTAAAGTCTGAAGTTTCAGAACAACTCAAAAAACGAATAGTTCATATTAATGATGATGAAAATTATAATAAAACTTTACAAAAACTAAATGATGCTCAAGTTGATTTTACCAATGTTGATGTAGTAAATCTAATGATTAAAAACAATACAATTCCAAAGAAAAAAGAGCCAAAAAAGAATTACCTAACACCTTTGTTTTATCTAATTATTCTGAATAGTATCATTCCGTATGTACTATGGAAAATAGCAGCTAAAAAAATTGATGAAATTGAATTTATAGATACATTTCGGTTTAGCTTAAATCTGGTTTTTTGTACTATTTTTTATAGTTTACAAACTTGGATAATTGTTGTTTTCTATGGAAGTTTATTTGGTTTTCTCTACCTCACTTTTGCTGTTTTGTTGGTTTTAATTTATGTGAAATTTGCTCCTACAAATGCAAAAAAGTATGAAGAATAAATTGAAGCTGATAAACAAGTTTAGCCCAGATTGAAGTGACATCCTTTTTATGCTAAACTCAACTAACTATCTATTACAAATAATTATAGTATTTGTAACAGATAGCGAGATGCTGAAATAAAATCAGCATAAAAAGATATAACGGAAAGCTGGAATTAGCTTCTAATTTAAAATAGCATCTTGAATTACCTGTTGAATTTTTGTTCGCATATTGCTTCTAATCAAACCTCTATTGTCCATATTAGGATATACTCTGTTTGATAAAAAAACATAAACCAATCCGCTTTCTGGATCTGCCCAAGTATAGGTTCCTGTAAAACCAGAATGCCCAAAACTTTCATCGGAAACGCAACCACAAGTAGCTTTTACTTTAGGGTTTAATTGTGGTTTATCAAAGCCCAAACCTCTTCTTACTTTTTTATCTGAGAAATATCGATGGTTGAATTTATCAATAGTTTCTGATTTTAAATAGCGTTTTCCGCCATAAAAGCCTTTCTGCAAATACATTTGCATAATTTTACCAACATCGTTTGCATTGGCAAACAAACCCGCATGACCACCAACGCCTCCTAACATTGCAGCACCCATATCATGTACATTACCTTGCAATAATTGGTTTCTAAAATAATCGTCTTTTTCTGTGGGTACAATTTCGTTTAAATTGAATTTTTTAAGCGGTAAATACGTTGTTCTATCAGCACCTAAAGACTTGTAAAATTCTTCATCTACCAAGGTCTCTAAAGGCTTATCATACGTGTTCTCTAAAGCCTCTTTAAAAATATAGTAGCCTAAATCGCTGTACTTATACCCCGCTCTTAGTCTTTGATCTGCATTTTTTATGTATTTATAAATACTGTCTTTGTAATTTCTATTTAAAAAAAGATTTTCTGCAACTTTTATATTAAATTTATTGGATTTTTTCTTTCTGTAAAACGTTTCTAAATTGTTTCCTGTAACACTGTCTTGTGTATCTACATAAAAGGGAATCCACGCTTTTAATCGACCAAAATGAGAAAGTATTTCTTTTACAGTAATTGTATCTTTGTTGGAGTTAGAAAAACTTGGCAGAAGGTCTCTTAAACTTGCACTTAAAGGTATTTTATCTTCCTCTTCTGCTTTCATAATTAAAGGTAAGGAAGCGAGTATTTTTGTCAACGATGCTAAATCGTAAATATCTGAATTTTTTACGACTAATTCTTTATCGTGTGTATGATGACCATAACTTTTTTGTAAAATTACTTTACCATTTCTAGCCACAAAAATCTGAAAACCAGGGGCCATGTTATCATCAATAATGGTATCTGCCATTTTATCTATCAACGCTAGTTTTTTTGAAGACACCCCTGCAGCTTCTGGTATTGTGTATTCGAATCTACTCAAATGAAGCGTGTTGATACCAAAACCTTCTTTAAATACTGTTCCAATAGAAACTGGTAATTTTCCTTTTGCTGAAACGGCACCAAAAATTAATTGCGCAGAAATTTCTTGTGCCAATTTGCTATTTTGATAAGAAACTATTAAACCTTCTATGTTCGCAAAACTTTTTACTTGCAATAAACTGTACGGACTCGCAAAAACATCTAAAACCACCGATTTTTCTCTTGATATTTCTTGCAACCAAACCAAATCTTTATTCGAAAATTTATAACTTTTCCAAGGGTGTAAATTCGATTTATGAAAACCGATAATTACATAATTATAAGGTTTTAGTTTTTTGATCAATCCATCTAAATTCTTGTCTGAAATTACATCAACTTTTGTGTAGTTTTTTAACATGTTTATAAAAAAATCATTTTCTGCATTTCCTAACTTTACATAGGCAATCTTCTTCTTTTCTAAGTCTCTAATGGGCAAATTATTATTGATATTCTTCACCATTGTTAAAGCGTTTTTTACCAATTCTCTATGCAACAACTCATCTTCTACTCTATTTAAATCTTCATTTAAATTTTCTAAAACAATCGGTTTGTAATTATGCAAACCTGCCCAATATTTCGATTTTAATATTTTTCTTACAGAAAAATCTAAACGCTCTTCTGTTAATGTCTTTGTTTCTAAAGCTTTTTTCATTAATGCTATAGAAGCTGGTACATCTTGCGGAATTAACAACAAATCATTTCCTGCTTGTATTGCCGCCAAATCTATTGCTGCTGAAGTTGCGTAATTTGTTGCTCCTTTCATGTTTAATCCATCTGTAATAATAAGGCCTTGAAAACCTAGCTTTTGCTGTAGCAAATTTGTTACTACATTTTTAGAAAGTGATGTTGGTAAATTTACATCAGACTCTAAACTTGGTATGTTTAAATGCGCAGTCATTACACTTGCCAAACCAACATCAAATGTTTTTTTATATGGGTATAATTCTATGGAATCTAAACGTGCTGCATCGAAATTTAACAATGGCAATGTATGATGCGAATCTGATGCCGTATCTCCATGGCCAGGAAAATGTTTGCCATTTGCTAAAACGCCCTCACTTTGCATTCCCTGAATAAAAGCAATGGCTTTTTGAGTTACATTTTCTTTATGCTCTCCAAAAGACCGATTTCCAATAATAGGATTTGCAGGATTTACATTTACATCAATCACAGGTGCAAAATTTACATGAATTCCTAAACGCTTGCAATGTGCTCCTAAATGCTGCCCAAATTGTTTTATTAAAGAATCATTTCTAATAGCACCCAGAGTCATATTCCATGGAAATCGATAGGTATTGTCTAAGCGCATGTCTAAACCCCATTCTCCATCAAAACCAATTAATAAAGGTATTTTGGCAGCATCTTGATATTTATTGTTTAGCGTTGCTTGTTTTTCTGGAGTTCCCTGCATAAAAATCAAATTCCCTACATGATATTTTGTAATCATTTCAGTAATAAAATCTTCGTGTTTTTTATCAAGGTTAGAATAAGCTTGCACCATAAATAGTTGCCCAATTTTTTCATCTATAGACATCGCATTCATAATACTATCTACCCAAATATCTTGCGCAACAAAATCTTTAGTTCTTAACGGATCTACTGTTTGTGCGCTGAAATTGTACCCCATAGCGATGAGTAATAATCCTAGTATTTTTCTCTTCATTCTTTTTAATCTATTTTTTGATCGCCTAAATATCTTAGGCAGATCTATGCAGGTTTTTAATTTAATATGAGCGTAATTGAAGGGGGAGTACTTTTGTAATCTCATTCCGAAACTAACATTTCTGAAAAATTCGGCAATGGTAATCTTTAAAAACAAATTACTGTGTTGCACTAGCAACAACGCTTGTCTATAAAGTTATTTAGGGGAAATTATTACATCCTTAATGTAAATTATTTACTTATAAGAATCTTTGTAGTTATGAAATCAATAGTTATACCAAAAAGCGTTTATGCCAACTTTGTTTTGCAGGAACTTCCCAATTGTTTTCAAATTCTTCTTTGGTATTTACCATATTATTAAAGACAATGGTTTCTGAGGTTACTTTTTTGTCTTTGGCAAATTTCTGAAAATCAGGCAATTTCACCAAGTTAATATTGTCATGATCTTTAAAAGTAACATTCATTTTATTCATTAAATCTAGTTGTAATTCATTTTGTAATTGCTGTACAAAACGAACAGAACTGTCTATAGAACAACCAGAAACATTGTTAAAACTTTCATCTACCGCCAAAACTAAAAACTGGTTGTACTTAATGGTAAATGAACCTTTTAAATCATCTCCATGACGTGTCCATTGGTTGATAAAATCTTCTGCTTTTGCAGAAATAATTTCAATTTCTTTCGATGTGAATTCTCTATCAGATTGGTAAATCCAAACACGAGAATTGCTAGGTAAATTTTTATATGCTGTAAACATTATTTGTGATGTTTTATTCGTTAATTTTAAAATACTTAAAGTTCTCTTCCGAAGTTTCGGAACGCTCGAAAAAAACACTTACAAGCATTTGTCTCACGTCATTACAACCGTTTGATCAATTTTTATCTCAAGCTTCGAAGTTGTAAAGTGTGTAAAACAGTTACTAACGCAAATTAAATTTTTGTTGCAAGGCTTGTAATTTATCTTCGTCTGACATCGTTTTTTTTGGCGAAGACATTCTTGCTTTTATTTCTTTTAAAACCTTCTTGGTGTATAAAGGGAAATCTGCATTCTGAATCCAATTATGATATCCAGGATTTTCTTTAAACACCTCTTCTACAGTTCTACCTTTGTATTTTCCGAAAGAGAATATTTCTTGTTTTTCATCATTCATCAAAATAAAACCAGCAAAATCTGCTCTTACTCCGTGTGTAGAAAATTCACTTAACGTGTCTACTGAATTTCCTATATCTTCATATTTATCAACTTGAGCCAACAGAATTTCATAAGTTGCATTGGTATCTGCTTCTGCACCGTGTGCTCCTTCTAATTCTTTTCCACAGTAAAATTGATATCCAGCACCTAAGGTTCTTTGCTCTTTTTTATGGAAAATAACTTGTACATCAATCGCCTTTCGATCTTTCATATCAAAGTCGATTCCTACACGCATTAATTCTTCTGCCAATAAAGGAATGTCGAATCTGTTAGAATTAAAACCTGCCAAGTCGCAGCCTTCTATCATTGTACTTACTTCTTGCGCTAATTCTTTAAAAGTAGGTTCTGTCACCACTTTTTCATTAGTAATTCCATGTACATCTGTTGCTCCTTGCGGAATTTCAATTTCTGGATTCACCAACCAAGTTTTACTTTCTTTATTTCCGTTCGGAAATACTTTTAATATCGCAATTTCTACAATTCTGTCAGTTGCAATATTAACTCCGGTAGTTTCTAAATCGAAGAATACAATCGGTTTGTTTAGTTTTAAATTCATGTTTACTTTTATTCAACCTCTCGACTCCGCTCGAGGAGACATATTTCTGTCAGTTCGAGCGCAGTCGAGAACTAGTTTATTCGTTATTCAATTGTTCTTTAAATTCTTCGATTCTAAAAGCTACTTTTTCGGGTAATTCTGGTGCTTTAAAATTGTACTTTTTTAATTCATGATGTAAAATTTCCGCCAAAATATATCTTGCAGTCGATTTATCATCTGCAGGAATTACAAACCAAGGTGTATTTTCTTTCGAAGTTCTGTTTAATAAATCTTCGTAACAGAACTGATATTTGTCCCATAATTTGCGCTCTTTTAAATCGCCCGCAGAAAATTTCCAATTCTTTTCAGGAATGTTTAACCTTCTTAACAACCTATTTTTTTGTTCCTTTTTAGAAAGGTTCAAAAAGAATTTTAAAACAATGGTTCCGTTTTTTACCAAATGATCTTCAAAATCATTAATTCTTTCCATTCTATCATGGTAAAAAGCAGCATCTAAATCTTCTATCGTTTGAATTGTTGGTATGTTTTCACCAAAAACATATTCAGGATGCACTCTTGTAACCAATACGTTTTCATAATGCGTTCTATTAAAAACCCCCATTTTTCCTTTGGCAGGCAAGGCAATATAATGCCTCCACAAAAAATCATGTTTCAATTCTAATTCCGTGGGTACCTTAAAACTATGCACTTCTACACCTCGAGCATTCACATCTTTAAAAACCTCTCTAATTAAGCTGTCTTTACCAGAAGTATCCATTCCTTGTAAGCAAATTAACACCCCGTATTTGCCTTCTGCATACATGGCATCTTGTGTTTTGCTTAATTTTTTACGGAGTTTCTTCAGCTTCTTTTCAGCATTTTCTTCCAGCTCTTTTGTCTTAAAATCTTTCAACACTATTTGCTGAGAAACTCTATATTTTTCTAAATTCATTCCTGATTTTATTATTTCTTAAAGATAAAAAAATTATCTTTTTTAATGCCCTTTTTTCATATAGTTTAACAAAAAAATTCAAATTCAATAAAATTAAAAAAATGTTAACAGAAAAGGACGTTTTTAGTTGCTATCTTTGAAGAAACTAACTCAGATTTTGAATCATGTATAAAAAAATTTTCACGCTATTATTACTTGCTTTTGTAATTGTTTCTTGTAAAAAAAACGATACAAAAAATGAAGCTTCAGAAATTATTGCTGATCCTAAAAAAGTAACGAAAACCGATTTAAAAATCACGCCTATTTCCCACGCAACTGCCGTTTTAAATTTTAATAATGAAGTTGTTTATTTAGATCCAACAGGTGGCGCAGCAGCTTTTGCTAATTTTGAAAAACCTACCTATGTTTTAATTACAGACATTCATGGAGATCACATGAATTTAAAAACCTTAGAAGCTTTAGATTTAACAGCGACTAAAATTATTGCTCCTAAAGCGGTTGCAGACAAGCTTTCAGATTTAAAAGTGAAAGAAATCATTATCATCAATAATGGCGAAGAAAAAGCTGTTGCTACTTTTACTGTGGAAGCCATAGCTATGTATAATTTACGTGAAGAAGCTTTAAAATTTCACGAAAAAGGAAGAGGAAATGGGTATGTACTAACGATAAATAATGAAAGAATTTATTTTTCTGGAGATACAGAAGACATTCCTGAAATGCGAAATTTAAAAAATATTGACAAAGCTTTTGTTTGTATGAATTTACCATATACCATGACGGTTGAAAGTGCTGCTGATGCCGTTTTAGCATTCAAACCTAAAAAAGTATACCCTTATCATTATAGAGGAACAGAAGGTTTGAGTGATGTTGTTGAATTTAGAAAGCTTGTGTACTTGAAAAGTCCTTCTATTGAAGTTGTACAATGGAATTGGTACCCAAACAGAAAATAATTAAAAAATAAAGACTGATGAAAAATTTAAAAAAACTAGGAATTTTAGTATTTGCAATAAGCTTTTTTGCTTCTTGTAATACAGATGAAAAAAAAGCCGTTGCAAACATTGAAGCTAAAAGTGGTAGCAATGTTTCTGGAACGGTTACTTTTATTCAAAAAGACGGAATGGTCACGATGAATGCGGAACTTTCTGGACTTTCTGAAGGAAACCACGCCATTCATATCCACGCTGTTGGAGATTGTTCTGCAGAAGATGGTAAGTCTGCTGGTGGCCATTGGAACCCAACAAACAAAAACCATGGAAAATGGATGCAAGAACCTTTTCATATTGGCGATATCGGCAATTTAGTAGTTGGTGCTGAAGGCACAGGAACTATTGAAAGAACAACAAACTTGTGGTCTGTGGGTGATAGAGACAACGCTAAAAATGTGGTTGGACATGCTATTATTATTCATAAAGGTCCCGATGATTTTAGTTCTCAACCTTCTGGAGCTGCAGGCCCAAGAATTGGTTGTGGTGAAATTGTTAGGAAATAAAATATTTGAAAATATAATTGTAAAACCGAGTCTTAAACTCGGTTTTTTTTGTTACAAAAAATGGAACTGTGTTATTACGCTATTAATTTAAATACAATAAGTACTACGAATTAAATTAACAAAGTTTCCTTATAATTCAACTTTTTCATTATCTTTGTTATAAGTTAAACCACAAAAAAGTCAAATGAAACCAAAATTTGAGGTAGTTTTCTTGAGCAGGCTATTGATTTCATGTCTAAATTAGATGCAAAAGCAAAAAAGAAAATCTACTATAATTTAGATAAAGCAAAACTCGAAAACGATTCAAAGCTGTTTAAAAAGCTAACTGACGATATTTGGGAATTCAGAACACTTTATCAAAGTATTCAATACAGATTATTTGCCTTTTGGGATAAAACTAATAAAACCGAAACACTTGAACTATGTGCACACGGAATGATTAAAAAAGTAAGTAAAGTACCAAAATCGGAAATTGAAAAAGCATTGAAAATTAGAGCAGAGTATTTTGATAAATAAACTCAACGTTATGGCAAAAAAGAAAATAAAAATGATGACACTTGACCAAATGAAGGACAAGGACATTGGAAAAGTTGGAACACAAGAACGAGACAAATACGAGTTTGATCTACGAATGGAAGTTCTTGGTGATATGATTAAGTCTGTTCGAAAAGAACGCAAATTGACTCAAGAGCAACTTGGCAAACTCATTGGGGTACAAAAATCACAGATTTCAAAACTCGAAAATAATACAAAAAATGTAACTATCGAGACGATTTTAAAAGTGTTTCGAGCTTTAAAAGCCAATGTAAAATTTAGTGTAGAAATGAACGAATCAGAATTTAAAGTCGCATAAACACCTCTATATAACCGTGTATAAAAAACTATACATTAGTATTTAAAAAAATTAGCAAAAAAAATCCCAAACTTTAATTTGGGATTTTTCAATTAAATAAAATTTTAGAATTTACTGCACTTTTATAGAACATCCGATGGCTCTCGTTTCGGTTTTTGATATTTTTTTTCCAGCCAATAAAGCATCTAAAGCATTCTCTACATACTTTTCTGTAACCTTGTCTGGATTTCTAGCACTGTTATCAATTGCACCAATGTATTGTACTTTTAGGTCGTTTTTAGTCACAATATATACATGTGGTGTTTTTGTAGCTCCAAATTTTGGATACACTTTCTGCCCTTCATCTAACAAATAAGGAAACCGAAACCCTTTTTCTTTGGCTCTTATTTTCATTTTGTCAAAACTATCATCAGGCACCGCAACAGGATCATTAGGATTGATTGCAATTACAGGAAAGCCTTTGTTTTCATATTTCTTGTTCAAAGCAATAATTCTGTCTTCGTTTGCCACAGAATAGGGGCATGTATTACAAGTAAAAATAATAACGAAGCCTTTTGCTTCTTCATAATCTGCCAAAGAAATCATTTCGCCATCTATATTTTTAAGCGCAAAGTCTTCAATAGTGTCTCCTACTTTGTAACCATCATTTGTTTTCAATGTAAATGCTGCCGTAACTGCAAAAACACAAAGGAATAGTGTTAATTTTAGTACTTTCATCGTTTTATAGTTTTAAAAGGTTTATAATTAAAAAAGGTTTCTTGAAGTAAACTTCAAGATATCCTCTAAAATTGTCATTCTCATGAACCTTGCCTGCAGCAGGCAGGAACGGGAATCTAAATAAAGAATTTTTTAGTTTACAATTAAATACAAAATTCAAACTGAAAACATGTTTATAATTTCATTCCAAAATATTTGGCTTCAAAAAATTCTTTATTTCTGTTTCTAGAGTTTTATAGTCAAAAGATTGTTCGTAAAACTTTCTTTTATGTTTGTTGTAAATAAGGGTTGCTGGTATTGCGCCAGACCAAGTGGAATCGATGGCTTTGATCCAAACATCTTCATTGATATCGTCTAACAACACCACTTTAGATTGTAAATTTTTCTTTTTTATAAACGGAATTAGTTTCTTGGCTACTTGCTTCGGAAAATCTAAACTCACCAGTAAAACTTCAACATTTTTATCAGCATATTCTTTTCCCAATTTTTCAAATTCTGGCAATTCTTTTACACAAGGTCCGCACCAAGTTGCCCAAAAATTAACGACGTAAATTTTATCATCCTTTTTTTCTAACAAAGGTTTTAACTCTTCATACGTATATGACTTTACAGTAGTTTGTAAATTGGTTTGTAAAGAAATTTTAGGGCTTTCAACATTTTTAACAACTTCCTTTTTACAAGAAATGAATCCTAAAAAAATTAAACCAAGCAGTATGCCTTTTGTTTTCATTTTATAAATTTACAGAATAATTAGAAACCAACGTGTTAATTAACTGATTCTTAACATAAAAAAACATACAGAGGCTAGCCCATAAAAGACCTAATTTTATAGATATTTATTTTTTTTGTGTAAATGTAAGACACAGATTTCACAAATTCGCAAAGATCTTGATCGCTATTATCGCGTTAAATTTACGAATTCCTTCCTTCAAAGAATTAAAAAGTTTTGCTTAGCAAAAAATATCATTCAATATTTTTGCCAAACGAATACCTCCAATTTGCAGTTGGTCTCTTAAAGTATCTAAATGGTCGTAAGAGTATTTGTAACGTAAATTCTCACCAACTTTTACAGAATGATACACTTCTTTTGTAATTTCATGTACCTCATCTACCCATGCTACGACAGATCCTTTTTCGATGGCTTCAATTTGTTTTTTAGACAAATCTTTTGCGTTGTTTGCCAATTCTACATAGCTCATATTCCATGTTTCAATCATTTTCGTATCCCAAACTGCGTGTAAATTTGTTCCTTCTCCAAACCATTGCACTTGTATGGAGTTTCCTCCTTTATCTTCTCTTCTTCCAATATGCATCGGTTGATGTAAATCGCCCACAAAATGCACCAACATTTTTAAAAAGAACGCTTTGTCTTCTGTAGAACTGTTTTTATCCTTTAAAACCGTGATGCATTTCTGAATTCCAGAAACTAAATCTCCTTTCGGATTTTTCTTTGCAGTTGCATAGGTTTCATCCAAATCCATATTTATATAATGCCAAGGATAGTATTCGCTGTATTTTCTATCAGATTTTATTTCATCAGCAAAAGTAGAAACAAAGGCCAAACTTTCTCCTTTTAACAACTTATTAACCGCTTTCTTTGCTTTTTTAGAGAGATGACTTTCGGCAATTTTACCAGTAACTCGATGTCCGTTTTGTCCCCAAAAAACAGTATCTTCTTTTGTAGACTTCGAAAAAAACAATACAGATATAAATAGAAATAATTTGATTCTCATTTTTAGTTTTTAAAATTAATTTTCAGCTAAATTATAAAATTAAAGACAATAAAATTTGGAAAAGTAAAAAAATATAATGTATCTTTATGATATCAATTTAATATCAAACTAAATCATACATAATGAAAGCAGAAAAAATTATCAAACCAGCCAATGGTTATCTAATGTTAGCAATTGTTCTTATTCTTTTCTTTGGAAGTATTGCCCTCTCCATTCAACAAGAAAATGCAGTGTACCTCATCATCTCAGTAATTAGTTTTGTGGGATTATTTGGTTTTATTTTAGTAAATCCGAACACTTCTAAAGTGGTTTTACTATTCGGAAAATATATGGGAACTATTAAAGACAATGGTTTGTATTGGGCAAATCCGTTTTTTAGAAAGAAAACAATTTCTCTAAGAGCAAGTAATTTTGACAGTGAACGTTTAAAAGTGAATGACAAATTAGGAAACCCTGTAATGATTTCTACCATTTTAGTTTGGCGTGTTACAAATACCTATAAAGCTGCTTTTGATGTAGATAATTATGAAAATTTTGTACGCGTACAAACAGATGCTGCCGTTAGAAAGTTAGCAAGTATGTATCCTTATGATAATTTTGCTGATGAAGGTCATGATGAAGATATTACGCTTCGTTCTAGTGTAAATGAGGTTTCTGAAGCTTTAGAAAAAGAAATTGATGAACGTTTAACCATTGCAGGAATTGAAGTTCTTGAAGCTAGAATTGGATATTTAGCCTACGCAAATGAAATTGCTTCTGCAATGCTAAAAAGACAACAAGCAACAGCCATTGTAGCGGCAAGACATAAAATTGTACAAGGTGCTGTGGAAATGGTAGAAATGGCATTGGCAGAATTGAGTAGAAAGAAAATTGTTGATTTAGATGATGAGCGCAAAGCAGCAATGGTAAGTAATCTATTGGTTATTTTATGTGGAGACAAAGAAGCTTCACCGGTTGTAAATGCAGGAACTTTAAGTCATTAAGAGCTCATCTTCATCTTCCCAAAGGGAAGAAACTCAAATCTAAAAGAATAATTAATGAGAATTTTCAAAGAAGAACAGTGTTTTACACAACCTTGGTTACTAGTTCTTTTGACGGTAAGCGTCATTGTTCCTATTGTTACCGTCTTTCAAGAATATTTTAAAGAAGATACTAAAATATCTACGAATAGTTTTCTAATTAGCATCGTGGCAATTGTTGCATCTGTCGCTTTGATTTTCTTTTTCAAATTAAAAACTAGAATCGATGAAACTGGTATTCATTATCAATTTTTTCCGTTTCATTTAAAGCTTAAAAGTATCAAATGGAATGACATTGAAATGGCCACGGTAAGAAAATATGACCCTATTGGTGAATATGGTGGCTGGGGAGTAAAAGGTGGTTTTCTTTGGAACAAGAAAAAAGGAAGATGCATGAATGTTTCTGGCAATCTTGGCATTCAATTAGAATTAAAAAATGGCAAGAAATTATTAATAGGAACCCAAAAAAAAGAGGAAGCTATAAATGTTTTAAAAACATATAAAGAAAAAAATAATGATTAAAGTTCTTACCTATTTAACAGTCTATATATTTAGTATTCTAGTGACAATCGCTCAAATAAAGACCGAAGAAATCACCATTCATAATATGGCAATTCAATTACCCGGAACGCTTAGCTATTCTCAAGAAAATACGCCGCTAATTATATGGGTTCATGGTTCTGGTCAGATAGATAGAAATGGAAATCAACCCGCACAAAATGTAAAAGCAAATTACATTCAACAGTTTAGAGATGCTATAAACAAAGAAAATATTGCTTTTTTTAGTTATGATAAAAGAACTGCAAACCCTAATAATAAAAATTTTCTAAAAGACACACAAGTTCTAGATTTTGCCTATGATGCAGAAGAAGTGGTTAATTATTTTAAGAAAGACAAACGTTTTTCTGAAATTATTTTAATTGGTCATAGCCAAGGTTCATTAGTTGCTATGTTGGCTTCAGAAAAAGTTGATACATATATTTCTATTGCAGGTGCAGGAGAAACTGTTGATCAAACAATTATAAAACAAGTTACAGCACAAAGTATTGAATTTGGTGAAATTGCTAAAGCACATTTTAAAGAACTAAAAGAAACAGGAACGGTAGAAAATGTAAATCCTAATTTAATTTCAATTTTTGCGAAACCAAATCAAGCATTTTGGAGTTCTTGGATTTCTTTAGATCCTGTTGAAGAAATTAAGAAGCTACAAATTCCAGTACTAATTTTAAATGGTGATAAAGATCTACAGGTCCAAATTGAAGATGCAAATAATTTAAAAGCTGCAAAACCAACTGCAGAACTCGTGATTATAAAAAACATGAATCATGTTCTAAAGAATATCCAAAAAGACGAAGACAATTTAACATCTTATTTTTCATCAGAATTTGCAATTTCAGAAGCACTAATACGTACAGTAGTTTCATTTGTAAAAAAATAACATGGCAAAGAAAAAAGCTTTCGCGTTGCGAGTAAATGAAGACATGATAAAAGCCATTGAAAAATGGGCTGCAGATGAGTTTCGTTCTACAAACGGGCAGATAGAGTGGATGTTAATGCAGTCTTTAAAAGACGCTAAAAGAGAACCTAAAAAAAAGGAAGAATAATTCTCATCAATAGGAATGGGCTTAAGCCCATTCCTATTGATGAGAATGTTAAAAAAACGCTCAACTTTTATAGAGCGTTATCTATTTTGTATCTTGTTCGCTATTATTTAAAATCGACAAACCTACTATAATGAAAAAACTCTTTACACTACTTTTTTTATCTGCCACTTCCCTACTCTTTTCTCAAGAATTCTCTATGGATTTGGTAAAAAACATGAAACCAAGAAATATTGGTCCTGGCGGAATGTCTGGACGTGTAACCGCTATTGATGTTGTAGCATCTAACCCAGAAATAATGTACGTTGGTACCGCTTCTGGTGGCATTTGGAAATCTACTTCTGGCGGTATCAAATGGGCACCAATTTTCGAAAAAGAACTGACCGCGTCTATTGGAGCAGTTGCTATTCAACAATCGAACCCAAGTGTAATTTGGGCAGGTACTGGTGAGGGAAATCCTAGAAATAGTTTAAATGGTGGTTTTGGAATTTATAAATCTTTAGATGCTGGTAAAACCTGGAAAGCAATGGGTTTAGAAAAAACGCGCCATATTCATAGAGTCATTATAGACCCAACAAATCCCGATGTTGTGTATGTAGGTGCCATTGGTTCTCCTTGGGGAGCCCATAAAGAACGTGGCGTTTATAAAACTGCTGATGGTGGAAAAACTTGGAAACAAATTTTATTCACAAATATAAAATCTGGAACAGCAGATTTAATTATGGATCCAAAAAATCCAAATAAAATTATTGCTGCCATGTGGGAACACAAACGCGATCCTTGGTTTTTTAATTCTGGTGGTGAAGGAAGTGGATTGTACATTACACATGATGGTGGCGACAATTGGAAACAAATAACAGAAAAAGAAGGGTTTCCAAAAGGAAACTTAGGTAGAATTGGTGTTGCCATTGCCCCAAGTAATCCTAATGTAATTTATGCATTGGTAGAAGCAAAGAAAAATGCTTTATACAAAAGTGAAGACGGTGGTTTTAAGTGGAAAAAAATTAATGACAAACCTGGTATTGGAAACCGTCCGTTTTATTATTCAGAAATCTATGTAGATCCTCAAAATGAAAACAGATTGTATACTGTTTTCACCTATATCAATGTATCTGAAGATGGTGGTAAAAATTTTAAACAATTAATGCCTGCTTATGGTGTTGACAATGGCGTGCACCCAGATCATCATGCTTGGTGGATTCATCCTACCAACGGGAAATTTATGATTGATGGAAATGATGGTGGATTAAACATTACAAAAGATGGTGGTAAATCTTGGCGTTTTATAGGAAATATTCCTGTTGCGCAGTTTTATCATATCAATGTAGACAATGAATTTCCGTACAATGTATATGGAGGAATGCAAGACAATGGTTCTTGGAGAGGACCAGCCTATGTTTGGAAATCTCAAGGAATTCGAAACTCTTATTGGCAAGAAATTAGTTTTGGTGATGGTTTTGACGTGGTTCCAGACAAAGACAATTCAAGATACGGGTGGTCTATGAGTCAGCAAGGTTCTGTGGTAAGATATGACCATATTACAGGCAATAATTATTCAGTAAAACCAACACATCAAGATGCCACTGTAAAATTACGTTTTAATTGGAATGCAGCTATTCATATAGATCCTTTTGATAATTCGACTTTATACTTCGGAAGTCAATTTGTACATAAATCAACAGACAAAGGATTGACTTGGACGGTTATTTCGCCAGATTTATCAACAAACAATCCAGAAAAATTAAAACAATCAGAAAGTGGCGGCTTAACAATGGATGCAACGGGTGCAGAAAACCATTGTACCATTTTAGTAATCGAACCAACTGTTTTAGAAAAAGACGTTTTATGGGCTGCTACAGATGATGGCCAAGTGTACATCACAAAAAATGGCGGAGAAACTTGGACAAATGTTGCAAAAAACATCAAAGGTTTGCCAGAATACTCTTGGATTACACAGATAAAAGCATCCAATAAAAATAAAGGTGAAGCGTTATTAGTTGCAAATGATTACAGGCGTTTTAATTATACACCTTATGCTTACAGAACCAAAAACTACGGAAAAACGTGGGAGCGCATTGTAGACGAAAATGATGTGCAAAGTTATGCGTTGTGTATTATTGAAGATCCAGAAAATAAAAACCTATTGTTTTTAGGCACTGATGATGGTTTATACATCTCTATGAACGCAGGAAACAAATGGACAAAGTGGACAAACGGTTTCCCAACAGTTCCTGTTAAAGATTTAGTAATTCATCCTAGAGAACATGATTTGGTTATTGGAACCTTTGGGCGAGCTGCTTGGGTTTTAGATGACATTCGCCCTTTAAGAGCCATGGCAAATGGAAAAACAACTCATCAGAAATTGGTGTTATTTACGCCTCCTACTGCTTACCAAGCTGCATCTCAACAACCAACTGGAAGTAGATTTGGTGCAGATGCATTGTATCAAGGAGAAAATAGAAATCGTGGTGCTCTTATTTCTTATTACATCAAGAAAAAAGATTCTTCAATAGCAAGGGACTTCAGTCCCTTGAAAAAAGAAAAAAATATCAATGATAAAAAAACTCAAAAAGATTCTATTACACTAGAAATTTTTGATGGCACAAAACAAATTAGAACCTTAAAATTTAAAACTCCAAAAGAAAGTGGAATCCATAAAACAACTTGGTATTTAAGAGAAAGAGGAGTGCCTAGAGCTTCTAGAAAAATAAGCAAACCTAAAAGAGAACCAAGTGGAGTTACAGTAAAGCCAGGAACTTACAGATTAAGAATGACTTTTGGTGATGAAGTTTCAGAACAGGATATTAAGGTTGAGTATGACCCTAGATTACAACTATCTGAAACGGCAATCAATCAAAAATATGAAGCAAGCAAAGAATTAGAAAGCTACCAAGAAAAGATTGCAGCTATTGTAAAACAGTTGGTAGAAAGTAAAAATACCGCAACTTCTATAAAATCTGAATTGTCTAAAGAAAATAAGAAAACTTATAAAGAAGAAATAAAATCATCCACGGAAATTATTAAAAAAATTGATACTTTACTAGCGAAATACCTAGGTACGATTGATAAAAGACAGGGAATTACAAGAAATCCTGAAATTACCGTAAATCAGCGTTTTGGACTGGCAAGCAGGTATATTCGTTCTCGTTTTGGCTTACAAACTACTACAGAAACGGTCTTAATGAATCAATTTAAAGACGAATTTAAAAAAGTAGTTAGTGAAACAAATACATTTTTTAATACAGATTGGTTAACTTACAAATCTGCAACAGAAAACATAAAGATTTCTCCTTTTAAAGATACTAAAATGTATTCTGTGCATTAAAATAATTTAAGATTGCTCTAAATACTTGTTTCACTAAAAGTTAAATGTAATATGCAACCAATAATTACAAATGATGCCATCGTTTTTGGTATTTTAATGCTATCTCTAGGATTCGTTTTTTATACAGAAAATTTAAAAACTGGATTTTGGCCGAAATTTTATAAAATAGTACCAGGTTTATTTATGGCGTATTTTGTTCCTGCAATTTTTACAACTGTAGGAATTATTTCTCCAGAATGGGAAACCCTAGATATAACTGGAGAAACCGTTAAAAACACTTCGCAATTGTATTATGTTGCCAGTCGTTTTTTACTGCCAGCAGCTTTGGTTTTAATGACATTAAGTATCGATCTAAAAGCTATTTTTAACTTAGGTTCTAAAGCATTAATTATGTTTTTCACAGGAACTGTAGGTATTATCATTGGTGGGCCATTGGCCATTTTATTAATTGCTATTTTTTCTCCAGAAACTGTTGGAGGTGCAGATTTTAATGCGGTTTGGAGAGGACTTTCTACCTTAGCAGGAAGTTGGATTGGCGGTGGAGCAAACCAAACTGCTATGTTAGAAATTTACAAATACAATCCTGCAAAATATGGCGGAATGGTGATTGTAGATATTGTTGTGGCCAATGTTTGGATGGCGATTTTGTTGATTGGAATTGGTAAAAAAGATAAAATTAACAAATGGCTAAAGGCAGATACCTCTGCTATTGAAGAACTCAAAGAAAAAGTGATTCATTTTACTCAAAAAGTAAAGAAAAACCCTACGCTAACCGATTTTATGATCATGCTAGCCATTGCATTTGGAACGGTTGGTTTTGGGCATTTTTCAGCAAAATATTTAAGTGGTTTTTTTACAGAATTTGTAACAGCTATCAATTCACAAACTTGGCGAAATGTTTTTTCTTTCCTAGGTTCAAGTTTTTTCTGGCTCATTAGTATTTCTACAATTGTTGCCATAATTTTATCTTATACAAAAGCAAAAAATTACGAAGGTGCTGGCGCAAGTAAAATAGGAAGTATTTTTATCTATATTTTAGTGGCAACCATTGGTATGAAAATGGATTTAAATCAGGCATTTGAAAATCCTGGTTTAATTGCTATTGGTTTTGTTTGGATGACCATACATGCCGCTTTGTTAATTATTGTGGCTAAAATAATAAGAGCACCGTATTTCTTTTTGGCAGTGGGTAGCCAAGCAAATGTGGGTGGTGCTGCGTCTGCGCCTATTGTTGCACAAGCTTTTCACCCTTCTTTAGCTACTGTTGGTGTTTTATTAGCTGTTTTTGGATATGCCATTGGAACTGTTGGTGCAATTTTGTGTACAATTTTAATGGAATTAGCATCAACCATCTAAAAAAATAAAGCATATTTGCAGACTAAATTTAGAAGAAATGAAGAAAATTATTGCAGTTTTACTAGTATCCATTTTAATCGTTGCATGCTCCTCTAAAAAAGATGGAAACATGATTGTAGAAGGAAATATTAAAGGGCTTAAAAAAGGAACTTTATATCTTCAAAAAATGAATGATACTGCACTGGTTTCTGTAGATTCTGTAAAAGTTTTTGGAGATGGAAATTTTAAATTGACAGACAATGTAGATTCTCCTGTAATGTATTATGTAACTTTTGACGGAAATACTACCGACAAAAGAATTCTATTTTTTGGTAACAAAGGAACCATTACAATAAATAATCATATTGAGGCTTTTGGATTTAATCCAGAAATTATAGGTTCAGAAAATCAGTTGGTTTTTAATGATTTCTTAAAAATTAACAATCAATTTAAAAATCAACGTTTAGAATTTATCAAAAAAGAATTTGACGCTGCAAGATCTAAAGATATCGATTTAATGGAAAAAGTGAAAAAGGATTTTAACAGCATGATTAGAAGAAAGTATTTATACACAACTAATTTCGCCTTAAACAATAATGACTCAGAAGCGGCACCTTATATTGCTTTAACAGAATTGTACGATGCTAACATTACTTTGCTAGATACCATAAACAAGTCTTTGTCTCCAAAAGTAAAAGATTCTGATTATGGAAAACGTTTAGATAAATTTGTAAAAGGTTTAAAAGCGAAAGAAAATAAGTAATTTTACAATAGTATTTTTTTTACCAATTGATAAAAAATTAATTTATGAAATATTTATCTCCAGAAATAGAAGCATTTTATAAAAAATTTGAAGTCACAAAGTCTCTAGCTAGAACAAATGTCTCTTGTGGTATTTTTCAGGATTGTGATTACAATGAAGAAAGACCTCAGTTGTATCAAAAAAATAAGCTGAAACCTTAAACTATAGGTAAGGTTTCACTTTCAGACTCCACTCAAAACTAAATTTAGAAACCACTACGCCGTCTTCATTGATTCCTTCGGAAGTTAAAATAATAACTTGCCCTTTATTGGTTTGTTTTGATTTTTTGATGGCTTCATCAATCTTTGTACCACCAGCACACGTAAACAAAATCTTACCCGTCGCTTTTTTAAAAAAGTTTGCTTCTTGATGTGTTACTAACATCGAAACTTTTTCTTTAGATTTTTCTATAGCTTGCATCACCAAAATGCCTGTACTCATTTCTGCGGCCATCCCTTGCGCAGCCCAGAACATACTTTTAAATGGGTTTTGATTCATCCATTTATGCGCAATTTTAACAGTTGCTTCTTCATCAGAAAGTGTTTTCACCCTTACTCCACCTAAATATGCCAAAGGTAATTTTAGCATCATAAACATATTCACTTTCTTGGGTGTAATCTTCATACCTATTGAATTTACTGGCAATTTAAGACATTTAATCGAATTACTACAGGGTCTTAAAATGTTAAATAAATGTTAATTATAGTACTATGTATTGCATAATACCTTTTTAAGGATATATATTTGCATAAGAAAGTATTATACACTTTAAAAATTATGAAGCAAAATAACGAAAACACCAACGCTTTTTTAATACATATTTCTGCTTTTGCAGGTTTTATATTTCCATTTGGTCATATCATTACACCACTTATTGCATGGCAAACTTTAAAAGAAAGAAGTTCTTTTTTAGATGAACAAGGTAAAGAAGCAGTCAATTTTAATATCAGTTACACCCTATATTCTTTTATTCTAACGCTAACTTTTATTCCGTTTGCAATTGGTTCCTTTTTTAACAACATCAATAATTTCGACAATTTTAATATGAATTTCGATTTCAACAATAATAATTTTTTAGGTCTTATTGGTTTTGGTTCTGCTGCAGGAATTATTTATTTAGTCGGGATTGCTTTGGTAATTATAGCTGCTATAAAAGCAAAAGAAGGCGAAAATTACAAATACCCATTTACCATAAAATTTATAAAATAATCCTCCCCTAACCTCTCCAAAAGAGAGGGATGAATTGAAAACAAAAAAATAAAAATGATTTTATTTAACAAGATAATGTTCACAAAACAACTTCTTTCCTTTTGGAAAGCTAGGATGAGCTATTTAAAAAACAATACATGAAGATAGAAAACACAAAAGCACAAATGAGAAAAGGTGTTTTAGAGTACTGTATCTTATCCATCTTAAAAAATGGTGATGCATATACTTCTGAGATTCTTTCCACACTAAAAAGTGCAGAAATGATTGTGGTTGAAGGAACCATTTATCCGTTATTAACACGCATAAAAAACGCTGGCTTATTAACCTATAGATGGGAAGAATCAACCTCAGGACCCCCAAGAAAATATTACGTTTTAACCGAAAACGGAGGCATGTTTTTAAAAGAACTAGACAAAACATGGAGCAATTTAGTAAACGCAGTGAACCAAGTAATTAGCACAAAACCAACTTCTAATGAATAAGACAATAAATATTAATTTAGGCGGATTTTTCTTTCATATAGACGAAATTGCCTATCAGAAACTAAAAAGATACCTAGAATCTATCTCAAGATCTTTAAGTGAAGATTCTCAAGGCAAAAACGAAATTATTGCAGATATAGAGGCACGTATTAGTGAGCTTTTATCTGAAAAAATTACAGATGCTAGGCAAGTTGTCAATGAAAGCGACATAGAAGATATTATTGTTATCATGGGGCAGCCAGAAGATTATGCAGAAGCAGAAGAAGCTTATTCTGATTCTAATTACTCTTACCAAAGAAATAATGCTTCAGGGAAAAAATTATTTAGAGATGGTGACGACAAATTTATAGGTGGTGTTGCTTCTGGTATTGCACATTATTTTGATATAGATACTATTTGGGTACGTTTGGGTTTATTAGCTTTATTTTTTGGAGCTGGTTTTGGAATTCTTTTATACATCATTCTATGGATTTTGTTGCCAGAAGCTAAAACAACAGCAGAAAAATTGCAAATGGAAGGTGAGCCCGTAAACATAGATAATATAGAGAAAAAGATTCGTGAAGAGTTTACCAATGTTTCAGAAAATGTTAGAAATGCAGCAAATCAAGCCTCTATAAAGTTAAAAGACGGTGCCAATGAGTTTTCAGAAAAAATGAGTCAGACTTTTTCAGCAAAGACAAGAAAAAATAACGGTTTGCAAGATTTTCTAAATGCTATTGGTAACATATTTGTAGTTTTCTTTAAAGTAATAGGAAAATTTATAGGAGTTATTTTAGTATTTGTTGCTGCCGCTGTTATTTTATCTCTAATTATTGGAGGGTTTTCTGTAGGAAGTTTAGAGTTTTTAAATATTGATGGAAGTTTTGTGAACTATCCACACTTCTTCTATGATGCCACTTTTCCGAAATGGTTATTAACGGTATTCCTTTTTATTTTAGTGGGCATTCCTTTTTTAATTTTATTTGTTTTAGGGCTTCGAATTTTATCAAGCAACATAAAACAGTTTAGTAGAACTACCTCATTAACATTATTAGGAATCTGGTTAATTGCTTTATTAGCAATCATTTTTACAGGAATCGAATTCGGAACCACACATGCCAATTATGGTAAATATGTTGAGAAAACTAATTTGAATTTAGCCAAGAATGATACACTTGTTCTAAAAATGCAAAATGATGATACGCTTTATTATCAGCATAATTTAAGAAGAAGTTCTAGAAAATACGAAGTTGAGATTGACGATCAATTAATGGTCTATACAAATGATATTCGCGTAGATGTAAAGAAAAGCAATTCTAGCAATGCCTATGTGGTAATTCAAAAAGAATCCTATGGAAGAAGCAGGGTAAGAGCAAATAAAAATGCCGAAAAAATTCTTTATAAATACAATCTTACAGGAAACGAGTTGACCTTAAATTCTTACTTTCTTACCGAAATAAGGAATATTTATAAAGATGAAGATATTGAGATTACAATTTTTTTACCAGAATCTACCGTTATTTATTTTGACAATACTGTAAAGAATTTCTTAAACGATGTTAAAAATGAAGCTGATATTTATGATAAAGACATGGCAACACATCATTTTATAATGACAGATAATGTTTTAAAATGTACAGATTGTGTTGAAGAAATTGAAGAAGAAATCATCGAAGAGGAAACCATTTAATACAATTCAACTAAAAAAATCAACAACTGAGCAACTAAAATTAGATTGTCTGCGTCTATTAAAAGAAATTTACCATCTAATTTAAAACCAATCGTATGAAAAAATCAATCAACCAATTTTTTACAGTCCTTTTTATAGCGAGCATTTTTACCTCTTGTGGCGTAGATATGTTAAACCGAGTAAATGGCAATAGAAATGTTGTTGTAAAAGAACGCAAACCCCAAGACCGTTTTTCTGGAATAAAAGTAAGTACAGGAATCGACTTATACATTAGTCAAGGCAATAAAAATACCATTACTGTAGAAGCTGACGAAAATTTACACGACATTATTATTACAGAAGTAAAAGACGGAGTTTTAAAAATATATTCAGACAAAAATATCTGGCAAGCCAAAGCTAGAAAAGTGTATGTTACCTTAGAAAATCTAGACCTTTTAAGAGCCACAAGCGGAAGCGATGTTTATAGTGAAACTACTATTAAAACAGCAGCAATTTCTATTACTGCAACAAGTGGTGCAGATATTAGAATTGAAGTAGATGCTGAAAGTGTAGAAACAAATGCTACTAGCGGATCTGACATAAAAATTTCTGGAACTTCAATTAATCATGCTTCTAGTGCTACTAGCGGAAGTTCTATTGATGCGTATAACTTAAAAAGCAATAATGTAATTGTGAATGCAAGCAGTGGCGCAGACATCAATATCTATGCATCTCAAAAGATTGAAGCAAAAGCTTCAAGTGGTGGTGATGTTGATTTTAAAGGAAATCCTGCGAAAGTAACTAAGAAATCTTCTTCTGGCGGAAGCGTTTCTAAAAAATAAAAAATTATCAATCAACCAAAATTGATTTCTTCAGGTTTTTAAAAGAACCTGAAGAATTCTTAAAAAACCAACCATGAACTCATTTTTAGAACCGTACAAAGATTCTTACCTCCTAAAAATTTTAATTGCAATTGCTGTGTTTTTATTTTCTTTAGTTACAAATGCGCAAATAGATCGAAATACTGATTTGTACAAAACATTAAAAGCGAAAGACAGTATTATTTTTCAAAGAGCTTTTAACAAATGTGAGCTCGAAAAACTAGAACCAATTATTGCAGAAAATTTTGAATTTTACCATGATCTTGCTGGCATTCAAAATCGAAAAGAATTTATGCTGGCAATGAAAAACAATATTTGTGGGAACCCTGGAAGAATCACCAGACAATTAGTAGCAGCATCTTTAGAAGTGTTTCCTTTAAAAAACAATGGAGTTTTATACGGCGCAATACAAAAGGGAAAACACACGTTTCAAGAAAAGAATAATACGGAGATAAAAACCGTAGGAATTGCAGATTTTACAGATCTATGGATTTTAGAAAACAACAGCTGGAAATTAAAAAGAGTTTTAAGTTATAATCACAAACCCTACAAAGGATAAAAATTTATTAGAAAGCTAACTTCTAATATAGTTACTAATACTTGGTTTTATTAGTTTACTTGGTAAGACGCTGTTTTGAAAAAAACAGCGCTTACTTTTTTATAAGAATCCAATAAAAAAACCAATTTGTCTCCTTGAGGCTTGAGATAAAAAAAAATATAAAGCGATTATGATGACGTAAATTAGTCTATAAATATGTCTGTTCGAGCGCAGTCGAGAACTATTAATCTACTTGAAATCAGATAATTACATAAACACGTCAATGCTAGCGTTCCGAAGCTTCGGAAGAGAACTATTAAGTATTTAAAAATCAATACACTAAACAAATACGTCAATGCTAGCGCAGTCGAAAGGTTATTGATTTTCTAAAAATTAGGAATTGTCTCGTTTCGGAAGTGCTTAAAAAGATATAAATTACTTTCTAATTTTAATTATTCCGTAGCTTTTTTGAAATTGGTCAATAATTTTTGAATTTCTACATGATCATACACTGTTGGGTATAGTTCATTTAGAATTGTATGATATTCATAATCTATTTTCATTCCGTTTATCAAATGCGTAAATGCTTTCTTTTCTTTATTCAACACAAAAAACAAACCTACTAATCTGTATTCTACTTCAGCAAAATCTTTGTAAACTTTTCTAGCGTCTAATAATACATGTAAAGCATCATCAAATTCACCTAAAAAAGACAGAACATCGGTTAAACCTATATATATTTCTGGTGAATTATCACCTAATTTTAAGCAATTTCTAAAACCAGAAACAGCTTCCTCAAAAAAACTTAGCTTTAAATTTATTTCTGAATAACGCCTCCAATACAACGCATTGTCTTCATCTATTTTTAAAGCCTTTGCAATATAATATGCTGCTTTTTGGTAGTTTTCTTGTTGAAAATATACATTGGTCAATAAAATCCAAGCTTTTTCTAACAAAGGATCTTCATGTACTGCTTTTTTATAATAAGAAATTGCTGCATCTAACTTGTTTAATTTTTCATAACATTCGCCAACTCTAACAAATGCAAACGCGGTTGGGTCGTCTAATTCTAAGGTAATTAAATAGTTATCAATTGCTTCTTGGTAATTGCCTAATTCTTCTAAGGTTTTTGCCTTTTCTAAATAACCACCAATAAAAGATTCGTCAATTAAAACAGCATAATCAAAAGAAGTTAATGCTTCTTTGTACAATTTTAACACAAAATATTGTCTCCCTAATTGATGCCACGCCACCTCACAATAAGGGTTTTTATTTAAGTAAGAATTTAGGTAAATGATTGCTTCTTCGTGTTGTTTTTCCATATCAAAACAATACACAATATTGTATAATGCAGAATAATCTTCATAATCTACAGCAATACATTTCGAAAAACTTAAGCGTGCATTTTCAAAATCATCTAAGTATAAATACTCCATTCCCATCAAAGACCACACATCTATTTTATCATCTGTAAAAGACAATGCCTTTTCTAGGTTGATGATGGCTTCTTTATGAGAACCTCTTTTAGATTCTATGGTAGCTTTTTGAATAAAAACCTCTTCATTATGAGGTTCTAAAACCTCGATGCTTTTTAAGAGTTTAGAAGCTTTATCAATTTCATTATCAGTAAGATACAACTCAACCATCAACAGTTTTAAATCTATCGACTGCGGATGCTGTTCTAAGCCTAATTTTACAGCTTTTTTTGCCAAAGACACTTTACCCGCATCTATATAATGAATGATAATTTCCTCAAACTCAACCAAATCGAAAAAATAAACGCTATTGGTTTTAAGCATGGATTCAAATTTTAATAGAGACATAACTATGAGATTTGAATGATTACCTTAAAAGTACTACAACTCTTGTACCACTTTCAAAAATACCCTTTTTGTTTTCAACAATTTAATTAACATAAAGTAGTAGCTCTAATTTGTATGAATTCGTATAGCTATTTTTAAAAAAAGCGAGCATTAAGATAGAAAAGCTCAAACAAAACATTGTTTTTTAAGGTAAATCTGTACATTAAGCGAAATTCGGGTCTCAATTTATTTTGTGCATACATATATTTACGCTAATTTTGATTTTCAATAACTATCAACTTAAAATGATAGCTTTCTTATGAGCAGAAAAACCTTATTGAACTCAAAAGATATTGAAATTATTCTTCATAGATTGGCTTGTCAGCTGATTGAGAACCATAATGATTTTTCTAATACGGTGTTAATTGGTTTGCAACCTAGAGGTTCTTATTTGGCCAATAGATTAGCCGCTCTATTAAGAACAGAATACCATATTAAAAATTTAGAACTAGGTCTTTTAGACATCACTTTTTATAGAGATGATTTTAGGAGAAAAGACACGCCTTTAGCGGCAGAAACTTCTGAGATGAATTTTTTAATTGAAGATAAAAATGTAGTTATTATAGATGATGTTTTATTTTCGGGAAGAAGTATTAGAGCAGCCTTAACGGCAATACAATCTTACGGAAGGCCAGAAAACATTGAGCTTTTGGTATTAATAGACAGACGTTTTAGTAGACATTTACCAATTCAACCTAATTATAGAGGAAGACAAGTAGATGCCATTAATGAAGAAAGAGTTTTAGTAACTTGGAAAGAAACGCATGCGAAAGATGCTGTTTTTTTAGAGTTAAAATAATTGAATATCTAATTTAAAAATTTTGATGTGTCAGAATTAAGCGTAGAACATTTATTGGGCATAAAATATCTAAAACCTAATGACATTGATGTTATTTTTAAAACTGCAGATCATTTTAAAGAAGTAATTAACAGACCCATTAAAAAAGTACCTTCTTTAAGAGATATTACCATTGCTAATTTATTTTTCGAAAATAGCACACGAACAAAACTAAGCTTCGAACTCGCAGAAAAAAGACTGTCTGCAGATGTTATTAACTTCTCTGCTGGGCAATCTTCGGTTAAAAAAGGAGAAACTTTAATAGATACTGTCAACAACATTCTATCGATGAAAGTAGACATTGTAGTAATGCGACACGGAAATGTTGGTGCTGGTGTTTTTCTTTCTAAACACGTAGATGCTAAAATTATAAATGCTGGAGATGGCACTCATGAGCATCCAACACAAGCCTTGTTAGATTCCTATTCTATCAGAGAAAAATTAGGAACTGTAAAAGGAAAAAAGATTGTAATTGTAGGTGATATTTTACATTCTAGAGTTGCGCTCTCCAATATTTTTGCCCTTCAATTGCAGGGTGCAGAAGTAAAGGTTTGTGGACCAACAACGCTGATTCCTAAATTTATTACCAGTTTGGGTGTAACGGTTGAAACCAACTTAAAAAAGGCGCTGGAATGGTGTGATGTTGCCAATGTTTTACGGGTACAACACGAAAGAATGGATATTAAATACTTTCCATCAACAAGAGAATACACGCAACTCTTTGGCATCAATCAAGAGATTTTAGACAATCTTAGCAAGAAAATTGTAATTATGCATCCAGGACCCATTAATAGAGGCGTGGAAATTACAAGTGATGTTGCAGATTCTAACAATTCTATTATTTTGAATCAAGTAGAAAATGGCGTTGCCGTAAGAATGGCAGTCATTTATTTATTGGCGCAACAGGTAAAAAGATAGCATGATTGTAGAGAAAAAAAAGACTTATACATTGATTTCTTCGGATGAAAGTTCGTTAAAAGAATTTCAAAAATCGATTCTAAATAAGATTGAATTATTTAAAAAGGACCATTTAGTATTTGATATTTCTGATGAAATTAACGGTTCAACTGAAGATTTTTTATTATTTTTGAAAATAGCCGAACAAAAACAACAAAATGGCATGTCCTTTGTTATTATTAATTCGTCTGTGAATGTAGATGATTTTCCAGAAAATTTAAATATTGTTCCTACTTTACAAGAGGCAGAAGATATTTTAGAAATGGAAGCCATAGAGCGATCATTAGGTTTTTAAAAGCAAGTATATGATTAAAAAAATACTTTTTATTTTTCTTTTATCTGTTTCTTTTATAGGTTTTTCGCAAGAAAAAGCTATAAACACTTTGTCTGCTGCTCCCAACCCATTTACTAATACTACTAAAATTACTTTTTCAGCAACAGTAGATGCTTCTATTATTTTTACAGTAAGAAATGTCTTAGGAAAAACGGTTTTTAAAAAAACATATAAAATTAAAAAAGGAAAAAATAGCATTCCTTTTTACAAAAACGATTTGGCTACAGGTATGTACATCTATAGCGTTCAAAACAAAAAGAAAGTAATTTCTAAACGTTTTGTTATTAAATGATAAACCTTACAATTCTAGGTTGTCATTCTGCAACACCTCGTGTAAATGCCTTTCCAACTTCCCAATATTTAGAAATAAACAACAAACACTTTTTAATAGACTGTGGTGAAGGCACGCAACGTCAAATGCGAAAATATAAAGTTGGCTTTTCTAAAATAGACCATATTTTTATTTCTCATTTACATGGCGATCATTTTTATGGTTTGGTGGGTTTACTTTCAACGTACGGTATTTTAAGCAGAGAAAAAGAAATGCATATTTTCGGCCCAAAAGGCATTAAGAATGCAACACTTCAAATACTTAAAATCTCTGAATCTCATGCAAAATTCAACATGATTTTTCATGAATTGTCTTCTAAAAAAAGTGAATTAATTTATGAAGACGATAAGGTTTCTGTAAGAACAATTCCTTTAACACATAGAGTATATACCAATGGATATTTGTTTACAGAAAAAGAGAAACCACGCAAATTGAATATGCTAAATATTAGCGGATATCCAGAAATTGACAAAGCAGATTATTTAAATATAAAAGCAGGTAGAGATGTTACTTTAGCTACTGGAGAAGTGGTTTCTAATTCAGCATTAATAATAGATCCGCCAAAGCCTTTAAGCTTTGCTTTTTGTAGTGATACGAGCTACAAACCAGACATTGTGCCTATTATTAAAGAGGTAGATTTATTATATCATGAAGCTACATTTTTACAGGACAGACAAGACTTAGCGAAGAAAACAAAACACGCTACTTCTATTGAAGCTGCAAAAATTGCAAAAGAAGCCAATGTTGGTCAATTAATAATTGGTCATTATTCCGGTAGATATTCAGATATTTCTTTATTCAAAAAAGAAGCGAGTCAGGTTTTTGAAAACGTTTTTTTAGCAACCCCTGGAGCAGTATTTTCTATAAAATAATTAATATTGATTTGTTTCCAACAAAACCAAGGTACACGCAAACTCGCTTTCAATATGATTTTCTTTCAGCAATTTTACAAAATTAACATTCTCAGTTCCTGGATTAAAAATGACTCTTTTTGGGTTTAAACTCATAATATAATTATAGTATTCCTCTTGTCTTTTTGGGTTTAGATACAAAGTCACAGTATCAATATTTTCGTAAGCTATTTTCTCTGTATCAATAGTAACATTTGCAACAATTCCTTTTTTCAAACCAATTGCTACCACATCTATTTTACTCGCTTTTAACTTTTTAATTGCTCTGTTAGAATACCTGTTTTCATTTAGGGAGGCACCTATTACTAATGTTTTTTGCTGCATTCTGTTAATTATACGTTAAACAAAGTTAATTATGGTAACAAAGATATAGAATAACTCGTCTATATAGCATCAATCAAAAACAAAAAAATCAACCAACAATGAAGAAATTACGAATCATCTTTTTGCTTTTTGCGATCGCTAAAACGCAAGCCCAATTACCCAAGAACAAATTACTAAAACCAGGAATCATTACAGGAAAAGTGGTTGATAAACAAAGTAAACAAGCACTACCTTATGTTAATATTGTAGTTAGAGACCTCTCAAAAAAAATAATCACCGGCGGTATTACCAATGAAAACGGAAGCTTTACCATTAAAGAAATTCCTAAGGGAAAGAGTGTTGTTGAAGTACAATATATTGGTTTTAAAACATTTTCTAAAACAATACTTATTAGCAACAAAAATAAAATAATCGATTTAGGAACCATCACTTTACATGAAGATAGTGCACAACTAAATGAAGTTGTGGTAAGAGCAGAAACGTCGCAAGTAATCCAAAAAGTAGACAGAAAAGTGATAAATGTTGGTAAAGATTTAACAGCTACAGGAACTACCGCATCTGAATTATTAAACAATGTACAATCTGTTAGTGTAGATAGCCAAACAGGAAATATTAGCTTAAGAGGAAATGAAAATGTTCGTGTTCTGGTAGATGGCAAACCTACCAATATTTCTGCAGCACAATTGTTAAAACAAATTCCTTCTACTTCTATAAAGAGTATCGAATTAATTACAAATCCATCTGCGAAATACAATCCAGAAGGTATGAGTGGTATTATAAATATCATTTTAAATAAAAATGCAAACATGGGTTTTAATGGCTCTGTAGATACGGGAATTACTGCTGGGCATTATGTGCGTTATAACGCTTCTACCAACATGAATTATAAAACCGGAAAAGTAAATTTCTTCGGAAATTATGGTTATAACGGAGGTAACAATTATAATTTTGGTTATGTAGATAGACCAGATGCCAATAGGTTGCAAGATTTTATTTTCAGAAATGACAATCAGTCTCATTTGGTAAAAGCGGGTGCAGATATTTATTTAAACGATAAAAATACCCTGTCTTTTTATACCACTCAAAATTGGTTTGATGGTGATGGAAAAGGAAGAACCTTGGTTACAGAAAATGGTACAATTGTATCAAATGCACCAAATATTCAATTACAGGAAAATCAGACAGGTGCTTACAACGCAAACTTTAAAAGAGAGTTTGATAAAGAAGGACATAATTTAGAGCTAGAAGCAACCTATTCGAATACAAAATCTCCTGAAGATGCAGAAAATAAAGATTTGACTAAAGATCCGTCAGACGATGAAGACTTTAAAGTATTAAACTTTACAAATGACATTACCCGAAAACAAGACAATACGTTAATTAATATAGATTATACCAATCCTGTTTCAGAAAAAGGAAAATTAGAATTAGGACTAGAATACAGAGAAGACAATACTTCTAGTATTAATATTACAGATCAAGATGAAATTGTTTTCGACGATCAGGGAAACTCTTCTATTCAACCTTTAGGAAATTCTAATTTCGATTATGGAAGAAAAATCTATTCTGCCTATGTAAATTACGGTCATAATTTTGGAAAAGTAACCATGCAATTGGGTGCTCGTTTTGAACAGTTTGATGCATTGGGAGATTTTAATAGAGTCGGCAATCCATCAGAACAAGTAAAACAAGATATTTTTAGTGTGTATCCTTCTGCATTTTTTACGTTTTCTCCTTCAGATAAAAATCAATTTCAAGTAAGTTATAGTAGAAGAGTTGACAGACCAGGCATTGGACAAGTAAACCCAATTAGAGAATGGAGCACCCCATTAATTACCTCTATTGGAAATGCAGATATTTTGCCACAATTTACAAATTCTTTTGAGGTAAATTATACTCGTAAAATTAAAAACGGATCGTTGACACTAGGTACGTTCTATAGAAAAATAAATGATAATATTTCTCGTGTAACTTACAAAGACCCGAATGATCCAACAGATGTAAGACAAATTCTTTCTTGGACCAATTTTGAAGATACCGATGCGTACGGCCTAGAATTTTCTTTAAATTATAAAGTTGCCAATTGGTGGAGAATAAATTCTAGTATGGATTTCTATTCGCAAAAACAGTTTGGTACCGTAGATTTAGTAAACCCAAATGCAGAAAGAATAGAAGTTACAAATGAAGTTTTTAACACTAGAATTAGCAATAGTTTTAAAGTTTCTAAAAGATTAAATTTGCAGTTATTTGCGATGTATAGAGGTCCTCAAGAAGACATTCAATGGCGTGTAGAAAATATGTGGATGGTAAATACAGGTGCAAGCCTAAAGGTTTTTGATGGCAAAGGAAGTATTAATTTTAGAGTGAATGATATTTTTAGAGGAATGAAATTTGCTTTTAATTCAGAAAGACCTTTTGCACAAAATGGTCAATTTAATTGGGAAAGTCAAACAGCTTATTTAGGATTTAACTATAGATTTGGTAGCGGAAAAAACAAAGCAAAACAACGTAGACAACGTGATGATAATATCAAAGAAGGTGGTGCAGGCTTCTAAACCATTGCTCTAAAACTTTTATATGAATTAAAAAATCCGAAGTTTAAAAACTTCGGATTTTATGATATTAATTTCTTATTGATTTATTTTTTTTCTGTAGCTTCAAATGAAGCTTTTATAGCGATTACGATATTTAGTAAACAGCATAATAAAATAAAAATTAAATTCGTTTTAGAATTTTCAAAAATAATGAATTTGACAAAAATATTTAAACCAAAAATAAATAATCCGATATTAGATACTAATAAAAACAACTTGTACTTTTTCTTCATTTTGTAAAGCTATAATTAAAAATTATTCCCACAAAAACAAGAAAGTATAATTCAGTTAAAAATAAGTATTATTTTAAAAAAGATTAACCTCTTCTTCCCATTCTATTATTTCTCATTTCTACCATTTTCTCACGAACAGTTAACGTATAATTCTTTTTAGTAATTTCTTTTCCTTTGTCTGGAGCTTCAATTGTAATTTTCTCTTGCTTATTAATTGCAATTTCTGTGCACAGCAAGGTGGTGTTTTCTACACTTACTTCTAAAATTAAACCAGGCAAACCCCAATATTCGGCGGGTCCTTGAGCTACAGGAATTTGAGTTGTATACCATGCCTCTACTACCGTCATTTTCTCTTCTGCCGCTTTATCATCTGCGTTTGTATCTGTATTTGTTCTTAAATCGCTCCAAGAAAAATCGTACCAATTTAATTCTGAAGACGGCACAAAAGCTTTTGCTTTATAACAGGTATATTGACCAATTTTTTTAGTTTCTGTACCCATCGTCCAAGTAATTCGATATAAATCGTCTTTTACTAAAAAGCGTTTCCCATAGAACTCTTGACTTTGCACTATTTTATCTTCTTTTATATTTTTATATTGATCTCCTCTTGAAAAATAACCTCCCCAAGAATCAGTTGCTCCAGAAACAGCATCAATTTTTTCTTCTTCAAGAAATAGCGATTCTTGACTGTTGAAATTTAATACGTATGTTTTTTCCAATCTGTTCTTAAGCCTACTTGCGACTTCTTTTTTACGTGCTTCGCTTAATCTTGCTCCCCAAGTACCAAGATCCATTTTAGATTTAGAAACATAAATTGCCTTGCCACTAAAATCTTGAGCGTTTGTACTGAGTGTTACTAATATGATCGCTGTACATAAAACGAATTTAGAAATAATTGCATTCATGGGTATGTTGGTTTTATTAATTCTGTTTAACAAATGTATCGAATTAATAAACAAGTATTTTCTTTTAATTCAAACATTAACAATAATTTAGGGTGGTATTTTACGAGTTCTTAGAAATACACCTAAATATTGCTCATAAAAAAAGACTTGTTTTCACAAGCCTTTACAAATAAATAGTTTTCTAAAGTTACCAGCGAATCATAACACTTCCCCAGGTAAATCCACTTCCAAAGGCAGCTAAAACAACCAAATCATTGTCTTTTATTTTTCCTAATTCCCAAGCTTCCGTTAATGCAATAATTACAGAAGCTGCTGTGGTATTTCCGTATTTCATAATGTTGTTATGCACTTTGTCATCAGACAGTTGAAATTTCTTTTGAATAAACTGTGCAATACGCAAATTGGCTTGATGCGGAATTAACATATCGATGTCTTCTTTCTGTAAATTATTTGCCTCTAGACCTTCCATAATGGCTTCAGAAAAACGCCCAATAGCGTGTTTAAATACAAATTGTCCGTTCATGTGAGGGTAATAAGAAACATCATCAGGATTGTTCGCCTCTAGAATTTCTGGCACCCAACGCTGTGTAGAGGGGCCTTCCAAAACCAATTCTTTCGCGTGTTTTCCCTCAGAATGTAAATGAGAGGATAAAATTCCTTTTCCTTGTGACTTTTCAGAATCTGAACATCTAGACAAAACAGCGGCTCCTGCTCCATCTCCAAAAATTACGGTGACGCCTCTACCTCTTGTCGATTTTTCCAATCCACCAGAATGATTTTCTGCACCAATGACCAAGATGTTTTTATACATCCCCGTTTTTATAAATTGATCTGCTACAGACATCGCATAGATAAATCCAGAACATTGGTTGCGTACATCTAATGCGCCAATTGTTGGCATGTCTAACATGTCTTGCACTTGTACACCACCTCCAGGAAAATACATGTCTGGACTTAACGTTGCAAACACAATAAAATCGATATCGTCTTTGGTTAAACCAGCTCTTTCAATGGCAATTCTAGAAGCTTTTGCACCCATTACAGCTGTGGTATCTCCCGTTTTTGGATCAATCCATCTACGTTCTTCAATCCCTGTTCTTTCTTGAATCCATTCGTCTGAAGTTTCCATAAACTCCTTTAAATCCTCATTTTTTACAATATTATCAGGAACATAGTACCCAAGACCCGTTATTTTTGAATTATACATAATTTATAGACGTATTTTTTAGTTATTTGTTTGTTTGTAGTTAGCTAAAATAGTGATAAATTAAGACCTTTACAAAAAGAGATTTTTAAAGAATGATTATATTAAAATTTATAGTTGTTATTTTATTAATAACATCTTGTAATTCCCCAAATTTAAATGGACACTATCATTTAGAATGGGGTAATAGTACGAGTTTTCAAACTTGGAATTTCAAAAAAAATAGAATTAGAATAAATGATTCTCTTTGCTCTGACCAAAAACAAGTTTGTTATGGAATGCCTATAAAGTTCAAAGGAGATTCAATTTATGTTCCCTGGGTAGATTTTATTCTTGAAGCAAAATATTATATTGATAATAATGGAATCATCTATTTAGAAGATGGTACTGAAAAACCACTGAAATTAATACCAAAAAATGACTGCATAAATTCTGCAGATTATCTTAATCGCAAAGTTTCAAATTTAGAAAGTTCTTTTGATTTAGTTTCTCTTTATTACAATACTCATGGCAAATCGGCTTTTCCAAAAAACTCAGAAAATGAGTTAATTATTGGTAAAAAAAATGGAGCTCCTTATTACATATTAAATAATCAATTATTAAAATTTTCTGATAATTCGTTTAATGTTCCTAAAGCTAAATCATCAAATGATATTTGGATTTATATTGACAATAAAGTGCAATTAAAAGAGGTTTTGATAATTTTTAAAGAACTTTATGACAAAAATTATAAAATTTATTTCTCTTCAAAAGATGAAAAAGAAAATAATGAACAAGTAATTGTTTTCAAAAAGTCTATAACAAAAATTGACAAAAAAAATAATACTACTATTATCAATACTTGTGAATATTGTGAAAAACATCCAACTCAAAAAATAGACTCAATAATTAATTTTAAAGTTTTTGGTAAAGATTCTTGTATTGTAAATAATAAAATAACAGATTACTTTCAATTAAGAAATAATATAGTTCGGTTTTTAAAACAAAACAGAAGCACAAGATTAAATACAGAAATACAATTAGAAATTAATTCGAACATGTTATTCGAAGACTATTTATATCTTTTAGGTGATATAGAGTTTGTAAACACAGAATTATTAGGCACATATTACAGAGACACAATAGACACTGATTTTAAATATATTTCTAACAAACAAAATAGTCGAAATAGAGAAAATTTAGAATTAGAATTTCCCCTAAGATTAAAAGAAATTATAAAACCTTTTTAAACGCTGACATCTTGTCACGATACCATCTTTGGTATTTTTTTTGCCTATTGTTAAAGCATTATTCATAAAATTAATTAAAATATATATACAATGGCAAAAGGAAATATTAATGTATCCGTAGAAAATATCTTTCCGCTGATTAAGAAGTTCTTATATTCTGATCATGAAATCTTTTTACGTGAACTGGTTTCTAACGGAACCGATGCAACCACTAAATTAAAACACTTAATCGCTATAGGTGAAGCAAAAACAGAATTGGGAGATGCTAAAATTGAAATTAGTATTGAAAAAGAAGCTAAAACCTTAACAATTAAAGACAAAGGTTTAGGAATGACCATGGAAGAAGTTGAAAAATACATCAACCAAATTGCATTTTCTGGAGCAGAAGAATTCTTAGAAAAGTATAAAGACGACAAAAATGATACGGGTGTAATTGGTCATTTTGGTCTTGGTTTTTACTCTGCATTTATGGTGGCAGAAAAAGTAGATATCTTTACAAAGTCTTTTAAAGATGCACCTGCTGCACATTGGACTTGTGATGGATCTCCAGAATACACCTTAGTGGAACATGACAAAAAAGACAGAGGAACAGAAATTGTTTTACACATCGCAGAAGATTCTACAGAATTTTTAGAAGAAAGTAAAATTAGTGGTTTGTTAAACAAATACAATCGTTTTAATCAAGTACCTATTGTTTTTGGAACAGAAGAAATTAACGATCCTGAGTTTACTCCAAAAACAACCAAAGATAAAGACGGAAAAGAGACTACAGAAGCTCACAAACAAATTACCGTTCCAAAAATTATCAACAATACAAATCCTGCTTGGATTAAGAAACCAGCAGATTTAACTGATGAAGATTATACGAATTTTTACAGAGAATTGTATCCAATGCAATTTGAAGAATCTTTATTTCACATTCACTTAAATGTAGATTATCCGTTTAACTTAACAGGAATTTTATTTTTCCCAAAGTTGAGTCCGTCTATGGACATGCAAAAGGATAAAATTCAGTTATACCAAAATCAAGTGTATGTAACAGACAATGTAGAAGGCATTGTACCCGACTTTTTACAGATGCTAAAGGGTGTGATTGATTCTCCAGACATTCCTTTAAATGTTTCTAGATCTTATTTACAAGCAGATGGTGCTGTAAAGAAAATCTCTGGCTATATAACTAAGAAAGTTGCAGACAAATTAACTTCTTTATTCAAAAATAATCGTGAAGATTTTGAGAAAAAATGGAACGATATTAAAGTAATTATTGAGTACGGAATGCTGTCTGAAGATAAATTCTTTGACAAGGCGAAGAAATTTGCCTTATATCCAACCGTAGCAGATAGCTATTTTACCTTTGATGAGCTGATTGAAAAGACAAAAGCTACACAGGTTGATAAAGACGGAAATCATGTTATTTTATATGCTTCTAATAAAGAAGCTCAACACAGTTACATTCAAGATGTAACCGCAAAAGGTTATGAAGTATTGATTTTGGATTCTCCTATTATTTCTCATTTAATGCAAAAATTAGAAGGAGGCGATACCAAAGTAAAATTCACCAGAGTAGATGCTGATCATGTAGATAATTTAATTAAAAAAGATGAGAATGTAATTTCTAAATTGTCTGATAAAGAAAAAGAAACGCTAAAACCAATTATTGAAGCTGCTGTTCCTAAAGAAACCTATACGGTTCAATTAGAAGCAATGGATTCTGCATCTTCTCCGTTTATGATTACAGTACCAGAATTCATGCGTAGAATGAAAGAAATGCAAGCTTCTGGAGGTGGTGGTGGAATGATGGGAATGGGTAATTTCCCAGACATGTACAACTTGGTAGTAAATACCAACAGTCCTTTAGTTTCTGAAATCTTAAATAACAAAGATGAAAAAGCACAGAAACATTTAATTTCCCAAGCTTTTGATTTGGCAAAATTATCTCAAAACTTACTACATGGTGAAGAATTGACAAACTTTATTAAGCGTTCTTACGAGTTGATTAAGTAAGATTAAAATGAAATTTACCACATAGGTACATATAGGCTATGTTTTCTATGTAACTATGTGGTCAGAATAAATAATATTTATAACCTCTTTGTGAAAACAAGGAGGTTTTTTTATTTGACTTTCTCATGTAAATCAGCTAAATTCGTTTTACTGCTGATATAAAACATAAAATATTGGATATCATTATAGTTAAACGAAACCCTAATTTCTTATTTAAATACCCTACACCAACTTCGCTTATAAAACAAACTAGATAACTCAATCTAATGTTTAACTACTAACCTATTTTATAGTTTTAGGATATAACTATAAAAAATACAGCACAAAATAATTTTAAGCAATCTTAAAAAGTTGCTCTTCAATCTAAAAATAAATATTAAATTTAGCTTTTCTAAATGTAAAGATAATTTGTTATGAAATGGAGAGGAAGTAAAAGGAGTTCTAATGTAGAAGATCGAAGAGGCCAAAGTTCTGGAAGAGGGATTGGTGGTGGTTTGGGTACCATGCTTATTCCGTTATTACTCAAGTTGATTACTACTAAAAAAGGACTTATTATTGTGGGTGTAGGTGTGGCTATTCTGTATTTTACAGGCACAAATCCGTTACAATTATTAACGGGTGGCAGTAGCACAAACAATCAAATTGTAAATTCTTCTAATTATAAAGGGACAGTAAAAGAGAACGAGCTTGCCGCAATGAGTAATCGTGTTTTAGCAAGTACAGAAGCTGTTTGGAATCAACTTTTACCAAATTATAGAGAACCTACTTTGGTGCTTTTTACCAATTCTGTAACTTCTGCTTGTGGTGGTGCTTCGAGTGCAACAGGTCCTTTTTATTGTCCTGGAGATGAAAAACTATATATAGACTTAAGTTTTTTTGAAGAAATGGGCAGGAAGTTAAATGCGCCTGGAGATTTCGCTCAAGCTTACGTGATTGCGCATGAAGTTGGGCATCATATACAGCAAATCACAGGAATTAACGAAAAAGTTCAAAAAATGCGAGGAAGAGTTAGCAAAACTGAATACAATAAATATTCGGTAATGCTAGAATTACAAGCCGACTTTCTAGCCGGTGTTTGGGCACACCATTCTCAAAATATGGATCTGATCTTAGAGCCTGGAGATTTAGAGGAAGCATTAAACGCAGCTTTTGCAATTGGTGATGACAGGTTGCAAAAACAATCTACGGGAAGAGTGGTTCCAGATTCTTTTACCCATGGTACTTCTGCACAAAGAATGCGCTGGTTTAAAAAAGGCTTTGATACTGGAGATGTAAATCGAGGTGATACTTTTAATGCCAGTTCATTATAAACATTTTAGTAATTTCTGATTTATTTTTTTGATGATTCAAATTGTAAAAGCGACTCAAAAAGACGCCAAATTGCTCTCTAAATTGAGTATTGCGTCTTTTTTAGTTCCTCATGGTCATTCTGCTCCCAAAGTAGCTATAGACAACTATGTATCGAGTAATTTTAGCGAAGAGAATTTTGTAAATGAATTATCGAATTCTAATTTTCAATATTATCTAATGTATTATAAAGAGGAAGTTGCTGGTTTTTCTAAAGTAATTTTTAATACTGAAAATGAAAATATTGTTGCTAAAAACACCACCAAGATGGAGCGTTTGTATCTTCTAAAAGAATTTTACAATCTTGGTTTGGGAAAAACATTCATGCATTTTAATATTCAATTGGCAAAGCAACAGCAACAAGCTGGTATTTGGTTGGCCGTTTGGGTAGAAAACCCAAGAGCCATTGCTTTCTATAAAAAAACAGGTTTTAAAATAGTAGGCGCATATGATTTTCCTATTTCAAAAACACATTCGAATCCTAATCATATCTTATACCTAGAGTTTTAAGTTATCTTTTTTATCTTTGAGAAAACCAATCTTAAAATGAAAAAACTACTGATTCTAATTCTTTTTACAACCTTAGTTTTTAATGCACAGGTAAATACAGAAGTGTATGTTTTTGATATTGTTGAAACAGCGCATAAAACAACATTACAAAACGAAAAAAACATCTCTAATAATTTAGGTTACGATAGTCAGCCTTATTTTTACGATGCTACAACCGTTATTTTTTCTTCGGCTAGAAACGGGAAAACAGACATTGCTTTGTACGATTTAAAAATGAACAGACCAGGTTTGAATTATATTTCTGAAACTAAAAATGGTGGCGAATATTCACCCAAAAGAATACCAAATTCTAATGACATTTCTGCAGTTAGATTAGACAATGATGGCTTGCAACGTTTTTACAGCTACAATTTTAAAACAAAAGAATCAACAGCACTTATTGCCAACTTAAAAGTCGCGTATCCAACCTGGGTTGATAAAAATACAGTTATCGCGGTTGCTATTGTACAGGATTCTTTAGAACTATTTATTTCAGATCTAAAGAAAAAAACCAATACTTCTGTTGCAAAAATGGTAGGACGCTCTGTACATAAAATTCCGAATTCTAATTTAGTTAGTTTTATCAGCAAAGAAAATGAAAAGTACTGGTTGCTAAAATCTTTACATCCTGTTACTAAAGAAATTAAAACAATTACTTCTGTTGGTACTTCGGAAGATGTTGCTTGGTTACCCAACGGAACCTTGTTACTTTCACGTGGAAATAAAATTGATCAATTCAATCCTCAAAAAGATAAAAAGCCCTCTTTATTTTATAGCTTTTCTGATGGAAACATCAACAACATTTCTAGAATGGCCATTGATAAAACAGGAACCAAAATAGCTCTTGTAGCAGAAATATCGCCTAAATATTTAGCACAAGAACAATTAGAAGGATACAATCAGAGAGATATTGATGCCTTTTTAAAACCTTATGCAAAAGATGTAAAAGTCTATAATTTTCCTAATGAACTTAGATATGAAGGCTTAGAAACCATGCGGAAAAGGTATGAAGGTTTCTTTAAAAATACGCAAGATTTACACTGCGAATTGACCAATAGAATTGTGTTTAAAAATACAGTCATAGATCATGAATTGGTAACTGCAAATGGCAGACAATTTAAAGCAGTAGCAATTTATAAAATAAAAAACGGAAAAATTTCTTCAGTTACTTTTATGTAAAATTGATAAAAAAAGATTTTTTGAAAGCAACTATCCTAGAGGCAGAGCCATAGAGGAATTTCGCTGGTTTCATACCCAGTCAAGCTGGGTACAAGCTTTGACCTAAAAAAAGGTCAAAAAGCAAAATTCTGTATTTAGATTCCCGTTCCTGCTTGCCGCAGGCAGGTTCACGGGAATGACACTTTCAATGGAAACCCCGAGGCAGAGCCTCGAGGAAATCTTTTCGATTAAAAAGACCTCTTTAATTCATTATTAATCGTAATATTGCAATATATAAATTATTATGGGACTCACGAAATCAGAAATATTTACGGAAGCACAGAACAGCATTGCTGCTATTGCCAAAGTATTAGGGCATCCTGCTAGAATTGCCATTTTAGAATATCTTTTAAAATTGAAGCGTTGCGTTTGTGGAGATTTGGTAAAAGAAATAGGATTGGCACAACCCACCATATCTCAGCACTTAAAAGAATTAAAAAATTTGGGGATCATCAAAGGCAATATCGAAGGAACAAGTGTTTGCTATTGTATACACGAAGAGAATTGGAAAAAAATAAATAATGTCTTGAGTCAATTTTTAAATCAAGATTTAAACGAAAACTGTTGCTAATAATATAAATTAGAAAGGAAAGTGGAAAATATGCATCAAAAAATTAAGGAAACGATTGCCAACTTAGAAGTTGGTAAAATTACAGCAGATAGAAAAGGTATTTTACAGCCTTTGATTCAGTTTATTCAAGAAAAAAGGAATATAGGTGCCCCTATTCAACTCAATTTTATTTGCACGCACAATTCAAGAAGAAGTCATTTAACCCAAATATGGGCGCAAACAATGGCAGCGTATTTTAAGGTAAGAGATGTACAATGCTATTCGGGCGGGACAGCAACCACTGCAATGTTTCCTAAAGTTGTTGAAACCTTAAAAGGTTCAGGATTTGAAATTTATAAAATCTCTGAAGCTAAAAACCCTATATATGCCATTCATTTTGATGATAATTCTCATCCTATCATCGGGTTTTCTAAAAAATATGATGATGAATTTAATCCTAAATCAGCATTTGCCGCAGTTATGACCTGCTCTCAAGCAGATGATGGTTGTCCGTTTATTCTGGGAGCCGAAAAAAGAATTCCAATTACCTATGAAGATCCTAAACTTTTTGATGGTAAAGAAAATCAATCCGAAAAATACAAAGAGAGAAGTTTGCAAATAGCATCAGAGATGTTCTATGTGTTTTCACAAATTGTCTAAAAATAAAATTTTTAAAAAACAGAAATTATGAAACTATCAGAAATTAAAAATCATTTAAATAAATTAGAAACTATTTCTTTTCAATTGCCAAATGGAGAGTTGGTTTCAAGTCATTTTCATGTGACAGAAGTTGGTAAAGTAACCAAAAACTTTATTGATTGTGGTGGCAAAGTAAGAAATGAGGAAGTGATTAATTTTCAACTTTGGGAAGAAAATGATTATGACCACAGATTGCATCCTGAGAAGTTGCTTAATATTATCAAATTGTCTGAAAAAATGTTTAATTTTTCTGATTTAGAAATTGAAGTAGAATACCAAGGCAAAGAAACTATTGGCAAATATGGTTTAGATTTTGATGGAAAAAATTTCTTATTAACTTCTAAAATTACGGCTTGTTTGGCTTTGGATGCTTGCGGAATTACTTCAGAAAAACCAAAAATAAAAATCTCTGAATTAGGTGTTTCCAACTCTTGTGAACCAAATTCTGGTTGTTGTTAAAATGAATGATTCGAAAATAATTTAGCGGATTTTCAATGTACTATTGTTGATTTTTGAGTTTTATCTTTTTAATTTTCTCTTTAAACATGATGGCTGCACTAGTATAACCACCTTCTGTACCATCTACAAAATGAATGTGTTTTTCTTTTCGATCTTCAATATAACAAGACATTATAGAAGCATGTGTAATGTGGATTCCATAAATTATTTTATTGTTTGATTCCAACACATCCAATAATTTTTTAAGCCTTTTTACTTGTTCACTTGTGCCAGAAATTACGGTATTTAGATAGCCGTCTAACATGATTGTATCAGACAATTGGGTAACTCGATACATATATAATTTACCACTTTTAAAGAATTTAAAATAATAGGTTCCAATTTTAGTAACCAGCCAATTACTCACTAAATAGGTAAGTTGATGCTTTCCAATTTTAGTGTACATTTCTTTTCTAATTTTTGCTAGCGAAGAATTCAATTTTAATTTTAAAGTAGAAATTGGATTTCGGATTTCTAAGGTTCCAAAAATGGCATCAATTTCTTTCATAATTGTACCATAAACTTCAGCCTGCAGTTGCTCGTCATTACAGTTCACAAGAAGACACACTACTTTTTTATCATTCTTGTTTGGGTATATTTCATCCCATCTGCATTCCATACCATTTAAATCAGGCGCACTATTTTCTTTGGTAGTACCATTAGAACCTGTAAAACTTTCTTTGATTTTACGTTCTGCATATTTAAGCCCATTTCCTAAAACTACAGGTGTTGTTAAATATTTGTTGTGTCTAAGCTTCGTGATTTTTAATGTAATTGCATTGCTGTAAACTTGTTCAACTTTTAAATGTCCCACTCGCAAGCTTAACTGCAGCGTTTTTTTAATATGCTGACTGTAGTTGTGCAAGGCTAATAAAATAGGTTGTAAAACCGCATCGGGCACAATAAATGTAGAGCCATCTCCTCCAAAAAAATAAGGAATCTTAACTTTCTTATCTAAGGTTTTTAAGGTATTTAAAACGGTGACAATACTACCTGTTGCACTTAAATTAACATCGTTATGCAGTCCGTTTGCCACAGCATTTGTAGAATTTTCTACATCTGTTACTACGATAGACCAGCTTTTAGGAACCTCAAAAAATAACTCTTCATCTTTTAAAAGTTCGGTAAGTGGTATGTTTTTTTTTGAAATATTTTTATAAAAATCGAAATCATTTGCCATAATTACAATAGATCTATTGCTTTGTAAATCGTTTTAAAGATACTCTAAAATAGGCAGTAATCCATAAGAGCAGCAAAATACAGATAATGAAAAGAGTTTTTCTAAAGTTCGTCTTTAGAATTGACGGTATAGTTTCTCCATTTCTCTAAACAGCCTACCATGTCTTGTGGTACTTCAGAGTTAAACTGCATAAACTCACCCGTTGTAGGATGCGTAAAACCTAAATTTTTAGCGTGTAGCGCTTGTCTTGGTAATGTTTTAAAACAGTTTTGTACAAATTGCTTGTACTTGGTAAATGTAGTTCCTTTTAAAATATCGTCTCCACCGTAACGTTCATCATTAAATAAGATATCTAAGACGCAATGTGTTGATTTTTAATGGAAAGTGTTTATTTTTTTATCCTGCAAGGTTTTGTTTTAACCTTGTAGGTATTCGGTTTAAACAAAACAGACCTACAAGGTTTTGAAAACCTTGTAGGTTGACAACGAACAATTGATAATCAGTAACTTATTAATCGAACTCAGATTATAAGAGGTTTTTTAGGACTAGACAATAAGAGTATTATCAATATAAATGAGCTAGTCAATTTTAATTGTTTTTGATAATTTTATATCTCTTGAATTAGCCCCAACTTCTATTATAAATTCGCCAGATTCTACTGTCCATTGTTTTGTATTTGGAGACCAGAATGCAAAGGCATCTTCTTTCAAGGTAAACGCAACCTTTTTAGACTCTCCTGCTTTAAGGGATACACGCGCGAAACCTTTCAATTCTCTAACAGGACGCTCTATACTTGATTTTTGATCATTAACATAAAGCTGTACGACTTCATCTCCATCTATATGGCCTAAGTTGGTAATAGTAACTGTTACCTTAAAGGTATTATTTATTTTCTTAACTTCCAATTGACTGTAATCAAACGTTGTGTAGCTGAGTCCATATCCAAAAGGGAATCTCATATCCTCTTGTGCTTTATCGAAGTAACGATACCCCACAAAAATACCTTCAGAATATATATTACTAATATTACTTTTAGAATAACCAATAGGATGGATTAGAATACTTCCTTCAGGATATTGTTCAATTGATTTAGGAAAACTAACTGGTAATTTACCACTTGGATTAACGTCACCAAATAGTATTTCAGCCATAGCTTGTCCAATTTTCTCACCGCAATAAAAATGATAGAGTACCCCTTTTACATCATCAATCCATTCACTAACATCGATAAAGCTACCTCCTGTGAGTACTACAACCGTATTTGGATTCACTTTAGAAACTTGCTTAATCAACTCTACCTGAGAACCTGGTAAGTATGGATGTTCACGATCCCAACCTTCAGTTTCCAATCCGCCATGTAAACCAACTACGAGAACAACGGCATCAACATGTTTTGCTAATTGAACTGCATCATATATTAGCTTTTTGTCTTGTTCTTTATCAGCTTTAATTTTCTGCTGGTCTTCAAGCTTTTTCTTATCACCAGTTTCTCTACTTTTGTTTGAAACTGTACAACCCAGAGCATAAATAACTTTGGTGTTTTTGGCTATGGATTTTATCTCATCAACTGGATTATTTATAGCGTTTTTAAAATGATAAGTGCGTCCGCTACCACCTCCTTGCATATAGTAATACGTAGGGTGGTCAGAAGTTCTTTTTGCATTAGGTCCAATTACTGCTAGTTTTTTTATTTTAGATTGATTAAGTGGTAGTATAGCATCGTCATTTTTTAGAAGTACAGCTGCTTTTCGAGCTACATCAAGTGCTATTTTTTTATGAGCATCGCTATGAACAATACTTTTAGGTTGTTTCCATTTTTTATCAAAAACGCCCATTGAAAACATGACCCAAAGTTTTTCACGTAAAAGTTGGTCAACCACAGACTCATCAAGCTCACCATTTTTAATGGCTGCTATCAATTTATCACCATAGTATTTAGTGCCATGCATTTCTACGTTTAAACCTGCTAAAGCAGATGGAACAGTAGATTGTACGCCATTCGCAAAATCAGATAAAACGAAACCTTTAAAACCCCATTCTTTACGTAAAATATCGGTCAGCAGCCATTTGTTTTCGCACATATATGTTCCGTTAAGGCGATTGTATGCGCCCATGATATTAAGTGCGCCACCTTCCATAACAGCGGCCTTAAAACCAGGTAAGTATATTTCCCTAAGGGTTCGCTCATCAACTACATTATTAATATCAAAACGATGACGTTCTTGATTATTCGCCACAAAATGCTTTGGTCCGCAAATGATGCCATTGGCCTGCATTGCCTTAACATAAGTAACACCAAAACGGGACGTTAAGTATGGGTCTTCAGAAAAGCTTTCCCAATTTCTACCACCCAAAGGATGACGAATAATATTAAGTGTAGTGCCTAAATTCAAATTCTGATTTAAGGCTACCATTTCTTTAGCTACTGCAGTTGCTGCTCGCTCATATAGTTCAGTATCCCAAGAAGCAGCAATACCTATTGGGGTCATCATATAGGTTGAATTAACCGTTGTATCTCGCCCCGAACGAACACCTGTGATGCCATGTCCCATTACCAATTTTGGTATACCAAGGCGTTCATTTCCTGGTGTACCAAAAATGCCAACATTTGAATTACCAAACTCTCCTTGCCCTTTACCTAAACCGCTTAGTTGGGTAACTTTCTCTTCTAGAGTCATTCTACTTAATACATCTTCTGTTCTAATTTCAGGAGAAAGAGAGGTATCTTTATAAGGTATAGTTTGGGCTTTAATAAGTGGTATAATAGCCAATAAAAAAATTAAACTCAATATATTTATTTTCATTTACAATTATTTTTTTATCTATTCAAATGTACTATGACATAAGGTGCTTCCTTTTCCAAATCGGGATATATTTTACCATTTCCTTTGGTATCAATAACTTCTACAAAGTACATAACGTCATATTTTCCATCAAAAAAATCACTCGGTATGATACCTTCAAATATATCTGACGTTCCAATTTTTGTCATTTCCAAAGATTGGTAGTCTTCAAACTGATTCACACGACGAAATCTTAGTATTACGTCTTGTACTCCAGATGCGTCTGTAACTAAAGCCTCTACCTTTAAAGCTTTATTTATTGGTGCATTTTTAATACGCTGTAATTCAACTATTGGAGCTTCGTTATCATCAGTAATCAAAACTTTAAAAGGATTTTCACTTCCTGTTTTTGGGTATTTTATATTAGCATTTAATTTATCAGTAATATTAAAATAATACGTTATTTGAGAATCACTTTTAGAAAATGGGATTTCTTGTGTGTAAATATTGTTCCCTATGTGTTTCATAGTAATGCCCTTATAATCCTCTCCATTTAACGAATACATAATTTGAGAATCACTTACGCCTTGTTTCAACTTCAATGTTGTCTCAACCGTTAGTGTACTGTCTACCTCTATTTTAGTTTTCGGGATATGTACAATTAAATCTTTCTCAAAAGTGGAGTCATTAATTTCTGCTCTCACCTGCTTTAAACTTTGCAATTCATTTTCAAGACGTTTGTGTTCTTTACTCCAATGCCCAGGAAAAAGTGACTTATTAGAACCAAAATCCAATTGCTGATTGTAAACATTTCCTGCTGACTCAACCATTTTCCCATAGGCATTAACAGCATTAGATTCATAATATAGTGCCTTATCAAAAGCTACTAAATCGCCTGTTTTATGATAAAGATTGTAGTTAACCGCAGCCAATAAACGTTGCGAGTGATACTGTGCCAGATATGCTAACATTTTTAAATCTGTTTTGGTAGAAATAAATTCATTACTATCATAAGCTCCAATGGTTTTTTCGGCATTTTCAACATCATTTAAAATGTCTTTGGAAATATTTGAAAACCACTTGCTTGTTTCACTAGGCAAAATTCTAAAAGAGGGTTTCTTTTCTAGAATAAATTCTGCTTCTTCTTTTGGTGATGCAAACTGTTGAATATCCGACGGCTTGGAATTTAGAGCAAAATGTTTTAAATCCTCCATCCGTTGTAATTCAGGCCAGCCCTGTGGACTTGCAAAACGTGGGTAAAGATAGCTTGCCGCTACAATTCTTGGAAGTATTTTACTCGCTTTGTGCAAACTGGTCATTATAGCTTGTCCAGCTTCTTTCCCAAATCGTTTATTAAACTCCATTTCCCAAATATCAGATGTTGTTTCTGGGTTATAGCTCACCCTTCCCATCACTTGATAATAATGCCAATACCGCTCAAATTCATAGTCGTAATAGCGGTAGTCTGGATTTAATAAATCGGTAACCTCAGCATCGTGCTTGCTTCCATTCATTTTAAAATACAAGGGCTCGTTGAATTCAAACCCAACGGCATCATATAAATGAGACCCTTCACTAAAAGTTTTTACCCAATCTGGAGCTCCCCAAAGGAACAATCTAGTAGTGCCTCCAGACCATACCCGCCATTTGAATCCATATTTTTTTGGATAACGAAGCATGTCGGCATAACCATGACGCCTATCAAATTGATTGTCTTTATTGATATGGGTAGGATGAAATGGCATACCCATTTGTTCCATCCAATGTTTGGTCGCCACCCGAAAATCGGCTCCCGTAGCAACACCATCGTATAAGGTTTCATCGGGAACGTCTTTTGCCCGAGCTTCAATTTTTATATTTGGATTTTCTTCTTTGAGCATATTGAATATTTCCTTCCAAAACTCCAAGGCTACATCTCCTGTTATTCCAGCTTCCCAATGCATCCTAAACTGAACCAAATCGATTTCAGGAAAATTTCTAAAAAATTTTCGCATTGCCAATTTGGTGTAGGGTATGAGGTTTTCCTGCGTCAATCCCCAAATAATGTTGTCCGGTAAATCAGAGGGAATAGCACTACCAGCACTTACCATTGCTTTGTATCTGGGGTCACGTTCAATCTGGTCCCAAAGACCCACACCAAACTCGATACCCCGAGCGTGTGCCATCTCAATAATTTTTTTTAAAGATGCTGTATTTTGTTTTTGCTGTTCTTCGGTTACATTTTGTATTTTCACATAAGGATAGCCTTCAACATTAAAAAAATTGGGATACGCTGGCGCCATAAAATTCGGCTCTTTCATCTGGTTGTTCTTATAGCCAAAAATCAACAAAAATTGATTCAATCTATTTTCAGCCATCATATCAAAATAGGTTTCCCAATATTTGACATCGTGGAGTTTTTGTTCAAAATAGCGCCTATGAAATGTACCGGCCGATACTGCCCGTTCCTTGACATCTGGTGTTTCTGAAGCCTCTTTTACATATTCAAAAAGGTTTTCTGGGTTCTTGCTCCAAGAGATTCGTTTGGCAACATCTAATGCCGCATACATTAATCCAACCTCATCTGCACCACAAAGCACAAGCGCAGGTTTTCCTTTGAATGTTGTTTTTTTAATGCGTAAGGCTTCCTTTTCGTTAGGAAGTGAAAGGTTTAACTCCTGTAGCAATTCAGTTGCTTCATTTTCTTCTGATGATTTACCTAATAATAGGTAGTAATCAGTAGCCTCATCATTAGCATTTGATTTTTGATTTATAGTAACGCCTAAAGTATCTAAAGAGGCAACTATTTTTTGCAACCCATGAGATGATGGCGTGTTTTCTTCAAAAGTATTACTAATTATTTGGAGCTTGGGCGTGTGGTTTGTACACGCTTGAAACATCAAAAAAATGAGTGGTAATAGAGCGTACGTAAAATTATATTTTTTAATCATTGGTTTTTTTCTTTTTAGTTGCCCACACTAATTACAATTCGTCGATAATCAAAAAGGGAGGCAATTGGGTTATTATCCTTAACTTCTAAAATCAAGTGAATTTCTTTGGTAGCTGCCCCAGTAGGTACATATAATACTGTTTTAGCTTTGGTAGGTTGCTCAATACGCACGTCACCTGAGTAGGTGCCTGCTTCTTTGTATATCCACCAAGAATAGTCTAATGTATCTTTATCAGGGTCTGTAGAACGGCTTGCATCTAAATTAATTTGTTGCCCAGGAGTGGCCTTCATGAAAATTATAGCATCACTTGCATCATCAAAAAACAAGGCTTTCGGGTGATGATTAACCTTATCAAAGGGTTGTGTACACCAATCCATTCTACAAATAAAATCGTTGTACATGGCCTCCCGCCAACGCCATACTGGTACAAAATTATTATTGTAGGTTTGTTTATCTTTTTTATTGAACCAAGAATCACTTACATCATTATGTGCATAAAATGGGGCATACTTTATTTCATCAACACGAACACTTTGGTGTCTTGACCAAACATCTGCTTGCTTTTTACTACTGTAGCGACCTCCCCAACCACCCCAAGAGGGATGATTTATATCAAAAAGGCCCTTGTTGACCAAACCAATCCACGGAACGGTTCCGCCACCTTCCATAAAACCCATCTTTTTCCCAAACCTACGTTCTGGATACAACGCCCCCAACGACCCATGATGCTTCATTACATTTTCAATAAGCCAATCATTTTGCCCACTATAACTATAGTCATATTCGCCCCAGAAATGAGGCCCTATTTCTAAAGTGCTACTTTCAGGGGGACTTTTTGGGCCGCCATAAGAATAGGTTTGATAATTACTACGTATCCAATGTATGGCTGGGTATTGCTTACAAATGTATGCACCCGCATTATCTTGTGCTCCATTTTCAAACACTCTAAGTTTAGAAATGGTTTTATGCAGCTCTAATGTTGAATGCGATAGTTCATAATCGTATAAGGCTTGGGCAAGCGTATTGGAACCAGCATTTACGACAATCCAGATAGGTCTTTCATCGTCCTTCTCAAAAGCTTGCGCCAGTAGTTTTGAACCATCACTTGATTTTCCTTCACCAACATCTGTAATACCATATCCTTTTTGACCTGCACATACGATACTATGCAAATACTCTGGGGTATGCCAACCACTTGCATGTTTTTGAAGGTTTGGATATACTTTGGAATATGCATCAATAAGTTGGGTAAATAGCTCAGGATGGGTAATTCTGTGATATTCATTCTTCATTCCTGGATTTATATACTTGCCAGTTACAGCAAGCAATCCTTCAAGTTCAAATTCATTGGAGCACATTAACATGTGAACCATTTGTTGCATTTCATCAGGTTCACATCCCATATCAGCCAAAATAATCAAGCGTGTACGTTCATTCGATTGCCCCAAAACTCTTCCAAAACCAACAAAAAAAATGATGGTAAAGATGAAAAGTGTGTTATGTACCTTACTTAAATTATACATATTGATTGCTTTGAATCGTTGCTGATTGATTAGTATTGATAATCATTAATATTTTGAGATATCATCTATTTTGTTTTGCTTTTTTATAGTATGGATTTATAGTTTCAGCCATCGTAAGATGGATAGATTTAGCTTCCTCTAAGGTGTGATCTTCTAAACGTGTAAAAATAATTCTATCTAAATTGAATTGTTTGGATCTTCCTGAAATTACGAGTGTATAGGTCTCTCCTGCTTTAAATACATATTTTGCATACCGTTTATTTTTTGTACCGCCTAAATCTAAACGTTCTGCGTATTCAAATGAGTTTGCTCCGCCTCCAAACATTTTCATATCCTGAATTAGCGCACTTTTAGGCGCATCATCCAAATGTTCATCTCCAGCTTTTGGACTTTCTGAATAATCTCCTATGACCTTAACGTAACAATCATTGCTTTTATCATGGGCATCAGGAGGTGTGATTCGTTTTCTAGCTCTCAAAAAAAGTTGATACAAACCACCTTTATCAATTTTAAAAGCATATTCTAAAGGAGATGTTGCTGGTCCTTTGCCTGTTGTATTTCCTGTAAACTCCAAATGACCAGTTCCTTTAAAATCAGCTATATCTTTTTTTAACACCCATAAATCATACGATGAGTTTGTATGCTCAGCTTCCATAATCACCAAACCATTTTTTTCTTGGTATTGTTGTGCATTTAGATTGATACAAACTAGTGTGAATAATAATACGTATGACTTTTTTATCATCGTTAATTTATTATGTTACTTAAGAAATACCTCAGCAGGAATAATTTCATCAAACTCTTTAACCTGAATATTTCTGTAATAGATTTCAGCAGTTTCAGACTGAAACCCAAAAATTCCAGCTCCCGGTTCTAGATTAAAAGCCATATTCACAATTTTACCATTTAATTTGTGAATGGCATATTGATTACCCATTACAATTATTTCACATTGATTCCATTTGTTGTTCAATGCATTGAACTTATTTGTAGGTGAAGCAAAGTGCATCCAACTTCTCTTAGCTTCTGGCTTTCCTCCATTATCTGGATGCAAATAGGTCTCACTACCTTCTTCACAAAACCAATCGTAATCTGAGCCAGCTGGTCTTATCAAGTCTCCGGTATGATTACGTGCCGTTGTATGATCATAACGAATTTGATATTCAATACCTACTGGCCAAACTTTGTCGTTAATGACATGATAATAAACACCTGCATCGTATTGCCATTTATCAAAATTATTGGCAATATTTTCACCCCATTTATATTCAAACCTCAAGATATATTTACTGTACGATTTTTTTGTATAAATGAGTCCGTGCGTATCATTCGCTCCTGTATTTAAATTATATTCTTTAGGAAATGAATTCCCGAAAACATGAATCATACCATCTTCAATTGCAAAAACCTTTTTCGCCATGTCTTCATCACCACTTCTAATTTTTAAATACCATCCATCTAAATTCTTACCATTAAAAATAGTTTTAAATCCTTTTTTAGGTTTGGCTTTTGTAGATTTTTTATTTGTAATACTTCCTCCAGAAATAGACTCCAAAACAGGCTTATAGTCTTCCCAACCTGCATTTTCGTTGCCTCCGTTTTTCGCACCAGTAACTACCCACCATAACATACCTGAATCTGAAGAATCGAATGTTTTTTTAGCGTTTCTACTAAATAGCCATTGCAGTTTAGGGTTGTTAGAATCTCGCATCCAAAACACGTTCTCTTGCGGAGTATTCCACTCGGTTTTATTTTGGTTTTTAATCCGAATGGTTTTTACTCCTAAAGCTTTAATATCTTCCCAAGTATGTGTCATTTCTGGAGGAGAAACATGGTCTTCGTTAAACCAGGAAGAATGGGAGATACAGGTGATATATTTGCGCTTTTCGGGATCCACAGCATTGATATATCGCCAAGGAATCTCCATGGGGCCACCAATACAAAACCACAAAGGATTACTTGTTGTAGATTTTTCAGCTTCAGCTTTAAAATTTGCTATAGCTTTGTCCAATTGTGTTTGGATATTAAATACGATTGAGGTGTCAGTATTGAAAAATTGAACGCCTTTATTCATGCTTTCCAACATCTCAGCATATTGACCACGCTTATTCTTTAGATGACTTGAATGGTCAAAATGAACCAACTTAGACTTTAACCCAAGCCCTTCCAGTAATGCAAAATTCATGGGTGCAGATACGTAATCATCTTCATCATAATTATTACCGTCATGTGAAATGGCAATTCTTCCTCCTGGATAGTTAACAACATTTTTATATTGAGCATTAATGGTGGTAACAACTAATGCAAAAACAACTGTAAATAAATTTTGTATCATTTTTTTCATTGTTATAAGAATGTCCAATCCAATCGGGTTCACATATTTAAATGCTCTCATAAGTCAACCTTTGAATTCTTAATTATTTCAAAAGATATCATCTGTACATACGTTTAATCGTATTTCAAAAATATGAGTCCGCAGTCATCAGCAAATACGCGCCCTTCGCCGTCTGTTGTTCTTCGAATAAATACAGTTGTACTCGTACTGGACGGACCGGTTTTAAAATTCAAGATCGAGCGGGCCCAATTCTGTGGGATGCCACGGTGTTTTCCAAAGGATGGACTAAGTGTCTCCATCTCTCCGTGATCACGTACACCTAATTCGGCCCGCTCATTATTTTCTGTCTTTAAAAATCCAGCAAATTCGTACCATGTGTTCGGTGTAAGTCCTTTAACAACCTGTGCGATTTCTGCATTTGGTCCTAGTTGCATACTGCTAACTCCCATCCGTAAGTTTGCTGTATCAGGCGTTATCTGTTTTTTACTTCCCAATTCAGGAGTAGCTTCGCCAGTCACTATAAACCAAGGCGAAAGGTGATCGCCATGTTCAAACGCTGTATTTTCAAGACGATTTCTGTGTAAAGGTTTTGATCTGGTTGTATCTACTTTGGGCGGGTTATCAAAGTCATGGCCTACCTTCCACTTGGGACCGTTAGTTTCATAAGCTCCAATATCTGGTGCTTTACCTTCAAAATCTTCATTTATATCCGCTAAAACAATACCTTTATCAATGGCAGCTGAGTTTTCTGGGAGGTACTTATGATCAATAAGATCCTTATAACCAATTAGATTATTACCCCATTCATAATTATCCGCAGTGATACTGGCAGATGCTGAAAAAATATTGTTGAAAAATCTACAACCATGCAAATCTGGAGGGTACTTATTTCCCCAAGCCGATTCAAATCCGTGCTGTTCTGCCGAAAAGGTATTGTTATAGATCAAGTGGTAGTACGCATAGTGATTAATATGAAGGGCTCCAAATCCTACACCCCAAACCACATTATGGTGCGAGATGATGTTCTGCGTGCCATGGTCATAATATAATCCCATGTCCAGATTTTCATCTAAATTATCGTGCAGCCAGTTGTATCGCACTTCAGAATTACCCCCTTCAATCACATTTCCGTAGGTTAAACCCAAATCACTGGTAAGCATTCCTGACTCACTCATGTCACAATATTGTATCAATGCTTTATGCATCCCTGCATAATCAATAACGGTTCGTCCACTACGTCTCAAAGTGCTATGGCTAATAACATTATTTGAGCCACGCAACTGCACGCAACTAGCGTATGTACCTATATAGTCGGTATCATGGATATAACTATTGATAACCTGATTTTTTTCTCCGTATAGTGCCACACCACATCCAGAGGTATAGGCAACTTCGCTGTTCCTTAGAACACAATGTTTTCCCATAATTGGAATGCCTTTATTGATTTGCTGTCCAAAATAGGTATTGGCCTGTGATGAATGATACGGGTAATATACTCTTAAACCGTCCATTTCAATATGGGAAGATTCCGTATTCATATTAATGGTTGCGCCCCGAATTTCTATGTTTTTAACATGAATAAATCCTTTGTCTTTAAGGTCAAAGGCATTCATCCGTTTTTTAACATAAATACTGCTATTGGGGGTTTTACCGTTAGAGCGATAAATATAAAGCGATTGGTCTTTTGTATCATAAAACCATTCCTTATCTGTGTCTAAAGCATCTTTACAACCAAACACAAAAAACTCTTCTCCCTCTTTTGTTACATGCCAACTGGTGCTTCCTTTGCCGGGAGCAATATTTTCAATTTCCAGCGAACCTTTGCCGAAGTCTATAACTTTCGTTGTCCAATTTCGCCAGTGGGCACCAGCATGTATCCAAACATGAGCCCCAGTGTAATCGTAATCCGGTAACCGGGAATCGAGAATATTTACTGGTGTTGTATTGGCATCCATGACGTCCAATGTTGGATTCAATAAATCTTCACCTGTATTGGGCCAACGTGCCTCTATCATCATTTTATCATTTATAAAGACTTGATTTTCATGATTAAGATTCATGTCTATTTTCGCCTTAAAGATATTTTTGGAATCTTTTTTCCAAAGATTAGATGGCACTTCATCTAGCCCTGTAATAATTACTTTATCATTTTTACTTAATGGCCGAAATACAATAGGGTTCGATTTTGTACCAGAATTTGCTGGTACAATTATTTCAGAATAAATACCACCTTTTATAAAACACACGTCACCAGGTTTCATGATGTCCGCCGCTTCCTGAATGGTCTTAAAAGGGGAATTCTTGCTGCCATTACCTGAATTGGCAGTATTACCATCGACATAATAATCCGTTGTATAGGTTATCTTTACAAGGAAAAAAAATATTAAAATGATTAGATTTTTCATATATACATAAGAGTTTAATAAGCTCTAAAACTTAATTTTCTATTATTTCTTTTTCTATTTCTTTCTATCTACTGAAATACAATTCTCATCTGGCTTTGAGGGCAATGTGTTTTCCCATGCATATAGTTTCTCTAACAATTGTTCTACGATGTCAGGATGCTTTGATGATACATCCACTGTTTCGGCCCAATCGCGTGCCACATCATATAATTCGGTTCTGAGGGAATCTTTATTGGTAATTAATTTCCAACGACCATCACGAATGCCATGTTTTGGCCAGATAAATTCACGTAATTTAGGTCCTTCCCATTCCCAATAAATAGGTTTTGTTCTTTTGAAATCTTCTCCTTTAATAGCAACAAGTGCACTTTCTCCATCCGGTTTATAATCATTGGGTAATTCCAATCCTGCAATCTCCAAAAAAGTAGGTAATAAATCTACAGCGGTTACTACCGAAGTTGAATCACGTTTACCCTGGGGAGCTACCCCTGGCCACCGTACTATAAAAGGGACACGTACACCACCTGCATAAAGTGATCTTTTTTCTCCTTTTAAGCCTCCGGTCTCTCCTACCGAATAATACTCCCCATAGCCTCCTTTTAAAAACTGATCCTCATCTTCTCTCATATATTCAGGCCCATTATCAGAAGAAAATATAACGAGCGTATTATCATCAATATTTAACTCTTTTAGCAAATTTAAAATAGAACCAACACCTGCATCACCTTCAGCAACAATAGAGGCATAAACCTGTTTTCGCTCCTCTAAATCCTTAAATTTTTGCAAATATTCTTCACGAGGATAAAATGGTGTATGGGTTTCATGTATCCACACATTCATAAAAAAAGTAGTGTCCCGGTTTTTCTTGATAAAATCAAGTGCCCGTGGAATACTTTCTTCATAATTAATTTTTTCTTTTCCCGGCACGTTGAAGGATGCATACTCATCTATACCATATTTTGTAGGCAAAGGCGCATCACTGGCTCTATTATCTGCAAGATGCCATTTCCCAAAATGGCCTGTTTTATATCCCGCTTGTTTTAATAATTTAGGCAGCATGGGTGCATTTGGGTCTAGCCAATCGGGCATACCATTTTCAATTTGATGCTCTAGTCTTCCAAAATGTCTGTGAATAGCATATCTGGCCGGGTAATGCCCAGTCATAACTGCCACCCTACTAGGGGAACATACAGGGTTGTTTACGGTAAAGTTTTGAAAGTCGATACCTTCGCTTGCCATTTTATCAAGATTTGGGGTTTCTACAAAAGTACTTCCATGTATTCCTAAGTCGCCATATCCCCAATCATCGGCAAAAATGAAGATAATATTAGGTTGTTTTTCAATATTGGCGTTTTTCGTGTTATCTGTACTGCTCTTACATGACAGTAATGTGAGCATCAATACTAAATTAATATATAAATTCTTCATTAAGATGTATTTCATTTTTTATGACTTTTAACTATGGAAACACAATTTTTATAATCACACATAAATCTATTTTTCTTGTTTAATTGATTCTCTTTCCTTAGAAAAACAAACAGGTGGTGATGTTGGTAATGTCGCTTGAAAAATGTGTATTTTTTCCATCATGGCAACAACTCGCTCTGAATTTTCAGCAGATACATCGTGTTGTTCTGCCCAATCCGTGCTTATATTGTATAACTCGGTTCTGTTCAATTTCTCATTGGTTAAAAGTTTCCAATTTTCCTCTTGCATACCAGCACTTGGCCAAAAATCGGTTCGTTTAGAAGAAAATCTCCAATCCCAATATATTGGCTTTTTACGATTAAATTCCTTTCCTTTTATCAATGACGCTATACTTTCGCCATCTGGTTCATAGTCTTTTGGTAAAGTTGCTTCTGCTAATTCTAAAAAAGTGGGCAGCAAATCTACTGTTGCCAATGCTGTAGTTTTATCTACACTACCAGCTTTAACAACACCAGGCCATCTTACTATAAAGGGAATTCTTATACCTCCTGCAAACAAAGAGCGCTTTTGCCCTTTTAAGCCAGCTGTTTCTCCCACAGAATAATAGGTTCCGAGACCTGGACCAGTAGAGGCGTCATCTATAGTTTTACCTTTACCTGTAATTTCAGGACCATTATCTGAAGAGAAAATGACTAGGGTATTTTTGTCAATACCCAATTCTTTGAGCACTGCAAACAATTCACCAATACGGTCATCGTATTCCGCTATTACAGCCGCATAAACTTGTTGTTGTTCGTTTAAATGTGAAAACCGTTCCATGTATTTATCCTTAGGATAATGAGGTGTGTGTGTTGCATGAATCCAGACATTTACAAAAAAAGGGTTATCCTTATTTCGTTTTACAAAATCGATTGTTTTATACAAGGTAGAGTCCGCGTCCATCTGATGGCGTTCACCGGGTAAATTAAATGCCCCATAGTCATCATAACCGTAAGCTAAAGGTGAAGGGCCATCTTTTACATGGTCATTAGACAAATGCCATTTACCATAATGAGCCGTGGTATAGCCAGCATTTTTTAACATCCTGGGTAACATTGGGGCTTTTGGGTCTAACCAATCGGGCATATTCCGTTTGATGTGGGATGCTACGGAAGCAAAATGCCCGTGAACTGAATGTCTTGCTGGAAATTGACCAGTCATTACACCTACTCTACTAGGCGAACAGACAGGATTAACAACAGAAACATTTTGAAAATCTATACCTTCTGATGCCATTTTATCAAGATTTGGTGTCTTGCAAAAAGTGCTGCCATGAATTCCCAAATCTCCAAAACCCCAATCATCGGCAAAAATGAAGATGATATTGGGGCGCTCGGAACTTTCAACATTCTGTTCCTTTTCCTGACTGTTTTTACAAGTTACCGTAAAGGCCAAGATTAATAAACCGATGAACAAATTCTTCATTATACGTTATTTTATTATTTATTTACACTTTTTTTATATTGATTGAAGCGTTCCCGAATCGTCTCAACTGTAGGGCATGTAATTGGTTTGACTCCTATTACATCACTTATTACACTAGCAACCTCTATCCCTTGCAAACGCGAGCCTTCAGCTTTAAAATGCACGTTTCCAGGACGTACAGCAAATTTTTCCAAAACTGGAATCGAAAACTTATATAAGTCGTTTATTATAATGTCTTTGTGGTCATTTATCACTTTTAAAGCTATGGTATTATATTGTTTTGCGTCACCAGCGTTCCTCCCTGGTTCACCTTCTGGCACTGGTGTTGTAGTGGCAAATATTAACTTTGCCTTTGGATAATTTGTTTTTAAATAGTTAATTATAGAGCGAAGGTTGTTTTCATAAGTTTCCAAAGAAGATACCTGTTTACCATTTTGTTTATCAAGCTTTCCATCAACTACATATTTAAGGTCATGAAGTCCAACATTAAAATGGATAACATCCCACTCAAAATCCCAGCCTTGGGATAGATAAGGTTGAAACATAGCATGTCACATGGTTTCCATTTTTTGGATAAACTCATTGCTTGAAGTACCATTTTCGTGTAAGCGAAATACGCAAGCTTTATCTTCTAAAAAAGCCCTTACATATTCAGTATATGCAATAGATATAGAGTCTCCATAAATAAATACCTTTGGTAAGGAGTCTGTAGGTTCAATATATCTAAACTGGTATCTTTCTGTTGCAAATTTGCATAAATTATACCAAGCTTTCTTGCATTTATCGCATCCTTCATTTATGATTTGACCAATTGACTCCCAAGGAAAAAACAACAAACAAGCGATGCCTGCTAGGGTTTTTATTGTATCTCTTCTTGATAAACTACTGCTCATATCGAAAATTTTAATAGCGGCTTAAAAAAGTGATGGATTTTTCAACTAACAACATATAATTTGCGCTGATATGCTGAAGCTCCAGACAACTACTCTTTTTTGAAAGTGCTACTTTCTGGTAATATGGATATCATCTTTTATAAATTCAGATGGTACTTTTTGATATTGTCCTAAAAAATGATTATCTATATCTTCGAATCAAATCATGGTCTACAATGGCCCTTCTCAACTCAAGCATCTCAACTTCTCCCTGATGCGCATAGACTTTTTTGCCACCTGGCTCCACCAACAAGGTGTATGGAAGTGCTCCGCTCCATTTAGGGTCTACCAATTCTATAAGTTCGTATAAATCATCTTGTGAATATATATAGTTCTCAACTGCTGCTTGTTCTTCTTTTAAGAACTTAAAAACCTTATCTTTTATATCCATTTTATCAACAGAAAGTGAGACAAATTGAAAATCCTTCTTACCGTACATTCTTTGTAATGTCACCAAATCTGGAAATTCTCTAACACAAGGCCCACACCATGTAGCCCAAACATTAATTAACTTTAATTTTTCAGTGTTATTTGCCAATAGTTCTTTGACGCCTTCATTATCAATGTCATTTAAAATGACTTCACGACTGGCCCATTCCTCATCTATGGCCTTGGAATTTTCTGCTTTCCAGGACCATTTGGTAGAACAACCGATCGACTTGGTAACGGGGTTGCTGACCTCTTTTCCCGCCAGCAGTTCCTCAACAGCTCGTATCAAATCTTCAGATTTGCCCACACCCTGCCTTTGATCGGCATCGATCCGCCCTTGGTAGCGAAGCTTTCTTTCCTTGTCCAAAATAAAGATGTGAGGGGTGGCCATGGCACCGTATGCCAGGGATGCCTCCTGCAGGTCACCGTCGTACAGATAGGGAAAATTGAACCCTCTGTGCCCGGCCCTTATTTTCATGTCCTCATAGGAATCACCGACATCGGACCATGAATGTTCTGCATACATTAGGCCCAACGGGCTTGCAGAATTAATGGCAACTACGGCCACGCCTTTGTCCTTATATTCTTTTGTAAACTCTATCATTCTTGTCTCATAGGCCTGGGACGTAGGACAGTGGTTGCACGTGAAAATAAGCACGACGACTTCTGCATCTTCAAAATCTTTCAAGCTTACAAATTCCCCTTTCAGATTTGGTAAGCTGAAATCTGGAGCATCTGAACCTATGGCGAGGGTCTCAACGTCCCGTTTTTCGATCCTTACCGGATTGGCCACAAATCCTTCTTCACTTGTGTCCTGGGCAATTGTTTGTTTTTTATCGGCATCCTTACATGATGAAAACATGATCAGCAATGCTGAAAAAAGAAGCACAATTTTTTTAGTGGTCATTTTATTATTGTTTTTATTAGTTAGAATATCAGTTAAAATTTTATTTATCAGTTATGCTTAAAGGTTTTGCCTTGTAGTCAGGATCCAGCGTATAAACAATGGGCTGAATGGTGCCATCAGGGTTAAAGGTCATTTTTTCAAAACAGGTGGATTGACGAAAAAAAGAACCGTTGTTTACATCACCACGATGATAGAAAAAATACCATTGCCCTTTAAATTCTATCACAGAGGCATGGTTAGGTGAATCTGGGGAATTTTCCGCTAGCACCCCTTTAAATGTTGCATATTGTGGCAAGGGATTATCTGCCATCCAATATTCGGTATTTGGACCTACACTCGCATGAAAATAATAGATGCCATTTCGTTTAAAAACATGGGTGCCTTCTTTTACTACTTTTTCGCTCAATCTAACCCAATCTCCATCAAGTTCAGTCATATTGTCCTTAAGCTTTGCTCCCATGATATACGTTCCTGGCTCTCCTATATCTACTTTATGGTCATTACCATAAATATAGGCCTGTCCATCGTCATCAACAATCACGGTCGGATCGAATATGCTAGTTATCTTGTTAGTAACCGCTGCTTCCCAAGGGCCTTCGGGATTGCGGCTTTTGGCAACGCCAATGTGGGTCTTGTCATAAGGAAAATAGAAATAATACCAACCATCTTTATATGCCACATCGGCAGCATTCATTTGTCCGTCTGCCCAAGCGTATTCTCGTGGTTTTAATACTACTCCATGATTCACCCAATTGATCATATCTTCCGTTTCCAACACCACATAATCTTTCATAGTTCCATAATTGGTGGCGTCTGGCTGGTTACGGGAACAGTACACATAAACCTTATCGTTGTATACCTCAGCTGCGGGGAATGCGGTATAAGCAAAGTCAGAGTTAGTATCCCAAAGGATGGGATTTTGAGCACACAATAATTTGCTTAAAGTCAGCAAAAAAATAGGTAAAAAAATCCGTTTTTTCATCTTTTTATAATTTTATGTTATACCATAGATCTGAAAAGTTTAAAAATAATTGTTTTTTTAATTGACGAATACACATCCATAACAAAAACTACGTAGTTCGTTCTTATGATAAACACAAATTTAAATTAAGAAGCTTACATCACTGCTCTCTTATCAATCTTTTTATTGCTCTAATCGTGGAAAAAGAGGGTAGCTGATACTTTTAAAATCCCTAAACCATCCAAAAAATAAATTCTTTTTCAACACATAGTCACTTACAACAAATATTCAAATTTAAAATCTAATTTTTTATTTTCACAAGAACAAGAGTTGATTTGTAGCATTGACAAATCATTAGAGGTAATATGTATCTATGTCAATCTACTATATATAATTTAAAAATCTACATAAATGAACAAGATTAGAGTTTATTAAACCAAGTGTTATAATCTCATAAATTACAAATCATAATTAAGATATTTTGTTTAGTTTTCTAAACAAAATAGGTATTACAATGTTTAAATTAGATATAAACATACAAATTTTAAACATTTATAACTTTCCTTTAAAATTGTAAATTTACACTCGATGAAAATTAGATAACTTAACCAAATGAACGGCACAAAGGTTTTTCAAATAAAAACAAATAAGTACCAATAAAGTTATAGAACCACTCCTTTTACAAAAGAAAATAAACCAAAAATTACCCTTAGCATATTTAAAATATAAAACCTATATTGAATAACTAAATGTTTTTATCCTGTTTTTGGTTCAGAATACAATCGTTTCAACGTTTTTGTTACACTGATTTATTTACCTTCGTTGGCAACTATTGCCAATAAAGCTATTCTATAAAGAAAAAATATGATGAATAAACCAATACATTTTATTTTATTGACATTTTTGATATGTCTTATTTTACCCTGTACTTTTGTATTAGAAGCACAAAACTTTGAACGCTTTTCAAATAAAGAAGGCTTTAACCAAAATACAATAAATGCTATTTCTCAAGATCGCTATGGATTTTTATGGTTTGGCACACCCAATGGTTTGATAAAATATGACGGTTATGAGTTTGAAACCTACACTACACAAACGAAAACAAATGGAACCATTTCCAGCAATCATATCACAAGTCTATTCAATGATGTGGATGGTGTATTGTGGATTGGCACCAATGCTGGAATGAACATTTATGTACCTTGGCTTGAAAAATTTTATACCATACCACTTGCTTCAAAATTAGATGTTAGCCATATCTGTTCCGGACCAAATGGCGCTATTTGGTTTTCAGGCGAAAATAAGTTATATGTTTGTACTATTACAGATGTTGTTAAAGGTATTTTTCAAGTTTCAGATAATTTATTAGATTCTTACAGAGATATATCAAGTATCAATCAATTTAGTTTTTCCAATATTAACTCGTTAATTTTAGCCACTTCAAAAAGTCTAAATGAAGTCTATTTTAATAAAGACTCTATTGGTATCCATTCAAAAATTGAAAGGATTGTGAGTTTTGAAAATTTTGAAGGAAGCAATGTTACTTCTGTAAAAACTATAAAAAACAATCTCTGGATAGGAACCTACGATGGCTTATTTAAAACTAGTTTTGAGAACAGCCAGATACATGTTCATCGTAAGTACAATATCATTAAAAATGATTCACAATTATCTTTAAAAATAAATACGATTTTCGAAGACAATAATGGTGCTATTTGGATTGGCACTAGAGAGTCTGGTCTTTTAAAATATATAGAAAGTGAAGACAAATTTAAAAATTACACCTACAACCCTAAAGATGACCTAGGTTTAAGCAGCAATCATATTAATGCTATATTTCAAGATAATTATGATGTTTTATGGATTGGCACAGCCCAAGGAGGTCTTAATAAATTAGATATTACCCAAAAGCAATTTATTAATTATTCAAAAAACCCTTACGACAAACAGTCAATAACCGATAATTTAATTACTTCCATTTTAGAGGATAGTACTGGTAAACTATGGGTTGCTACCTACAATAAGGATTTATTTAGAAGCACTCATAAAATAAATAACAAAACGGCTCTTGATATTAAGTTTGAAAACCTATCCAAACAACTTGACTTATTAGGTTCCAAAAACATTATAAAATATCTTTACGAAGACAAAAAAGGATACATCTGGATTGGCACGGAATTAAACATGATGGTGTACAATCCAACAACACAAGGTTTTAAAAATGTTATTTTACAAGAGAACGGAAAAACTATTTCAACAGAAGTAAACCGCTGTATTCTACAAATAGATGACAATACATTGATTTTTGTGGGTGATGCAATAACAGTTATAGAGAATCCGTGGTCTATTATACGAAATACTGCTAATCCTAAAATAGAGGTAAAAACAAATTTTGATATTGATTCTAGACTTGTTTATCAAACGATACTAAAAGATTCAAAACAAAAATTATGGTTTGGCACCAGTAATGGTTTGTATTATGGAAATTTTGATGGTAAAAAAATCAATATAGAAAATTATATTTCAGACGAAGGAAATAACAAATTAAAACTAAGCTATTCAAATGTTTTTTCTTTGCACGAAGACCACCAAGGACATATTTGGGTAGGAACCTTTGGGGGCGGCTTAAACAAAATAATCTTAGACAATAATGGATTGCCCAAAAAAATAGAATATTTTAGAAAAAACGATCTTCTTCCAGATGATGCGATATACGGTATTCTACAGAAAAACGACCCCAACTTATGGATCAGTACCGATATGGGGTTATTAAAATTTAATACCAACACTAATAATGTAGACGTTTTTGATGTTAGAGATGGTTTGGCGCAAAACAATTTTAGACAAGCCGCTTATTTCAAAGGTAAATCAGGGTATTTTTATTTTGGAGGATTGAATGGACTCACCCTTTTTAAACCTGAAAATATTCAATTGAATACAACACCTCCAAAAATTATAATTACATCACTACTTATAAATAATAAAGTGATAAAAATTGGAGAAAAGTTAAATAGGAAGGTCATTCTTGAAAAATCCATTTCAGAAACACAAAGCATTGCTGTTAGCCAAAACGAGCAAACGCTAGCCTTTCAATTGGTAGTTGAGCATACTTCTACCCCCTCTAAAAACAAGCTGGCCTATAAATTAGAAGGCTTTAATGACACTTGGATTGAAGAACAAACAGGCAAAAAAACCGTAACTTATACCAACCTTTCTGCTGCAGACTACGTTTTTAAAATAAAGGCTGCCAACGCTGATGGTGTATGGAGCCCTGAAATAAAAAGTTTAAACGTTACTATTTTGCCTCCTTGGTACCAAACCTGGTGGAGCTATTTACTCTTTTTTATATTGGCCGTTTTAATTTGTTTAGGAATTATTATATATTTTGTTCAGCATGAAAAACTCAAACAGCGATTAAAGTATGAACAACTTGATAAAGAGCGCCTAGACACCATAAACCAAGGGAAATTTAGATACTTTACCAATATATCACATGAATTCCGTACACCTTTAACACTAATTTCAGGGCCTTTAGAGCATATTATATCTGTTAATAAAGACCCTGGCAACACAAAATATTTAGCCATAATTGAAAAAAATACAAAACGCCTTTTGAGCTTAATAGACCAATTAATAACCTTTAGAAAAGCAGAACAAGGTCATATTGATTTAAATTTTAACCAAAACACCTTGGGTGGCTTTATTTATCCAACCACAGAGGCTTTTGAAAATTATGCTACAGAAAAAAACATAAATTTCTTTTACAAGGTGAACTCACCTAATGAACCCATTGTTATTGATACTGAAAAAGTAGAGCGTATTCTTTTCAATTTGCTGTCCAACGCCTTTAAAAATACACCAGCAAATGGCAGTATAAGCATAGAATCAGATATTGTATATGTTTCTGGAACTAAAATGATACAAATAGATGTTATTGACAACGGTAAAGGTATTCCTGCCAAAGATTTAGATCATATTTTCGAACGTTTTTATCAATTAGGAAATAAAGAGGAACATATAAGTGGTGGTGGTGTAGGGCTGGCATTTTGTAAATCACTTATCAATTTACTAGAAGGCGACATTTCAGTAAAAAGTGAGCCTTTTGTCGAAACGAGATTTTCTGTTTTAATTCCTACAGGCAATATTGAAGATTATAATGATATAGAAGTCAATACCAATACAAAATCGTTCATTAAAAACTGGGTACCACTTTCTACTGAATATAAAAATGAAACTTTAAATAATGTTGCTATTGACCAACTAAAAGAACATCATTTATTAATAGTAGAAGACGAAGAAGATGTTCAAAATTTTTTAGTAAGCACATTGTCTGAAATTTACAACATTACCATAGCCAATAATGGGTTTGATGGCTTAGAAAAAATAAAAACCAAAGAGCCTACTTTGATAATTAGTGATGTTATGATGCCTGAAATGGATGGATTTGCTTTTTGTAAAGAAATTAAATCGAACCCCGAAACTTGTCACCTTCCTGTGCTCCTGTTAACAGCACTAGGTACCAATGAAGATACTATAAAAGGCTTAGAATTTGGTGCAGATGAGTATGTAAGCAAACCATTCTCTATAGAAGTATTAAAACTACGTATAAAAAAACTTATTGATAACAATATTAAGATAAAGCAACACTTCATAAAAAACAGTTCACTGCCTAAAATGGGCATTGAATTGTCTACAAGAGATCAAGATTTTCTCAACAAGACCATTGAAATTATGGAAGCGAATATCTCTAATTCTAATTTTGGGGTAGAAGAGTTTTCTTCAGAAATGAATTTAAGTACTTCACATTTTTATAGGCGGTTAAAACAACTTACAGGGCAAATTCCCAATGCTTATTTACGCAATTTTAGACTGCAGCGTGCTGCTAAATTATTGAATAAAAATGATGGTTTGAATATTTCTGAAGTCATGTATCAAATTGGTATTGAATCTAACTCCTATTTTTCTACATCCTTTAAAAAGTTACATGGAGTTTCTCCTTCGGAGTTTTTAAAAAGAGATTTTACTAATCAATCTTAATTTACGCACCTTTCCAATTCTTGCAAAAAATAAGTAAATATTTGATTGAATATAGAATTACTGCTATAAAAAAAATATGTTTATACATAACTAATTATTTTGAAAAGACGAATAATATTGATGCCCTGGTAATCTTTCGGTTCTAGAGCCATAACCAAATAAATTTATTTCTTCTTCGCTTTTGGGTAACTCTTCAATAGTAAGATTTACTTTGCTTATTTCTTTTGAAGTGATGATTACAGATTCATTTGCTTTCAAATCAATAGTATAAAAATCGCTTTTATCCTTTTTCATTGAAATAGGCTTTCCGTTGATATAAAACTTAGGATTTTCAATATCTGTCTGTACTTTACACGTATTTCCTTTTAAACTCTTTACAGATACAAATTCTGTTACCCCATTTACTTTTTTAGCACTGACTAAAAATGCACCTTGAGTTCTTAAATCATGAAATGCAACATCTTTCCATTTTTTTGGACTTGCAGGAAATACTCTGATTTTATCTCCCCAACTTTGAAGTAGCATATCATGTAAGCTTGTTGCAAACGATAAAGGGCTTTCAATAACCGGTTGACTTTTTACTTCTGCATACATTGTTGTTGAAGAAATATTTTTATGCTTAATTAAAAAATCAAGATAATAATATGCTTTTTCAGAATCTCCTAAACAGGCGTACATAGAAGAAGCTCCCGTTGCTGTATAACCTGTAACTTTCATTGCTTTTGTGCCTATATCACTGTTAAAAGTGACATCCAGCCAATGATCAAGTGAGGTGCGTAATAATTTTTTATCTGCTGCTTCCTCTGGAGTAATTACCATTAAAGGATAAAAAGCCAATAAGTGCGAATAATGACGGTGTGGTATCGAAAAAGGAATATCCTTACCTATTCTAAGTCCGTTTTTATCTATTTGAAATTCTACTAAATTATCTAATACATATTGCCACTCCTTTAGTAATGGATCATTTAAATCGTGTTGGTTATTTATATCAATTAACGTTTGGCAACTCCAACGAATTAAGGCTAAAGTGAAATTAATATCTTGTCCACGACCTGGTTTATATTCTGGAGACCAACTGTATTTTATATGAATTTTTCCGTCTTTAGAATCAACAGGATTATCCTTTATGTAATTCAAATAACTATTTACTGTCTTTTTTAATATAGGAAATAATTTGTCGCGCATACGATCATCATCGCCAGCAAATTTACAATGCAACCAATAATCATTTAACATCCACGCTAGCATATCAGGTACTTTTGCACCATTATGAGCTATCATATCTTGTGGTAATAATGCTGCAACGGCGGCACTATTTTTCCAGTGTGCTGGAACGTTTCCCTCTAAATTTTGTGTGTACTTATCAATATTATTTGGTAAAGATTCGCCAATAGACATCCTGTTTGCTGTTAGGTGTGTCCAATAGATTAACTGCACATTCAAATCGCCCCAAACCATAGGCCAAAAGGTTCTATTATACCATGGTCCCATTAAGTCTAAAATGGGTCCATTGCCTCTAGATGCAGATGCTAATTTGTACATTTGTATCCAATAGAACGATTCTTTTTCAGCATCGTTAATAGTCAAAAAACTCAATGGATAATAATTATGCCACCATTTTTGATGGGAAGAAACAAAACTATTTTCTTCTATTAGCTTTTCTGCAGTTTCCAAATTTTTAGTTACAATTTCTAAAGAATTATGTTCAGGATAACTATGATGAACGCTAGTAATTAACTGCTGTTTCCCTAAAGGATTACCTGTAACTTTCCATCCTGTTGTAGTTTCTCCTCTATTATCAAACAAGGGTTGATAACAAAAATCATAACCGTTTTTTGAACTAAATATGGGTTTGGGAGGCATTACTAAATGTGTTGCACGCATTTTATCCCAAGTTTCTCCTTTTGGTCCTCCTCCTTTTTTAAGCACCTCGTATACTGGAGGTATTGGTGCTTCAGGATGCCATGTGATTTCTATTTTTTCGTTATTACTTGCGTCAGTTTCAAAATAGATAACATCTTTTTCACTGTGTGTAAAACCTTTAATTTTATAAGTCCCTTTTGATGTGGTAACTGTTCCTGTTAATTCAGCATTCCATAAACTTAGATGCATATCAACTCCAGTTACTTTTCCTTCAGAAATCAAATTAAAATGACCCAATGGTAATCTACTGCGTTTTATCCATAGCATTTCTTCAGCTTTTGTTTTGGCTTCCCTGTGGTCATAATAATCGTGTCTCCCAACGTAAACGGACATCACATTATCACCTTCTTTTTTTGTTTGATAAAAGAGAAAACCAACATTTCCATTGCCAGTATATGGAGCCGTTTGCCACTTATCTGGAACTATATCCCAGAACATATCGTGCTTAGATAGAAAAGATTCGTAATCAACTTTAAAATCGATTTCTTTATTTTGTGAAAAAGATTGAATCGAAAAAAGCATAGCACTAAAACAAACTAATAATTTAAATTTTAAACCAAACATTGAAAATATTTTTTTTTAAAATAAAGTTACAAAATCGAACTACTTTTTTAAATTTTTAAAGCACAGTATAAAAATAGCTCTAGCAATTTAATTCTAATTGCTCTAATTCATCAAAACGTTGTTGTAAACTGTCTATTTAAAATTTTAACTTCTGGTAACTGTATAATACAAAATTCTATGCAATCTTTTATCATCAAAATAGGTTAATATATTTAATCATTTCCTCTCTTATAACCTGAGTTCGATTAATAAATTATTGATTATCAATTGTTCACCCCCCTCCTGCAAGGTTTTGAAAATCTTGTAGGTCTATTTTGTTCAAACTCATACCTACAAGGTTAAACTAAAACCTTGCAGGATATAAAAAACAAATACCCTTCATTAAAAATCAACACATTACATTTTAAATATTAATCGAACTGAGGTTTATAAACAAAAAGAGGCATAATGAGCAAGTAATAGATTGATAACAGAAAAAGGCAAATCCAAAATTTTAATATTTTGGTATAAAGAAGTAAGCTTTTTTTAAAAAATTCCTTTTTACTAAATATTTAAAATAAAAGTACAGTTAGGGTTGATCGAAAACAAAAAAATAAAGATGAAAAAATTATTACTTATCAGATCTCTTGCGTTGACTTTGTTTAGCAACAAATCTATGGCGCAAGAATTTCTACAGCGTTCTTGGGGAGTTCGTCTAATTGTTAGTGGTGGTTCTAAATTAAATAGTGGTGCTGCGAATAACGACTGGGTCACAGGTGCACAGGAAATTGTAGATGATCTTCCTACAGTTGGTCATGTAATAACTAATTTTACACATCCAGCCCATGGTTACCATTTTACGTTACGAACTACTGCTAATGTGGATATTACTAACGAGATTCATCCTGATTTTGTTCCATCTCTTGAATTTCAGTCGAAATGACATTAGTTTTAAACATTAAAAATAGTAACTAATTAATCAATAGTTTTTAAGTGAACTCACGTTAATGAAAAACCTCGACCCAAGGGTACGAGGTATCAAGTAGAAATTTCTTTTTTATTTCGACGCAGAGCATCGGGGAATAAAACCCATAGATCCCGCTAAAAAAAAGCGGGATTAGTTCAGCTAGCAATTTTTAATTCATTGCTTCGCAACTTTTAAAAATTGAGTTTCACTAATTTAAAACTTTTACACATTTATTTATTAAATGAAGGCTTTTAAAGTGATTCAAAAACAAAACTAACTTGTTTTTTAGTTAGTGGTTTATTTTTTGATTGTCCTAACCGTATTGAAAATTTCAGACTTAGAATTTATACATGCAAAAAATACATGTGTTGGCTTTCCATTTTCTATGAGTATTTGTGGGCGTTCTAATTTTTTCATTTTTTCTTTGGTTCCATCTGACAAATTAAGGGTTTTCCCATAAGCTGCCGGATTATCAGGAGTTTCCCATTCTATTCCATCTTTCGAAGTTGCCATAAATCCTGCTCCTTTTTCACCAGTTATTAATTTGTTCATGCATTTAGCAAGCATAAAATATTTTGTACCATCATGCCAAATATAAGGGTCTTCAACATCTGTTTCAATTGGTTTTATTCTAATCTTATTGTCGGCTCCCATGCGCGTATATTCTCCCAGATAATGATTGGCCGTTAAAACTCCAAATCTCATTTTTCGGTTTTTATTGCGTTCAGGGTACGTCACCGGGGCACTTTTATAAACCATTAAAACACTGCCATCTTCATGGATAACCGGTGCTGGATTACTGATTATTGCACCATCCCACATACCTTTTCTAGGCTGTATAATAGGTTTATCCATTCGTTTCCATGGACCAGTAGGTGCATCAGCAACAGCTATACCCACTCGCTTGTTGTTCCATGCTTTTTCGTAAAAATCTCGAGATGGTATCGTATCAATGGGTTGATTAAAGGTATAAGTTGACCCTGTATAATAAAGGATATACTTTCCATCATGAAACTGGATATTTGGATTGTGTGTAATCATACCATCCCAATATTCCTTTCCTCTAGAAGGCAAAACAACTTGTTTAAATTTATAAGGGCCTTGTGGAGTATCGGAAACAGCCAATACAATTTCGGAATTGGTTATCCATGCACGCATGGTAAGTTTTTTTGGCCACCTGCTTGCAAACATATAATACTTCCCATCTTCAGCTTTTACAACAGAACCTCCCCATATGATCCAATCATCCATTTTAAAAGCACCTTGTACAGGAGAATCTTCCCAATTTTGATGAAAAACATTGTCATTACTGGCTTTATCAGCACAACTGAATAACATAAGCAATACAAATAGCAATGCAAATTGCTTCATAGTTGTCTTCTTTTTAAAATTCTGATTAACGTAAAATTAATCACTATTTTTCAATAATTTATAGTTTATTCGGATTGATCTCTTTTTACTTAATTTCCACAACCCATTTTATATTTGCAAAAGGTTAATGTTTCGTTTTTACTTTTTCAGCTAATTTTGCCCCTTCAGGTCTTTTATAGGGAATATAATCAGGCATTGGTTTTATTTGTAATCTCTTATCAATTTCTTTCATAATAGCCATTTCATCTTCTGTAATAAAACCATTTGTATTTGTATTACCCCATGTAATAGCGCAATTTGCATCGGTTAGAGTACGCACAAAACGATAGGCTTGTTCTGTATCAAACATCAAATCAGCCCTTGGGCTCGTCCATTTCATACGCATTGGCATCCATGCATGTTTTATATTATGTTTCTCTTTATCATAATTAGCCATAGCGTTTATTATTTCAGGAAATGTATATTCTTCGTATGCCCATGAACTAGGTGGTGCTCCCCAAGCTAAAGGTGTAGGGTGACCAGAAGTAAAGTCGGTATAAGAATCATTGGTGTTAAAAGATCTTATTTTATATTTCTTCTTATTTTTATCATTTATTCCATCTGATGCTACAAATAACTCATCTCCATTTGCATCTTTAAAATAATTATTCCAACGCGCAGTTTCACTATTCACTACGCCGTTTGCAGCTATCATAACAGTTGGATCTACAGATCTAATCATGTCAACAAAATCTGTTACATCTCCAGCAATTCCACCTATATGATCCAACCAATATCCATCTACCAATCCTTTAAATCTTTCTATATAACCTTTGCACAGTGTTCTATATGCCAAACCTTCATCCCCGTCAAATTTTGCTTTGTAATATTTATCCCAAGCGGCTTTATATTCTGCATTATTTTTTGTGCCTGATCTTGCAGATGGACCATCTGTAGCAATATAAAGAACAACTTTTTTCCCTCCTTTTTTTAGAACATCTATGACATCTAAAATAATTTTTTCATTCTCAAGAGAAGGTACAAACTCAGGGTGAATTTCCTTCGCAACATCTACATAAGGATTGTCTCTTAAAGTAAACCAATACCCATGAGCACGATGGTTAAAATTTGTAAATACATGCCCTACAGTTGGGAGATTATCTACAATTTCTTGTGCTCCTTTTACCCATTCTCTACTGCTAGTTTTATCTAACTCTACGCCGCCTTCAACAATGAGTCTTACACCCCATGAACCCATTAGCCAATTTGAATCAGAAGTAGTTTGAGCAGTTATATTTATAATTGCCAAAGCAAAAATCATTGTAATTAATTGTTTTTTCATTTTCATGTTTTTTAAAATTATCTCCTTCATCGGAAAATAGTTTGTTAATAGATTATAAGAAATATTTTTTATTGACTTTATTTAAATAAATTCGGTTTTTAAATACATATCAAAATTAACTTTTGTAAGAATTAACGACTTCCTCTAATCCCTCAAATTGTTGCTCTAAATATTCAAACTACCAAGCCATTGATAAAAAATAAGAATTTATTCTATTTATAAATGTGATTAAAAATGTTGATTTAAGAAAAAAATATGATGTGATTGATAAAGTGGAATTTTAATTAGTTCCACTTTTCCATAAAATAATTTTATCTACATCATTTTTAGAAAACTTTCCTTTTGTGCTTCTACCTGTTCTAATATCTAATTCTAATTGTTCTAGAAGTTCTTTTACAATTTCAGGATGCTTTTTATATAAATTTGTAGTCTCTGCAAAATCGTTTTCAATATCATATAATTGAACGGCAGGCATATCTTTTGCTTCTAACTCTTTTGGTGACGTCCATCCTCCTGAACCTCTTGCTAACAATAGTTTCCATTTTCCTTTTCTGTATGCAAAATGTCCACTAATGGAATGATGTATCACTCCTGCCCTACTAGAAATTATTGATTCACCAAATAGTGCGGGTAAAAAACTAACACTATCTTCTCCACTCATATTTGGTATGTCTTGTCCAGTAATATCTGAAAATGTCGCAAAAATATCTGTTAAGCATATCAATTGATTGCTTGTTGAACCAAAAGCTACTTTATTTGGCCACTTAACAATGAACGGCACACGATGTCCACCGTCCCATAAATCTGCTTTTGAACCACGCATTCCAGCACTTACAATATGACCTTGTTCTGCTAACTTAGGAATATTTGCAGCTTTAGAACATCCATTATCACTACTAAAAATAATCAACGTATTTTCGGACAATCCATTCGCTTCTAATGCGGATTTTATAGCGCCAACGGTGGCATCTGTTTGCATTACAAAATCTGCATAATCACCTAAACCACTCTTTCCTTGCCATTCTTTTGTTGGAAGAATTGGAGTGTGTGGTGAACCTAAAGGAACATATAGAAAAAATGGTTTTCCATCCTTTCTCTTTGATTGGTTATTGATATAAGCAACAGATTGCTCTGTTAACCTTGGCAGCATATTAATTTCATCTTCGTGTAAAATTACCTCATCATTTTCAATAACAGCTTTCATATCTCTGGCATGATGAAAGCCGTGAAAATAATCAAACCCACGATGAATAGGCCCATCTGGAATTTTAGCACCAACAGGAGGTAACTGTTTTGTTGATTTCTTCGATAATGTTTTTTTTGTAATAGGGTCTAAATATTGAAAATTAAGATGCCATTTTCCAATAATGGCTGTATTGTAACCTTGATCTTTTAGAAAATTTGCAATAGTTAGACGGTCTTCTGCAACTAAATTGGGTGCAAAACCTTGTACAACGCCTCGTTGCAATTTTGTACGCCAACTGTAACGCCCTGTCATGATACCATAGCGTGTTGGTGTACAAACTGATGAACCTGAGTGTGCATCTGTAAATACCATACCATCGCGAACTAACATATCAATACTTGGCGTTTTAATCTTACTTGTTTTTGGTGACAAACTTTGTACATCACCATAACCTAAATCATCACAAAGTATAAATACAATGTTTGGTTTCTGAGGTTTCACTTGAGCTGTCATAAGATAGCTCGTTAACCCAAATACTATTATTAATAATGTTACTGTTTTAACTGAAGTTTTAATTACCATTTAAATAGATGTATTTTAAACCATTAACTATAAACTTATTGTTTATTAAAGGAAAATTCTAAAGCTTTCTGGTTTCTCCAGACTTTTACTGTATTATTTTCATTTTTTAACCTTTTCATACTACTGATTAAAAATTGAACATTCTTAATCTTTTTAGAGTTTAATTCGATTACAACATCATCAGCCTTAAAACCTAAAGCTGCCATTTGACTATCTTTAGGAACTGAAACCAATAGCGCACCAGTTTTTTCAAACATACCAGTAGCTGAAACATCAGCATCTGTTTCTAAGTTTCTAATTTGACTTCCTAATATTTTCTTAAATCTACTCTCAACAAATTTGTTTGGAGCAATTATTTCAGGAAGATTTATAACAGGCTTCTTTGACAACTTCTTTAATTTATTAGAAGTAACACCAAAACCTGTAACTGGAAAATTTTCAAATCCAATTTTCAATGCATCAGAGGTTTGCTTTACATTAAAATTACCCTTTTCAGGTGCTACAAATAAAGCATTGCCATAAAGACTTTCAGCATCATCTCGTGTTTGCTTTTGTGCACCATAAGCAGGTACTGTTTTTTCATACTCAGGATTATGTATAAAATTAAAATTTCGGCTACCACCCCATAACATTGGGTTTGTAGAACGATAAACAGTTTTACCCCATAAAATATTTCGTTCAAAAATATCATGAGTCGGTTTTGGGTAAGGTACATTACAAGTATATCCTTTTCCAAGAACAACATTATTTGTCACTTCACGATGATACCCTTCTCTTGTTTTTAAACCACCCGAAAGGCAAATATTATTATATATTTTATAGTTAGTTGATCCGTCATCTAAATCAATATCCCAACCGTGATCACACTGCATCCTATTATTTCTAAGGATATTTGTTTGATGAGCATCCCAAAGGGGTAAATTAGGATATTTTTCAATGTAATAACTAATTAAAGGTTTTCCATTCTCATCTTCTAAATCTGGCCCTGATGGACCAGATGAATGCCAATAACGATCACGTCCCCATGAATTAAATGCTCCATGATCGTGTGTTTCCAATACCGTTTCAAAACAGTCATTCCACTCAATAATATGACCTCCCCATGTACCATCACATATATTAATTGCCGCTCGTGGAGTATGACTAATGGTATTGTGTCTCAGTGTAATTCGCGATGACATAGAAATATTAATACCAGAAGCTTGTTTTTCAAAACGTCCACAACGCATCATAAGATTGTCTTCTACAAGACAGTCTTCTGGATAATCATTTGTTTTTGGTCCAATTGTAGTATCAATTTCATCCAAAGGACTAGCAGGTTGTCTATAGGAGAATGCAGGGTTGCGAACTGCTGCAAAAGAACCAACAAAATTTACATCTGTGGCACCATTATCTAAAAATAAATTTCCTTTAATATTTATATTGCGGTTATAACTATCAACAAATATTGCATTACCTCCTAACTGTTCAAATTGGCAATTATTAATTACAATGTTTTCTGCTCCACGTATATGAATAGCTCCTCCACGATATACACACCAATCACTTCGAAGCAATGGCTCAATAGTCTCAATAAAGGTACGATCTGTTCCAGTAAATCGTATACCACTAATCTGAATGTTCTTAACAGGTGTTGTGGTTTCATAATTTTTAACTTTTGTTTCTTTAAGTCGATTTCCACTATTAAGAATACTCATTTCTGCAATTGGTTGCTTGTAACCTCCATAGATTTCAATAAGATGCTTAATTTTTAGCACGGCTTCAATCTTAACTTTTTTTAGATTGATTTCAGAATTAGGCATGTAATACAACCAGCCTTCTTTTGTGTCATGAAACCACTCGCCGGGAGTATCCAGTTCTTCAAATACATTTTCTATCATTCGATATCCTTTATGGGGCAAGGTTGATCGATTATTCTGCCATCCTCCTTCATAAATCAACGCCCCATTCGCATCTTTTCCAGATACAACATAATGTTGACTACCCCATAGGCTACTATGCATACCATGCATAATAGATCCAGCTGGGTTTTGCCATTTAGTGGCTTTTTCTGCGTCCCAAGCATTTGGTGTACAACTATTAAATGGAGGTGTTCCAGCGCTCTTTCCACGAACAGAACCATCAGCATCAACAGGTATAAACCCAGATCCAAAATTCGGAAAACGAGCCATGTACTTCCGTTTATCACCAACAAACAACTGATCGATTGCGCCTAGATTCCCAACATTTGTACGATAAATTCCGTTGTTCCACAATTCCCATTCAGAAGTTATAAGTTGTGCCCCGGTTATGGTCACTTCTTCATTATTGCCTGCACAATAGATAACGGGGAATTGGTCGCTTCCATCATCATCAGTAGTAATTCTTATAGGAGTATTTAACCTGTAAGTTCCAGTATGCATAATTATTCTACAAGATTCTTTACCTAATAAACCACTAGACCTTAATGCTTTTTGTGCCGCTTCAATAGTAGCCAAAGGTTCATAAATTGTTCCTGTATTTGAATCATTACCATTTATAGCAACATGGATTTCAAGTGCATTAACAGGAATAATCGATATGATAAATAATGAAATAATAAAATTCCTAATAAGACCTTTTTTCATTTGATTCCTAATTATTTTTCGCTTTTCCATAATACAATTTCATTTACATCATTTTTAGACTCTTGTCCTTTTGAAGTACGACCAGCATATACCTCAGACTCTAATTCTGTCAAAAGTTCTTTTACAATTTCAGGATGTTCTTGATATAAGTTAATTTTTTCTGCTGGATCGTTTTTGATATCATACAACTGTACTTTAGGCATATTAACTGATTCTTTTTCTGTTGGCGATGTCCAACCTCCTGAACCTTTGGCTAATAAAAGTTTCCATTTTCCTTGACGATATGCAAAATGCCCAGAAATTGAATGATGGATGATACCTTTGCGACTAGAAACTAAAGGTTTTCCTTTTAAGGCAGGAAGAAAACTAAAACTGTCTTCAGCAAACCCGCTAGGAATTTTTTCACCAGTGATATCTGACATCGTTGAGAATAAATCTGTTAGGCAAATTACCTCATTACTTACAGAGCCTGAACTGACTTCTTTAGGCCAACGCACTATAAAAGGTACTCGATGACCACCATCCCATAAATCTGCTTTTGAACCTCGATATTGTTTACTCACCTGATGTCCCTTTTTTGCTAATTCAGTAATTCCAGCAGCTTTTGAGCAACCATTATCGCTAGTAACTATAATAATAGTATTTTCTCCAAAACCCATTTCGTCAATGGCAGAAACAATTTGTCCAATCACATCGTCTGTTTGCATTACAAAATCGCCATATTTTCCTAATTCGCTTTTACCTTGCCATTCTTTTGAAGGTAATATAGGCGTATGAGGAGAAGTGAAAGCTACATAAGCGAAGAAAGGCTTTTTGTCATCTTGTTTCTTAATATACTCAATTGTTTTGCGTCCTATTTCAGGTAATACATCTATAGCATTAAAATCAGGATTTTTAGGAGACATAACGACTCTACCTCTAATTTTTCTGTATGGTACTATTTCACATTCGCCAACAAATTTATTGTCCTCTATATAGATATAAGGTGGCATATCAAGAGAAGCAGAAATCCCATAAAAAGTATCAAAACCTCTATCTATAGGGCCATTTCTAATAATGCCATTCCAATCTACGTTGGGTTCTTTTGGGTTTCTCCCTTTAGGAATTGTGCCATTAAAAAGTAAATCCATTCCAAGATGCCACTTCCCAATACAAGCTGTATTGTAACCTCTGTCTTGTAAAAAACTAGCAACGGTTAAACGGTTTTCTTCAATTAAAGGAGGGCTATATCCAAATAAAACTCCTTTTTGTAAATTTGTTCGCCAATTATATCGCCCTGTAATAATGCTATATCTACTTGGTGTACATACCGAAGAACTCGTATGAGCATCTGTAAAAATCATACCTTGTGATGCTAATCTATCCATTTGAGGCGTTTCAATTTTACCATCAGGGTTTAAATATTTAACGTCGCCGTAACCAAGATCGTCAGTAAGAATATAGACAACATTGGGTTTCGTATTATCCTTTTGAGAATATGAATAAAAATTAGCCAATGCTAAAAAAATAATAAATAGAGATACTTTTAATGTTGTTTTCATAAAAATTAAGGTTGAAATAGGAATATGTAAATTTATTTTATTGTTTATATTTAATTGTGGGTCTCGTTTTAAAATACGCCCCGTGTTTTTTTATAGTTTCTGTATTAAAAAAATGAAGAATTTGTAAAAATACAGTTGATATCTACAATTAAATAACTGACTCATTTTTAAGTATTTATTTTAAGTTAGACACAAAATAGTCTACTGTTTTTTGAATAATCCATTCGCGAGTTGGTTCAATATCTTTTCCTACTTTTCTCCAGTTGTGCCCTGCATTTTTGATGATTACTGTAGTTACAGGAGCACCAATTTTTTTAGCTTTTTCTTCCATATAATACGCATGCTTAACTGGTATTGTGGTATCACTATCGCCTTGTATCATTAATAAAGGCGGACTGTCTTTTTTTAAATAATTAACAGGACTCATTTCTCTATACAATGTCAGTTTATCTTTAGGTTTTGTATTAGATTTTAATATTCTTGGTCCGAATCTATCTCTAAAATCTGCTCTATCATTATGGTTGAATAGACTTGTTTTTTCAAAATCGCAAGGTCCATACCAAGATACTCCTCCAGCCATTTTATAGGTATATTTTACTAGTGATGTGTCTCCTTTTAAACTTTCAGGAGCACTTAATACCAACATTTGAGAAATTTGACCACCAGCAGAATCTCCAAAAGAGAAAAATTGATTTGTGTCTAAACCTAAATCTTTATTATGCTTAGACAAATAACGCATAGCATCTTTACTATCTATAACACAATCTCGCATTGATGTAGTTCCATTTTTTTTTTCAAAGTCTGTAACTTACCGAAACCACACAAAACCCTTTTTCTAAAAGATCCATATGTACCGTTTTAAAAGAAGCATTTGAAGCACCGTGTCTACTCCCTGCTGCCCAACCACCTCCATGCGTATAAATAACAACTGGTAATTTTTGTCCTTCTTTTCTGTTTTTCGGATAATAAATATCTAAATAAAGATTTTCTTCTTTAGTTTCTTTATATAATACATTTAGTTTTCGTACTCCTCCATTGTCCAAATAAGGGATTTTAATTTTACTAAACTCTTCTGGAAAAACTTCATTATTATTGTTAGTATCTAAATATTTGTAACGATTCCAAGTTCTCTCATTTTCATTTTTAGAAAATTTGTTATCCTTATTTTTATCTAATTTTCCCCAAGTATTAGTAATGTATATTGCATTATAAACCCCTTTTGATTGGTCGTTTGTTTGAGATATCCCTTTAAAAAAAGGAAATGTCATAAATAATATGCTAATAGAACATTCTGCTGTAATTCTTTATAGCTCATCTTAATTCTTTTTTATTAATGTGCTTTTTGTTTTTTAACCTCATAGTCTGCCTCTGCAATTGAGGACATTGGGTCGTTTTGTTTATCCATCATCTTTTCTAAAGCAAGGCGTAATTCCTCTAATTTTTCAGAGTACATAGGATGGGATGCTAAATTGTCCATTTCCAAAGGGTCTTTAGCAAGGTTGAACAGTTTGTTCTTTTTAAGCTTTGGATAAGCGATCAATTTCCAATCTCCCACTATAATCATTCTTTGAATCCCCATATAAGCGCCATAAATAGCATCATAGCTCTTTTTATTTGAATCTTTCATTAAAGGTAAAACACTTTTAAATACAACATGATCTGGCCTCTTTTGTTTTGCTAATTCTAAGGAAGTTACCATAGCGTCTTGCAAGTAAATGGGCGAATGTATTTTAGCTCCTGGTTTTACTCCAGGCCCATTAACTATAAAAGGCACACGTAAAGAATGCTCATACATATTTTGCTTACCAACCAATCCGTGATGCCCAACAGCTAAACCATGGTCTGAGGTAAAAATAATATAGGTATTATCTGCTTTTCCAGATTTCTCCAAAGCGTCTAAAATACGACCTATCTGTTCATCCATATAAGTAATACTGGCATAGTATTCTTGTCTATGTACTTTTATGGCATACTCGGTACGTGGATATGGCGCAAGATTTTCATCACGGATTTTAGGGACACCATCTTCACCCATATCTGGATATAAATCTTGATAATTTTCGGGTAATGCTATTTTATCTAAAGGATATTTATCAATATATGCTTTTGGTGCTTGCCTCGGGTCATGTGGGGCGTTAAAGGCTAAGTACATAAAAAAGGGGTTGTCATCATTTTTTGCTTTTTCAATAAACGCAACTCCATCATCTGCTAAAACAGCACTCCAGTGTTTTCCACCTTGCCAAAAACCACCATTTGTTTTATCCCAAGCGTACCAAGCGGTATCTGGGTTCTCTCCTAGTACAGGTCTATGATATGCTTCCTTAACTGTTTTAGGCATACCTGGTCTTACATGATTGGTAACGTCAAAAACTGAATTTGCGGGAACAGGCACATGCCATTTACCACTCATATACGTTGTATAACCCGCTTGAGACATCATTTCTGGCCATGACAATTGTTCTTTATTACGAACATTTTTTACGGCATTTTGTGCTTGCCATAAGCTTGTTCCTGTAATAAGCATGGCCCTACTAGCAGCACAAACTGCGCCATTCCATGCACCCATATTATAGGCATGCGTAAAGGTTGTTCCTGATTTGGTCAATTTATCCAAATTAGGGGTTTCAACTATGGTTTGCCCATTAGCGCCAATAGTTTCAAAACATTGGTCATCTGAAAATATAAATAGGATATTGGGTTTTTTAGATTGGCATGTTATACTGAAACTATATAACAAAAAACAAATGCTTAAAATATTTTTCACTTTTAAAATCATAATTTTATTATTCTTTAAATTCAATTTCTATTTCTTTTTGATTTCTTACTACAACAAACGTTTTATTTTCTCTGAAATTATATTTTTTATACGTATCCAAAAAATCAGATATGTTTTTAACTTTTTCTTGCTCGACACTAATAATTACATCATTTTCTTTTATTGAAGATTTTGACAACTTACTGTTTTTATCAATTTTTGAAATGATGACACCATCCATACTGTGCGTTCCAAAAGAAGACTGTTCTTCAATAGTCTCCATATTTTTAAGCGTTGCTCCCAACCATTTTTTAGTTTTTGATTCCTCTATTTCTGAAGATTCAATTTGCAAACTTGGAATATCAGGTTGTTTCGCAATAGCTTTCAACTCTGGTTTTTGAACACCAAAACTATCCATCGGGAAATTTTTAAAACCAATTTTTAAGGCTGGTGAATTTTCTTTAACTGTAAAATCGCCACTTGTTGGGTTGACAAACAAAGGATTGCCATATACACTATTTGCATCTGTACCATTATTTTGTGCTTTTTTTAGGGCTGTTTCTGTTGGAAATCCATTATAATCTACTTCTTTTCCCCAAGCTTTAAGACGTATATCGGCATACTTTTTCATGACAATATTATTGGTAAAAACATCTTCACTATTTGAAAACCAAACGTGCGGATGGAACGTATTGTTTACCATAATGTTATTTTTAACAGTACGATAATAGCCCTCTCGTAATTTTATCCCTCTGTTTAAACAGAGATTATTATAAATTTCATAATTGGTAGAGCCATCATCTAAATCGATATCCCATCCGTGGTCACAACGGAATCGATTGTTTCTAATAATAGTGGTATGTATAGCATCCCACAATGGCATTTTAGGATTTTGCTTTACCAAACTATCCATCACATTGTATTTTGGATGCCAAAAACGGTCTCGTCCCCAAGAATTAAAAGACCCGTGGTCGCTAGTTTCTAAAACGGTATTAAACACATCGTTATATTCAATAATATGACCACCCCAAGTACCTTCGCTAACATTAATACCTGCACGGGGCACATCATAAATACTATTGCTTTTTACATGAATTTTCATTGCCATAGAAATCTGTACTCCAGCAACTTGTTTTTCAATACGCCCAATTTTATATATTAAATTGTTTTCCACTTTACAATTAGCAGGATATAATTCGTTTTTGGGGTCTGGAATGGTATCCATATCTTTCATAGGAACAAACTCCTTATATTGAAATGATGGCGAACGTACTGCTGATGAATCACCAACAAAAGAGATGGCAGATGCGCCACAATTGTATATATGATTACCCACAATTTCTATGTTTCTATTATATCCATTTACAAAAATAACGTTACCACCAAGATTTGTGAACTCGCAATCATTAATGGAAACATTTTCTGTGCCATCAAGCAATAAAGCACCTCCTCTATAAATGGTCCAGTCGCTACGTAAAAGTTGATGATATGGTTCCATAAAAGTACGTGAGGCATGTTGGAAATTAATACCCGAGATACTCACATTTTTTACAGGGTTTTCTAAACTTCCTTTAATTTCTATAAGATGTTTTAAAACACTTACTTCAATTTTGGCATCTGTTAAATCTCTATCTCCTTTCCAAACGTATAATTTATGGTTTACTTTATCTAAATACCATTCTTTTTCAGTATCCAATTCTTCAAATATATTTTCTACCATTCTATATTCTTCATGCATGGGTGATGGCCGGTTATTTTGATGCCCGCCTTTTAATGCTAATGTTCCATCTTCTTTTACAGCAGTAATTTCATAATGAAAACCTCCCCAACGTCCTCGATGCATGGCATGTACAAAACCACCTTTTGGATTTTTCCAATTAGAGATGCGTTCTTTATCTATAGCATCTGCGGCGTAACCTTGCCAATAGCCTCCGTTCTCATCATAATTTGGGTATCTTGCTAAAATTTGCTTTTCGCCATTTATGAAGAGTTGATTGAAATATAATGAAGTATCAATATCTGTAACCCAAATATCTTCGTTAAAAGACTCCCATTCCGTATCAATAATTTTGGAACCTTTAGTAGTTACTTTATCGACACCTTCACCAACAATAGCCATGTTATTTAATTCTGGCGTAATGACCAAAGTTGAGGATAAGTGATAATCACCTTCTAGAAGATGCACTGTTATGAGGTCACTTTCATTTCTATGAATTGATTTTGCCTTTTCTAAAGCTTTTTTTAATGTTTTAAAAGGCTTCTCCTTTGTCCCATTATACGTATTATCGCCTGATGGACTTACATAAATATCTATTGCTTTGTTTTGACAACTATGAAAAATGACAATGGATATTAACAAAAAACTTATATATAACGCTTTTTTCATTTAAAATAATTTATTTCGTTAACCCGTTATGCATTTTAGTTTTTTTTTAAAACTAAATTGTCAGTCGAGTGATTTTCAACAGAAAATCGTATCGAGAACAAGTTTTAAAATGGAAAACTGGATTTTCGATACTAATTTTATTCATAAAAAGGAGCAAAATTCACTACCATTGACGCGTTTATTTAATTTACTGATTATTAAACACTTAACAGTTCTTGACTCCGCTCGAACAGACATATTTTATAGACTAATTCATGACATTCCAATCGCTTGATAAATTTTTTTTCTCGGGTCTCGAACAGACATTCTTATATGCATTTGTCTCTAGTCATTATAAGCGTTTGATAAATTTTTATCTCAAGCCTCGAATTGACAAATTTCCCTTAAAATGCACAACTCGTTTCGTTACTTTAAAACTATCTGTAAAAATGCCATTTATTCTAAAAAATAATGATGTCTATTTCAAACATTAAATGTATAAATCAAATAGTTTATAAACTTGCTTCAACCACAAAGCCATATTTACTACTTTCGATTCCTGTTAGGCTAACTTCAAGACCGGATTCTGTTTGTTTCCATTCAACATCTTTTTCACTTCCAAGAATTCTAACGTTTTTAATCACCCCAACATTTTTATTTAAAGAATGAATTAAAATTTTACCTGAAGCAGGAACGAGCGAAATCGCATAAACTTTATTACCCTTAGTGGTGAACCAAAAATCTTTGGATGTAAACGTTTTTTTAAAACCTTTAGCCGCTCTGTGCCCTGTGCCATCTAAAAGTGTTTCTTCTTGTCCTTCATTTGGAATTTTCCAACGTGACACACCATATATAGCCTCTTGATTTACTTTTATCCATGCTCCCATTTCACGCAGCCCTTTTGCACTTGCTTCTGGAACATTTCCTAATCCATCTGGACCAATATTTAACAAATAATTACCTCCTTTAGACATAATATCTACAAAATAATATAAAAGTTCTTGGGTGCTTTTCCAATCATCATCATAAGATTTATAACCCCATGAATTATTGGTAGTTCCACAAGTCTCCCAATACTTATCTAAAGTTTCATCTGCAGAAGGAATCTTATTGTCTCCTGCATCTAAATAATCACCAAAATCCCAACCCACTCTTTTATTGACCAAAACATTTGGATTGGTATCATAGACCAATTTATAAAACCGAAATGATTGTTCTTCAGTAATAAACCCCTCCCCATCAAACCAAATCAATCGAAGCTTAGGTAATAAATTGATAAGCTCTTTAATCTGTGGATATGCCTTCATTTCTAAATACTCTGCATGTGTGTTTGGGCTAGGATCCCATAAATTTTTACCTGATGGATGCGTGAAAATCCCTAAAGAATCATTTATTTTCTTGACGTTTGCGTAATTGCCATCAGTTCCATCATTCCAATCATTACCATGAGAATAATAAACACCAAAATCCAATCCTTCACTTAAACAAGCTTCGTATAATTCTTTAATAGCATCGGCCTTGTATGGCGTTGCATCCACCATATCGTAATCTGAACTTTTAGAATCGAACAAAGCAAAGCCATCGTGGTGTTTAGAGGTAATCACTACGTATTTCATACCTGCATCTTTGGCAAGTTTCGCTATGTTTTGTGCAAATGATTTATCAGGATTAAAGGTTTTTGCTAACTCCTTGTACTCTTCTCTTGGAATTCGAAATGCATGCATCAACCATTCTGCTACTTTAGGTCCAGGATAAGCTGAATCGTTAATTTTAGTGCCTTTCCAAATACCTCCAGCTTGTGAATACAAGCCCCAATGGATAAACATCCCAAACTTAGCTTCTTTAAACCATGCTAAAGCGGCTTGTTTTTCTGGAGATTGATGCATCGCCAACCATTCCTCATGGTGTTTCCCAGAACCAATAGGATTTCTAAAATTGGGAATAATTCTTATTTGTTTGAAATCAGCATCAGTTATAATAGTAAGCTTCTCTTTTCCTATTTCATTAAAGTCAATTGTTTGCTTAAACTCCGAAACAATTTCGTTTTTATACGTTTTATAGCTTTTGTTGAAAGGTTCTTTTATACTGTGTTCACCTATATTTACGTTTACTTCTTCTGAATTTTCAGAAAATTCATTTTCAAAAAGCACTTGTACATTATAAACAATTGGATGCTCTATATCAACACTCCAAGAATACGAATTACCATCCTTTATAGCATCTGTTTTATCTAGTAAGATCCAATTACTGGTTTGGTCGAATGCTTCATCGTTTGACTTAGCATCAGCTTTATTATTACTTTTACAGGATAGTATACTCGTAAAAATTACTAATGCTATAGCGTATGCTATTCCTTTTCGTTTACTTAAATACATAATTAATTCGTTTTGATTCTAGTTTGATATTCTTGCTTTGAAATCCATGTTAAATCGTCCCAATATCCAGTATCATTAGGTTGATTTTTACCTGGAGTTGTTCGACCATTAATAATGATATTGTTTATTTGATTGGTTAATCTATCTATTTTATCTGGATGGTTGTTTGCAATATTATTTGTTTCTTTTGGGTCTTGGGACAAATCATACAATTCTGCAGCTTTTGTAGCTGATGGAAGTATCAATTTCCAATCATTTTCTGTTATAGAATACCGTTGCTCTTTGCCTCCATCTCCACGATTAATTAATGGCAAACGCTGATAATCATGATTTGGATTTAACAATACTGACGCAAAACTTTGACTATCTTCTCCAGAGGAATCAGATAACTCAACATCAACTAATTCAGAAATTGTAGCTAACAAATCAATTTGTCCAACAGGTTTATTCCACTGGCGACCTGATTTTTTAATACCTGATGGCCAACGCAGTAAAAAAGGTACGCGATGACCACCTTCATACACAGAGCGCTTTCCTTCTTTAAAACCACCTCTGCTATCGTGATTAAATTCTTTTATACGTCCAGACCATGATTTTTCAGGACCATTATCACTTGTAAATACAATTAACGTGTTTTCATCTAAACCCGATTTTTCAAGATAATTGAGTATTCGTCCAATATGATAATCGGTTTCAATGACAAATTCTCCGTAAGCACCAGCCTCACCTTGTCCGTGAAATTCAGGAAGTGGTGCAACAGGATAATGTGGCGATGTATAAGGTAAATACAAGAAAAAAGGTTTGTTTTCTTGTGCATCAGACTCTTTTGTTTTCATCCAAGCGATAGCTTTATCTGTAAATCGTGTTAAACATTGATTGTCGATAAAGTCTGGAGCTATTTCAAAACCTACTCTACCTAGCTTACTTTTTGTCTCTTCTGCTGTATTATCATAAGGTGGCATAATACGATAATCAACGTGCCGTTCGTTTTTCTTTTTATTGGAATAGAGTGTTGGCGGTACTTTAGCATAACGACCTTCAAACCAAGCCAAAATACCAAAATTAAGTGATGCTGGTATGCCATAAAAATAATCAAATCCTTTATCTAAAGGCATGTCTTTTATTGGTTGCGACCAATCACGATTCGCTTTAGTGTTGGGAAAATCCATTCCCAAATGCCATTTACCAACCATGGCTGTATTGTAGCCTTGGTTTTTTAAAAATGAGGCTATCGTTACTCTATCATCTTCAATTAAACAAGTTGCTTCAGCGCGAAACACGCCTTTCTTAAGTTTGGTTCGCCAAGGATATCTACCTGTTAATAATGAGTAACGTGATGGTGTACAAACAGAAGAAGCGCTATGTCCGTTTGTAAAAGTTATCCCTTCGGATGCCAAACGATCCATATTGGGTGTTTTAAATTTAGCATCAGTATTTAAGGCACTTACATCGCCATGGCCTTGATCATCCGTATATATGATAATGATATTTGGTCGATTGTTTTTAAGTGTATTTGAATTCCTTTGGGAATATCCAATTACAGCAAAAAACATGGTAAAAAGAAAAACAGAACCGATATTTTTTTTTCTATTCATAATTATTTTATTTATTCTCTTTAGTTTCAATACAAACCATATGCTTTAATCCTCGATGAAACATTTTCTCTTTAGAATTAGTAAAACTTATTATCCATAAAAAACAGTATTAATTTATAGTGCATTAGTTTCATTGAGCTTACTTTTTATCATAAACTGATTTTCATCAATTAAAATAATAACATAATCTAGGGCATTTTTAGGTACTTTAAAAGAATAGGTGTAGCCATCATTACTTGTATCTATTGGCACTTTTAAATAAGTAGGTCTTGTTTTAGTTTTTTTCCCATTTGATTTCCTTTTAATTTCATCTTGAACCTTTATGAGCGCATACCCATTATTAATTTTGGATTTTCCTTGTTCTATTTGAATTGTAGCCCTGTTAGTTTTAGAGTTAAAGTCATCATGAATTATTTTAGGAACGTAAATTGCGTTTTCCTTCCCGATATAATTACCCTTTTCTAAAGGGTTTTTATATGGATATTCCGCATTATAATCTTTTAGATATTTTTCTAATCGTTCTGATAACGCTTTTGTAACTTTAACAGATTCTTTAGATATATCAAACTTTTCTTCTAAATCGGCTCTTTTGCCTTCTTTATATAAACGATATAATTCATAACTTCCATCAATATGGTTTTTATACAATTTATAATCACCGCTTCTTATAGCAGATTGCATTTGATTGTCTTTATTATGAGGAAAATGCCACCATAAATCTTCTCTTGGTTTTCCTTCTTTATTCAGGATAGTGCTTTCATTATTTAATAGAATCCCCGATATATTCAACCCATCAAACTCTGAAGATTGAGTAGTTGATATTTTAGTTTGTGTAAGATTTAAAATAGTAGGAAAAAAGTCTAATTGGTTTATAAGACCTTCATAGGTTCTGTCTTTCGGAATTTGGGGTCCAGAAATAACCATAGGCACTCGAATTCCTCCTTCTTGAGCATACTTTTTACCTTTATCTAAAGGAAAATTATCGGTAACTATTTCTTTTCCAACGTTCTCACAACCTCCATTATCAGAAGAAAATATAATATACGTAGTTTCAATTAATTTTTTACCAGAATTTCTAGGGTCGTCTGTCTTTTTTAAATAATCTACTATGCGACCTAAACTCCAATCTAAAGTAGTTACCATAGAGCCATAGTATGGATTGGTTTGCCCTGGCGTGGTCACTGGGATATCTTTTGTTGGGAAAGGAACACCTAATTTATCAGAGTAATATTGTAAAAGTTCTCGGTTTTTGGTATGAATTGGTGCGTGTACCAACCAATGTGCTAGATAAAGAAAGAAAGGTTCTGCTTTACTTTGGTTTAAAAAGGCGAGTGCTTTTTCTGTAACATCATCTTTTGGATACGAAATACCTTGTGGCGATTTTTTAGTAAAGGGAAAATATTTTTCATCACTTAAACGGTACGGGTCATTTTTATCATGTGTTGCAAAATAATTTACACGGTTATTTGGTTTTTTAGGACCTTGATGCGCTCCTCTGGATTCAAAAGCAAAATCAAAACCTTGATTGATTGATTTTTGAGATTCAAGCTCCCCTGCATGCCATTTACCAACATGTCCTGTTCTGTAACCGTTTGTTTTTAAAGCTTCTGCTATGGTAAAATGTTCAGAACTAAGTCCCAATGGATAAAAAGGAGAAATAAACTTGGAATATCTTGGTTCAGGTATTTTACCTCCAGCTACATGGGTGATTCCTGTTTTAGCTGGATGTAATCCTGTAAGCATAGCGCATCTTGATGGTGCACAAGTAGGTGCAGGAGAATAGGCATTGGTAAAGTTTATGCCTTCTTTAGCTAGTTGCACAATATTAGGTGTTTCCCAAGGTGTAGGGTAACCCAAATTATTTAATTGTACATCCTGCCAACCCAAATCGTCCACATAAAAAATAATGATATTCGGTTGTAATTGAGTTTTACTTTTTTGAGCTTGAAGTTGAGCAGAAAAAATAACTCCAACCAAAAATATTCTTAAAATTTGTCTCATTCTTATTTTTAGTTACTTGTACTTTTATAAATAAATGAAGCTGTTTAAAAAATCAGTACATACATAATGTCTATAAAAACATTCAAATCTATTTTACAGAGATTAATTCTTAATTGGTTTTATAAAATTTACTCTGTACCATATGTCTATTTTCATCAACAAGAACCACACCATACTCTAATGCATCTTTAGGCACTATAACGGTATGTTCTAAATTGTTTTTACTTGAATTAACAGGTACTTTTATATACGTTGTTCTAGTCCTTCTTTTCTTTCCATTTTTACTTGCTTTTACAGGATCTCCAATTTTTATAAGCGCATAGCTTTCAATAATATTTGATTTACCCGCTTCTAGATTAACAGAAAATTTTCTAGTTTTAGCGTCAAAAGCATCGTTTACAATTACCGGGATAGAAGCTACAGCATCATTTTCTGATGCTAAAGGATTTTTATAAGGAAATTTTGCATCATAATCTTTTAAGTATTTTTCTAGCCTTGTTGAGAGGTCTTTAACCACTTCAGGGTTTTCTACTGCAATATTGTATTGTTCTTCTAAATCAGCTCTTTCACCATCTTTATACAAACGATACAATTCATAATCGCCTTTGGTTAAATTTTTATACAATTTGTAATCTTTAGTCCTGATTGCAGATTGCATTCTATTATGTGGAAAATGCCACCACAACTCTTCTCTTGGCTCTCCTTCTTTATTTAATACTGTGTTTTCGTTATTTAATAAAACTTCTGTTATATCCAGTCCATCAAAATCTGCCTCGTATTTTTTTGCAATTTTACTTTTTGTAAGATCTAAGATTGTAGGAAAGAAATCTAACTGATTTATTAAAACATCATTTGTTTTGCCTTTCAATACGTTTGGTCCAGAAATAAGCATTGGTACTCTAATACCACCTTCTTGAGCAAATATTTTACCTTTATCTAAAGGCGCATTGTCTGACATTATTTCTTTTTTACGCTTTTCTGCCCCACCATTATCAGAAGAGAAAAAGATGTACGTAGTTTCATATAGTTTTTTTCCTGGATTTCTAGGATCATCTGTTTTCTTTAACAAATCTACCACACGTCCTAAACTCCAATCCAACGTAGTAACCATAGCTCCAAAGTAAGGGTTGTTTTGACCTTCTTTAGTCATATCAACATCTTCTTTGGGAAAATCAACTCCTAATTTATCACAGTAATATTCTAACAATTTACGGTTTTTAGTATGAATTGGATAATGAACCATCCAATGTGCTAAATACAAAAAGAAAGGCTTGTTTTTACTTTTGTCTATAAATTCAAGTGCTTTTTCTGTAACTGCGTCTTTTGGATAAGAAATTCCATTAGGAGCATCTTTTGTGAAAGGAAAATACTTTTCATCGCTTAAACGATATGGATCATTTTTATCAGAAGTTGCAAAGAAATTTACACGGTTATTTGGCGCTTTAGGGCCTTGGTGCGCTCCTCTAGACTCAAAAGTAAAATCAAAACCTTGGTTTGATGATTTTTGAATTTCAAGTTCGCCTGCATGCCATTTCCCTACGTGTCCAGTTGTGTATCCATTCTCTTTTAAAGCTTCTGCGATGGTATAATGTTCTGGCATTAATCCTGAAGGAAAAAACGGGGTTATATAATTTGACCCTTTTGAATTTTTTGGAACTCTACCTCCTGACACATTTGTTACACCTACTTTAGTTGGATGTAAGCCTGTTAAAAGAGCGCACCTAGAAGGTGCACAAGTTGGCGCTGGAGAATATGCATTTGTAAAATTGACTGCGTCTTTTGCCAATTTTGAAATATTTGGAGTATCCCAAGCACACGGATTGTCTAAATCGTTTAATTCTACATCCTGCCAACCTAAATCGTCTGCATAAAAAATGATAACATTAGGTTTTATAATGGTTTCTTTTTTTTGTCCATAAGTATTTATAGAAAAAACCATTGATATGATAACTATTGTTATTTTATTAAAAAGAGAGTAATTGTTTTTCATTTTTGCTTTATGTATTTATATTATTTCCAAGTTAATTTTGCTTTCTTATTCTCAATATCTAACCATACATCCAGATGCTCAAAAGATCTAGTATAAATATATTCATCACGCACTGCATAGCCTTTAGGTTTTCCTAACTTTTTCTTGTATTGTGGAAATGTTTTTAACCAAACAGCAGACGTTTTAACATTATAACCATCATGAGGATAGACATAACTGTATTTTTCGGCACAAACTAAAAAAATGCCTAACAAATAATTAATCGTTTGGTTAAATCATCATTTTCGTTTAAACTTTTTCGGGCATCATCTATACCTGCATTAGCATTTTTTAGTGCCTCACCAATTCCCAATGACATAGCAATCACGTTGCCTTCCCTTGCTGATTTTTGAACGGCTTCAATACCTTTAGCCAAATAATCTGCATAGCTCATTCCAAAATTTTCGTGTTCAAAACCTTCAATATATGAGCCATCAAAATATTTTAAATACGTTCTTCCTTCATCTTGAAATTCAGGACGAACACGTATTATATTGGCAATTAGCAAATTATCTTTTCCTAATCTTGTTTTTAATTGGTCCATCATCATATGGTAACCAGTCATAAGCTTCTGTTGCTTTTCTTTACCTACTCTGCTAATAAAAAATCCAGGAACCAGTGCCTTGATATTAGCATCTAAAAAAAGTCCATCAACGTAAGGGTTACTGGCCACCTTACTAACATGGTTTACCCAATAATCATGAACATAGCCCTCTGATATATCAAAAAAATCGGTTCTGCCATTGGGCATTAATGCTTTTTCTCCTATATCATTAGTGAGAAGCGCATTAGAATGTTCACTTAAAAACAATTCATCCTCTTTGTAGGTTCCCCAATTAATGACTACATTTTTGTAATACAATATTTTTGACTTGGGATTAATGGCTTTTACTGCTTTTGCAGCTTCAATAGTTCCTTTTTCTGTTGAACCGAATGCACTACTACCAGTCGTTTTTTCGAAAGTAATCAGCGTATATTTTGCTAGAAATTGAATTTCATCTTTTGTGAAGGTCGTATTTTTACGAAGATGCATGTATAAAGGCATTTTATCCCAAGAAAACGCTGGTCGTTTTTTTGTTTCAGATAAACCATCTTCATTTTGAGCTTCACATAAAGCTACAGATACTATTAAAATTAATAATATGGCACAATGCCTAAAATTCATAATTCTATTTATTTTTTGTTAAGAAAAAGGCTTTATTTTCTATGTGGAATGATTCTGTCAAATAATTATTCAACAGGTTTCAGTTTTTCTTAACTAAAAGGCGCCAAAGTTGAAAACAAAGAATTAATTGCAAACTATATTTTAACAAATATAACTTCAAACACTAACAGTTACTTTCTCTAATCAATCAAAAACATGCTCTAATTGAGCAAAGTGACAATATGAATAATCCATTAAAAGTGAACCACTTATTTCAGATTAAATCTGAGCAAGATAAAACGAGCGTTAAATTCGATTCATTTGTGATTTAAAATTAGTGATTTTTCTTTATTTTTCTAATGCCATCAATTTAATATTAATTCAATTAGCAGAGTTTATAATTCTATATAAAATGTCATCGGCAATATTTTTCTATCCAATGATTTTATGCCAGATAACTAAAAACTTAAATTTTCAAACGTATTAAGTAATCTTCATACCAATCATCTTATTGCTCAAATACTGATTTTCATATATAAAAATATTTCAATCAATTATAATAATAGTCTGTTTGCTTTTAAAAAAAATTAAATTGTAAAGAAATTACTATACTTATTTACTCCTATCTATACCTCTCACAAGTATATAGAAAATACAAATGGAGAAAAAGAGCAAAATATTGGTTGAAAGAAGCAACAAAGAAAAATAAAACCTTGCTATTTTCGGCAATGAAATTATAATTAATTAATCTAAAATTTAAATTATTATGAAAAAACAATTACTTTCATTAATCGCTTTTGTTTCTATCTCCTTAGCAGTATCTGCCCAAATAGGAGTAGTAACCGTAAACCCTGATCTTTATGAGCAAAGATACAGCTTTGGTACAAATGACGCTACACCTACGGATACAGATCCAGAACCTGGTGTTACATATATTAATATATTAAGAGATGTCGATTACACGAAAACTGCTATTGCTCAACCCAACTTTAATGGTACTTATGAGCAGTTTAATAATGCGACCACAGAAGGTCAAAGTTATCTTGAATTAACTTTACAATCTACAGCAGATATAAATGCAGAAATGTTTTTTGAAGTAAGACAAAGAGAAGGATCTTCACCCAAAGTTACAATTACTGTGGATGGTGTTGCAACTGTATTTGATAATCTTGACGCAAACTCACAATATTACGATGCTACATCTACAACTACATTCAAACCATGGTTATTACCTATAGCTACAACTTTTACCAATGGAACATCAAAACCTATCAAAATTGATGTTTTTTCTTATGGAAATCCTGCATCAACAGCTGCTAATACATTTCAAATAAGAGTCCAAAATATTAGAGTTAGAAATACTGATGTTACATTATCGACTAAAGACTTTATTGCTAAAAATGGTATACAGTTATATCCGAACCCAGCAACAGATCGTTTTGAATTGAACTCAAAAATAAATGTAAATAATGTAAAGATATTTAGTATTACTGGTCAATTGGTTAAAACGCTAGAGTCAGTAACCAATAAATATGACATTAGTGATTTAAAATCAGGATTATATTTAGCAACTATACATACAGATTCAGGTTCTGGAACTATAAAAGTAATAAAACAATAAACCATACATTTTAAGTTTTTAAGCAAAAGGGTGATCATTTTATGTATCACCTTTTACTTTTTTACAAATACACTATTAGGATGTTTACTAAGTTTAAAAACACAACATAGGTGTTAAATATTTTAGGTCTTGGGTTTCCCTTTTTAAAATATTTCAATTTAAGATTTAGTTTCAGTTCTAGTAAGTATACGTCTTCTACAAAATTATTCAGTTTTTAAAATGAAAAACCTCGACCCAAGGGTACGAGGTATCAAGTAGAAATTTATTTTTTATTTCGACCCAGAACGTCGGGCAACCTGCCTGCCTGGCAGGTAAAACCCATAGATCCCGCAAAAAAAAGCGGGATTAGCCTGCCTGCCGGCATAGGCAGGTTCAACTAGCAATTTTTAATTCATTGCTTCGCTTCCGAAGCTTCGGAATAAAAATTGAGTTCCACTAATTTAACGATTATTTTCTTATCGAATGATGCTGTTAAATAGTTATTCAACAGGGTTTAGTATTCCTAAACCAAAAAGTATCATTAAAGAATTCATTATATCATCTATTTTAACAAATAAAAATTCAAACTGCAATACCCAGTTTCTCTTATTCATCAAAATGATGCTCTAATTGAGCAAAGCCTTAATAAAAATGAAAATAAGCAAAGATTTGGTTGAATAAAGAAAGGTGTTTTTTGATACAAACTATATTTTAGCCAATATTAATTAACGATTTAAAACTAAAATCAAACTTAAAAATAAATCAAGTATGAAAAAAATTCTAACTATTTTTCTCGTTACGCTATCTGTTCATCTTTTTTCGCAAGAAAAAATCATTTCTGGAACTGTAGTAGACGAAACAGGACAACCTTTGTTAGGTGTTTCTGTATTGATTAAAGGTGCATCAAAAGGAACTACAACAGATTTTGATGGAGTCTATAATATAAATGCTAAAACTGGAGATGTTTTGGTGTTTGCTTATTTGGGTACAGAGTCCAAAGAAGTTAAAGTAGGAAATAATAATAAAATTAATGTAACACTTGTTAATGACGATACAACTTTAGATGAAATTGTAGTTATTGGTTATGGTTCCGTTAAAAAGAGTGATTTAACAGGATCTGTATCAACAATTAAATCGGAAGCTATTGAAAATGTAGCTGCGGTAAATTTTGAAGAAGCTTTAGCGGGTAGAGCTGCTGGTGTGGTTGTTACTGCTAGTTCTGGAGAACCAGGAAGTCCTGTGAGTATTCAAATAAGGGGAATTAGTTCTTTAAATGATACTCAACCACTATACATTATAGATGGTGTACAAATGGAAAATACATTTGAAACAGGGTTAGCTGGTAATGAAACCAATTTAATTGCTGCTTCTCTGAGTCCTCTAGCAATGTTAAATCAATCAGATATTGAATCTATAGAAATTTTAAAAGACGCTTCTGCTACTTCAATTTATGGTTCGCGTGGTGCTAGTGGTGTCGTGTTAATAACTACAAAACAAGGTAAAGTAGGTAAAGGTGTAGTTAATGTTACACAAGATTTTGGAATATCTACCGTGCAACGCTTTTTAGATTTATTAGATGGTAATCAATGGCAGATTATGAATAATGAAAGAGTTCTAAATGCTGGTACCCCTCTTAACGCCGAAGAAAATTTTTTACAAGAACAAGCTTTAGCTGGTAACCTAGAAACCAATAATTGGCAAAAACTTATTGCCACAGCAGGAACACAATCTAATACAAATCTTAGTATTAGTGGTGGCACTAAAGATGTAAAGTACTATCTTTCTGGAGGACTTTTAAAAACCAGTGGTCCAGTTTTAGGCAGTGACTTTAATCGTGTTAGTACCAGAGCTAGAATTAATGCTAATGTATCTAAAAAAATAAGTGTAGCAGCTAATGTTAGTTTTTCTCGTCAACAAACAACTAGAGTAGCTAGTGGTTCTGGAGGGGCATTTAACAGAGCTATTCGTGCTAACCCAATAAGCGGTATTAATCTAGACCAAGGTGAGGGCGATTTAGGAGACGATGAAACTTTTGCTAATCCAATACAAGATATTACAAGAACTATAAACAACACATTACAATCACAATTTGTTGGACAAGTTGATTTAAGATATAATTTCACAGAGTCTCTTTTTTTTAAAACATCGTATTCCTTTCAAGAAAGAAATACATCACAACGATACTACCAATCTGTTTTATTGAATAGTGATGGAGTTGCTAGAACGCAAGATACTCGTAGAACTAGAGAAACAATTGAAAACACCCTAAACTTTAATAAAAAATTTGGGAAAAGTAATATAAATGCCGTTTTAGGGCAAGAAATACAAGAAACTGTAAATGAAGGTATTCGAGTTAGAAACAGTGGATTCCCTAATGATTTACTTACTTATTATGAGCCAGGTATTGCAGAATTTAACGATCCCGATGTAGTTACCTATAGTAAAGACATATTAAGTGCATTTTTGGGTAGAGTAAACTATGCTTTAAACAATAAATATTTATTTACGCTTACTGGTCGTTTCGATGGGTCTTCTAGATTTGCTGCTAACAATAAATGGTCATTTTTTAATTCAGCAGCATTTGCTTATAAACTTGGAGAAGAAGAGTTTATTAAAAATATTGATGCAATTTCACAGATGAAATTTCGAGTGACTTATGGTAGTTCTGGTAACCAAACTATTGGTACATATCAATCTCTTGATCAATATGAAGCAAGTATTACGCCTTTTGGCGAATCTACTACTCCAATTTACTACCAAAATCAATTACCAAATGCAAATTTGTTTTGGGAAACTACCAAACAAATAGATGCAGGGCTAGATTTAGGTTTGTTTAAAAATAGATTTTCACTTACTTTAGATTACTACAATAAAATTACTGATGATCTTTTATTTGTAGGCCAACGTATACCTGCGCAATCTGGTTTTACAGAATATACTCAAAATAATGGAGCTTTAGATACTAAAGGTTTTGAGGTTTCTGTTGATGCTAAAATTATAAGAGGTAAAAAGTTCAAATGGAATTTAAATGCCAATGCTTCCACAGCTCGAACTATAATTACAGATTTAAAAGCCGATTTTACATTTAGTGGTTGGGATCCTGGATTTATTTCGGGTGGTACACAACGTTTAATTATAGGTGAAGAAGTAGGGGCTTTTTATGGTTACAAAACAGCTGGTATAGCACAATTTGACGATCTTGCAAGTTTTCAAGGACTCACTAATCAAGAGCGTATAGACCTTTATAACACCAATCGTGGTGTGGGGCATGACTTTGTGGATGGTTATTCTGGTGGGCTTCCTTTTATAGATGCAGGTAATGGTGCTGGTGTACAAGCGCATCCTGGAGATCAGCTATATGAAGATTTAAATGGAGATGGTGTAATTACTGACGAAGATCGACAAATTATTGGTCGAGCACAACCTGATGTATCATTAGGACTTACTAACACATTTTCTTTCGGGAATTTTGACGTTAGTGTGTATGTAGACTCTCAGATAGGTAAAGATGTGCATAATCACTCAAGTATTGCCTTATTGAATTTTGTTGGCCTTAATAATTCAAGTGCTGTCGCATATAATAGATGGACTCCAGAAAATCCAAGTGATGTATATCCTCGAATAAGTACAACTGCCAATCTTGGTGGTACGCGTTACAGCGACAGGTATCTTGAAGATGGGTCTTTTGTTCGACTACAAAATGTTACGCTTAGTTATAGATTCAACAAAAAGCTTACTGATAAATTAAAAATAAGCTCGCTAAGATTATACGCATCAGGCTCTAACTTAGCCATATGGACAAAATATACTGGATATACTCCAGATGTAAATGCCAGAAGAGGAAATACTAGTTTAGGTCACGATATGAGTAATAGCCCCCCAAGAAGGCTTATACGAATGGGATTAAATATGAAATTTTAAGAATTAATATAGTTTTAAAAAGTATAAATTATGAAAGCAAAATTTAAAATAAGTTTGTTGCTCTTTACCTTTATAATGAGTATATCGTGTGAAGACTATCTTGAAGAAGAACCACCAATATTTGTCTCAGCTAGTAATTTTTGGCAAACGGCTAGTGATGCAAGAACAGGTGTAGATGGTGTTTACGAGAAAGTAAATGCCATGTATGAGCGATGGATGGGAACTGTAGATGCATACACAGATGATATAGTATCTAGAACTGCTGGGAATTCTTTTACAAACCCTATTGGTCTTCACCAAGTAAGCCCATCTGATAGACTTTTCGAGCAAGTTAATTCTGTAGAATTATATACTGGTCCGTGGACAGGTATTACAAGAGCTAATACTGTATTACAATTTGTTCCTAATATAGATATGGACGAAACCGAAAAAAATATAATTCTAGGTGAAGCCAGAGCATTAAGAGCATTCTATTACTATAAATTGGTAAAACTATGGGGTGATGCACCCATCATTACTGAGGCAATTACTACTCAAGAAGATTTTAATAAGCAAAGAGCAAGTGTTGATATTATTTATGACGAAATTATAATACCAGACCTTTTGTTTGCAGAAGAAAATTGTAGAGATGGCTTACATACCGATGGTCATATTACTAAATGGACTGCAAAAGTTATTTTAGCAGAAGTTTATATGATGCGTGCAGGTTGGAGAAGAACCTCCCAAGGTGAATTTGTTCAAGGAGACCCTATAAACTGGGCGTTAGCAAGAGATAAGGCTAAAGATATTATAGACAACTCTCCACATTCACTAAATACAGAAGAACTAGTTGAAGGTACAAGTGTAATTCCTGCATTTGGAAGAGCATGGGATTATAGATCTCCATTTACTGCAGAATCTATGTTCGAGATATCTTATATAAAAGTTGCAGGCTTAGGAAGTTGGTATAGTCGTGAATCTAACTCAGCAAGAAATGGTGTTGGTTATTGGGGAACTCAAGCGAATAGACCTTTATTAGAGTCTGATAGTATTGACCTAACCGTTGCACAAATGGCTTTTACTCCTCCTGGTCCTAGACTGAATCTTTCAGGTGCTTATTTAGTTACCCCCGATCTTTGGGATGCTTTTGAAGAGGGTGACCTAAGACGTGATTTTAGTTTAATGACAAGATATGAGGATGTTATTAGTGAATTTGCACCAAGAACAATACTATGCCGACCAACATTTAGAAAATTAATCGATATTGAATATTATCTTGGAGGAGCTGAAACGAATTTCCAATTTACTACTGCGAATCTTATATTGTACAGATACGCAGATGCTTTATTAATTTATGCAGAAGCACAAAACGAAGCTGATGGGGGACCAAACGCAGAAGCTTATGCAGCACTTAATGAAATTAGAACTAGGGCTGGTTTATTACCTTTAGATGGTTTATCTCAAGACGATTTTAGAAAAGCTGTTTGGCAAGAAAGACGCGTAGAATTAAATGCAGAATTTAAACGTAAATTCGACCTTATGAGAACGAATAGGTTAGTTCAAGAAACAACTGACATTAATCTTAATTGGGATGTAGAACAAGGTTCTTTAACACCCTGGGTAAATGCTTTTGCACAATATCTTAATAATAGAACTCCATACCCAGATCATGAATGGTTGTGGCCAATACCACAAACAGAAATGGAATTAAATGCTGAAAACGATTGGTATCAAAATGAAGGTTACTAGTAATACAACTGCTGTTGCTAAATAACACTGAAATAAAAAATAAAAAAGTGTTTTAGGAACAATATACTCATTGTAACTTTTACCTTTTAGAGTTTATAAAATAAAGGAAAGGCTTATAGACATATAATTTCTATGAGCCTTTATAATATTTGAAAATAGAAACTAAGTTAAAATTTATTAAATACTAAAACAATATATATGACTAATTCACATAAACGTCTTACCCTTATAATGTTGTCACTTGCTTTAACGGTTAGTGTTTTGGCACAAGACAAAAAAGAATCCATGGATAAGATGTGGGGAAGCAATGACGTTTCAATAGATGCTTTAAAAAAAGGAAAAGGTAAACTTTTTGACGAAGGCAATTTTGGAATGTTTATTCACTGGGGGCTCTATTCAAAACTAGCGGGTCAATGGAAAGATAAAACCTATTATGGTATTGGTGAATGGATTATGAACCCAAGAGTAGCTGGTATTCCTCCTAAAGAGTATAAGCAAGTTGCCAAAGAATTTAATCCGGTAAATTTTGATGCTAAAAAAATAGCAAAATTAGCAAAAGATGCGGGTATGAAATACATAATTATCACCAGTAAGCATCACGATGGTTTTGCTATGTTTGACTCTGAAGCCAGTGATTTTAACATTGTGGATGCTACACCTTTTGCAAGAGATCCCATGCATGAATTGTCAGACGCATGTCATGAATTAGGGTTGGGCTTTGGTTTCTATTATTCGCATAATCAAGACTGGACAGCTCCTGGCGGGAACGGTGGCCCTAAAGTTGACGCTAAAGGAAAAGATGCTTCATTTAAAGAATATTTTTATACCAAGTGCAAACCTCAGGTTCGAGAAATCTGTACCAACTATGGGCAAATTGATTTTGTTTGGTTTGATACTCCTGGCAATATGAAAAAAGAGTATGTTGTTGAGTTGGTTGAGTTGGTTAATGAATTACAACCCAATGCCATGATGTGTAGTAGAGTTGGCCATGGTTTAGGAGATTATTCCAGTAATGGCGATATGGAAGTACCAACAAAAAATATTGAAGGGTTATGGGAAACTTGTGATACCAATAACGATTCTTGGTCTTATGCATGGTACGATAATAATTTTAAAAACCCTAAAGAAATATTAAACAGGCTTGTTTCAACAGTTGCCAGAGGTGGTTCTTATTTATTTAACGTAGGTCCAACAGGCAAAGGTGAAATCCCTGAAATAGGAGCTCAATTTTTGGAAGAAGCTGGAGAATGGATACAACAATATCCGCAGGTGGTATATGGAGCGGGTTCTTCCCCATGGGGATATGCGTTACCATGGGGTGACGTAACAACCAAAGGAAATTCTTTATTTCTCTCTGTATTTGATTGGCCTTCTGATGGCAAATTGTATTTACCTGGCTTAGAAAGTGAGATAGAAACTGCTACTATCCTAAATAAGGATTTAAACAATGCTATAACTTTTACCAAAGAATCAGACTGGGTAGTATTTAACCTTCCTTACAAAAAACCTGAACAGCCTGCAACAGTGATTGAACTAAAAATGAAAAATAAAGCGAAAGAAACCATCGTTAAAAAAGGACTTGGTGTCTACCCGAACATTAACATTACACTTTTAGCAGAATTGGGAGATGTTACGAATGCCAAACACAAAAAAATACGCTGGATGGAAAAATTTGGCGAATGGAAACACGCGCTTCAAGTTAGTAACTGGGAAGAAAACGGTACCCTAAGTTGGGATGTAAATGTTCAAGAAGCTGGGTATTATTATGTAGATCTTTGTTATAAAGGAGATGGCAGGTTGGTATGGAAAATATCAACAGATGAAGACGTAAACGTTCAAAATCAACAAGCAGCTACTGAAAAATACGTGAATTATAATATGGGAATACTTGAATTTAAAAAACCTGGGAAACATACCATCTCTGTATCATTGGTTGATGGTAATAAAAAAACCTCAAGTTTAAAATCAATGCTATTAAAACCTGTTATGTAATTGAACTATAAAATTCCTCGAAGCACTACTTCGGGGATTATTTATTCATCATGAAAAAAATTTATTCCAAAATTTTTATTACTATTTTAATTTTAGTTATCTGCCATCAATCAATTGCACAAACAGACAAAAAATACCCAAAATTTAGTTGGACTAAGGTTCCTATAGCATTTCATTTTGGAAAAAAAGGAGCATTGACCAATGATGAAGCAAAATTTATTGCCTCCCATTCAAACTTTATTGTTTTAGAAAAAGGACATGGTCTTCCAACATATAAAAACACCGAAACTGGTATTAAGCACGATGCAAAAAAACTTAAAAAGTTAAGTCCCAATATAAAAGTTATTTTCTATTGGAATGCTTTTTTAGATTATCCAATGTACAAAGCTCATAATGTTTACAATAACCATCCAGAATGGTGGTTAAGAAAGAAAGATGGTGAACTGGATTTTAAAAATAAGCATATTAAACGGTACGATCTTTCTAATTCAGAACTTCGTAAATGGTGGGTAGAAACAGCAAAAAAAGAAATTGTAAATGGTGCTACAGATGGCGTTTTTATGGACGCTTTTATTCAGGTAGCCAGTAAAGCCAATACCGAGCTTTGGGGTCAAGAAAAATATAATGCTATTCAACAAGGCTTAAAAGATTTAATTAAAGAAACAAGAAAGGCATTGGGAGATGATAAATTAATAGTTTATAATGGAATTCGCTCCACACCGAACACTAATACCGGAAATAATTTCCCTGAACATACAGATGCCGTAATGATTGAGCATTTTGGCATCATCAAAAGCAACTCCAAGGAAAGTATGCTCAAAGACATACAGGAAATGGAAAAAGCTGGAAAAATGGGCAAAATAGTAGTATTTAAGGGCTGGCCAGGATATACGTGGATAGACAAAGACTTTATGGCGAAACCTTTAAAAGAAAAGCAAAAAATTTCTAAAAAGAACATCACCTTTCCTCTAGCTTCTTTTTTAGCCGGAGCTCAAGAAAATTCATATTTTATATACAATTGGGGGTATCGTTTTATACATGGTGCTATAGATTGGTATCCTGAATTTGATAAGCCTTTAGGGAAACCCTTGCATGAGATGAAAATTAGCGGTTGGGAATTGACACGAGATTTTGAACATGCGGCTATCTGGGTAAACTTAGAAACAAAAAAAGCTAAAATACATTGGAAATAAATAACAGCATTGCAATAGTATTATTAGTAAGTTTGATTTGATTTTATTGTTGCATATAAATCAGTTAAAAAAAAGCTGTATTACAAAAACGAGTAAATAGTATCTCTCGGAAAGTGATAAAGTTTATTATACAATAAAAGATGTCCTAATCTTCAATAGGTAATCTCAAAACTGTACTTTTACTATTAGGGAAATCAGCTTCCACATAATTATCAACTTCATTTCCACTTAACCATTGTAAAGCTCTCACCATTGTTTGTTGAAATGCAGCACAACGCATACTTGGTGGCCATTCTTGGTTTTTCCAAAGATGCCCGTAAACTGAACTATACACTTTACCTTTACCAAATTTCACCGTCCATTCTGTAGGGAAATTCAATCCTGTTTTTTCATCTTTGCCATATGATAACACCTCTAGATTTTTGGTGGTTCCTCTGGTGTAACGGTATACTTCCACATCGGCCGCTCTCCATTGTTTTGGAATTCCTTCATGAATGGGATGGTTGCCTATTTGGGTTATTAGCGCATTTCTACGCGGTCCGTGCCCTGTATTTTCACCTTCTCCTTTTGAAATAATACCCAACTCTTCTGTATTAGTAATAGTTACTGCTACCCCAAACTCTTTATCTCTCCATCCCAAAGCAATCATTTTATTGTAAGCATCCCAATTTTTAAAAGCATTGGTTGCACCGTGATAGATGTAAACTCCGCCACCTTTATTCACATACTTTTCAAAAGATTGTTTTACGTGATTTGGCCACTGCAGACGATCTTCTTTATATACATTATTACAGGTCTGTATAAGAACTGAATATCCATTAAAATCAGGATTCCAATGTTCCCATTCCGTTTTATTTTCTTTTTGATTTGGACATGTACTCACCGAAACAGTAAATTTTCCTGTGGATTCCAGTATTTTTTGTAGGTATTTGGTGTTTGTAACCCAGTTATGATTGCTAAAACCATCAATAATTAATACAGATATTTTTTCTGAGATAGTTGTATCAAGATGAGTTGACTCTTTTACTACTTGAGACGTTATAATTATGATATGGCAAAACAACATCACAACAGTAATTATAAAACTCTTAAAAGAACAACTATTCATAGGTTTTATTGTTTAGTATCTTCTACCAACCAAATTAAAGCATTTAATACTAATTGCTGGAAATAACGATTGGTTGCTGCCTCTACACCATGACCTAATGAAGTATAAAACACTTTCCCTTTTCCATAGTTTCTCGTCCAAGCTATGGGTGTTTTTTGACCTTTATCTTCGGCTTCAATGAGTACTGTAGAGCCTTCGGCTTCTTTACTATAAAAATACATTTCATCATAAATTTCAAAGTCTCCAATATTTTTAGTTATTGGGTGATCTTGTTTTTTTATTACTACTGGAAATGTATGAATTGTAGGATGTGTTTTAAAAACCGCTCCAATAATCTCAGTATACATTGGCAAATGTTCCTTGTCTTTCTTTAACGCAGCTGTAGCGGAATGAAGCCCTAAAAGTGGTTTGCCTTGCTCAACTGCTTTCTTAAACCCTTCCATCTGTTTATCAGAAAAATGGGTTGGCATACCATTCATTATGATAACATCATAGGCGTCCAATGGTCTAGTAAATACATCAAAATCTTCTGAATATGTAATATGATATTCATGTCTTATTTCTAAAAATCTTCTAAGTACTGATGCTACTCTCAAATGGTCATGCCAATTACCACCAGCCATATATAGGATATGAACTTTCCCCTCGGGGTTTCTAACTTTATAATCATAATATCGATTTTGAGCCTGAAAACACATAGTCATCATAAATATGATTCCAAAAACGATACTGTTTCTTTTAAAATGTCTCATTTAGTTTAACTTTTTTAGTTGAATATCTTTAAACCTTATTTTTAATTCGTTTTTAGCATGCACTTGCAATGCAATTTTACCAGACATCCCTACATGTTGTTCTTGGTGAATAGCATCATCCAATATCCCAGCTCCATCAAAATCAGTAACTAAAACACCATTTAAAAAAGATTGTATGATAGTGCCTCTGCAAATAATATGAAGTTCGTTCCAAGAAGGATTATCATCTGCATAATAAAAAGATGAATTATTATTTGCCGCTTCTGGTTTTAGTGCTGGACTAGGCATACTGGGATATATCCACCTATTATAACCATCGGTTTCATCATAAAGTAAGGCCGTACGAAATGGTGCTGGTGGGTGAATATCAAATTGGGGGCCATCTATATCGCCTCCTTCATAAAACCTGCTTCGCACTTGCAATCCACTATTTCCAGGACTATCCCTATAGGCTTGAAATTTAAGTTTCAGTTCAAAATCATTCAATTCTTCCTCATAAAATAACCATACAGCACCATGGTTTTTGTCGCCCATAGTATTGCATAAAATACTTTCATTATCTACAGTCCAATAGTTTTTTTCCAAATCTGAAGGATTTCCATAAACTTTCCAACCATCTAAAGTTTCACCATCAAATATTGAGATAAAATCAGATTGTTTTAATTCTTTAACTTCAACATAATCTATCATGACACCAATACCTTCAGCCCCATAATAAGAGTTTTCAAAAGAAATTGTAAGTTCTGTACTTGTAGCCTTAATAACATACCTATACTGCTGCCATATATTATGTATGGGCTCTAATTTTGCAATTAACTCATTTTCATTCACAGTAAAAGTAAAATTACTTTCGCGTTCTGGTACTTTTGGCCTTGCCTGTGTATAAAATGATACTTGATAATATGCACCTTTTTTAACTGGTACTGATTGAAATAGTTTATAGCCTTTATTGTTTGCTAATTCCGCATAATAGTCTCCTTGAACGGGTTGTATATTTAATATCGTTTTACGATGCCTTTCTATGGAATCTCCCTTTGATTGCCAATAGGTATTGCCATCTTCAAAACTACTATTTTTTATAATGTTTTGAGAATAAACACTTGTACTTACTATACAAATAAGTAAAAGCAAATGTTTTTGTCCTATTATTTCAAAAGTTTTTTTACGCATCATGTTTATTTATAAACGATACAAAATTTAAAAGCCACCATTAACTCTGATTCCAAAGGCGGTATGGGTCGTCGTGCTGTTGCATTTGTTCTAATAATAAAGCCTCCATCTCTGCAAGTTTATCTGCATATTTTGGATTATCTGCCAAATTAGTTTCCATTTCCCCTGATTTCTGATGTTCAGAAAGATATTCATTGGGGTTTTCGGCAAGATTAAACAATTGTGTTTCTCTTATTTTACCATCCATAACATCATACTTTATCAGTTTCCAATCTCCTTTTTTTACACTACGCATTCCTGGTTTTGTTCCTCCAGAATAAACACCGTACACAACATCTCTCACTATCTCTTTTTTACCATCTAATAGGGGTTTTAAACTAGTTCCCTCAACAGTTTCAGGTGTTGGAATTCCTGCCAAATCACAAAGTGTAGGTAATATGTCTAATAGATAAGAATTCCCTTTTATTCGCTTTCCTCCTTTTATTCCTGGGCCTTTAATGATGAAGGGTACACGCCACGTATGCTCGTATAAGTTTTGTTTTCCCATTAATCCGTGTCTTCCTATAGCCATCCCATGGTCTGAAGTGTATATAATGTATGTGTTATCCAATTCTCCCATCTCTTCAAGCTTTTGAAGCACTTTACCTATTTGAATGTCTATGTTTTCGGAACAGGCATATTCCCGTCCTAACTCATTACGAACGGTTTGCTCATCTCTATTTTTCCATACACCACTTACTCTTTCCTCATCCCTTAATTCTGGATGGCCATGAAAAAATGGATGTTCAGAAAGATAATTGTCCTGTAATGGTGGTTGTTGGGAATTTACTGGAGGAAGGCTAGATTTGTTCCTATGGTTTGTAGCTCCGTATTTAGCGAGAAGCTCAGGTGTACCATTACGTACATCGTGAGGATGGGAAAAGCCGAAGTAAATTAAAAATGGGTCTTTCTCTTGAGCACTTTTACGTTTATCTAAATAACTCAACACTTTTTTTGAATGCCAGGCACTACCTGTTTCTTCTGTACCTCCTCGTTTTGTGGCATCATATACCTCTGTAAACTGCTCATTTGCGGCATCATACGAATTGCCCCTTTTACAGGTTCGCATAGTTTTATAGCCCGCTCTATTAAAAACAGCTCCCATCGTGTGCTTTTCTAGACTATCTGGAGCGTTGGGATTTTTAAAGGCATTTCCGAAAGAAGGCAAATGCCAGAGTGTGCGTCCGCTCATAATCATATGGCGAGATGGTGTACAAACAGCACCTGCCCAGGATCCCATATGGTAGGCGTTTTCTAAAACCAAACCATCTTGGGCCAACTTACTAATATTTGGTGTTTCTAAAATGGATTCTGGATCATATACCTGTAAATCAAATGGTGACTGATCATCGACTAAAACAAATAAAAAATTTGGACGCTTTTCTTCTTTAGTTGATTTTACTACACTTTTGCAATTCCCAAGAACTAGAAAAAAAACAAATACAACTACATACAATTTAAAATTCTTACTCATAATTCATATTTTTTATTAAAACTATTTTGAACTTATTTTTTGACGTACCCTTTTCAAATACTACATAGTAACTTTAAGACGTTCGATATTTTTTATTTACTTTTAATTCATTTTTTCAACATCAATATAGAAAGCATTACAAGATGTCCCGTCTTCCATATCAAAATAGGCTAAAAGTTCTGTTTCGCCATGAGGAACTTCCATTTCAAGCACTGCTGCTTCAGCATTGTTATCCACATCAATTTCAACATTGTTATCAGCTATTTTTAAATGGGCTTTCGCAAACTTCATAGATTTCCCATTGACAATTGGAGCTTTATAAAGAGTTTCTGGTTTTCCATCTTTCAATGCTGCACTAAGTGCCAAACCACTTTCAGAAGGCCATCTTCTTAAATGAAATCGATACTTACCCGCTTTCACAAAATTTACTGTAAATGGGGCGGGTTCCATAGGTTTTCCTTTGCGAATCATTTGTTGGTTCCACGGTGGATAATAATCTACGGTACGGGCATCATGGCAAGTAATTACATCTATATCATTTACTCCTAAATCTATCACAGAAAATTTGGTTTCTTTAATAACATCTTCCCACCAAGTTTCGTAAAAGGCATTCATTTCTGCTACCTTTTCTGGAAATTTATCAGCTAAATTAGTGGTTTGTCCTGGATCCTCTGTGATATTGTAAAGTTCTTTTCCTTTTATTAAACGCCAGTTGTCATCCATAACACAACTGTTTTTTCCTTTTTCGGGCCAGGGAATACGTTGTGTATCCGTTACCAAATACCTATCAGGTGCTTCAGATTCACCTAAAAGATAATCACTAATATCCGTACCATCCATAGTTTTTTCTGGTACAAATTTTTGCTGAGTTAGTGAAACAAATGTTGGCAAAATATCTACATGAGCAGTTAAATCATTCAAACTCTTACCTCCTGTGAGCCCGCCATCTGGCCATCTGATGATAAAAGGCACTCTATGTCCACCATCATACTCACTTCCTTTTGTACCTCGCATACCGGCGTTGTAACCAAATACTTGATTGGTTTTATCATTGACTTTATATCCTCTTGCGGTACCATTATCTGTAGTAAAAACTACAATGGTGTTTTCGGCTATTCCTAAAGTTTCTAATTTTTTCAACAACTTAGAGAAATTGTCATCAATATTGGTAATCATACCATAAAAACGCTTTTGAGTTTCCTCGATACGAGTTTCGTCTTTATATAAATCATAGTATTCCTTTGGAAGGTTATAAGGCCCGTGGGGGGCATTTAAACTTAAATAACAAAAGAAAGGTGCGTCTTTTTTATCTTCTATAAAACTTAAGGCTTCATCAAACCAAACGTCCGTACAATAGCCTTCTTTTTTTTCTGGGGTTCCGTTTCTAAAATAAGAATCGTCAAAATAATCATTATTCCAATAATCTGGAGTTTGCCCAACACCGCCACCACCATGATAAAAAGCTTCGTCAAAACCTCGTTCATGCGGATGAAATGGGCTGTTATCTCCTAAATGCCATTTACCAAACATACCTGTTTTATAGCTATTATCTTGTAGCACATTCGCAATGGTGGTTTCTTCTCTATTTAGCATAGATGCTCCCATAATGGTATGCCAAACGCCATTTCTATTACAATTTCTTCCTGTTAATAAACCTGCTCTTGTTGGGGCACAGGTAGTTCCTACGTGGTAATTGGTAAGGTTTACTGACTCTGTAGAAAATTTATCTATAGCAGGTGTTTTAATAATGGTATTCCCTGTATGCCCCAAATCACCATAACCTTGGTCGTCTGTAATAACGAAGACAATATTGGGCCTTTTTTCTGTGCTTTTTACTTTTTCCTGTTTTTCTTTACATGAAAAAAGAATAAGCGGTATTATTAAAAACAGGCTATGACATATTGATTTATTGATGTTTTCAAAAATCAATTTACTTTTAAACTTGTTCAAGTTAGAAGGTTTTAAATATTGGTTTGGTATCATAATTAGTATTTATTTTTTGTTTGATGTTTCTTTCTTCTTTAATGATGTTTATATGAAGAACTTATTCTTTATCATTCATCCAACTTAACTGAGGCCAAGTTTCAGGATCGTCATTTTTTTGATTGACCCCAGGAGTACTTCTACCATTTAATACAATTTGTGAAAGTTCTTTTCTATATTGTTCTAACAGTTCAGGTTTCTCATCTTGTAAATTATGCTCTTCTCCAATATCACCACTTAAATTATATAATTGAAATTTAGGTAAACTATCAATGGCTGCTTTATCTCTTGGTCTTGGAAAACTCCACCCACCAGAACCTGGACAAAAAATGGCTTTATAGTCTCCCTTTCGGTACGCAAATGAACCATTTATAGAATGATGCACAATACTTTCTCTATTTGGCAAGCTAGATTCAATACCGAGTGCTGATAAAAAACTGTAGCTATCTTCAGCTACATTATCCCCAATTTTTGTATCCAATGCATCTACAACTGTTGCAAAAAAATCTGTTGTACACACCAACTGGCTAGATTTTGCTGATTGCACTTTTGCTGGCCATCGGACTATAAATGGCACTCTATGACCACCTTCAAAAATATCTGCTTTATGCCCACGAAACACATAACTAGGGTCATGCTCTTTTGTTGTTAATTGTTCAAAATCTGCTCGAGGAGAACAGCCATTATCGCTTGTAAAGACTAAAATGGTGTTGTCTGCAATGCCTTGTGCTTCTAATGATTTCATTACTTCGCCTACCACCCAATCTACCATAATCACAAAATCACCATACGGGTTATCTAATCCACTTTTACCTTTAAATTCGTCTGTTGGCAAAATAGGAGTATGAGGCGCTGGTAAGGGCATGTATAGAAAGAATCGCTGGTCGCTTTTAGCATGCTTATTTATAAAGTTAACCGTTTTAGCAGTAATTTCTGGTAACACTTGTTCGTGTACAAAATCATCAGATGTAAGTCCTTTTCGCCACATAGCTTGATCATCAGCATTTTTAGTAAAATTGGTTGGTACCCTTGTAGGTTGGTCATTTTCTACCCACACATAAGGTGCCATATCTAACGAGCCATTAAATCCATACCAATAATCGAACCCATTAGCAGTAGGTCCATTTTTTATTTTCTTAGAAAAATCAACAGCGTCTTTCCCTTTTTCGATATTTGCCCAATCCCAACCTAAATGCCATTTACCAATCGCTGCTGTGTGGTATTCTTTAGATTTTAATAAACCTGCAATAGTTGTTCTATCATCAGGAATTAAAGCTTTACTATACCCATGTAACACCCCTCTTTTTAATTCTGAACGCCAATTATAACGACCTGTTAAAATACCATATCTTGTGGGAGTACATACTGCACTACTAGTATGAGCATCTGTAAACATCACGCCTTCCGAAGCTAGTTTATCAATATTAACTGTCTGGATTTTAGAATTTTCATTGTAACTAGAAATATCTCCATATCCTAAATCATCTGCCAGAATAAAAATGATGTTGGGTTGTTTTTTATCTTTTTTTGACTTCTCTTGTACGCATGATGATACAATAAATGTAATTAGCATCAGAATCGATACAATGGAGGTTTTAATTCTATACATACATTAATTTTTAATTTGTTAAGGTGAAAAAATATAAATATAATTGAGAGTGTTAAAAACTTAAGTCCTAAAGGAACCGAGATGTATTTCTGGAGTTCTATAAAACACTGATTGTAATTCTTTTGAAAAATATTTATAGAATTTAAAAAATTTAGATCCATAAAACATACCGTGCCCACAAAACAGTTTTATTTTTAAAATTCGATTGGATTTATTTTTGTGTACACATTTTAGTTTGTTGAGGTAAATATTCTCCTTTTAAAATAAAATCTTATTCTCTATTCAGTCAAGTTTTTGCTTGAATCAAACATTCTTGAAATTTAATAATTTTTCGAGATAACACAAAAACAAAAAAATGTAATTTAGTACAAATTTTAAAAATTGCCGCAACCTATTCGATGGAGTGGTATTGCGTGCAAACGACAAGCAAGATAAAATTTAATAAATTTTTAGTACTCAATTAAAAAATTAAAATATTTTGAAATATTCTTTAAGTATAAAATTAGTTTTAATCCTGATAATCATATTACCTATGAGTATTTATGCACAGGAAACAAAGCCATTAAATCTCAATAAACCTGAAAGAGAGGCATGGTTTACAGACTTAGGATTTGGAATGTTCATTCACTAGAGTATGGATGTTCAATTGGGAATGGTGATTAGCCATAGTATGGTTGGTGCCTCTGAAGATTATCTTGACAGGTATGTAAATGAACTTCCTAAAACTTTTAACCCGGTAAACTTCGATGCAAAACAATGGGTTAATGCTGCCAAACTTGCAGGGATGAAATATGTTGTATTTACCACCAAACATCATAATGGCTATTGTATGTATGACACTAAAACAACCAATTTTGGCATAATGAATAGTCCCTATGGCAAAGACATTACAAAAATGATTGTTAATGCTTGTCGTGAAGCAGGTTTAGCAGTGGGGCTATACTTCTCGCCAGATGACTTTTATTTCCTGTATAAACAAGGCACACTTATATCAAGGGATCGAAAGGAAGCGCTTGCTAGTGGCAACCCAGATTTAAATACCTATGCGAAAAAGCAAATGAAAGAACTCATGACCCAGTACGGAAAAATTGATATTGTGTTTTTGGATGGTAGAGATCAATTTGCACAAACAGCGTTAGCAAAAGTATGCTGGGAGATTAATCCAGAGGTGGTGGTTACCAGAGGAGCGATTGAAACTCCTGAACAAAACACCCCTGAGGAACCAATTCCTTCACCTTGGGAAGCCTGTTATACATTTGGAAATCAATGGCAATATAGACCCACAAATGAAACATATAAAACACCTAAAAATGCTATTCTTGAACTTATTGATATAAAAGCAAAAGGGGGGAACTTTTTATTAAACTTTGGCCCTGATGCTTTAGGTAATTTTCCACCCGAACAAAGGGGTGCTTTGAATGAAATTTCCCTATGGATGTTTATTAATAAAGAAGCATTTCATCAAACCATACCTCACCATACCGTTAAAGAAAATAATATGTGGTTTTTAACATCCAAAGATCAAAGAACTGCATATATATTTATCAATAAGAATCAGTGGAAATTTGGTGCGCGCCATAAGTTTACAATTAAAGCATTCAAATCAACAGATCAAAGCGAAATTTCTGTTTTAGGTCACAATGGAATAGTTAAAGAATATGATAAGAACGCCAATCCTGTTCCTACAATTAAACAAATAAATGATGGGATGGAGATATCGGTTACACGATCTCAAAGAATTTATAACGACCGTAAATGGAATAACCCTTTTGTTGTAAAAATAACTGAAATAGCTATTAATGAATAAATACTATGATACAAGATTGGGTTAGAACAAATAGTGCCAATATCAAATAACAAATGACCTCGACCCAAGGGTACGAGGTATTAAGTTGAAAGTTCTGTTTTATCTCCACGCACAGCACATCGGAAAATAAAACCGATAAATTCCGATAAAAATTAGGATTAGTCTGCCTGCTTACATAGTTAAGTCCAACTAGAAATTTTTAATTTATTATTTATCTGAGTTCGATTGATAAGTTACTGATTATCAGTTGTTAGCTATCGATCTACAAAGTTTTAAAACCTTGCAGGATATAAAAAATAAATGCTTTCTATTAAAAATCAACACATTGCGTTTTTAGATATTAATCGAACTCAGATTACTTCTTAATTATTTTTCTTGTATAAGTTTCATAATCATCTAAGACTTTTATAATGTATAAACCTGAAGATAAATTACTAAGATAAACAGTATTCCTTCCGTTTTTAATTGTACCAGAATGGATGGTTTTACCTAAATAATCGATAATTTGTATTTCGGCAGCTTCTGCTTTAAAGCCTTTCAAATCAATGTTAATGTTATCAGACGTTGGATTTGGATATACCAAAAGTCTATCTGTTTTTGTATTATCCTCAATTCCAAGTATGGCATCTCCAAATACTTGTACTTCAGCAAGGTTGAGTGTTAAGGTTAAGTTAGATTCAATTCTTATAATCTTGCCAACTGCCCCATCAGGATTTACTGCTACAGAAGGACTCGGTTCAGTAGTAATTCTTTCTGAATATGTTGTAGTACGATTAGCATCAAGAACAAATACTGTAAAATCACCCAATCTATCCGTACAACAACCATTTGTTCTGTTAAATACATTGATATCATTAATGTTGTATTCAGCACCAAGATCTACTTCCCACCAAGCACCAGGACCTTCAGCAGCGGTTACAGAACCGCTACCAAAATTTCCATTTGTGTCATTATCAATAGCACGAGAAGCAACACCACCACTTAATGTTGGTGATGATTGTGTTGCTGTACCGTTTAAAGCAAGATTATTGGTTCCAGTTCCGGTTCCGCTTTCCTCAGTAACTGTTAATACTCTTACAACATCTGTAGCAGCTAAAAAGTTAGCGTTTCCAGGTTGTGATGCCGTTATATTAGTAACACCGGCACCTTGTATTTGAATTGTTCCGTCTACAACAGTTGCTACAGCTGGATTAGAACTAGTAAGTGTAACTTCTAAACCAGAAGTTGCGTCCACAAAGGGAGAAAAATCAGGATCATTCACATCTTTTTCAGATAACTCTGCAAATGAAATAGACTGAGGTATAGGGTCAGTAGTTGGGTCACCAGCATCAACAACCGACAAAAAACGAGTCACAAAAGATGCATGACGATAATTGTCATCACCGTTTTGTCTTGCTGTAATACGTGTCATTCCTTTACCTACAAGCTTAATTTTATTATCAACAATAACAGCAACTTTAGGATCTGCACTAAGATAAATAACATCTAAACCAGAGGTTGCAGTAGCGCCTGGATCTATATCTGCGCTTCCTAATGTTACAGGGAGCATAGCAGGAAAACTTATAGATTGAGGAGTTTTAACTTCTTCCCCAACTAAAAAAGCACATTCAGGTCTCACATAAGGTGAAAACGTGATGTCATTTTCTTCAAACTTTTGGTTAACATAGGTCAGGATAGCATGTTCGTCGTCCTTTATGGTTCCATCTGTAGTGGTACATGAAAAGGTTATAGCTCCTCCAGCCATAGTAATCTTTTTTGCCATTCTGTAGGCAGTTTCATTATTCTGTCTCAATTGAGCACTAGCAACAGACCACTGTTGCCTCATAGGCATAAACATATGCTTTAAAACAGCTTTCGTAGTTCCATTAGGAGTAACATTACCATTATTAACATCAGTATAATTATGATAGTTAGTCTCTTGAATATTTGGAATCGTAAATTCGTCATGCGACCATGAATCACCTCTAGAACCTTGCCCTAATGGAAAAACATGCCCACCTGTATAGTCAGCTTCAATAACTTGTGTTTCATATTTGATAACACCATAAGGATCTGGATCATCATCATCACAACCATCTAATAATACGACCATTTTACTACCATTTGGATTAAAGAACTCCGATTTTAAAGTATTTGGCGTTAAAACCATATTTGGATCAAGTTCACGCATCATGTTTATAAGCAACATATTTCTCTCATTTATAGCACAAGCATCTAACCAATAACCATCTACTCCCATTTCTTTAAAACGTTTCATATACCCTTGCATTAGGTTTGTTCTGGCAGCATACTCATCTCCACCAAAGTAATCAGTATAATAAGCAACCCAAGCAGCTGCGGCCTCTGTAGAAGTATCTACTTCTGTAAATTCTTTACAGTTAAGATATAAGAGTACTTTTTTACCAGCATCTTTGAATATTTTTATTACATCAATAATAACCTGTTCATTTTCTAAACTTGGTACAAAATCTTCATGTATCACATAATTAGGATCACCAGTTACTTCAGCAACGTTTGGATTATTTCGTAAAGTAAAACGATTTGTTCTAGCATTCTGTGTCATATTAGTAAGTGCATGCCCCATAGTAGTGTATGCATCTACCATTTCTTGTGCTCCAGCTCTGTAATCATAGCCTGAGTTAACATATTGATCCAATTGAGAACCTCCTCTAACATAAAGGCGAACACCCCAAGAGCCTTCCATCCATTGTGTTTTTGTGTTAGGATCATCAACCTGTGCATACCCTGTGATTGAGAGCAGCATTAGTGTTAGGAAAAAAATCGTTTTCTTAATCATAATTTTTAAATTTAAATAAGTTATACTATAGTTTAATTATTTTCTTAGTTTATATGTGTTTTTATTGATCAATTACTTTAATAATATAGTCCTGAAACAAGGTTACTTACATCAATAACTGTACTTGCTCCTTTTAATATCAGTTGGGAAAAATATTAATTAAGTTGATGATGCAATTTACTTTCTTATAAAAAAAAATAAATGCTTATATTAACCAATTATTTGCTGAAATAAACCTTTTATTACACTTTAGCGAAAAAACAGGAACAAAAACCTGTTGTAAAAGTTTTGGGTTTTGAAATATTTAATTGGCGTAAATTTGACATTACACGTTCTTATTCTTTAAGAGCTGTTACCACAAGGTTTGTTTAGTTTAGTTTAGTTTGTATTAGGTTAAAATTCTTTATATAGAAGAGTCTTTTTTTTTTAAAAAATACCGGTGATTTCGATCACCGGCATTTTTCAATTATGCAATTGTTTTTTAATTATTCAATTATTTTTTAATTATTTTCTTAGTTTGTACGTGTTGTTGCTCATCAATTACTTTAAGCATATATATTCCTGAAGCAAGATTACTCAAATCAACAACTGTATTCCCCTCTTTAATATCATAGGAAAGCACACTTTGTCCTGCAAAATTGATGACATCTAACTTAGCCGTTTTTGAACCGCTAATTTTAACATTAAGGATGTCTTTTACTGGATTTGGGAAGGTATAAAAGATACCATCAGCATCTGACGTTTCTAAGTCAAGCGTCACTTTTTCTGAACTTGTTTTTGATGAACTCGTACCATCAAACTCAAACCAATTAACATTGAATAAATAACCACTACCGCCGTTAAATACCAGATAAACATCATGTGTTCCGCTTACACTATTAATCGTTGAACCAGAGGTTGTATACGTTCCCCAACCGCCTGTGTTAGATATAGAAACTGTACCTATTAAAGTACCTGTAGGGCTTCCTAAACGTACTTCTATACTTCCTCCACTAGTGTTACTAGACGCTCTTACATCAATACTGTTTGCACAGGTTAAATCTATATTACTGTACATAGCCCAGTCGCCATTCTCAATAAATCCTATATTAATACCTTCATCAGCAATTCCTGACATGCTATTAAAGTTTTCTGCTTGAATTCTTGAAAATGTGGCACAAGAACTCGTCGCTTCTGTAATTGTAAAAGATACCCATGAACCTGTACTTGATGTTCCTGTCATTTTAACAGCTCCTGTGTTGTCAATCTGAAGCCTATTGTAGTTTACCGTTCCATCAGGAATGGTGAGAAAGTATGTTCCATTAGAAAGACCTTCTGAAAAACTGTAATATGTATTGGTACCATTTGCTGTGGTTTGGTTCATGTCCGCATCGGCGGTACCATCAGTTCTTAGTCGTGGCTTTGTTCCTCCTGCTGCAAGGTCAGTGTGCCAATAGCCATTACCATTGTCCACAAATTTCCATTCTACATCAGCTCCTGTTGTGGAAATAGAAGTTGTATAAGCATCTTCACTTTCTCCATTTGCAGCAAGCCGTAGATTCCATTGTGGGCAATCGATATAATACGTCTTGTTAGGATCGGGAACAAATGCGTTGTTCACCGCTAATTCACCAAACACTTGTACTTCGGCCAAGTTTAATGTAAGCCCATTGTTTGATTGTACTCTAACAACCTGCCCAACAGCTCCTCCAGCATCTATGGTTACAGAAGGGTTAGGTGCACTGGTAATCGTTTCTGAATACGTCGTAGTACCAGTGCCATTTATAACAGATACTGTAAAATCAGATAATCTGCTTAAACAACAGTTATTGGTTCTATTAAATACATTAATGTTATCAATGCTATAACTATCTCCTAAGTCTACCTCCCACCATGCATTAGGACCTTCAGAAGCAGTAACGGAACCACTACCAAAGTTTCCATTTGTGTCATTATCAATAGCACGAGATGCTACACCTCCACTTAGTGTTGTGGATTGTGTTGCGGTACCGTTTAATGCAAGATTCGTGCCGCCACCAGTACCTCCAGTTACCGTCAACATTTGATGCTTAAATGGCGCATGACGATAATTATCGTTACCGTTCTGCCTTGCTGTAATACGAGTAATTCCAGCTCCAACAATACGAATTTGATTGTTAACAATAGTTGCAACAGCTGGATTAGAACTAATGTAGCTAACTGCTAAGCCAGAGCTTGCCGTAGCACCAGGATTAAAATCAGCACCACCTACTTGCTTATTAGAAAACGCAGAAAAAGTTATATTTTGAGCTGTTTTAACCTCTTCTCCTGCTAAAAAGGCACATGCAGGTCTTACATATGGAGTGAAATCAATTTCATTCTCTTCCATTTTTTGATTAACATAGGTCAAGACAGCGTCTTCGTCGGCAATTATCGTTCCATCAGTTGTAGTACCTGAAAACGTAATTGCTCCGCCGGCCATAGTAATTTTCTTTGTCATTCTATAAGCTACTTCATTAGTCATTCTCAATGTAGCACTAGCCACAGACCATTGCTGCCTCATAGGCATAAACATATGCTTCAAAATATTTTTGCCTTCAAAAAGCTGATAGTTGCTCTCTTGAATATCTGGAATAGTGAATTCTTCATGCGCCCATGAATCACCTCTACCACCTTGCCCTAAAGGAAAGATATGTCCGCCGGTGAAATCACCTTCAACATCATTCATTGCATATTTTATGACACCATAAGGATCGGGATCGTCATCATCGCAGCCATCTAATAATACGGTCATATTACTACCATCTGGATTTTTGAAAACCGACTTGTCTGTATTTATTGAAAAAATCATATTTGGGTCAAGCGCACGCATCATCGCTACAAGTTGGATGTTTCTTACGTTCATAGCAGCAGCATCTAGCCAATATCCATCTACGCCCATTTCTTTAAAACGTTTCATGTAGCCTTCCATTAGATTGGTTCTGGCCGCATATTCATCGCCACCAAAGTATTGATTTACGTAAGCATACCATTCATCGTAAGCATCCGATGAAGTATCTACAGCTGTAAATTCCTTACAATTAAGATATAGGAGTACTTTTTTACCAGCATCCTTAAACACTTTGATTACATCAATGATGACTTGTTCGTTGTTGTCATCTTTGTTTGGAACGAATTCTTCACTTATAACAAAGTCAGGATTTCCCGTTACCGCATGAACATTCGGATTATACCTTAATGTAAATTTATTTGTTCTAGCATTTTGTGTCATGTTAGTAAGTACATGCCCCATAGTAGGATACTTGGCTACCATTTCCTGAGCTCCTGCTACATAATCATAACCATTAGCTATATATTGATCTAGTTGCGGGCCACCCCTAACATATAGACGGGCGCCCCAGGAGCCTTCCAGCCATTGTACTTTTGTGTTAGGATCAGTTACCTGTGCATACCCAGTGATTGAGAGTAGCATCAATGTTAGGAAAAAAATAGTTTTAATTTTTTTAATCATAATTTAGTGGTTTTAATAAAAGTTAATATTTAGTTTAATTATTTTAATAGTTTAAACGTATTTTTCATTTACTACATGCAAGAATATATATTCCTAAAGCAATACTACTTACATGAATAACTACATTTTACTCATTTCACTCTTTAATATCAGCTAGTAAAATGTTATTCTAATCGGCGTATCAATTTACTATTTTGTAAGAAAAATTAGTTTCTGATATTAACCAATTCTTTGTTTAAAACAACCTTTTTATTACACTTCGTCGAATATTCATAGAAATAAATGGGTTATTGTAAAAGTTTTAGGTTTTGGAATATTTATTGAAGAAATTTGACACTGGATATTCTTATTCTTTAATAACCATTGCCACAAGGTTTTTATGTAATTTGTTTTGTATTAGTATAAAATTTTTATAGGGATGAGTATTATAAAAAAATACTGATGATTTCGATCACCAGTATTTTTCAATTATGCAATTGTTTTTTTAAAACTTACCACCGATTAAAGTCGGCGACATATTTATTTCTAGTTCTTAATTATTTTTCTTGAGACTGTTTTATATTCATTAGAAATTCTTATAAGGTAAAAACCTGAAGATAATCCACTAACATCAATGGAAGTTGTTCCATTTTTAACAACACCAGAAAGTAATATTTGACCCGTATAATTAACAATGGAATAGGAAGCTTCTTCTGAGTTTCTAAAATCAATATTAATGCTATCTGACGTTGGATTTGGATATACCAGGAGTTTATCTGCTTTTGAGTTATCTTCAATTCCAAGTATAACGTCTCCAAATACTTGTACTTCAGCTAAATTTAAATTAGTGTCGGTAAGGTTCGATTCAATTCTTATAACCTGACCAACAGCAGCACTAGCGTTTATGGTTACATCAGGATTAGGTGTTGTAGTAATTGTTTGTGAATATGTTTGATTACCATTACTATCATAAACAAACAACGTAAAATCACTCAACCTTTGAATACAACAATTATCTATTCTGTTAAATATATTAATGATGTTAATATTGTATTCATCACCAAGATCTACCTCCCACCAAGCTTTAGATTCTAAAGTACCTTCAGCAACGGTTACAGAACCACGATTATAAACACCATCTGTATTATTATCAATAGCAAGTTCTGGTCCGCGATTATTTAATGTTGTAGATTGCGTTGCCGTACCGTTTAATGCTAGGTTTTCACCTAATTCAGGGACTACGTTAACTATACTATTATCAGTGAATCCTCCATCATCAGTAGTTGCTGTAATAGTTACTATTCCTTCAGCTATTGGTGTAACCAATCCGCTAGCACTTACAGTAGCAATTAAATTATTATCCGAAGTCCAATTAACAGCCTTATTGAGTGCATGATAGGGAGTAACATTAGCTGTTAATTGTATTGTGTTATTTAGAGATAAATCTACTTCATCTGGTGTTACAGATACATTTGAAACATTGTTTGTATTGTTTAGGTAAGCCGCAACTGTAGCATCAATATCTAGTAATTGATTGAATTGAGGACTTGCAAATCCATTACCTTCTCGTGCAACCGCCCATGAGTACATACCGCCTCCTGCCATGGCTCGTGTTGTCCATTCAATAGCTTGAGCAGTTGGAAAATCAGCAGCACCATCTCTCCATTTTCGTTGAAAAGGCATTAAAATAGATCCAAGAGCCGTTCCTTCACTAGGGTCAGGGTTTCCATTTAAATCAATCCATGGTCCAGCTTCAATGTTTTCAACCATACCTACATTACTCAAGGTCCAAGTAGGTTGAGTGTTTACAGCCACAGGATGCCCTGCTGTGTAATCACAAAATTTAGTTCCTTGCCTAATGGGCATTCCTGTTTTAACGTGAAATGCAATCATAGCATCTGGATTACCTGTTCTAATAGCGCTTACAAATAATTCGTGTTCATCAGTTGTCATAACACTAGCACGATCTACCCACCAACCATCAATTTTATTACCAAACTTCACAGCATAGTATTCAAGTATTTTTGCAACTCCTTCGTAATGTGTAAATCCTTCAGATGAAAGATAGGTATTCCATGTATTCATTTGAGCAGCTGTTAGATATTGGGAATCCATACCTGTTCTACTGAAATACACCATAACTTTTAACCCACGTTGTTTTAAAGCATCAAGTACTTCACCAAAAAAATCACGTTTTGGAAACAAATCACTTCCCATAATAGCTTCCATTTCAGGATATGGAGACGAATACCAACTCGCTTGATGTCCTCTGTGTATATTGATGTTTACATGGGTTATCGTTGTTAATTGATTTATTTGTTGCATAAATAAATCTACATCAAAATTCTCTGCATTTATGCCAGACCCATCTGGAAAAGCAATATCGTAAGCAGTAGGAAGAAGGATACGAACACCCCAGGTTCCTCTAAAGTCTACTGAACGACTATGCTTTCCTTCTAGTTGTGCTTTAGCTGTTATAGAAAAAGCGATAAGCATTAATAACAGAATAATTTTTTGTTTTTTCATAGTTTTATCGTTTCATTTAAAAGTGCTAATTGGTTAAATCTATTTTTTAATTATCCTTCTTGTGTAGGTTTTATAGTCACCAGAAACTTTTACAATGTATAAACCTGAAGAGAAATTTCTAAGGTCGATAGTATTTCTTCCGTTTCGAATAACATCAGAATGGATGGTTTTACCTAAGTTATCGACAATTTCTATTTCAGCAGCCTCTGCTTTAAAGCCTTTCAAATCAATAGTAATGCTATCAGACACTGGATTTGGATATACCAAGAGTTTATCTGTTTTTATACTATCTTCAATTCCAAGAGTACCCGTAACTTTTACATGGGTTTGCTTGTATTGTCTGTATTCAGCATTTGGAATTGAAACTGTTTTTGTACCAATAAAACTTGTTTTATATAAGTCTGAGGTTATATTGGATATTGTAGTACCATCTGGGAATGTGTAGTCATCACCCGAGTTTATTGTTATAGTTTCAAATTCATTAACGGTAGCTCTACTATCACTAAATCCTAGTAGTTTAATGTCGGCTGTTACACCATTCCAAGGGTAAAGCTCTTTTGGGTTAGCTGCACGAACAGCAGAATATAGATCTGATGTTACTTGAGATACTCCAGATGAATTGGTAACTACGAAAATAGGGAAACTATTTTCGTATGGCTGCAACTTTAAATCAAGACCTTGCGAAACACCAGTTGTATTAGCAGCTGTAATGGTATTTCCAGATTCCTCAAAGTAATAACTTGTGTCATCTGAAGCAGTTTTTGGCATATTGCGTAATTCATGTCTCGTATGATTTTTATAAGTAGATCCAGCGGATTGTATGGCATCTACATCATTACCCAATGCAATAAAATATCTATAGTTTACCAAATCTCCTTGATAAATATCCGTATCAAGTCGGATAGTAGTAAAGTTATTCTGCGCTTTAGCAGTATTAACAAAACCAAACTTATTTATACCAGCACCATTATCAAATATAAATCCGTATCCAGCTCCAGGATTAATTTGGTTATCTCCTGCAGTAAAAGCTACCCAACCATCTGTAGTTGTATTATTAATAGTGGTTCCCCAACCTTGACCACTTTTCTCAGCATATGTACCATTTGAACTCGACATGTATATACGGTTATGCGTATTATCATTATTACAAGTATAAGGTGCATTAATTCTGTCTAATACAGGAGTTCTAAAAGCTTCATCAAAAGTATCCGCATAGTATCCGCTAGTGGTATGATCACCAAAGTTATACAATGCCTGGTCTACTTGAAGAATTCCATTCCCGACATTACGATATTTCGTCCAAATCAATATCTCAGTGTAAAATTTACTATCTCTCGTGGCTTTTGGGTGTCCAATTTGCAACCAAGCTACCGTACTGTATTCTTCAAGCGCGCTATTGTAATAATCTGCTAGCTGAAAACCATAAAAAGGTTTATAACCAGTTTCAGCAATATTGCCATAAGCCCCACCTTGATGATAGATAATTTTATCTTTTATTGGAGCTTGGGCATTTCCTTGATGCTCAACGTTATTACCCACCATATGCCAAACAGCTTCTGTCCATTGGTTATAATAAGTACCATCTATTTGTATATTAGTTGGCGCTCCTCTTTGTTTTGGTATACATTCTCCATTACTATTTCTATAAGAGTAGAGACCTCCACCTGTTGAAACACTAGCTTGATAAGATAGATTAGGGTTGGCATCGGTATACGATAGCCGCGCCATAAATAGGTCGCTTTCTAAATTAGTATTGTTCCATGGACGATTTGCTTCAGTACCATAAGAAGTACTATACGCTTTAGTAAAACTAAATCCAGAGGAACTTAATTTCGCTGGTTGGGTATATTGGGAGTCGTATGCAGCGAATTTAGAAAAAATATCACTGAGCTCCTGTTGATTTTGACTCTGAGCATGTAATAAGGAGGATATTCCACAAATTAAAAGTGATGTAAAAAGTAGTTTTAATTTTCTAAAATTTTTCATGATTTATTTAGTTTCAGTTTATTTAAAAACTATATTTAATTATATAAGTTAACCCGTTGTGCATTTTGATAAATTCTGTCAATTCGAGTGAATTTCACGATTGAATTAAGTGAAATTTGTATCGAGAATAAGAATTTTCGTTTCTAAACTAGTTCTCGACACGATTTTTTTATCAAAAAATACCCACCAATAATTTCGATTATCGGCATTTTTCAATTATTTTTTAATCATTTTTCTTGTATACGTTTCATTTTCATCAGAAACCTTTATGATGTATAGACCTGAAGACAAATTGCTAAGGTTTATAGTATTGGTTCCGTATTGTATATCATCCTGTATTATGATTTTACCTCGGCTATCGATTATTTTCATTTTAGCTGCTTGCGAACCTTTAAAATCAATGGTAATACTATTGGAAACTGGGTTTGGGTGAACTACGAGTCTATCTGCTTTTTTTTTATCTTCAACTCCAAGTATAGCGTCTCCAAATACTTGTACTTCAGCCAAATTTAAATTAGTATCAGCAAGGTTAGATTCAATTCTTATAACCTGACCAATAGCTCCATTAACGTTTATGTTTACATCAGGATTAGGTGCTGTAGTAATCGTTTCGGTATATATTTCAGTACCATTATTATCAGTAACAGTTAATGTGAAATTTGACAATCTGTCTACACAGCAAACATCGGTTCTATTAAAAATATTGATGTCACTAATATTGTATTCACCACCAAGATCTACCTGCCACCAAGCTTGAGACTCTAAAGTACTTTCAGCAACGGTTACAGAACCACGATTATAAACTCCATCTGTATTATTATCAATAGCAAGTTCTGGTCCGCGATCATTTAGTGTTGTAGATTGTGTTGCTGTACCATTTAAAGCAAGGTTTTCAGATGGGGTTATTACAACAGCATCAGGATTAAAAATGTACTCTGAGCTCTTAATCAACCCACGAGAATCAGATACCTCAAAAATAATAATTGTAGCAGTTTCTGGTATACTCGCAGAAATGTTATTACCAGAAATGTTGGCATCGATCGATATCCAGTTCTTTTCATTCAGTTCTACATTATCGCCATCGTTGGTATAATGCATCGTAGCACTACTTATTCCCACAGAAGAAGTAGCAGTAACATAGCCCGTACCAAAAGTAATATATGGCTTACCAACTTCTGGAAGCGGATCACCACCATTAACTACGCTCTCAGCAAATGCGTAGGGCTCTTCCAATTCTGTCCAATTTGTATTTCCATGTCCCCAATTTTTTAATAATATCAAACCTGTAGAACCTTGCACAGCTCGTGAAGATAGCTGATTCTGTGACATATCAAAATGACCATCTCTCATTCTATTAAGGAATAAAGTAGGAAATGTAACATTATTGAAATATAAGCTTCCGTCGTAGTTATCCATAACAAAAGCTGCTTTTGCTCCTGTACCAATAGCATTTCCTTGAGAACCATCAGAACCCCGTAAATATCCACATCCATAAATTGGAAATGCCCAAGCCAGTCGGTCATCTAAGCCCATTATAGTACCTGTTATTGTTCCACCCCAACTTGCTCCCATAATGCCAATCTTATTTGCATTAACTTCAGAAAAAGAAGCTATAAGAGAGTGCGCTTTAACAACTTGAGCAACGGCGTGGTAATACCATTGGTCCTCGATAGGCAAAGTCCAGTCATTAAAAACGCCATTACGTCCTGGACCTGGATTAGGAGTAGCAGTTCCATTTGGAAAATCCCCAAATGTATCCATGGATATTGCGGCATAACCACGATCATTCCAGTATTTTACAGCTTCTGGGAAAGCATCTCCTAAGCCTCCAGAAACAAATATGGCAGCAGGCCAACCTCCTGCTGGTGGAGTACCCGTAGGCGCTGAGTAATAAGCGAATACTTCTACAGGATTATTTAAATAATCAATGGATTCGTAGAGAATACCTGTCATTCCAGCTACAGCATCCACATTGGTAGTTGTCCAATTAGGTGTTTGCTTAAGTTCGGTAACATTCCATGGACCAATGGTTTGGGAATACATATTTAGACCAAACAAAATTGCACATATAAAAATAAAGTGTTTTTGTAAATTCATAATTCAAAGTTTTATATTTAATGGTCTTTAAATGGTCTTTAAATGGTGAAGCAATTTACTTTTTTGTAAAAAAAAATGGATGCTTATATTGACCATTTATTTGCTGAAATAAACCTTCTATTGCACTTTATCGAAAAAAATAGAAATAAAAGAACCTGTTGTAAAAATTTTAGATTTTGGAATATTTATTAACGTAAACTTGACATTATACGTTCTTATTCTTTTAAGAGCTTTTGCCACAAGGTTCATGCAATTTGTTTTGTATTAGGAAAATACCCTTTACATATACATGAGAACTTTTTTTAAAAAAATACCGCCGATTTCAATTAACGGTATCTTTATTTTTATTCCTTAACTATCTTTTTTGAAACTGTTTCATACTCGTTAGAAGTTGTTCCATTTTTCACAACTCCAGAAAGTAATATTTTACCCATATAATTAACAATGGAATATGAAGCCTCTTGTGAAATTCTAAAATCAATAACAAATTTATTATTTGTTGGATTTGGATAAACAGCTAATTTCTTGTATTTATTTAAGAGTTAATAATTTTAGATTACTAATCTCATGGACCATAGGTTTAGATTCCAGCCATAAGGTTCTTGAATCTACTTTACCAGATAGCAAGCGTGTTATCTGGTTATGACTTACTTTATTGTCCTTCATAAATGAGAGGCTTGTCACGGTACTATAGTTCGTTTATTAATCCAAAAGGTTATTAACATTCATAAACGAAATTTAATACTTTTGTGTGTAACATCAGTTAGGTAAAATAAAGTGCTATTTATAATGCAGTGTTTCTTAAATCAATTCAAATGTTGTTCATTTCTCTTTTTTTTGACAGAAATTTAAAATAAACTCTCTAATAAGGTAAACACATTTTATAAGTTAAAAAAATTATTTTTTCCAAGATATTTGAGCTTTACCTGTTTCAATATTTACCCAAACACTTGCATGTTCAAACTCTCGGGTAAACCCCCATCCCTCTGGCGTAGTTCGAGAATATACTCCTTTGGGATCGCCTAATGGGCGTTGTAAATCTGGGTAATCAATTAATGAACCTGAAGACAATGTCCAGCCCCAACCATATTGAAAATAAGAATAAGGCTGTGCTCCAATCAAATAGCAGGCAAGATAATATTCCAATTTTTCTTTTGAAAGTTTTGCAAGTCTTTCATTTCTCTTTGCGCCTTTATAATAATCCTTTTTCTCTTCTGAGACGCCATCATGCTCCACTCCAACACGAAATACCGATATTTTTCCCGCTTTGGCAGTTCGAAGCATATTTTCCCAATCTTCAAGCAGTTTTTCTTTGCTTAATAAATCACTTTTATAATGTTCGAACATATTAGCATCCACTACCGGAAAAACATACTGCGCTATTTTATCATGCGCATTGTTTCCCAATACTATTTTATCCGAGCCTAATTTTTCTTTTAAAGCTTCCATCATATCTCCCATAGCTTTCTGAACCTCTTCACTTTTATCTTTACGCAACCAAGCAAATCCATGCATCTGGTCAATAAAAGCACCATCGGCACCAGAAAATTCAACACCTTTTGCTACCGTGTTTACCCACCAATCGCGAAACCCTGGATTCAAAACATCGAAATAAAACGTATTTCTGCGATGTGCCAGTTCTTTGGTTTTGGGGTCAATTATTAGGAATTTTTTTAGCTCTGGATGCTGGTCAATATTTTCACCAGTAAAGTCTTTATTATAAGAGGTAAATGGCCATGCGTAAGCGGAGTTAAAATAGAAGAGTACTTTCATGTCTGGCTTCACTTTCTTAAAAGCCGCAACATCATGTTTTGCTCCTAATTCCGCAGAACCCAGTTGTTTAAGGGCATGTGATTTTTCGATACAAATAAAATTTGTTCTTTCGGAAATGTGTTCAACTTCCTCTGGAAACAGTACTCTGGTTGATTCGCCAAACATATAATACATGGGCGTGGTATCCCAACTGAATTTAGGGTAAAAATCCTTACTTTCAAAACTACTACCGTCACTTATTACATAGGTATTTTGTGCTATTACAGTTGAGGAAAACACTGTTACTATAAATATATATATTAAAACTAACACTGACTTATTCTTGCTCCTGTACATTTTGATAGTTGGTATTTAATTAATAATTCTTTTAAAAAAAGCGTTAAATTTTTTCGATATAAACATAGTAAGCTGGATGAACAACATCATTTTCATCAATTAATTGCGCTTCCATATCATACTTACCTGCTGGAATACGACTTGTAAAGCTTACTTCGTCTTGTCCTTCTTTGATTTTATCTGATTTTACCAAACCGGCAACATAAATATAGGCCTCTTGAAAATCTGATTTTACACTTGCCGGCATGATTCTATCCAATTCGGGAATTTTTGTTTGTTCAGGAAAGGTAGCATTAATGGCTAAACCGCTTTCACGGGGAAATCTTCTTAGACTAATTTTGTAATCCCCATCTTCCACAAATTCTATTTTCCATCTTCCAGTTGCCGCAGATCCACTGGTTGCTCCATATTGATGCCAAACATGTCCAAATTTGCCCGTAAGCATATCATGAGCGGAAATTCTAGAAGGGTTTTCATGAGGTGAACCCACTTTTATATAACTGTATTTTTCATCTACACCTTCATCCATAAATGATTGCCACCACTTTTCATATCCTAAAGCTAAACGCTCTGCTACCTCTGGATGCTTTTGAACAACGTTAGTTGACTAGATTTTATCATTTTTCATGTTATAAAGTTCATCGCCATTTACCAATCTCCAGTCATCATCCATTACGGTATACGTTCTGTATTTAATAAGATTTTGCATCCGTTGGGTATCCATATACAAAACTCTATTTGGGAGTTTTTCTACTGTATTATATAATAATGGTTTTAAACTAGTACCATCCAACGGCTTTACGGGATTAAAATCTAAACCTAATACATCAACAAATGTTGGAAGCAAATCATAATGCGCCACTAACTTATCAATATCCTTACCTCCTGTAAGTTTTCCATCTGGCCAACGAATAAATAAAGGTACCCGATGTCCGCCTTCATAAACACTTCCTTTAGAACCTTTCATTCCTGCGTCAAATATTTTATTTCCTCCAGCTGTCCCATTATCAGTCGTGAAAATAAGAATGGTATTATCGGTTAAGTTTAAAGCATCTAGTTTTTTCTGTAAATGTCTAAAATTGTCGTCGATATTAGTAATCATACCATAAAACCTTTTGTATCTATCTGGTAATTCGGATTCGCTTATATCTTTATAAATATCGAAGTAATCTTTTGGAACATTATATGGCGCGTGCGGTGCATTGGTAGATATATAGCAAAAAAAAGGATTGTCTTTATTATCCCCTATAAAATTTAAAGCTTCTGAGAAAAATACATCTGTACAATATCCATTGTATTTTTCTGTTTTTCCATTATGCCAATACGTATCATCAAAATAATCATTTCCCCAATAATCGGGTCCTTGGGTAATTCCTCCGCCACCGTGACGGACTACTTCATGGAATCCTCTATCTTCTGGACGAAAAGGATAATTATCTCCTAAATGCCACTTACCAAACATACCGTTGGTATATCCGTTTTGAGCAAAAATTTGAGGCAAAATAACTTCATCTTCAAATAAAAGGGAACGCCCCATAATAGTATGATAAGCATTTACCCGATTAGAATGCCTCCCTGTCATTAATGCAGCCCTACTTGGTGCACAGGTAGTAGAAACATGGTAATTTGTAAATCGAACAGATTCCTCATAAAAAGCATCGATATGGGGTGTTTTTATATACCGATTCCCCATACAGCTTAAATCATTAAACCCTTGGTCGTCTGTTATCACAACAATAATATTAGGTTTCTTTTGAGCTGATAAAATTGTTGGTAAGGCAAATAAAATAAGTAGTAAGACTATAGTGCTGTTTTTGAAAATTTTTAAATTCATTTGTAATGTTATTTAATTTGGAATCCATCCATCAATTTTAACAAAAAATCCAGCTGAAGGGTCTTCATCATGACATGCAAGAAAAAGATATTCTGGTTCTCCGTTTTTCCATAAAATATGTGGGCGTTCAGTACGTGCCAATTTATCTCCAAAGTATTGTTCATTTGTTTTATAACCAATCTCTGGTCTGCCCCAATGTATGCCATCCTCCGATTTATAAATTAACCCTGGGCGATTGCCTCCTGCTTTTATTTCCTTCGCAGGAATAGGGTTTCCTTCTAGCATATTTCTTACTCCCTTTCTATCTTCCACAATCATATAATACATGTCTTTATAATAAAACGCATAGCAATCTTCAATATCTAAATCTTTATCGGCATAACTAATAAGAGGGTTTTCTGGGTGATTCTCATAAGGCCCTTCAATATTATCACTTATCGCTAAAGAAATTTCACGATGCCTTGTTGTACCAAAAGCGTCAGACATGGATTTATAGTAAATCCTGAATTTCCCATCTTTGTCTTTTAAAAAAGTAGGATTTGAAGCATGAATAATATTTGCACCATCTCTTTGTGTTCCTGAAGCTTTAATTATAGGATTATATGGGCTTTCCGTCCAAGGACCATCCAAAGATTTAGAGGTTGCAATACCTATTTCTTGATTGAACCCTGGCGTATCTCTAGACTTTAATAAATAGACCAAAACATAGATATCTTCTACTTGGGATATTTGTGGATTATGATAGGTATGTGTATTGCTGGCAAAAGTAGTATCTACAAAAGTATAAGGACCTTTTGGGGATTTAGCTGTATAATGTACTATTTTACTATCTTTTATCCAGCTCCCATTATTAGGAATGGCAGACATAAATACATGTAATTTCCCTGAGTCATCATAAATTGGAGCCATACACCAATACCACCAACCCTCTGGTGCATCAAGAATATAATCTCCTGCAATATGGGATTTAACAAAAGATGACTCCTTTATGGATAGGTCTTTTTTACAAGAAAAGGAAATAAAGATTATTACAATTGATACTAAGATTTGAATTTTATATTTCATCATATTTTATTGAAATATAAATATCATGATAAACTACTATAATCAACTTTCTCTATTTACCCTTTGTGTTGCTCTAATAATGTATTAGTATAAAAAAGTTTCGACTGCAAAAATTAATTCTGGCAGTACTAACTATTTTCTTCCTTCGTTAACATATCAACTAAAGCTTATAGCTTACATCCAACGTAGATTTGTTGTCCACGACAGGTGAAAAAATATAATTATTTTCATCAATTAATGTAAAAACATAGTGCGTTGCCCCTAGAGGTAGCTTCACAACAGCCTTTCCTTGAGCTATTTTTGCAGGAATTTGATACCAATACCCACTTTTTTTTCCCTTCTTTTTCGTGTAGGTTAAATACACTTTCTGAACCTTTGTTTTTCCTTGTAATTCGGTTTAAAAAGTAACGGTAGCTTCTCTGGTTCTTTTATTATAAAACTGACTAATGATTGAGGGTACCCTATTTTTCCCAGCAATCTCTTTTGTACTTCTTGAATTAAAATACCCTGGTTTTGCTTTCGTTTCTTTTAAGAACGTTTCTAATTTTTCTACCATGTTATGAAACGTATTTCTAAATTCAGGTTTTTGGCTTAAATCATTGTTTTCTTCCCAATCCAAACGATTTCCATTGGCATCATCTAATCGATAAAGGCTATAATCACTAGTCAAATAGTTTTTATACAATTTAAAATCTCCCGCTCTCATAGCACTTCTAATTTCATCGGGACGTCCATGAGGAAAATGCCAGTACAGTATATCCCGCTTTTTACCCGATGTATCTTTCACCTCATTTTCCTGACCCAGTAAATAAGGAAAAATATTAACTCCTCCGAATCTAGCATTTTGTGCTGCGTTACCGGGTGCGCCAGTCATCGCCAAAATTGTGGGATAAAAATCTAACCCTGAAACAATTTCTCGAGAAACATTCGGCGTAATTTCTGGTCCTTTTATAAAAGTAGGCACACGAACACCACCTTCTCTTGTTGATATTTTTCCTTTATCTAAAGGAGCATTATCTGTGGTTTCTTCTCTGGCCCATTCCATTCCTCCATTATCCGAAGACACAAAAAGATAAGTGGTTTCAGATATTTTTTTTCCAGGATATCGCGGATCATCTGTAGCTTCCATAAAGTCGAGAATTTTACCTAAACTCCAATCTAAAGTGCCTACCATAGATGCATAATATGGATTATTTTGTCCTGGTGTTTTCCATTGACCTGGATCTGTCGGGAAAGGTAATCCCATTTTTTTACAGTTATAGGCTAAAAATAAACTATCCCTTGTTTGAATAGGTGCATGTACCAACCAATGTGCCAAATACAGAAAGAACGGTTGTTTACTTTTACTACTTTTCTCAAGAAATTTTAAGGCATCGCCTGTAACTGGATCGTATGGCCGACCTGTTTTTTTATCAATTCGATACATATCATCTTCTTTGTATGTCGCAAAGTCAGACAAGCGATCGGGTTTCATCCTTCTTGTTAATCCACGGGTCTCCGATACATACTCAAAACCTACCTCTGCGGATGATGTTTTTGTAGCTGCATTTCATATATGCCATTTACCTACATGTGCTGTGGTATAGCCATGATCAACCAAAGCATTGGCCAAGGTATATTCTGAAGGGTTCATATGACCTGGTTGATAAGGAGACACCATAATGTTCGCTGATTTAGAAACAGTTTCAGGCTTGCCACCATTAATACTTGTTTTGCCTGATAATGCTGGATGAACGCCTGTGATAAGTGCCACACGACTGGGAGAACAAACTGGTGCTGGAGAATACGCTTGTGTAAAATTAATAGCTTGTTTTGCTAACCGTTTAAAATTTGGAGTTTCCCACGGACAAGGTGCATCTACATCATTCACTTCTGTATCTTGCCAACCCAAATCATCAGCATAAAAAATAATGATGTTTGGTTTGTCAACTTTTATGACCTGACTATAAGAAGAAAATATTGTGAACAGCAATCCAAATATGAAATACGTATTTTTAAAACTACTAAAATAATGGACTCTTTTCATTTTTAGAGGATCAGGATATATCATTTTATCTAAATTATTTTCTTTATTTAATGCTCCAAGGTTTAATTTAAGATAGGATTAAAGGTTCACTCTATAAACTTTCAATCCTATCTGTGTCTTTATATACTTACTCTATGGGTTGATTAAATAGCTTAATCTCCAACTTATAAACAAGATGCTGTATTTGCGAATCTTTTAATAAAACCTTCTTGCTGCTAATTGCCATTTTACATGCATCCCCTTTTTAAACTTACAATTACGGCCTCCCAACCTAATAAAATATTCAGCTTAATTCTTCTCAAAATTTAATCAGGATCTACAGTAAAAGTCCTCACCACTTCGTTAGCTCCTAAATCTTTAATTCCTATAGTAACATTTTGTATATCTGATGTTAAACCAGTAGTATCAAAATTTCCGGTTGTATCTGATGAAGTAAATACATTTGTATTTGCAACTCCATTCACAAAGTAAGTTAATTCTATCGTTAAATCTTTGTTTGCTACATTTTCCCAAAAAATATTGATTCCACCACTAATCGGTGTAATCACTACAGAATCTAATGCATCTACAATATTTTGTTGTAGAATGAACTCCTCCCAATCAGAATCAAATTCGTCTATACTATTTTCTTCTGGCACATAAAACGTACGGTATTGAATCGTTTTTGTAAAATCAACATTATTTAACACAACACGCTCATCTTCGGGCATTGTTGTTACAACTAACTCTTCACCCGTAGTTTCATTAAAATATTTAAATTCAGTATTACGCTCAGATGCACTGCTAATACTTAATTCAACTGCTAAAGAATCTGCATTTGTTCTTGTAGAATTGAATGATTTCGCCAGTAAACTAGAACGGTAAGCATCGCCGTATACGTTAACAAATGCATCTACTTCTACAGAAGATGCACCTTGAGCATCTTTAGTAAAGATAGCAAATTGATACGATCTTTCCTCTAAATTAGGAATTATATATTCTAATGAATCTATATTGTTATCTGATTTTTCATATGGAAAACTCAATATATTCTCTCCACTATTCCATGAGACTAGAACTTCAGTAACAGTAATCGCATTAAATAAGGATGCTGTAATTTTTGCTCTATTTCTACCACTAATAGCTTTAACCGAATCTACTTTATTACTGTACTCAATTTCTCCATTTTCGAGATATTGCTTGAAATTAGCATCCGTTTCAGTACACGATACAAAAACAGCACTAATAATCGCTAATAATATATATAAATTTTTACTAAACATAATCTTCATTTTTAATTTTTATTGTATTTCACCCCAGAATGAAAGTTCGGAAAATATAATATACCCACTCGACTCAAAATTTTCCAAAAATTCTATTCTAATATATCTAACAGGTGGTGAAGGACTTAAAGAGAATTCACTTCCATTTATAGCAGCTTCTTCATCTTCGTTACTCAAACCTTGGTTACCACTTCCTCCATACGTATTTCCAGAAGGACTAGTTGCAACACATTCTCTTAGTTTTATCCAATTACTCATATCGCCATCTGGACTTGGAACTTCATTAGTACCATATATGGTATACACTTTTGGCGCTCCTACTGAGAAATATCTAGTTCTTCGCATGTGCAATTTAAATCGACTTAAATTTGCACTAACACCCAAATCCATAGTAAAAAAGGTTCTCTCATTAACAATAGTAGCTCTGGCAAAATCATTGTTTGAATTAGTTATGTCATTAAACAATTCAGCAACAACCCCTCCAAATGTGGTCCAAATTTCATCACCTTCAATTAACTGATATTGAGAAAAAAGACTTTTATCTAAAGTAGATTCAAATAATGGTGTTAGTAATTTATCTGGCGTATTTGGAAAAATAGTATCTGATTTGTTTTTATATTGATCCCTAAATATAAATGCAAATTTTGTTGGTACAGAAGGATATCCTCTAAGGTTAGCTACCCCATCAGCTACACTGTTATAGAGCGTTTGTGCTATTTCTAAATTTCCAAAATCATCTTCCGCTAATAAATCAATCACCAAAGTCGATTGTTCTGTATTTTGCCAATTAAATCTAGCTCCTCCAAAATCTACATTAACTGTTGCTGAATTTTGTATATCTAATATCGGTGCTCTAAGCGGAGTCCCTACAGCCGTAACAATGTCAGATTCATTACCACTTTTATCTACAGCTATAAAACTAACCACCTTTTCTTCTTCGTTTCCATAACCACGTGCTTCGAAAGTGTTACTAAATTTAGAAGCTCTTAATTCTGTTTTACCAAGAGCTTCTGTTTCATAACTTGCTTTCACATACAATAAATCTGTATCAGAAGGAGCATCAAATTTAATATCAAATCCTCCTGGAACTGCTACTAATTCAACGTTGGTAACTACTCCTGGTTTTTGATTATCAAAAACTAATGGTCCGTGATCACCCTCTTCTTCGCAACCCAAAAGCACAAAAGAAGAAATGCATACTAGAATAAATAAATTTTTAAAATGTTTCATTTTTTTAATTTTTTTTTAATAAAATTACCATCCAATATTTTGAATTAATAAAGGATTGTTTAGCAACTCAGACTCTCTAATTGGCCAGAAATAGTCTTTTTCTGAAAAAGTTGGAGTTACAAGTGTTTGTATTGTATAATAGTCATCTATCTCTTCTCCGAGATAATTCCATCCTCTAATAGGGTTATTATCTAATTTGTCTCTTAATAATTTCCATCGTCTTAAATCCCAATATCTTCTTCCTTCTAAAGACAATTCAATAAATCTTTCTTGTTGAATAATCTCTCTCATGCCCTCTTTAGTTAATGGTTTATTAGGGTTGTTAGAAAAAGAACTCCAACTTGCTACAACACCATCCAATTCTGCACGCTCACGTACTAAATCGATATATTGGTAAACTTCTCCATCTGGACTTGCTTTTACCTCATTTAATGCCTCAGCATAGTATAAATATAAGTCTGCTAGTCTTATAATTGGAAAAGCATACCTAGTGTATGTAGGAGCAGTTGCTTGTGGAGTTGCTATTGTAGTATTTATATTTAATAGTTTTTTTGCAAGATACCCGGTAACCATAGCATTCCCAGGAAAGGGAGATACATTTGCTTCTGACTGTCTTATACGTAATACCCATGGATTTTCATCGTCTTGAAATCTACCATTTCCAAACCATGTACCTCTATCAAATCCCAAATCTGAATAAAAACGAGGTTCTCTGTCAAAATTTAATACCGCTGTTTGTTCCCCTACTTTTAAATAATATTTATTATCAGATTCTTCAATAGTTTTTATTCTAAACCTATTTTCATAATCGTAAGTTAAATCTTCATCAATAGGGACTCCGTTTTTGGTATAGTACGTTTCTGCAATACGTATTGTTGGGCTATGATTGCTCCCAACAGGAGATCTGTCATATACTTCTAATACAGGAAAACAATTTCTTTGTAAATTGTTACTACTGTTACCAGTATACCCCCAAATAATCTCGTTATTCCATGATCTAGTAACTCTCTCTCTTAAAGCGCTATTCAATTTAGTTTCTTCTGATAAAGATAAGATGAAAGGACTTAAAAAATCTTCTTTTTGATGCAATGCAACTCCAGCCGCAGCACAAATATCAATAGCTTCCTTACAAGCTGTAGCTGCTAATTGCCATTTTCCTGGATCATAAGTAGTTGGAAATAATGATTGCCCATCTGGTCCTTTTAATTCAGAAAAAACTGTATTGCCGTTAAATAGAGGGCTTGCATAATTCATTAAAACTCGTGCTTTAATAGCTGCTGCGATAGGTTTTGTAATTCGTCCTAATTGATCTCCAGGACTATCAAGTATTGAAGGTAAAAATGGGATAGCCTCGTCTATTAACTCTACTACATATAAAAAACTATCATCAATAGATTGTCTTCCAATTTTTTCATAATTATTATAGTCATCAGTTACAGAAAGTAGCTCTTTGTTTAATACAATTGGTCCGTACATTCTTAATAAGTAAAAATGATAATACGCTTTTAAAAATTTTACTTCTGCAATCCAAATGTCTCTTTCAAATTCATCGATATCGCGTACTTTTCCAATATTTTCTAGAAAAACGTTACAATGCGTTATTGCTTCATAAAGATCTGTGCCTCCATTAAAACCATTCCAAAAATCATATCTTGGTGCAAAAGTCCCTAAAAAACCATTGGTTACTAAAACGCCATTGGACTGATCATCATTAGCCGGTCGCTGTATTTCATCACCAACATTAAGACCAAGTGTATTCTCAGTACTACTTGCATCTGGCAAATATGAATAGCAGGTAGTTAAATAACGATTTGCATTAACCCTACCAGAAAAAGCATTATCAATGGTTGCTATATTATCCGGAACTACATCCAAAAACTCTCCTTCGCAAGAAATAAATAGACTCGCAAATAAAAACAGTATTATATATATATAATTTTTCATTTCTATGTGTTTTTAATTTTTAAAGTGAAATTTGTGCCCCAATATTAAACACTTTTTGATTTGGATATGATAATCCATTACCTCCCATTTCAACATCCCATAATTTAAATGTACTCCAAAGTGCTAAATTTTGACCTGTTGCATAAAACCTAATCTTTTGCATGCCTATTTTAGAAACTAATTTTTCTGGTAATGTGTAACCAACCTCCACATTTTTAAGTCTTAAATATGCTCCGTCTTGCAAAAACCAAGTACTTGTTTGCGTATTGTTTGCAATTAATTCATCTGAAAGTCTCGGCCATCTTGCATAGGGATCTCTATTATTCTCTGACCAATAATCGTCTGCCCAGACTTTTAACAATTGTTTCCCTCCAACAAAAGGTGCTGTTGCCACTGGGTTAATAAAAAACGATCTATTTGCTAAACCTTGAAAGAAACAAGATACATCGAAACCTTTATACCCAGTAGAAATACCAAATCCGTATACTATTTCTGGTGATGTTTGATTCCCTATAGGTACAGCATCTAAACCACTTATAATTCCATCTCCATTAATATCTCTATATTTTATGTCTCCTGGACCATAATCACCAAACTGTTGAGCAGGCGAGTTATTTACTTCTGCCTGGTCAACAAATAAACGTTCAGCAATAAGCCCATATTGTTGATTTATAGGTTGACCTACTCTTGAAAGCCATGGTGTAGCTGTATAGTCTGGCTCTGAATATTTTGTAATTTCGCTGGTAGCAAATGTATAATTAGCTCTACCTTGAATCCACATGCCATTAGAAAAGTTCTGACTGTAAGACAACATCCCATCTATACCATAACTTCTTGCTTCACCTACATTATCTAGCACTTCAGCTTCAAAACCAAGACTACTTGGTAAAATTGTTTCTAACAGAATATTAGATCTGCGTTCTTCAAATACATCTACTTCAATATCTATTTTATTAAATAATTTCATTTCTACACCTATATTCATTTTCTCAGATGTTTCCCATGTAATTAAAGGATTGGAATATCTATTAGTCGAAACTCCGTTAGTTGACACATTGAAATCTTGTCCAAAAGTATATCCTTGGGTTCCATCAGATAAATTTACTTCAGATAAATAAAAGAATCTATCGTTTGGATCTCCAATGGCATCATTACCAACAAAACCATAAGAAGCTCTAAATTTCAATCTTGTAAAAATATCTTTTATTTTACCATCCATAAAAGATTCATTGGAAACCACCCACCCTAAACCAAAAGCTGGAAACAAACCATAACGTTCATTAGCTGCGAAACGCTCAGAACCATTATAGCCAAAATTTAATTCCGCTAAATATCTATCATCATAAGCATAGGTAAATCTTCCTGACAAACCCATGTTACGAAAAGGTAATGACGTTTGTAAATTAGTACCGTCAATAGAATTTAACCTATTATTTAAGGTATATACAGCTAAGGCAGTTACATCATGTTTATCTTTAATTGTTTTATTGTAAGTTAGTCTAGATTCAAAATATGTAGTAGCTATTGACGATGAAGATGTCCCTTGAAGAGTTAAAGTATTATCTTGTAAATCTGGATTTAATTGCTGAAGAAAGATACTTTCAGTACCATCCGCTGCTATATTGAGAACTGGATTATAATAATACGGATTAGATCCTCTATTTATTGAATAATTAGAAGCTCTAGTAATGTTTAATATTGTTTTAAACGACAAGCCTTCAGTAATCATTTTAAGATCTTGCGATAATTCTAACTGAGCAATAATTTTTGATTCTAGATTTTCTCTATAACCACTTACAACGTCTGCATAAGGATTACCAGAAACTGCACCTGGAAAATTAGGATCTGCATTTCCGAACAAAATATGATCTGTAAATTCGTTTGCTTCATCTTTTTCGTAAAAAGGTCTAAATAACACAGGGTTAGTGGCTATTACTGAATTATAAACTGCTGCTCCACCATCTATTGGACCAGTATAATCAACATAATTTGCATTAAATCCTAACTTTAATTCCGTAGTTTCTGTTAGATCTAAGTTTATATTTGATCGAAACATATACCTTTTTAAATCAATATTACTATTGTAATTATTTACCTCTGGCACTTGTAATATCCCTGTATCTTGACTTGCACCTAATGCTACATAATACCTTGCCTTTTTTCCACCACCACTTAAATTTATATTCATCCTTTTGTTAATAGCATAATCTTTAAACAACTCCTCCATCCAATCTGTAACTGGATATAATAAAGGGTTTGTACCAGCAATAGTATTGTCAATTTTTCTTGGTGAATACAGTTCAACGCCAAAAGGATTTCTTGTGGTAAGTGCCTCATTATGCATATTCATATAAGTAACAGCGTCAGCAAATTCCACATTATCTGTTGGTTGAGATGTAGAATATTCAATCCTAGCATTTACTTTAAGTGGTCCTTCCTTTCCTTCTTTTGTAGTAATAAAAACAACACCATTAGCACCTCTGGCACCATATAATGCAGTTGCTGTTGCATCTTTCATTATAGAGAACGCTGCAATATCGTCAGGATGTATACGTGCTAAATCTTCTACTGTTAATTCTACACCATCAATTAATATTAATGGTCCTTGATTGAAACCAAAGGTAGTTATACCTCTAATAAAAAACGCTACATTGTCTGCGCCAGGTTCTCCTCCTGCTTGAAACCCAGTTAAACCAGCAACTTGCCCTAACAAACCTGTAGTTAAGTTGCTTGATGGTACTCTTATATCTTCTGGCTTTACTGTAGTAATGGAAGCAACCATACTATTTTTCTTTTGCTTTCCAAAACTTACGATTACTACCTCATCTAAAGACGCAGCATCTTCTAGCATCACTATATCTATCACTTTTTCATCACCTACTGTTTTATTAATAGTCTCCATACCTAAATACGAGAATATTAATATATCTCCTTTTTTTGTTGCTATATTATATTTTCCATCAAAATCTGTTTGAGTACCTGTTGTTGAGCCTTTAATTAAAATATTTACACCTGGCAAAGGAGTTCCATCTATAGATGTCACTGTTCCAGAAATTATCTTTATTTCTTGAATATCAGGAATTTTCAAATTAGAATTCTTATCTTTTTTGGTAAGAAATATTTGTTTATTTATTACTTTAAAAAAAGTATTAGATTTTGAGAATATATCTTCTAATACAGCTTTTACCTCTTTCTTATCAGCATCAATGCTTATTTTTCTTTTTAAGTTTATATTTTCTATTTTGTAAACAAATTTAAAATCTGTTTTACTTTCAATTTCTTTAATAATCTGTTCCAAAGGAACATCTATTAACTTCAAAGAAACTTTTGTTCTTTCAGAGTAAGAGCTACTTGCTTGCAATGGAAGTATTATAGCAAACATAACTAGTATGTTAAAACTCATTTTAAAAAATTTAATTTTTTTACCGATAGGTTTTTTCATATTTTTGAATGTTAGTTGGATTAATTTCGTTAATAGTCAATTAACGACTCTATTAATTGGGAAATGTGTCCGCATTTCCCGATTTTAAATTTTAATAAAGTCAATGTGGTTTCTTTCTTAAATGTTTTGATTGGATTTTTCTACATGAGCAAATTAGTTTTTAATAATTATTGGTTTAGCTAAAAGATTATAGAAATTTCTTTTAAAAAATCACTATATCCTAAATATGTAAGCAACTTTTTAAAATGTTTGATAAATAACAGTTCACAATTTCTGATATTAATAAATATTTAACATTCTCTTTTCTATTACACTTTTGCTCAAATCAACCAAATCTTGTTTAGACAAAAGTTCTTAGAGGTTTTTGGGTGTTATTAGCATTAACTATTTTCAATACTAGAAGATAAAGTGCTACTATATATTATATTTATTCCCTTCTGAGCTCATTTACTTTAGTATGCGCATGATTTTTAATATGTCTCTTGTAATCTTGAGTATATAAAGTTGCAACAGAATTATTCTTTTCTGGAAGTTTATGATACGCTTCCCATGCTTTGTCATACACTTGAATCCACTTTTGAACACTTTTGGTATCTCCTTTAGATTCTGCATCTGACATGTATACCAAAGCACGGTATATTTTATATAGTAACAACCCATACTCTGCAGAACCTATGGCATAACTACGTGTATTTGCATCATTCCATTGAATTGATTTGGCTAATTTTACAATTTTTTCCCATTTCGCTATAGCCTCATCCTTTTGTTTTAGATTTCGCTTTTGACTAATAGGATCTTCTGCAGGAACTGGCCATCCAATACCTTGATCTCTAGTCCACCAAGGATTCATATCTCCATGCGTTGTATTTCTGCCTCTTACTACTGCTTCTGCGGAAAGCAAACATAATTTCCTAAAGGCAATAATATCGTCACCTTTTAATTTTAAACGCTCTTTTGCATATCTATTAAAAATGTGTTCTTCGGTTTGCTTGGTATCGTTAGCCCATTGCGCCATTACCCAAGCATTTAAGTCACACCACATTTCGTTTTTTATATACGGACCTTCCCATCCACCGCCACGAGACCACGTCCAAACGCCTGCATACAAATTTGGTTTTTCAGTAACAAATTCATCTAAACTATTAATTTTTTCTTCTGGCATATTGGCATGTTCTTCAAAACCGTTAATAACGCCATTGGCAACATAATTGGGATATGCACCTTTACCCTCATATTCTCTTGCGCATTGCACTTCAATAATTTGCCGATGACGACCTTGTCCTATAATTTTACTAAACGGATTTGCTCTATGGAAATCACCTTCACAATGTTTAATACTAATGACTAAGTTTTTATGAGGTTCCACGGAGTCGCTTATTTTCAAATATTTCTCCATATTTCTATCAAAAGCGATCCACGTACGAAAAATTAATTTTTTGTTATTTTTAATACAAATCTCTTCTTTCAAGATTTTCATTAGTGGGATAATTGTTTTTTCAGCATTGGTCTTATTTTCTATATGTCCCTGATGATAAGGTGCATCATGTAAATAAGTTTCTCCTATACGAACTACCAAACCGTCAAGGTCAGGAAACTGACGAAACATTTCGTTGATTTGAGCTCGAATTAATTTTTCTGTAAGTGGATTATTTGGATCTCCAAAAGTTTTTTCGATATCATATTTTTTTATCAATCTTTTCGGAAACAAAATAAGATCAGACATGGCGTAAATATCGATGTTTTGTGCTTTACTGTCTGCATGCATCTTTTTAATCTGCGCTGCCTTATTGTCTACCCATTTACGTTCCTCTGAACCTTTAGGCAAAATATCTGGATCCACAGACTCCCAGTTAATAGCTAATGCTGGAGACTCAAAAAGAAAATAAACCTTGCCATTATATCCCATTTGTTTTATTACAGATGGATCGTTATAAGCCGATTCATAAGGTTTATCTCCTGGGTTATGATGAACCATATCTAAAATTAAAGGACTAGTATTGTCGTTCTGCGCTGATAATTCTGAGCAGTAAGCACTTATAAATACCAGTAAACTAAGTGTTAGCTTATTATAAAAATTCAATTTATTTATAATTTTTTAATATCAATTATTTTTTAAGAGATTATTTTTATGAATCATCTACCTTATAATCGTTCGTTCTTCTTCAATATACTTTTCAAGAAGTTTTTTTAACGCTTCTGCCTTTTCTGGATACTCTGTTATAAGGTTTTTTGTTTGTTGCTCATCTTTTTCTAGATTAAACAACTCAAAATCTTCGTTATGAGGCACTACACCAATTTGCTCTTTAAACCAATCTGGTTCTTCATTCTCTCTTCCTTCCTTACTATTTATAAACACCCAATCGCCTTGTCTGATGGCTAGTTTTCCTCTTGAACTATGATGTATTGCAACTTCACGCTTATTAGTTACCTCATAACCCTCAATAATTTCATCAAGAAAACTATAACTATCTTCTGCACCGTTATTATCCAACTTAATATCTAAGTAATCGGCTATGGTAGATAAAATATCTGTTTGAGAAATTAAACGATTTGATTGTGTTCCTGTTTTCGTGATTTTATTTGGATATGAAACGATAAAAGGCGTAGTGTGACCACCTTGCCAAAGGTCTCGTTTTACACCTCTAAAATCTTTCGTGGCATAATGACCATACTCTTTTATATAACCAAAAGTTTGAGATTCAGGTCCATTATCTGAAGCGAAAATGATTAGTGTTTCATCCAATATATTGTTCTTTTCAAGCGCTGCAATGATTTCTCCAACAGCCCAATCTAATTCTTTTACAAAATCGCCATAAAGTCCAACACCAGAAGTTCTTTGAAATTGCTTAGCAGGCACATGCGGGTAATGAGGTATATGAGGCGCATAATACAAGAAAAAAGGCGCGTCTTTTTTAAGATTATACTCTGAACTCTTAGTGCTTTTTGCGGCAGCATTTATGTAATCAACACTTCTTGCGATGTAATGCATTTGTGCTTCTTCCATATCGAATTGATCAAATTGAGGATCGCCATTTTTACTCATACCATTCTCAAAATACCATCGACCGCCATCAGAATGTTCTTTTGTTCCAGGTACGTCATGGCAAGGGTATTTTCTCTTATAATATTTCTGCCCGTACCAGAGATGAACTTCTTCATGTTTAAACCCTACGGGCTTACCACTATAAATAGGTTTGTTATAGTCAATACCATTGGCAGAAATATCAATACCATCCCTTGTTAGTTTGGCAGCTGCTTTCCAATCAGAACCGAGTCCCCATTTACCAATAACTGCTGTATTATACCCATAATCCCTTAACATACTAGCAATAGTTAAACGCCCTTGGTTTATCCATGGTTGTTCACCAGGTTTAGGATTGCCTCGTTTACGGCTGGTGCGCCAAGAATATCTGCCAGTTAAAATACCATATCTGCTAGGACTACAAATCCCACTTGGTGCATGTGCATCTGTAAACATAATCCCATTTTTAGCCAGTTTATCAATATTTGGCGTTGAGATTTTACTCTGTTTATTATAGCAGCTAACATCACCATACCCCAAATCATCCGCGTAAATGATTATAATATTGGGAATACTTTTTTTGATCTGTTTTTTCGTCGTACAACTAAGTAGCATAAGCAGACAAAGAGGCAATACCAATTTCATATATTTATAATTAATTTGTTAAAAATTGTGTAACAGGACTATTTAATGTTTCAGTTCGCTAAGTTTAATCGTGTACTCTTCCACTTTTTCGTTATCAATGCTCCATATTTCATAGCGCAGCGTTGAGTCGGGTAATTTGGTATTGAAAATCAGCTTACCAAACGAACATTTTTCGTTGTAGCACAAAATTCTTTCGGGGTCGTCGATACATACATGCGTGTGTGTATTTACAAGTTTCGAGCTTTCCAGCTCGTACAAAGGATAGCCATTTTCGCGTTCAATTTTCCATAAGTCGCTGCGGTGACGGTCGGCAGAAAGAAGCACAACGCCCTCTATTTTATTTTCGGCAAGGAAATCAAAAATCTCCTTGCGCTCTTTTTTGTAACCACGCCAAGTATCAAATCTCCCTGCCATACCACTTTTTGCACCATAGGCCCAGGGAACGCTCGAAACAATTACTTTAAATGTTCCTTTTGATGCCAGCAGCTTCTCTTTTAACCAATTTAACTGAACTGGACCCAACATTTGGGGATCCTTGATATTTCCATCAGCACTTGAGGGTTCGCGGTAGTAGCGGCAATCCAACATAAAGAAATCAACATCTGCCATTTGGAAATCATACCATACGCCAGGATTTTCATCGCCACCACCGTAATAAGGATTTGCAAACTGATTTCGGAATACTTCATAAACCGGACGTTTCCATTCAGGAGTATCGATTTCCTTTCCGCCAAATTCGTCATTATCCCCAAAATCGTGATCATCCCAAATTGAAAGGATTGGTGTTCTTGATGAAAAGTCACGAAACTCTGGCTTGCTTTGCCTACGATTATAACAATACCTTTGAATGTCTGGGTACTCCGGATAGTCGATGTAAACATTATCGCCCATCAATAGCATCGCATTTAGATTATGCGAATCTAAAGTATTCCACATATAGGAATGCCAGGGAATGTAAGCACCACCACCACCAAAAGCTATGGCAAACTCATTGGCCTGCCCTTCAACTGGTTGTGTTTTAAATTTATAAATTTTGTTTTGAATTTTACCTTCAATTTTAACCTTATAAAAATATGTGGTATTCGCTATAAGTCCTTCAATATCAAGCTTAGCAGAAAACTCTGTAGATTTTTCGGTTTGTACTTCTTTTGATAAAATCTCCTTTTCAAAAGTTTCATTTTCACTTAAAACAATCTGACCTTTTAATGCCTGAAATGTTCGTAACCAAATTTTTGCAGTCCTAGATGTAGTATGGCCAACCATTGGTCCGTGTACGATTAGTTTTCCCTTTTTTTTGATAAAATTGCTGAACGCTGGAAACTTATTTAAAGAAACAAGCATTTCGAGAGGTGCTTGGTATCGGTCGATACTTAGTCCCAAATCCAATGATTTTTTAACTTGGACCATAGTCGAATCTGCATTTCCTATTTTTGCAAAAGCAAGTGCTTTTACAAAGCAAGCTTCTGCGTCAATATCTTGTTTATTGGCATGGTCAATGGCTACTTTTGGATTTCCTTCGTCTATCTTAATCAAATATTTTGTTATGCCAGATTTACGTGTGTACCAATCCGCATCATTTTGTGTGTATTGCAATTCGAGTTTGCTTTCCTGCTTTTTTGTTTGACAATTAATAAACAAGAATCCTATTAACGTTAAAAAGAAAATATTCTTCATAAAAAATATATTTAAATAATTTTAGTAAAACTTTACTCTCCATAAAAAACCTTGTCCCAGTCATCTGTCCTAAAAGGGAGCGCAGGTAAACCTTGTTTGTTATAAATTGTAGCATTCGCATTGTTTGCCCAGTTATAACGTGCTGCTACTGGATGCTCCACCTTTGACGAGCTTAATTGAATTTTATTCCCATCCTGCTTAACCTTAGCTGGATAGAAAATTTTATTTTCACCAGCAATATGTAACCCCCAAATTCCGCCAATTGCAGCGGATAATAAATACAATTCGGAACCCGGTGTTTCAATTTGAAGAACCATACTTTTGCCTTCGTTTTTATATGAACTTAAAAAAGGGACAGCGTAAACAACATCTGGTTTATTGTACGTTTTATGTAAGGCAATTAAAGATAAGCGGCGACCAACTTCCTTTTTATGCGGCGGATGAATATCATAAAATGCACCTATGTCTTGTGTAGCCGCAACCCCAGTATTTGGAAGCTTTAATGCTTCACACTGAGCCTCTACAATTTTTGGCATCCCAAATGGCATCCCATATTTATCATCGTAATCGTAGGGAGGAATTTGCACAAAATAAAATGGAAAATCGCCAATACCCCATTGCTTTCGCCAACTTGTTATCATACTAGGGAATACTGTTCTATAATCTTCCCAATATGGAACGTTTGCTTCGCCTTGATACCAAATGGCGCCTTTTATGATGTAGTTGGTTAGCGGTGAAATCATACCATTATACAATACCGATAACTTTCTGTATTTATTCTTAAGCCGGTCAACACTTTCTGGTATATAGGGAAATTCCGATATAAGTCCACTTTTAAAATCATTTAATGCGCTGTCGTAGTCATCTTTATCTTTTTGAAAGGATGTTTCAAAATTTTTATACTTTTCACGTAATCCTTCATGGATTCCTGATTTTGGTATCCATGCCTCTGCGGGTGTTCCTCCTCTGGATGATTGAATTAAACCAAACGGGACAGACAAATTTTCGTGAAGTATCTGTGCATAAAAATACCCTACTGCCGAAAATTTAAACACGGTTTCTGGGTTGCATATCACCCATTTCCCCTGGCAATTGTTAAGTGGAATTCCTGAAGCAACTGTAGCAACTTTAAACATGCGTATGTTCGGGTAATTTGCTTTTTTAGCTTCTTCCCAAAAATTGATAATTGGTTTTTGCCCGTTACGAAGGCCTAATTCCCTTTCCATGTTCGACTGTCCCGAACAAACCCAAACCTCACCAAACACAATATTTTCGATAGTTTGTTGTGTAGATCCTGTTACTTTTATGCTACCTGTTTTTCCAGCTTTTGGTGTTGTAATATGTATCAGCCAATTGCCCTCTTTATCGGTAATGGTTTGCGACTGTTTCCCCCACGATGGATTAACGGCTACTTTTTGTCCAGGTGTGTCCCAACCCCATATTTTTACTTCGGCAGACTGTTGCAAACACATATTGTCGGATAAAATGTCCGGTAACTTTGTTTGTGCGCTTAACCCGATTGTAGCTAAAAGAAATAGTTTAGTAGCTAGAAGTTTCATTTATCTCCTTATTCTATTTTGATTATTTGTCATGTTAAATTTGTAATTCTTAATTAATGAAATAGAATCATAATTTAATAGCTATTTTTTTATAAAAGTCATTAAATACCAGTGTTTTAGGTATAAATGATCTTTACGATTATTCGTTTACGGGCAACAGTTAATCTTTAGCTTTTGTTTCTCCAACTAATTTTGCTCCTGCAGGTCTTTTATATGGAATATAATCAGGCATCGGCTTCATTCTTAATCTCCTGTCAATTTCCTTCATAATATCCATTTCGTCTTTTGTCATAGCCCCATTTGTTTGAGTATTTCCCCAGGTAATGGCACAACCCCCATCAGTTAAAGTCCGAACAAAACGATAGGCCTGTTCTACATCAAACACCAAATTAGCCCTTGGACTTGTCCATTTCATGCGCATTGGCATCCAAGCGTGTTTTATAGTATGTTTGGTTGGATCATAACTAGCCATTGCGTCTACTATTTCAGGAAATGTAAACTCTTCATATGCCCATGAATTAGGTGGAGCTCCCCAAGCCAGAGGAGTTGGGTGACCGGAAGTAAAATCAACATAAGAACTATTTAAATTAAACGATCTTATTTTATATTTTCTACCATCTGGGTCATTTGTCCCGTCTGAATCCACTTCCAAATCATCTCCATTTTTATCTTTAAAATACTTTGATTTATTTGAGCTCTCATTTTCCACTATGCCGTTAGAAGCTATCATAACAGATGGGTCTACCTCTCGAATCATATCAATAAAATCTGTTAATTCTCCAGCAATTCCCCCTACATGATCTAACCAATAGCCATCTGCCAAACCTTTAAACCTTTCGATAAATCCTTTGCATAAAGTTCGGTAGGCCAACCCTTCATCACCATCAAACTTTGCGTTGTAATAGTTTTCCCAAGCTGCCTTATATTCCGCATTATTTCTTGTACCCGACCTTGCCGAAGGACCGTCCGTAGCGATGTAGAGAATTACTTTTTTTCCTCCCTTATGTAATATATCAATGACATCCAAAATGATTTTTTCGTTTTCAGGAGAGGGCACAAATTCAGGATGGATTTCCTTGGCGATATCTACATAAGGATTATCCCTTAAGGTAAACCAATAGCCATGGGCACGATGCGTGAAATTTGTAAATACATGACCAACTGTTGGGAGATTGTCCACAATATTCTGTGCCCCTTTTACCCAATCGCTATATGAACTGGCTTTATCTAATTCTACACCACCTTCAACGATAAGGCGAACTCCCCAAGAACCCATAAGCGAGTTTTTTTCGGAACTGGTTTGAGCACTGATATTTATAATTGCCAAAGCAAAAATCATTGTAATCAGATGTGGTTTCATATTTTTAAAATTTTTAGTGAATAAAATGTATACTCGTTTCATTGGTTTATAGTTTATTTATCATTTATTTCGACTAAACTTGAAGAAATTATATGACCACGCGAATCCTTTAGATTCACATAATACGTCATTGCTGTTTCGGGCAGTTGAGCCTCCACTTTATTATTGGAAGCACTCACTTTGGCCTGGATACTTAGCCAAGGGCCAGGTCTTGAATGCTTTGATTCTGGATTAAGCTTCCGGTATGTTAGCTTTTCATTCAAATAATAGACTGTTGCTTCCTTGATTGGAAACTTTGATTCGTAAACTAACCTTACATTTCGTTGTGAGGGTTGCTTGATAATACGTCCTAATCCAGTATCTTTTCCTTTTAATATTTGGTCTGCAAAAGCATAAATTTCTGGGACTTCTTTTGGGTTCCAACCTGCACCATGACCGTGTTTCATTCCCTGATGGATGGTAAGGAAGGCACGATCGCTGGTAGTTTTAAAAGAACGTGATGTGATATTGATGGAAAAGTGCCCATCGCTATCGCCATTGACCCAAAGTGTTGGCACCGAACCTGTAGAAAACTGGTGTGATGGATCCCAAAATTTCTTTTTCTCAATAAAGTCAAGAGTGCTATTCCCATGTTCTCCAAAATGCCCTTTTGATTCGTAAAGATATCCTGCACCATAAACAGGTATTGCACATTTTAATCTTGTGTCTAGTCCAGACATCAGACTACTTAAAATTCCACCCCATGAAATGCCTGTAATCCCGATGCGATCGGGATCCACTTCCTCCAACGATTCTAGAAGCGAATGCCCTATCATGATATCAGAAACGGCATGATACATCCACTGTTCGTTTAATGGTAAATCAACATCATCAAATCGACCAACACGGGAAGGTCCACTATATTCATGAGGCAATTTTCCTTTCCCATTTTCATCGGGCATGTGTCCTTCCAGGCTCATTGAAATGGCAGCATATCCCCGATCGTTCCATAGTTTTACCCACTCGTGGAAAGCTTTGCCTCCCCCTCCGTGGACCAATATCATGGCGGGCAGGGGTTTATCACTTTTGGGAATACCCAAATAAGCAAAAGCCCTAGTGGGTTTTCCTTTATACGGTAGGGTTTCGTAAAACAAGGCTTTTATATCCCCTTGATTTTTGGTGGGTTCCCAATAGATTTGAGGTGTTTGGTACACCCTACTGTCAAGTAATTCAATCAGTGGTTTTTCCACTGACTGTGCATTTAAAATAGCACTAAAAAGCACAAAACCTATACGGGTTAAGATGCTCATCTGTTTGTCTATATTCGTTAGTTTTACCATTATTCTACAGGAACCAATTCTATTCCTTTAAATTTGTACCTACTGCTCATTCCTATGGTTTCTTTGGGGTATGCTGCTATTTTATAGATTCCTTTTTTGCTGAAATTGATGTTTCCAGCTTGTTTCTTTTTTAGCATCCTGCCTTTTTCTCCTTTTGCGTTAAGCTCCAACGTATCGTTTGCCACAATTAGGTTATAGGTAAACCCATTGTTTCCAGTATCTTCACTCACAACGTTAAAATCACCGGGTTTTGTAACATTTACTGTCCATATTAACCCTTGTTTTGTACTCTCTCCCCAACGATAGGTCACTTTTTCTTCATAGTCATAGCTTATCCGTCTAATGGCAAATTCAGATTTTGCAACAGGCAAATTAATGGTACCGTTTTGTTTTTGTTGAAGGGTTTCATCAATCACCTTAGCTTCATCGTCCTCAATCTCCAATACCACCACAGTTACCCTTGGCTGCCACAATTCTTCTGGAACAGTGATATTTAATACAGCACCATCTTGATTAAACACTAGTGATTGCTTTGATGGATCGGCCAAACAATAAGCGTTGTTTACTTTAGATAAAAGACCGGTAAGTTCAAGCTGATTGTCATCCATATCCTTGATATAAAGATATACCTTTCCTGGTTTGCTGGTAATGGCATAGGGAGGAAACTTTAGCGGACTGGGATCTGCACCATAAATGGTCTCTCCATTTACTTTCAGCCAGTCACCAATTGCCGCGATACTGTTTACCTGCGATTGCGGTATCGTCCCATCGGGTCGTGGGGCAACATTTAGCAAGTAAACCCCTCCATTTCCCACAATACGGCAGAGGCTATAAATAAAATCGCTGTATGCTGCCGAACGGTCGTTTTCGCCTCCATAGGAAGTATACCCCCAGCCCCGTTCAGTAATCGATTCGTGCGTTTGCCATGGAACTTTCAAGTCGGAAAGCCAGGTCGCTTTGCTTACACTTGGTGTTTTTCCATTATCGATTGAAACCTCAAAATGACCATAACCTTGCCCTAATCTTGAATTCACCAATGCTCCAGGTTGGTTCTTTTTCACCATATCCATCATCAACTGGCACTTTTCATCATCCATTTGAAGCGGTGTATCGAACCAAATCATAAAAATATCACCATAGTTGCTAGTGAGTTCTTCTACTTGCATCACCGCTTTTTCGTTGAAATACGTGTTAAATTCATCCTGAGGTTTAAACCTGCTGCCAAAATCCCAGCTATTTCCAGCACCCCCTTTTTCATGCCAATCCTGACTTTGGGAATAATAGAATCCCAATTTCATATCTCGTGCTGCACATTCTTCTGATAATTCCTTGAGAACATCTCGTTTAAAACCTGCGAAATCGACCAGATTATACGGATGTTTAGAATCATACATAGCAAAACCATCGTGATGCTTAGCTGTAATTACTATAAATTTCATGCCTGCATTTTCGGCAATATCAACCCAATCGGAAGCATTAAATTTCATCGGTTTGAATTTACCTGCAGCCTCTCTTTCATAGTCCTTTACGGATATCTTTGCGCGGTTCATAATCCATTCTGCGGCAACTTCTTCTCCGTCCCAAATTCCTTCAAGCTGCGCATAAGGCCCCCAATGCACAAACATTCCAAATTTGTCTTCATATAACTTTTTCATATTCGCCCTTATTTCAGGCGTATAGGCCGAAACATCTGTTTTACCAAAATCAACTTTTCCCGAAGTTTCAGTAATATAATCTATAGCATTGTTTTCTATTTTTTTGTTTTTACAGCTCATTTGCACCAAAAACAAAATAATAAGTACAGACATTAATGACTTTTGAAATTTAATTTTATTGAGTTATACGTTTAGCTTCTGTTTTATTAATTTTTGATATACTGGCTTTTCTTCAACCATCCTACAAATCG
>NZ_CANMVP010000011.1 GCF_947501385.1 uncultured Polaribacter sp.
ATCTTGTCCTTCAAATTGTTCCATTATCCTAGTTTTATTGACTTAAATATACGGAAATTAAATGACTAACTCAATAAATTTAAATGAAATAAATTTTAAATAAAATAAAAATTGATGATTTGACCTATTTCCTGATGAATTGACCTTATTTATTTAATAAAATAGCAATAATTATAGGGTTGCAATTGATGAACTTATAATAATGATTTTCCTGATAAAAAGTTAGTAAAAATCAAATAAGCATTTGTTTTATCGAAGTAAGCGGTTTAGCAAAAAAAGAGTAAATTTAGATTTTAAAATTAATTTAAAATAAGAAGTAGTTAATTTAGATTTTTTATAAAATTTCGTTTTTATACAATGCAACTTAAATGAGATTCAACAACTTTGATAAAAAATAAATTATGTTAATATTGAAGCAATTAAAAAAAACACAAGACATTAATAGAACAAAATTTATTAATTATTTCGTTTTTATATTAATATGTTTCCATGTTTTTTCTTGTAATAAAAAAAGTAGCGTCTCTGATGATGATAAATCTATCAAGATTGAAGAAAAAAAACAGAAAAATAAAAAAAATAATATTGTTGATTCTACTGAAATTAAAAATGCTTATTCCACAAAAAAAATCCTTGTATTAGATTTCAATAAGAATGGTTCAAATGACACTTTAATAGTATCTACCAGCGCTTTATCAAATAAGAATGATGAAATCATATGGGATGACTCGCAACACTGGAGGGTTCATCTACAAAGTGAACATAAACTAAAAACTATTTATGAAAATGAGATACAATTGGGTAAGTTGAATGTATATTATAATACTTCAGAAAATACCTTTTTTTTAGTTGAAGATGCTCCTTATCAAAAATCTATTTATAAGATTGATACTGATAACAACTGGAAACTTATCAAAGTAAATAATCTTCCTGATTTTACAAAGTATAAAATAGTAACATTAGAATAAAAGATTTCATTTTTATAAAATTTAACTCTCTAATATTAAGAAACTTTTTTTTTAAAATGAGCTTTTATATTTTATGAAGAGTTCTTTATTTTTCTATGTCTAGATAAGCCAACCAACAAGCCTATAAAACCAATTATTGTAAAAATCACTCCCCAAAAAAATACATTGTATTTATCTACTAAAACCCTATAGATAAAAGTAAATAAGAACATTGTAAGACCAGTTATTTGCCAAACTCTATCTTTCTCTAACCTCGCATCACTGTTAATTATTGGAGTTAAGTTAAACAGTACTTTAAATTCATTCCAATCCCAAGCAAAAAGCAAAATATTTGCTAGTAAAACCATACCTGTTATTACAGGAGTAAGTGCGAAATAGTAGGATATAGTAATTACAAAAATATTTAATATGATAGGAAAATTTATGATTGCTCCCAATTTAGCATATTTTTGGGTCATTAAAAGAAACCCTGCGATGAGTTGACCTGCGCCTATAAACTTCCAGTATAATCCAGATTGATACATTGTTTCAAAAAAATGCCAAGGATTATCAATTGGATATAGCGCACCACTTTCTGTTGTAAAACGATTCCCTTTTATTTTTATAAGACTAGCAAACACAAAGGCACCACCAATTATATAACGGGTGTAGATAATAAAAATTTGTGCCCAAACGAGTGTTTTAAAATTTTTCATAATATAATTCGTTTATATAACGACGAGTTATATACGTTTGTGTTACTCAAAATAACCATATAATTTGAACAATTTATCTTGAGGTTTTTAATATCAAAACAAAAAATACGTTTTTTTAAATCCTTGAAAAATAATTTTTTACCTAAAAATTAGTTATTCAATTCTACTTTTTTCATCTTCAAGACCTGTATTTCTATTTCTTAATTTCTTAATTTCACTTCGTCCGAAGTTGTACGTTAAATTAATTTTGAATTGTCTGCTGTCACTTCCGCCACTACCATCAATAAATAAATCTCCAAATTGTGTTGTTCCACTCCAAGGGGACGTGTATAAAATATCATCTATACCAATTCTTAAGTTCAATTTATCATTCAAGAACTTTTTCTGAACTGCAATATTTAGAGAACCTAAACTGTTGGTTCTGTAGGTTCCTCCCCAAATTGATGGTGAACTATACCAGCCAGAAATCTCGAATCTAAAGTTATTTGGTAACTTAAAAGTGTTTTGTGCATATAAACTCAAAGAGTTTTGAGAAACCCCTACAAAATCTGGATTAGTAGCTTCGTAAATACTTCTAGAAGCATTTAAACTAACATAATAGCTCCACCATTTTGTAAAACTTGATGGATAAGAGATGCCTAAATTGATTACTTTTTGATTAGCTACATTCCTAACGTTGATAAAGTTTTGATTGTTTTCTGCCGCTTCTGTAACCTGCGCGAAGAAATCTTTGATAAAACTGTAACTTACAGAGGTATTTAGCCTGTAATTATACGTGTGCGAAAGCTTGATGTTATTGGTGTATTGTGGTTGTAAAAAAGGATTTCCCTTTTGTGCAGATAATTCATTAAGCTTGTATTCAAAAGGGTTTAAATTTTGATAATTTGGACGTTGTATTCTAGTGCTATAATTTAAAGCCAATGAATTTTTTTGATTGATTTGATACGTAATTCCACCACTAGGAAAAAAATCTGTATAATTTCTTTTAACAATGTTGTTATTGTTATTTTGAGTACTAGTTAAACGCCCTTCGGATGAAGTGTTTTCTACTCGTAAACCTACTTGAAAATTTACTTTTTTAAATTTTCGATTAAAGTTAATGTATCCTGCATTTATAATCTCGTCATACTCAAAATCATTAGATCTGTTGTTGTTTAAAATATCATTTCCGTTTTTTCTATCATAAAACTCAAATTCATTTTCTGTGTTAATTTTTGAGAATTTCACACCAAAACTTAATTTGCCTTTTAAGAAATTTTGCTCATAATCTCCTCTTACTGAAAACAAATTTATAATTGTTGGTGACACAATGAAAAAAATAACTTCATTTAGAATTACTGTTTCATCACTATTATAATAGAAATTAGGTTGTAAATTTTCTCGATTGCTTTTGTACTTCCCAAAATCTACATCAGCATTAAAAGAAGTTCCTTTTTTATTATCATATTTGTAATTGATATTGCTATAAAGGTTGTAAAAATCACTTTTGGTATTATTACCTGCTACTAGAATACTATCAGGACTGGTTTGGCTTTGAGGAGTAATTGGCGTTCTGGAATCAGAATCAGAAAAGGAATCATTAAAATTTGCGGATAAAATAATACCAAGTGTAGATTTTGTATCTATATAATAATCAAACCCTAATCTTGTATTAGTGTTATTAAAATCATTAACTGTTTCTGATTTCGCATCAAAAATGGTATTATTTTGAGTTCTATACAAATTTAAAAAATTAAAACTTTCTCCACTACTATTGCTTAAAGTTCCATACAAACTGGTCTTTTTACTTCTTTTGTTAAAAGAGCCCGAATTGTTAAAACGTGCAAACTTGCCTTGTGTATAACCACTCGCTAGACTACCATTTGTACCTAATGTTTTATCTCTTTTTAAAAGAATATTTATAATGCCAGCATTACCTTCTGCATCATATTTAGAAGATGGTTGTGTTATGATTTCTACAGCCTCAATATCACTAGATTGTAAGGTTTTTAAGAAATTTACTAAATCTTGACCACGTAGAATAGATGGCTTCCCATCAATATAAAAAAGCACACCTGTTTTGCCTTCTACAATAATATTGTCATTGTTGTCAATTACAATTCCTGGAGCTTTTCTTAATAATTCAAAGCCAGAATCTCCAGCTGCATTGATAGTATTTTGAACATTAAAAACAGTTTTATCTGCCAAAACTTGTACCATTGGTTTTTTGGTTTTAATAACAATTTCTTCTAATTCTTCTGATGAATTTTCTAACATTAATTGGCCAAAATTTTTGTTGGCAATTAGTTGAAATGCTTTTGTTTCATAATCTTTATATCCTAAACTTGTTATTATTAGAAAATAATTTCCTTCCTTGATATTTTGAATAATAAACTCACCTTTAGGATTTGTTATAGCTGCTTTTACAAACTTCTTATCATCTGAACTAAATAAAGATACTGCCACAGATTCTAAAGGGATATTATTTTTATCTATCACATTTCCTGAAATGGATTGTTGACAACATATTGAATAACTAATCAACAAAAAAAATAAAATTGAAATTAGATTTTTCATAAACTATGTATTTAAAATTATGCTACAAATATTTCACCTATTTAAAACTCTCACAATAACTTCTCGACGAATGGGAAAATAAGCAGTTGAATGAGAAAGGTTAATTCATCGGAAAATAGGTCAATTCATCGATTTTAATTTAAATTTTAAAGCATTAGTTTTAAATTTGTTATAAATTTTATTATTATGAAAAAATCTAATAAAAAGTTTAATATTTTAGGAGTGAACAGAAAAGAATTGCTACTATTTATTGGGTTCTACATCTTTTTTGCTTTTTTTTATCGTTTTACACTATGGGTCAATAGAGGTGGGTATGATGACCCAAACGATAATTTGTTTAACATCATTCTTTTTTTCGATGATGCTGGTTTAAAGTATGTAGTAGAGTTTTTGCTAACGATTCCTATTTGGTACTTACTTTTTAGAAAATTAAATTATCTTTCTCTACAAATAAAACTATTGCTACATTTTATTTTATTGCCTATTTATGTTTTTTCTTTTTTTAATATTTATTATGTGGTTTCAGATTTCATCGGGTTTGAACATCTGAAAGGGAAAAATGCCATTTGGGATATTTATTTACCTTCTTTATTCTATCTATTGCAATTCGGTATTATGCATTCTTATAATTATCATTTAGAGAATAAGAGAAAAATAGTTTTAGAAGGAGCATTAAGAACTGCAGCTTTAAAGAGTGAATTATCTGCCTTGAAAGCACAGCTGAATCCACATTTTTTATACAATGTTTTTAATACAATTAGCGCTTCAGTACCCGCAGAACAAGAAAAAACGAGAAATATGATTGCTGAATTATCAGACCTGTTTCGTTATCAATTAAAAGCATCACAAGTAGAAAAAGTTACTTTAAGAGAAGAATTGGCTTTTGTAAATAAATATTTAAAGTTAGAAAAAGAACGCTTCCAAGAACGTTTAACAGTAAATATTGATGTTGATGAATCTCTTTTGAATGAAAAAGTACCACCAATGTTATTACAACCTTTGGTGGAAAATTCTATAAAACATGGATTGTCTTCACTAATAGAAGGAGGAGAAATTACCATAAAAATAAAGGAAAAAGAAGAAAAATTATTTTTTGAAATTACAGATACTGGAATTGGAATCAAGAATAAAGAAAACGTTTTTAATAAAGGAATTGGATTAACAAACACAAAGTTAAGGCTGGAAAAGATGTATAAAAGCACTTTGAATTTATCTGATAATTTACCTAGGGGTTTAAAAGTAAGTTTTGAATTATGAAGAAAGTAATTATTGTTGATGATGAGATTGCTGGTAGAAAACTTATCAAAGAATATTTGGAAGATTATTCTGATTTAGTTTTACTAGGAGAAGCAAATAACGGTGTTGATGCGGTTAAAATCATCAATGAATTTAAACCAGATTTGGTTTTCTTAGACATTCAAATGCCAGGAATGACAGGTTTCGATGTATTAACACATTTAGAGGAGTTACCCCAAATTATTTTTTCTACAGCTTATGATCAATATGCATTAAAGGCATTTGAAGTGCATGCAGTAGATTATTTATTGAAACCATATACAAAGGACAGGTTTGAAAAAGCGATTCACAAATTGTCTTCTAATCTTTCCAATAACACAGCGCAAAATTTAACCAATAGTCTATTAATGGATGCTGAGAAATATCCTAAAAAAATACTAGTTGAATCTCAAAATAAGCTAGTAACTATATCTGTTCAAGAAATTATTAGAATTGAAGCTTTTGGTGATTATTCAAAGATTATTACGGCAGATAAAACCTACTTAAGCAACTTCGGAATCTCAAAACTCGAAGAAAAATTAAATACCGCCATCTTCTTACGCGTACATCGCTCATCCATAATAAATATCGATAAAATAAAAGAGTTGAATAAGTATGGAAAAAGTTACGACGTAACAATGCAAAATACTGATATTGTTCGTGTAAGTAGAGGATATATGGAAACTATAAAAAAAATAATGTATTAATAATTTATTTCAGAAAACCTTAGCCTTTAAAGTTTAAAATCTATCCATCCAATAAAAAAACTTTACTTATCGGATGACCTATATAGACAATTCTAATCATCTATTTAAAAAAAGAATCCACAAACTCAATTTTATGAAACACTTGTAAATCATCAATACCTTCTCCTACTCCAATATATTTTACAGGAATTTTAAACTGGTCTGAAATACCAATCACAACACCACCTTTTGCAGTACCATCTAATTTTGTTACAGCCAAAGAAGTAACTTCTGTTGCCAAGGTAAATTGTTTTGCTTGCTCAAATGCATTCTGACCTGTAGAACCATCTAACACTAGTAAAACATCATGTGGAGCATTGGCTACCACTTTTTGCATCACACGTTTGATCTTTGTCAATTCGTTCATTAAATTGACCTTATTATGTAAACGTCCAGCGGTATCTATAATAACCACATCGGCATTTTGAGTTACGGCAGATTTTAACGTATCAAACGCTACAGAAGCAGGGTCAGAACCCATTTCTTGACGTACAATGGGTACCTCTGTTCTGTCTGCCCAAACTTGTAATTGATCTATCGCTGCCGCTCTAAATGTATCTGCTGCGCCTAAAACTACCTTTAAACCTTGCTTTTTAAATTGGGCTGCTAATTTCCCTATGGTGGTGGTTTTACCAACTCCATTGACGCCTACAACCATTAAAACATAAGGCATTTTTTTGCCATCTTTATCGGCTGGAATTTCTGGGATGGTAAATTCAGTTTCATTTCCTTTATTGGTTTCAGACAATAAACCTGCAATTTCTTCTCTAAGAATTTTATTCAGTTCGTCTGTACCCACATATTTATCCTTTTCAACACGCTCTTCGATTCTAGTAATAATTTTAAGCGTGGTGTTTACACCAACATCAGAAGCAACTAAAACCTCTTCTAAATTGTCTAAAACGTCATCATCTACTTTCGATTTTCCTGCAACTGCTTTAGTTAGTTTGCCAAAGAAATTTTCTTTCGATTTTTCTAAGCCTTTGTCTAAGGTTTCTTTTTTCTCTTTTGAAAATATTTTTTTAAAAAAACTCATTCTTTTATTTTATAACCACAAACTGTACGTTAAAAAACGTGCCATTTGTGGGGTTTGGTCAAATTGTCATTAAAATATATGCCTGCTTACGGCAGGTGGGTTAGGGATTGTAATGGCATCCTTTTTATGCTAGACTTCATTCAGAATATCTTTTGAATAACTAAAAATAGTTTTCAAAAATTAAAAGATGCTGAAATAATTCAGCATAAAAAGATACAATGAAAAGCCCGACCTTTAGGGAACCCCCAAAAATACATAATTATACGGTACAAAAAAAAGCTACTTTCTAAAATTAGAAAGTAGCTTTACATATTTTATGTGTAAATGATTACTTTTTAGCTAAAAAGTCATTTACTTTAGAAGGATCCATAATTGCTTCTACAAATGTGTAAGCTCCAGATTTTGGAGATTTTACCATTTTTATAGCTTTACTTAACCTTTTTGATCCTGTTTGTAATGATGCTACTGATTTCTTTGCCATTGTCTAAATGTTTTACATCTATATGCTCTGTTCTGAGTTCTAGATATTTTTAATTATTTAATTTCTTTGTGAAGCGTCACTTTGTTTAAAATAGAGTTGAATTTTTTAATTTCCATTCTATCAGGACTGTTCTTCTTGTTCTTGGTTGTAATGTATCTAGAAGTACCTGGCTTACCAGTTGCTTTATGCTCTGTACATTCTAAAATTACTTGAACTCTGTTACCTTTTTTTGCCATCTCTGTATAATTTTAATCTGCGTAAGCTTACTTAGTTAAAAATCCGTTAGCTCTCGCTTCTTTTATAACTGCAGAAATTCCTTTCTTGTTAATATTTTTTAAAGCAGATGCAGATACTTTTAAAGTAATCCATTTATCTTCTTCTTGTATGTAAAAACGCTTCACCATTAAGTTCGCGTCAAACTTTCTCTTTGTTCTATTCAATGCTTTCGAAACATTGTTTCCAACCATTGCTTTTTTTCCTGTTAATTCACAAACTCTAGACATCTTTTCGACAGTATTTATAGTGTTATCTCTAAACGAGGTGCAAATCTACAAATAAATCTAATTCTGAACAAAACAATTTTACAAATTTTTAAAGAATTTCTTTTTGTAATATTTCTAGTGATTTACTTACTGTTCTATTAATTACTTTTTCTCTGGGTTGCCCAAAGTTAAACGCTTCTACAAACTGATGATCATCCCCCACCACAGCAATGTAAACCAGTCCTAAACTTTTATCGTTTTTATCTGTTGTTGGCCCCGCGTTTCCTGTTACTGCAATTGCATAATTGGTTTGCAACTTTTCTTTAGCTCCTTTAGCCATTTCTAAAGCAACTTCTTTGCTTACTACAGAATGTTTTTTAATCGTTTCTTCAGAAACATCTAGTAAGTTCATTTTTGTTTCTGCAGCATACGCTACAATGCTCCCTTTATAATAGGCCGATGAACCCGCTATTGAAACCAAAGTTGCCGCTATTTTACCTCCTGTAATGCTTTCTGCTGTACAAATGGTTTTATTTTTAGTTTTTAACAGTGCTCCTACTCTTTTTTCTAAGGAAGCATCGTCATCTAAACCAGTAATGATGTCTGGGAGTAATTGATAGAGTTCTGCTACTTTTGCATTTAATTCAGCTTCTAATTGTGCTTTATTTTCTCCTTTGGTTGATAGTCTGAGACGAACTCTGCCATAAGAAGGCAAATAGGCTAGTTTTATAGAGGAGGGTAAATTGTTCTCAAAGTCTTCAATTTTTTCTGCAATGGTGCTTTCTCCTTGACCATAAGTCATAATTGTTTTATGAATGATAAAAGGAAGCTTGAATTGTTCTTGAATTCTTGGTAAAACCTCGTTTGTTATCAAGCCTTTCATTTCATAAGGAACTCCTGGAAGCGACACAAAAACAGTCTCATTCTCATAAAACCACATGCCTGGTGCTGTCCCAAACTTATTCATCAAAAGCGTGGCTTTCGATGGAATTTGTGCTTGTGTTTTTTGAATTTCTCTAAAAGGATGCTTCATTTTTTGAAACAAACCTTTGATGTGCGCGATCACTTCTGGATATTCCACAAGTGCATCGTCCTTAAAAAATTCAGCAATTGTTTTTTTTGTGATATCGTCTTTTGTAGGGCCTAAACCTCCTGTTATAATAACGATATCTACTCTTTCTTGCGCTTCTTTAAACGCATCTAAAATATGTTGTTTATTATCTTGAATGGATGAAATCTGATACACAGAAACTCCAATTTTATTTAATTGTTGACCAATCCATTGTGAGTTGGTATCTATAATTTGACCGATTAGGATTTCATCGCCAATAGTAATAATTTCTGCTTTCATTCTTTGTCTTTAAACGCAAAGGTCGCAGAGTTTTCGCTAAGAATACAAAGATTTTTTTTCCTTTGCGAACTCTGCTTTTTCTTTTGCGTTCTTTGCGGTATAACTTATTTCACTCGAATACTAAATGCTTCTTTCCCTTCTAATACTCCTTTTAAAACATCATTTTCAATAACTTTGCCAACTCCAGCTGGTGTTCCTGTAAAAATAATATCGCCTTTTTTAAGCGTAAAGTATTGAGAAACATAGGCAATCAATTCATCTATTTTCCATAACATAGCATTTGTATTTCCATCTTGAACAATTTCATCATTTTTATACAATTGAAATTTTAAATTTTCTAAATCAAACTGTGCTTTCGGATAAAATTCCCCAATCACGGCGCTTCCATCAAATGCTTTTGCTTTTTCCCAGGGCAATCCGTTTTCTTTACAACTTTGTTGAATGTCTCTTGCCGTAAAATCGATTCCTAAACCAATTTCATCATAATATGTATGCGCAAATTTTGCATCAATGTATTTACCAACTTTATTAATTTTCAGTAAGACCTCTACCTCATAATGTACATCATTAGAAAAAGGAGGTATAAAAAAAGGATTTTTCTTTGGAAGTATTGCCGAATCTGGTTTTAGAAAAACAACAGGATTTTCTGGTTTTTCGTTTGCCAATTCTTCAATATGTTTTGCGTAATTGCGCCCAATACAAATTATTTTCATACAACCCCTTTTAATTTCCCCAAAGGGGAAAACACTCTTCTCTTTATCGTTACAAAAAGATAATTAACTACTAAATTATTATTTTTCAAAATATTTTTTGTTCAAACAGCTTTTAGCACAACAGTTTCTTCCCTTCGGGAAGATTAAGATGGGCTTCTACTCCCCAGCTTCTGGAAAAACAATGGCTCTATTTCCTGAAACGATTATTTGATTGTTTAAATGACATTTTACAGCCCTTGCCAACACCAATTTTTCAATATCTGCTCCAATTCTTTTTAAGGTTGTTGGTGTACTTTCATGAGTTACTGGCTTTACATCTTGCTCTATAATTGGGCCTTCATCTAAATCTTCAGTTGCATAATGTGCTGTGGCTCCAATTAATTTTACACCTCTTTCATAAGCTTTTTTATACGGATTTGCACCTTGAAAAGCGGGTAAAAAAGAATGATGAATATTGATAATTCTCTCTGGATAATAATTGATAAAATCTGAAGACAAAATCTGCATATATCTTGCCATTACAATCAAATCTATTTTATGAGCATCTAACAATTCTCTAACTTGAGATTCTTGTTGCAGTTTTGTTTCTTGTGTTACTGGCAAATAATGAAATGGAACACCAAACATTGCTGCAATGTGTCTTAACTTATCATGATTACTGATAATTATTTTTACGTTGCAATCTAATCTTCCTTCTTTAGAACGCTCTAACAAATCATATAAATTATGACTGGTGTGTGATACCATAATGGCCACACACTGTTTCTTATCTCCGTAATTTACAGACCAATCAAAGTGCAACGGTGTTGCCAATTTTAAAAAACCATTTTCTAAATCTTTTTTAGAAATAATGGTGCCAGCTGCATTCAAACGAATTCTCATAAAATAAGTGTCTTCAATAGCATTTACATATTGCTGACAACTTAAAATATTGAATTCTTTTTCATAAAAAAAATTAGTAATTTTCGCTACCAATCCTTTTTGATCTGGACATTTTATTAGAAAAGTTACTATTTGTGATTTCATTCCCATCTTAATCTTCCCGAAGGGAAGAAACTGTTATGTTAATATTTAACAAGAAAGCATGCTCCCTTGCCTTACTGAAAACTGCTGACTGCAAACTGCCAACTTTTTACGGTATCCATTTTTTAGGAAAATTTGGTTTTCTCTTCTCTAGAAAAGCATCTCTACCTTCTTTTGCTTCCTCTGTCATGTATGCCAAACGCGTTGCTTCACCCGCAAACACTTGCTGCCCCACCATACCATCATCTGTTAAATTCATAGCAAACTTTAGCATTCTTATAGACATCGGGCTTTTTTCTAATATTTCTTGCGCCCACTCATAAGCGGTACTTTCTAGTGCTTCATGTGGAATCACTGCGTTTACCATTCCCATTTCGTAGGCTTCTTGTGCGGAATAATTTCTTCCTAAAAAGAAAATTTCACGAGCTCTTTTTTGTCCAACCATTTTAGCCAAATATGCAGACCCATAACCACCATCAAAAGAAGTTACGTCTGCGTCTGTTTGTTTAAAAATTGCATGTTCTTTAGACGCCAATGTCAAATCGCAAACCACGTGCAAACTATGTCCGCCACCAACTGCCCAACCCGGAACTACTGCAATTACAGCCTTTGGCATAAAACGAATCAATCGCTGCACTTCTAGAATATTTAATCTGTGATACCCGTCTTCACCCACATAACCTTGGTGCCCTCTTGCTTTTTGATCTCCACCAGAACAAAAAGAATACACGCCGTCTTTTGTACTTGGTCCTTCCGCAGATAAAAGTACAACACCAATATTTACATCTTCACCTGCATCGTAAAATGCGTCGTACAATTCTTTGGTAGTTTTTGGTCTAAAAGCATTTCTAACATCAGGTCTGTTAAATGCTATTCTTGCAACACCATTGCACTTTTTATAGGTGATATCTTCATATTCTTTCGCAGTTTTCCAATCGGGTTGTATCATATTTTTGTATTTTAGACGTTCTAATAGCAAAATAGCATTAAAATGTCGCATATAATCATGTTTCTTTTTTGTTATAAAGAGAAAAAAACATTCTTGTCTACAAAAATAAACATTCTAAATGATGATTAAGAAATCGCTACCATTAATATTCTTATTTTTTTCGATTTATGGCTATTCGCAAAAAATTATAAATAAAACGATTGAATCTGATTATGTAGACTCGATAAGAACATTAAAAATATATCTTCCAGAAGGTTATGATGATAAAGAAGATAAAAATTATCCTTTAGCCGTAGTTTTAGATGCTGAATATTTATTTGATACTTATGTTGGAAACGCGGTGCTGTTTGCTGCAAAAGATAAAGCACCAAAACAAATTGTTGTTGGCGTACAAATGGCAAAAACTAGAAAAAAGGATACTTACTTTAATATAAATAATGGAAATTTAACTTCAGATAACGAAAATTTTTATCAATTTATAAAAGATGAAGTTATTTTTGAAATAGAGAGTACTTATAAAACATCTCCTTTTATTTCTATTATTGGTGAAGGCACTTCGGCAAATTTAATTACCAATTTCCTAAGAGAACAAACACCCTTTATAAATTCTTATATCTGTATAAACCCTACGTTCTCAGATTTTATAGGAAGTCAAATACAATCTTACAACATCTCTAGGTTTCAAAAAGAAGACAATACTTTTTATTTTTACACAAACAATGCTGCTGTTTTTTCTGATGAAAAACAAACAAGAATTGGTGAGTTACAACAATTACTTTCTGGGCTAGAAATTAAAAACTTTAATATTATAAATGATACCATCCATACAAAAAGTAGTGTTTCTGCAATTAGTGAAGCAATTCCTAGAGCATTCAATAAAGTTTTTGAAATCTATTCTGCCATTTCTAAAGAAGAGTTTGAAAAGAATGTAAAAGAACTATCTCCTCTGGATGCAATTTCTTATTTAGAGAATAAATACCTAGATATCGAATTTTTATTTGGAAGTAATTTAGGCATTAGAGAACAAGATATTTTTGCTATTGAAAAAATAGTGATTGAAAAAGAAAACGGAGATCAATTATTGAATTTTGGTAAGATGATTTTAAAACTCTTCCCTTCTTCGCCTTTGGGTGATTATTATATTGGCAGGTATTATGAAGAAGGTAAAAATATTAAAAAAGCATTAAAATATTATAAGATTGGTTATGGTAAAATGGATCCAGCAGATCCAAATGCTGATGCTTTTTATGAGAATATTTTAAGATTAGGTGGACGATGATTTAGTAAGTAGTCTTTTTAGTAGGCAGTCCTCAGTCTTCAGTAAGCAGTCCTCAGTCTTCAGTAGGCAATTGCAGTATTCATTAGAGGCATTTACTAAAACTGAAACCTATTTTACTAGAAATTTTAAAACTAACAAATATTCTAAATCAAATAACATCTAACCGCCCACTGAAGACTGCCAACTGAGGACTGCCAACTGAAGACTAAAAACTACTTCACCAACGCTATCCTATCTTCCTCAATTTCAATTAATTTCTGCTTATACAAGTTTCCGACTGCCTTTTTAAAAGCTTTTTTGCTCATTTTCATATGGAAACGAATAGCATCTGGAGAACTCTTATCTGTCAATAACACAAAACCTTCTCTACTATCTTTTAGTTTGGCCAATACTTTATCAACATCAGAATCAATTACATTTCTAAAACCTTGTGGTCTTAAAGAAACATCTATTTTACCATCTTCACGAATGTTTTTAATATAACCAGTAACTTCCATATTTTCTTCTAACTCCTGAAAAACCTCACTTCTAAAAAGTAAACCATCAAATTCTTCATTAATTAAAACGGTGTATCCCAAACCTGTTTCAGTTTCGATGACCAAGTTTACTTTATCTCCTTCCTGTAAATTCATTTCACCTTTTTGAGCGTTGTTTTCAAGTTCTTGTGAATTATTTTCTCCTTCTTGATTGTCCATTATTGTATGTATTTAAAATAATCTTTTAAAACTAAATCATTTTCTGCACTTGGCGTAAAGATTTCTAATATTTTTGGTTTTTCTGATGCTTCAAAAAATCCTTCTAGTTCTTTTTCAACAGTTTCTGAAGAATATGCTTTCTGATACTCAAACTCATGCATTTTACACAGATGTTCTGCAGTTAAACAATGAGGCGTTTCAAAATAATTATAAGCATTTGTAGTTCTTGGTCCAGGAATAATTTTAAAAATTCCACCTCCTGAATTATTGACAATAATAATTCTAAAACTTTTGGGGATATTTTTATTCCACAAGGCATTGCTATCGTAAAAGAAACTTAAATCGCCCGTAATAAAAACGGTTTGATTCTTACTTGCAACAGCAGCTCCTATGGCTGTACTTGTGCTGCCATCAATTCCGCTTGTACCTCTATTACAAAACACTGTAAACGTATCTTTGATTGTAAAAAGTTGCGCATATCTAATAATTGCACTGTTGCTAATTTGTAGTTGAGAGGTAGCTGGAATTTTTTCTAATACTTTCTCAAAAACAGCAAAATCTGAATGTGGAATTGTTTTGAAAAAAGCGGCATGCTTCTCTCTTCTTTCATCCCTAAAAGCCAACCACTTGGGTTGATAATTACTTTTTGAAGGTTTTATAAATTGGTTAAAGTGAGTGAAAAAATCGACAGGTTTTGTTTGAATAAATTCTGACAAACAAAAAAATGTATTGGTAGCTTTTCTAGCATCTATATCCCAATGATGTTTTGGTTGATAATCGCGTAAAAAACGTTTGATTCTTTTAGAGACAATCATCCCACCAAACGTAATTAAGATATCTGGCTGTAAATTTTTAAATTGAGCATCATCTAAGGAAAAAATTAATTGATCTATAGAATTGACAGCCTTATCATGGTGCAAATTAGAAGTTGTTTCTGTGAATATTAAAACCGAATCATCTTCCGCATATAAATCCATTAAATTGTGTAAATCTTCATCTGGATAATTGACACCCACCACAATCATTTTCTTTTCGGCAGCGTTCCAAATTTTAGACAACTTATCATAATTAATATGAGAATTATCTAGAGAACTCAAAGAAATATGCGGAAAGTGGTACTCTTTTAGCGTAGCTACCGTTTCATACAATGGCTCTTCAAAGGGAACATTTATGTGGACTGGTCCTTGTTGCGATACAGATATTTGTAAAGCTTCACCTATTAATTGAGCATTTCTGGTTTTAAATTTCGGGTTTTCTATCAAATTTGCAGAGAATAAAATATGATTTGCAAACACATTCTCTTGTCGAATGGTTTGTCCGTCGCCAATGTCTATGAAATGTTTTGGTCTGTCTGCAGAAATAATAACTAGTGGAATGTTGCTATAAAAAGCTTCTGCTATTGCAGGATAATAATTTAGTAAAGCAGAACCAGAAGTACACAAAACGGCCACTGGTTTTCTAGTTTGTTGCGCAATTCCTAAAGCGAAAAAAGCGGCACAGCGTTCATCTACAACACTTAGTGTTTCGATCTCTTTATGATTAGAAAAACCAATAGTAAGTGGTGCATTTCTTGAACCAGGAGAAATAACAACGGTCTCAATATTAAATTGAATACATGCCGAAATTACCAGTTGTGCGAGTTCTTTTTTTGGAAAAGCCCTCTTTAATTTCCTCATTTCGTCTACGCTCAATGCAGGCTCTGGGGAGGAACTCTTGCTGGATATTTTTATGTTAGTGTCTTTGCTCAAAAAGAACTTTAATTATACTATTAAGTTAGCAAACAGGTTTAGCCCTGATTGGAATGACATCCTTTTTGCTTTTTCAGCAAAAAGATACAATGGAAAGCAGGAAGCCTGACTGCAGCAGGCAGGTAGCTTCAAAAAATTATTCTTTTAACTTATTTCCTGCTTTTCATACAACAGTTCCTTCCCGTTGGAAAGGTTAGGATGGAATTAATTTCCTTTCTTGTAATCTGCTAAAAACTTCGCCAAACCACTGTCTGTTAAAGGATGTCTTAACAAGCCTTCAATTGCGCTTAATGGACCCGTCATAACATCAGAACCTAACTTTGCACAATCTATAATATGCATTGTATGACGCACAGAAGCTGCTAAAATTTGGGTTTCGAAACCGTAATTGTCATAAATCAAACGAATTTCTGAAATTAGGTTTAATCCGTCTGTAGAAATATCATCCAAACGTCCAATAAAAGGAGATACATAGGTTGCACCTGCTTTTGCAGCTAATAATGCTTGTCCCGCAGAAAAAACCAAGGTTACATTCGTTTTGATTCCTTTTGATGAAAAATATTTACATGCTTTTACACCGTCTTTTATCATCGGTAATTTCACAACAATCTGCGGATTTAAAGCAGCCAAAGCTTCCCCTTCTTTTACCATTCCATCAAAATCTGTAGCAATTACTTCCGCAGAAACATCACCATCTACCAATTCACAAATTTCTTTGTAATGATTAATAATATTTGCCTCACCGGTAATGCCTTCTTTTGCCATTAAAGATGGGTTTGTAGTAACACCGTCTAAAATACCTAAAGCTTGTGCTTCTTTAATCTGATCTAAATTTGCAGTATCTATAAAAAATTTCATCTAGTTTGTTTTGCGTTTTTTTAATAATGTTTCGTTTTACAAAGGTAATGAGATAAAATTATTTTATGATTGGAACAAAAAGTATTTTATGATCATTTATAAACAATTCTAAGGTATCTTTTTTAAAGCGATCTAAGAATTTTTTATCTTTTATTCTAATTGTTTTTACATATTTTAAGGTATCCAAATACTTTTGATATTTAAAGTGAAAACAACTATCTAAAAATACTTTTGAACAAGCTTTTACAATTACATCATTAGAAGCAAAAAAATGATACGTTTTTAAATTTGGGATGTCAAAAACTTGAATCTTATTTACAAAATTATTATCTTCTAAAGCAATATATTCATACTTATAAGGTGCACCAGGTGGCATTAAAAAACAAGAATTAAAAATAAATAATAAAATTATAAGAACTAATCTTTTCATAATTTATAATGATTCATTAATAATTTCTCATACATCTTATCTGGTAAAATTCGTTTTAAAACGATGGAGAACTTTTCCATAAAACCGCCTACCTTATAATGAATTTTAGGGTTTTCTGTTTGGATGATTTTATAAATAACTTTTGCCATTTCAATAGGATTCATTCCACTATCTACATGCGCATCCATTAACTCTAAATTGGTTTGATACTTTTCTTTGTAAGCAGAATTTTCAAAAACTGGTGTATGATATCTTCCCGCAGCAATGTTGGTAGCAAAATCTCCTGGAGCTACATTTACCATATGAATTCCAAAATTTTTCACTTCCATTCTCGTCGCTTCAGTAATTAATTCTAAAGCTCCTTTGGTTGCAGAATACAAACCTCTAAAAGGCAACCCCATATAACCTGCAATAGAAGTTACGTTGATAATTGTACCTGAATTCTGAGACCTCATTTGAGGTAAAACAGCTTTCATTACATCGATTGTACCAAAAAGATTTGTATTGAAAACGGCTCTCATTTCTTCGGTTGGTGTGTCTTCTATGGGGCCAGTAATTCCCATGCCTGCATTATTTACCAAAACATCTAGCTTTCCTTCTTTTGCGATGATAAGATCAACAGCTTTGTTTATAGATTGGACATCTAAGACATCCAAAGCAATCATTTCGAAGGAAAATTTTTGTGTTGTATCAGGATTTCTACTGGTTCCGTACACTTTAAAGCCTTTTTCTGACAAAAAAATAGCGATTGCTTTTCCTATTCCTGAAGAAGCACCAGTAATTAAAACAACTTTAGACATAAAAGAGTTCAAGATTTAAAGTTTAGAATTCAAGGTTTCGCAAATATCATAAAACTAATTTATAAATGTAAACAAATAGCTAGTTAAATAAGATCTCTTTTTCAAGTCAGAAGTTTTTTTGAAGTCCTTTCCTTTGGAAAGGATTTAGGATAGGAATAAAAAAATAGCGATTGCTTTTCCTATTCCTGAGGAAGCACCAGTAATTAAAACAACTTTAGACATAAAAGAGTTCAAGATTTAAAGTTTAGAATTCAAGGTTTCGCAAATATCATAAAACTAAATTATAAATGTAAACAAATAGCTAGTTAAATAAGATCTCTTTTTGAAGTCAGAAGTTTTTTTGAAGTCCTTTCCTTTGGAAAGGATTTAGGATAGGAATAAAAAAATAGCGATTGCTTTTCCTATTCCTGAAGAAGCACCAGTAATTAAAACAACTTTAGACATAAAAGAGTTCAAGATTTAAAGTTTAGAATTCAAAGTTTCGCAAATATCATAAAACTAATTTATAAATGTAAACAAATAGCTAGTTAAATAAGATCTCTTTTTGAAGTCAGAAGTTTTTTTGAAGTCATTTCCTTTGGAAAGGATTTAGGATAGAAATAAAAAAAATGGCAAGCTATCTACATCACACCGCTACAACCTAATACCTTTGCTGCGTTCCCGCCCTGGAGGATTCAAAGGGAGCTAGTTGTGTAGGACTTGCCGATGCAAATTTACAATCTATTTTTATGAAAACAATTAAAAATAGATTAATTTTTTTGTAACATTTTTAATACTCTGAATACTAATTAATTGTTTTGATAGTTTATAAAAATTTATAAAAAATAAAACTATCTCAATGAAATGAATATATTTGTATCACTAACTAAAATTAAAAAAACAAATGGAAAATCAAACAAACAGTAAAAGTATTATTTTAAATTATGGCTTATATTTAGGTTTAGCCTCTGTAATTATAGCTTTGATAAAATATGCGACTGGAAATCTTTATGTACAAGAATACTATTCTGGTATTGTTGGTATATTATTACTTATAGCTTTTATAGTACTTGGTATAAAAAAATATAAAAGTGATAACGGTGGTTTTATTTCTTTTGGTCAATCAGTAAAGATTGGTATTGGTTTAACAATGATTGCTACATTAATAATAATCGCCTATTATTTTTTATTATCTACTTTTATAGAGCCTGACTTTGCTGCAAATTCTATTGAAGCACAGAAAGTAATGCTTGCCGATTCTTTTGGAATGACGGAAGGACAAATCGAAGAAGCTACAAAGAATGCAGGAGATAACTTTAGTTTAAACTTATTTGGAGGAATTCTTATTATGAACTTATTCTTAGGAGGCATTACATCTTTAATAGCTGGAGCTATCATGAAAAAATCTGAAGAAGAAACGTATTAAACATTGTTTAAAAGTTCTTAAAGTTAAAACTTTACAACTACATAGATATGGATATTTCGGTAGTAATACCACTTCTTAATGAAGCAGCATCTTTACAAGAATTACACGATTGGATTGCAAAAGTTATGCAATCCAATCGTTATTTATATGAAATAATTTTTATTGATGATGGAAGTACAGATGCTTCTTGGACGGTTATTGAACAATTAGCAGAAAAGAATACGGCTGTAAAAGGAATTCGTTTTCAAAAAAACTTTGGAAAATCGCAAGCCTTAGACGCTGGTTTTGAACTCGCAAAAGGCGATGTTATAATTACCATGGATGCAGATTTACAAGACAATCCAGAAGAGATTCCAGAATTATATGACCTGATCATAAAAGAAAATTTCGATTTGATTTCTGGTTGGAAAAAGAAACGGTATGACAATGTTGTTACCAAAAATATTCCTTCAAAATTATTTAATGCTGCGGCTAGAAAAACATCTGGTCTAAAATTACATGATTTTAATTGTGGTTTAAAAGCCTATAAAAACGAAGTCATTAAAACCGTTAAGGTAAGCGGAGAAATGCACAGGTACATTCCTGTATTAGCTAAAAACGAAGGTTTTACGAAGATTGGCGAAAAAGTGGTGCAACATCAAGCAAGAAAATACGGCGTTACAAAATTTGGGATGGAGCGATTTGTAAATGGCTTTTTAGATTTAATTACCATCTCCTTTTTATCAAAATTTGGTAAAAAGCCCATGCACTTTTTTGGTCTTTGGGGAACTTTTATGTTTCTTTTCGGAACAACAACCGCATTTTATATTGGTCTTTTAAAACTCTATAAAGTTTACAATGGCATGAAAACAATTTTAGTTACAGACAACCCGTGGTTTTACATTGCGTTGACATCTATGATTTTAGGAACTTTATTATTTTTAGCAGGTTTTATTGGCGAATTGATAATACAGAGCAAAAGCAATGAAAAACACTACTCCATAAAGGAAAAACTCAATTTCTAAAATGTATCTTTGCATTTTATAAGCATAAAAATAAACTAAAAATGAGCGAAATTTTAGACAAAGCAAAACAGTGGTTATCTGCTACTTTTGATACTGAAACTCAACAAGAAATTCAGCAATTAATTACTGCTAATTCACCAGACTTAGCAGACAGATTCTATAAAGATATGGAATTTGGTACTGGAGGAATGCGTGGAATTATGGGCGCAGGAACCAACAGAATTAATAAATATACTTTAGGGAGAGCTACACAAGGTTTGTCTAATTACATGCTAGAAAACGTTCAAAAGAAACAATTAAAAGTTGTAATTGCTTACGATTGTAGACACAATAGCAAAAAGTTTGCAAAAGTTGTTGCAGACGTTTTTTCTGCAAATAACATACAGGTATTTTTGTTTGAAGACTTAAGAGCAACTCCAGAATTATCATTTGCAGTTCGTCATTTAAACTGTGATGCTGGTATTGTTTTAACAGCTTCTCACAATCCGCCAGAATACAATGGTTATAAAGTGTATTGGGCAGATGGCGGACAAATAGTTCCTCCGCATGATGGTGGAATTATCAATAAAGTAAATGCTTTAGATTTTTCTGAAATAAACTTTAAAGCAAATGAAGCACTCATCGAAACCATTGGGAAAGAAGTAGACGATGCTTTTATAGAAGCTTCTGTTAAAAATGGTTCTTTATCAAATGCTATTGATAGAAAAAATTTAAAAATAGTTTTTACCTCTTTGCATGGAACATCTATTGTATCTATACCTGATGCTTTAGCAAAAGCGGGGTATACAGATGTTCATATTGTTGAAGCACAAAGAGCGCCAGATGGAGATTTTCCAACGGTAAAATCACCAAACCCAGAAGAACCAGAAGCTTTAAAAATGGCAACTGATTTGGCAAATAAAATAAATGCTGATATTGTTATTGGCACAGATCCTGACTGCGACAGATTAGGAGTTGCTGTAAGAGATACCGATGGCAATATAAAATTGATGAATGGCAACCAGACCATGGTTGTGATGACAAAATTCTTATTAAAAAAGTGGAAGGATGCAGGTAAGATTAATGGGAAACAGTTTGTAGGTTCTACCATTGTATCCACAGAATTGGTAAACGATTTGGCAAATAGTTACAATGTTGAAACCAAAGTTGGTTTAACAGGTTTTAAATGGATTGCTAAAATGGTGCGTGATTTTCCAGAACTCGATTTTATTGGCGGTGGTGAAGAAAGCTTTGGGTATATGGTTGGCGATTTTGTTAGAGATAAAGATGCCGTTACCGCCACACTACTTGCTTGTGAGGTTGCTGCGTATGCCAAACAAAACGGGAGCTCTTTCTATAAAGAACTATTAGCTATTTATGTAGACAACAGTTTTTACAAAGAACATTTAATTTCTATCACAAAAAAAGGAATGGACGGAGCTACGCAAATACAACAAATGTTGAGCGATATGCGGAACAATCCTTTGACAGAAATAGATGGAGAAAAAGTAGCAACATTATCTGATTATGAAGCTTCTATTCAAAAGAATTTGATAACTGGTAAAACATCAAAAATTGATTTACCAAAATCAAACGTATTGATTTACCAAACTGAAAACGGAACAAGAATTGCGGCAAGACCAAGTGGAACAGAACCTAAGATAAAATTTTATTTCAGTGTGAATTCAAACTTAAATTCAAAAGAAAATTCAGTAAAAGTTGAGGCAAATTTAGATGCAAAAATTCAACGCATTATAAAAGAGATGAAATTGAATTAATGAGCTATTTTAAGGATATTTTAAAATATGAAAAGAAGTATAGAAAGTTTACACTCTTAAACATTCTATTCAATATTTTATATGCAATTTTTAATGTGCTCTCTGTTTTAGCATTTATTCCTGTTTTAAACATTTTATTTGGTAAAGAGAAAAAAGTAATTGTAAAACCTATATATGAAGATATAGCTAGCATTGGTAGTTATGCTGAAAATAGTTTCAACTACTTTATTTATCAAAAAATATTAGATGAAGGTGAAATTAGCGTTTTACTTTTTATCTGTATACTATCACTCTCACTTTTCTTTTTCAAAAATTTATTTAGATATTTAGCCTCTTATGTGATCACTTTCCTAAGAACTGGTGTTGTTAAAGATTTACGTGATAAAATATATCATAAAATTGTAGAATTACCTGTTTCTTACTTTTCAGAAAAAAGAAAAGGAGACATTATAGCAAGAATGACAGCAGATGTACAAGAGGTAGAAAATTCAATATTAAAATCTATAGAAGTCATCGTAAGAGAACCTTTAACAGTTATAATTTCAATAAGTATTATGCTTTTTATGAGTGTAAAACTGACCCTTTTTGTATTTATTTTACTACCAGTTTCTGGATTTATTATCTCATCAGTTAGTAAAAAATTAAAAGCAAACTCGGTTAAGGCTCAAAAAGAAACCGGTAATTTTTTATCTTTTATTGAAGAGACCTTAACGGGGTTAAGAATTATCAAAGGTTTTAATGCAGAACATGTTATTGAAAAAAAATTCAATGATTCTACCTCTAGTTTTCGAAAATTAATGACGAGTGTTTTTCACAGACAAACCTTAGCTTCTCCTATGAGTGAGTTCTTAGGTTCTGCAACAATAATTGCAATTCTTTGGTATGGTGGAGTTGAAGTTATAAATAAAACGAGTGCTTTAGATTCCAGTAAATTTCTAGGTTATATTCTTCTTTTTTATACGGTTTTAAATCCTATAAAATTAATTACAACTACCTATTATAATGTTCAAAAAGGGGAAGCTTCTGCAGAAAGAATTATGCAGGTTTTGAATACTGAGAATCAAATAAAAGACAAGATAAACGCCACCGCAAAAGAAGAGTTTAAAAGTAAAATTGAATTTAAAAACATTTCTTTTAAGTATAAAAAAGAATATGTTTTAAAAGACTTTTCTTTAACTATTAATAAAGGAGAAACGGTTGCTTTGGTTGGGCAATCTGGAAGTGGGAAATCTACCTTAGCAAATTTAATTACACGTTTTTATGACGTTGGTAAAGGCGACATAATAATTGACAATCAGAACATTAAAGACATTACAAAAAAATCGTTGCGGAATTTAATGGGCATTGTTTCTCAAGATTCTATTTTATTTAATGACACCATTACAAATAACATAAAATTAGGCGCTCAAAATGCAAGTGATCTAGCCGTTTTAGATGCTGCTAAAATTGCAAATGCATACGAGTTTATTAGAGAATTACCTTTGCAGTTTGAAACCAATATTGGTGACAGTGGAAATACCCTTTCTGGCGGACAAAAACAACGTTTATCGATTGCGAGAGCTGTTTTAAAGAATCCACCCATTATGATTTTAGACGAAGCTACTTCTGCGTTAGACACAGAATCTGAACAATTGGTACAAATTGCTTTAGAAAAAATGATGAAAAATAGAACCTCTTTAGTAATTGCACACAGATTATCTACCATACAAAAAGCAGATAAAATTGTAGTCATGAAAAAAGGTAAAATTGTTGAACAAGGAAAACATGACGAATTACTTGACAAAAAAGGAGAATACTTTAAGTTGGTTAATATGCAATCTTTAAGCTAATTGTAAGCCTAATTTTTTTCCTTTTTCAATCATAAAATCATAAGAAGCTTGGTGTTCATTTGGTATTTTCCCATCTAAAATGGCTTCTTTTATCGCTTCTTTTATTTGACCAATTTCTCTACAAGGTTTTAAATTAAAAGCCTTCATAATCTCTTCACCAGAAACTGGTGGTTGAAAATTACGTACTTTATCTCTTTCTTCAACTTCTTTTATTTTAGAGCGAACCAACTCAAAATTTTGATGATATCTTTTAAATTTCTTCGGATTTTTTGTGGTGATATCTGCCTCACATAGTGTCATTAAAGCATTAATATCATCACCAGCATCAAAAACCAAACGTCTTACGGCCGCATCTGTAACTTCACTTGCCAAAACAATTGGTCGAGAGCTCAACAACACCATTTTTTGAACAAATTTCATTTTAGTATTCAACGGCATTTTTAGGCGTTTGAACAATTTATAGACCATTTTAGAACCTACAAATTCATGCGCATGAAATGTCCAGCCAACTTTTTTACTAAATTTTTTTGTGGGTGCTTTTCCAATATCATGCAACAAGGCTGCCCAGCGCAACCAAACATCATTTGTGTATTTTGAAATATTATCTACAACTTCTAAAGTATGATAAAAATTATCTTTATGCTTTTGCCCTTCAACCTCTTCTACTCCTTTTAAATTAATTAATTCTGGAAGAATCTGAGGCAATAATTTTGTTTTTTCTAGCAATAAGAATCCTATAGATGGTTTTGATGCACTTAGTATTTTATGCAACTCATCTACAATGCGTTCTCTCGTAATAATTTCTAATCTGTGCGCGTTTTTTGCTATAGCTAATAATGAGTTTTCTTCAATTTTAAAATCTAATTGTGTTGCAAAACGAACGGCACGCATCATTCTTAAAGGATCATCAGAATAGGTAATATCTGGATTTAAAGGCGTTCTAATAATTCCTTTTTCTAAATCTAGCATTCCATCAAACGGATCTAACAATTCCCCAAAATTAGCTTCATTTAAACTCAACGCCAATGCATTTATAGTAAAATCGCGTCTATTTTGATCGTCCTGTAAACTTCCTTTAGAAACTTCTGGGTTTCTACTTTCTTCAGAATACGATTCTTTTCTAGCACCTACAAATTCAATTTCAATATCTTGATAACGCAACATGGCTGTACCGTACGTTTTAAAAATTTGAACTTTGGGTTTGTTTGGTAACAACTTAGAAACTTGAAGCGCCAAATCAATACCACTTCCAATGGCAACAATATCAATATCTTTTGCGGTGCCTCTTTTTAGGAAAAAATCTCTTACAAAACCACCAATTACATAACTTTCTACATCAATATTTTGCGATGCTTGAGAAATAATTTTAAAGATTTTTAATGAAATAGCCTCTTTCGAGATTTGTTTTTGCATGAACTATGGTCTTAAGGCCAGAATATGTTTCATCTATAATAATTGACAGTTTTAGATGATGTATATTCACTTTATTTTAGTGCAAATTTACTATATAATCAACATCTTTCAAAATTGGTTTTACTATTTATTAAAACGATTATTTTTATAAGTACAACACAACATCCAAAGTGTAAAAAATACTTTTATTCTATTTAAAATTCTACTTTTAAACCCTCTATATAATTTTCGTTTTTAATAAATGTTTATTAGTAATAACTCTAAAAATAGTAACTTTGTAATCTATCTAAAATATATGTCTCAAAAAATTCCAAATTATATAAAATACATTTTTACAAATGTTTTTTTTCTTTTTGCTTATATCTTTTTCTTTAGGGCGCTCTTCTATTTTTTATTGGCAGATCTAGACAACATTTCTAATTTAGAATTACAAAAAGCTATTTTTCTAGGAATTCGTTTTGATTTAAAGTTAGCTATTCTTACTTTTTTCCCTGCAACAATACTAATTTTAATTGCCAATCATAATTTTTTCAAAAAGGTAATATATAAAAGAATAGCTAGTATTTACCTTGTATTATGCTACTTAATTCTAACACTTTTTTATCTATTTGATTTTGGGTATTATGAGTATTTAGCGATTCGTTTAGACGCATCCTCTCTTCGTTTTTTAAGTGACATAAAGATATCTAGTCAAGTATTAATAGAAAGCTATCCTATTTACAAAGGTATTTTTGGATTGTTAATTTTATGCTTTATCATCTATAAATATGCGATCTTTATTTATAACTTATGCTCAAAAATACATCAAGAAATAGTTGCAAAATTAAAATTAGTATACTTTATTTTTACTATTTTACTGTTTTCTTTTGGCATTTACAACAGTGTAACACATTACCCTTTGCGCTGGAGTGAGGCTTTTTTCTCTGAAAATAATGCTCTAAATCAATTTACGTTAAACCCCGTTTTATACTTTTTTGATAGTTTTGCTTTTAGAAGTGAAGGTGTAGATTTGGAAAAATTTAAAACCTATTACCCAGTAATTGCAAAGCATTTAAACATTCCTGTAGATACTGTAAATTTTGAAAAAAAAATAACTTTCAAGAACCCTTACAAAAAAAAACCTAATGTTATTTTTGTAATGTTAGAATCTACGGGTACTGCCCCCATGAGTTTCTATGGAAACCCACTGAACAGCACACCTAAAATGGATTCGCTTATGAAAGAAAGCTTAAGTTTTTCTAAATTTTATGTGCACAAACCAGGAACCGCGGGTAGTGTTTTTGCGAGCATTACGGGTTTGCCTGATATTGAAGATGTGAAAACAGCCTCAAGAAATCCTATGATTATAGATCAACGTATTATTTTTGATCAATATAACGGTTATGAAAAACTATATTTTTTAGGTGGATCTGCAAATTGGGCGAATATTAGAGGCGTATTTCAATCTAATATAAAAGACTTAAAGATCTATGAAGAAGGAAGTTTTGAAGAGGAAAACAGAGCCGACGTATGGGGAATTGACGATTACGACTTGTTTAAAGAATCTGATAAGGAATTAAAAAAATTACACCAGAAAGGAAAACCTTTTATAGCTTACATTCAAACAGCAACAAATCACATGCCTTTTACGGTACCTAATAAAAAAGAAAGTTTTGTACCCATTTTAGAGCATGAAATTGACGAGGAAACACTACTCAAGGGAGGATTTAGATCTTTGGGTCAATTAAACGGAATTCGCTATTTAGATTTTAATATTGCGCGCTTTTTAGAAAGAACCAAAAAATCTGGTTATTATGAAAATTCTATATTTGCCTTTTTTGGGGATCACAGAGGAGGAATGAAAAAACTAAATTTCCTAAAAAATAATGAAGACGATTTAGGAATTCAAGTGCATCATGTTCCGTTTTTTATTCATGCACCAAAATATGTAAAACCTCAAGAAATTAAAAAATATGCAAAGCTAATAGATATATTTCCAACAGTAACAAGTTTAGCCAAAATAGATTATACGAATTATACTTTAGGAAGGGATTTATTGGATCGTAAAACCACAAATACGGCTGCATTTGTTTATACTCAAAGCAAAGGAGAAAAAGCTGTTGGAATAATAAAAGATGGTTTTTACTATGAGAAAACCAATACCACTAAAAAATCGAGTCTATATAGTTTACAAACAAATACAATTGACGATATTAAGTTTTTAAAACCAAATATCACACTGCAGATGGACAGCCTTTTGTCTGCCTACTATCATTCTACTAAATATTTATATTTTAACAATAAAAAATCACCAAACTAGTAAATAAAATTTTTAGGCGTAATCACTGTATTCAACGAGACAAAGTTAAAGTATAAAAATCCTTTGAATAAGTTCTTCTTGTTATATTAATTATATTTAACTGAAAGCCATTTTTTTATAAAATTTAATTTTTCTTTAGGACACTTATCTAAGCTTTGCATACAGAGAAAAAGTCTATTTTTATTTTTATCAGCATTTTTGAGCTTATATTTTATCCAAAAAAAAGGTTTTTTATAATTTTGAAAATTAACTAATTGATAATTGTTATTCAAAATAAAGGTATTGTTTTTTATCTCTAAATGAACGGCTAGAGATTGATTTAAAAATTGTTTATGACTCCTAAAACGATATTTAATGTTTTCTTCTAACATCTTTGAGTTTTTTAAATAATACTTTTCAAATGTAGATTTTCTCATTGCCGTAAAAGAATGATCTAAACGCACATACTTTTTAAAGCCTAACTTCTTAACAATTAATTGCTGACTTTTCTTAAACCCAAAAGCATTTATTTTTTCATCCTTACCAATCAATTGAAAAATCTTTTTTTGAAATTTCTTGTACCAAATATCTTCGTAAAAAGATGTCCAAACACCTCTAATTACAGTTTTATTACCAATAAAAAAATCAGAAATTTTTACATCATTCAATAAAAAAAAATCATCGTTTAAATAAATAAAACGTTCTGATAAATTGGGTATTTTATAAAGTAAAGACTCGATAGACATCGAGTTAAAAGTAGGTAAATATTTATGGTAACCTTCAAAAATTACTTTATGATCTACAATAAAAACATTGGGAAATTCTCTAGTTGCTTTTTCTGGATCTTTTAAAAAACCTGGAATCTGATTGTCTGTAACAATAAAGATATTTCTTATAAACTTAGCAAATTTTCGAATTGACTTAACCGAAAATTCAATCTCATTTACGTGATCGAAACGACTTCGAAAATTTATATTATTCATAGAGTTTAGATTTTCAACAAAAGGTTTCATCTTCTCTCTATGATTATAATCATGTCCGTCTACCCATGTAATTACCGCATCAATTTCATTATTTTCAAAACGCTCTAAATTCATAATTAAATAGGTATTGAATGAATTAAATTATGGCTAAATATTTTTATAGATAAAACTATACTGATACTTAAATAAAAATTATATGTTTCTTCTTGCAACCGTAGCGTATTGCATATAAAACATATCTAATTGTGAACATAATAAAAGAATATTAACTAAAACAGCAAAAGGAAAGAATAAAAATGACTTGGTTCTATTAATTCCTTTAATACATTGTATTGAATATCCAGAATCCATATGCAATCTTTGAATACTTTTTTTTGTAAAAAAACGGAAATGTGTATTGTCTAAAATACCAGATTCTGTGTATTTCCAGTCCTTTTTAAAAATCAAATTAAAAATATTTTTTGAATATCGAACGTTAGGTATTGACGAGACAGTTACACCCTCCTTTGTAAGTTTTATTTTTAATTTCTTTAAAACTTCTGAAGGATAGGTTAAATGTTCCAAAACATCATTCATAATAATAACATCAAAATAATCATCAGGCAAATATTTAAGTGCCTCATCAATAGCACTTTCAAAAACTTTAAAAAGCTTTTCAATAGCAAACTTTGCTGCGGTTGGATCTGGTTCTACACCCCATACCTCTATTCCATCTTTTACGAATTGTCCTGAAAAATTACCCTGCCCACAACCAATCTCTAATATAGTTTTGGCTTCCTTTGGAACAAATGGCAACATCCCAGTCCTGGCATGTTTATAATAAGATTTATCTTTTATTTCCATGCTATTTTTTGTTTTGATGATTCATAGATTTGTCACTCAACCAGGTCTGATTAATTATTGCAAAAATATAATACTTTAAAACTTTAAAAAACAAAAATAAGTCTAATCTAAATTTAAGGATAAAAAAGAAAATAAGCCCCAATAATGCTATGATTAATTTACTAAAGAATGTTGTTGACACGACAAGAAATTGAAGTATAAAATGTTTTATACCCGTAAAATGATTTCTAATATAAACATGTTTTGAAATGATTACTTCTGTTTTAGTAGTAACTGCTGTTTTGATATTAATTCGGGAGGAACCTCCGTGGTTATGAATTATTTCAGTATCTGTTAGCAGCGCAACTTCTCCTCCACTATTTCTAACTTTTTTAGAGAAGTCTACATCTTCAAAATACATCCAGTAATCTTCATTCCAACCATTAATTTTGTCAAACCAACGCCTACTTATACATACTACAGCACCAGAAACCCAATCTGGAAATAGGACTTCATCTTTCTTTTTTATTTTATTGAATAAATAGTTTTTGTTAAGTGCTCTTAAAAATCCAAAAAGTGTGTGAAAATCGGGGAAAAATCGATGTGTTTTTTCAAAGGAAGTTTCATTTTTTTGTTGGCAAGAAACGATACCGAAGTTTATATTTGCCTCTAAATAACGAACCATTTTGTAAATTGGTGCTTCTGTAACAATGGTATCTGGATTTAAAAAAAGTAAATATTCTCCAGATGCCTTTTTTGCGCCTAGATTACAACCATTTGCAAAACCATTATTTCCTGAGTTTACAAAAAAAGAAAAATCTGAAAATTTCTTTTTAAAGTCATTCAACCGATGATCATTAGAACAATTATCAATAATAATTGTTTCTAATTTTAAATTCGAAGATGAAATTTCTGCTATAGATTTTAGGCATAGTTCTAATGGTTTCCAACTTTTATAGTTGACAATAATTATAGAAATATTAAATTTAGAATTACTCATCTTTTAAAGCATCCCTGTTTAATAAACCTAATTTCATATATCTTGCTAACACTCCGTATGCTTGTGTTTTAGAAACTAAAAGCCCCATAAAACCATCCAAAAAACCAAATCTTATGATGTAATGAATACAAAACCGAACAGCTGGTTTTACTAAAATATGATATGCAGTTACTTTTTTGCCTTGTTCGTGCAATTCTTTTGCTCTTAAAGCGGCATAGTGATTCATTTTAGAAATGTAGTGATCATAGCTTCTGTAAGAATAATGTTCAATTTTATTGCTTAAAAAACCAACTTTACCCTTTGCTTTTATGGTTTCATGCACAGGGCTTCCATTATAATTACAAAACTCTTTTAAAAACAAGCGAATTACTTTATCTCTTTGAAAGCCAGAATACCTTACTCTTTGTCCACAAAAATAAAAAGCTCTTTTAATATAAAACCCCACAAAATCTTTAGGGTTTTCTATAGCTTCTACTATTTCTTTTTTCAATTCTTTGGGTACTCTTTCGTCTGCATCTAAAATATAAATCCAAGGATATTTTGCTTGATTGATTGCAAAGTTTTTTTGAGATGAAAAATCATCAAAGGTTCGCTTGATGATTTTTACATTCAATTCTTCTGCTATTTCTATGGTTTTATCTGTACTATAAGAATCTATGACAATAATTTCATCTGCAAAACGTACAGATTCAATTGCAGCTGCAATATGAATTTCTTCATTTAAAGTTGGTATTATTGCCGATATTTTTGCCATAGCATTTTTAGCTTTAAACCGCTACATCGTACTCACGTAAAGCATCATTCAAAGATGTTTTTTTGTTGGTACTTTCTTTTCTTTTTCCAATAATTAAAGCACAAGGTACGTTGTATTCTCCTGCGGCAAATTTTTTGGTATAACTTCCGGGAATCACTACAGATCTTGCAGGAACTCTACCTTTCATTTCTATCGGTTCATCACCAGTAACGTCTATAATTTTAGTACTCATTGTTAACACAACATTTGCACCTAAAACTGCCTCCTTCTCTACCCTGACACCTTCTACAACAATACATCTAGAACCGATAAAAGCACCGTCTTCTATAATAACAGGAGCTGCTTGTAAAGGCTCTAAAACACCACCAATACCAACACCACCAGAAAGGTGTACATTTTTACCAATTTGCGCACAAGAACCCACTGTAGCCCAAGTATCTACCATTGTCCCTTCATCTACATAAGCTCCGATATTTACATAACTTGGCATTAGAATTGTGCCCGAAGAAATATAAGCTCCGTGTCTTGCTACTGCATTGGGTACTACTCTAATTCCTCTTGCTGCAAAATTTCTTTTTAATGGAATTTTGTCATGGTATTCAAAAATACCCGCTTCTAAAGTTTCCATTTTTTGAATTGGGAAATATAAAACCACTGCTTTTTTAACCCATTCATTTACTTGCCAACCTCCCGAAATTTCGGGATGATTTGGTTCTGCAACTCTTAAAGTGCCTTTGTCTAATAAATCTATAACTTTTCTAATCGTATCAATGGTGTTTTGCTCTTTTAATAACTCTCGATTGTTCCAAGCTGCTTCTATAATTTCTCTAATTTCTTTCATTGTAATTGTTTAATTTTTACAAATATAATTGTATCCGCAAAAACTGAAAGCGAAGATACATTTTTTAAACAGATATTTTTGCTTTGTTTAAAAAACGTATTTTTGTTAAAAAAAGAATAAATGTCAAGAATTTTAGCCATCGATTTTGGTGAAAAAAGAACAGGAATTGCAGTTACAGACGAGTTGCAAATAATTGCGTCTGGCCTAACCACTGTAAATACTGCAGAATTACTCTCGTTTTTAAAAGCATATACTTTAAAAGAAAAAGTAGCCTTGTTTTTAGTAGGAAAACCAAAACAACTAAATAATTCTGATAGTCAAAGTGAAGTATTTATACTTCCTTTTCTAAAAAAATTAGAAAAAACGTTTCCTCAAATACCTATGATAAGAATTGACGAGCGTTTTACCTCTAAAATGGCTTTTCAAACCATGATAGACAGCGGTATAAAGAAAAAACAACGGAGAAACAAAGCAATGGTAGACGAAATTAGTGCTACTATTATTCTGCAGTCGTATTTATACAGTAAATAGTTTTTTGCAAAATGCATTCTTTGTACTTTTGCAATCGTTTTTAAATAAAAATAAATGATTTTACCAATTGTTGCATACGGTGATCCTGTTTTAAGAAAAGTTGCTGTAGAAATAGAGGCAGATTACCCTGATTTAGAAAAGTTAATTTCTAATATGAAGGAGACCATGTACAATGCCTCTGGCGTTGGCTTAGCGGCTCCACAAATAGGAAAATCAATTCGTTTATTTATCATTGATGCCTCTCCTTTTGCAGAAGATGAAGAGTTGTCTCATAAAGATAGAGAAACACTAAAAACATTTAACAGGGTTTTTATAAATGCTGAAATTTTAGAGGAAGAAGGAGACGAATGGGCTTTTAATGAAGGCTGTTTGAGTATTCCTGATGTAAGAGAAGATGTTTTTAGACAACCAAAAATTACGATTGAATATCAAGACGAAAGTTTTAAAACACATACAGAAATTTTAGAAGGTTTGGCTGCACGCGTTTTTCAACACGAGTATGATCACATAGAAGGTATTTTGTTTACAGACAAACTTTCCTCACTCAAAAAACGAATTATTAAAAAGAAATTAGAAAATATTTCTAAAGGAAAAATTAATTCAGAGTATAGAATGCGTTTTCCAAATATTAAAAAAGGCAAATAACAAATGTATTTCTGTTCGAGACCCGAGAAAAATTTTTATCAAGCGGTTGGAATGACGTAATGTCTCCTCGAGCGCAGTCGAGAGGTTAAAGAAGGTCTCGACTGCGCTCGACCAGACATATATTAATAATTTGTAAAACAGTAACTTACAAGCTACGTCAATGGTAGCCTTCCGAAGCTTCGCAAGGAAACTATTTAATTTTCGACATTCGTTTACATAGAGCGAAATCAAAATACTCGAAGAGATATTTTAAAATATAAAATCAAAATGGAATTTAACAAAATTATTTCAGTTACAGGCAAACCAGGTTTATACCAAGTAGTTTCTCAATCTAAAAACGCAATTATAGTTGCCTCTTTAACAGATCAAAAAAGATTGGCTGTTAACGCTACACAAAATGTAAGTTTATTAGAAAACATTGCTATCTACACTTACGAAGAAGACATTCCTTTACTGCAGGTCTTTAAAGCAATGTTCGAAAAAACAGAAGGTAAAGAAGCCATTTCTCATAAAGAAAGTGGTAAAAAATTAGAAGCATTTTTTGCGGAAGTATTGCCAGATTATGACGCAGAAAGAGTGTATACTTCTAACATTAAAAAAGTAATTCAGTGGTTTAACTTATTAGTGAACTCTGGGATGGATTTTTCTAAAATTGAAGAACCTACGGAAGAAAATACTGAAGAAACTGAAAGTAAATAGTATTCAGTATTCAGTATTCAGTATTCAGTATTCAGTATTTAAAACTAAAAAAATCTAGCGAATGTTGTCTCGAAATGTGCTTTTTAAAGCCTTTCGAAAATTTCATTTTTACTTTTAAACAAAATAAATATTGATTTCTGTAATCTTTAAAATTTGAAATTTTGAAATTTTGAAACTATAATAAAATTTGCATCTATAAACATTTTGCAACTCTTTAAAAATGAATAGCAGAAAAGAACAATTAGCAGCTTTTAATCGTTTGTTAGATATCATGGACGAACTTCGTGAGAAATGTCCGTGGGATCAAAAACAAACTTTAGACAGCCTACGTCATCTTACCATAGAAGAAACGTATGAACTGGCAGATGCTATTCTAGACAACGATTTAACCGAGATTAAAAAAGAATTAGGCGACGTTTTGTTACACATTGTTTTTTATGCAAAAATTGGAAGCGAGAAAAAAGCTTTTGATATTGGAGATGTTGCCAATTCCATCTCTGATAAGTTAATTTCTAGACATCCTCATATTTACGGAGATGTAAAAGTTGAAAACGAGGAAGATGTAAAACGCAATTGGGAACAATTGAAACTAAAAGAAGGCAAAACTTCTGTTTTAGAAGGGGTTCCAAAAAGTTTGCCTGCAGTTGTAAAAGCTAGTAGAATTCAAGAAAAAGTTGCAAGTGTTGGTTTTGATTGGGAAGAACCTGCACAAGTTTGGGAAAAAGTACAGGAAGAACTTTCTGAACTGAATGAAGAAGTTGAAAAAGATCATAAAGAAAATATCGAAAAAGAATTTGGCGATGTTTTATTTTCTATAATCAACTATGCACGTTTTATTGGTGTAAACCCAGAAAATGCTTTAGAAAAGACAAATAAAAAATTTATAAACCGATTTCAATATTTAGAAAAGGAAGCAAAAAAAGCTGGTAAAAATATTTCTGAAATGTCTCTAACTGAAATGGATGTGTATTGGGAAGCTTCCAAAGAATTCTTTTCCTAAAATAAAATTTTATTTTTATTTTAACTTAGCATTCAATTTAAAATCAACTCATTATGAAAAAATTAAAAACACTTTTTATACTTTCTCTAGTATTTTTCGTTTTTTATGGATGTATATCGAATGATAAAGCAGAAAATAAAGTCGATAAAATAGAGCATTCAGCAGAGTATAAAAATGTAGAACTTGCTATTTTAGATTATGTTGAAGGTTTGTATTTAGTAGATTCTACGAGAATTGACAAAAGTGTAGACACCAAATTACGTAAAATAGGATATTGGTATAATGCTGACGAAAAAGGATATCGAGATCATTTAGAAATGACCCATAAGCAGTTATCTAATTTAGCTGCTAGCTGGAATACATCTGGAGATAGAGCGAATGAAGAATCTCCAAAAATTATTGAAATATTTGATATAAATTCTAAAACAGCCTCTGCAAAATTAACTGCTGAGTGGGGAATTGACTTATTTCACTTAGCAAAAGTTCATAACCAATGGAAAATTGTAAATGTAATGTGGCAAAGTCAACCAGAAAAAGAATAATAATCTTTAATATGACAAACTTAAAACATCGTATACATTGTAGTAATAATAACTCCTTTATTCGTATGTAGTTTTGTACTCAGTAATTGATGCTCTTCTTTTACCTTCAGATTGAATGGTGGTAGCAATAAATTCAAACCACTTTTCTTTTTCAATCGAATTCCCTGTCCAGAAATAATATCTTTATTGGGAGTAAAATCACCATTCGGAATATGTTCCGTTAAAATAACATATTTAAAATCGTATAATTTACTGAGTATGCTTTGTATTTCAGCATTCGATAAATGTTGTAAGACTTGCCTTAAAATAGCACAATCTCCATGGGGTAAATTATCAACTGCAATGTTTACACATTGAAATTCTAAATTTTCGCTACCAAATTTTTCTTTATTCCTTTCAATTAAATCTTTTACAATATCTACAGCAATATATTTTGTAGTATGTTTTACCAATTGCTTACCGATATTGAAATCGCCACAACCTAAATCACATACCAGCAATGGATCTTTAAAAGAAGTTAAAAATGAGGTTAAAACTCTTATATACGGATCTACAATAGCTAGATGGTGAGAACCCGCACCAGAATAAAAATCAGAATTATCATCACCCCAAAGTTTCATTTTGTAGACTTGTTCCATCGCATCTTTGGTTGGCCAAGGCTTTTTTACTCTCTTTATATTCGTCTCTTTTTCATTCATAAAGATGAAATTTTCTAATCATACTATCGAAATATACTTTTCTATTTGTAATCAAACAAGAAAACAAACCTACAAATTATTCATAACAATGAGATTTATAAAGAATGATTAAAATACCTCAAAATCTGCTAAAACCTAATTAAAATCTTTATATTTAATTTTTTGAACTTAAAAAACCTATTTATAGGAATTTTTAAAATTCATATAATCACAATAATTAATTCCTTTACACAAAAGATATGTCAGAGAATCCGATACAATATAGTTCAGAAAAACTTGAAAAATTCAAAACTATCATAGAAAGTGATTTAAAAAAAACTACCGAAGAACTTGCTCGATTTCAAAACGATCAAAAAGATCAAAAACAACATTTAGCGAATACCAACGTAGATTTTAATCAAAGTAGCAAACATTTTCAGCAACAAGCTAAAGACAAACAACTGATTCGTCGTTTACAAGATAAATCTAGAGAACTTCAAGCTGCCTTAACGCGCATCGAAAATAAAACGTATGGGATCTGTGATAGAACTGGGCAACTGATTCGAGAGGAAAGACTTTTAGCCAAATCTACCGCCCGTTTTGATATTTTACCTAACTAAATTTAAAACATTGTTAAATGCAAATATCATACATATTTCAATTTTGACTGTTCTTCATAAAATTAATTTTATAGACTAAACATTTAGTATTGATCAAAATCTTAGTTAAAATAAAAAAGCCTTTTTCTGAAGTTTCAGAAGAAGGCTTTTTACAATTAAGTTTTATACTATTTATTTAGGCATCACAACACTTTCTATTGCATGTATAACTCCGTTTGAAGCGGCAACGTCTGCAATAACCACTTTAGACATGTTTCCTTTTTCATCCTTCAACATTACACTTGTTCCATCTAAAGATGCAACTAATGTACCTCCTTGAACAGTAGCCACTTCAAATGCGCCATTGTTTGCTTTAATAGCATCTACTACAGCTGCAGCATCAAATTTACCTGAAACCACATGGTATGTTAAAATACCTGTTAACATTGCTTTATTTTCTGCTTTCAATAAAGTAGCAATGGTACCTTCTGGTAACTTTGCAAAAGCATCATTTGTAGGTGCAAAAACAGTAAAAGGCCCATCTCCACTTAGCGTCTCAACCAAACCTGCTGCTTTTACCGCTGCTACAAGTGTAGAGAAATTCTCATTACCAACTGCAACTTCTACAATGTTTGGTGTTTGTTCTTCTTTAACAACCACTTCTACAACTTCTTCTTTTTTAGCTTCTTCTTTTTTTGAATCTTTACAGGATGTAGTTGCAAAAAGTCCTACCAATGCAAATGCCATACATACGTTCTTTGTTTTCATAAATTTAGTTTTTAATTATTGATTTGCCACAAAATTAAAGATTCATTTCTTAAATACTCTTAATTTTTGTTTAAATTTTAGTTAAAACACTTAAACAAAAGATATGTTTTAAATTTTGGATAAAAAAAACATCCAACCCTAAATTTAGAATTGGATGTTTTATAGTGCGTTTAAAAAATTTTATTTACTCAAATACATTTTTCGTCTTGCATATAAGTCGTAAAACTGATCATCTTTTAAGCTATCAATAAATAAAATACTTTCTCCAGTAGATTTCATTTCTGGACCTAGTTTTTTATTTACGTTTGGAAATTTATTAAAAGAAAAAACAGGCTGCTTAATTGCATATCCATCTAATTGTGGATTGAAATCAAAATCTGTAACCTTTTTCTCTCCCAACATTACTTTTGTGGCATAATTTACATACGGTTCTTTATATGCTTTTGCGATAAAAGGAACTGTTCTAGACGCTCTTGGATTTGCTTCAATGATATACACAACATCATCTTTTATGGCAAACTGAATATTGATCAAACCAACCGTTTTCAATTCTCGCGCAATAGTGTGTGTATGGTCTATAATTTGTTGCATCACCAAATCACCCAAATTAAAAGCTGGCAACGTAGCATTAGAATCTCCTGAGTGAATTCCACAAGGTTCTATATGTTCCATGATTCCCATAATGTAAACATTCCCATCAGCATCACAAATAGAATCCGATTCTGCTTCAATAGCGCCATCTAAATAATGATCTAATAATAATTTATTACCTGGCATTCTGCCTAACAAATCAACCACATGCTCTACTAATTCTTCTTTGTTGATGACAATTTTCATTCCTTGACCACCTAAAACATACGAAGGTCTTACCAAAATTGGAAAATCTAATTCATCTGCTAAAACTAAAGCTTCATCTGCGGTTTCTGCGATTCCAAAATCTGGATATGGAATCTTATTTCTCTTTAATAATTCCGAGAAACTTCCTCTGTCTTCCGCTAAATCCAACGCTTCAAAAGAAGTTCCAATTATTTTTATGCCGTATTTTGTTAACTTTTCTGCTAATTTTAGTGCGGTTTGTCCGCCTAATTGAACAATAACGCCTTCTGGTTTTTCATGACGAATAATGTCATAAATATGTTCCCAAAAAACAGGCTCGAAATACAATTTGTCAGCGGTATCAAAATCAGTAGAAACCGTTTCTGGATTACAATTAATCATTATGGTTTCATAGCCACATTCTGCCGCCGCTAAAACTCCATGTACACAACAATAATCAAATTCAATTCCTTGACCAATTCTGTTAGGTCCAGAACCCAAAACAATAATTTTCTTTTTATCTGTTACAATGCTTTCGTTTGCAATGATAATTTCTCCATCAGCTGTTTCAATTTCATTTTCAAAAGTTGAATAATAATAAGGAGTCTTCGCTTTAAATTCTGCAGCACAAGTATCTACCAATTTAAAGACACGCTGTACTTTTAGTTCCTCTCTTTTATTGTAAACTTCGCTTTCTAAACAATCTAGCATGTGTGCTATTTGTCTGTCTCCGTATCCTTTTTGTTTTGCTTCTAATAATAAATCTCTTTCTATTGTATCTATGGTATAGGTAGCAATTTCTTTCTGCAATTGAAACAATTCTTCATATTGCTTTAAATACCACATATCGATTTTAGTGATGTCGTAAATGGTGCTTAATGGAATTCCCATGGCAACGGCATCGTAAATAGCAAAAACCCTGTCCCAACTTGCATGGGTTAATTTTTCTATAATTTGATTGTAATCTGTATATCCTTTTCCGTCCGCGCCTAAACCATTTCGCTTAATCTCTAAAGATTGTGTTGCTTTGTGCAATGCTTCTTGGAAAGAACGTCCAATTCCCATAACTTCTCCAACCGCTTTCATTTGCAAACCTAACGTTCTGTCTGAACCTTCAAATTTATCAAAGTTCCAACGAGGAATTTTTACAATTACATAATCTAACGTTGGTTCGAATAATGCTGAAGTTGATTTTGTAATTCCGTTTTCTAACTGGTCTAAAGTATAACCAATGGCTAATTTTGTGGCTACTTTTGCAATTGGATACCCTGTTGCTTTACTCGCTAAAGCAGAGGAACGAGAAACTCTTGGGTTGATTTCAATGGCAATAATATCTTCTTTTTCATCTGGTGAAACAGCAAATTGTACGTTACACCCCCCTTCAAAATCACCAATAGAACGCATCATATGTATTGCCAAATCACGCATTCTCTGATAGGTTTTGTCAGACAATGTCATTGCTGGTGCTACGGTAATAGAATCTCCTGTATGAATACCCATCGGATCCATATTTTCAATAGAACAGATAATTACTACATTATCATTTCTATCTCTTAACAATTCTAACTCATATTCTTTCCATCCCATCATGGCTTTATCAATCATCACCTCATGAATGGGTGATGCTTCTAAACCTCTGCTTAGTAATTCATCAAAATCTTCTGCTTTGTAAACAATAGAAGCTCCTGCGCCACCTAAAGTGTATGAAGAACGAATTACTAAAGGAAAACCAAACTCTTGTGCAATTTCTTTTCCTTTTAAAAAGGAAGTTGCGGTTGCTTGTGGTGCCATGTCTACACCAATTTTTAGCATGAGTTCTCTAAATTGTTCTCTGTCTTCGGTAACATTAATGGCATCGATATCTACACCAATTAATTTTACGTCAAAATCTTTCCAAATTCCTTTATCATCTGCTTCAATACACAAATTTAAAGCTGTTTGCCCACCCATTGTTGGTAAAACCGCATCAATTTGAGGATGTTCTTTTAAAATCTGAATGATTGATTTTGTAGTTAAAGGCAACAAATAAATATGATCTGCCATGGAAGGGTCTGTCATAATTGTTGCGGGATTGGAGTTGATTAGAATGGTTTCAATTCCGTCTTCTCTTAAAGATCGTAAAGATTGCGAACCCGAATAATCGAATTCACATGCTTGCCCTATCACAATAGGACCAGATCCAATAATTAAAATTGATTTTAGGTCTTCTCTTTTTGGCATGTTAAGTAGTTGTGTATTATGTTAGTGTAAAAATATGTACTTGTTGGGTACAAAAAAAGGTGTTACTAAAAATAGTAACACCTTAATTATTAACAATTGTTAATCATTATATTATTTTTTATGTCTTGTTTCTGTAGACACAGATATTTTCTTTCTTCCTTTAGCTCTTCTTCTAGCTAAAACTTTTCTTCCATTAGCAGAGGCCATTCTTTCTCTGAAACCGTGTTTGTTTCTTCTCTTTCTCTTTGATGGCTGATACGTTCTTTTCGGCATTATATGTATTTTTAAATATCTTCTTTATTTCTAGTTTCTACTCAATGAATTTTACCTCATTTAAAGCGTTGGCAAATATACAATTGTTTTTATTTTTAACAAACAGAATTTGAAAAAAAATAAAAAAATTTATTTAATTTTTTTAAGGAGTTTTTTTATGGCTTTTTTAGCCAAGTTAAAAGAATTCCTATGTACTGGTATCGTACCAATTACAGGTCCTTGATGATCTATTTCTTCCTCAAAATGATATTTAGGATCGTTAACACTAGCAGTACAACTCATTTCTAAAATTACATCATTATTTTTTAAATCTATAATTTTTACAGTTGCAATGGCACCCGCTGAGGCAGAAATTAAACGCGCTTTATTATTTTGACTTAAACTTTTTTTATCTAAAAATTCTAAATATTCAATTTTTGAAAGAATAATAAAATCAAAATTAGTAGTCTTGCTTAATATTTCTAAATCTGTTTTAGAAATGTTATAAGGAAAACTGGATTTTAATAAAATTTTGCCGTTTTTATCTCTTACCTGATTTACAAAACTTACATTATTATCTAATTTATTGCTAAAATATTCTTGAACACTTTTTAGATTTTGTTTTCTAAATCCATTTTGGGTCTGAACACTTATAACATTTAAAATATAATTATCTTTTACATTTATTCTTTTATTTGGATTATAATAATCGTAATTATAATCTGGAATATTGAAAGAAAACAAATGTCCATTTCGGTTTGCGCAACTGTAACAAACCATAATAAAAAATAAGATTAAAACTTTTTTTAACATCCTAGAGATTTATACCTATCCTCAGATGTAAATCTATGATAATACCGTCAGAATCAAATGCTGTAAAATATTTTTGATCAAAAAAAGTTAGGTACCCAATACCAATACCAGCTTCGTAGTTAAAATACTTACCTAAATTACGCCTAATACCCCACTTTGGTATAAAAGATATACTATTTTCTGCCCCTTTACCTCTATCGTGCAAGATTTCAAAAATATTAGAACGATAGCTTGTTTTTATGGTAAAGAAATTAGCAGCATTATTCGCAATATTTCTTCCTTTTTTATTTCTTTTACCTAAATTATAGTACCATCTAGGTTCTAGTGTTATTTCTGGCGCCATAAAAAAGCCATTACCTTCTACAATTTCTGTATACAAACCTACCTCGGTTCTTAAAGATAAATTATCTAACATTTTTATTTCATTATTTAACCAAACCCCAACAGTACCTATTTGTACACTAAAAACAGATCTTTCTACGCTTATATTCTGGTCTTGTGCGCTACAAATTAGAGAAAGAAGAATAAAATTTATAACTAATACCTTTTTCATTTTATAGTTGATTTTTTTTATGGAATAACAAAACTACAATTTTACAAATGTTTTTCACTTTTTTTATTTGACATAAATTAAAGAGTTAGTACTTTTGTACAAACCTAAGAATACCATGAGTAACACTAAATACGTTTTTGTAACTGGAGGCGTAACTTCATCACTGGGAAAAGGAATTATTGCCGCATCTTTAGCGAAACTATTGCAAGAACGAGGTTTTTCTGTAACCATTCAAAAATTAGATCCATATATAAACATAGATCCAGGGACGCTAAATCCTTACGAACATGGCGAATGTTATGTGACTGATGATGGTGCAGAAACAGATTTAGATTTAGGCCATTACGAGCGTTATTTAAACATCCCAACTTCTCAAGCCAACAATGTTACCACAGGTAGAATTTATCAATCTGTTATTAATAAAGAGCGTAAAGGTGAATTTCTAGGAAAAACGGTTCAAGTAATTCCGCACATTACAGATGAAATAAAACGTAGAATACAGCTTTTAGGGGAAACGGGAGAGTATGATATTGTAATTACAGAAATTGGCGGAACTGTTGGTGATATTGAGTCTTTACCTTATGTAGAATCTGTTCGTCAATTGTTGTGGGAAAAAGGTGAGGAGAATGCCATTGTAATTCACTTAACACTAGTGCCTTATTTAGCGGCTGCAGGTGAATTAAAAACAAAACCAACACAACATTCTGTAAAGATGTTGATGCAAAGTGGTGTAAGTCCAGATATTTTAGTATGTAGAACAGAACATGAAATTTCTGACGACATCAAACGTAAATTGGCCTTGTTTTGCAACGTTAAAAAAGAAGACGTTATACAATCGATAGATGCAGAAACTATTTACGATGTGCCTAATTTAATGCTAGAACAGGGCTTAGATACCGTTGTTTTAAATAAAATAAAATTATCTTCTAAAGGTGAGCCTGAACTAAAAGTTTGGAATGAATTCCTTAGAAAACACAAAAACCCAAAATCTGAAGTAGAAATTGCTTTGATTGGGAAATATGTAGAATTACACGATTCTTATAAGTCGATCACAGAAGCATTTATTCATGCAGGTTCTTCCAATGAAACCAAAGTAAAAGTTCGTTGGGTGCATTCAGAAAGCTTAACACCTAAAAATGCAGAGAAAGCCCTAAAAGGTGTCAACGGTATTTTAGTAGCACCAGGTTTTGGAGATCGCGGAATTGAGGGAAAAATTAGAGCTGTACGATATGCACGCGAAAATAAGATTCCATTTTTCGGAATTTGTTTAGGAATGCAAATGGCAGTTATTGAATATGCTAGAAATGTGTTAGGTTTAGAAAATGCGAGTTCAACAGAAATGAACAAAAGCACAAAACACCCAGTTATCAACTTAATGGAAAGTCAAGAGAAAGTGACTGAAAAAGGAGGTACCATGCGTTTAGGTGCTTGGGACTGTGAATTAAAAAAAAGTACGAAAGCCTTTAGTGCTTACAAATCTGAATTGATCAGCGAACGTCATAGACACAGATATGAATTTAACAATGCATACTTAGCACAAATTGAAGCGGCAGGAATGAAAGCTTCGGGTGTGAATCCAAAAACAGGTTTGGTAGAAATTATAGAATTGCCCAATCATCCTTGGTTTGTGGGTGTACAATACCATCCAGAATATAAAAGTACGGTTTTAAAACCACATCCTTTATTTGTAGATTTTATAAAAGCAGCTTTAAAACAATCTAAAAAATAATTTTGCTGGGTTCAGAGCGTTACTGAAATCAAAGTATATTTTAATTGAAAGTAGCAAACAAAGTTTAAGAAACTTTAAACTTCTCGACCGCGCTCGAAGAAACCATCAAAAACGGAATGCTATTTGACCTACCATACACTTCAACAATAACCATAGAAAAATCAACTAAAAACAATACAGTTTTACTACATTTGTCGCCTTTTACTTCAAACAAGAAGTTTAAAAATGACAGATTGACATTTTAAAATAACACATGGAACAAAAAAAATTCGACTTCAATTCTTTTATAGGATTGATATTATTAGGAGGTATCATTTTTTGGTGGATGAGCACACAGAAACCAGAAATAGAGGCTACTGAAGAAACAAATACTACTCAAATTATAGATTCAACAAAAACAAGAGACAATTTTAGTACTCCCGTTGTTAATGAAACCACTTTTGAAAATGATTCTGTCAAGCAAATTGCTCTAAAAAATAAATTAGGTGCTTTTGCGCAAAGTGCAATAGTGGGCACTGATGGTTTTTCTGTTTTAGAAAACGAACTTGTAAAATTAACGATTGATAATAAAGGTGGACAAATTAAGGAAGCGCTAATTAAAAATTACAAAACCTACGATTCCCTTCCGCTTTATATGATAAAAGACAACAACGCGTCTTTTAACATCAATTTTGGAACTACAGACAACAGAATTTTAAATACCAAAGATTTATTTTTTCAGCCAACAATCACTAAAAATGGAGACAAACAGATTGTTTCTATGAAGTTAAGAGTTTCTGATACACAGTTTTTAGAATATAGATATGAAATGATGCCAAAAGAATATATGGTAAATTTCTCTATCCGTTCTCAAGGTTTAAGCACTATAATTAATTCATCGAATCCAATTCATTTAGATTGGTCGTTAACAGGTTTTAGACATGAAAAAAGTCTAAAAACTGAAAACACCATGTATACTTACTATTATTATAAAGCAGAAGGCGAAGTAGATTATATTAATGCTGGTAAATCTGAAGTCTTAAATGATTTAGATTGGGTTGCTTACAAACAACATTTCTTTACCTCTAACTTATTATCAGACACACCTTTTAATAATGCAACCATAACTTCTACAGATTTGGTCTTAAATGAAGATATTGATACTGTTTTTACAAAGAAATTCGAGCTAAAAACACCATTAGAATTGTCTAACGGAGAGTTAAATTATGATATGAAATGGTTTTACGGGCCAAATGACTATAATTTATTGAAAACATACAAAGGCACAGACTTAGCGGATTCTTCAGATTTGGGTTGGGGAATTTTTGGTTTCTTAAACAGAACGATTTTTTATCCCGTATTTAACTTCTTAAAAGGCTTCTTAGGAAATTACGGATTAATTATTATTTTAATGACCATCGTGGTTCGTCTAATCATGTCTCCTTTGGTGTATAAATCGTATTTATCAAGTGCAAAAATGAAGGTGATTAGACCAGAGTTAACCGCTTTGAATGAGAAATACCCAGGGAAAGAAAACGCAATGAAGCGTCAGCAAGAAACCATGGCAATTCAGCGAAAAGCGGGTGTTAGCATGATGTCTGGTTGTATACCCGCATTATTACAAATGCCTGTATTCTTTGCATTGTTTAAGTTTTTTCCAACAAACATCTCTTTAAGACAAGAAAGCTTTTTATGGGCCAATGACTTGTCTTCTTATGATACTATTTTTAAACTTCCATTTACGATTCCTTTCTACGGAGATCACGTAAGTTTATTTCCAATTTTGGCATCTGTAGCAATTTTCTTTTATATGAAAATGAATCAAAGTCAGCAAGCAAATATGCAAGCACCTACGCAAGAAGGAATGCCAGACATGAGTAAGATGATGAAGTATATGATCTACTTCTCTCCTATTATGATGTTATTTTTCTTTAACAATTATGCCAGTAGTTTAAGTTTGTATTATTTTGTATCAAACTTGTTAACCATTGCTATCATGTTGGTTATTAAAAACTTTGTGATTGATGAAGATAAAATTCATGCACAGATAGAAGAAAATAAAAAACGTCCTGAAAAGAAAAAAAGTAAGTTTAGACAAAAAATTGACGATGCTATGAAACAAGCGCAAGATCAACAAGCTAAAAAACCAAAAAGAAAATAAAATATTTATTTAAAAATCGAAACTTTAAAGTTTCGGTTTTTTTTTGTTCTCGATTCAAATAGTTAAAAAAAAAGAATATATTAGCACAATATTATCGAGGCTTAAAACTCTTTAATAAACCCCTAAAATAATACTTTATGATCCCTAAATCTAAAAGTAAATGGTACTTGGTACCATTTATCATACTATTTATTAGTTTAAATAGTAGTTCTCAAAATTGCGTTAATTATACTGTTAATCCAGCAACTACAATAACAACAACTGGTGGAATTATCTATAACACCATAATAAACGTACCACTCGATTTTGCTATTTCAGACATTAACGTTTCTTTAGACATCACACATTCTTGGAATTCAGATTTAAGTATATTTTTGATTTCACCTTCTAATACTAGAATAGAATTAAGTACTAGTAATGGAGGTAATGGTGACAATTACACGAATGTAATCTTAGATGATGATTCGACAAATACTTTTGTGAACGCCAATGCCACTTTAACAAATTATAATATAACCGGCACTTACAAACCTGAAGGTCTTTTAAGCGATTTTAATAATGAAAATGCAAATGGAAATTGGGTGCTAGAAATTACAGATACTCAAAATGACGATGGTGGAATTATAAATTCTGTTTCTCTAGAAATTTGTAGTTCTGAAATTGATAGAGACAGTTTTGAAAATTCTTTAGAGGGTTGGTCTCAAAGTGCTGGAGATATTTTTGATTGGATAAATAAAGAAAATAATACACCTTCCGCTGGCACAGGACCACAAAGTGGTGGATCTGAAGGCACATGGTTTATGTACATTGAAGCCTCGTCTCCAAGAGCTACAGGAGATAATGCTTTTTTAGAAAAAAGTTATGATTTTACAAATCAAATAAATTCTGCTATTTCTTTCGATTATCATATGTACACTGACAAAGTAAACTCAATGGGAACTTTAAATGTATTGGTTAGTTCTAATGGAGGAGCGTTTACAGAAGTATTTACAAAGTCTGGAAACCAAGGAATTGATTGGTTGGCCGCCAATATTGATTTATCTATTTATGATGGTGAAAACATCATTGTAAGGTTCGAAGCAATTGTTGGTGCAGGCACTATTTGGAGTTCAGATATTGCTATAGACAATGTAATCGTTTCTGGTTTTAACGCGACACCCAAGATAGAAATTACGGTTACTGCAGACACAAAAAATAAATCGATTGGAGATACAGAACCAGCTTTAACATATACAATTACTTCTGGTAATTTAGAAAGTGGAGATTCATTAGTTGGAAGTTTAACAAGAACCCCAGGCGAAGCAGTAGGTGGTTATAATATCAACCAAGGAACGTTAGTAAATGATAACAATCCAAAATACAACATCACATTTATTTCCGCGTTATTTACAATTGAAGATAAAGACACCGACGGTGATGGCTATGGAGATAGCACAGATGTTGATGACGACAACGATGGAATTTTAGATACAGATGAGAATTGTGTAATCCCTGGAGCTTCAGAACCGCAGCTAGATCAAATATCGTACAATACTAATGGTTATAGTATTTATGCAGTTGGAGGTAATACCAATAGTGGTTTAGGATTTCAAGAATCGGGATTTCAAAGTGACGCTTTTTCTAGAGGGTTAACGCTAAATAGATTAAATGGAGCTACAGATTTTAGCTCTTTACCTCCAGCTCCTGGAACCAATGGAACTGCTGGTTCTACAACAGGAACCTGGACGAATGGTACATTATCTTACATAACCACAGCCGCAAACCCTACTACAAGAAGAAATCAGTTTAGAAACACTACGGGTTCAGAATTTATATCTGGAACAGGCGGAGATGCAATTTATATCAAACCTTCCATAAATTTAATTCAAGGCGAAGATTATACTGTAAGTATAGGTTTTACAACCCCTGTCTATGCGTTTAATTTTGATTTAATAGATATTCTTGACACATTTATTGATAGTACAGACTTAATTATTAAATATGAAATATATGCAAACTCTGAGCTAGTTGCCTACTTCCAAAGTAATTTTATAGGAAATGATGCTACTGCCACTGTAGATGTTTTTGATGTAAATGGAGTTTCACAAGGAACGATGTTAATAGGAAACAATGTAGAGACTTCTATTGGTTTTATATCAGAAAATAGTATCTCCAACGTTTCAATTGTCCATAAAGTAATCAATGGTGCAATTACTGATAATAGAGCAGATTTACACGCTTTAGATAATTTTGTTTGGAGTACACAAACGCAATCTTGTTTTGCAGACGATTTAGATTTTGACAAAGATGGCTTAAATAACGATAAAGATTTAGATTCTGACAATGACGGAATTCCAGATAATATTGAAGCACAAACCACAATAGATTACAGAGCACCCAATTATATGTATACAGCAAATGGTTTAGATACGGCTTATAGTGTAGGACTAATTGCAGTAAACTCAGACGAAAGTGGAAATGCAGATTATGTAGCTTTAGATGCAGATGGTGATACTATTTTTGACACTGTTGAAGTAGGTTTCACAATTGATACTGATAACGATGGAATGACAGATGGCATTGTTGGTGAAAATGGTTTAGACAATTCTTTATATACAGCTGATGATTATAATGATGTAAATACAAACATTGATGATCCTAAATTATTACCAGATGCAGACAGCGACGTTTTAACTATTGGCGACGTAGATTACAGAGACAATCATGTATCAGGAACCCCTATGATTACTCAATTTTATATTGAAGGCACTAGCAGGGTTATAGAAATTACAAACATAGATACAAACTATAGTATATTAGCAAACACGATAGAGTTAGGATTATTCAAAGATAAATCAGGGATACAAACAGGAATAGTTCCAGACAATTCTTATACAATACCTGTAGCATTAGCTGCTGGTGAATCCATATTAATAACAAATGCTGCTGCTACTTTTTCAGGAGTGGTAAATGATGACATTACAAGTTTAATAGGTGCTAATGATATTTTAGTTTTATCTAACCCCAAAAGCATTGCTGATGGAACCAATGATTGGAAAAATAGATATGAGTCATCATTTAATTTAGAGAATGACAAAATATATGTACGAAATGATGAAATTATCACAACAAATAAAGATTTTTCACTGTCGGAATGGGTTGTTTTTGTAAATGAAGATTTAGATCCATACAGAGATGAAAGTTTTGGTGGACCAGAAAGACATCCTCATGACCCTGTTATTTCGGAAATAGCAAGTGCAGATGCAACTTCAAATTTAAGCTTGGGAGTACATCAAGTAAATCCAACCGTAAGAATTGGAGGCACTTGGTCTAATGGTTTTCCTGACAGAACTAGAAGCGTTGTTATAGATGAAGATTTTTCAACCTCATCAATAGTAAAAGCAAAAACATTAACAATTAACACTGGTAATAAGTTAACCATTAATAATAATTTATTAGTAGTCTCAGAAGATATTATTTTTGAAAGTGCAACTAGTGAAATTAGATTAGCTGCAGGCGCTCAATTGATACAAACACATACAGCAACTACCAAAGTTTCTGGAGCAGGAAATTTATATGTAGATCAAGATTCGCCTACTGCTAGTAAATATCGATACAATTACATGAGCTCTCCCGTGGGTGGTAGCTCTTTTACATTACAAAATGTTTTAAAAGATGGTACAGCAGCAACCTCCGCTACTTCTACTCCATTAGACATCAATTTTGTAAGCGGTTATGACGGTGATGAAACTTCAAGTCCTATAAAAATAGCAGACTATTGGATTTATACCTATGCCAGTGGAGACGGAAAACGCTCTAACTGGACTCAAAAGAAAAGTATAGGTAGTATTCCTGTTACTGATGGTTTTACGTTAAAAGGCCCTGGAATAGCGCAGAACTACACCTTTGTAGGAACACCAAATGACGGCAATTTAACAACTGCAATTGGTGGGAATGAATCGTATTTAGTAGGAAATCCTTTTCCTTCTGCAATAAGTGCAAAAAAGTTTATAGAAGATAATATGGATGCAATAGATGGTACTTTATATTTTTGGCAGCATGCTGGCGAAGAAGATCTCTCTAGCACCGTTACAGCGGGTCATTCATATAATGGTTATATAGGTGGTTATGGAACTAGAAATATTTCTATGGGAATTGCTGCAAACTCAGCAGCACTAGCAGGAGCATTCAATATTACTTTAGAAGCAGTAAATGCTACTGTTATTGGAACAGTGCTTACAGATTTAACTTTAAACACTGTACTATTAGATTCAAACACAGATTTGGTGGTTTTTAACGCCATACCAAAAGCAATTGATATTTTAAAAATAACTTACAGATCTTTAGCTCCAAAAAATATTAGATTAAAAATAAATGGGAATACCGTTGAAGATTTCACACTTCCAGCTTCTTTAACATACACAACATTTGACATCAGTAAATGTATAGAACAGAATAGTGATATCTCTATAGTCTCTTTAGATGACGTAGTTTTCTACCTAAATGCTATAAACCTTCAAGATGATGATGGTGAAATATCTTGTGTTCCAAATGCAAATGGTGTTGCTAGTTTTTCATATACTTCACCTTTAGATTACATTGCAATAGGGCAAGGTTTTTTTATCAGTGGAGATGCAGATGGAGGTGCAATCACTTTTAACAACAGTCAGAGAGAAAACATTATAGAAGGATCAGCATCAACATTTTTTAAATCAAATAAAGAACATAAAAAAGCTGCAGAAAAAAGAAAAAAATTACCGATTCTAAAACTAGGAATGAATTATACAGGTATGGAAGGAAATGAATTGCATAGGCAAATAGGTATTTCATTTAAATCGAACAATTCCTTTAATTACGAAGCAGGATATGACAGTTATTTATTCGATTTATCCAGTACAGATTTTTATTGGAAATTCCCAAATATGGATGAAAAATATGCGATTGCAGGAATCCAAAATATTTCTGAAGACTTAGAAATTCCCCTAGAAATTATAGTCGCTGAAGAAGATGAAATTAGTATAGAAATAGACGAAATTAGTTTTAAAAATAGCAATATTTTTATTTTAGATAAAGTTGAAAATAAATACTACAACTTAAAAGAAGAAAAAGCAAAAATTCTATTAAACAAAGGAGAATATAAAGATCGTTTTTTCTTGACTTTCAAACAAACAACAGTTTTAGGTACAGCAAATGATGTTGTTTCAAATAATATCGGTGTCTTTTATAACAAAGAAAATAAAGAAATCGATATCAATATAACAGATAACCTAATAGTTGATAAAGTTGAAATGTATTCAATATTAGGACAACAAATAAATGCTTGGAAATTTGATAAAAATCAAAAAGAGCATCTAAAAATAAAAGTTTCGAACCTTTCGAAGGCAGTTTATATTGTAAAAATAAATACAGACAAAGGTGTAATTTCTAAAAAAATACTCATAGAATAATATTTTATATTAAAAAGCAGCATCAAAAAACCACAATAAAAATATTGTGGTTTTTTGATGCTAAATAAGCAATAGAAATAAAACAACTGTTTAAAAAGAAATCTTTTTACAACAATTCTCAAATCCTTAATCTCCTCATAATTAATTAATAAGCTTATTTTTTAATAATAATTATTATTAAAAAAATTGTATTATCTTTGTTAAAAATTGTTATTCATCATTAAGAGATGTTATGTTCTCTAAATGATTCGTCATTCCCCCCAACATATTAAAAACAATATATAAGATATCAGTAAAATTGATATGATATATTGATGTGTACTTTCAAATGTGTGCTTTTTAAGTAAATCAAAATATTTACGACTAAAAGGTTCTATAACTGATGGTATCTAAAATACTTCTTAACAAAGAATATTTTTCCGATTCATCCCTATTAAATTGAAAAATATGACAAAGACTGCCTTATTCTATAAAACATGCTCAGCAATAGTAATAGTATTATTGCTACTAATTTCAACAAATCATACTTTTTCGCAAACCATTCCAGGTACAGGAACTTCTTCTAGCATCTGTGGTAATTGTAATCCTACAAACTGGGATGATGCTGATCCGTTGGTAGATGGAACTCCTGATATTTCTAACAGAAATCAAGCTGGTGCAAATTTTGGTACAGGTGGAAATGCAGGTTATAATGCTACTTGGGTAAATGCACCTTTGCCTTTACCTCCTACAGGAGATGTACGTTGGATTACTTTAAGAGATGTGGGTTCCTCCGGTAGTAGTAGTGAAGAAAATGTAACCACAACCATGACCGATTTAGTGGTGGGAAAACTCTATAAGCTAGTTATAAATTCTATGACTGTGATTTCCAACGAAGATGGTGGAGATGCGAATGATCAATTTTATGCAGGTACGTACATCGAAGATTTTGATATACAAATTGGCAACGCCCCTAGAAGAACCATTTCATCTGTAACACAAGATGTTTGGGGCAAAAATACAATTATATTTATCGCATCAGCTACCAGCGAAACATTTACCATATTTCCGGGAGCTGACTCTGGGTTTGCGGACACATTGGCAACTCTTAATTTGGTAGAAACAGTACATATTTCAGTAGATGGTGTATCAGCACTAGAATTATTAGATACGGATGGTGATGGTATTGATGACGCTGATGATATTGATGATGACAATGATGGAATTTTAGACATTACAGAAAGCGGTGGTAACCAACCAAATGGTGATGAAGATGGTGATGGTATTCCAAATTATTTAGACGATTTTGATGACGATACTGACAATGTAATCGGAGATGGATCTATGACAGATTATGGAGGATTTCCTGATGTCTATGACTTTGACAGAGACGGAATTCCCAACCATTTAGACTTAGATGCAGATAATGACGGAATCTTAGACAACAGAGAAGCACAAGATGCTTTGGGGTATACCGCTCCTTCTGGTAGTGTGGGTGCGAATGGTTTGTATGACATCTATGAAAATAACGATACACAGGCTGCCACATCAAACCTCAACTTAAATGATACAGATACCACAGGAAACCCAGATTATTTAGACATCGATTCCGATGACGATGGAATTCCAGACAACGTAGAAGCGCAATCAACTACAGGTTATATTGCTCCGACAGGGAATATAGGCGAAAACGGTGTAGATAGTGTATATGAAAGTAATGATAGCTTTAGCCCGCTATCACTTACTCCGGTAAATACCGATAAAGTAGATTTGCAAGATTACCGAGATTTAAATTCAGATAACGATAATTTCTTAGATATTGAGGAAAATGGTGATACCGATGATGTTTTAAGTGGAACAGATACCGATGGCGACGGATTGGATGACAACTTCGACTCAGACAATGTGAATTACGATGTAAATGACAACATCAATAATCCTAGTATTGATTTACCAAATGCAGACAGCGGTATAGATAACCAAGTAGATTTTAGAGATGCCGTAACAGGTTTGGATACTGATGGTGATGGCATTCCAGACAATGTAGATATTGATGATGACAATGATGGAATTTTAGATACGGTAGAATGCCCAAATCTTGGCCCCATTAGTGCAGGAAATGCCTCAGGTGTTGCAGATTCTAATAGTGTATCAAACCCGGGCAGAGCCATCAATGGTACTGCCACCTCTCGTTCAGGCTTAAATGCTGTAAGTGACTTTTTAATTATAGATCTTGGGTATCTTATTCCCGCTGGAACCGATATTTTTATAGAAGCCAGAGTATCAAACAATCTTCATCAAATGGGGGTTGAAGAGTCTATAGATGGTGTTACATATTTAACAGAGCAAAACTATACCTTTGCTGCAATAGCTGGTTCCAATACAGTTCAAACCTATACACTAACCAACACGGCAAGATTTATACGAATTACAGTAAGTGTAGATGCAGGTAGCGGTGCTTTGCAAGTGGGTAGTGTGGGTTATGAGGCTTTTACATTAACAGCTTGTAGAGATACAGATAGTGACGGCATACCAGATGCGTTAGATATTGATGCTGATAATGATGGAATTATAGACAATATTGAAGCACAAACTACTGCTGGCTATGTGGCACGAAGTGGCACAGTAGGTGCCAACGGATTGTATGACATTTATGAAGACACACCAGACGATGGTATTTCTATCTTGCCCATTACAAATACAGATACAGATAGTTTGCCAGATTATTTAGACTTAGACGCAGATGATGATGGAATTCCGGATAATGTAGAAGCACAAACAACCTTAGGTTATGCAGCACCCAACGGAAATGTAGGTAGTAATGGATTAGATAGTGCTTATGATTTTATAGATACTTTTGCATCCTTGGGCATATCGCCTTATAATCATGATGGAGATGCATCGCCAGATTTTAGAGATACAGATGCTGATAATGACGGAACAAATGACATTGCAGAAAACAATAGCCCAAATAATATTACAATTGATAGTGATTTAAATAATAATGGTTTAGACGATAATTTTGATGCCGTTGGAAACCTGCCTTATGATGTAAACGATATTATAGACAATCCTTCTGTGAATATGGCAGATGCAGATGCCGACATTAATTCTGGTGGAGATGCAGATTACCGAGATATTTTTGACGGAATAGACACAGACAAAGATGGTATTGCAAATGCAGATGATTTAGACGATGATGGTGATGGAATTCCAGACAGTGTAGAATGCTTTTCTGTAGCTTATGCGGCAGCAAACGCTAGCGCAGTTGCCTCCTCAAATAGTGTCACCAACCCCAACAATGCCATTGGAGACAATAATGCATATGCCAATTTAAACAATTCAAGCACAGATTTTTTAATCATCAATTTAGGGAAAGATGTGGTTGCAGGAACGATCATTGAAATCCGCTCAAGAGTTGGAAACTTGGGTAATGAAATGACGGTAAGCTCTTCTATTGGGAGTTCTGGTTTTGCCAATCCAACAACCTATACCTATACATCTGGTGTTAATATTGAAGAAGTAAAAAACTATACTTTAACTATAGATGCTAGATATATTAGAATTGTTATCAGTACAAGAGTTACCAGTAATTTAGGAATAGACAATGTATCTTATCAAGCATATACTGCACCCTGTGAAGGAGATACTGATGGCGATGGCATTAATGATTCTTTAGACTTAGACTCAGATAATGATGGTATATTAGATAATATTGAAGCCATGTCTGATGCCAATTACGTAGCTCCAACAAACAATGATGAAGACCTAGACGGTTTAGATGATGCGTATGATGCAGATTGTACCGGCGCAAATTGTGCTGGCGTTACAGGGTTTCCAATAAGCGCACCACAGAATTCAGATGCAGATACCAGGCCCGATTATTTAGACATTGATGCTGATAATGACGGAATCCCAGACAACATAGAGGCTCAAGGAACCTCAGGATATGTTTTACCAACAGGTATCTTCGGTAGCAATGGTATTGATAGTGCTTATGAAAACAATGATACATACAACGCCGTAGGATTAACCCCTGTAAATAGTGACAATCTTGATTTACCAGATTATAGAGATTTAAATTCAGACAATGATACATTGAATGATATTGAAGAAAATGGAATGGCCAATGTAATTACAACACCTTCTGATACAGACAATGATGGTCTAGACGACATTTTTGAAGGAGTTGATAATAATGACGGATATGATGTAAATGACGAGATTGAAAACCCTGAAACAGATTTACCTGATGAAGATGGAGATGCAGGAGCGGCAGGAGATGTAGACTATAGAGATGGTACCAACATTCCTGATACCGATGGTGACAATATTATAAACAGCATAGATTTAGATGATGATAATGATGGTATACCAGACATTAATGAAAGTGATGGTAATGACCCCGACGGTGATGAGGACAATGATGGCATCTTAAATTATCAAGACAATTCAGATGATGGCGATGGAGGTCCTGGAGGTACTACTGTGTATACAGATACCAATATGGATGGCATTCCAGACGTCTATGATTTTGATTCCGATGGTGTCCCAAATCACTTAGATATCGATGCCGACAATGATGGGATTCCAGACAATGTAGAAGCACAAACCACTGCTACTTATAGAGGACTTGCTAATGAAGACTCAGACAATGATGGTATTGATGATGCGTATGATACGGATTGTGCTTTAGTGGGAGATTGCGATGGTATTATTGGTGTAGATCTCTCTTCACCCAACAATCATGATGGTATAGACAATCCAGATTATTTAGACTTAGATTCAGACAACGATTTAACTCCAGACATTGAAGAAAACGGAGATGCAGATAACGTAGCTAGTGGCACAGATTCTGACGGAGATGGATTAGATGATAACTTTGAAGGAAGTAATGCTACTGCGGGTGAAGCATGGGATCCAAACGATGAAATTAATGATCCAACAGATGACTTACCAGATACTGATGGAGATTCAGGAAGCGGTGGAGACATGGATTACAGAGATGATACAGATGACAGTGTACCAGTAGCCACAGGAACTACGCTATGGTTAAGAGCCGATAAAAATGTTACAGGCGGAGCTACTGTAACCAGTTGGATAGATCAAACTGCAGCCTTAGATTTTACCAGTGCAAATGCAGGAACTTCCCCAGATGCTACAGTAAATTCTTTAAACTTTAATCCGGTAGTTACCTTTACCCCTGCAAATGAAGATGTTTTAACACTTTCTAGTTTAAATTTAAATCCGAGATCGATGTATATTGTGTATAATGATATCGCTACCGCTTCTTCTACAACTCCATTTACCAATGATGACACAGATGACGGTAACGGAATTGGATTTGGACATACAGATGATACACAAATTTATAACAATCCAGGAACTCCCGCAGATGTAAGAAACGGAACGGAATATAACAATGGTTTGGCTATCGATTTTACAACACTGGCAAGACCCGATGCCTTCCAACTACATTCAAGAATATTTGCAGGAAATTTGTCTGATGCCAATCATACCTATTATGTAGGAAAAGATAGAACAAATGCAGGAACAGGAATTAACGGAAGTATTGCCGAAATTATGTTATTTGACGCCGCTCATGCTAATGATAGAAGACAACAAATAGAATCTTATTTAGCATTAAAATATGGCTTTACGTTAAGTGATGCCTTAAATCCAGGAAGTACCGTTACCGAAGGGGATTATGTGTCACAAGATTTAACATTAATTTGGGATCATACAGCTAATAGCACTTACCATAATGATGTGGCAGGTATTGGAAGAGATGATGCCATGGCTTTTCAACAAAGACAGTCTAAATCTGTGAACAGCGATGCTATTATTACTATTGGTTTAAAAACTATTGCTGCAGATAACCTAAGCAATCCAAACAATATTAGTGCTAACAAATCTTTTTTAATATGGGGAAACAATGGTTCTGATACAAACAATACAAGTACCGCAACATTAATATGTGCTCCAGAAATTAAATTAGATCGTGTATGGAAAATTGTAGAAACCGGAACCATAGGAACTGCAAGAGTGGCGGTTACTAAATCTGTAATTGATACCCAGTTAAGTACGCCATCTACCATCAAAGTGATGAAAATTGCAGACGATGCTGCTTTTACCACCAATGTAAAACACATTCCGTTAAAAGCAACTGATGTGGTTACCATCGATGGAGTTGATCATTATTTTGTAGATTATAATTTTACAGGAGCAAAGTTTTTTACGTATGCTGAAATCAACGGTATTTTCTGGAATGGGAATGCTGGTGAATGGACAGGTGGTACAGGTGCTACAGATGGCCCTAGTACGAATGTTAATGATTTAGATAAAATTTTGGTTGTAGATGCAGAAACCTCATTAGCAAATGCTTTTTTAAATGAAAATGCAAATGTAGAATGTGTTTGGGTGAAAAAGAACTCTAAACTTGTTGTAGCATCTAATTTGTTCTTAGAGTTTGATGAGGAATTGGTTCTAGACGGCCAAATACGCTTGATTGATGATGCACAATTGGTACAAACACATTTAGGCTTTTCTAATGTAACAGGTACGGGTAAATTGTTTAGAGATCAAAAAGCTACCGTATCTAATGTATATAGATACCATTACTGGTCCAGTCCCGTAGTAGCTACTAATGGGAATACTACTTTTACTGTTGCCGATGTCATGAAAGACGGAACTACAAAAACCTCTGCAAACTCAACTCAAAAAAATATTAACTTTATCACTTATAATGGAGATCCAAATACTTATAATGGAGCTACCACAGACCCGATTACCATTGCCAATTATTGGATTTATTCTTTCTTTAACGGAGTAACTAGTGCAGATTATGTTCAACAATTACATACAGGTAATATCAATATTGGTGAAGGATATATTATGAAAAGTACCGGCAGAAGTCCACAAAATTTTACGTTTATTGGCTCTCCAAATGACGGAACCATTATGAAAACAGTAGATCCTGGAACGGCGTCATTAGTCGGTAACCCATATCCAAGTGCACTAAATGCCACTACTTTTTTAAATGCAAATAATGATGCTTTAGATGCTACTCTATATTTTTGGCAACATACAGGAGAAGTCAGTAATAGTACAGTGATAGAAGGTCATACAAAAGCGGGTTATTTTGGTGGCTATTCACAAAGGAATCTTGCCATGGGTGTCGCAGCAAATCAACCAAGTGATAATACCGCAGGTTTGGGAGACGCTACTTATAAAGTTCCTACAGAATTTATTCCTGTTGGTATGGGCTTCTTTGTATCGGCACCTGCTGATAAAGGAGGTGACTTCTTATTTGAAAATGCACAGAGAGTTTCTAGTACCGCTGGTGTGTTCTTTAAAAGTTCTAAAAAATCAAAAAGTCCAGAATCAATTCCTACACTAAAATTAGGACTTAATTATATCAATGAAGCGAGTGTAGAGCTGCATCGACAAATTGGAATTTCGTTTATAGAAAACAATACCTTTGAGTTTGAAAGTGGTTATGACAGTGAAATTTTTGATATTGGGGCAACAGATCTCTATTGGAAATTTCCTAAAATAGATTCTAAATTGGTGATTGCAGGAGTTGGTAAGATCGAAAATGGAATGCAAATACCAGTTAGTCTTGCTGTAGATAGTGAGAATCCAATTCAATTTATGATTGATGAGCGTGTTGCAATTGATTCGGGTATAGCCATCTTTTTAGTAGATTTAGTTACTGGTCAAATACATAATTTAATAGAACCAAAAGAATTATCGCTAGCGAAAGGCACCTATGAAGACCGATTTATCCTTGTTTTTGATGCCTCAGTATTGGCGGTAGAAAACATGCTTTTTTCAAAAAATATCTCAGTTTTCATGAATAACATTCAAAATGAAATCATTGTAAATAACACATCTAGTGCCGCAGTTAAAAAAGTAGAAATGTATACACTGTTAGGACAAAAAGTGCAAAGTTGGAAGCCAGAAGAAAATCAACAAAAAAATAGATTTAAAGTGCATCAAACAGCAACTGGTGTATATATTATTAAGGTACAAACAGCGAAAGGAAGTTTCTCTAAAAAAGTTTTTAAAGAATAACTATTACAATTGATTTTAGTGAGTTGATGAAAATTTAACATAAAAAAAATACACACAAATTTAAAATTAGTTAAGTTTGTGTGTATTTACATGCTCAAGAAATAAATATATATATTTACATAATACATATATTCCTCTTGTAAAACATAGAGCCCTAAGCTCTATATTGTAATACATGGAACCCTGAATTCCATATTGTAGTGTACAGAACCCTAGGTGCACATTTACAATGTTTTTTTTAAAAAATAATATTAATACCCCTCATTAAAATTCCCCCATAATGAAGCAAAAAAACATGCTGTTTTTTGTGTGTATGATTGTATTGTATCTGGTAACAATAAACAATACTCTAGCACAAACCTATTGTACTCCAATAAATCCATCCAACAATAATAATTTCCTAATTTCCAACTTCAGCCTTTTAGAAATAGATAATTCTAGCGATAAATCTGCAAATATATTTACGTTCTATAATGCAACCACCGTAAATGTTGCTAAAGGAAGCACTTATACTGCATCTATAACTTTCGAGATGAATAATTACAATGAAGCATCTGTTAAAGTTTGGTTAGATTTTAATAATGATGGTGATTTTTATGATGCGGGAGAGGAGGTATATACCTATACAGGTTCAGAACCAAAAAGTAAAGATGGTATTACCAAAACATTTCAGATCGCAATTCCTAATTCAGCAAATGCAGCAACTACAAGAATACGAACCGCTATTCGAAGAGGAAATACAATAGATCCCTGTGATCTTGCTTATCAAGTTGGAGAGGTTGAAGACTATGCTGTAAATATCAAACCTACTCCTACTCCACCAACAGCCAATTGTGTGTCAAGCATAAATATAAATTTAGATGTAACTGGCAACGCAACTATAAATGCTTCTGATGTAAACAATGGTTCTTTTGATGATTATGATAGCCAAGCAAGTCTCCTATTATCAATTGATAAAAATTCGTTTAATTGTGATGATGTCAATAATCCAGCCACAGTAAATCTAACCGTTACTGATACAGATGGTTTAAGTAGTACTTGTGCCACAACTGTAAATGTATCTGCCTATAATGGTGCATTTACTTCACCTGATTTAGAAGATATAAATGCATTTTGTTCGTATACAGCAGAAGCACCAGTAATGAATTATCAATGTAGCCAACAATTATTAGGTACAACTACAGATACTACTTCTTTTACAACAGCAGGAAATTATACCATCAACTGGACCTTTGATAACGGAACATCAACCGCAACCAGTAGTCAAAATATAACCATAGCAAACCCATCTACCCCAACAAGTTTAAATGCTACCAATATAAACGAAACCTCTGCTACACTAAACTGGACTTCTAGTAGCACGGGAACATTTAGAATACAATACCGTAGAAATGGTACAACAACTTGGACAGAAACAACCAGTACTAGCACATCTAAAATTATTACGGGTTTAGACGATGGTTTAGAGTACCAATATCAAGTAAAGGTAGATGCAAGCTGTGCAACATATTCTGCTATACACACTTTTACTACCATTCAAGTACAATATTGTGATGACAATGTTTTTATAAATAAAAGTAATAAGTATTTTATCTCTGATGTAAATATTGGGAACATCAACAATTCAACTCCAAAGAACGATGCTGTGTATCGCTATTTTAATACACTATCTGCAAACGTGGTGATTGGTGAAACATTTTCTGGAACAATAACCTACACAAGAAGTAATTATAACACAACTGCCCTAGTTGTCTGGATAGATTTTAACAATGATGGTGATTTTGATGATAGCGGTGAACAAATTTTATCTGATCTTAAAAGCGGGTCTGCAAGTACCGTTTTTACCATTGCTTTGACCAATATTTTAGTGCCAGAAACAGCCACTCTAGGTAAAACCAGATTAAGAATTGGTCTAAAACATACAGGCACACCAACTAGTGCTTGTAATTTCGATTATCAAAGTGGCGAAATTGAAGATTATGACATTTTCTTAAATGCTCCAGACAATACCCTTTTTGAGGCGGCATTAATTAGTCAAGTTTATCATTTTGGCACTTCAGAAAAATGGATAGAAGTTACCAATACAAGTGCTACAGACACCGTAGTTGCGAATACATTAGCATTGGCGTTATTTAAAAATTCAAGCGGAGATCAAACAGGTGTTTTTCCAACGGCTTCTCTTTTTATAAACGCAGCAACAGCTCCAGGTGCTTCAATTCTAATTAGAAATCCATCATCAACAATTACAAATTTTGTAGGTACAGCAATTGACAATTCTGCTATTACAGATTTTGATGACGCAAATGATATTTTAATTATTACGAAAAAAACAGACAATACCGCTTGGAAAAATAGATTTGATTTGGTGGAAAGTATTCCAAATAATACATGTTTACTCAGAAGTGATATAGTTACGACTTACAAAAATACCTACAACTCTAGCGAGTGGATATCTTATGTAAATGATGCTTTATCTACCACAACAAATCCTCCTGAAAGACATCCTCATGCACCTTTAATTTCAGAAATAATCAACGGAAATGCGGAAGCAAACACAAAATTGGGTTTACATAGAATTCATAAGACAGTAAGATCAGGAAATGCTTGGAGTAATGGATATCCAGATCGTTCAAGAAGTATATTAATTCAAGAAGATTTTAGCACCTCTTCTATCTTAAAAGCAAGAAAACTTGAAGTTGCCAATGCTGCTAAATTACTGGTAAATAACGAGCCACTTGTGGTGTCTGACACTATTAAAATAAACACTACAGGAGAAATAAGACTCGCAGGAACCTCTCAATTGATACAAACGCATACTGGAAGTAGAAAAGTTACAGGAACAGGAAAGTTATATGTTGATCAAAACTCACCAGTGCCAAGTTTGTACCGTTATAATTATATGTCATCGCCAGTTGTTACTCCAGGGTTAAGTACGTATACGATGTTTAATGTAATGAAAGATGGTACAACACCCACCTCTTTAAGTTCTGTACCAAAAAACATGAATTTTATTGGTGGTAATGATGGTAATTATTCAAACTCACCAAGTGGGGCAATCGCAATCGCAGAACGTTGGATTTATACCTATGACTATAATGGATCTAATTATGATTATATACAAAAAACGAGTACTGGAACCATTAATCCAGGGAAAGGATATCTATTTAAAGGACCAGGAAGACCACAAAATTATACCTATGTAGGTTCACCAAATGATGGTGCTTACAGCTACACAATTGCTGGAAGCAAATCTATTTTATTAGGCAATCCGTATGCGTCAGCATTGAATTCTAAAAAATTTATAGAAGATAATTTAGATGCTACAACAGGCACTTTGTACTTTTGGGAACATGCTGGAGAAACAAATTCTTCTGGAGCTTATGGTCATTATTCTTCTTCCTACATTGGTGGCTATGCTACTAGAAATGTTTCTATGGGAGTTGCTGCTTCTAATGTTGGTAGTAATGCTAGTTCTTCTACTTCTTATGATTATACTATGGAAGCAGAAAATGCAGTTACTGGTGGTAATGCTTCAAAAATAAATAACAGTGTATTACTAACCCAGCCTTATGATAGTATCACATTTAACAGTGTAAATATTAGTAAATCTGTTGATACTCTTAAAGTAATCTACAAATCTGAAGCCAATAGTACATTTGATATTGTTGTGAATCAAGCATTCGTAAAATCTTATACATTTACAACGTCAGCAGCCTATCAAACTGTAAAAATTCCACTTCAAATTCAAAAAAATGATACCCTTTTATTAAAAACTACAAGCAATGCTTCCATAAATATTGATAACATATTTTTTACTTTAGCTTTTGAATATACAGCACCAAAACAATACATACCCATAGGGCAAGGTTTCTTTGCCAGTTCTGATAGTGATGGCGGAACAATTATATTCAACAACAGTCAAAGAGAATTTATTAAAGAAGGAGAAAATGCTGTTTTTTTGAAAAGTGGTATTACAAAAAAAATAAACAACTCAAAAACTAATGATCCGCTAGCCATCTTAAAATTAGGGTTTAACTACAAGAATTCTGAAGACCAAAGTTTACATAGACAAATTGGAATTTCATTTTCAGAAAATAATTCCTTTTCATATGACAAAGGCTATGATAGTGAAATGTATGATCTCAACGAAACGGATTTCTATTGGCAATTTGATGAAATTCCTAATATGAAATTCGTAATTACTGGAGTTCAAAAAATCAATAATGATTTAGAAGTTCCAATACATTTTAGCATTGATAATCCAGATGAATTATCAGTAGTTATTGATGAAATAGAAAACATAGATTTTCCAATATTTATTTTAGATAAACTCACAAATACTTACCATAATTTATCTAGTACTGTAGAACTTACTCTTGATAAGGGTGTGTATGTAGATCGCTTTTACTTAGCCTTCGAAGAAAAATCTTTGTCTGTAGATGATGAAATTGCCAAAATAGGCTTGAGTATTTATATTGATAATAGTAATAAAGAACTCGTGGTTAAAAATAATAACAACCTTGAAATAGCCCATGTAAAAATCTACAACCTACTAGAACAAGAGGTTTTAGAATCAAAAAATTTAGAACAAACCCATGAAAACAGAATAAATATTTCCAATTTATCAAGTACCATTTACATTGTAAATCTTAAAACAAGTGAGGGAGTTATTTCTAAAAAAATCCTTAAAAAATAAACTTTTATTGGAGAATATTCTAGCAATATAATTAGAAACTAGAGTTTTATAACTGTTCTTTTAATTTCCCTATGGTATTATCAATTTCTTCTTTGGTTGTAAACTTGCTAAATGAAAAACGGATGGACGTTTTATCAGCTTCACCATCAAACAAAATTTCTGACAATACATGAGAGCCTTTATTACTACCACTTTGGCAAGCACTTCCACCAGAAACTGCAATTCCTGCTAGATCTAAACTAAACAGCAACATCTCATTTTTTACAGGAAAGCGTACATTTAAAATCGTGTAACTACTCTTGTCTAAATCTGATGAAAGTCCGTTAAACTGAATGTTTTCTGAAAGTTTCTTTAATTCAGAAATAAAATAAACCTTTAAACTTTCTATATAATTTTTATCTTTTTCTAAATTAGAAACGGCAATAGCTAAGGCTTTGTCCATTCCTAAAATAGCATGTACATTTTCTGTACTAGACCTTGCTCCTTTTTCTTGACCACCACCATGAAACATCGGTAGAATACCAAAACCTTTTTTAAAAAAGGCAAAGCCAACTCCTTTTGGTCCATGGAATTTATGTGCACTTGCGACTATAAAATCTATAGGTGTTTTTTGTAAATCTAAGTGATAATGACCAATGGTTTGTACAGTATCTGAGTGAAATAATGCCTTATTTTCTTTGCATAAATTGGCTATTTCATCAATAGGTAATAGGTTACCAATCTCATTGTTAATCATCATTAAACTCACCAATGTCTTCTCTTTTGATGATTTTAAAAGTGTTTTTAAATGAGAAATAATACTGCTTCCATCTGAATCCACTTTTACAAATTCTAAAGTGACATTATGGTTCTTCTGCAAAAACTCACAGGTATGTAAAACTGCATGGTGCTCTATTTTTGAGGTGATAATTCTAGTGACTCCCAAATTTAAAACCGCATTGTGTAAAATTAAATTGTCTGCTTCTGTACCTCCCGCAGTAAAAATAATTTCGCTTGCAGACACGTTAAAATGCTTCGCAATATTTTTTCTGGCAGTTTCTACTGCAGATTTTGCTTTTCTACCAAACTGATGTATCGAAGAAGGATTCCCAAAATTCTCTTCCATAGAAGACTGCATGATAGCGATGACTTCTGTGTCTATTTTTGTGGTTGCTGCGTTGTCTAAATAAATAGCATTCATAATACAAAAGTAGGTTTATTTTATGAGACTGTATTTTGAAAAACATATACTTCTGTTGCGCCTAAACCATATTTTTTATAAGACGCATCGTAATATTTTACGGGATATTTATTCAGTAGCGATTGTAGTTCAGATTTTAAAACACCTTCTCCTACTCCATGAATAAAGACAATTTTAGAGATTCTTTTTTGAATCGCAAATTCTACCTTTCTTTTTGCCGCATCTAATTGAATGTTCAGCATATCATAGTTGTCTAGGCCTCTAACAGACTTGACCAATTTATTGATGTGCAAATCAACCTCCATTACCACTTCTTGATGCTGCTTTTTAAAAAGACTATTTTTAGGTTTCGATTGAGCTATTTTGTCCTTTAAAAAATCATTATTAATGTCAGAAAATTTTGTAAGTTCATGTTGTTCTTTTTCAATTTTAACCAGTTCATTTTCATCAAAATTAAAAATCATTCCATCTTCAGTTCTAACAGTATAAGTATTTGCATCAATGCCTATAATTTCTCCTTTTAAAACATCATCTAAAACAGCTACTTTATGACCAATTTCGAAACGCTTTCTTAACATTGTTTTAATTTAGATTTAAATTTAAGACACTAATTTTGTTGCAAAAATAAGCATATGCTGAAAACTGCTCCTATTTCTACTGAAAACTTCTTTAAACAATCTTTAAAAAAGGTAAAACTAAGTGAAGATCGTAAGCAATTATTGAATACTATTTCTGAAAAAGTAGCCGCAGCATATACAAAACATGGAATTGTCAATTTAAATTTCATCTGTACACACAATTCAAGAAGAAGTCAATTAGGACAGGTTTGGGCATTTTATGCGGCACATTTTTTCAACCTACATATAAATTCTTTTTCTGGCGGAACTGAGGTAACTGCTTTTTATAGAAATACAGTTAAAACTTTACAAAAAGTAGGTTTCGACTTTCAGCTAGCAGATTTCTCTCATCAAAATCCTAAGTATCTAATCTCTTTTAAAGGAAGTAAAAAAACTATTTTAGGTTTCTCTAAAAGGTTTGACAATATAGAAAATTGTACGCCTTTTATAGCAATAACTACCTGTAACAATGCTGATAAAAATTGTCCGTTTATCCCCACAGCGTTAGAAAGGTTTCATTTGCCTTTTGAAGATCCGAAAACTTCTGATGGAACTTCTGAACAGACAGCAACATATTTAAAAACAAACCTACAGATTGCTGCAGAAGTCTATTTTATTTTTGATAAAATCAAAAAACTATTGGCTTAGACTTCTAAGTCTTTGTCATAAGGAATGCTGTTTAAAACATGATTAATTACGTTTACTCTCGCTTCGGTTTTTCTATTCGCTCTTATTACCTTCCAAGGAGAAATTTTTGTATTTGTCTTTTGAAACATCGCATTTTTATACTCTGTGTATTGATCCCATAAAATTTGCGCTCTTTCATCTAACTTTGTCATTTTCCACTGTTTTAAAGGATTGCTTTTAATATCGGCAAAACGTTTTGCTTGTTCCTTTTTAGAAATAGACATGTAAATTTTAACTAAATGAATTCCAGATTCTAAAATCATTTTTTCAAAATCATTTACCTGATTCATAAAAATTTTATATTCTTCTTGTGTGCAAAACCCATTTACCGGCTCTACCACTGCTCTGTTGTACCAACTTCTGTCAAAAAAAACAATTTCACCAGCTTTTGGTAATTGCTCTACATATCTTTGAAAATACCATTGCGTTTGTTCATCTTTTGTTGGTTTTGGTAAAGCAACAATTTTCATGTGACGTGGATTGATACGTTCTGTAAGCCTTCTAATGGCACCACCTTTTCCTGCAGCGTCTCTGCCTTGAAAAACAATAATAATGCGTTCGTTATTATGAATTGCCCATTTTTGCAGACGTATTAATTCTACCTGTAGTTTTTTTAATTTTTTTTGATAATCTACATATCGTAAACTTCTTTCAATATTATAAGGTTCTTTAGACAACAGTGCTAAAAGCCCTTTTTTGGTAGTTAATTTATTTACTTCTTTTGCAGTTAGTTCTTTCTCCATAACATTAATCTATATTTCTATTAGACCTATAATATCGCATTACTACGTTGGGATCTGGTGTTAGTATTGTTTTTGCTTCTTCTTTACCATCATAATCAAATTGAGAAATTACATGTCTCATCGCTTCTAATCTTGCCACTTTTTTATCGTTGGTTTTTATCATCATCCAAGGACTATAAGAAGTATGTGTTTTAGAAAACATTTCTGATTTGTAATGTGTATATTTATCCCAAAGCATTTGCCCTTTTTTGTCTACAGGACTAAACTTCCAACGTTTTAAAGGGTTTTCTTTACGAGCCTCAAAACGTCTTAATTGTTCATCTTTTGTAATGGAAAGCCAAAATTTTATAATGATCACACCATCTTCATACATCATGTGTTCAAATTCTGGCACTTGTACTAAAAATTCTTTGTATTGTTGCTCTGTACAAAATCCCATCACAGGTTCTACCACAGCTCTGTTGTACCAGCTTCTATCAAAAAACACAATTTCTCCAGGATTTGGCAATTCTTTTATATATCGTTGAAAGTACCATTGCCCTTTTTCTACTTCTGTGGGTTTATTTAAAGCGACCAATCTACTAGAACGAGGATTTAAATGTTCCATAAACCTTCTGATGTTTCCACCTTTCCCAGCAGCATCACGCCCTTCAAAAATAATTGCTACACGTTTGTTTTCTTTCGAAATCCAACGTTGTAATTTTACCAGCTCTATTTGTAACAAGCGTAATTCTTCTGTATAAATAAGTGTTTTTTTTACTTTGTTATACGAATCGCTTTTATGTTTAATTAATTCTAATAATTCTTTGTTGGTTTCTATCTTTTGAAAATCCTCAGCAGTCAATCTTTTCTTTGTACTCATGTATTTTATTTCGGACTCTAAAAATATTACTTTTTTTTGTTAATAAAGTTAAAAAAACACCAATTTAAGGAAGTTATTTTATATTTGCTATTCATGAAAAAAATTCTAGTCCTTCTTTTTTTCTCCTCTTCTATTTTAGCCTTTTCTCAAAAGAAATATTCTAAAGAAATAAGTTTTATTACTGAAAATGATTTGTATACGTCTACCTATGACGATAGGTATTATACAAACGGCATGTTTCTCTCTTTTAAATATTTATCAAAAGAGAAAAAAAACAACTTAGAAAAAAAGGTTTTAGCCTGGGAAATTGGTCACAGAATGTATACTCCTGCAGTTCCTTTAGTAAAATCTGTAGAAGAACATGATAGATCTTTTGCGGGATATCTTTATGGAAGTTTTGGTATCAATCGAATTTATAAAAAAGACAAAAGCTTTCATACAACAATTCAACTTGGGGTATTAGGCTCAAATGCATACGCAAAGGAATTGCAAGGTTTTATTCATAACATATATGGTTTTAGAAAAACCGTAGGTTGGAAACATCAGATAAAAGATGCTTTTGCAATTAATTTTAATACAGCCTATAATGCCTTTTTATTAAAAGACAGTTCGAATCACTTTGATATTTTTTGGACAAACTCAGGGAAAATTGGTACTGTTTTTACAGACCTGTCAACAGGGTTGTTAGCCAGAATAGGTCTAAAGCCACTACAATCTTTAGCTAACTCCATTGCTTTCAACACTAATCTTAATGATAAAAATACTTCTTATTTTAGAGAAACAGAATCTTTTTTCTACATAAAACCATCCTTAAGGTATGTTTTATATGATGCTACTTTTCAAGGAAGTTTTTTAAATAAAGGCAGTGAAGTTACCAATGAATTAATTCCATTAGTTTTTAACTTAGAAATAGGATTTAGATTTACGGCAAACAGATTTAATTTCGGATACGTTTATAACTATAACTCAAATAAAGCAAAAAATTTAAGATTCGATAACGGTCATACATATGGCTCTGTTATTTTGAATTATTTGTTGAAATAAATATTTTATAAAAGAAATCTAAAGGAGTCAGAGCCATAGAGGTATTTCGCTGGTTTCATACCCAGTCAAGCTGGGCACATGCTTTGACCTGAAAAAAGGTCAAAAACCATCCCGACAACATTCGGGACTATATTTAGATTCCCGTTACCCAATCAAGTTGGGCACATGCTTCACGGGAATGACAGTTTCAGCGGAAACCCCGAAGTAGAGCCTCGAGGAATTCTTTTCGATTAAAATAGACTTCGGCGAGCTCAGTCTGACATTTGTTATTTTTTATTAAAATTGGTTTTTTGATAGGACACCTTGAGATCTTGAAAACTTGAAACCTGAAACCTGAAACCTGAAACCTATTCTATAAAAAAATCATCTTTAAAACCAATCAAATAGAGTTTTTCTTGTGCTCTGGTAATTGCTGTATACAGCCATCTAAAATATTCTTTAGAAACACCATCTGGTAAATAAGGTTGTTCTACAAAAACGGTTTTCCATTGTCCTCCTTGAGATTTATGACAGGTCATTGCATAAGAAAACTTTACTTGCAAGGCATTGAAATACACATTCTTTTTGATTGCTAAAAACTGTTTGAATTTCGATTTTTCATGTGCATAATCTTCCTTTACTGCTTGGTATAGTTTATTAGATTCTTCATAGGTTAAAGAAGGTGTTTCACTTGTTAATGTATCTAATAATAAAACGGTTTCAAAAGGATGCATTTCTGGGTAATCGATCATTCTAATTTCTACTTCAGCAAACTTAAAACCGTACAATTCTTTGATAGAAAAAATCTTTAAGACTTCGCAAATATCTCCATTTGCAATAAAACCTGCTTTCGAAGATTCTGGCAACCAAAAATAATTATTCTTAACTATCATGATATAATCTCCTGCAGAGATTTCATTTTCCTGACCTCTAATATTAAATCTTATTTGCTGATTGTATTGGTTTGCACGTTTGTTAGAGCGCACAATAAAAGCAGTATCTTCTACGCCATTACTTTCGTAAGCGGTTACAATAGCATCTTCAATATCATAACCATCTTCTAACCTTTTGATATCTAGAAAACCAACATCAAACTGAAATTTATCACCTTTATTTTTTAATAGCAGTCTTAAATAAGTCGCATTTGCTAAAATACCTGAATTTTCATGCTGACGCATTACTTCATCTAACTCAATTTCGGTAACTTGTTTATGGTATTCATAGGTTAATGTATCTTCTTCTAAAGCGGGTGAAACATCTAATTTAACTGGTGGAAGTTGCGCTGTATCACCAATAAAAATCAACTTACAATTTACGCCAGAATATACATAAGAAATCAAATCATCTAGCAAAGAACTAGTATCAAAAAATTTCTGATTTTGTTTGCTATCTGGAATCATAGAAGCCTCATCTACAATAAAAATAGTGTTTGTATGCTTATTGGGTTGCAAAACAAAATCTACAGAACCATTGGTTTGTTTTTTCGGAAAGTAGATTTTTTTATGAATCGTAAAAGCTGGTTTTTTAGAATACACAGCAATTACTTTTGCAGCTCTACCTGTTGGTGCTAATAAAACCGCTTTTTTACCCGCAGTCCATAAAGAATTTACAAAAGCACCAATGGTGGTTGTTTTACCAGTACCCGCGTATCCCTTTAACAGAAATAAAGCATCTTTATCTTCATTAAAAATAAACTCACTTAGCAGTTGTAAGAGTTTGCTTTGTTTTGTTGTAGGTTGATATGGAAATTTCTTTAACAACTCTTTATTAAAATCTACTGGTTTTTCTATCATAAATGAATTAAAGCATCAAAGATACATTGATTTGTAAATAAAAGTTTTTATCATTAAAAAAAAATTGTAGATTTGCGATAAGACTATCTAAAAAATTTATCAAAAAAATGGGATTATTAGGAATGATTTTGGCTGCAGTTTTAGGTGCAGTAGTTATAGCTATCGTTGTAGTTAAGTTTTTACCTTTAAAATTAAGATGGTTAGCATCTATATTACTTTTATTCTTAGCAATCTTTTTAGGATATAAAATTTATAATGGTATTATGGAGCCTATTATCTTTAACGAAAAGAAAGTGAAAGTGTATGCCCCAGTTGTAGATAATCTAAAGATTATTAGAGATGCGGAAGTTAAATATTATGAAGTTACTGGTAATTATACAGAAGATAAAACAGGATTGATTCGATTTATAGATTCTGCAAAATTGGCTTTAACAAATACGAAAACTATTGTTAAGACTGTAAACGTTGGTGGTGGCATTACAAAAGAAGTAGAAGAAAGAGTAACAGATACTGTGGGTTATGAACCTGTTTTAAAATACTTTGAAAATAAGGATTATAAAAATATGTTTAAAGTGCCAGGTGTTGCAAATAAAGAATTTGAATTAGAAGTTGGTACTGTAGAGAAGGTTCAAGGTTTGGTAGTACCCACCTTTAGAGCGAGAACACCTAAGAAAAATCTTTTAGAAGGTATGAATCCGTCTTTAGTAAAACTAGAGTTAGAAGCACTTTCAACAGATCAAATTAAAGGAGAATATATTTCTGTAGGATCTTTAGATGAAGTGACTACCGCAGGAAACTGGCCACCTTCATACGATAAAAGAGGTGATAAAAAAGAATAGCAATATTTCTTCGAAATTCATAAAAGAAAATAGATTATCCATCCAATTTAATTTGGATGGATTTTCTTTTTCTATTTATAACACTACATCTAAAAAAGATGTTTATTTCTGTACATATACTTTTGAAGAAACGCAGACAACACCAGAACAGCTACTTTTAAAAATTGAAGAAATTTTTAAGAAAGATACCTATTTACAACAAGATTTTTCTGAGGTAATTGTAATCCATCAAAACAATCTTTCTACGTTGGTTCCTAATCATTTTTTTAACGAGAATGAGCTGGCATCTTATTTGAGTTTGAATATCAAAACACTCGCAACAGATTTTATTGCTTTTGATGAAATAGCCGTTTTAAACGCTAAAAATATTTATGTACCCTACATGAATATAAATAATTATTTGTTTCAGAATTTTGGTGAGTTCGAATACAAACATCATAGTTCTGTTTTGATTGAAAAGCTTTTAAAAACCAATAAATTTCAAGAGAAAACAATGTACGTGAACGTGTCTAAAGAGTCACTAGATATTGTTGTTTTAGAAAAAGAGCATCTACTACTTTCTAATACATTCTCATATGATTCAAAGGAAGATTTTCTATATTATATACTCTTTGTTGCAGAACAATTAAGCTTAGATAACAATGAATTTTCTCTTTATTTTATAGGTGAAATAACTATAGATTCAGAGATTTACAAGATCACCTACCAATATATTAAAAACGTGTACTTTTTAGAAAGTACAAACTCCATATTCACAGAACTTAATATGGCAAAACATACTAACTTCATACTCTTAGGCTCATGAGAATTATTTCTGGAAAATTAAAATCGAGACGTTTATCTGCTCCTAAAAATTTGCCCGTTAGGCCCACAACAGACATGGCAAAAGAATCTTTGTTCAACATTCTAAATAATACTTATTTTTTTGACTCAATTTCTGTGATTGATTTATTTTCTGGTACTGGAAATATTAGTTATGAATTTGCTTCTAGAGGAACAAAAACCATCTGGGCAGTTGATGCGCATTCTGGATGTGTTAAATACATCAACGAAACTGCAAAGCAACTAGATCTAGACATTCATACTTTTAAGAGTGATGTGTATAAGTTTCTTGAAAAAACAGCTCTCAAAGCCGATGTTATTTTTGCAGATCCACCGTATGATTTTGAAAAAGAGCAATTTTTAAAAATTGTAGATTTGGTTTTTGATAGAGAAATCTTAAATGAAGATGGCGTTTTAATTGTAGAACATTCCAAACACACAGATTTGACAACTCATGAAAAACATAAATATGACAAACGTTATGGTGGAAACGTTTTTAGTTTTTTCGAAAATCCTACAGAAAAAGAAGTATAATATTATAAAAGAGATTCTATAATAGCAGCAATTGTAATTCCTTCGGCTTCAGCTTTGTAATTCTTAACAATTCTATGAGATAAAATAGGAATCGCTATCGCTTTTACATCTTCTATATCTGGAGAATATTTACCATGTACCGCTGCATGCGCTTTTGCTCCTAAAATTAAGTTTTGAGATGCTCTTGGACCCGCACCCCAATCTAAATAGCTTTTTACCATTGCTGTAGCTTTATTAGATTTAGGTCTTGTTTTACCCACCAAACCAACAGCATACTCAATAACATTATCTGCCACTGGTATTTTTCTAATAAGCTTCTGAATTTCAACAATTTCTTCACCAGAAAAAACACTCCTAACTGTCTGATTTATAATAGAAGTAGTGCTTTTTACAACTTGCACTTCTTCTTCAAACGTTGGATATTCTAAATGAATAGAAAACATAAATCTGTCTAATTGCGCTTCTGGTAAAGGATAAGTACCTTCTTGTTCAATTGGGTTTTGTGTTGCTAAAACAAAAAATGGCAATGCTAATTTGTAGTGATTTCCAGAAACAGTTACAGAGCGTTCTTGCATAGCTTCTAATAATGCAGCCTGAGTTTTTGGTGGTGTTCTGTTGATTTCATCAGCTAAAATAATGTTGGAAAAAATAGGCCCTTTTATAAATTTAAACTGCCTGTTTTCATCTAAAATTTCACTTCCTAAAATATCTGAAGGCATTAGATCTGGTGTAAACTGAATTCTTTTAAAGTTTAAGCCCAAAGCATCAGAAACAGTATTCACCAATAATGTTTTAGCCAAACCAGGCACGCCAATAAGTAAAGAATGACCTCCACAAAAAACAGACAATAACGTAAAGTTTACTGCTTCTTTCTGACCAATAATTACTTTTCCAATTTCAGCTTTTAGAATTTCGAACTTACTTACTAAATTGTTTACTGCTATAACGTCCGACATTATTTGCTTGTTGCTTTTTTCCAGTTCTTCTTAAAAGCACATTCTTTATAGTCGTCTCCTAATTTAATATATGTGTCTTTAATTTTTTCTTTAGACCATTTTTCTATAGTCTCTTCTTTCTTTTTCTTTAAAGCAAGTTCTTGAATTTTTACATAATCATTTACCAATTCTGCAGTGTGCGTATCTGTTCTTTCTTTCATTAAAATGAACTTGTACATTTTCTCTCCACCTCTAGCTTCGTCATAAAAAACATCTGTAAACTCGCCTTGCTGTAAATCGTTTACTCTTGCATACATTGCAGGATCCATTCGCGTTAAATCGAACTTAGACTCACCTGTATAAGGGTTTAAAACAATACCACCATTATTTTTAGACGCTTTTTCATCTGAATATTTTTTTACAGCTTCGGCAAACGTAAGTTTTCCTTCTTGTATGTCTCTTTTAATCTCCTCGAGCTTTAATTGTGTTTCTTTTAAACGGTCTTCTGGAATTTCTGGTTGCATTAATATATGAGAAACTACTCTTGTGTTTCCTTTAATTTCATGCAACTGAATGATATGATACCCAAACAGTGTTTTAAAAGGTTTTGATATTTCATCTTTTTCTAATGAAAAAGAAACTTCTTTAAATTCTTTGATAAAACTAGATTCTTTGGTTACTTGCATTTTACCTCCATTCTGAGTAACTCCTGGATCTTTAGAGTTGATAATGGCTTTCATTCTAAAACTTGCGCCATCTAAAATAGCTTGTCGAATCTCATTCAATTCTGAAACTATTTTATTATTTTCCTCTGTAGTTGGTTCTGCATTCATGACAATTTGAGCCAATTCTATTTCTGCAGTAAATTCTGGTAATTCTCCTTTTTCTTTTAAACCATTAAAATACAAACGTACTTCTTCTGGTGTAACATCTATCTTTTCAGTAATTTTTAGTTGTTCTTGTTCTACAAGTGCATTTTCTTTTTGCACATTATACAATTCTCCCTTTAAGTCATCTAAATCGTTAAAACCATAGGCTGCAATTACTTTATCTACAGAACCATATTCTTGTGTAAAAAACTGAATACTTCTTTCTACTTTTTGATTGACCTCTGCATCAGAAACAGTAACACTATCTACCACCGCATGATGAGAAAGTAATTTTTGTTGCATTAATTCTTCTAACATTTCACAATCTGAAATGGTAATTTTACCTTCGCTTCTAAGTTCTACCTCTTGCTTAAATTTAGCAATATCTGAATCTAAAACGATGTTTTTACCAATCACAACTGCTACTCCATCAATCTTTATTTTTTGGGCAGCTGCTTGAAATGTTGTTGCTATAAATACTAGAGCAATTAAAAGTTGTTTAGTATATTTTGAAATTATTGTTCTCTGTGGCATCTTTTACTATTATTTTTTCAATATCTCTTATTAATTCGATTTTACGTTTGTGCAAAATCATTTCTTTTACGGTAGACTTTATATAGCTTAACGGAGCTATATCATTACGATATAAAACGTCTTTTATAGCCACCAAATATAAACCTAATGAATCTTGTTTTTGAATGAATTTTGTTTTTTTTAACAGATTTTCTTTAGAAAAAGGCAGTTTTAACAAAATCTTATCCAATTCTGTCCAAACAGAATCATTCAACTGGTAGATCTTAAAACTCAACTGTTGACTTTCTAACGCTTCTGCATCTTCAATTTCATCAGATTTAAATAAATCTATGATTTCATCTTTATCATTTATAGTGTTCGGAAAATAAAGATATTTAGATTTTACGAGCACTTCATTCAATTTAAAATTCTCATTATTTGCTAGATAATACATTCTAATTTCTTCATCAGAAATTAAAGTATCTAATTGCTGCTTTATCAATTCTTCTTTATACTTATTAATTAACAGACTTTCTTTGTAATCATTTACTAACGTGTTGATATTTTCTAAAGATTCTGATGAGTTGTTATTTCTGGCTTTTTTTAATAATAATTTTTTAAGCGCCCAATCTTGGATAAAACTTTTAACGAGAATAAGACTGTCTTCTTGAGAGATGTTTCTAGGCAAAAAACCTTCTAAGTCTTCTTTAAATAATTTTTCTGTATTGACAATTGCAATAATTTCTGAACTCTTGTTTTCCTTTTCTTGTACTAACAAATAATCACAAGAGGTTAGAAAAAGCATGCAAAAAGATAGAAGAACTAATCTCATTTTTTCTTTTCGTAAAATTTAATCAGCTTTTTTAATTGCTTTTTGTTTATTTTTATTGTATTCTTTCTTCTTAATTCTGCAATCCAATTTTCTTCTAAAAAATTTTGATAATCGTTCATTACCTCACCTTTTATATCTTCCAACTCTTTAGACTTGTATTTTTCTGGGTGATTAGAGAAATAGTTTTTTAAACCTAAAGTATCTTTAGAAGATTTGTCCCATATTTTCTGTTGCATCAATTCAAACAACAACAAACCATCTTCATATTCTTTTAAAGTATATGCATATTCTGGTTCTGTAAATATTAAATTTTCTTTATAATAAGCTAAAATTTCTTGATTTTTAAACATTTCAAAAAGTAAAAAAACTGCCTTATGTCTTCTATTTCTAATGTAATTTACAAATTCTTCTTGTGTAATATTTTTATCATTAATACTTAAAATGGTATTTTGAAGGGAATCTTTTGGAATTGCTCTGATATTTTTTCTTTCTAAAATTTTCTTAGCCTCTTCATTTTCTACAATCGTATAAGAAGCTTTCAATTTATTTATTACAGCCGTTTCAGACATTTGCATTCTAGAACTTTTCTTTATTTTAGTAGCAATATCTTTTTTTAGTTCACTAAAAGGTTTTATAGGGTATTTTTTTAGTAATTTTACAATGTGCCAACCAAAACGGGTTTTAAAAGGTTTTGAAAAATCACCTTCATCTTCTAATGAAAAAGCGGCGTCTTCAAATGGCTTCACCATACGACCTTTTCCGAATGTATTCAATTTACCACCTTTGGTTTTAGAACCTCTGTCATCTGAATACGCTTTTGCTAAAACTTCAAAGGCTTCTTTTTGTAGCAGTTTTGCATACACTTCATCTATTTTAGTCTTCCCTACAACCGTAGTATCCATTATTAAAATATGTGCGGTCTCCAATTCACCTTTCGATTCACGAAAATCATCTACTTTAATGATATGATATCCAAATTGTGTTCTAAATGGCATGGAAACCTCCCCTACTTTGGTAGTATACGCGGCATCTTCAAATGGAGAGACCATTTTAAAAGCATCAAAATATCCTAAATTTCCTTGATTTCCTTTTCTTCCAGATTTTGGATCATCTTGAGCAGACTTGTCATCTGATGTTTCTGAGGCAACTTTACCAAAATCTTCACCACCAACAATTCGATCTCTTATTTTTAAGATTTTATTGTACGCTTGTAATGTGTCTTTTGGAGTTGCTTCTTTAGAAGTTCTTATTAAAATATGTTTTGCTTTTACTTCATTTTTTGTTCTGAAGTAAATATCTTTTACCAAATTTGCAATAAACGTGGTATCTTGTAAATAAGGTGCAGAAAGCTGATTCTTATAGGTTTCTATTTCCCTTTTGTAAGAAGGCAAGGTATCTAACTTTAATTGATAAGCTTCTTTTACTTTTAACTTATAATTTATATAAAGTTCTAAGTTTTTAGTAATATCTTTTGCTTCTTCGCTGTCTATGATGTTTAAATTTTTTTCATAAACACGTTTAAAATCTGCTATGCTTGTTTTGTCCTTATTAATGGTGACTAGCGTTTTTTCTTTTTTTTGTGAAAAAATGCTCATGCTGATAAATACAATACAAATTGTTAAAATGCTATTTTTCATAAATAAACTTATAATGATATGATTCCTTTTATTTTTTCTGCTTTTCTGTAATATGCAATTACTTCTTCAGAATTTTTTAACTTTAAAACGATAGAAACACTCACATATTTGCCCGTTTTAGATTTTTTTGTATTTATAACGGCACCCGTATTATTAAATAAGGTTTCTACTTCTGCAACCTGATTTTCTGTTGTAGGCACAATAAACTTATATAAGTAATCTGCTGGAAAAGAGGTGGTATCTTCTAGCTGCACTTTTAATTTGTTGTAAAATTCGTCTTTATTGGACATAATAATTGTTAAAATTTTTCTAAACTATTTACAAATTGCAAGACACAAAATTACATTAAAAATTAGTTTTATAAAGGGAATGATTTATTTTTGTAAAATGCAACAAAAAATAGTTCTTATTGGAGGCCCAGGAACTGGGAAAACTACTGTTTTAAATGAACTTATAAAAAGAAATTTCTACTGTATGCCAGAAGTTTCTAGAGCCGTTACTTTAAAAGCAAAAGAAGAAGGAATCGATCAACTCTTCTTAACAGAACCTTTATTGTTTAGTAAAATGCTCTTAGAAGGTAGAGAAGAACAATATGTAAAAGCAAATCTTTTAGCCGAAGAAATTGTTTTTTTTGACAGGGGAATACCAGATGTTCATGCATATATGAACTATTTTAATACGGAATATCCAGCTTTTTTTATTAAAAAAAGTGCTCAATATACATATTCTAAAATTTTTCATTTTTCTCCTTGGAAAGAAATTCATATTACAGACAATGAGCGTTATGAATCTTTTGAAGAATCTGAAGAAATTGATGCTTTTTTAGTAAAAGCGTATTCAGAGTTAGGCTACAATTTAATAAATGTACCTTTTGGTTCTGTTGAAGAACGCACCAATTTTATTGTTAATTCGCTTTCTTGCGAATGATGATTTCTCCAAAAGAAATATTAAAAGAATATTGGGGGTTTTCATTATTTAGAGAACCACAAGAAGAAATCATCAAAAGTGTACTCGCACAAAATGATGTAATTGCTCTATTGCCAACTGGTGGTGGAAAATCTATTTGTTTCCAAGTGCCTGCATTGGCAAAAGAGGGTGTTTGTATTGTCATTTCTCCATTAATTGCATTGATGCAAGATCAAGTAGAAAACTTGAACAATCGAAATATAAAAGCAACTACAATTCCCTCAGGCAGCAGTCAAGATGAAATGATTACACTTTTTGACAACATTAAATTTGGAGGAATTAAATTTCTATACATTTCTCCAGAAAGATTACAAGCCACATTCATTCAACAAAAAATTAAAGAACTAACTGTAAATTTAGTAGCTATAGATGAAGCACATTGTATTTCTGAATGGGGACACGATTTTAGACCTTCCTACAGAAATATTAAGGCTTTAAAAGAACTTTTACCGGCAATTAATTTTATTGCTTTAACAGCAACAGCTAATAAAAAAGTTTTAGAAGATATCACAAATAATTTACAACTTTCTAAACCTATACTTTATAAAAAATCTTTTTACCGAGAAAACTTAGCCTATCAAATTTTTAAAATTGAAGACAAGCTAGAAAGAATACTTCAAATTTTTAAGAAGACAAAAGCACCTGCGATTATTTATGTAAACTCAAGAAAAAAAACAGAAGAAATCGCTAATTTTTTAAATGCAAATGCTTTTAAGAGTACCTTTTATCACGCAGGTTTATCTGTAATTGAAAAACAAATTGCTTTTAATGATTGGATGACTGAAAAGAAACCAATTATTGTGGCTACCAATGCTTTCGGAATGGGAATTGACAAAGCAAATGTGGGTTTGGTTATTCATTATAATTTACCCGCTAGTATAGAAAATTATGTACAAGAAACGGGGAGAGCAGGTAGAAATGAAAAAAAATCTTTTGGAGTACTACTCTATAATGAAAACGATATTTTTTTACATAAACAACAAACAGAAAATTCAATACCAACCCTTACGGAGGTCAAAGAAGTACATAGAAAATTATACCAACATTTTAGAATTCCTTATGGTGAGTTGATCGAAGAAACATTCTGGTTTAATTTCTTAGAATTTTGTAAAAAATACAGTTTCCAAGTAGTAAAGACAGATGTAATTCTAAAACTGTTGTCTAATTATGGTAGCATTGAATTGAATACCAACTATCAAAAAAAATCGACTTTAAAAGTTGTTGGTACGCATTATTCAATTGTAAACTTTTCTAAAAAAAATAGCTCTTTAAAAAATTTTATAAGTGTACTTTTAAGAACTTATGGCGGTCTTTTTGAAAGCGAAACAAAAATCGATGAATTCTTTTTAGCAAAAAAAGCAGGTATTACTTCCTTACAAGTCATACAAAATTTAAAAATATTAGAAGATCAAAACCTGGTCACCTACCTTCAAGTGAATAGTACAATTTCTATAAACTTTTTATTGCCAAGAGAAGATGATAAAACCATCAATCGATTTTCTAAGCAGATAAAAAAGTTCTTATCTTTAAAAAAAGAAAAAGCTGCTAATTTTATAAATTTTATCAAAAACGAAGATATTTGTAGAAGTATACAACTGCTTGCGTATTTTGATGAAAAAACCCAAAAAAAATGTGGTATTTGTGATGTTTGTATTGCCAACAAGAAAAAAGATAAGAAAGATTTATCACTAAATATACTCGCGCTTTTAAAAGAAAAAGAACCCTTATCCTCAAAAGAAATTAGCAATCGTTTAAATGCTTTTGAAAAAGACATTTTAATACATTTGCAGCGCTTGTTGTCTGAAGACACCTTAAAGATTACCCATCAGAATACATACCAACTAAAAAAATAATTATGAGAGATTTACGAATCGTTTTTATGGGAACGCCCGATTTTGCAGTAGCCATTTTAAAACATTTAGTAGAGAACCACTATACCATTGCGGGGGTTATTACGGCACCAGACAAACCTGCCGGTAGAGGAAGAAAATTAAATGAGTCTGCTGTAAAAAAATACGCAAGCTCTCAAAACATCTCTATTTTACAACCAACCAATTTAAAGAATGAAGATTTTTTAAAAGAATTAGCCTCCTTAAATGCCAATCTACAAATTGTAGTTGCTTTTAGAATGCTCCCCAAAGTAGTTTGGCAAATGCCAGAATTTGGGACCTTTAATTTACATGCTTCCTTATTGCCAGCATACAGAGGTGCTGCACCAATACATTGGTCTATTATTAATGGAGAAACAAAAACTGGCGTCACCACTTTTTTTATTGATGATAAAATTGATACTGGCGAAATTATTTTACAAGAAGAAATTGCAATTCATCACAATGAAACAGTTGGTACTTTGCATGACAAATTAATGCATTTAGGCGCTGCTCTGGTTTCTAAAACTGTAGATTACATTGGTAAAGGTGACATTACAACAACAAAACAGCCTGATTTAGAAGAAAAATCTGCACCCAAATTAAACCCAGAAAACACAAAAATAAACTGGTCAGACTCTCTAGAAAACATCTATAATAAAATTCGTGGTTTAAATCCGTTTCCTGCTGCTTGGACAATTATTCAAAATAACGAAGAAGAAATTTCTGCAAAAATTTACGCAATTCAAAAAGAGGTAGCAGATCATAATAATGCTGTTGGAAAAATTATAGCAACCAAAAAAGAATTGAAAGTGGCTGTTTATAAAGGATACATTATAATAGATGAAATTAAACTTTCTGGTAAGAAAAAAATGGACTCAAAAAGTTTGCTAAATGGCTATTCTTTTTCTTCAGAAGCAAAAATGTTGTAAAGCCTTTATTAGCAAGGTTTGTAGGGTTTTTTGATTCTCAATGCTTGGTTTATTAACAATTGATATACTTTTATTAACAAAAAGGCACTTTTTTAGGGGTCAAATTTGCGTAAGCCCACAATCCGTCTATATTTGTTAAGCTTTTAAGCGAAAAAATAATTTATTAAATAATTTTTAAACACAATTTATTATGAACAAATCAGATTTAATCGATGCAATGGCTGCTGACGCAGGAATTTCTAAAGTAGCTGCTAAATCAGCTTTAGAATCTTTTACAGGGAACGTAACTTCTTCTTTAAAGAAAGGTGAAAAAGTTGCTTTAGTTGGTTTCGGAACGTTCTCAGTATCTAACAGAGCTGCAAGAAGTGGAAGAAATCCTCAAACTGGAAAAACAATCCAAATTGCTGCTAAAAATGTAGCAAAATTTAAAGCTGGAGCTGGATTAAGCGATGCTGTAAACTAAGACTTATAGTTTTAAATAATATAAAACTCTCTTTTTAAGAGAGTTTTTTTATTTTAAATTATTTCTTATATTTAAAAATAAAAAACAAATGTCTAAACTAAAACCAAAAAAAGGAAGATTATTAGTTGCAGCACCTGCCATATTAAACGATCATTCTTTTAATAGAGCAATTGTTTTGTTAACTGAGCATACAGAAACCAATTCTGTAGGTTTTATTCTAAACAAACCTTTAGAATATAGTCTTAATGATCTGTTACCTGACATCAACTGCTTTTTTACTATTTATCAAGGCGGTCCTGTAGAACAGGATAATTTATATTTTGTTCACAGAGTGCCTCAACTATTAGAAGATAGTATAGAAGTTACAAATGGTGTCTTTTGGGGAGGTAATTTTAAACATTTAAAAAAACTTTTAAATGAAGGCGTGTTAGAAGAATCTGACATTCGCTTTTTCTTAGGGTATTCTGGTTGGGATAAAAACCAGCTGACAGATGAGCTAAAAGAAAAATCTTGGTTTGTTGCAGAAAATGATTTTGAAAATATTCTTTCTTATGATGGGGAAAGTCTTTGGAAAAATATGTTACTACAAAAAGGTGGTAATTATAAACTTTGGGCAAATGCACCCAGTGACTTTAATTTAAACTAGCTTCCTGCTATTTCTACTATTTTTAAATTCGCTTGTAATTTATTCCCTAATTCGGTTGTAAAAGATTTCTTTTTATATTTAGTCACTGGCTGAATACCAACAATTGCATTTGTTATAAAAACTTCATCTGCTTTTTGAACTTCAAAAGGAGAAATGGCTGTTTCTTCAATAGTAAAATCTTTATTTTTCATAAGAATTTCAATTACTTTTTTTCTTACAATCCCTTTAATGCAACCTTCCGTTAGAGCAGGTGTTTTTACAATGCTACCTTTTACAATAAAAACATTTCCATTGGTAGCTTCTACAACACCTTTGCGTTCATTTAATAAAATACAATTGTCTAAATCATTTTCATCTGCAAAAATACTGGCCAACGTATTTAACATTCTATTATTTGTTTTTATGGTTGATAAAAGACCCGAATAATTATAAAAATCTTTAAATACATCTATTTTGTATTCACTTTTAAATGTATGATTAGTTCCAGAAGCTTCTAGTAAATAATCAATTTCGTTTGTATCTGGCGTGTACAAACCTCCATCTTTTCTAAAAACATTTAGGCGAACTCTATATGTTGCAGTTTCTTCTAAAACGGCTATCGTTTTTAAAATTTCTTGTTCTAAAAATTCCAACGTAAATTTCATAGGAATTTTCATGCGGAGCATTCTCATAGAAGCCATCAATCTAAAATAATGGTCTTCCCAAAAAACCACTTTTTTATTGGATACTTTAATTGTTTCAAAAATACCATCGCCATATTTAAAACCCCTATTGTCTGAACTTAGACGTATATTTTCTTTAAATAATAACTCCCCGTTAAAATTAACCATTACTTTATTTTTTGGAGTTGCAAAATTACTATATTTTGACAGAATTAGACATAAAAAAACCAGCAATTCTGCTGGTTTTACTATATTTTATAATTTGTTTTAAGCACCAATTGTTTGCCTTAACTCATCTATTTGGTTCTCCCAAAGTTGTTTAGATTCTTCTACTTCGTCTTCGTCATCAGCAAAATCTGTAACAATTAAAGAAACATCTTTTGTTAAAGGATCTACTTGAATTCTAATTTCGAAAAAACTTTCATCATCGCCACTTTCTAACCATTTCCAACGAATTCTTTCACCCGCTTTTTTTGTAATTAGTTCGGCCAACTCTTCGGTATCTTCCCAAACAAAACTAAATACTTTTCCTCTAGAATTTACTTTGTCTGCAAACCATTCTTGTAAGTTTGATGGAGAAGAAATATATTGATACAACATATTTGGAGATGCGTGAATTGGGATTTCTAACTCAAATTGTACTTTTTCCATTGCTTGTTTTGTTAAGTGAACAATATAGGTATTTATTCTATTTAAAAAAAATTAAAAACACACGTTGCCAATCTATAAAAAGTAATTATATTTGCACCCGCAAACCAATGGCGAGGTAGCTCAGTTGGTTAGAGCGCAGGATTCATAACCCTGAGGTCACGGGTTCAAATCCCGTTCTCGCTACAATTAATTCAAAAAAAAAGTGCAACTGTAATGGTTGCACTTTTTTGATTTTAGAATTGCCTATATTCTGGGTTTTCAAAATTCCACCGTTTTCCTTCATCCCAGTCTTCTCTAGAGTTTCCGTAGGCTGAATAGCCTTCATTTTGCTTTAGCATATTTGCTAAATGCATTAGATTATAAGTCATAAAGGTGGTATTTCTGTTCGTAAAACTATTGTCTTTCGCATTGCTTTCTTCGTCTAAGTAACTTGGTCCAGGACCTACTTCACCAATCCAACCGCAATCTGCCTGTGGTGGAATTGAATATCCTATGTGTTGCAACGCATATAAAATTCCCATAGCACAGTGTTTTACACCATCTTCATTTCCTGTAACAACACATCCTCCAACTTTGCCATAGAACATATACTGTCCTTTTTCATTGGTTTTACTACTCATACTATACAATCTTTCAATTAGTTTTTGTGCTATTGAAGATTTTTCTCCCAACCAAATGGGAGTTCCAATAATGATAATATCTGCTTCAAATATTCTTTTGAATAGTTTTGGCCATTCGTCTGTTTTTTCACCGTGTGCTGTCATATCTGGATACACACCAGAGGCAACATCATGATCTATGAATCTAATATCGATTACATTTACACCTTCTTTCTCCATAATTTTTCTGGAGAGTTGCATTAATCCATCTGTATGGCTTTTTCTAGGTGATTTCTTTAAAGTACAATTTACATATACTGCTTTTAGTTTTGAAAAATCGGGGGTTCTCATGGGGAATAATTTTTAATTAATGGAAAATTTTAAGACTTCGTTTATTTGTAATTTTGCTAAATCAATAATTTTTTTTGAATTGATTTTTTCAGTTACTAAAGAGAGTTCTGTACAAGCTATTATTACATAACTTCTGCTAGCATATTTTTCTATGAATGATGCATAAACAGCAATATCTTTAGTTTCTTCTATATTTTCATATACTTTTTTTCTAAATTGATTGATGAATTTAAGATCTTCTAAATCTATTTTTTGAACAGATATATTTGCGTTTTTTAAATTTCCTCGCAAATAATCAGCGTTCATTGTATAATCAGTTCCAAAAATAGTTACTTCTTTAACAGCGTGTAATTTACAAAAATTTAAACACAATGCTATTGGATGAAAAACAGGAATTTTCGTTTCTAGTTTATCGAAAGTTTCATGAAATGTAATATTGGGAATTAGCCATTTTTTTACTGGTAATTTCTTAAGCTCTAAAATTAAATTTTGAGATATAGGAATTAACTTAGAAAATTGATTTGGCAAATACGGATTTAATGTATTAAAGTCTATTTGATACAATAAAAAAGGAAATGTATGATAGTCTCCATAGATTTTAAAATAGCTTTTTTGTAGCGTTTCTAGATAAAAATTTGTGCTTCTTTTACCAAGGCCTAAAATTCCGACTATACCTTTCATACTTTAAATTTTAGTCAAAATATAGTCTGCGAAGTATTCATTCGAATCCATCAACTTGTCAGTTATTTTTAAATAAGTTTCTTCTAGAAGATGTTCTAAAATAGCATCATTGTATTTTCTAGAAGTTTCTGTATGAATTTTTTCACCCTCTATAAAAGAAAATTTTTGATCTAAAGTATTTATAGAAACCTCTTGATTTTTTTTACTTACCAAATAACTTCTAGCAATCCCTTCATCTTGGGTATAGGTAGCTAGATGCTCAAAGTGATGAGTATTAAAATCACCTTCTAGTTCTTTATTTATTCTGTCTAACAAATTCATATTAAAACTTTTCGTAAGCCCCTCTTTATCATTATAAGCAGGCAAAACAACATGTTCACTTTTAATCATATCGACTCCTAAAAGTACTTTATCGTTTTTGTTAAGAGCGTTGCTAAGTTTTGTAAGAAAAATTTTTGCAGTCTCGTCTGACATATTGCCAATATTAGACCCTAAAAAGAGTACAACTTTTGGTGCTTTTTGTTGTTTTAAATTGTCTAAAACTTCAAAGTAATCACCCTGTTTTGTTGAAACCTCTAAACTAGCCATCTCTTTATTTAAATTACTTTTTAGATTCTTCAGTGCATTTTCTGAAATGTCTATAGGAGCATACTTAAAATTATACTCAAGACGAATTAGTTCTTTGAGCAAAAGTTTTGTTTTTGTGCCGTCTCCAGCGCCGAGTTCTATGATTTCAAAAAAAATATTTGGTGTTAATTTTAATTTTTGAATTATTTTTTCGGTTTGATTTTTAAAAATATCATGCTCTGCTCTGGTTAGATAATATGCTGGCATGTTCATTATTTTTATAAATATTTGATCTCCTATCGAGTCATAAAAATATTTAGAGGGTAGTGTTTTAGAGGTTTTACTTAATCCCTCTTCTACATCTTTCTTAAAAGTTTCTATCATATTATTTTGCAAGTCTTATTCCTGTAAATTGCCATTGTGTATTTGGCGAAAAAAAGTTTCGGTATGTATTTCTACTATGTTGTTTTGATGTTGCTGAAGAGGCTCCTCTTAGAACCATCGTATTTATCATAAATTTACCATTGTACTCTCCTACTGCGCCTTCTTTTATTTTAAAATTGGGATAGGGCAAATAAGCAGAATTTGTCCATTCCCAGCGTTTCCCCCAATTTAACTTTGCTGATGCAATTTCCCATTCAAATTCGGTTGGTAATCGCATTTCTTTCCAAAAGGCAAATGCTGAGGCTTCATAAAAAGAAACATGAGAGAGTATGGTATTGTCATCAATTTTCTCTAAACCAGACAATGTATATTGATACCATTCATTATCTATAGATTCCCAATACAAAGGGAATTTGATATTATTTTCTTGCAGCCAAGACCAACCATCATCTAACCAGTATTTTGGATTCTTATAACCATCTGAATTTATAAATTCAATAAATTCGCCATTAGTTACTAAAGAATTAGAAATACTAAAAGGCTCTAAAAAAACACGGTGATTGCCCAATTCATTATCAAAGCAAAAATCATTTCCTTTATAACCGATGTTATAAATTCCTTCTTCAAATTGTAACCAACCCTTGTTTTCATTTTTATCTGTTATAAAATTTTTATCTACATATATTGGATGAATTGGGTTTTTAGAGAATGTGTATTTTAAATCGGTAATTAATAATTCTTGATGTTGCTGTTCATGGTTTACCCCTAAAATAGTTAATTCTTGAATTTCTTGGCTCTCATTTTTATTTAATAAAATAAACATCGCATTGTCTACATAAGATCTATATTTAAATACCTCTTCTATACTAGGTCTTGTAATTAAACCTCTTTCGTTTCTTTTGATTCTTTTGCCAATTGTATTGTAATAACTATTAAAAAGAAATGAATATGCTGAGTTAAAAACCACATAATCTGAATGGTATTTCTTTAAAATCATCTCTTCAAAAAACCAGGTAGTATGGGCAATATGCCATTTTGGTGGACTTGCAAAAGGGGCAGATTGGGGAGTAAAATCTTCAATAGATAAAGATCTACAAAGACTCTGTGTTTTATTTCTTACTGATTGGTAAGAAGCTATTATACTTTTCATATCAAACAAAAATATTGCTATTCACTATTTTAAATGCGCTCATTTAGGAAGAATACTAACTCATAAAATTACTTTTCTATAAAATTTTAAAAATATTGGTTCTAATTTTGGTATTAGAGAAACAAATCCATCACTTTTCATACGCTTTATATACTTCATTAAAATTGCAAGATACGAAGTTTTGTTAGTCGAGATTTTTAAATTATGATTACTAAATTTAAAATAATATAAAAAAAATGAACAATTGATATGCTAACTGTTTCATTTTTAAACAAATCTAAAAAATATATTTTTTTGCAAAAAAAAGCATTGTAGAAATCAAAAATGATTCTATATTTGTAGCTCTTTACCACGCGAAAGTAGCTCAGTTGGTAGAGCGTCAGCCTTCCAAGCTGAATGTCGCCAGTTCGAACCTGGTCTTTCGCTCAAAAAACACTATTAAAAATAATGGTGTTTTTTTTATGCAAAATAGCTTGTAAAAATAAAGATATTTAAGTTTTAAAAATTATCTATAAAGACTTTAATTTATCCCCAAAAATCAATAATAATACAATAGGAATTGCTAATAAAATAACCATCAATCTATTGGTAGAAAATAAAGAAGGATATAAAATTAAGGTCAATGCAAAACCACCAATAGCACCACCTAAATGTGCAGAATGCCCAACATTTCCTAATTGTTTTTTCATTCCATAAATAGAATACAATAAATAACCGACTCCAAAAATATATCCTGGAATTGGAATCATAAAAAACAATGATAATTGCATATCAGGATATAATAATATGGAAGAATAGACAATACCCGAAACAGCACCAGAAGCACCAACAGCGCTGTAATATGGCTCGTTTTTATGATATGTTAGCGAATACAAGCTTCCTGCTAGTAAGCTTCCAAAATAGATAATTAAAAAATTTGGTATTCCTAGCATACCCGTCACGATCCTTCCAAACAAATACAAAGCATACATATTAAAACCTAAATGCGTCCAATCTACATGTAAAAAACCAGAGGTAAACATTCTAATTTTTTCACCAGACAAAACTTTACTTACTTGAAATTTATATTTATCTAAAAAAGCGTAGTCTTTAAAACCTTTCATTGAAACCAAAACGTTGGCTATAATTATAAATAATACTGCTTGGTTTATATTTCCTATCATCCCACAAACATAATAAAATCCTATTACTAATAACTCTTTTCAATTTAAATTTATATACGATATTTGCAGAACCAAAACCATATTATGCAATTTATTGTCTTTGCGCTTACTTACCCTTTTATTTGGCTCTTCTCTAGATTGCCAATGCGTATTTTATATATAAAATCTGATGTATTTTTCTTTCTTATTTATCATGTTTTTGGCTATAGAAAAGCAATTGTTTTAGAAAATTTAAAACTTGCTTTTCCAGAAAAACCTGAAAAGGAACTGCTAGATATCAGAAAGAAATTTTTTAAACATTTAATGGATCTAGTTATGGAAAGTGTAAAAGCATTTTCGATTTCAGAAAAACAAATCTTAAAGCGTTATAAATATAAAAATCCTGAGTTGGTAAATACATACGCAAAAGAAGGAAAGAGTATTGCCTTAGTGGGTGCCCATCAAGCAAATTGGGAATGGTCTGTAAGCTTGCCTTTAGCATTAGACATCCCTGTTTATGGAGCCTACACAAAACTTCAGAATAAGTATTTCGAAAAAAAAGTCTATAAATCTCGAAAAAAGTTTGATATCGATGGTTTTAAAACTTCAAAATTTGTAAAGGGGATTCAAAAAAACTTCAATCAACATATTCAGGCTGTTTATGTATTATTGAGTGATCAATCTCCACAAATTCAAAAAACTTTTTACTGGAGAGATTTTTTTGGAGTAAAAGTACCTGTGCACACGGGTGCAGAAATGCTTGCTAAAAAATTCGATTTGGTGGTGATTAACTATGTTGCTAAAAAAGTAAAAAGAGGATATTATGAAATTGAATTCCAATTAATTACAGAAACCCCAAAAGCGTTTGAAAATTATCAAATAACAGATAAATTCACAAAAATTACTGAAGATAATATTAAAGAACAACCTGAATTTTATTTGTGGTCGCACAAACGTTTTAAGCATAGAAATAAAGTGCCTACAAAATTCAAATAGTTACACGCTAAACCACTCTCTTACCAATTCTTGTTCGATTGGTTTTACTGTTTTGTGCGTAAAATCGTTTTTAATTGGATCGTAATTGTAATCTTTAGCCCAATTTTCTATATTTTTTGATAATTCTTTTAAAGAAGTACATACAAAATCTACTTCTTTGTTCGTAATTGTAGGATGCACAGACAAACGAACCCAACCCGGTTTTTCTGTATTACAACCATGTAAAATTTGATCTTTAATTCTGTTGGAAGTTTCTTGATCTACATTTAATAAAAAATGCCCGTAAGTGCCTGCACAAGAACAGCCTCCTCTTGTTTGAATTCCGAAACGATCGTTTAATAATTTTACTACTAAATTAAAATGATATTTTTCAAAATAGAAAGAAAAAATACTCAATCTTTTTTTATGATTGGGTGCTAATATTTTAACGCCTTCAAGATTTTCTAAGGTTTTAAAAATAACTTTATTTATCTCATTCTCTCTATTTTTAATGTGCTCAGTTCCCATTTTCTCTTTCAACTGAATCGCCAAAGCAATTCTAATAGTTTGTAAAAACGCAGGTGTACCACCATCTTCTCTCGTTTCTACATCATCAAAATAGTCGTGCTGTCCCCAAGGGTTTGTATAGCTCACAGTGCCGCCTCCAGGATTGTCTGGAATGGTATTTTTGTACAAACTTTTATTAAATATTAAAACTCCCGAAGTTCCTGGACCTCCTAAGAACTTATGCGGAGAAAAGAAAACAGCATCTAAATATTCATCTGTTACTGCTGGATGCATATTGATGTTTACATAAGGAGCACAACAGGCAAAGTCTACAAAACACAAACCATTATAACTATGAATTAATTTGGCTACCTTATGGTATTCCGTTTTTATTCCTGTAACATTAGAACAAGAGGTTATAGAGGCGATTTTAATTTTTCGATGTTCGTGTTTTTTGATACATTTTTCAAAGTTTTTTAAACAGACCAAACCTTCCTCATTACAAGGCACCACTTCTACATCTGCAATGGTTTCTAACCATGAAGTTTGATTCGAATGATGTTCCATATGAGAAATAAAAACAATAGGTCTTATTTCATCTGGAATATGGGTATGATTTTTTAAATTCTCTGAAACCTTGAGTCCCAGAATTCTTTGAAATTTATTTACAACACCTGTCATACCAGAACCAGAAGTAATCAAAACGTCATCATCATTTGCATTTACATGATGTTTAATAATTTTTCTTGCTTCATGATAAGCCAAGGTCATTGCTGCACCAGAAGTTGATGTTTCTGTATGCGTGTTTGCCACAAAAGGACCAAATTTATGAAGCATTTTTTCTTCAATTGGAAAATACAATCTTCCGCTTGCAGTCCAGTCTGTATAGATTAAATTTTGTTCTCCGTAAGGAGATATAAATTTTTGATCGATACCAACAATATTTTCTCTAAACTGATTAAAATAATTTTCTAAATCCATGATGTTGCTTTTAGAATAATTTAAACTTTCCTCCTACTAAAATATTATTTTGGAAGAAATAAAAATTTTGCGATGCCGAATCTGCTGTACTTAAAGATGTTTTGATATTCGGCATATTAATATATCCTATTTTATACTCTGCTTGCATATAAAAATGCTTTAAAAATGAAATATGTAAACCTCCAACTGCAGAAACGCCCCAACCCGATAAATGAAAATTATCATGTCTTTCTTTTCCTAATAGTGAAGTGTCTGTTCTTGGGTACAAAGCTCCTGCTCCAAAACCTTCAGTTACATTGATTTGTAAATTCTTTGAATCCAATCCAAACCAATGATCAATATTATCAAAACGTTTTACCTCTATGTTCACATAATTTAACCCATCTGTATGTTCAAATTTCAAAAAATCTCCCGCTAGATTGATATTTTGATTTGCGTAACTACCATCGTATTTTGCATTACCAATATGAATTTCTCCATTAATAGTAACCTCTTGGTTTGCAATCATTACATATTTCATGTGGTCTACACCAATAGAAACTGTATAATTTTCTTTAAAGAAATATCCAATTTTATAATTTGTTTGCGGAATTGTGATATTCCCCAAATTAAAATAATTATAAACAGAAAATTCTGTTTGCCTGTCTCTTGCGGCTACATTAGACAATGTAAAATCATAATCTTCTCCTTTAAATCGAATATCTGATTTAGAGTAATTTGCCCAATTCCAGCCCCAATACACAAAAAATTTCCCCTTATTTGTAATCTTGTTTTTTTTAGTAATTATAGTATTTTGTTGTGCTGAAATACTCGAAAAACAAAAGAGTAAAACAACTAAAATCACTGTATGTATTTTCAATAGTTCTGATGTGTTATTTGATGATTGCCTCTATTTCATTGATAAATCTTACGGCCAAATCATCTGCTGCTTGTTGTGATTTTGCTTCGGTGTAGATTCTAATAATTGGTTCTGTATTCGATTTTCTTAAATGAATCCATTCTTCTGCAAAATCTATTTTTACACCATCTATTGTGTTTACGCCCGAAATTTCGGGATCACTCTTATAGGTTGAAGCCATCGTTTCTAAAATTTTATCAACATCTATTTCTGGCGTTAATTGAATTTTATTCTTACTCATAAAATAACTTGGATACGAATCTCGCAATTCTTTACAAGACATTTTGCTATTTGCTAAATGTGATAAAAACAAAGCAACTCCCACCAAAGAATCACGACCATAATGAGAAGCAGGATAAATAATTCCGCCATTTCCTTCTCCACCAATTACTGTATTGGTTTCTTTCATTTTTATCACTACATTCACTTCACCAACAGCACTTGCAGTATAAGTTCCGCCATGTTTTTCTGTAATATCTCTTAATGCTCTAGAAGAAGATAAGTTAGAAACAGTGTTTCCGCCACCTAATTTGCCTAAAACATAATCTGCACAAGCAACCAAGGTATATTCTTCTCCAAACATAGAACCGTCTTCACAAACCAATGCCAAACGATCTACATCTGGATCAACTACAATTCCGAAATCTGCTTTTTCTTTTACAACCAAATTAGAAATGTCTGTTAAATGCTCTTTTAAAGGTTCTGGATTGTGAGGAAATTGTCCGTTTGGTGTGCAATACAATTCAACACATGCTACATTCAATTTTTTTAATAAAGCAGGAATAAAAATTCCACCAGTAGAATTAACACCGTCTACAACTACTTTAAAGTTTGCTTTTTTAATCGCCTCTACGTCTACCAATTCTAAATCTAAAACTGCCTGAATATGTTTTTCTAAATAAGAATGGTCTTTTGTATAGGTTCCTAAATCGTCTACGTCAGCAAAAGAAAAATCTTCGCTTTCTGCTAACTCTAAAATTTGTTCACCTTCGGCTCCATTTAAAAACTCTCCTTTTTCATTCAACAACTTTAAAGCATTCCATTGTTTCGGATTGTGTGATGCCGTTAAAATAATTCCTCCATCTGCATTCTCCATAGGAACAGCTACTTCTACAGTTGGTGTTGTAGACAAACCTAAATCTATAACATCGATACCTAAACCAACCAAAGTGTTCGTAACCAAACTAGAAATCATTTTTCCAGAAATACGTGCATCTCTGCCAATAACTACTTTTACTTGTTCTGAACTTGTTTCAGAATCATTCATATTACTTTTTCTTTTTTTTATAAATGCCCCATAGGCAGATGCAAATTTTACGGCATCTATGGGAGTTAGATTATCAGCCGTTTTACCACCGATGGTTCCTCTAATTCCTGAGATTGATTTTATTAATGTCATTCTTTTGGATGTCTTTTAAATTAGGATCACAAAGATAATTCTATTAAATGGTTATCTAAAATAATTTAACAGCTTGTAAAGTTTTGATACATCTATTCATTAGTAGGGAGTTACTCCTGCCTAAATCTGGTAGCTTAAGGATTACATTCTTTTTTTATTTAAAGATCATTGCGAGAAACGAAGCAATCTCTTATTAAATTTTAGATTACCATAGAAAGGAAAAACTTTCTGGTAATGACAGACTAAAAAATACAGTCTTTAGCTAACCTTAATGTAAAGATGCTGAAAAAAGTTCAGCACAAGAAAAAGCCGTTGCAAATTGCAACGGCTTTTAAGATATTTAGATTCCTACCAGCGTAGGAATAACTGGATACTAAAACTACCTCTCGACTGCGCTATTTTAGACTTGTTTTATAAAATATTAACTTAAAAGAAAACAAGATAATAATGATGGTGAAATTTCTTTTTTTGCTTCTTTTTTTCTTTGGTAATAAATTGTATTTTGTTAATAAAAAAGAACAGGGTGAACTTAATTTGTCTCTAGAAATTCAAGCTCTATACCTCGTATTAATCCCCGTTCTTTTATAACCAAATTACAAAAACCGAATAGAATTTTAGAATTTACCTATTAAAGGTATTTTATAATTAAAAATCTATTGCTCTGTTGAAAATACTGCAGCAGGCAAGCCTTCTTTATTATACAGGTTTGCTCCTTCAGGATTTCCAGCCCATGCGTAACGCACATGTTTTGGATTTGGAACTGATGTATTCCAAACTTCTATTTTATCCTTTGAAACTATTTTTGCTTCAGCTGGTTTCCACACGCCATCATCTCCAACAATTTCAAACCATTTTAATGGCTCATTGACCGAAACGGCATCCTCTAAAAGGTGTTTATGCCCCACCATTAAACCAGAACCTGTATGGGTAAAATCTATTTCTATTTTATTGTTTTGAATTTTAACAGACTTGTATAAAGGACCGCTTACTGCTTTTACCTTCATTTTATAATCTTTTGCCAGGGCCCAATACGCCAAACGTTTACCTACATCCATTTTGTTATGCGGATGAATATCATTAGGCTCTCCAATATCATATAATACAGCCATACCCGTATTAGGTACTTTTAAGGTTTTTCTAAGTTCATCATTAACAGTTGCCCAACCTTTACTCGCTTCATCACTACCTCTATTACAAGCTGCTAATTGCGCCCAATAAAATGAGAAATCACCTTGATTCCAATCTGACCTCCAACTGGTAACCATGGTGGTCAAAAATTCCTCATAATCTTCAGGTAAGTAAACCGCATTACTTTCACCTTGATACCAAATAGTACCTTTAATTTTATAAGGAATAATAGCATTCAACATACCATTATATAATGTTGTGGCTACTTGCATATCTTCTCTTGGATGCTTTAAGCCTTTTGGTTTACGTCCTTTTTTCCCCTTTTGCTCCCATACATTTACATTATATTTATAAACAGTATCTTCAAAACCTTTAGCATCCATATTTTTTATGGTGTTTTTTGTTTCTATATTCATGGCTCTGTAATATAGTTGTAAATTTTTATCGTTTAGATAAGCTTCTTCAGAAATCCAAGGTTGAATTCTACTTCCTCCCCAAGAACACTCTACCAAACCGATAGGTACATTTAAACGCTCACGCAATTCTTTAGCAAAGAAATAACCGGTGGCTGTAATTTTGTTCACCTCGTCTTTTTTAGCTTTTATCCATTTTCCAGTAAAATTTGTTTTCTTTTCATCTAAAGATGTTTGCCGTGATACTTCAATATGCCTTAACCAATCATCGTTTGCATTGGCGACTTCATCTTTAATGAAATCTGCTAAAGGTTGATATTTTTTATCTCTAACACCCTTTGAAAACCTTTCCATTGTATAATCCATATTAGATTGCCCCGAGCACAACCACACCTCACCTGATAAAACATCACTAATTGTAATGGTATTTTTTCCAGAAATTCTGATTGTAAATGGACCACCTGCTTTTGGTGTTTTTAAATTTACCATCCAAGAACCATCTGCTTTAGTAGCAGTACTTGCTTTTTTACCCCAACTACCCAATACTTCAACCTTTTCAAAAGGATCTGCCCACCCCCAAACAGGTATTTCGGTTTCACGTTGAATGACCATATGGTCAGAAAAAAGAGCATGAAGTGTTACATTAGCCATTAAAAATTGTGGCAAAGCAATGAAAAGAATGCTTGCTAATTTATAACCTATTTTCATATTTTATATTTGTTTACATTTATTACAGTTGCTATTAATTTGTAGAGAAATAAATGACTCCTTATAATTTCCTAAAAATTAAAATTTAATGCTTTTTTTAGAATAGACAATTCACTTTCTAATTTTACGTAAAAAACATCGATAAAGGTAAGTTTTATCAAACCGATAAAATACTATTGTATGTTTAAGTAGAGCAAAAAAATCATCCCATACTATAAAAAAAAGTATGCCTATAAAATGCAAAATAAAGAGACTTCTGTGGGTATTGATTATTTAAAAAACTCTACAAACAACTCATACAACTATTTCTTTAGAATTCGTTTTACAATTTCACCATTATCTGTTTTTACTTTAAAAATATACATACCCGAAGCTAGATCAGAAATATTGATTTCTGAATTTGAATTAGTTATACTCTCTTCTAATAATATTCTACCATTTATGTCATAAACAGTAACAGCTGTATCCACTGATTTTTTATTTATTATAGAAACAATTCCCTCTGTAGGGTTTGGATACATTCCCCAATTTAAATCGTGATCTACACTTTTTATAGCCAATATATTACCTATTACAATATTCGTAGCAGGAAAAAATGCTAGCCAATTAGCATCAGCTTCATAAGCTGCCTTCGCAGCAGCATCTGGCACATATAACTTGGCATCTGAAGAAATACCATTAAAAGTATCAGCTTCTATAGCTATTACTGAAGCACTATTAACCTGTACTGTAGTTAAAGTAGAAGTAGCAAAAGAAGTTGCTCCAATAGAGGTTAAACTGGCCGGAAAATTAATTTCTGTTATAGCGCATCCATTACATACTTGCGAATCCATAGTTTGTACATTAGGTGGTAAAATAAAAGACGTAACTGTAGGGTTTTCAAACAATAAAGCACCTGTAATATTTAACAAATCTACAGAAGCAGATAAATCTGCAGTTACAATACTATTATTCCTAAATACTGCTGTACCTGTAAGCGTAGTTAATGAAGCAGGAGTAGTTAATGTTCCACTAAGACCTCCGCCAGAAAACGCACCGTTATCCATGGTGATTACAGAGCTTATAATTTCATTACCATTAGTAACGCCAGTAGCATTTTGAAATGCCTGTTGCCCTATTAAAGTAATGTTATTTTCTCCTGTAAATGTTACAGAAGTTAATGATGTGGCACCTCTAAAACACCTACGAAGAAGAGATGTTACAGTACTTGGTATTTCAATAGATACAATAGTTGTATTTCCATTAAATGCTAACTCTCCAATAGCTGTAACAGAGCATACGTTGCTCCCTGTAGGCTCAACAACTGAACTAGGCACAATAACGTTTGCCAAAGCACTTACTGTAACCTCAACTTCCCATGGAGAATCATTAATTATCTCATAACTAATGTCTGAATCTGTAAATTGATCACCTATTGCTTGGGCATTGCTAAATGTAATTATTAAAAAAGTAATAAATAAAAGTAATAATTTTTTCATGGTAGTATAATAGTTTAAATTAATTAATCAACTATTACAATGCTACTAATTATTAAAAAAACAACATATAACTTATTGCCCATAATTCATAAACTATTGCTCTTCTTCATTTATTTTAGTTTTTAATGTAGGATAAACTTTAATAAATAAGAAAGGATAGCTTCTAAATAGAAACTATCCTTTTTTAAATAGTATTTACAACTTTTTTTAGTATCTAATTTTTAACAATTTTTTTAGTGAAAATATTTTCGTTTGAATAAATTTTAGCGATGTAAACACCATCTGAAATATTACTTAAGTTTATCTGACCATTATTACTTTGTATTTGCTTTGAAATGACAATTTGCCCAAATAAATTTATGATTTCTACTTTGGCAGAAACATAGTTTTTTATTCTAATATTTAAAACATCAGAAGCAGGTATCGGGTATAGTGAGATATTTTTTTCTATATTCTCAATATTTCCTGCACTCAACACTTGCGCTACAGTAATAGCAAATCTAGACGCATTGGATGTATTAGAAGTGTCACTCAATACTATAGAACCATCTGTACCTAATAATCTAATATTCCTTCCGTTTCCCAAAACAAGTTTATTTATAAGATAGTAGGTATCTCTTCCTGAAATAATTTCTACTTTCCACTTAACTGCATCATTTATTGTTGTATTAGAAACCATTTGTGGAAGACCTCCAACAGTTTCTCCCATCAATCTTTTTTTATCATCGCCAGCACCAAGAGCTTCTACATAATAATATTCTACTTCTCCAAGAACTGGAACAAATACCCATTGCTCTTGGATAGTTGGGAGCGATCCGTCTGAATCCTCATGGTCAGGATAAAGATAAAAACCAGTTTCATCGCTTCCATCAGCACTTAAATATCCAGACCATCGATTATTACCTATGTAATACGCAACATTAGGAGCTGGAAACTCACTTACCTCGCCACATCCTAAAATAAAGTTACCTGAACCGTTATCTGTAACTGGTCCGCAAGATGACCCAGTATTCCCTGAGCTCTCTGAAGGAAACTCGATAGGATACTCCGTTGAGTTAACTACGTTTAAGTTAGTTGCATAATGATTATTTTGAGATGCATTAGTTCCATTTAGCATACGCAAATTATTATAAAATCCTCCCATCTGAATTTTCAAATCTGGATTCACGTTAGGATCAGTTGTTTTTAATATTACATCATGTCCACTTCCACCTATATATGCTACGCAATTATTGCCATTATAATACGCATCTACAGGAGGAATGAGGGTAATATCAACCTTAGCATTACTATCAGAGTTATAAGTACTCTTATATACTGGTCCAAATACTGCATCTGAATAGCAATTGACTACAGATCCTCCACCACCAACTGCAAAAGCTTGTTCGTTACCAATAGATGTACACCCTTCTATATAATTAGTTCCTCCGGCTTGACCTAAAGTAACAGCGGTTCGCATGTGCTTTATAGTGCAATTAAGCACGGTAACATTACTTGCTCCTAATGGACCTATTTGTACACCATCAATAATAGTTCTACCAACATTATAAGCACGAATACCAGCTTCACCAGTACTAAGCATATAACCCGCAGGTAGTTTGTATCCCCAATCGGTCATAAAATTTACATTATCAGCTGCTGAACCAGTTCCTTCTTCTAAAAGAATATCATCTGTAGTTCGTAATTCGCCTTCTATGTAACAACCTTCAATCTTTGGATAACTTGCTGCCTGCATATAAATAGCATGCCCAAATGATCTGTGTATTATAGTACAATTAAGTACATGGTTTGACTCTCCTCTTACATTTATACTACTATGCTTATTATGTGCAATTACTGGTCCTGCTCCTTTTCCAAAAGTATCACCATAACCATAAGGTTTTGAACCCTTGGTTGTCATGTGAAATCCTTCTATTCTATTGTTTCTACCATCTATCGCAATATTAGTTACCTCATTTATTGGATCATCATACACAGAGCCTACATCTACTATGGTTAGATTTTTTAGTACGTTATTATTCCCAATTATTTGAATTTCATGCACATTACTTCTGGAAGCTGCAAATACACCTGTTTCTATATTGATTGTTACATCAGTAAAATCATAGGTACTATCATTACCTTCAAAAAGGAAAAGAATTCTATTATAGAAGCCACCAATCGTTGTATTATCTGGATATAATCCTGCACTAATGTCGGTAGCAGCAACGGTGTAAGTTCCAGCAGCTAATTTAACGTTTGCATTACTAGCTTTTAAATAGGGTTTTAGGTCACTTAATGTAGATACCGTAGTTTGCGCTTGTATATTGACAACAAACAGGATATATAAAAAAATTATATTAATTTTAAGGGAAGTGTAATTTCTTTTCATATAAAACTTTTTTTAACCGAAATTAAGTTATAACTATATGCTTTTATATAAATTATGATTCAGATATTGTAAATTGTAGTTCCTTATTTGATAATTTTATTAATTTTATTTTAAAATGAAAAACCTCGACCCAAGAGTACGAGGTATCAAGTAGAAATTTCTTTTTTATTTCGACGCAGAGCATCGGGGGAACCAAGCCGGCATAGGCAGGTTCAGCTAGTAATTTTTAATTCATTGCTTCGCTTCCGAAGCTTCGGAATAAAAATTGAGTTTCACTAATTTAACGTTCACTATTCATCAAATTTTTATATTTTTTGAACATTTACAAAATATGCTCCTAATACTTCGCCAGTTTTTAATGTAAACCATGTTTTGAGTTTTGTATCTCCTTTTTTAAGTGCTGCTTCAAATTCTACAAACTCCAAATTAGCATCTACTTTTTTTGAAATTTCAATACCTTGAATATTTATTTTAGCCTTTATAATATCTAAAGATTTTCCTTTTTTACTTTCTTTTACGCTTGTATTCGAAATTGCAGGACGTATTGGAGCTTCATCATTTAAAGCCAAATGTGTTTCTTCTGGCCAACGACGAAGTTTCAATCTATACCTACCACTTTGCGCTACATTCAGCATCCAATAGCCATTATTTATATAGCCACTTCTAATATGTCTTTGATGCCAAGGACTTACTTGATCTGTATGCCAATCATGACAATATAAATTTACTGAATTTGCTTTTTTATGTCCAACAATAATTCGTGGTTGATCGCTATATCCAGGCAACAAATCTTTCCACCATAAATTATAGGCTGTTTTGAACGCATCTATTTTGTTGGGAAACTGATCTGCAATATTTTTTCTTTGCGCTGGATCTGTATCTAAATCGTACAATTCTATACCATTTATCAATCGCCAGTTGGCTTGCATTAAAGCCGTTCTTAGCCAAGGCTCTGGAGTTTCGACACGTTGTGAATTGGTAATGATAATTCTATCTTTAAATGCTGAATTGTTACCATTCATTAAAGGAACCAGACTTTTGCCATCAAACTTTATATCTTTCTGTATGTTTAATTTACATAAATCAACCAACGTTGGTAAAATATCGTAATGGGCTGTTAATTCATTGATGTCATTACCAACAGTAATTCCTCCATTTTTCCAATGGATAAAAAGTGGAACACGATGTCCTCCTTCATACATACTGGCTTTAATACCGCGCATTCCTGCATTGTATCCTTTTGTTACAAACCCATCTAAACGATGCCCCTCTACTTTTGCACCTTGGGCTGTTCCGTTATCTGTAGTAAAAATTAAAATGGTGTTCTCTGCAAGCTTCAAATATTTTAAGTAATTGACTAGCTTGCCTACATTTTCATCAATATTTGCTAACAAACCATAGAAATTTGCATTCGGAATATTCTCATTGTTTTTATACGGATCTGAATATGTATCTGCAACAAAATATGGGGAATGCGCCGCATTAGTCGATACGTAGCAAAAGAAGGGTTTGTTCTTATTTTCTTCAATGTATTTTTTAGCATTGTTAAACCAAACATCTGTACAAAAGCCTTCAAATTTTTCTAACTTTCCATTGTGCAAATAGGTATCATTAAAATAGTCATTATCCCAATAATCCATAGTCTGTTCTATACCGCCGCCGCCATGCACTAAAACTTCATCAAAACCTTTGTCTTCTGGACGAAACGGATAATTATCACCCAAATGCCACTTCCCAAAAATACCAGTGCTATACCCATTTTCTTTAAAAATCTGTGCCATGGTTGTTTCTCTTTCCAAAATTAAAGAACGTCCGTTTATGGTATGCCAAACTCCAGTTCTATTAGAATGATGACCCGTTAAAAAAGCTGCTCGTGTTGGTGCACATGTAGGACTTACATGATAATTTGTAAATCTTGTACTTATGCTATGCAGCTTATCAATATTTGGTGTTTGAATGTATTTATTTCCAAGCGCAGCAATATCTCCGTAACCTTGGTCATCTACCATGATAACAATTACATTTGGTTTTTTAGCTTTCTCTGATGAAGTACATGACAGAAAAAATATGACAGAAAAAGGTATTGCAATGCAACATAAAAAAAGATCGATACCCTTTAAATTAGTGTTGTTGTTTTTATAAAAATTGAGTTTCATTTAGTTAAATTTTCAATTTAAAAATTAATAAAAATACATCCTTACGAAATTAAAATTTTAAACTTATTTTTGTATCATTTATAGTTCATTTACTATAAAATATAGACTCTTTTATACTTTTTTTTAGAAAAGTATTTGATTAGAAAATTTATCTGTCTTTTAATTCCAAGTCCCTATTTCAATTTGAATGCTTTTGCAATAGCTTCTTTTACCAGAACTTCCATAATTTCATAACCTTTAGCATTAGGGTGTACCGTATCTCGACCAAGTTCTTTTTTTAATCCTTTATGTTCATTAACCATACTTGAATAATAATCTAAATACACCAAATTATTCTTAACAGCATATTCTTTTATCAAATTATTGAGTTGACTAATTTTATCTATAGGCTCAATAGATGGACTCCAAGAATAACTACTTGCAGGAAGTACTGAAGCCAGTACCACTTTTATATTGTGTGCTTTGGCCAATTCTGCCATTGTAAAAATATTACTAGCAATTTGATCAATTGTTATAGGACCTCTGTTGCCGGCGATATCATTGGTTCCTGCATGTATTACAACTGCTTTTGGGCTTAAATTAATAACATCTTGTCTAAACCTTAATAACATCTGTGGTGTGGTTTGACCACTTATACCTCTTCCTATATAATTGTTTTCTTTAAAAAACCCTAGATTAAACTGCACCCATTTTTGGGTAATGGAGTTCCCCATAAATAACACTCGGTTTTCTTTTTTAGATGGTGCTTTTAATTCTTTATTTGCTTTTTTATATCTTTTTAAATTCGCCCAATCCTCATTAGGCATTAATTGTATTTTTATTACTGTGGCAATATCATTAGGGGCTTTTTCTGGCAGATGAATGGTTAAATTATCATCCACTAAATTCATTTTTAATTTCTGATAAGGGTTGGTAAGCAATGTTGCTTGTCTTGGTTTAATAGCTCTATTTATTACTAATTTACCATCTTCTGGCCAATCAAAAACATGAGCGTATAAAAATACATCTTTTGCAGTATATCGCCCCCATTCTGGTCTATCATAAGGGCTTACAGATGCTCCATAAATAGATTCTGCATTTTCTCTAGTCCAAACACCTATCGCTTTTAAACGCTCTGCACTTTCAGGCGGAAACTGACCTAAACCATCTGGACCTATATTTAATAAAAAATTGCCCCCTTTTGAAACGATATCGATTAAATTCTGAATAAGCTTTTCACTGCTTTTCCAATTTTTATCTGAAGGTTTATACCCCCAAGATCCATTCATCGTCATACACGATTCCCAATCAGAATCAATCCCTGTTGCTGGTATTTCTTGTTCAGGTGTACCAAAATCGCCTGCAAAATTACCGTCTTCATCCATTCCTTCCATTCCTTTACGACCTTTGTCCACTCTATTATTAATAATTGTATTTGGTTGAATTTCTCGAATAAAATCATAAAGTTCTTTACCCATTTCTGTAGTGTAATCTGCAATCCAATCACCATCAAACCATACGACTCCAATATCGCCATAGTTAGTTAAAAGCTCCTTTACTTGAGGTTTTAAATAATTTTCATAATATTTTGGAAATTCTGGATTTACTATAGTTTGATCTTTCTGACCTGCATTGTAATTAGGAAATAAGTTTCCTTGAGCTTGTGGATGGTGCCAATCTACAATAGAATGGTAAAAACAAAATATAATTCCTGCACGTTTACAAGCGTCTGATAATTCCTTTATAACATCACGCTTAAAAGGTGATGAATCCATAATATCATAATCTGATACTTTAGAATCCCATAAGCCAAAGCCATCATGATGTTTCGAAGTTATTACAATATATTTCATACCGGCATCTTTAGCCATAGCCACCCATTCATCGGCATCAAACTTTATAGGATTAAACATTTTAGGGAATTTTTCATATTCGGCTATGGTATAATCCAATTTATCCATAATCCATTCGGCACCACCTTTACAAATTTGACCGTCTCGTTCCCCACCTGGTATGGAGTACACACCCCAATGGATAAACATACCGAATTTGGCATCTCGCCACCATGCCATACGTTCATCATCAGAAAGTTTTTTTACTTCTGAAGTATTTTGGGAAAAACTTGTATTAAAGTTTAGAACCATAACTAATACAAATAGGATTAATTTATTTAATGCTTTCATTTATAGTTATTTATGTTGGTTTTTTTTTATTATTATTTCCTTTTCAGATTGATTTCTTATAATGAACTCATTTACTTAAAAACAACTTCTGCCTTTTCATACGCTTTTGATAGTCTAAACTCTATTTGTATGTTAGACCGACTCATTATGGTTTGTCGTGTTTCAATTAATTTACCACCATGGTATAATCTTAATTCAGCCGATTTCATATCATTAAAAAACGGTATTCTTATAAGTACTGGTTCATTATTCTGAAGGATGTATCCGTTTTCCACAGTTTCAAAAGACAGGTTTACTGGTGCTCCAGATGCAATTATTTCCCAACCATTTTGTTCATATTTATACATACCTGAAACAAACAAGAAATCAATAAGATTCTTCTTTGTTGACTGACGTACCATTGAGAATAGTCCTTTTTGATAAAACTCCTCTTGTTTAATAGCATCATTTTCAGATGTATTTAAAACCATTCTATCAGCGGTGGTTTTATCACTTAACAACACATTTATAACCTGCGTATTTGGATTATCCTCTAAACTTGAATACGATACATTTTCAATGGGGTTTTCACCACCTTCCATAAATGGATTAAATACCAAAGCAAAAGGGTTTCCCCAAGCAGCTTCCTCTCTTTTTAAAATTAGGGTTGATATAGGGTCATCTACTATTTCTTTTGGTGCTGTTCCATTTGAAATGGCATTTGATTTTGGTGCTTTTACGGAATATACGGTTTGGTTTGGACTTCCTTTTACCCAAATTTTCATAACATTATTAGGCTCTCCATTACTTTCTATTTTAAACAGTGCTTGAATATCTTTTGGAGTTTCAATTTTGGTTTTGTCGGTTAAATAATCGTACCCCTTTAAATCGCCTTGCTGTGAGCCAAAATCATCCGTCGCTGATAATTTTAATTCATTATTATTCTGAAATATTTGAAGTGATTGTCCTAAATTATGATAAAAATAATCATGCCTCTGATTACCAGACTGTTGTTTTTTTGACCTAAACACATCAACCACATAATTTTTATTGGTATTCGATTTAATAATAGCAGTAAATCGTTGTTGATTAGATTTCGTTTCTGGTTCAAAGAAAGACACTTTAGAAAACGTAATTTTATCGAAAATAGATGTTTTGCCTAATTCTGGAAAATAATTATCCAATTCAAATGGATGATAGCCACGCATGGCACCATAATCAGATTTACCATCTACCACAACCGTATTGTGGGCTGGAAACCTGGAGTAATACTCTCGATGGTCTTGATGCCAATAACTTGGACCTTTGCCCATATCCGGCCCTAAAACATAATTGTTTGCGAATAATTCTATAGAGATGCCATTAACATGCGAATGGTTTCCATAAGAACCAACCGTAGAAACCATGACCGCATCATCACCATCACCCAACCTTTGATTGAACATGCTTACATTGGAGGCATAAAAAGTAGGTGATGTTAGTTTTTCTAAATCAATCTCTTCAACATTTATTTCATTCTTTTTTAAATGATCTACGTAAAAAAATAATTCGAATAGATTATTTACTTTTCTTTTATATTCTCCTTTATCTACCATCATATTTAGCAAACCAGAAAATAAAAGTTCTTTTTCTTCTTCGTTATACTTCTTATAATTAGCAATTAGAAGTTCGAAATTTTTTGGAGGCATTATTTTATGAGCTGAATCTCCAAACCCAACCATATAACCCGTAGGAAATAAATATTGAAAGGATGCCAAAGCTGCTTTTTCAACAATTAGAAAATTAGAAAGCTCGTTTTTATTTGTATAATTATCGAGTAATGTAATGATTTCTAGCAGTGACGTGATTACGTGTGTTGAATACGATGCACATTCAGGCCACATACCAGTTTCTTGATCATAAACTAGAAGGGATTCCTTTATAGATAGCTGTCTTTCGGTTGATTTATCAAATGTGTGTTCTAAAAAGTATTCTCGTCCTTTACCATTTTCGTAATTTTTGTTACTCTCTAAAATCAAAGCCACATAGGTTAAAAATCGTGCTTGGAACAGGTTCCAATTATTATCTGGAATGCCATTTTTTATAATTTGATCTCCCCATTTCTGAAAAACAGCAACAGTATTACTAAGGTCTATTTTTTCGTTTTTGAAATAGTTGAATAAGAAATCGTAAGTAGTAACAAGGCTTAAAAGAATTTTTTCGTGAATGACTTCAAAGGTTGCCAAACCAGAAATGCGTTGTTGATTTCCATTCTCTAAATCTATTGGAGCATTTCTATAATACATGCCTTCTATATAGGTTTCAAAAACGGGTTTAGCAAATTCAGCATACTTTTTATCGCCCGTTACCCAATATAAAAAGGCAGCATCTTCAACAAGACTCATAATCTTGCGATTAATACCTTCTATAGCATGCCCTACTTTTGATGGATGTACCCATTCTTTTTTTTTCGTTTTTTTGTGTGCTAAATAATAGCCACGCGAATCATCAAAATAAGGCTCTATATCTTCTAATTTAGGTGCTGAATATTCTGTAGCCCAATCTCTAGTTCCTGAAAAACGAACTGTTGCCACTGGTGCTTTTCCTTTAGAGTATGCGAAATCCCCTCCTTTAAGATATACTTCATTATGCTTCGTTTTCCAATTCATTTGTAACCTAGAAACTAGCCATTCTGGGTTGTCTTCACAACGTTTTAGATATTTTTCTAGGTTTTCTTTTTTCCGTTCAACAAATTCTTTTTTCCAAGCTACTTTCTCTATTGTTTTTAAAAATGCTTCCTTAGAGTTGTTTGTTGTATAAATTCTAGGGTGTCCTTCGTTTTGTCCTAATAGCAACATTGGGCATAATAAAACACCGTAAATAAGCCATTTACAAATCGTTTTTATTTTATCTATTTCGCTATTTAATTTTCTAAAATTCATTCGTTTGGTATAATTTGTACAGCAAATCCATTATTGGCTTTAACTTTTAAATTTAATATGCTTTTTCTATCTAATTCTAACTCTTCAATTTTTACATGTGTTCTTGTTTGGATGGTTTCATCATCAGTGTAAACTTTAGCCATATACTTTTTCCCTTTTTCTAAAAAAGAAAAATCTACTTCTACAGATTGAGGTTTTTCGCCATTAATACCACCAATAAACCAAGCCTCTCCTTTTCTTCGAGCAATAACACCTAATTCCCCAATTTCTGAATACAACACTTTGGTTTCATCCCAAGTAGTTGGTACATTATCAAAAAACTCTAATTCTGGTTCATTTCCAATGGTATTGGTATTACCCCAAAGCGCATCGTCTTTAATCGGAGCTGCCGGAGCTTTATCGTACCAATATAAAAATTGCAGCGGGCTAAAAATGCACACTGTTTTTGCTAATTGAGAAGCATGTGAGCCCATTATATCCACTCGCTTGTTGTAATAACACACGGTATTATCGGCTGCTCCTGCCAACATTCTGGTGAACATCGTTATTAATGTATGTTCGTTTGGCACAGTTTCTTCATCACCACGAATGCCTTCTTGGGTCAATAAATTAGGATAGGTTCTAGAAAAACCTGTTGGTCTATATTCGTCATGAACATCTACAACCATTTCGTACTCGGAAGCTTTTTTTATAGCTTCATGCATCCATAGAGTTGCATCTTGATCTCCTACTCTTACAAAACCAAATTTAATACCAGAAATACCCCATTTTTTAAATAATGGTAATACCTCATCCAGTTGTTTTTCTAAAGCTCTGCGGTTTACGTACAACATGACTTTAACGCCTTTTTCTTTAGCATAATTACAAATAGCTTCAATATCAAATGGGCCTTTCGACCTTTTAGGATCTAGAGTAACTGTTGTGGCATCTGAAGTATTGTACATTTCATTACCGTACCAACCGGCATCAAAATGTACATATTGCATGTTATGACTAGCCACAAAATCGATAGCAGCTCGCCCCCCTTGCGTTGTTAAGGTTCCTTCACGAAGAACCTTTCCAGGAGTTATCCAAGACTCATCGGCAATTTTGGAAGGATCGTTCAAATTTTGAATTATATAATTATTCTCCAATAATTCTCCTTCATCTTTAGCCATCATAACCACGCGCCAAGGCGATTGAAATGGTAATTTTTTATGAACTTTTGTTTCTGTTTCTTTTCTTTTAGAAATGATAGCTCCTGTAATAGTATCTTGTTTTTGAACTCCCATTTTACCATCTAAACTTGAAAGAATACTATATTTAGACGATGTCCCTTTATCAAAACTTAATCGTGCATAATCCACCATTTTTGCTTCTGCTAAAGCAATTTTCAAACTATCGTGAATTTCAATAACTAATGGACGCTCGCAACCTTTTTGTAATTGCGATAATAAAATTTGTTTATACTCACCTTGTGCCGTAAGTACTCGTGGTTCTCGTTTTGGTGTAGACCAAACTTTATAATCTTCTTTAAAATTGTAATGAATCTTTTCATCTAAGCCCATTTTAAGAATATTGTTTTGCTCTGGAATTTCATATGAAATGGCAATTCCTTCGTTATAAGCTCTACAAATAATATTGACTTTAGAGTTTCCCAATTTAAGATATACTTTTAATAGATTGTAATTGTCTGGTATAACACTTAATTCGGCAAAGTTAGAATGCCATTGATTATTTACTGTGGAAGTATCCACCTTTAATATGGACAAATCACCTGAAAAATCTATTTCCTTAGAAATCAGCTCTAATGTTGAAGGTAATACAACATCATGGTCATTATATTTAATAGAAAAAGTGATGTTCCTTCTCGAATCACCAATAAGCGAGAATATTTTTTTCCCATCGGGAGATTTTACTTGAATATTTTGTGGTTTATTACAACCAGAAAATACCAAGGAAATGATTAAAATTCCCGTGATATGTTTTCTGTTTAAATAATTTAAAATCTTCATTATGATTATTTTCTTACTTCAATCGTGATTAGCTGATAAGACATCTTAGGAATGATAAAATTGACTATTTTTTGCTTGTCTTTAACCAAACGTTGTCCTTTTATCTCTGTTGATTCGTAGCTTAGCACAACCTCTCCTCTTTTATAAGTATCCGGTATTGATAGAATAACAGGCGAATCAGCTGTTAAATGCATATTATTTTCATTAAAAACCAATGTAGCTGCACCTGATTCACCTAAAGCCGTTTCGATACTAAAACCATCCATTCCAATTGACTTTCCTGAACCCAAAAACAATGTGGTTTCGTTTGCTTCAGTGGTTACAATACCAAATGTACCCGTAAAGGTCATGTTCTTATATTCAATAGTGTTGCTAATATCTGAGGAAAATATATAATCCGAACGGTCTGAAAGGCTTTCTACTTTTAATCCTACAAAACTATCCGTAACACCTTTAAAATCCAAGGTTTCTATATGTTTAATCGTTTTAGGTTCGCTTGTTGTTGATGGTTCATAAATAGCCACAAAAGGTTTATTCCAAGCTTCACCTGTTTGCCGTACTATAATAGTGTTTAACGGTTGATAAGCAATATCCTTTGGAATCATGGCATCCCTGAGCGCCTCAGAACGTGGTGATTTCACTTTAAATATTTCGCGCCCTGTATGACCGTTCATCCACATGTTCATACGTATAGTTTCCTCACCGTCTAAATTCAGATTAAATTTAGCCTTAAAAGTAGCATCTGTTTTTATGGATTGCTCGTCTGTTTTATAGTCGTATGCTTTAATATTTCCGTTAGCAGATGTTAGTTTCTTTGTGGGTATTAAATTCAACTCAGTATCACTCAAATCAGTTATTGTAAGTTCCTGACCAAGGTTATGGTAAAAATAATCATGGTATGTATCAGAACCCTCTTTAGTCGTAGACCTGAAAACATCAATATAGTAACCCGAAGTATCTCCTGTCCGTACAATACTCATTACCCTATTTTGATTTGAATTTGTACTAGGTTCATTAAAATAAAGGTCAGAAAACGTGATATTGGGATAGTAGCCTGTTTTTCTTTCAGAATCTGGATAAACGGCATTGACTTTAAACGGATATTTACCACGCATACGTTGATATTGGGATTTACCATTTACCGAAACCGTATTGTGTGCCGGAAACTGTGAATAATATTCCCGATAATCCAATTGAAAATAACTAGAACCTCTGCCACCCTCTGGAGCCAGCACAAGGCCTTTTCCATAAAGTTCCATGGCAATTCCGTTGGAATGCGAATGATTGCCTAATGAACCTGCTTGAGAAATCATCAAGCCATGCTTTGAATCAAGACCATTACGTTGTACCAACCAACTTACCGTTGGTGCATAAAAAGTATTGGTCATATAATCTGCTTCATTAGCAGGCTGAACATTTTTATCTAAATGAACTTCATTCTTATAAAGCAAATTTTGAAATGTATTTTTTGAATTTTTATTTTCTTTAATATCACCATCTTTTTCAAGCATATAAATAAGAGATGTGAATTTTTCTTCTTGCTCATGTTTTCCAAAATATTGGGCATTTGCTACAAGGTCGAGCATGGGTTCTATATGAAGTTTCCCATAATGTGAATCTCCAAAAGCTACCGTATACTTATTAGGGTATAAATACTGGGGCATAATCGCAACAGCTTTGGGTATAATGGGCATAAACTTTAAAATATCGATATCTAAAGCCTCTTGAATTTTCATAGCCATTTCTATAAAACCCTTTGCAACACTAAGTGCATAACCAGCCCCTTCGTTCCAGATGCCATTATCGGAATCATAACCAGAATCCAATACATCTGTTACCGACCATTGACGCTCGCTGGTTTCATTAAAAATTGTATTCAAATAAAACTGACTTCCTTTACCATCTGCATAGCTACTATCATCATCGAGTATTAAAGCAATTTTTATGACCAAGTTAGCTTGATGAAGATTCCAGTTATTGTCTGGAATACCATGCTTAATGATGATATCTGCCATTTTTTTAAATGCATCTGTATAGATGGGCATGTCATCTTTCTTATTTTCCTTGAGATACCCATATAAAAAATCAAAACAACTTGAAGCTGGGGCAACAATACCCTCTTTAATAACCTGAAAAGAAGTAAAGCCAATGATGTTTTTTACATTGCCATTTTTTAAATCTACTGGTGCATTTCTATAATAAATCCCTTTCATATAAATATCAAACAAATGGGAAGCTAGTTTTGCATACGCTACATCACCTTCTACATAATATATCATAGCAGCATCGCGAGCAATCTTCATAATATTGCTATTTATATTTTCTATGACCCTACCTGTTTTTAAAGGTTTTACCCATTCCCATTTGTCTGTGTTTTTATTTTGCAGCCAAAGTCCTCTGGCATCTTCAAGGTAAGGTTTCATATCCTCAAACTTTGGTGTTCTATAATCTGTAACATAATCTCTTTGTCCTGTAAAACGGACTGTTGGTACTGGCGCTTTTCCTTCAGCATGTGAATAGTATTCACCATTTACAAAAACATCAGTAGCATGGCTTTTCCAATACATTTGAAACCGAGAGGACAACCATTCTGGGTCTGATTTATATTGTTCAACATACGATGAAATTTTACTTTTAAATTTTTCGTAATCTCTTTTTACGTTTTTTGAATTTTCTAATTGTAGCAGTATTTTTTCTTTTGAAGCACCAGACAGAATAAGTCTTGGATGGTTTCTTTCAATTTTTTTAGGAAAAACAAATTGGGCATAAGTTGTCTGGCTTACCAATAAGAAAGCTATAATACTAATGCTATAAATACTTATTTTTAGTTTCATACTTAACAACTATTCGTTACGAGCCCAAATATGGCTGCCATCTAATAAGTTTTTATATTCGATGTTCAGTTCCTTTTTCATCTTTTCAAAAACATCTGGGTTTGTTGATGACAAATCAGTGGTTTCTCCTATATCATTTTTTAAATTAAATAAAACAAAATCGGTAAGCTTCGCACTTTTCACAAAAGCTTCGTTACCATCATATAAATTATGAATGTGTGGTAATTCGGCATTATTGGCTACTAAACGCCCCATTATTTTCCAGTCTCCCTTTCTCATAGCAACTCTATGTTCGTTTATAGCATCGTAAAAAGCCCAAATTAAAGGTTTGCTGCGCTCAAATTCCCCTTGAGTTAAAAGTGATTTAAAGGATTCTCCATCAATGCCATTTTTAGGTAATCCAGCTCTTGCTAGTTCAGAAAATGTAGGTAAAAAATCAAGTGCAGAAACTACTTTATCAGAAGTTCCAACAAATGTTTCTTTTCCGATCCAATTGACAATACAAGGGACTCTAAACCCAGCTTCATTAGTCCACAACTTCATACCTTTTAAATCACCTGGTGTCCCGTAAGAATTTTTTGCTTTCTTGTGCCTATGTAAGGTTTCTGGACCATTATCTGATGTAAAAACAACAATTGTATTTTCAATTTTATTTTCACTTAAGTAGGCCATTAAACGTCCTACAGCTATGTCTACATTTTCTACATTGGCAAAATATGCTGCTGCTGCTTTGAGATCTGTAAATTGAAGATACTTCTGAACTAAATTCTCTGGAGATGCAATTGGTTCGTGAGGTTCATGAAAAGCAACTTCCAAGAAAAAAGGCTTTTTATCTTCTCTTTTATCTAACCAACCAATAGCTTCATCTACAACAATTTGACTACTAAACCCATTTATTTTCCTTACTTTTTCTCCATTACGAATAAAATTTCTTGGATTTTTATGACTAGGTGAAGCATTGTTACGCGTGGCAAACCAATGGTCAAATCCAAAGTGGTTTGGTTGTGGTTGTGCTTCAGAATTAAACCTAGAATTACAATGCCATTTACCTACCAAGCATGTAGCATAGCCTGCTGTTTTTAGTAACGAAGGAATGGTTTCTTCATGGGCTTGTAGATGCACCAAATCTCTATGATCTTCACTTTTTTTAGGTGCTGGAATAAAATCGTATATACCTGCTCTGTTTGGGCTTCTTCCTGTTAGTAGTCCAACACGAGATGGCGAACATACAGGTGCAGCCGCATAAAAATTGGTCAATTTAATACCAGATGCTGCCAACTTATCAATATTGGGTGTTTTTATAAATGGATGACCATAGGAAGATAAATCACCATATCCTAAATCATCACATAAAAACACAATGATGTTTGGCTGTTTTTTAATTTCGGTTTTACGCTTCTTACAAGAATAAATTATAAGAATAATCATAAAAAATTTTAATACTTTAGAATACATATCTCTTAACTTTTTTTCTTGAAAAATTTATCAAAAATTATCATTTGATATTTTATTATAAGAATTCGGGATAATCACCAAATTCTTAATGTTTTTACCGATAGAATGCCTATGAACAATAAGCGAATTTGCTTTTGATGCAAACACAACAAATGAGATGCACATAAATAAGAAGTACTTATTGTTTTTTTTAATCATATAGCTATCTATTTTATTCTTTTAACATTAGATCTTCTAACGCTTCGAGAGTTTTTCCTTTGGTTTCTGGCATCATAAAAAAGACAAATAATAATTGTAAGACCATCATACCCGCAAAGACTAAAAACACAACACCTGCGCCAATCATTGGATGATTGAATAAAAACGGAATTAATGAAGGAATTATTGCTGCTAAAATCCAGTGGGTTGAACTTCCAAAAGCTTGACCTGACGCTCGCAAGTGATTTGGAAAAATTTCAGAGATAAATACCCAGATTACTGCTCCTTGACCGATGGCGTGTGCTGCTATAAAAATAAATAGGAATATGGGAACAGCCATCCCTGTCCACCCTAAAAAGAAAGCAGCAGAAACCAATCCTAAAGAGATAATATATCCTACAGAACCGATATACATTAATGTTTTACGTCCTAACTTATCAATTAAAAAAACACCTAACAGCGTAAATACAAGATTTGTAAACCCAATGCCAATACTGCTTAATAAAGCGGCACTTTCACCCAAACCAGCTTCTTCAAAAATTCGTGGTGCGTAATATAAAAAAGCATTTATTCCAGAAAACTGATTAAAAAATGCAATTAAAAAAGCCAGTAGTAATGGAAATCTATATTTTTTGGTAAAAATAGTTTCAGCTTTATTTATAGTTTCTGAATGACTCTGAAATTCTAATAATTGAGCATCCACATCTGCAGTAGCATCTATTAACTTTAATACTTCTTTAGCTTCGGTATTTCTTCCTTTTGAGGCCAACCATCTAGGGCTTTTTGGAAGTCTAAAGGCAAACAAAATATATAAAATAGCAGGAATTGCTTCTACACCTAGCATCCACCTCCATGCATTTTCGCCAATGTCGCTTAATAGATAATTCGATAAAAATGCGATTAAAATGCCAAAAACAATATTAAATTGATACAATGCTACCAAACGACCACGATCTTTTGCGGGAGCAATTTCTGAAATATAAGCTGGTGCCGCAATTGTGGAAGCCCCCACGCCAATACCACCAATAAAACGTGCAAATGCAAAAACCCAAGGATCATTTGAAAATGCAGAACCAATTGCTGAAACTGCAAATAAAATACCAATCATAATTAATATCTTTTTTCTACCATATTTATTTGTTGGGATGCCTCCAGAAATAGCCCCTAATACGGTTCCCCAAAGTGCAGCACCCATTACTACCCAGCCGTGAAAAGAGTCTGAAGATTCCCATAACAATTGTAACTTTTTATCTGCTCCAGAAATAACCACAACATCAAAACCAAATAAGAATCCTGCAAGTGCTGCTGTAATTGACCAAATAATTATTTTTTTATTCATTTTATTTTTGCTTCGGTTCATTTTAATTGATTGCTGTTCTTTTAAAAAATATTTCTAGATTTAAAATCCGATAGTAACGTCAATATTTATAAAAAAAACTCTCTTGTTTTAAAAACTTTTTACACTCTCCTCCTATTTAAATCTAGTTGGTTGAAGCTTCACTTCTTTTAAGCTTACTGGTTTCCATTTCCCTGCAACGGGTAAAAAGGAAACTTCGTATCTACCTGGTTTATCTACACTAAAAATACCTAAATCTACTTTTTTAAATTTTTTTGGGTTTCCGCTAACGGAAATTTTAATTTTTTTAGAGCTTCCATTAAACGAAATTGTAATTTCAGTATCGTTTTCACCCGCAAAAGAACCTGTTAAATTAAACGCTTTAAGTTTATCTATTTCGAAACTCCAATAGACTCTCGCCGTTTCACTCTGCCAATCTCCAACACAATCTAAACGCTCGTTATATTGAGCACCAGGCCCTTGCAAATTTTCATATTGAGCTCTATAAGCAGGGAGCTTTACAATGCCATCTTTATCTTGCCCTAAAGCTTTTTGAGGTAACGCATTCGGCATCTCTTTTAATTTTAAAACAATAACCGAAGCGATACTATCTGGAGCTTTACCTGTAAGTTTTACTTTTATACCATGACCGTCTGTTTGTGTTTTAAATTCTCTTGATGGGTCTGTCAACAAATAACAAGATGCTACTTCATTCTTCAATCTGATGGGAAGAGAAGCCCCGTTCTTCCAATTGTAAACATGTAAATACAAGAGCCCTTTATTATCTATAGTTTTCATGGTTATTCTTCCCCATTCTGGTTCTGCGCTTGTTGGGCTTGCTTGAGTACCATAAATAGCCTCACTATTTTTATCCATCCATGCACCTATAGCTTTTAATCTTTCAGTAGCTTCTAGTCTTAATGTGCCTTCATGGGTTGGACTAACATTCAATAAATAGTTCCCACCCTTACTACTTTGGTCAATTAAATTATGTATTAAAGTTTTAATAGATTTAAATTGATCATCGTCACTACGGTATCCCCAGCTTCCACTAATAGGTTGACATAATTCCCAGTATTTTGCCTCGGGTTGATATCGTGGACCGTGTCTTTCAAAAGTTTTATGATCTCCTGGATACTCGTCTCCTAAACGATCGTTAGTAATTATGCTAGGCTGCAACGCTGTAGTAATATGGTATAAACTATCTACTACAGATTTTGTCATTTTTCTAGGTGTGTCCCACCAAAAAATTGCTATGGGTCCATATGCTGTTAATAATTGTTTTACTTCTGGAAGTGCTTTTTCATACACATACTCATCACTACTTACACGTTGAATACTTTTATCCCAGTTGTTCCCCATGCCTCCTGGATGATGCCAATCTTGCGCTTGCGAATAATAAAAACCAAATTTAATACCTTGTTCTTGACAGGCTTTTGCCAACTCCTTTAAAACATCACGTTTAAACGGTGTGGCATCAACAACATTATAAGGGTTTGCTTTTGAATTGAACATTGAAAAACCATCATGGTGTTTTGCAGTAATAACCATGTACTTCATTCCTGCTGTTTTGGCTAATGCCACAAATTCATTGGCATTAAATTTTGTAGGATTGAATTTTTCTGCAAATTTCTCATATTCGGCAATGGGTATTTTACCCTTATTCATAATCCATTCTGCACTATTGGTTTGTGCTTCTCCTTTGTAAAAACCGGCAGGAACGGAGTAAATACCCCAATGAATAAACATCCCAAATCGTGCATCTTGCCACCATTCCATACGTTCTTCATCTGTAATTTGCGCTACTTTTTCTGCTGATTGGGTTTGGATTGAAACCTGCCTACAGCTTAAAGTAAAAATTAAAATAAGACCTGTGAATACAAAAACTAGTTTTTTCATCTTTAATAATTTTCTCATATTATTCATCAATAACAAACTCCCTATCAACTTATTAAACCTATTCATAATGTTTTAAAAAGTAATGTTTCCAAATTGTTGTGATTCTATTCATTTTACTCGAAAACTTAATGTCTAGTAATATTAAAGTACGATTTACTTTTGAGCAAAAGCAGCGTTAGCTGCTATCTTTTTTAAACGTATTAAAGCTTCCAGATAGTAATAATCTGCATAAATTATGGGTACATCAATTTCTGAATTTTTAGGACGATGCCCCGTAGAATGCAACAATAATGCTTGATTTGTGTCACCACTAAAGTATTCTTTGGATGATAATATCTCAATAAAATTTTGAGCTGTATTTCTATACTTTTCTTTTAATTTTTCATCTTTTACGAATTCAGATAATTCTAACATACCACACGCCGAAATGGCGGCTGCTGAAGCATCTTTTGGTGCATTTGGTATTTTAGGATCGTCAAAATCCCAATAAGGAATTCTGTCTTTTGGTAAACGATTTATATAATGATTTGATAGTTTTATGGCAGTTTCTAAAAACGCTTGATTACCAGTTTCTCTGTATGCTACAGAAAACCCATAAATTCCCCAAGCTTGGCCTCTTGACCACATAGATTCATTGGCATATCCTTGATGTGTATATCCCTTTAAAAACTTTCCAGTATCTTCATCAAAAGACCCAACATGGTATACAGCGCCATCATCACGTACCATATACTTCATTGTTATCTCTGCATGACTCTTAGCAATTTCATACAACCTTTTACTTCCGCCATTTTTAGCTGCCCAAAAAAGTAATTCTAAATTCATCATGTTATCGATAATCGTATTATGCTGAAACTTACTTCTTTGACTGGGCCATGATAATATAGACCCTACATTAGGATTGTATAGGGTAGCTAAAGTATCTGCTGCAGACAATAAAATCTTTTTATACTCCTTATTTCCTGTCAATCTATATCCATTCCCATAACTACAATACACCATAAACCCTATATCATGATTTTTAGCAGAACTATATGCTATGGTTTTAATAGGATTTGTAAATTTTTCTGCTTGTTTTTTTATGGTATGATCACTAGAAGCCTCGTACGCATACCATAAAACTCCTGGCCAAAAACCACTACACCAATCATTTACACTCACAAAATCCCAATTGATTTTATTACTATTAATACGTCTAGGAAAACTATCTGGACTCGATAGTCCTTTCAATGTTTCTTTAGTTTTTAAAATACTTTTATTTAATGATGTTTGAAGATTAAACTTCTCACTTTCTGGTTTAGAAACTTTTTTTTTGGTTGAATTACAAGCTAATAATATAAACACAACTAAAAATAGGGATGGCTTTATTAAATTCATTATCATATATTTATTAATAAAAAATATTGCTTTTATTATATTTTAAAATTATTTTTAATAACAGAAATACTTACAAGAAAATGTTCAACTGATTAATCAGAAACAAAGTTTTCTGGAAGGGTTAATGGCAAATACCAATTTTCTGGATTCATTAATATAGCGCGAACTTTTGCTGCGCTTGATGCATCTCCAGAGGTTTCAAATTTTTGAGCAACCGCTTCAGAAATTATAACAGGGTTATTTGCTCTTTTAGAAAAACGAACTAAATCTTCCCATCTATTTCCTTCAAAAGCAAGTTCTAATGCCATTTCATTGAGAATGAGTTCTCCTGCCAATTTTATTGCCTCTTCATTACTAACATTTGAATCTATAAAAACGGGTGCCATACTTACTCTTCCTCTAACTCCTAAATTACCAGAAGTTGGTACATCGCTTGAATTGGTTACATAATATTGATTCACATCAAAATTTAAAAAATCTTCTGTATTGTTAAAAATTAATGCCATTTGTGGTAATGTATTTGGATCATTAAAAATACCGTTAACAATGGTTAACGCATGATAAGGATATCCAGCATAATTTATAGCTTCTGCATACCTAAGGTATATTTTAGCGACTCTATTCCAAGTAAAATAATCATATTGATATTTAGTAATTCTGGCCATATCACTAATACCTGTATATGATACAGATGCTCTATTATCTCCTGATTCATAAGGTTGTTTATTAAAACCCTTAAGTTGTTCATCCCAAAGGAAGATAGCTTGAGATGAAGGTTTTATTTGATTTCCAAAAACTACAAAACCGTTATTTTCTTGCCTAAATTGCTCACTATAAGAAATGTAATTTATAACTTCGGAGTTTTGAATGGTCTCTTGAAAAATATCATCCCAGTTATTATCAGTAGTATAAGCTCCACTGCTTTCTGTAGTGGTTACTCCGTAAAGTGATGTTAGATTATAAAAGTTACTTGCTCCAGAAACATTATCATCAAGAAATTGTTTATAATGCATGGCTGCTAAAGGAAAATTTCCTTTCCATAAATTCAAGTCTCCCAAAAGAACATCTTGATTTGGAATCATATTAAAAATACTGAACCCTAATGAGTTTTCATAATCGGTCACATTATCTACACCTGTAACAGCTTGAAGATTTTCAATTAATTGGTCTATACCTTGTTCAAAAGAAAGTAAAGGATATTTTTTAGTTAAGTCATCTTCATTTTGTATAGGATCTGTGATATATGGAAGCTTACCGTAATTGATAAGTATTTGCATTTGAGACCAGGTTCTAATGCGAAGAATAGAGGCATAATCGTCAAGCAATAAATTATCATAAGCCTCTGTATCTATACCTGCTAGCGCAAAATTACAATTGTTTATGATAGAGAATAGCGTTTTAGGATCTACATAACTATTTTCAAGGTTTATGTTATGAGTGTTGATTTGTCTAATTTCATCTCCTGCATTACTTGTAACATCAACCAAATCTGCCCGTATTTCGCCTAAAACAATATATTGCTCTGTAATATCCTGCATTTGAGAAATTACTCCGAATAAGGCAGATCTCGCATCCAATTTATCATCTCCTAGGTAATCATCAGATAACAATACTTCTTCTGGAGACACATCTGTTAAACTTTCACAAGAAGTAAATAGTGTTGCACCAATGAGTATGCTAAATAAAATAGTTATGTATTGCTTCATATTTTTTTATTTTTCAGTTGTATATAAATTTTATAGTCCTACTCGAATACCAATAAGTACGGAACTGAATTGAGGCATATACCCTGCATCAATACCTTGTAAATAACTTACTTGTGATGCACTTACCTCTGGATCATAACCTAAATAATTTGTAAACGTAAATAGGTTATTTGCAGTAACATATATAGTAGCATTGTATACTTTTGGCGTGTAGGATAAGGATAGTGTTTTAAGACGAACGTATGAGCCATCTTCTATCCAACGATCAGAAAATCTTGAATTACCTACTTCATCTCCGTAAACGGCGCGAGGTATGTTTGTATTTTGATTTTCAACGCTCCAACGATTAGCAATAGCTTCACTTTGATTTGAAAAATCACTCATAGCTTCTGTTTTCCACCTTAAAGCATTATAAATGTCATTTCCTTCACTAAACGTAAATAAGGCAGATAACGTAATTCTTTTATAGGTAAATGTATTGTAGAACATTCCTGTAAAGTCAGGATTTGGGTCTCCGATAACCACCCTGTCATCTTCATTAATAATAGTATCAGAAGTATTTGTATTTACAAATTTTACATCTCCGGCAACAAATGGTTGTTCAAAACCTCTAAAATCTGTCCAACTCAATCCATCTGAAGTTGCAGCTGCTGAATTATTGTAGATACCGTCGGTTTTATATCCATAAAACAATCCTAATGGACTTCCTTCTTGATTTATTATGGTGGCTTCAACACCTTGAATATCTAATATCTGACTTCCGCTAGGTAGTGAAAGAATTTCGTTTTTATACCTGGATATATTTCCGCCAACATCCCAACTAAAACTGTTGGTATTTACTATTCGCGTATGTAAGCCAAATTCAAAACCTCGGTTTGTAAGTTTACCATCATTATTTATAAAACCCTCTTGACCAAAAACTGAATTAATTTCATTTGTATTTAGTAGTCCATCTGTTACGTTATTGAAATAATCAATAGTAAACGATAATCTTTCATTAAAAAATCCCAGATCTAAACCTATGTTTGCTTTTGTAGTTTCTTCCCAAGCAATAGAACTATTTGCAACATTACCGCTTACTAGACCTGTACCTTCTAAGAATCTACGGGAAACAAAATAAGACTCGGCATTGTAATTGCCAATACCATCATTTCCAGTTAAACCATAACTAGCTCTAAGTTTAATCTGGTCTACATTTTTAGATGCAGCCATAAAATTTTCTGAAGAAATTAACCAACCTGCGCCAACGGATGGGAATATTCCAATCTTGTTATCTTCTCCAAACCGAGAAGAGGTATCAACAGAGAAGTTATAGCTAAAAAAATATTTGTTTAAAAATGAATAATCTGCATTTGCGTAAAGTGATGCATACTTCCAGTTACCTATACTACCCGAAGTAACAAATGTTAATCTATCTCCACTATCTAATGAAGTAAATTGATCATCTCCTGAATTTCCACTGGTAGAAAATGAGTTTTCATAATTATTTTGATTGTATCTTATTCCTAGGTTTAATGATAAATTATGAATATTATCTACGTTTAGTAAATAGTTCAACTTGGTGTCATTATAAACAGCAAACAAACTTTGAACACTCACTTTAGAAGACCGAAAGAGCACATCGTCAAATTCATTAACACTTGAAGAAAGACCCAAATCTGGAAGAAAAACGTTCTCTCTGTTCTTCAAGTAATTTAATCCAATTAAAGAACTTAAATTTAAATTTTTTGAAATTTCATACCCAATTTTTAAGTGACCATACAAATTGTAATTTTTGGCTTCAAAAGTAGCATTATCAGTAATTGCTTTAGGATTACTAAAAGCCCCAATTTCATCTATATCTTCATAAATATTTGTAACAATACCATCTGCATTTGGTACAAATGGCGATAGAAAAGGTGATTTATTAAGTGCTGAAAAAATGGGTGATGTACTTAACAAACCATCGTCAAATAAATTACGTGTAGCATAAGTTACACTCAAATTGGTATCTAGCGAAAGCTTTTCTGTAATATTTGTTTCTGCATTAAAACGGGTGGTGAACCTATCAAATTCTGAGTTGGACACAACACCACCATTTGTTGTATACCCAATAGATAGCCCATATTTAGCAACCTCATCTCCACCGGTTACTCTAAGATAGTATTCGTTCGTAAAACTGTTCTCAAAGATTTGCTTTTGCCAATCTGTTTCATTGTGATATCTTTCATAATCTTCAAAAGAAGTGTTTTCATTAAAAAAAGGCAAATTAGCAATTTCACTGTTGGTATAAAGTCCTGAATTATTAAATTGATCTACTAAATAAGTTTTAAACTGACCGCTATTCATCATCGGAATATTATTTGGTGCCATATTTAAACCACCTTGTATATAGAAATCAATTTTAGTTGAAATAGCATCTGTTTTATTGGTTTCAATAAGTATCACACCGTTGGCTCCTCTTGCACCGTAAATTGAGGCAGCATCTTTTATTACTGTAATATTTGCAATATCTTTAGGATTTATATCTGACAAGGGATCATAGGCATACCCATTGATGATCGCATTATTACTAAAGGTGTTGGTCTCTATCATCATACCATCAATAATTATTAAAGGTTGTGTAGCTGCGTTTAATGTATTATATCCTCTAATAAACATGTTAGCACCTATACCTGGCACACCAGAGCGTAAAATGGTTCTCATACCACTAACCTCTCCATTTAATAAATTAGCAACAGATTCACGAGGACTTGAAATGCTCCCCTCTTTAGTAGCAACAGCACTTACAATAGCTGTATTTGATTTTTTCTCAAAGGGCATTTGAATCTTATTATAATAGGATTTAAAATTGTTATCGTGCATCTTAATTTTAACTTTTGTGAGACCTTTAAGAGCAACTTCCTTATTTTGATAAGCAATATTACTTACATGAAGTGTGGCTCTTGTATCTGGCACTAGAATAGAAAATTCTCCTTTTTCATTCGTTAACACAGATGAAAATGTTCCTACCCGAATATTTATTCCAGCTAATGGACGTTCGTCAATTGCATCAATCACGATACCTGTTACAGTAATTCCAGATTTTTCTTGTCCTTGCAACGCAATAGTTATTCCAAAAAATAAAATGAAAAACAGGGTATGTGCATTCTTTATTTTCATCAGAGTCAGATAAGTCATGTTTACTATTTATTTTTATTAATCAATGGGTACTAATTCTGCATAATCGATTCCAAAACTACGATCGTACAATAAAAGTTCGGGTTCGCTAACATCAATAATAACTTTAAGCTTTACAAAAAAGTTGTTAGTTTTGTTACTGTTTATATATACTGGTATCGCATACGTACCTCCAATACGAACAACACCATCTTCTTGATTACTAATTATAATTGCTGGAATCTCATTTACAATAATATTTTCATTTTCATCCACATAACTAAATTCAAACTTTAATTTGGTTTGCTTCGCTGCGCCAATTGGAGAAAATTTTAAATCGATGTTATAATTTGCCGATAATACATTTGAAAAAGCGATTTCAAAATAGTTATTACTATTGTTCGCATTTGGATTTTTTGTGAGTGATACCGTATTTGTAAAATCACCAGAAGCATTGATGTCATATTTCTTTTGAATGGTAAAATCTGATAAAGATCCTATTTCTCTTCTGCTTGAATTTTCTACTTCATACCGTATTTTTTTGTAAATAATATTTTTAGGGTCATAATCCAGTTGGTCTACAACAAACAAGTTGCCGTTGCTTAAAGCATAATTTTCTATTACATTGCCAGAGTTTATAATAACATTATTACCTGTTGTTGTAGTAATAGCTGATCCATCTAAGTCTTCAAGATTCACAATAGGAAAATTCAGGTTGCTAAATATGGCACTGTCTGTATAGTATTTAGTTGAATCTGCAACAGGATGCTGATAATAATCATATAAATCATCAAATATGTTTTCATACACAGCATCTGTTAAACCAATAAATGTGTAGCGCTCTTCTTCTGAACTCAAATTACCAATAATATTAAAATAACTATTGGATGAATTAAAGATGGAATCATACACTGGTTGCCCCAAAGTATTGGTTCCTATTTTTACGCTATTTACTTCATCAAAAACAGTTTCATTGAATTGTGTTAGAAAATCTAATAATATTGGAAATCGAAGGGCATTATCATTGAGATAATCAAAAACATTAGGCCTTACTGTTAATACGTCATCTATTTTGTGCAAAATTCCATTAGCTGTTAAAATATCTTTTTCAACAACGTTAACGTCTCCGAAGGTCACACTACCACTAGAATTTGAAAATTGAATGGACTTATTGTTTAACATTTTCACCAAAACCGAATTTTCAGCAAAACTTGTATTGTAAGAAAATCTAGAGATATGGTTTCCTATGAACTCACTTAGTAAATCAGGGGCATTTAATATATCAGTAGATACTTGAGCCAAAGCCGTATTGTTAGGCGCCCATACAGTGTATGCTTGAGGTGTTTCTAAAAGTGCATCATAACCTGTTTGCTCAAGTAAATCAACAAAAACAGTATATTCCGCGCCTTCAGATAGCACAGACAAAAGATTATTTTCTAAACTGGAATCTAATTCTTTATAATGATTCTCCCAGGCATCATCTTTACAACCAATAATGGTTACAAGAATGGTAAGGACTGCAACAAAAAAGCTGAGATTGTATATGTATTTATTCTTGTTTTTCATTAGAAGTTCTTTCATATTATTTTCTTTTATTAATCAACTGGCACAAACTCAACATAATCAATAGGAATACCTCCTGATCTTACCGTTTCAAAACGAAGCACATGACTTTGTTGTTCGGGCATGAGTAGTTCATCTGTTATTATAAATCTAGCCCAGGTAGCTATGTCATAGGCCGAGGTACCTGTATTGTCGAAAACATCTCTAAGCCCTCTCACGTAACCACGATCTCTCAATTGTGTTGAGTCTTCATTGGGCCAACCTATTCCTAGTTCACTAGGATTTACCCTCATATCCCATTGTGAACCAATAGGTTGACCATCCCAGTAGGTTTGAAATATTGGTCTACCATTATTCCCTTGATTTCCGCATACCCTAAGTTCATATTTCCCTTTAGGAAGTACTGGAGTATCAAATTCAATCCATGTAACAGAACCTAAATTCAATACGGTTCCTGCATCGTATGCTGCATTTCTACTCTGTCTAAGAATTCTTATACGAGTTGCTGGAAAAACTCGAAGACGAGAAAAAATAGTGGGATCATTATACCATCTGCCAAAACCAACTGCACCCGATTGTACTTCGGGCTGACCCGTTGCAAAATCAAATATTACATATTTTGCTTTCGGTATAAATATGGTAAACAATTTATCTACCGTATGGTACACTCCGTTTTTTGCAGGATAATTACTTTCTGATGGAATTAAAGATGTCCAAGTATCATTTACACCAGTCTCAGTTTCATTTAATTTAAGTTCTTTATCTGTTTTAAATGATTTAATCGCATTTTTAGGTAAAATGGTATTTATAAAGCTATCAGCAGGAAAATCAGCAGTGTATAAAAAACTTTCTGTGGCATGGTAGCCCATAAATCTGTTCAATTCATTATTTGGATTGGTGTAATCGGTATCTCCAGGAGAGATTAGATTCGCCAAATCATCAAAAGAATGAATGCCTTCTTGAGCATAAACAACATCCGATTCTGCCAAAATTGTAAAATTATTTTTGGCTCCTTTAGTATCAAAAATTACAGAAAAAATTTCATAATATCCTGTTTGTTTTAAAGCTTCAATAAAAATAGTATGTTTCCCAGCCTTTTCAATTACTTTAGGAATGGGGTCAATAAATGGTAACAATACGCCATCAAGGGCGTGTATAATACCATTGCTAGCCTCTATATCGTATTGATCTAAACCAATCTCTCGATTAATTTTAACATTCGAAATACCTCCTCCGTCTAAATATGAGGTGGTAAGAAAATCACCCGTGTAAGTCGTATCAGCTAAACGACCTTCAATAAAACTACTGGTATACCTTTGCGTTGGTAAGGTGTGAAACTTAACTACTATTTTTAAAAACTCAATTTGATCTTCAGATGTTAATTCATCTACTGAGCCTACATTAAAATTTTCCTGCAAATATGTTTTAATAGCCGTATTGGTAGGTGCTAAACAAGTATAACTACCGTAACTTTTAAATGCACTGTCGAATTTTGTTTTACGTAAAATATCTACATACATCGAAAATTTATCTGGATCAGATTCCAGCGTCTGTAAAATTGTTTTTTCATCCGTTGTGAAGAAAGTGGTATTATCAAGCTTATCATCACAACTGATGATGATTATAGCAAGTAGTAATAAACTTACAAGCAACTTTCTAATTTTATCTGTTCTCATAATATTATCTTTTATATTATTCTTTTAATTTTGATAATAGGGGTTTTGAATTAAATTGTCATTAAGATTGATATCTGCTTGTGGTATTGGCAAATAATAAGATTCTGAATCTGAATAATAACTCAAAAGTTGTTCATAATTATCTGCACTCGCTTTTACATCAACTAGATCTAGTATCAGTTCTTGTCGTTCAAAATTATTACGTCTTGCAAAACGTAGTAAATCATACCACCTCTTCCCTTCGTAAGCAAATTCTTTTTGACGCTCTAGTAATAATGCTTCTTGTAGAGATGTTTCGTTAATTACAACTTCTAATGGAACTCCTGTAGCACGTTGATGTACAGCATTTATTAAATCCTTAGCTCTGTCTAAGTTTTTATTATTTGAAGATAAAAGATATGCTTCTGCCTGCATCAATAGAACATCTGCATATCTATAAAATATAAAGTTGTTAAAAAATTCATCTTGTCCTCTATAGGTTCCTGCTGCATCTACTCCTGCATATTTGTAAATAGCATTTGTTTGCGCATCATAAGTGGCAAAATCTGCTCTAATATCATTCGGAAACTCTTCATAAAGTTCTATGATCCCTACGTAAGTTCCATATAACGGATTTCCAATCCAAAATGAATTTCTAAATGTTGCATTTATATCGCTAAATTGTAATTCAAAAATACCTTCACTAGAATTTCCTTCGAAGAATATCTTATCAAACCATTCTGAACCACCCACCAAACTATATTTACCTAGACTTACAATTTCATTGCAGGTATCAATACAATTATCGAATTGATTGCTCCACAAATACACATCAGAAAGTATGGCTAATGCTGCACCTTTTGTCATTCTTCCTTTGTCATAAGCTGCAGATAGTGTTGCACCTAAATTAAGATCTGAAACAGCTAATTTAAGATCTTCGATTATTTGAGTAATAATCTCTTCTTCGGTATTTTTTGCAGGGTAAAAATCAACTTGACTATTGGATGTTGCTGTTAGCACTAATGGAACTTCTTTAAAGTTTCTTACTAAAATAAAATAGACCAAAGATCTAATGGTTAACACTTCTGCTTTAAAATTATCTAATTCTTGCTGTGTAAAAGATAAATCGTTTTCTTTGGCAGCATCAGCAAATTCTAATACTAAATTGCAATAGTTGATGGTTGCATAAAATGAATTCCAACTTACCAAAGTGTTGGTTGGTATCATAAAATTGTTCATTAAATTTAAAGCGGCATTACTAGCTCTTCTGGAAACCAACATTTCTGCTCTAAGTTCACCCCACAACAATACTCTATCTGTAAAACTAGATTGGTTCATAGATGCATAACACCCAGCAACGGCAGCGGCTACTTGTTCTTTATTTTGCCAAAACTCTTGTTGGATTAGATTATCTTTGGGTTTTAATTCCAAATAATCATCACAGGAAAGTAACGAGACCAAAAAAATTGGGATGATTATTAATATGTTCTTTATATGTCTTTTCATTGTAGTAAAAGTTATTATCATCTTAGAATGATACATTTAATCCCAGTGTTATTTGTTGCGATTTAGGGGTTTGGTTTATATCGTAACCAAGCTCTTGCCACTCATCACTTGCACCTGTTTCTGGATCGGCACCCGAGTATTTTGTAAAAGTTAATAAATTGGTACCTGTTAGAAAGAAAGAGGCATTGTAGATATTAAATTTCTTAATTACGTTTTTAGGAAGATCATACTTTAAGGTAATAAACTTCATTCTTAAAAATGACGCGTCTTCTAAAAAACGATCTGACCCTAATGTATTTACTGGACTGTTTAAATAAGCCCTTGGAATGTCTGTTACATCTCCTTCAAATCGCCATCTGCGCAGTACAGCTGTGCTTTGGTTGTCATAATTATCCATACTTTCTGTATTCATTCTTGCCAGATTTATCACTTTTTGATCGAGTCTAAAGTTAAAAAAGGCATTTAGCTGAAAGTTCTTATACCTTAAGGTGGGACCAAAACCACCAAACAATAATGGATTTGCGTTCCCCAAATACACCACATCTAATCGATCAATACTTCCGTCTTTATTAATATCTTCATACATCGCTTCGCCGGCTTTAAACTCTCTACTACCATTAAAGACAAGATTCTTTGGTTCGCCATTTATATCTGTAATAACAGTACCGTTTTCATCTCTAGCAACCAAATCTTCTGAAGTACTAAAAACACCTAAATAACGGTAGCCATAAAATGAGCCGATGGGATTGTCTTCTTGAATTCTCTTTAAATAACCATCTGGACCTGTAGCTAGAGGGTTTCCTTCTTCTGTAGCTTGTGCGTCTGAAATTTTGGTAACCATATTGTTATTACGTGCGATATTGAAATTAAAATCGAAACTAAAATCTTTATTTCTAATAATTTGAGTTCTAATACTTAATTCAAATCCTTCATTACTAATATTACCTAGATTTAGAAAAGGCAACCTTGAAAAACCAGATGTCGAGGGGATGGCTGTGTTTTCACTTAAAAAGTCTCTAGTTTCTTTCCAGTAAAATTCTAAATCACCACTTATTTTTCTGTCAAAAAATGAATAGGTGAGCCCTATATTACTTTGTATGACCGTTTCCCATTTTAAATCTGTCAACTCAATATTGTTTGGAATTACAGGTCGGTCATCAAGGTAATTATAATTGTACGTTGAGTAAGTGTTGTATTGTCCATAATTAAAAGGGGGTGAGTTCCCATTAACCCCATAACTTGCTCTAGGACTAAGTTCATCTATAAACTCTAAAGATTCCATAAATTTTTCTTCAACCATATTCCACCTAGCGGAAATACTAGGAAAAGTACCATATCTATAATTTGTTCCAAATTTCGAATTCCCTTCAGAGCGTATGCCTCCACTTAAAATGTAGCGGTCTAAAAATTGATAATTAAACATAAAATTATATGCCAAAGAAGTATTTTGAGTAAATGTAGAACTCAACGTATTTCCAGAGCCTTCAATACGTGCAGGGGTTATTGGCGATTGTAGAAAACTACTTGGCGAATTGCTTGTATTTGCTATATAACCTTGACTCGTTTTCTCAAAAGTTTGAAATGCTCCACTTGCAAAAAGTGAATGTTTTTTACCTATGTAAGGATTCCAAACCAATCTAGTATCTGTTCTGGCAACAAAAAATTCAGCGTCTGAAAAAGTAGCTTCATTATTTGCTGAACTTGTCCATGCAGCACCTAAAGCCGCTTCTGGGACAAAAACTGATGTTTTATCTACATTGATATCAAAAGAAATAATTGAGTTAAAACTAAAAGTCTTAGATGGTTTGTAATCAAATCTAAAAATTGGCGATATTCTGTTTCTTTCTGTATTTCTAGTGGCAAGGTTGGCCATGGCCACTGGATTGTAATAAGTTATGCCACTGCCTTGAAAAGCATCTACCGGTGTAAAATAGATATCCGTTGGGTTCCCAAGTTCATCAACCTCATAAATAGATTGATTTGGCATTTTTAGAAGTGCCAATTCTCTAATTCTTGAAAATGACCTGTCTGTAGAACTATGCGTATAGGATAGTTCTGAAGCAATTGAAATTTTATCTGATATATTGTAATCCAATATAGCTCTCGTAGTAAAAAGCTTAAAACCAGCACCTACAGTGGTTCCCACTTGATTTTTATAGCTTCCAGAAATACGGTATGATGATTTTTCACCTCCCCCAGAAACTCCAAGAAAATGCTCATTAATACTTCCTATTTGTGTTATTTCATCAATCCAATTGACATTCTTATTATACAACTCAAAGAGCTCATAATTAGGATCAAATTCAACCTGTGGGTAACCCGTAGTTTCATTTACAGCAATATTGATATCTTTTACAAGGGTCGAATATTGATCACCGTTTAGTAAAGGAATTCCATCTGGCTGCCAATCTAAAGTACTTCTATAACTATAAGAAAATCTTGCTTTTCCTTTAGCGCCACGTTTAGTCGTTATCAGTAAAACACCGTTAGCTGCTCTTGAACCAAATTGTGCGGTTGCTGCAGCATCTTTTAATACCGAAATACTTTCTATATCGTCTGGCGACACCCCAACTAGTGCTGCGAATTGTTGCTCATCTGCTGCCCCGAAATCAAAAAGTTGATCTATTTGTGTTTCAATAGGTACCCCATTAATAACAATTAAAGGTTCAGAGGAAGCATTTAATGATGATGTACCACGAATACGAATAGACATACCTGCACCAGGTTCTCCTGAATTGGCTACAATATCTAAACCACTTATACGACCTTGTAACTGATCTACAAGTCCCGTAGAAACTGTTTCGCTAATCTCTTTTACTGAAATGGTTTCTACCGCGGTAGCAATTCTCCTTTTATCTATTTCAAATTCACCTGTAAACACTTTTTTAGTGGTTTTTATTTCTATTGCATCTAATTCAAAAACGTCATCCATCAATTTAACGTCTATTACTCTTTTAGTATTTGGTACAACTTCTTTGGTAATAAAGCCTATATATGAAAATGTTAGAGTATTTTTCGGATCAAAAATTTTAATTGAATAATTTCCATTAAAATCTGCTATGGCTCCACTAATAATACGATTGTTTTCATCTTTCTCAGCAATAGTTACGCCCATTAGAGGTTCATTACCTACCTCAGAAGTTATAGTACCCGTTATAATTATTTTCTGCTTTGATTGTCCAGATATTCTATACACTGAAAATAACGTAAATACTATGATTAAGACATATGAATATGACCTGTATTGATACTTCATACTTGATAAACTTTAAGTTTTACTATTTTATATAATTATCGACTTCATGAATAACTACTCTTTTTGATAGTACATTTGTTATACTACTTGTTGTTACAGTCTGTGCTGTCTCTGTATTTGTAATGGAAATCGAAGTGGTTGTATTGCTAATTGAAAATTCATCGTAAACTGGGGCAAAGTCTATTACTTTACTAAAATACATAGAAGGAAAAGTTCCAACAGTTTTTCCATCTGTAGGGATCGCTTGCTGTAAGAAATGTTTTTTAGCAAAGTTGAGAAGATCTCTTTTTGCTATGACTTTGTCTAAATCAGACAACCCCTCTACTGTGTTTGGTTCTACAATTACACCCTCTGCAATAGCATTGGCAACAGCAGTGTTATTGGGCGCAAATAGTGTAAAGGTTTTTTGCAGATTAAGAAAATTAACCAATTTGTCGTCAGATCCTACAATAGTGATAAGTGCGTCGGCAGTTTCTAAAACCTCCAAAAAGGAAGAGAAACTATTGTTAGGATCAGCCTCAAGAGCACCGTATGTAAAGCGCAATGGTCTTTCTATGATACTACTCATTTCATAAAAACTACCATTATCTGTCTCCAAAGTTTCCACTATTTGAGCAGATTCACCTTCTTGAATATCACCTCCTCCTGCTGCCATATTCCCATTAAAAGCATACACAAACTCACCACTTCTTGCTTGGTAATAATTATTCGCGTTAAAATCGATATCTGAGTTTATAATTTGATTAAGAACAATGTCTTTTAGTGTTTGTGCAACATAAGCAATATCTGAAGCACTTGGATTTGAAGCTCCTGGGTCTGGATATATGCGATTATTTGAACCATTAGGATCTCCTGTAACTTCCATGTAAATTACTGATAGATCTCTAGGATCAAAAGGATTAGGAAGTCGTGAATCATTAGTAAGCACTGTAATTTTTCGAGTTGCGCTGTTAGGATCTGCCACATCAACAAACTGACTATTTTTAACACCTAAAATAGAAAAACGCACCCCTTTGCTTTGTAAAGCGATGTCAATTCCAAGATTCTGAATTGTGTTAAGCATAATAGCATATTCTGGATTTAACAAAAGTGGTCCCATGATCGTTCCAAAACTATTGTTTATATACACCGTATTTACCCCCACAAAGAAACCATTGCTGCAAAACTTTTTATCCACAACATCTGCTGGTTTATAATCAACTAAACCCAAACTAGTATCATAACTTTGGCCAAATCTGCTAGGACAAATATCATAAAAATCGTTAAAAAAATAGGGCGATAAAAACTGACCTAAAACGTCTAAAGGCATGTCATCATAGGACTCATAAAATTGTCCCAAAATACTACTTCCGTTTAAATAATTTGACAAAGCGTCATTCGTTGGTACCAAAAACCCATAGGCCTGCGCCAATGTTGCGTCAATATTCGAAGGATAGTTTTCGTCAGCAGGATTGAAAGGCAGGAAGTTATTTTCGATTCCTGTTGCAAATCTAAGTTGATGGATGGTTTCAGTGACACCAGTATCTGGATGAACCTCGTCACCTACATCAACAAGCGTGGCAAAACGTTCTAATATTTTTTTAAATGTCGAATATTTACCCTCATATTCTGCTGCAGAAAGATTTTCATACAAATTTGGTTTGGGTTCAAAGACTTTATCTAAAGCATAAATAATTCCATTTTCGGCTACAATGTTAGTCTGCGAAACATTTGCCTCAAAAACCTTCATGTCGCCAGCATTAAAAGTTTTACCTGAAAACATGAATTCATAATCTGCATACTGAATATTCCAATTATCAAAATATAAATCAAGAAAATAATCAGTTGTTTTTAATCTACCTAAACTAATATCTACCAAATACTTTCCTGATTCCCAATCTCTAATATGTTGTAAAGTATCAGAATCAATTTCTATATAAGGACGTTGGTATTGTGTTCTACGCCTGAAACTTTGTCCTTCGTAAAACCTATTAGAAAAATACGTTAAGGTTGTGGTGTTCCAACCATCAGTTATTATGGAATAGTCTATGATATCCTGTATGTTCTGAAGAGGGATAGCACCAAAATTTGCATAGCCTTCTTCCTGCATGTATTTTTCAAAAGCTTCGTCTGTAGGTGCAAAAACCGTCCAAGAACCACCTCTTGCTAAAGGTTCTTTAAATTCTGTTTGATCTAAAGACTTTAAATAATAATTAAATGTACCCATTGACTCAAGTTGCTGATATATGGTGCCTGCTAAACTTTCGGGACGAGCATATTCTAGCAAATCGGGTCTACAACCAAAAGTGGTAATAATTGCAAATACAACAATTGCAATGAATCTATTTCCACGCCTCAATTTTTTTGTCATTTTTTTATAGTTGAATTTAGTAAATTTTTTATTTTATAACGAAATAATAAAATCCGCATTAATGTTAAGAATATTTTATGAGTACTTAGCAAGCTTCAACTTTAAGTAAATACGACTTAGCTTAAGTTAAGGTTTTGTTAATTCAAAGTTAAATGAGTAGCCGTTTTGGGTGTATAAATTATAGTTCAATAACGATAAAACAATGTCCATTTTCCATGAAATAATTTTTTTTAAACTTTTAGAGAGAAATTCTATTCTTATAAATATAATGCATAGTGCATCATATAATATCTATTCTTGAAATGATAACGCAAAAAAGAGCTCTAATGTAAAACCTCGACCTAAGGGTATGAGGTATCAAATAAAATAGGAATTTCTTTTTTATTTCGACGCAGAGCGTTAGGGATTAAAACCCACAAATCCCGCTAAAAAATAGAGATTAGCCTGCATGCCGGCATAGGCAGGTTCAGCTAGCAATTTTTAATTCATTGCTTCGCTTCCAAAGCTTCAGAATAAAAATTGAGTTTCACTAATTTAATTATTGGGTATTGAGAGATACAAAACCATTGTAACTGTTCTGAAAAATAGGATAAAGAATTATGTAGGGCATTAAAAGTGTATTATTATTCTAAAGAAGTTTTTTAGCTATTTCATTTTGATCAATAAACTGACTTGGTGTCATCTCAAAAAGATCTCTAAAAGTTTTACTAAAATAAGCGGTAGAATTAAAGCCGCTCATATAAGTTATTTCTTTAATAGAATTTTCATTTTTCATTAAAAGTTCAGAAGCATATTTTAGTCTTATTGTTCTAATAAAATGGCTTGGATTATGCCCTGTTAGGGCATTTATTTTTCTATAAAATTGAGATCTCCCAATTCCCATTTCTTTTAGGAGGTGTTCTTGTTTGAAATCAATATCGCTAATGTTGTCTAAAATAATTTTTGTTGCTTTATCTAAAAAAGCTTCGTCTAAATTATTAGAAGTAAACTTATTAGAAAGCAAAACACCACCTATTTCAGAAAATTTTTGTCTCAACCTATTTTTAGATTCTAACAAATTATCGATTCTGGCTCTTAAAACACTCGTAATAAAAGGTTTTGATAAGTAGCCATCGGCTCCGTTCTCATAACCTTCAATTCTGTCTTCTTCTAAAGTTCTTGCTGTCAATAGAATGACTGGGATATGACATGTATCTAATTCTTTTTTTATCGAATGACACATTTCAAATCCGTCCATTTTGGGCATCATCACATCACTAACTACAATATCTGGAAAATACTTTTTCACCATTTTTAACCCCTCTTCTCCGTTGACAGCTTCTTTGACTTTATAAGAGTCTTTGAGATCATTAGTCAAATGAGTTCTTAGCTCTTTATTGTCTTCTACAATCAACAATGTAGGTTGTTTTTTTTCGTTTCTATGGGGTGTGTTGTTTTGAGTGTCTAGAGTTTCAGCTTCATTTGAAATTAGCAAATCATATTCTACAGCTTTCATAGAATTGATTAAAAATTCATTCTTAACATTCTCTACTTTTGCCACACGTCCCTTTGCATTCAACGGTATTCTTACCACAAATTTACTCCCCTGTAAATGTTGGCTTTCTACAAAAATCTCTCCCCCGTGTAATTCTACCAAAGCTTTTGTAAAATGAAGCCCAATTCCTGTTCCTGTTTTGGTCGTATCGACATTATAAAAACGTGAAAAAATACGTTTCATTTGCTCTTTATCTAGTCCTACTCCTGAATCTTGTACTATAATTTCTACATAATCTCCTAATTTTTTATTTTGAAAAAAAACGTTTTTATATTTTTTCTTTGGATTCTTTACCGCATTCACAGAGATGGTAATTGCTCCATAATTGTTAGTAAATTTAATTGCATTAGAAATTAAGTTAGTGATAATTTTTTCTACTTTATCCGCATCAAACAATAGTGAAATGCTTTTAGAATCTGAAGTAAAGACATAATGAATTTTTTTCTTTTTGGCCAAATCTTTAAAAAGTGAACATATATCTTCAATGAATTTAACAATATTACCTTTTTCCAATTGCAAGGGTGTTTTCCCAACGTCCATTTTCCTATAATCCAGTAACTGATTCACCAAATGCATTAGTCTTCTGGCACTTCGTTGTATGGTGATTGCTGATTTTCGAATGGTTTCAGTATCATTGTTAAAGCTCGAAAGAATCTTATCTACTGGGTTTAGTATGAGTGTTAATGGGGTTCTAAATTCATGTGACACATTTACGAAAAACTGAAGTTTCATTTGGTCTAATTCATGCTCTTGTCCTTCTTTTACTTTAAAAGTATAATAATGCACAATTACCCAAAAAATAGAAAAACCTATAAAAGCATACAATAGGTAGGCCCACCAGGTTCTCCAGATGGGAGGTAGTATTTTTATATTCACAGATGCTGTTTGGGTAGTTTCCCACTGATTATCTGTAGAAGCTCTTACTTCAAAGGTATAATTGCCAGGTTCTAAATTTGAATGATTTACTACTCTGTTATTTCCAATCTCTATAAATTCATTGTCAAGCCCTTTCATTTTATAGGCGTACTGAACCTGTTCTGGATTTTTAAAATACAAAGCCACAAACTCGAACGAGATATAGTTTTCATCGTACCTTAAAGTTACTTCCTGCGTGCTAGAAATAGACTTACGCAACACAACTCTCCCTTGTATGGTATCTCCAGCTATTATGGGTTTATTATTTAATTTAAAACGAGTTATCTTAGGAGTAAGCATCACAGAGGGTGGTGCTGTGATGATATCATTGGGCTGAAAAATATTAAAACCATTGATGCCTCCAATAATAATACGGCCATCTTTTGTTTTTTCAATAGATTTACTTTGAAATTCAGTTCCCTGCAGCCCGTCATGTCTATTGAAATTTTTAAACTGATCTGTATTCGGATTTAATAATGAAAGACCTCCTTTGGTAGTAATCCAAATATTACCATTGTTATCTTCTTGAATTCCCACCACCAGATTGTTAGGCAGTCCTGTTTGAGAGGAATATGTTTTTACCACCTTTAGATTGGAATTCAGCAGATAAATACCGCTGTCTGAACCCACCCATATATTTCCAATATGATCCTCTGTTACATAATTTACACCACCACCTTCTAACCCTTCTCCTTTTACATGTATAAAGTTGATCTCTTTTGGAATATCATCCTCTAATTGATGAAGGTCTACCATATTTAGCCCTAACGCAGTACCTACAAATAACCGATTTTTAGAATCAATAAAAGTACAAATAACCGAATTACTTACCAGATGATTTTTTGTCCCATAGCTGCTTTTATAGTTGGTAAAGCGTCTGTTTTTTGGATTGTATAAACTAATGCCCTCTGTTCTTAGTCCAAACCATATTCTATTTTTTGAATCTTCTACACCTGTCCAAACAGAACTTTGCCCTATAGAAAAAGGGTCTTTGACATCATGTAGAAATACCTCGATTGCTCCTGTCTCTGGGTTTAGTTTATTAACACCGCCATCTAAAGTACAAACCCAAATAAAGCCATCATGACTTTCAAAAGTATATAGAATTTTATTAGAACTTAACTTTTGTTTCAGACGGGTTTTACTAGGGGAATGCCGAAAAGAATTTGTTTTTTCATTGAACAGGTTAAGCCCTCCGTTATAGGCACTGATCCAAATTCTCCCCTTTGAATCCTGTAAAACTGACTGTACTGTTTTTTCACTCAATCCATTGACATTATTGGGTTGGTAATAAAAATGACCAAAGGCATAGTTAGAAGGATCGAATTTACTTACACCCTCATCATAGCTTCCAATCCAATAAATGCCCTGTCTATCTTCAAAAATTTTACTTGGTTTGTTATTGGGAAGTGAAAACGGATCAGAAAAATTATTTAAAATATGTTGTTTTAGGATTGCGGCTCCTTGCTTCTTTTCAAACAAATACAATCCGAAAGCATCTGTAGAAACCCAAAATAAGCTATTGCTATCTTGATAAATATCAGATACAGGGATCTTACTGTCTGCCAAAGAGATGTGTTTGAAAATATTTTGTTCTCTATTCCATAGAATGAAATTCGAGAGATCGTTTCCGATCCAAAAATCGCCATCGGAATCGATAAATACACTTTTAGGGATGTGATTCAACTCATAGGGTGTTTTGGTATTGATAAAAATTCGTTCAAAATTATCTTTTTCTGGGCTGTAAAGGTTCAAATGCTGCCCGTTTGTACCCATCCATATATTATTATTCTTATCTTTTACAATAACATTTACATAATTATTGTCTAATGAATTTAAGTTGGATTGATCGTTGATGTAGTATGAAAACTTAAAATTTTGAAACCTTGCATGGTTCGCATCTAATCCTATTTTTATAACCCCGTTTTTTGTAGCTACCCATAATGTATTGGTTAAAGTATCGTACAATAAATCATTGATAACTTTTTGGGAACTATTTGCTAAGGACAGTTGTTTGTAAAGTTGTATTCTTAAAAATTTATTTGTTTTCTTGTCGAAAAGGTTCAACCCATTATTGGTTCCAATCCATAGGTTGCCATTATTATCTTCTTCAATACTAGTAATTCTATTATTACTTATAGATGTGGAATCATTCAAAATAAACCTAAAGATCTCAAATTCATATCCGTTGTATTTATTCAATCCATCTATAGTTCCAAACCACAAAAAGCCTTCTTTATCTTGAAATATTTCTCCGCAGGTACTACTGGAAAGGCCATCTGCTGTATTTAAGTTTTCAAACTTTAAATTATTGAATTGTCCCATACTTATGTGGGCCATAAAGCAATAGAAGATGAGGATATATTTTCTTATGTTCTTATTTATAGCAGTTTTCATTGCGTATATTTTCTTTGGTTACAGTGGCCTATAAAAACATCTTTTCATTAAACAGGTCTTTCTTGGATTAAAATATTTTGAAATTTTATATCAAATTTAAACTTTTTTATTCCTTCTTTTCAAAGTTGATAATGGCATTTTTGTGAAATCTTCTACGTTTATAAGTGCTATCTATCTTTAACGATATCTGGGTATACACCTATAAAATCTATTTAGGGTTTTGAAAAACAAACGTTTTAAAATTTACTAAAAACCTGAGTTTGACGTAAGAAATCATATTAAATTATTGTAGAAAAATAGAGAACTAGCATATTTAAACTCTATATATCAAGCATTTAACTAGTATTCCATTTATAACTTCTATAGATAAAATTACTACAATTTTTTGTGACATTGATGATTATTGCCAGAATTTTGACCCTGCTTTGCAAAAAAAATAATTTCAGACAGAAAAAAAGAAAAGAAATTCTAAATAGTTTAATATGCGGATAATAGATAATCTTCAAAAAGTTCAGTACAAGAAAAAGCCGATGCAAATTGCATCGGCTTTAGATATTATAAATATCGACTAGATACTGAAACTGGTTCAGTACAAAGAATTATTTCTTCTTTTTTGCTCCAGCTTCCATTTTTTCTTTAAGAGCTGCTAAACCACCAATGTCTCCTAAAGTAGTTTTCTCTGCATCTGCAGATTTCTTAGAAGCAACTTTGATATTTCTCTTTTCTTCTTCTCTAAAGATAGAAGTATGAGAAACAACAACTCTTCTGTATTCTTTAGAAAATTCTAAAACCACAAAGTTTGTAGTATCTCCTTTTCCTAATTTAGAACCGTCTTCTTTTTCTAAGTAACGTGTTGGTGCAAAACCTTCAACATCGTCAGATAAAGTTACAACTGCACCTTTATCATTCTTTTCTTTGATAGTACCTTCATGTGTAGAACCAATTGCGAACGTAGCTTCATGCGCATCCCAAGGATTGTCTTGCGTTTGCTTATGACCTAAGTTTAACTTTCTGTTCTCTACATCTAATTCTAACACTTGAACTTCTAGCTTGTCTCCAACAGTTACAAAGTCTGATGGATGCTTGATTTTCTTAGTCCAAGAAAGATCTGAAATGTACACTAAACCATCAATTCCTTCTTCTAATTCTACAAACACACCAAAGTTTGTGTAATTTCTTACCGTACCAGTGTGTGTAGAACCTACAGGATATTTAGTTGTAATATCTGTCCAAGGATCTGGGTGTAATTGTTTCATACCTAAAGACATTTTACGGTCTTCTCTGTCTAAAGTTAAAACTTGCGCTTCTACTTTATCTCCCACTTTTACAAAATCTTGCGCCGAACGTAAATGTGTTGACCATGACATTTCAGAAACGTGAATTAACCCTTCTACTCCTTGTTCTACTTCTACAAAAGCACCATAATCTGCAATTACTACAACTTCACCAGTAACTTTATCGCCCACTTTTAAAGTATCGTTTAAAGCTTCCCAAGGATGCGCAGACAATTGTTTTAAACCTAATTGAATTCTAGATTTGTTATCATCAAAGTCTAAAATTACAACGTTTAATTTTTGATCTAATTCAACAACCTCATTCGGATGGTTAATTCTAGACCAAGATAAATCTGTAATATGTACCAAACCATCAACACCACCTAAATCTACAAACACACCATAAGAAGTAATGTTTTTAACAACACCTTCTAATACTTGTCCTTTCTCTAATTGGCCAATAATTTCTTTTTTCTGTAATTCAATATCCGCTTCAATTAAAGCTTTATGAGAAACGACAACGTTTTTAAATTCATGGTTGATTTTCACAACTTTAAATTCCATTGTTTTTTCTACATACTGATCGTAATCTCTAATAGGCTTTACGTCAATTTGAGATCCTGGTAAAAATGCTTCGATTCCGAAAACATCTACAATCATACCACCTCTAGTTCTACATTTAACAAAACCGTTTACTACTTCACCAGTTTCATGAGCATTGTTCACACGTTCCCATGCTTTAATTACTCTTGCTTTTTTGTGAGACAATACCAATTGACCAGAAGAATCTTCTCTTTTATCTACCAATACTTCTACAGTATCACCTTCTTTTAAACCTTGGTTGTAACGAAATTCGTTTAAAGAAATAACGCCTTCAGATTTAGAATTGATATCGATGATTGCATCTCTATCAGTAATTCTAATTACCGTTCCTTCAATTACGTCACGCTCGTTCACAAAACCTACAGTACCTTCTAAAGCTTTTTCGAAATCTTGTAATTTCTTTTCATCAACTGCTTCAATACCTTGTTCGTATTTGTGCCAGTTAAAGTCAGCCAAAAATTGTTGTGGATCTTGTTTTTCCTCTACAGCAACCCTTGTTGCTTCTGTTTGATTTACATCAGTAGCAACTTCTTGCTCTTCTGTGTTTTTAGTTTCTTCAGACATTTCTGAAAATTAAATTTGTATCTTGCTGTAATTCAGATTTTTAACGATAAAAATAACAAGAGATGTTTTTATAAATTGTTTTTCAAAGGTCCTTTTATAAATCTGTTCTCGTAAAAAGGAGTGCAAATTTACAAAAAATACTTGATTTTTAAACACTTACAATTAAAATAATTCATCTTAATTGTTTTTATATTTGTATTGAAAATCAAAACTTTATGAAATTTCTTATAAAATTATTTTTATTTTTTTTACTATTGATGAATTTCTCCTGCAATAAAGATAAAACCTCAGTTATAAAGCACCATAAATCACATGAGAAAAGCAGGCAAAACGTTCCTTTTTCTGATGCCGTTCAAGTTGATAATTTATACTTTTTAACGGGACAAATAGGAAAAAACCATGCGACAGGAAAACTCGTTAAAGATGGAATTGAAGCGGAAACAAAACAAACGCTCAAAAATATTGAAGCTGTTTTAAAATACCACAACTTAACATTAGCAGATGTTGTAAAATGTACGGTAATTTTAGCTGATATTGAAGATTTCTCTAAAATGAATACAATTTATCGTACTTTTTTTACCGATAATTTACCTGCAAGAACTACCTTTGCAGCCGATTTAGCCGCAGGTGCAAAAATTGAAATTGAAGTGGTAGCAGCCAGAAAATAAACTATAATTTACAGGCAGATAGTTTGCTGCGTAAAATAATTAATAAATTGTTAGAGTAAGATTTTTAAAATTCGTGTCTAAAATATTTAGAATATATAAAGAATTTTATGACTCTATTTTGAGAACAACATAATGAATAAAGAAACGCAAGATTTAGTAGATAAAGGAATTATGCTTCCACTAATGGAAGAGTTTTACACCATACAAGGTGAAGGTTCTCATACAGGAACTGCCGCTTATTTTATTCGAGTTGGTGGTTGTGATGTAGGTTGCCATTGGTGCGATGTGAAAGAAAGCTGGAATGCAGATTTGCATCCACCAACATTAGCAGACACCATTGTAGACAATGTAAAGAAATACGCAAACACGGTTGTTATTACTGGTGGTGAGCCTTTAATGTGGTCTATGGATTATATTACAGAAAATCTTCAAAAAAATCAGATCAGAACACATATCGAAACTTCTGGAGCCTATTCTTTTTCTGGAAAATGGGATTGGTTTTGTCTCTCACCAAAAAAAAATAAATTACCTCTAGAGGAAGTGTATAGAGAAGCAGATGAATTGAAAATGATTATTCATAATAAATCCGATTTCGATTTTGCTGAACAACAAGCCGCTAAAGTAGGTAAGAAATGTCAATTGTATTTACAACCAGAATGGAGTAAAAAAGAAAAAATGACAGCACTTATTGTAGATTATGTGATGAAAAATCCAAAATGGAAAATTTCTCTTCAGACACATAAGTATTTAAATATTCCTTAAAGTTATTTTTTGAAAATATTTCCTGCTTGGAGTTCATCTTGAGCGAAGTCGAAAGGCACTCGCTTTTCATTCAGAAAAAGAATAAAAAGAGCTCAAACCCCAAAGCTTCGGGACTTCAATCAGGGCTAAACCTATTTATAAAATTCTAGATTTCTTTCAATTTTCTATCAACTAAAGTACAAATTCTCTCAAATTGCTCTTGAATTCCCATATCAGAATTATCAATTTCAATAGCATCCTTTGCTTTTGTTAACGGAGAATCTTCTCTTGTAGAATCAATTCTATCTCTTTCTTCAACGTTAAATAGCACATCTTTAAAACTTACTTTGTCTCCTCGATCTATTAATTCTTTATAGCGCCTGGTAGCTCTTTTGTCTGCAGAAGCTGTCATAAATAATTTTAAATCAGCATTGGGAAAAACGACGGTTCCAATATCTCTTCCGTCCATAACAACACCTCCTTTTTCTCCCATTTCTTGCTGCTCTTTTACAAGCTTTCTTCTCACTTCAGAGATTTCAGCAACTTTACTTACCAATTGAGAAACTTCTAGTCTTCTTATTTCTTTTTCAACGTTTTGCCCGTTTAAAAACATTTCTGCAAAACCTAATTGCTTATTAAATTGAAAGGAAAGTGAATTATTTTTCAATTCAGAAATTAGTTCGGCTTTTTTTAGAAAATCCTTCCCAACAAAATTATTTTGTTTTGCAAAAAACGTGATAGCTCTATACATAGCACCAGAATCTACATAAATAAAATTGTATTTTTTTGCTATTAATTTTGCTATGGTACTTTTACCTGTAGATGAAAAACCATCTATTGCAATTGTTATTTTTTTATTCATTTTTTATCTTCTTCTACTATCTAAATCTATTTCTAAGCTAAAGGTACTCACATTAGCAGCTGTATGAAATTTAGAATAAGCATAATTAAATTTAAATTTATTCATTTTTATTCCAAAACCAAAAGAAACACCACTAAAAGTTCTTGCATTTTGCAACTTTAGTTCAGCAGCTCTTCTAAAATTATAACCAATTCTAATATTTATAACACTTTCGGGAAACAACTCTGCTCCCACCACAAAATGACGCAAAGTGTTTGCAACAAAGCCTGATTCTTCTTCAGTAACATTTCCTTCTAAATCTGTGGTTTGATTTGATGGATTGGCAGCAGTAATATCCCATTGCTGCAAATTGTCTAAAGTTAAATACCATTTTAATGGAACATATTCTAATTGATAACTTGCACCCAAAGCAAATTCAAAAGGTAACTTTTCAATTTCTCCATTAAACGATTTTAATTGTGCCCCAATATTTCTTGCAACCACTGTAAAACTATAAGGCTTGTATAGACTATAATATAATAAGGCTATATCTGTGGCTACACCAGTGGATGAAAAATTACTAATCGTTGAAGTAATAAATTTCAAATTGGCACCAAGATAAAAATTAGTGTATGGGAAGTTGTAAGAATAACCTATAGAAACAGCAATATCATTCGCTCTAAAATTACCAGTCTCTTCTCCTTGTTCATTGGCTTCAATAATAGCACCATAATCTAGATATTTTATATTGCCATGAATAGTTCCAAATCTTCTTGATATTTCTCTTGCGTAAGAAATAGCACCAACATTAATACCTGCTAAATAACTAGAATAGTTTACAGACAATCTTCTATCTAAATTACTATTTATAGTAGCAGGATTCCAAATAGGTTGATTTATATCATCTATTAAAGTTAAGACTTCCCCACCTAATGCTATCTGTCTTGCAGAAGTAGAAACATTTAAAAACTGATATATTCTTTCACCTCCAACCTGAGCTTTCGAATAAAAAGAAACCAAGAAAATAATGAATAGAAATATCAATCTCATAAGACGCAAAGAAACAAAGTATAACATCAATAACGAAAATATATGATAATATTTTATAAATAATTGCTTTGTACATGACAAAAATTTATCAAATAGTCTCAAATGTCAGGTCCAGCGCAGTCGAGACCTTATGTTTCTCGATAATTCCATAAAAAATTATCTCTCGAGAAACTACGTTTTATACTTTCAATCAAAATATATTTTGATTTCAGTAATGTTTGACGAGACATTTTGAAAAATAAAATAACTACCTATTTTAAGGACGTTTGTAGTTTAAATACTGTTTTTTGTCATGTCCTGAAAAATAACTCTTATCATATATATTCCATTGTTTTAAAATTAAATTCCGGTCACTTTATGCTGTTAAGAATTAACCCATCCTCTAAATATTTAAATTGTTAAAGCAATCTCAAAAAATTGATTTCCGATACAATTTGTAAAAACTTCTAAAGTAAAATAATTAGCAATAAAGAAAGCATACAATATCATAAAACTTAAATAAAACAACATAAATTGCATTAAAAAAACACTAAAAGCGCAAAAAAATAAAAAAAACTGCAAAAAAATAGAAAAAAATATGATATACTTTATTTTTTTTTATTAAGTTTACCATGACTTACAAAAAAATCTACTCATGACTAAAAAAATTAAAGTTACTCTTCTGGTTTTTTTTACAACTTCGTTTTCCGTATTATTTTCACAAAATATAACTGTAAAAGGTAGTGTTGTTGACGAAATAGGTAGCCCTTTACCAGGAGTAACAATTCTTATTAAAGGGACTAATAAAGGAACATCCACAGATTTTAACGGAAATTATCAATTAGTAGTTACAAAAGGAAGAACGCTCGTTTTTTCTTCTCTTGGTTTTAAAAAGAAAGAAATTGTTGCAACTAATGCAGTTATTAATGTCATTTTAGAAGAAAGTACTGCAACTTTAGATGAAATTGTAATTACTGCAGAATTTGGTTTAAAACGGGCAGCGCGTAGTATGGGTTCTTCGGTACAAAAAATTGACGGGAAAACAATTCAAGATTCAGGTAGAGAAAATTTTATTACAGCACTGGCAGGACGAGTACCTGGTCTTAACATTGGTTCTACAAGTGGAAGTCCTGGAGCCTCCACAAATATAGTATTGAGAAATATTACCTCTATATCGGGTAATAACAAGCCACTTTATGTGGTAGATGGAATTCCCATGAACAACACTACTTTCGATCCTAATGAAATGGCCGGAGGTGGTTTTTCTGTACGTGACTTAGATTTTTCTTCTAGAGGGAATGATTTTAATCCAGAAGATGTTGAGTCTATTACTGTATTAAAAGGGGCAGCAGCTGCCGCATTGTATGGTTCTGATGCCTCTAACGGTGCTATTATTATCACCACTAAAAAAGGCACTATAGGAAAAGGTACCGTAAGATTTAGTAATTACCTCAAATTTAGTAAAGCATATGGCTATCCAGACATGCAAGATAAATATGCCAATGGAGCCTATGGCACAACAAACTACTATTTTACAAGCAAATATGGAGGTCTCTATCCAGAAGGAATTGAGATTTACGATAATATTGATGCCGTTCTTCAAACAGGTTTTCAGCAACGATACAACGTTTCCGTTGAAGGAGGTTCAGACAAAGCAACCATCCGTGCTAGTTTTTCACAATTAGACGAAATTGGAGTATTAAAAACTACAGATTACAAAAGAACAAATCTAAGTTTGTCAGGTAAAGCAGACATTACAGATTGGTTAACGTTTGAAGGAGCACTGCAATATACCAATACAGGAAATACGAAAGTTCGGAAAGGTACAGCGGGTCCATTATACCGAGCCATGTTGTGGCCTATGGTAGATGATATGAGCAACTACCTTGCAGAAGATGGCAGTCATATGAAAGTACCAGACTACTACCTTGATGAAGATTTACTCAATCCGCTTTTTGGTATGAATAAGAATAAGTACTATGACGAATCAGATCGATTTATCAGTAATATTGCACTAAATATAACTCCCGTAAAAAACACCTTTATACGTGCACAAGTAGGTTGGGATGTAGGAATGCAAACTTTTATAGCATCTAACCACCCCTATTATTTTAACAGAAATGCTGGTGAAGGTCAGTACGATCTTGTTCAGTCTAATTTTTCTGATCCCACAATCAATATTCTTGCAGGATACAATAATAATTTTTTTGATAAAAAGTTTTCATTTTCAGCTCAATTAGGATACCATCAATTAGAAAATGAAGTGACTAGATCAGCTAGTTCGGGTAGTAGATTTATCATAGCCGATTTTCAATCTATCAATAATACAGATCCATTAACACAAACAACAAGTCAGAGAAACACGAAACGAAGAATACAAGCAGTTTCAGGTTCTTTTGAATTTGGCTATAACAATATTGCATTTATTACTTTAAGAGCTAGAAATGACTGGTCGTCTACGTTACCAGTCAACAACAATAGGTATTTTTACCCAGCTATTGAAGGCTCGTTTATTGTATCTGATTTAGATTTTATAAAAGATGTTGAGTCAATCAATTATATCAAACTTCGTGGTTCATGGGCGCAAGTAGGAAAAGACGCCAGGCCTTTACAGATTGATCCACAACTACAAACCACAAATTTAACAGGAGGTGGTTTTAAATATGGATTTACAGGACCTAACCCAAACTTAAAACCCGAAATTACTACGGCACATGAAGCTGGTATAGATTTCAGATTGTTCAACAATAGGGTAAATGCAAGTTTTACCTATTTTGCAACAGAAAATTCAGATCAAATAGTACAAGGCTTTCGATTGAGCTATGCCACAGGATTTGTGTTAAATACGTTGAATGTGGGTACCTTTAAAACAAAAGGATGGGAAGCCAACATTGATGTTGATGTGATAAAAAACGATGATTTTACTTGGAATGTAGGAGTCAATGGTTCTAGAGGAACTTCCGAAGTTGTTCTTCTTCCAGAAAACGTAACAGAATACTACAATCCTTTTACATGGAACTCAGGAAACATAAGAAACGGTATCATAAAAGGGCAACCAATCACAACAGTAACAGGAAGAGCTTATGAACGTAATGATAATGGTGCTATTTTAATTAACCCCACTACTGGGCTACCACTTGTCGATAGTCAATGGTCTATTATTGGTGACAGAGAACCAAAATTACGTTTTGGAATGTTAACCAGTTTACAGTATAAAAACTTTAGATTGTCTAGCTTGTTTGCAGGGCGTTTGGGTGCCACCGTTGTAAATGGTACCAAACGATTTATGATGCAACGAGGAACAAGTTGGGAATCTGTTGCTTTGCGTGAAAGTCAACCCTATATATTTGATGGTGTGATACGCGATGGAAATGAGAATACAGCCAACCCAACCCAAAATACAATAGCAGTTGATTATAGAACCTATGGATCCTCTATCTTTTCAGGTGGTGATGAAGATTGGTTAGAAAAAGATGTCAATTATTTACGAATGCAAGAATTACGTTTTTCCTACCGTCTACCAGAAGATGTGCTTCGTAAATCTAAGCTTTTTTCTCAAATGGATTTGTTTTTTGTAGCAAACGATTTGTTTACATGGACAAATTACTCAGGTATTGATGCTGTAGGAAATACGGTTTCTGCAGCAGCTGGAGGTACAGGTGGAGAAGGTATTGATGTTTGGTCTTTGCCAAACCCTCGTGCCTTTACAATAGGAGTAAGTTTAAACTTAAATTAAAATACCATGAAAAATAAATTAATATACATACTAATCGTATTTTTTAGCTTGAGTAGTTGCGAAGAATACCTTGATGTCAATGAGAATATAGATGCACCCGCCAAGGTAGATGGGTATTTGTATCTAGCGGGAATTACACAACAATACCAAGGTGTTTATTGGGACATACGTGCTATTGGACCACTAACACAAATGATGGGCACAAGTTCAGGTACTTATGGTAACTTTGCAAATCATTTCTTTGCTTTAGGTAGTGATGCTGGAGCAGAAATTTGGCGAATGACCTATTGGAATCAGGGGCAGAATCTTGAAAATCTAATCAATCAATCTAAGGACGAAGAAGATTGGACCTTAGCAGGTATTGGCTTAGCAATGAAAGCTTTTAGCTGGGATATGTTGACGAAAGTTCATGGAGAACTACCTATGAATGATGCATTTGTACCAGGTTTATTACAGCATGATTATGATTATCAAAAAGAAATTTATGATCAAGTTCGTACATGGGCATATGAAGCTATTGAACTGCTAGAACGAACGGATAATCAATCATACGGTACTAAAATTAGTGATAATGATTTTATTTATGGTGGAAATAAAGAGATGTGGATTAAGTTTGCGTACGCTGTTATTGTTCGTAATTTATCTTCTTTAACCAATAAAACAGATTTTGAAGGCACCTATGCTCAAGAATTAATTACTGCCGCAGGTAAATCCTTTCAAAGTCCTAGTGACGATGCTACCGTAAAAATTGGAGGTGGTTCACAATCGGCACCCTACAGTGGTTTTAATAATTTTTGGGGCACAGCAAGAAGAAATTTAAATTACCTCTTTTTTCAGCACGAATATGCAGTACAGGTGTTTACAGGAACAGTACCTGAGTACAATGAAGCAACAGGTGATAAAATAATATCAGCTGGTAGCAACCCTTATTATCCTTTTAAACTTGCTGAAAAACAAATCATTACAGATACATTACTAAATGAGGTAGGTCACTTTGATCCTAGAGTTACTGTAAAGTTGGCCACAGAAAGCAATCCAACCTATTTAGATTTAAATGTTGCAGATAGTGTAAAAACCTATAAGTATTATGGCGGAAGTTTTACTGGATCCACCGGTCCTATTGGACAAGCTCCATCCTACTACGGAAGAACCCTATCATCTCAGTTTAGCGGAACCGTGCATGACGGAACGGGTCGCTGGATATACCGAGACGATGCGCCTTATATATTAACTACCTATGCTGAAATACAATTTTGTTTAGCGGAAGCTTATTGGAAATTGAATCGAACACAAGAAGCATATAATGCATTTAAGGAAGGAGTTAGAGCAGACTTACAAACAACTGCTCGCTATATTTTTACGGGAAAAGAAGGAAGTTCTACTGGTGGCGATAAGGTGACAACAGCAGTTTTTAATGAACTTGCTTCTGAATACATAAACGGTCCGTACGTAAATGGCTTGACTAATAATTTTACATTATCACATATTATGATGCAAAAATGGGTTGCTTTATATCCATGGGGAGCTCCAGAAGCTTGGGTAGACATGCGCAAATACAATTACGACATTGATTATACAGGTGAAGTTCCTAGTAGCGGCAACGGATACAATCAAGCATTGGTAGATCAAAAATGGGATTCAGATCCTTCTAAAGTATATAAAGGATTTTACTTAGCGCCAGCAGAAGTTCAAGGACGAAATGGAGCATATAATGTACGTAACGAAGGCTCTCCAAGCTATCGATTAAGACCGCGTTTTAACTCAGAATATATGTGGAATTTACCTTCGTTGGAAAAACTAACACCTATTCCTGGAACCGCAGACAATTATCATACATCGATTCCGTGGTTTGTGTATCCTGGAGATTTACCTCAATAAAAATATCTGTTAAACATCAAAAATATAAAGAGATATGAAAAATATAACTAAAATAAAGCTTTTTCTGGTTTGTACATTTTTAATTACAGCTTGTGAGCAAAATGAGGTGGAATACCTAGCAACCCAAATTAATGATGAAACAACAGCACAGTTTCAATTGCATTATATGGTTCCCATTGCCAGTGGAACTGCAAACAATATCAATAAGGTAGAATTAAATGATCAGTTGTTAACCAATGAAACAGCAACACTACCCACCTACAGCTATATCCCTAGAGGTGCAGTCGGTAAGTTTTTCACTACAGAACCTGGAATAGTAAATTTAAAATTACATCAAGGAACTGTAGATAATTTATCTTTAGTGTATGACCATGATATCGATTTACCAGCAGGAAAATCAAATATAATTATTCATAATTTTGATGAAGCTCCTATTATTATAGAGAATGGCGCTCCGTACCCCAAAGTAACAACCGAAAATACTGGTGAAACAGCATGGATAAAGTTTTATAACATTCTGTATGAAACTCCAGGAGTGCCGACTCCTCTAAAACTTCAATATCAGTATCAATATACTACGAATAATGAAACAGGAGATCTAAGTGAATGGATCAATCTCGGAAATCCTGTTTTATTTGGAGAAGCAACAGGCTGGGAACCCGTGACTGTGAATAAAAGAGTAGAGGTATCTTCTGGAAATGCTCGGGTAGATTATCGCATTCGGTTGATTGGTCAAGACGGGTCAGATCAAGGAAATCTAGAAGTTACAAATAGTAGAGGAAACATCGTGGAATATGGTGATTGGTGGACAGCGTATGTAGGACGAGTATACCATCATATGTTTACGGGGTATCGTATCAATTCCACTTCATTACGTGCTCGTGTAAGACAGTCTACGGCATTGTAACTAGAAAACAATGGTATAAAATAAGCGTATCATATCACGAATGGTGCGTTTTTTTTGTAGAAAACGATTTTAATTTGATACTTTTTAGTTAAAATAACTCACTACGTTTAAAATAATCCAATTTTAATGAATATAAAGTTAATTTTACAACGTTCTAGGCTATCAAAGAACATTTTATTTAAATAGTACGCATAAAAAAACCTCATATCGTAAGATATGAGGTTTATAGTTACTGAATATAAATTCAGTAGTAAAGAAAGGCGGCGACCTACTCTCCCACATAAATGCAGTACCATCGGCGCAATTGGGCTTAACTTCTCTGTTCGAGATGGGAAGAGGTGAGCCCCAATGCTATAACCACCCTAAGAATTTCAGTATGCAGTATGTTAGTTTTCAGTATGCAGTCAGTACACAGTAATAAAACTGATTTACTGTAAACTGCTTCCTGTAGCTTTGTTTACTGCCCACTGTAAAAGTTAACATATGGTAAAATAATATGGTAAGTTTCAATAGATGCTGAAATAAATTCAGCACAATAAAAAAAGAGTGTCGCTTG
>NZ_CANMVP010000012.1 GCF_947501385.1 uncultured Polaribacter sp.
ATTAAGATACAAAAAACTTGAAAAATGACATTGGGATTATTACGAAAAATATCAAGAAGTTATTAGACAGTCTGACGGGCAGGAATATTTGTCGTTATAAGCACAATAAGGATTGTAAGTATTGTTGAAGTTTAGTTGAATTGTATTTTCAGCACTTATATCAGTCGTCATTACGTCCATATAACGCCCGCCACCATAAGATTCGTTTCCAGAAGTATCATCTGTAAAAGGTAAAAACAAGTAGTCTTTATACTTCTCGTCTCGTTCATCATCTTGACTCTGATAAATAGTCAATTTGCAATCTTTTCCATTTAAATTAAAACTCAAAATTCCATATTCTTTATACAATGGTTTTCTAGTTGTAGTAGTTGCCATTTCAAAAATAGGTGCGTTTTCTGTTCTTTTCAAATTTGCAGTTACAATAAAAGAGGAATCTACTGGAAAAAAATCCAATCCTTTAAACTTCTTTAAATCTCTTTTTTTTAAAGGCGATTTTGTAGCATCTTTATATTGTGTGTTTAGTTCTTTCTGGTATTCGGTTGCACCAAGAATGGGTCTTTTATCTTGTGAATTGCATGAAGTAATGATAATGAAGAACAATAATAGGCTTACAAATTTCATATTTACTTATTTAAAAAATCAAAAATACAACTTTCAATTATTTTATGTAGATTTGAAATCAATTAAGAAATCAAAATGAAAACAGTCAAAATTTATAACATGCAGTTATCGTATATAAAATACGAAAGGCGGACTATCTATAAATTTTGATAATGATACAATTATATCAAACAATTTAATAAAGTCCGACTTCACAGTCGGACTTTCTATTTTAAAGAAATTCTCAGTTTTATAAGAATTGATACGTTGAACTTATTCTGCACTCGTTTCAGCATCAGAAAAAAATTAATAACCAAACTAGATGAATAGATTATTTAAAAATTACATAAACACTTTTAAAGGACTTTCAACAGAAGTTTGGTGGCTTGCTTTAATAACATTAATCAATAGGGCAGGAACTATGGTGATTCCGTTTTTGAGTTTGTATTTAAACAAAAGTCTCCATTTTTCATTGCCAGATGTGGGTATCATTATGTCTTTTTTTGGGATAGGTTCTTTAGTAGGAACTTGGTTAGGAGGAAAGTTGACAGACAAAATTGGGTACTACAAAGTAATGTTTGTAAGTCTTGTATTTACAGGTGTATTTTTTGTGCTACTTCAATATGTAACTACTTTTGCGGGTTTTTGCTTCGGAATTTTCTCTGTAATGTTGGTTGCTGATGCATTTAGACCCGCCATGTTTGTAGCATTGAGTGCCTATAGTAAACCAGAAAATAAAACACGTTCTGTCACTTTAATTCGTTTGGCAATTAATTTAGGTTTTTCTGCAGGACCTGCAATTGGCGGTTTAATAATTACAGGAATTGGCTACCAAGGTCTGTTTTGGGTAGATGGAATTACCTGTGCTTTGGCAAGTATTTTACTATTAAAAGTTTTACACCCTAAAAAGGTAAAAGTGTTAGATGTTGTAAAAGTAGAAAACCCCGTTTCAGTATATAAAGACAAAGCTTTTTGGATCTTTTTTATAGCAATGTTTATCTTCGGATTTACCTTTTTGCAGTATTTTTCTACAATGCCTTTGTATTATAAAGACATCCGTTTTTTATCTGAACTAGAAATAGGCTTGTTAATGGGTTTCAACGGATTTTTTATCTTTCTTTTTGAAATGCCATTGATTAAATGGTTAGAACAACCAAAAAACTCAAAAATAAAATTGGTTGCAATTGGGCTTTTTCTAGTCGCCATAAGTTTTGTGGTTTTAAACACAACATCTTGGATTGGAATTTTATTGGTTGGAATGTTATTAATGACGATCGGAGAAATGATTGCTTTCCCTTTTTCTAATGCCTTTGCTGTAGAAAGAGCCAAAAAAGGAAATCAAGGAGAGTATATGGCAATGTATAGCATTGCATTCTCTCTATCTCATGTGTTTAGTCACAACGCGGGTATGCAAATGGTTGCTAATTTTGGTTTTGAAACAACTTTAGATGTGCTAACTGTTTTTGCCTTGATGGGAGTTTTAATATTACTTTTTCTGGTGAAAATTTTAAAGAAAGAGCAGTTAAAAAAAGCATCAATGTAAATTGATGCTTTTAAAAATATAAAAAGTTTTATTTATTATTTCACTACAACTCTCCAGCCATAAGGGTCTTCAGCTTTATTGGTTTGAATGTCTGTAATTGCTTTCTTTAATGTAGCTGCAAAAGGTTTGTCTAGTTCTGGTAAATCGTAGTCTGTATCTTGATACCCAAAACCTGAAATCGGTGAAATTACGGCAGCAGTTCCTGCACCAAACATTTCTTTTAAACTACCAGATTGTGCAGCAGCGATTACTTCAGAAACAGAAATTTTTCTTACTTCTACATCAATACCCCTATCTTTTGCAATTTGAATGATGCTTTTACGAGTAATTCCATCTAAAATCCGATCACTTGTAGGACTTGTAATTAAGGTATCATGAATTCTGATAAATATATTCATCGCACCCGCTTCTTCGATATATTCATGTTTATGGTCATCTGTCCAAATTACTTGATTATATCCTTTTTCAATAGCCAATTGTGTTGGGTAAAACTGGGCAGCGTAATTACCACCAGCTTTTGCAAAACCAACCCCACCATTTGCAGCACGTGCATATTTTTCTTCAATTAAAACTTTTACTTTACCTGCAAAATAAGCTCCTGAAGGTGCAGTACAAATCATTAATTTATAAGCGTCTGCAGGAGAGGCATGAAAACCATTTCCAGACGCAAACATAAAAGGTCTAATATATAAAGAACTTCCGTCATTTGTAGGTATCCAAGCTTCATCAACTTTTAATAAAGCTTTTAAACCTTCCATAAAAATTGCTTCAGGAATTTGAGGAATTACCAAACGTTCAGCAGATTTATTTAAACGTTTACAATTGTCTGTAGGTCTAAACAATAAAGTGTTTCCGTCTGTATCTTTGTAAGCTTTCATTCCTTCAAAAATAGATTGTCCGTAATGAAAAATCTTCGCAGAAGGATCTAAAGAAATAGGTGCATAAGGTTCAATTACTGGTGTCTGCCATTCTCCATCTTTAAAATCACACACAAGCATGTGATCAGAAAAAACGCTACCAAAAGGTAGATTATTAAAATCTACGGAGTCTATTTTAGACTTTTCTATAGGTTTGATTTCTATATTAGAATTCATAGTTTAGCTAATTAAATTTGATTACAAATGTACATAATTTATTCATCTGTACTGATATAAAAAAGTGGGTTTTGCTGTTAAATTCATTACATTTGTGTTTGAATAGTTAAAATTTTTTAAGATGAAATTAGTCCTTAGATTTTGTGCAATTGCACTATTGGTTTTTACAGCATGTAAAAAAGGAAAAACGGAAAATGTAAGCACAGAAATGCCTACACAAGAATTGGCATACGCTTCTTATGGTGATAAAATATCTAAAGAAAAAGCAATGACTTCTGAACAGATGTTGGCTAAATTTGAGAATATGAATGTTGGTGATACTGTAAATGTAAAATTTATATCAGAAATAAAAGAAGTTTGCTCAAAAAAGGGATGTTGGATGAAGCTTCCTCTAGCAGAAGAAAGCGAAGCGATGGTACGTTTTAAAGATTACGGTTTTTTTATGCCTTTAGATGCTCAAGGAAAAGAAGTAATTGTAGCAGGGAAAGCATTTGTAAAAATAACACCTGTAGAAGAATTACAACATTATGCGGAAGACGCAGGAAAAAGTAAAGAAGAAATTGCAAAAATCACAGCACCTAAAAAAGAATTTACTTTTGAAGCAAACGGTGTTTTGTTAAGTTTAGAATAATTTTCATAAATTGTCTCGACTGTGCTTAACAAAACAACCTAATTCCAATAAAACTTGAAAAGAGAAATTTTAATTACTTCAGATGGGTCTACAACCATACATTTACCAGATTGGGATGAACAATACCATTCTAAAAATGGTTCTATCAATGAGACCTATCATGTTTTTATAGAAAGCGGGTTAAAGTTGGTTTCTTCTGATAAAGTTGCAATACTCGAAATTGGTTTTGGTACGGGTTTAAACGCTTTTATTACGTATTTAGAAGCTAAAAAACCAATAGACTACGTTGGTGTAGAAGCCTATCCTGTTACTCCAGATGAAATTGAGAAAATGAATTTTATAGCTGTGTTAGATGCAAAAAAAGAGCATACAATCTTTCATAAAATGCACCAAGTTTCTTGGGATGAAAAACACCAAATTACAGATACATTTTCTCTTTTAAAAAGGAAGCAGTTTTTTGAAGACATTGAAGATAAAGATGCTTTTCATTTGATTTATTTTGATGCTTTTGGAGCTCGTGTTCAACCTCAATTATGGACAGAAGAAATTTTTGCTAAAATGTTTGATGCATTAAAGGAAAACGGAATTTTAGTAACCTATTCTGCAAAAGGAAGTGTTCGAAGAGCCATGCAAGCGGTAGGTTTTACAGTAGAACGTTTGCCTGGTCCTCCGGGAAAAAGAGAAATGTTACGAGCTGTTAAAAAAAGCAATCAGTAAGTAGTAAGCAGTTTTCAGTTATATTTTTTATAAAAAATTTATTCAAATGGAATTCAAAAGAAAGTTTGGTAGAAAGAAAGAATCAAAACCTAAAAAAGGTCTTTTTTTAGTGTTGCTTTTAGCAATCGCTCTAATCCTTTGGTTTAAGGCAGATGCAATTATGGAAGCTTTGTTTTAAGCTTATTTTTTAAAATTTCTTCCTTTCCAATTGTATTTATAGAAAAACGATTTAAAAACAATACATACGCTAAAAAAAGGATATATAATACCACTAAATACATACCATTTAAAGAATGTTTTTTTATGATTGTAAAAGTTTATCGTTGGTATAAATAGAAATAAATCGATTGATATTTTTAGAACTAAAGGAAGAAAAATAGACGCTATATTGTCATAAAAGAATACATTGAAAACCACATAAAGATTTACCAAAAAGACTAAAAGACCAATCAGTTTTACGCGAGTAGATTTAAATTTACTTGTTTTTGAAACCCAACGAATTCTTTGTTGAATGAGCGCTGAAGTCGATTTTACTGGAAAAGTAGAAACAATCGCTTCTTTAGATTTTAAAAAATGAACTCCGTTTTTATCATCTTCTAAAAATTTTTCAAACAGAAAAATATCATCTCCACTTGCAATTGTATCATTTCCTTTAAAACCATTCAACTTTAAAAAAATATCTTTTCTGTAAGCTAAATTTGCACCGTTGCATAGAAAAGGAAAGTTCATGCCAAAACCACCAATGGTAGTTCCTTGTAAGCTCATAAAGTCTAACAATTGAAACTGCTCTAAGAAGTTGTTTTTGGCAATATAATTTACTGGAGCAACCACCATTTTAGGATTGCTTTTTTGAATAAAACGATCCAAAGCTTTTAGCCAATTTTCAGAAACAATACAATCTGCATCTGTTGTAAGAATCCAATTATTTTTTGCCATTTGTATTGCTGTAGAAATAGCATCTTTTTTTGGAGAGTTGGAGGTTCTTTTATTTTTAATAATATGGATGTCTCCTCGAGCGCAGTCGAGAGGTTTTAGATTTTGACTATTATCAATCTGAAATTTATTTAGAATTTGTTGGATTTTAGCAACTGAAGCATCCGTAGAATCATCATCAACAAAAATAAATTCTACGAGTTCTTTTGGATACTTTAATGCTGCAATTGAGTTTAACAAATTAGGGAGATTTTCTGCTTCATTTCTAAAAGGAATAATAACAGAAAACCTGGTTTTGAAAGTTGTGTTTTCTGCGTAAAATTCTTCAATTTTATAAAAACCAATCGTTAAAGAAATGATTAGCACTGCATACACAGAAAAAAGAAAGACGAATACCCAAATCATGTAACTAATTTTAGTTTAAAAGTAAGTACAAAATAACTGCCAATCATTGCAGGAATCGCAAAATTTAAAATCCACATGAATGTTGTAATGCTTAGAATTGTAAGCGTATTAAGATTCAAAAAAGTAAAAATAAAAATAGCAACCGTTCCTTTTAAAACAGCATCAAATACTGATAGCATCGGTATAAACGAACTAATCAAATACATAGCACAAGTAGCGCTAAGTGCATCGATATAAGAAACATCAGCTTTAAAAATAATGAGCAAAAAATAAAATTGATGAGAGAAAATAAGGTATCTTAAAAAAGAGAACAAACCAATCTTGCAATGTTCATTTACGGAGATTTTTACTGAATATTTTCGAAATAAATTTTCTTTAGATTTTAAAAATTTCCAAAGAAATAAGCTTCCAAAAATAATTACAAAACCCATAAGAATTGCATAAGAAATTTTAGTCAAATTCAATGGAACGTTCTGGGTGTTTATCAAATAAAATAATCCAATAAGACCAAAAAAGACAGTTGCAAAAAGTTGGTGCAAATTTCCGATAAAGTTTAAACTTAGAATTTTTTTTCGTAAAGATTTCTCGAAATACAATGCTTTCGCGCCATATTCACCAATTCTGTTTGGTGTTAGTAAAGAAGTTGTTAACGAGGCTAAACTTTGCTTTGCTGCTTCTAAAAAATGAATCTTCTTAATATTTAAAACCAATATCTGCCACTTTTTAATTTCTAAAAACCAGTTTAAAAAAGTAAAAAATAATAGAAAAACAAGGTTTTTAGATGAAATAATATGGTTTTCAATCAAATTTTGATAAAAATCAGAAAATTTCAATTGATCGTTAGAATTTAATTTTTGCCAAATAAAATATCCACAACCAAATACAATACTTAGTTTTATGAGCAACCAAAAGAATTGTTTAGATTTGTGTGTTAGCGAATAATTCATTGTTTGCAAAGTAACAAATAATCGTCAGTAAGTGAGATGAGAAATTCAAAAACAATCTAAAATATTGAAGACGGAGAAAATTATTTTAGGAATCGACCCAGGGACTACCATCATGGGTTTTGGTCTGATAAAAGTGATTGGTAAAAAAATGGAATTTATTCAAATGAATGAATTGATGTTGCAGAAATATGATGACCATTATCTAAAACTAAAACTAATTTTTGAACGAACCATAGAATTAATAGATACCTATCATCCAGATGAGATCGCTATTGAAGCTCCATTTTTTGGTAAAAATGTGCAATCGATGTTGAAATTAGGCAGAGCACAAGGGGTTGCCATGGCAGCTGGTTTGTCTAGAGAAATTCCGATTACAGAGTATTTGCCGAAAAAAATTAAAATGTCCATTACGGGAAAAGGAAGTGCAAGTAAAGAGCAAGTTGCCTTGATGTTAAAATCGCTTTTAGATTTAAAAACATTGCCGAAAAATTTAGATGCTACAGATGGATTGGCAGCTGCAGTTTGCCATTTTTACAATTCAGGAAAAGTGGTTGGTGGAAAAAATTATACAGGTTGGGCGAGTTTTGTGAAACAGAATAGCCCCCAAACCCCCAAAGGGGGCTCAAAAAACTCTTTAGTCGTTAACCTTAAAAAGAAAAAATAATAGGTATGGTCAAAGAGTATTCTCACAAGAGTAAGAATTCTTCCCCTTTTGGGAAGCTAGATGGGGCTTGTGGGATCTACATTCACATACCATTTTGCAAACAAGCATGTTTTTACTGCGACTTTCACTTTTCTACCTCTTTGAAAAAGAAAGACGATATGATTTCGTCTTTAATAAAAGAAATTGAATTTAGAAAAGACGAGCTAGGTAATAAAATTGTAGCAACTATTTATTTTGGTGGAGGAACACCTTCTGTTTTAAATACTGAGGAAATTCAGCTTTTAATAGCGGCTGTTTATCATAATTTTGAAGTTGTAGAAAATCCTGAAATTACGTTAGAAGCAAATCCTGATGATTTGTCTGAGGAAAAAATCATTGAGCTTTCAAAATCGTCAATCAATAGATTAAGTATTGGCATCCAATCTTTTTTTGAGAAAGATTTAAAGTTGATGAACAGAGCTCACAATGCGAAAGAAGCTAGAGAATCACTATCTCTAGCAACAAAATATTTTGATAATATTTCACTAGATTTAATTTACGGAATTCCCGATTGTACCAATCAGCAATGGAGAGAAAATATACAAACGGCTTTGAGTTTCGGAATTCCTCATATTTCTAGTTACGCCTTAACTGTGGAGCCAAAAACGGCTCTGGAGACTTTGATACATAAAGGAATCATTAAAAATGTAGATGATGAAAAGGCACAAGAACAATTTTATATTTTAATTGATGAATTAGAAAATTCAAATTTTGTGCATTATGAACTTTCTAACTTCGGAAAAAAAGGTTTTTTTAGCAAAAATAATTCGTCTTATTGGTTGGGGAAATCTTATTTAGGAATAGGACCTTCTGCACATTCTTTTGATGGAAATCAAAGAAGTTGGAATGTGAGAAACAATTCAAAATATATCAACGAAATTCAAAAAAATATACTTCCCATAGAAAGAGAAACACTCTCTAAAGTAGATAGCTATAATGAATATATTATGACGGGTTTAAGAACCATTTGGGGCGTTTCAATACTTAAAATTAAAGAAGATTTTGGAGATGATTTTGTAAATTATTTAGCAAAACAGTCTCAAAAATATATTCAGGAAGAATTGTTAGAAATAATTGTGATTTCGAACGGAGTAGAGCAGTTAAAAATAACTAAAAAAGGAAAGTTTTTATCAGACGGAATCGCATCCGATTTGTTTATGCTAAACTAGTTTCAGTATAAAGAAATACGATGATAACGAATTTCTTATTTTGCGGAATGTATAATTTTTAAAGAGGCTTTTAAAAAATAAAAATAGTTAAAAAATTGGTATAAAGATTGGATATGGAATGTAATAAAATCGCAAAAGCCTAATTTAAAAAACTTATATTTGGATTTATAATAATCAGATACTGAAACAAGTTCAGCAGACATGAAAGCAATCATAGAATATAACTCAAGAAAAATAATCATCAATGTCTCTGAACCTATAGATATTTCTATTCCTATAGATGTGTCAAGAAAAAATGTAAATGCTTGGTATATAGACGAGCCAAAAATTTTTCCAGAAGAAATTGATGGAGAAATTGTGAAAGTTTCAGAAGGCGCGGTTGTAAACTTTAACAACATTCATTTCAATCCTCATTCTCATATTACGCATACAGAATGTGTGGGTCATATTACAGAAAAGGCACATTCTATAAATCAGAATTTAAAGCATTATTTCTTTGTTGCTGAAGTGGTAACCGTTGCTCCAGAAAATCTAGGAGAAGATTTTGTAATTTCTGAAAAACAATTAAGAACTGCTTTAAGAAATAAAAAAAGAGATGCTATAATTATACGAACTTTGCCCAATTTAATGGATAAAAAATCGATGCAATACTCGAATACAAATCCACCTTATTTATTAGAAGAAGCAGCAATTTATTTGCGTGAAAAAGGAATTAAGCATTTGTTAATAGATTTGCCATCAGTAGATAAAGAAAGAGATGATGGGCAGTTACTTTCACACAATGCTTTTTGGAATACTTCTGGAGAAATGAGATTGAACGCTACAATTACAGAGTTTATTTATGTACCAAATGCTGTGGAAGACGGAGAATATTTACTAAATTTAATGATTGCTCCGTTTGAGAATGATGCAACTCCCAGCAAGCCGATTTTGTATAAAATTATAAAATAAAAATAGTATTGTTAGCACCAAACTCACAAATTTTAATTTGTGAAAATCTGTGAAATTCGTATCTGTAGAATTTTATCTAAAACCATTTCTTACGCTTAAAATACCAAACAGAAATAATGGTAATTAAAATCATAATTCCCAATAAAATAAAATAGCCGTATTTAAATTTTAACTCTGGAATGTTTTCAAAATTCATTCCGTAAATTCCTGCTAAAAAAGTCAAAGGAATAAAAATAACAGATAAAATAGTAAGTGTTTTCATTACTTCATTTAAACGGTGTCCTTGAATACTAAAAATTAAATTTATTTTACTTTCTAGCTCTTGCAATTCAAAATCGATATTCGAAATCAAATTATTAGTCTGTTCTTTTAATTCACTAAAATATTTAGAATTGAAACCTTCAATTTCTATTTTTTCTAGTTTAACAATGGTATCTCTTAGGCTAATTGTTGCTTTTTTAAAATTGAATAATTCTTGTTTTCTTTTTTCTACCAAAGAAGTAAATTCGGGTGTTGGTTTAACGCTTCCAGAACCAAGTCTGTCAGAACTTAACTCTGCATTTACTTGATAGGTATCTTGATAATTATCTATGATAGATTCTAATAATAAAAACAATAAATAATCTGCTTTTTTCTTTCTAACAATACCTTTATTTCCTTCTAAACGCTCACGAATCCAATTAAAATAGTCACCCGGCTTTTCTTGAATAGACCATAAAAAATCTGGCGAAACAATAAAAATCATCTGTTCTGAATCTAATTTCTGACTTTCAGTAATTAAAACACGTGTGGTTATAAATAATAAATCATCGAGTAAAATAACTTTGTTAGGATGTTCTTCATCACTTAGTAATTTAATTAAAAAATCGTCTAATTTATTTTGATAAATAACTTTTCTATAAGACTCTCTATATTGAATACCATAGGTGTTTAACCATTTTATGGTGTCTTCATTTTTAGATAAATCAATTTCAGCGATGGTAGAGAAGTTGTTTTTCTCATAATTCTTACTTGAATAACTGATGATAGATGACTTATCTAAGAATTCATTTTCCATTTGAATAATAATTGTAAATTTGATAGATAAAGATACTTTTTAAATTGTAATTAATAGAACATTTTATGCATATAGAACAATTAAGAGATTTTTGTATTGTAAAGAAAGGAGTGACAGAACATTTTCCTTTTGATGACGTTACATTGGTTTTTAAGGTGATGGGAAAAATGTTTGCACTTACGGGTTTAAGTAATTGGGAAAAAGGAGAACAAAAAATTAATTTAAAATGCGATCCTGATAAAGCAGTTGAATTGCGTGGAGTATATGAGGGGATAAACCCTGGTTGGCACATGAACAAAAGACTTTGGAATACGGTAACCATCAATTCAAGTGATGTTCCAGATGATTTGGTCAAAGAACTGATCAATCATTCTTATGATTTGGTGGTAAAAAGCTTGACCAAGAAATTACAAGCCGAATTAGAGAATTTATAAATGAAAAAACAAGCATTAAGAAAACGTTATCAGCAGAAACGTGCAGTTTTAACTGAAGATGAAATTCAGGTATTACAAAACAACGTCTACCAACAGGTTTATGAATTAGATATTTCTGAAGTTGAAACTGTTCATTTGTTTCTTTCTTTAAAGAAGTTTAATGAAATAGACACACAACCTATTATTGATTTTTTTAGAGCCAAAAGGAAGCGAATAGTGGTGAGTAAATGTAATTTTAATGACAATACTTTGTCTCATTTTTACTACGATAAAAACACAGCTTTAGAATTGAATAAATTCGGAGTGCCTGAACCTATAAATTCAGAACAAGCTTCTGAGGATATATTAGATCTTATTTTTGTACCACTTCTAATTTCTGATAAAAGAAATTACAGAGTGGGATACGGCAAAGGTTTTTACGATCGTTTTTTATCTAATTGCAGAACAGATACTACAATAATCGGACTTAATTTTTTTGAACCTATTTCTAAAATTGAAGATATTAATGATTTTGATGTTGCTTTAGATAAAGTGATCTATCCTACATAATAGTTTAATAGTTTTTTGCATTTTTATCTAATTATCTTTAAAACCTTCTAATTTAAATAACATATTTGGGTCAGGACAAATGCTTTTCCAAATTTCAATTTCACTTTCAAAGGCAACTCCTGGGAAATCATTTTCAAAGTCTAAAAGAGTAAGCATTATTTGAAAGTGTAAATGCGGAACCCAATCTCCATTTTCTTTAGAATTTGCCAAAATTGCAATCTGTTTTCCTTTTTTTACAACGTCTCCAATTTTATGTTTTAGAATGCTCTCTATAGTATTATGTCCGTATAAAGTATAAAAAGAAAGTTCTTTTACGGTATGTTTTAAAATGATGAATCCTCCATAGCCTTTATGGCTAGCGTCATCTGTTATGCAAATAACTTCACCATCTAAAATGGCATGAACGGGTGTTTTTTCTGGCAACCAAAAATCTAAACCTAAGTGAATTGTTCTTTTTTCAAACCCATTTTCACTTTCTCTTTCATAAATATCAGAAGTATATAAAGCCCTTTTTTCTAAATAGCCACCAGCAATAATTTTATTAGGGGCTTTTTTTTGAAGTGAATCTATTTTTTTTTGAAAAAAACTTAAGTCGTTAAACTCTTCTTTTCCTCCTATAAAATTACTGGTAACACTCAAGTCTACATGATGTATTTCCTTTTTATTTATAGTTGGAAAAAGTGATGTTAAGGAAAAAGTGTTTTTCGTTACCCAATTATTAAATTTCGTTAAATTCGGATGAATTGTAAAAGCAAATTTATTTTTAAAACTTTTATGTGACGTAGATGTTTCCATAAAATAAAAATAAGACAAAGTTTAGAAATCAACCTAAAATCACCTTAGAATCTTTGTAAATTTGTTGTAAATATTTTAAAAATGATTGTACAAGGTAATATTGTAGATATTCTTAATAGAAGAACCTTTAAAGGTGAAGTTGTCGTTGAAAACGGAAAAATTAAAGAAATTCGGAAGGCAAATCATCATAAAGAAAACTATATTTTACCAGGTTTTGTAGATGCACATATTCATATAGAAAGCTCTATGTTGGTTCCTTCTGAGTTTGCAAAAATTGCGGTTGTGCATGGCACTGTTGCTACGGTTTCAGATCCGCATGAAATTGCCAATGTTTTGGGTGTAAAAGGTGTGGAATTTATGATCGAAAATGGAAAGAAAGTTCCGTTGAAATTTAATTTTGGTGCCCCAAGTTGTGTGCCCGCAACATCTTTTGAAAGTGCAGGTGCCATTGTAGATGCAAAAGACATCAAATTGATGATGGAAAACCCTGATATCAAATATTTGGCAGAAATGATGAATTATCCAGGTGTTTTATTTGATGATAAAGAAGTTTTAGCAAAAATAAAACATGCCAAGAATAATAAGAAACCTATTGATGGTCATGCACCAGGTTTGCGAGGAGACGACCTAATTAAATATATTTCAGCAGGAATTTCTACAGATCATGAATGTTTTACCTACGAAGAAGCTTTAGAAAAATTACAGAAGGGTATGAAGGTAATTATCAGAGAGGGTAGTGCTGCAAAAAACTTTGAAGCGCTGATAGATTTACTCCCTGAACATTTTGAAAATATGATGTTTTGTTCAGATGATAAGCATCCAGATGATTTGTTATTAGGGCATATCAATCAATTGTGTGAGAGAGCAGTTGCCAAAGGAATTGATGTTTTTAAGGTATTACAAGCAGCTTGTATAAATCCAATAACACATTATAACTTAGAGGTTGGGTTGTTGCAAAAAGGAGATGATGCCGATTTTATTGTTGTTGAGAACTTAACCAATTTTAAAGTTTTAGAAACGTATATCAACGGAGAATTGGTGGCGAAAAATGGCGAATCGTTTGTGGAATCTGTAGATTTCGAGATCTTGAATAACTTTCATACAGATCAAAAGAAAGTATTAGATTTTGAGTTTATATCATCCTCAGAAAAAATAAGAGTCATTGAAGCTTTAGATGGCGAGTTGGTTACGAATCAACTAGAAATGGCTTCTTTACTTGTTGATGGAAATTTAGTTTCAAACACAAAAAATGATGTGTTAAAAATGACCGTCGTAAATCGTTATAAAAATGAAAAACCAGCAATTGCATTTATTAAAAATTTCGGATTAAAAAAGGGCGCCATTGCAAGTTCTGTTGGTCATGATTCTCACAACATTATTGCTGTTGGTGTTTCTGATGCAGCAATTTGCAAAGCTGTAAATTTAATTATTGAAAACAGCGGTGGCGTTTGTGCTGTAAATACATCCGAAGAAAAAATAGTCTCTTTGCCCATTGCAGGAATCATGTCTGATTTGTCTGCTGAAGAAATTGGTAAATCGTACGCAGCATTAGATAAAATGGCGAAACAAATGGGAAGCACGTTAAGAGCACCTTATATGAGTTTGTCTTTTATGGCATTGTTGGTCATACCGTCTTTAAAATTATCGGATAAAGGTTTGTTTGATGGAACTTCTTTTAAATTTACTTCCTTAGAGATCATGTAGTTGGTGTACTTGTCATTCCCACGAAAGTGGGAATCCACAGTAAGTAAATAGAAGCTATAAGTAAACGATTGGTTTAAGCTTATGTTGAAAAGAGTATTCAAAATTTTCTGTTCAAACTTGTTGATTTTATTTAACTTTAAACAATCTAGTTTGGATTCCCGATTTCTCGGGAATGACAAGACTGAGAACAATCTCTTAAATTTACTTCACTAGAGGTCGTATAATTAGTGTGTTTGTCATTCCCACGAAAGTGGGAATCCACAGTAAGTAAATTAGAAGCTAGAAGTAATCGATTGGTTTAAGCTTATGTTGAAAAGAGTATTTAAAATTTTCTATTCAAACTTGTTGATTTTATTTAACTTTAAACAATCTAGTTTGGATTCTCGATTTCTCGGGAATGACAAGATCGAGAACAATCTCTTAAATTTAGTTTTTTAGAGATCGTATAATTAGTGTGTTTGTCATTCCCACGAAAGTGGGAATCCATACTTCAAAAATTGAAAATGAACACAATTCATCAATATTATGTTTATATTTTAGCAAGTAAAATAAGAGGTACATTATATATTGGTATGACGAATGATTTACAAAGAAGAGTTTACGAACATAAAATGGGAATCAAAAAAGGTTTTACTTTTAAATATGGTGTAAATAGATTAGTGTATTTTGAAACATTTCAAAATGTTGAAGAAGCTATTTTAAGAGAAAAGAGATTGAAAAAGTGGAATAGAAGTTGGAAAATAGAATTGATTGAAAAAGAAAATATAAGATGGCTTGATTTAGCAAGTGATTGGTATGACAATCTTTTAATTGATTAGTGCGAGTTTTCTTTATTAGTAATATAAAATTAGTCTATTTGTCATTCCCACGCAAGTGAGAATCCACAGTAAGGAAATTAGAAGCTATAAGTAATCGATTGGTTTAAGCTTATGTTGAAAAGAGTATTTAAAATTTTCTGTTCAAACTTGTTGATTTCATTAAACTTTACATACTCTAGTTTGGATTCCCGATTTCTCGGGAATGACAAGACTGAGAACATTCTCTTAAATTTACTTTTTTAGAGATAAAATAATCTTTTTGTCGTTCCCACGAAAGTGGGAATCCATACTTCAAAATTAAAAAAAAATCAAAATTTTAAGAAACCAATTTATTCACTTTTTTATTCATCACTAAAAACCAAAGTGGCGGAATCAATGAAAGTAACATCATTCCAGGATATCCTGTAGGCATTTGCGGACTTTCAGGAAGAGATTTTAACAACTGGTAATGTTTTGCCCCATTGTAGTGGTGGTCTGAGTGTCTACTCAAATTAAACAAAAAAGCTTGCCCTATTTGATGGTCGGAATTCCAAGAATGATTCCTTTTTACACGTTCATAACGTCCGTGTTCATTCTTTTTTCTTAGCAAACCATAATGTTCAATATAATTAACGGTTTCTAAAAGTAGAATGCCCGCAATTGCAGCTGCTAGAAATGCAAGTGTCACAAACATTCCATAAAACAGGAAAATAGTAGCAATAAAAATAACAGTACAAATACTATAAATAACCATCCTGTTTTGATGGTGAAGCCAGCCTCTTTCTAAACTTTTCATCCGTTTATTTTCTATATTCCAAGCTTGAAAATAGCTGGTAATATGAGAGCGAATCCAAAAGGTAAAAATCCATTCATTTTTTCTTGCAGTAGCAGCATCATTAGGGGTTGCAACATTGTAATGGTGCCCACCATTATGATATGGTAAAAAATGAGTGTTTAGTGAAGTTAATAATAATATTTCACCAATAAACTCATCAACTCTATTGTTTCTATGTCCTAATTCATGCCCTACATTAATACCCATCACACCACATAAAATACCCATTCCTAAAATTCTACCAACCATTTCAAAAGTTTCTAAACCAGGTTCTTGGATGTATTTAAAAAATAGCAGTAGAAAGACAATTTGAATCGGTAAAGTTCCATACAATAAATAGGTGTAGAGTTTGTTTTTTTTCTCTTTATTTTCTTCTTCTTTTGTGAAGTTGTTCTTATTTGGCTTTACAAAAAATTCTAAAAGAGGGATAAAGCCAAATACAAAAATGATGGGTAAAAATGTAAGCCATCCTTTATTTGTAAAAGAAATAAATACAGTGATTGGTAAAATTAAGATCGCAAAGTATTTTAAAGCTTTCATTTAGAGTTATTAATTTTCTAAAGATAGCATTTAGTTACAAGCGTTCCAAATAATATCTTTTGGGGTAGGTGCAACAATGGCTATTTCTTCTTTAGAAACAGGATGCGTAAAGTTGATTTTTCTTGCATGTAAACTAATGCTTCCGTCTTTGTTAGAACGTGGAAAACCATATTTTAAATCTCCTTTTATGGGACTGCCAATATGTGATAATTGTGTTCTTATTTGATGATGTCTTCCTGTTTCTAAATCAATTTCAACCAAAGAATAGTTCTCTAGTTTTTTAATGATTTTATAATGTAGAATTGCTTTTTTACTGCCTTCAATTTCTTTTTTATAAACAAAAGACTTATTTTTTTTGGTGTCCTTTTTTAAGAAATGATCTAAGGTGTCTGAAGATTTTTTTGGGATACTTTTTATAAGTGCCCAATATGTTTTTTTAATTGTTTTTTCACGAAGCATTTTGTTTAATCGCTCTAAAGCTTTAGAGGTTCTTGCAAAAATTACAATACCAGAAGTGGGTCTGTCTAATCGATGAACGGTTCCTATAAAAACATTCCCAGGTTTTTTGTATTTATCCTTTACATATTCTTTTACAACATCACTTAAAGGTTTGTCGCCAGTTTTATCACCCTGAGTAAGATCACCCGCTCTTTTATTTACAATAATAATATGATTGTCTTCAAATAAAACCTGTAAATTTTCTTTAGTTGATTGCATTTATAGGTGTTTAAAAGTAAAATTGAAGTTCATTATTTAAAATCTTTGGCAACATCTTCATTTACACCGTCAATGAATTCTAAAAACTCTTTTCTACCTAAACCTGTGGAAGAAGAGGTTAAGAATGTTATTGGTAAAGTTTCCCAAGTGTTTAAAAGTTTCTTTTTGTAAGAGGTAATTTGTTTGTTTATTTTAGAGCTTCCTAATTTATCTGCTTTGGTAAAAACAAGGCAAAACGGAATCTTATTCTCTCCTAAAAACTGCATAAATTCTAGATCTATTTTTTGAGGATCGTGTCTAGAATCAATCAACACAAATGTGCAAACTAACTGCTCTCTTTCTTTAAAATAGTTTTCTATAAAGTACTGAAAAATGGTTCTTTTCTTTTTAGAAATTTGCGCATAACCATAACCGGGTAGATCGACTAAAAACCACTCTTCATTTATTTTAAAATGATTAATCAACTGGGTTTTTCCTGGTTTTCCAGAAATTTTAGCCAAATCTTTACGCTCCATTAACATGTTAATTAATGAAGATTTTCCCACATTAGAACGTCCTATAAAAGCGTATTCTGGTATTCTGTCTTTGGGTGCATTGATAACATTACTGTTACTCATTACAAATTCTGCAGATCTAATTTTCATAAGAATTAAAGCTTTCTATCTGTAAACCATTTGTGCAATATGGTGTTGAATTCTTCAGGTCTTTCCATCATTGCAGCGTGCCCGCATTTATCAATCCAAAATAAATCTGAATCAGGTAAAAGTTTATGAAAATCTTCAGCAACTTCTGGTGGTGTAACATTGTCTTGTTTTCCCCAAATTAAACAAGTTGGTTGTGTCATTTCAGGAATATCATTTGCCATATTATGTCTAATGGCACTTTTTGCAATAGATAAAGTTCTAATCACAGCACTTCTATCATTTACAATTTTAAAAACATCATCAACCATTTCCTTTGTTCCAATTTCTGGATCGTAAAAAACATCCTTCGTTTTTTGTTCAATATATTCGTAGTTTCCTCTTTTTGGAAAACTATCTCCCATTGCTTTTTCGTATAAGCCAGAACTACCTGTTAATACCAAGGCATTCACTTTTTCTGGATAGTGTTTTGTAAAATATAAACCAATATGACCGCCTAAAGAGTTTCCTAATAAAATGGCCTTGTTTAGTTCTTTATACTCCATAAATTCCTTTAGAAACGAAGCTAAGTTTTTAACGTTTGTTTTTAAAAGTGGAAGAGAATACAATGGCAATTCAGGAATTAAAACATGGTAACCATTTTCAGAAAAGTGAGTAAACGTTTTTCCGAAGTTACTCAAAGCACCCATTAGCCCGTGTAAAACAATTATTGCAGGCCCTTTTCCTGATTCTGCGTATGTAAATTTTCCTTCCGTTTTTAACGTTTCAGTCATCGTTCAATTCGTTTTACTTAAACGCAAATGTAATTCTTTTTTATAACATATATAACGTTTTCGTAAATCACTATAAGTCAATTTCTAAGGGCGAAATGAGCCGAAATACCTTGAAAAAGCAATTACTTATCAACAATGTGGTAAAAAGTGGTAAAAAGTGGTAAAATTTATATATTTTTGATGTTACATTAAGATTCAAGAAAAAGTGATCAACCTAATTGGTACATATGAATGCAAGGCAGATGCAAAGGGTAGAGTGATGTTTTCATCGGCTCTAAAAAAGCAACTGCAACCCATTTTAAATGAGGGTTTTATTATAAAGCGAGCAGTTTTTCAGCCTTGTCTTGAGTTGTATTCTATGGAAGAATGGAACTTAATGATGCAGAAGATTAATAAACTGAACAAGTTTGTTAAAAAGAATAATGATTTTATAAGAAGGTTTACTGCTGGTGTAAAAATAGTTGAATTTGATGCAGCAGGAAGAGTTTTAATTCCGAAAGATTTAAGTGAATTTGCAGGAATTAAAAAACAGGTTGTATTGTCATCTGCAGTAAATATTATTGAAATTTGGGACAAAGACAACTACGAAAAAGCCATTGATGACGCTGCTTTAGATTTTGCAGATTTGGCTGAAGAAGTAATGGGAAATACAGAATTCGATGAATTATCATAGTCCGGTTTTATTAAAAGAAAGCGTAGATGCTTTGGCTATTAAAGAAGATGGCATTTATGTAGATGTTACGTTTGGTGGTGGAGGTCATTCTAGAGAAATTTTAAGTAGGCTTGGAGAAAATGGAAGGTTGTTTGGGTTTGATCAAGATCCGGATGCTTTAGAGAATGCAATTGATGATGAGCGTTTTACATTGATTCCAGAAAATTTTAGGTATCTCTCAAGATTTTTAAGATTTCATGGCGTAAGAAAAGTAGACGGAGTATTAGCAGATTTGGGAGTTTCTTCGCATCAATTTGATGAAGCAGAAAGAGGGTTTTCAATTCGTTTTGATGGTGATTTAGATATGAGGATGAATCAGAAATCTAAAATATCAGCCAAAGAAATTATCAGTAGTTATTCTGAAGAAAAATTGGCAGAAATATTGTTTTTATATGGAGAATTAAGAAACTCTAGAAACATCGCAAAAACAATAGTAGAAAAAAGACAAGAAGAAAAAATTGAAACCAGTTTTCAGCTGAAAGAAGTCTTACAGCGGTATTTACCAAAAGCAAAAGAACATAAAATATTAGCACAAATATTTCAAGCCATTAGAATTGAAGTAAATGAAGAATTAGATGTTTTAAAAGAATTTTTAGAACAAATCCCAAGTTTATTAACTGCTGAAGGAAGGCTAAGTGTCATTTCTTATCATTCATTAGAAGATAGATTAGTCAAAAGATTTATAAGAACTGGCTTGTTTAAAGGTGAGTTAGAAAAAGACATGTTTGGTAGATCTAATGAGCCGTTAAGGAAAGTTGGAAAACTAATTATTCCCAATCCTGAAGAAATAAAAATAAATAATAGATCTAGAAGTGCAAAATTAAGAATTGCAACATTAAATAATTAGAATGTCTAAAATTAAAAAAGGTGTATATGGTTTTCTTAGAGGAAGTTTCCTTACAGACGAATCTGCCTTTAAAAATTGGCGCATTATCATCTTCATCGTTGCGCTACTCTTAATAATGATTTCTATGGGGCATAGCGCAGAGAAAAAAGTATATAAAATATCTGAACTAAATAAGCTAAAAAGAGAATTAAGAGCAGAGTATGTAGATACAGGTACTATTTTAATGAGAATGAAAATGGAATCTAATATTAGAACAAAAGCTAAAAAAAGAGGTTTAAAACCTTCTGCAACCCCACCAAAGAAAATAAAAGTAACTTATAAAAACGACTAAAATTGGCAACTCACAAAAAAAGCATCCTTACTAAATTCTACTTGGTTGCGGCTTTTATGACCTTGTTTTTGTTGGCTATTATTTTTAGAGTTATCAATCTTCAATATGTTCAAGGAGATGCGTATAGAAAATTAGCAGAAGAACTTACCGTTAGACAAGATACCATTTATGCAAACAAAGGAAATGTCTATGCTGCAGATGGTAATTTGCTGGCTACTTCTATGTCTAAATTCAATATTTATATGGATTTGGTTACAGTAGATAGCCAAATATTTGAAGAAAATATTGTTGAATTGTCTAAAGAACTCTCAAAATTATTAGGGCGTTCAGCTAAGTACCATCAGACAAGATTAAGAAAAGCTAAAAATAAGAAAAGAAGGTACTTTTTAATTGCTAGAAATATCGGGTATACAGATTATTTAAAGATGAAAACATTTCCAATTTTTAAATTGGGAGTATATAAAGGTGGCTTTATTGCAAAACATAGAACCGAGCGTGCGCACCCAATTGGTAAAATTGCAGAAAGAACCATTGGTTATGATGATTTTAGAGGTGAAGCAGGTATAGAAGGTGCTTTTGCAGATTATATGCAGGGTGAAAATGGTTTGCGTTGGGAACAGAAAATTGCAAAGAACCAGTGGAAGCCTATTAGCGATTTTAATGAAAAAGAACCCATTGATGGTCATGATATTATTACAACTATTGATGTAAATATTCAGGACATAACCCATCATGCATTGCTAAGAAAGTTAGAATATTTTGAAGCAGATCATGGTTGTGCAGTGGTGATGGAAACGGCAACAGGAGAAATCAAAGCAATTTCTAATTTGGGTAGAACTTCAAAAGGAAAATATTACGAAAAAAGAAATTATGCCGTTTGGGAAAGTCATGAGCCTGGATCTACTTTTAAGTTGGCAAGTTTAATGGCGGCTTTAGATGATAAAATGATTGATACTTCTACCGTTGTAGATACAGAAAAAGGTAGAATTTTTATTCATGGTTCTAAAGTGGAAGATTCTCACAGAGGCGGTTATGGAAAAATCTCTGCGGCGAGAGCTTTTGAGGTTTCTTCTAATGTGGGTATTGTGAAATTAATTAAAAAGCATTACGATCATCAACCAGAAAAATTTATTGAGAAATTAGAATTGTACGGATTTACAAATCCCATCGGTTTCTCAATTAAAGGAGAAGGAAAGCCTGTAGTGCCAAAGCCTTCAGATAAAAGGTGGAACAAAATTTCTTTAGAATGGATGTCTTGGGGCTATGGAATTTCTATTACACCAATGCAAACCCTAATGTTTTACAACGCCGTTGCAAATAATGGAGTGATGGTAAAGCCAAGGTTTATTAAAGAATTAAGAAGACAAGATAAAACAGAAAAAGTGTTTGAAACTATTGTTGTGAATCCGAAAATTGCTTCTGATGAGACCTTGAGTAAAATTAGAAAAGTAATGGAAAATGTAGTTGTTAGAGGAACTGCAGATAATATTTATTCCCCTAATTTTTCAATGGCAGGAAAAACAGGAACCGCAAAAAAGTTTTTACAAAAACATACAGATGAAGATGGTAAAACCGTAGCTGCTGGGTATTCTAATAAACATTATGTGGCTTCATTTGCAGGGTTTTTTCCAGCAGAGAGTCCTAAATATACTTGTATTGTGGTGATTCACGATCCTAAAAAGGAAAAAGGATATTATGGCGCAACCGTTGCTGGACCTGTCTTTAAAGAAATTGCTCAAAAAATTTATACTACAACGCCCATAGACAATCAATCTGTAAACGATAAAGTTGACTTTGAAGAAATTCAAAAGGAATATTTAAAATATGATAAAAACCTAAGTAAAAATTATACAGAGATTCCGAATGTAAAAGGAATGTCTGGTATGGATGCTTTGTCTCTTTTAGAAAATATTGGTTTAAAAGTAAAAATTTCTGGAGTGGGTAGAGTGGAATCTCAATCTCTAAAAAAAGGAGAGAAGCTAGAAAAAGGAAAAACAATCACATTAAAATTATCATAGTCTGAAGAATTTAAAAGACATATTGTATAAAGTAGCGATTACCAAAGTATTTGGTACAACAGCTATTGCTATAAAAAACCTTGTTTTCGACTCAAGAAAAGTTGAAGAAAAGGATGTTTTTGTCGCACAAAAAGGACTTTCTGTAGATGGTCATTTATATATCGAGAAAGCGATAGATTTAGGGGCAATTGTAATTATTTGTGAAGATTTCCCCAAAAATAAAAAAGAAGGAGTTACATATATTCAAGTAGCCAATGCAAATATTGCTTTGGCAATTATGGCTTCTAATTTTTATGATAATCCTTCTGCTAAAATACCTTTGGTGGGTATTACGGGTACAAATGGTAAAACCACCATTGCTTCACTTTTGTATCAATTATTTAAAAAAGCAGGTTATAAAGTTGGTTTACTTTCTACAGTAAAAATTATGGTTGATGACGCTGAGTTTAAAGCAACACACACCACTCCAGATTCGGTAAAAATTAATTTTTATTTAGATAAAATGGTTGAAGCGGGTGTAGACTTTTGTTTTATGGAAGTGAGTTCTCACGGAATTCATCAAAAAAGAACAGAAGGACTAACATTTGCTGGCGGAATTTTCACCAATCTTTCTCACGATCATTTAGATTACCATGAAACGTTTGCGGAATATAGAAATGTAAAAAAACAGTTTTTCGATTCGTTGCCAAAATCAGCTTTTGCGTTGACAAATATCGACGATAAAAATGGCAACTTTATGTTGCAAAATACCAAAGCAAAGAAGAAAACCTATGCTTTAAAAACCTTGGCAGATTTTAAAGTGAAGATTTTAGAAAAACAAATCTCTGGAACTTTAATTTCTGTGTATGGAATTGAGGTTTGGACAAAATTAATAGGTGTTTTCAATATGTACAATGTAACGGCAATTATTGGAACTGCAGCACTATTAGGCTTAGGAAAAATAGAAGTGCTAACTATTATTAGTGAGCTAGAAAGTGTAAGTGGACGATTTGAATATGTAATTTCTAAAAACGGAATTACGGCAATTGTAGACTATGCACACACGCCAGATGCGCTAAAAAATGTGCTGGAAACTATTAACGATATCAGAACAGGAAATGAAAAAGTGATTACGGTTGTAGGTTGTGGAGGAGATAGGGATAAAACCAAAAGGCCAAAAATGGCGCACATCGCTTCTCAGTTAAGTACTCAAGCAATTTTTACATCAGACAACCCGAGAACAGAAAATCCGCAGACTATTTTAGACGAAATGGAAGTGGGTGTTTCACCAGAGAATTACAAAAAAACACTCACAGTTTTAGATAGAAAACAAGCCATTAAAACGGCATGTAAATTTTCTGAGTCTGGAGATATTTTACTTATTGCAGGAAAAGGACATGAGAATTATCAAGAAATAGATGGAGTTCGTACTCATTTTGATGATTTAGAAGAAGTGAAAGACTGTTTCAATCAATTAAAAAATTAGTAAGAATGCTATATTATTTATTTCAATATTTAGAAAGTCAATTTAGTTTTCCGGGAGCTAGTGTGTTTCAGTTTATCACTTTTAGAGCAGCAACAGCTTTTATTTTATCATTATTAATTTCTACAATTTATGGTAAAAGAATTATCAATTTTTTAAGAAAACAACAAGTTGGTGAAACGGTTAGAGATTTAGGCTTAGATGGACAAAAACAAAAATCGGGTACACCAACAATGGGTGGAATCATCATCATCTTAGCAACTTTAATTCCAGTTTTATTATTAGCGAAGTTAGATAATATCTATGTAATTATTTTAATCATCACTACCGTTTGGATGGGTTTGATAGGTTTTTTAGATGATTATATAAAAATATTTAAAAAAGACAAAGCAGGTTTAAAAGGAAAATTTAAAATTTTAGGACAAGTCGGTTTGGGAATCATTGTGGGTTCTATGTTATATTTTCATGACGATGTAACTATTAAAGAACAATTACCTGTAGCAGAACAAATTGTTCAAGAAAATGGACGAACTAAAGTTTTTGGAGACGCTCATAAATCAACCAAAACTACAGTTCCGTTTTTAAAAGATAACGAATTAGATTATTCAAAAGCATTCAACTTTTTAGGAGAAGGGTATGAGAAATATGGTTGGATTGTTTTCATTTTTGTAGTAGTTTTTATCGTGACAGGAATTTCTAACGGAGCCAATTTAACAGACGGAATTGATGGTTTAGCTGCGGGTACATCAGCAATTATGGTGTTAACACTTGCGGTTTTTGCTTGGGTTTCTGGAAATATTGTGTTCGCAGATTATTTAGATGTCATGTTTATTCCAGATTCTGGAGAAATGACCGTTTTTATTCTTGCTTTTGCAGGCGCCTTGATTGGTTTTCTTTGGTACAATACCTATCCTGCTCAGGTTTTTATGGGAGATACAGGAAGTTTAACCATTGGTGGAATCATCGCAGTCATCGCAATTGCCATCAGAAAAGAATTGTTGTTGCCAATTTTAGCGGGAATTTTTGTTGTTGAAAATCTATCTGTGATTCTGCAGGTTTCTTGGTTTAAATACACAAAAAAGAAATCTGGTGCGGGAAGAAGAATTTTTAGAATGTCGCCATTACATCATCATTATCAGAAATTAAGTTACCACGAAAGTAAAATAGTTGTCCGTTTTTGGATTGTAGGAATTCTATTGGCAGTATTCACAATTGTTACATTGAAATTACGATAAAAAACCCATCCCAACCTTCCCATAGGAAAGAAGTTAAGATGAAAAAACAGAAAATGAGCAAAGAAAAGGATTATAAAAATATGAGTGAGAAAAAGTCCTCCCTTGGAGGATTGAGGAGGCTGGTAATTCTTGGTGGAGGTGAAAGTGGTATGGGAACCGCAATTTTAGGAAAGCAAAAAGGATACAAAGTCTTTGTTTCAGACAAAGGTGAAATAGCGAAAAAATACAAAGAAGTTCTTATACATAACGAGATAGATTTTGAGGAAGGAAATCATACAGAAAGCAAGGTTTTAAATGCTGATCTAGTAATGAAAAGTCCTGGAATTCCAGAAACCGTGCCATTGGTTTTAAAACTGAAGGAAAATAGAGTGCCAGTGATATCAGAAATTGAATTTGCAGGCCAATTTACAAATGCAACCATTGTTGGTATTACAGGTTCTAACGGGAAAACCACAACGACTTTACTACTTCATCATATTTTAAAAAATGCAGGTCTAAACGTTGGTGTTGCAGGAAATATTGGCGATAGTTTTGCGCAACAAGTAGCGGAAGCATCCTATGAAAATTATGTGTTAGAACTTAGTAGTTTTCAGTTAGACGGAATTGAGAATTTTAATAGTCATATTGCAATTTTAACGAATATAACGCCAGATCATTTAGACAGATATGAATACGATTTTGAGAAATACATCGCCTCAAAATTTAGAATTACAAAAAATCAAACAGCAACCGATTATTTGATTTACGATGCAGATGATGAAGCAATTCATAATTGGTTACAAAAGAACAAGACAGCAGCAAAATTAGTTCCGTTTTCATTAGAGAAAGAATTAAAATACGGTGCATTTTTAAAGGATAATAATATCAACATCAATATAAATAAAGACACAATCAACATGCCAATATCAACTTTAACAGTAAAAGGAAAACACAACGTAAAAAACGCAATGGCGGCAACAATGGCTGCGCAGTTATTAAGAGTTCGTAAAGAATTGATTAAAGAAAGTTTGGCAAATTTTGAAGGTGCAGAGCACCGTTTAGAAAATGTCTTAAAAGTTAGAGGTGTTGAGTATATAAATGATTCAAAAGCCACAAATGTAAATGCCACTTTCTATGCATTAGAATGTATGGATAAACAAACCGTTTGGATTGTTGGTGGAGAAGACAAAGGAAACGATTACAATGATCTATTGCCTTTGGTGAGAGAAAAAGTGAAAGCTATTGTTTGTTTGGGTTTAGATAATGATAAAATAAAAAATATGTTTGGCAATGTGGTTGATATTATTGTTGAAACTGCGGGAGCAGAAGAGGCGGTGAAAGTGGCTCATAAATTATCAGAAAATGGAGATGCCGTTTTATTGTCACCAGCTTGTGCAAGTTTCGATTTGTTTGAAAATTATGAAGACAGGGGGCGTCAATTTAAAAAAGCGGTGAGAAGTCTCTAAATAGCTCATCTCAACCTTTCAAAAAGGAAGGAGTTAGCTCGTTTACGGATAAAACAGTAAAGTCTTCGGATTAAAGTGTAGAAAATGAATAATAATGTAGAAAAGAATAAAGAGCATACTTTTCCCTCTTCGGGGGTTAGGGGGCTAACCATTTTTCAACATGTAAAAGGAGATAAAACCATTTGGGCAATTGTTGCTGTATTGGCAATATTTTCATTTATGCCTGTGTATAGCGCCAGCACAAACTTGGTATATGTTGTAGGGGCTGGTTCTTCATTTGGTTATTTAATAAAACACGCTGTTTTACTAATTATGGGCTTCGCAATTATTTACGGAGTTCATAAAATACCATACAGGTATTTTTCTGGAGGCTCTGTTTTGATGCTACCCATTGTTATTGTTTTATTGATTTTTACTTTAGCACAAGGAACCACTATTGGTGGTGCCAATGCAAGCAGGTGGATTCGTATTCCTTTTGTGGGTATAGGATTTCAAACATCTACTTTAGCAGGTTTGGTATTGATGGTGTATGTTGCGAGGTATTTGGCTAAGAATAAAGAAAAACAAATTAAATTCAAAGAAAGCTTATTGCAACTTTGGTTGCCAGTAAGTTTAGTATTGATCTTAATTTTACCTGCAAATTTTTCGACAACCGCTATTATTTTTACGATGATTTTGGTCATTGTATTTATTGGGGGCTATCCTTTAAAATACATTGGTTTAATTCTTGCAGCAGGAATTTTGGCATTGGCTTTCTTTGTTTTAATAGCGAAAGCATTTCCAGATGCAATGCCAAATAGAGTGCAAACTTGGCAAAGTAGAATCGAAAGTTTTTCTAGTGATGAAGGCAAAGAAGCCTATCAAGTAGAAAAAGCAAAAATTGCAATTGCAACAGGTGGACCTTTAGGAGTTGGTCCTGGTAAAAGTGTTCAAAAAAACTTTTTACCGCAGTCTTCATCAGATTTTATTTATGCAATTATTGTTGAAGAATATGGACTTCTAGGAGCAATTTCAATTGTATGTATATATTTTTTATTGTTTTTTAGAGTTTTTGTGGTGTTGAAAAAAACAACCACAATTTTTGGAACTTTATTGGTTATTGGAGTTGGTTTCCCAATCATTTTTCAAGCTACCATAAACATGGCAGTTGCTACCAATTTATTTCCAGTAACAGGACAAACTTTACCACTAATTAGTAGTGGAGGTACTTCTATCTGGATGACATGCTTTGCCTTAGGAATGATTCTAAGCGTAAGCGCATCGAAACAAGAAACAGAAGATGATATTTTAGATGATAATCCTTTAGATATTTTGCATGAAACACTAGACTAAAATGGGTAAATCAAAAAAACGAAATAGCATCAGTGTTCCATACATCCAAAAAGTTAAAATAGAAAAGTCTGTATGAAACAATCGATTAACATACTAATTTCTGGAGGAGGAACAGGAGGTCATATTTATCCTGCAATTGCGATTGCAAATGAGATAAAGGCACGGTATCCAGATGCAAATTTCTTATTTGTTGGTGCGAAAGATAAAATGGAAATGGAAAAAGTGCCGCAGGCAGGATATAAAATAGAAGGCTTGTGGATTTCTGGAATTCAACGAAAATTAACAAGAAAAAATGCAAGTTTTCCTTTTAAACTCGTTAATAGTTTATGGAATGCACGAAGAATTATAAGAAATTTTAAACCAGATATTGCTATTGGTACAGGAGGTTTTGCAAGTGGGCCAACCTTAATAATGGCGAATAGAAGAAACATACCAACCTTAATACAAGAACAAAATTCCTATCCAGGAATTACCAATAGATTACTGGGAAAAAGGGTACAGAAAATTTGTGTTGCCTACGAAAATTTAGAACGCTTTTTTCCTGCAAATAAAATTATTAAGACAGGCAATCCAGTAAGGCAAGACCTGTTAACAATTCATTCTAAGCTACAACAGGCAACTGATTTTTATCAATTAGATAAGAGTAAAAAAACAGTATTGGTGTTAGGTGGCAGTTTAGGGGCAAGAAAAATAAACCAGCTTATAGAAGCTCATTTGGCCTTTTTTAAAACTCAGAATATAGAACTGATTTGGCAATGTGGTAAATTGTATTTTGATACATATAAAAAATACAATGACAACAAAAACGTGCAAGTGCATGCCTTTTTAAATAAGATGGATTTGGCTTATGCAACAGCAGATGTCATTCTTTCTAGAGCTGGCGCAAGTTCTGTTTCAGAATTGTGTATTGTTGGCAAACCGGTAGTTTTTATTCCATCGCCAAATGTGGCGGAAGATCATCAAACAAAAAACGCAAAATTTATTGTAGACAGGCATGCTGCAATCATGATCAAAGAAACTGAATTAGATACGTTTTTAGTAGTTTTTGAATCGTTGTTAAAAGATATTGGGAAACAGCAAAGTTTAGCAGAAAATATAAAGGAATTGGCATTACCAAGTGCCACAAAAGATATTGTTGACGAAGTTGAAAAACTCTTATCCCATCTTTGATTCTTCCCAAGGGGAAGAAACACGGTTACGAAAAAAAACAGAATTTTAATAGCATTCTAGAAAAATGAATAATTTAGATAAAAATATTAGCAAGAGTGAAAAAGTCCTTCCCTTTGGGAAGAATTTAGGATGGGCTTCTATTTATTTTATCGGAATTGGTGGCATAGGGATGAGTGCAATTGCGCGTTATTTTGCTTCGAATGGAAAAAAAGTGGCAGGTTATGATAAGACGCCTTCTCAAATCACCAAAGATTTAGAGAAATTAGGTGTGGAAATTCATTTTGAAGACGCTGTTAAAAACATACCTATTTCTTTTTTAAACAAAGAAAAAACGTTGGTTGTTTATACACCTGCAATCCCAAAAAATCATGCTGAATACAATTATTTTTTAGAGAATAATTTTACAATTTTAAAACGTGCAGAAATATTAGGCAAAATTACCGAGACTACTTTTTGTTTAGCAGTTGCAGGAACGCACGGAAAAACAACTACGTCTGCTATTTTGGGTCATATTATGACGTCAGCAAACGCAACTTCTTTTTTAGGGGGAATTGCAGAAAATTACAATTCAAACTTAATTTTAGGAGAAGATAAAATAAGTGTGGTAGAAGCAGATGAATTTGACAGATCTTTCTTGCAATTGAGTCCGAATATTGCCTGTATAACTTCTATGGATGCAGATCATTTAGATATTTACGAAAATCCAGAAGCATTAACTGAATCATTTGTTGAATTTTCAAACAAAGTTTCAAGTACGTTAATCGTAGCAAAAGGGGTGCCTTTAAAAGGTTTAACCTACGCTATTGAGGAAGTTGCAGATTACAAAGCATTTAACTTAAAAATAGAAAACGGCACCTATGTTTTTGATGTAAAAACACCTTCATCAGAAATAAAAAATATTACATTTCATTTACCTGGAAAGCACAATGTCATGAATGCTTTAGCTGCTTTAGCAATGGCAGATGTATATGGAATTCCTTTAGAAAAAATTAAACAAAGTTTAGAAAGCTTTAAAGGAGTAAAAAGAAGATTTTCGTATAAAATTAAAACAGAAAATTTTATGTTGATTGATGATTATGCACATCATCCAACAGAGATAAATGCTGTAGAAAATTCAGTAAGAGAAATGTATCCGAATCAAGAGATTTTGGTTGTATTTCAGCCTCATTTATTTTCTAGAACGAGAGATTTTATTGATGATTTTGCAAAGGCATTAACAAAGTTTGATCATATTTTACTATTAGAGATCTATCCAGCAAGAGAAATACCTATTGCCGGCGTAGATGCTAATTGGTTATTGAGTAAAATAGAGAATCCGCATAAAAAAATGACGCAAAAAAATAATTTAGTAAAAGATATTAAAAATACAAATGCAAAAATTGTGGTCATGTTAGGTGCTGGGGATATTGGGGTTATGATTCATGAAGTTACAGAGGAACTTTTAAAAACGGATAAAAATGCCATTTAAAAAAGTATTAAAATATCTATTATTTCTATTGTTAATAGGCTTTTTGGGCTTTTTGTATAGTTTTACTTCGGTAAGAAATAATACGAAGAAAGTTGCCAATATTGAAGTGAAATTTGAAGCGGGAAACAATAATTTTTTAACACATGCTATGGTTGATAAATTGTTAATACAAAATAACAAAACAGTTGCAAACCAAGCAAAATCTGTGATAGATTTATACAAATTAGAAAATAACGTATCTAAAAACCCTTATGTTGAAAAAGCAGCCGTTTTTTTAACCATAGGAGGTGTGTTAAAAACAACCATAAAACAACGGACACCAATAGCAAGAATTGTTTCTGAAAAAGATTCTTATTATGTTGACAAACAAGGTGTAAAAGTGCCTTTGTCTGATAATTATTCGGCAAGAGTTATGTTGGTTTCGGGTATAGAAAATAACGACGATGTTGCAGTAATTTTGCCTTTAATCTCTTACATTTTAGAAGATGATTTTTTGCAAAAAGAAATCGTTGGAATTGAAAAATCTGATGCCAATGAGTACGAATTTTCCGTAAGAAGTGGAGATTATAAAATTGATTTTGGAAAATTAAGTGATATAGTAGTAAAATTTAAGAAGTTAAAAGCATTTTATAATACCACATTTAAAAATAAAATGATACAAGAATATAAAACGATTACAGTAAAATATCACAACCAAGTTGTGTGCACAAAATAAACTAGAATGGAAAACAATAAAATAGCTGTTGGTTTAGATATAGGTACAACCAAAATTGTTGCCATGATTGGTCGTAAAAATGAATATGGCAAAATTGAGGTTGTTGGTATTGGTAAGGCAAAAAGTTTAGGCGTGAAACGTGGTGTTGTTAGTAATATCACACAAACTATTCAATCGATACAACAAGCAGTAGATGAGGCAGAAAGTGTTTCTGGTGTTAAAATTAAAGAGGTTGTTGTAGGTATTGCTGGTCAGCACATTAGAAGTTTGCACCATTCAGACTATATCACAAGAAACAATGCAGATGAAGTAATTGATGATGCAGACATAGAAAACTTGGTAAATCAGGTTCATAAATTGGTGATGTTACCTGGAGAGGAAATCATTCATGTATTACCACAAGAATTTAAGGTTGATTCTCAGGCAGATATTAAAGAACCCATAGGAATGTATGGCGGTCGTTTAGAAGCGAACTTTCATGTGGTTGTTGGGCAAGTTTCATCCATAAGAAATATTGGACGTTGTGTAAAAAGTGCTGGTTTAGATTTAAGTGATATCACTTTAGAACCTCTCGCATCTGCATCCGCAGTTTTAAGTTTAGAAGAAAAAGAAGCAGGAGTTGCGTTGATAGATATTGGGGGTGGAACCACTGATTTGGCCATTTTTAAAGACGGAATTATTCGCCATACAGCAGTTATACCTTTTGGTGGAAATGTAATTACAGAAGATATCAAAGAAGGGTGTTCAATTATTGAAAAACAAGCAGAGTTATTAAAAATTAAGTTTGGTTCTGCATGGCCTGGAGAAAACAAGGAAACAGAAATTGTTTCTATTCCTGGTTTAAGAGGAAGAGAACCCAAAGAAATTACGTTAAAGAATTTGTCTAAAATCATACATGCAAGAGTGCAAGAAATTATTGAGCATGTGTATTTAGAAATAAAAAATTACGGACATGAAACTGCAAAAGGAAAACTAATTGCAGGAATTGTACTAACGGGTGGTGGGTCTCAATTAAAACATTTACGTCAGTTAGTAGAATATATTACGGGTATGGATGCTAGAATTGGTTTTCCTAATGAACATCTAGCAGGCGATTCTGATGATGGTTTGTCAAGTCCTTCGTATGCAACCGCAGTTGGTTTGTTAATGGAAGGTTTAAACAAAGATTCAAAAGAAGAAGAAGAAGAAGCAATAGAAGCAGCAGTGGAGGAGATTTTAGATGGCTCTGAAAATGATGCCGAAGAAACAACGCCAATTGTTGAAGAAAAGATCAAGCCAAAGAAGAAAAAATCGTTTTTTGAAAAATTTACAGAAGGTCTTAAAGACTTTTTGGACAATGCAGAGTAGAAAAGTTGATAGCTTGAAGTTGGAAGCTTGAAGCTTGAAGTTGGAAGTTGGAAGTTTGAGTAGAGAGTCTTGAAACTTGAAACCTTAAACAAAATTTAGCAGAAAGAGTAAAAAGAAAAAATAATTAATAAAATACAATAGCTACGTTATTATGAGCACAGAATTTGATAACATTTCATTTGACATGCCAAAAACACAGTCTAATACTATAAAAGTAATTGGTGTTGGTGGCGGTGGAAGCAATGCAGTAAACCACATGTACACGCAGCAAATTAGAGGTGTAGACTTTGTAATTTGCAATACAGATGCACAAGCCTTAGAAAACAGTCCTGTTCCTAATAAAATTCAATTAGGAGCCAACTTAACCTCTGGTTTGGGTGCAGGTGCAAATCCAGAAATTGGGGCACAGGCAGCCAAAGAAAGCATGCAAGAGATTCAGCAAATGTTAAATACCCAAACAAAAATGGTATTTATAACCGCTGGTATGGGTGGAGGAACTGGAACGGGAGCAGCACCAATAATCGCAAAAATCGCAAAAGATATGGACATTCTTACGGTAGGTATCGTAACAATGCCCTTTGCTTTTGAAGGAAGAAGACGTTCAAAACAAGCACAATTAGGAATTGATCAACTGCGCCAAAATGTAGATTCTTTAATTGTAATTAACAATAATAAATTACGTGAAGTTTATGGAAACCTAGGTTTTAAAGCTGGTTTCTCTAAAGCAGATGAAGTTCTATCTACAGCTTCTCGTGGAATTGCAGAAGTCATTACACATCATTACAAGCAAAATATTGACTTGCACGATGCAAAAACAGTACTTTCTAATAGTGGAACTGCTATTATGGGTTCTGCAAAAGAAGAAGGAAATGAAAGAGCAAAAACCGCAATTGTAAAAGCCTTAGATTCGCCTTTATTGAATGATAATAAAATTACAGGAGCTAAAAATGTACTCTTGTTAATTGTATCTGGAACCAATGAAGTTACCTTAGATGAAATTGGAGAAATTAACGATTATATTCAAGATGAAGCAGGTTACGATGCCAACATTATCATGGGTATTGGTGAAGATGAAGAGTTAGGAGATGCCATTGCTGTAACGATTGTAGCTACAGGTTTTGCTGCAGATCAACAAAGTACAATTACGAATACTGAAGTTAAAAAAATTGTGCATACGTTAGAAGATGAGCAAAAGGCAACCTATAATTTTAGTGAAAAGACCATTTCAAAATCGCCAGTGGTAGATCAGCCAATTTCTAATTTAGTTGAAGAAAAAATAGTACATACTTTAGAAGATACAATTGAAGTTGAAGAAGTAAAATCAGCTCCAAAAATGGATTTGATTCCAACTTCTGAGTTGCTTGCAAATATGCCAGTTTCTTATGACGAAATTTCTTTAGAGGTTATTTCTGAAAACGATTTTATTATTACAGATGTAACTCCAATTGTTCCAGAAATTGAAGTTGAAGAGCCAGAACAAATACAAGCAGATTTGTTATTTGATTTGCCTTTAAATTCTTATACGGAAGTAAAAGCTGCTGAAGAAATTAAATTCAAATTGAATGAAGATGTCGTAAATACAAATGATCTTGAAGTTTTTGAAGAAGAAGAAATTGTTTTTGAAAAGAAAGTAGAAGAAACACGTTATATATTAGAAGATTTTAATGCCAAACCAACTATTGGAAAAAGCTCTCATATTGTTGAAAAAACTGCAGTTGTTGAAGAAGAAGAAATTCAATTTGAATTAAAAACGACAGCACCACAAGCAACAATTAATAAAATTGAAACGAGAAGTGAAGAAGTTTCTCCTTTAGATTTAACAATTTCTGAACTACAACAAAGAGCAGAAGAAAGACGTCAAAAGATGAAAGGTTTCAACTATAAGTTTAATGATCAATTAAATAAAAACATAGATGAAATTGAGCGTCAGCCAGCCTACAAAAGACAAGGTTTAGATCTAAGTGCAGATGCACCCATAAGTAAGTCTAAAACAGCTATAAAAACAGACGATAATTCTATAGATTTTAAATCTAACAACTCGTTTTTACATGACAATGTAGATTAGCTAGAAATAAAGTATTCTAAATAGTACAACCGCATCTTAGACCAATTAGATGCGGTTTTTTTTAATTTTATATAATTGCATAGAATACTAAAACTTCGACAGGCTCTCCCGAAATTTCGGAATTGACATTTGGACATTTAATTGATTCTAGGGATGTCAGTCCGATAGCCAAAAAATTCTGACACAAGATTTGCTTCCTGATAAACAGCCAAAATACAATGAATAATTTCATTTCTTACAGCATTTAATACCGCCATTTTATTTTTTAGATTTCACTGAAATAGTATTCAAATTCAAAATACCAATTAATAATAACTGTTGTCAGTCTGAGCCTGTCGAAGACTATAAAAGATTCATTGTTTGATTATTAATTTTGAAGATATTTTTCTACACTTTCTCCCTTATATCTGGGAGTTTTAGAAACAATATAGATTTTTCTCATTTTTTTATCAATTGTTATACCTTTTATGGAGGAAGTAGCAATATACGTAAGATCTGATTCTGAGATTTTTTTACCATTCAAATAATATGTAATGTTATCATCTTTTTTATATTTCTCTAATTTCTTTACATCAATAACTTCAAGATCAGTTCTATTTAAATCATCTAAAGGAGTTTTGGAGATCCAAACTTCATAGTTACCATTATTGGTGCTTTTGGAATGAATGCTTAATTTTTTATTTTTTTTTAGTAAATCAATTGCTTTATCAGAATTTATAGGTTGTTTTTCATGATAAAAAGTGGCTCCTTTTTTGGCCATTTCAATCACCTGATCTAAATGATTCTTTGGAGGCTTTGGTGGTGGTGGAATTAATAATCGATCTTCCTCTGTTAACTCACTTCTTAATTTATAAAAGATCTTGTTGTTTTTCGTTAACTTCAGATATGGGTAATGAGGATGAATGGGTCTTTTTGATTTTCTTTTATCTTCTTTAGATAACTTAAAATATAATGAACCTAACAATGAGAAGCTTTCTTGTAATTCCTTTTGTCTCTCTTGAGAACTCTTTACGAAATGAGGCTTTTGAACTCTATTAGATTCGTATAACTTATTTAGCTTATTGTATTTTTCATTAGATTCTTTTCTTGCTTCTTTTATAAAGGAAGGAACAGAATCATTTTCTACATAGCTTATTTTTAAAGCATTTACATCTTTTAATTTTAATCGAATATCTTCTATTGTTTTTGTTCCTTTTTTGCGCTTAGATTTTATTGATGTTGTTCTAATAGGTACGCTTTGCCTTGAAGATTTTTGAGTTGGAATAGGCGAATCTATATAATCTTTCTTTTTTGGAGCGTCTTCTACAATTTCGATTATATTTTCTTTTTTTAGATATTCTAAATAATCATTGACTCTTTTTTTGTTTTGATTTTCAAAATATGTAAATGTTTCTAAATTAATTTGATTTTTTTGTGGAAAACGTTTGCTTCTTGCATTATTATTGACAAAGCTGTTAAAATATCTAGCAAAATCAGTATTCTTATACTTTTCTAAAACTTCGTTTTTAACCACTTTTCCGTCAATCCAAATAGCATGCTTTTCTCTATTTTTGAAATCTTCAAGCTGTTTTTTTGAAGGAACGTTCTTTTTAAATTCCAAAGGTGGTGGTGGTGGGAGGTTTAATAATTCCTTTTCTTCACGACTCATTTCCGCATAACGCTTGGAAGTCTTTTTACCTTTCTTGTCTGTAAATGTTATAAAGACAGTTTTATTGATATACTCTTTGTACATCTCAGAATCAGTCAGTTTTTCTTGATTGTTAGGCTGCTCATAAATAGTCTCAATCTTCTCTTGCTTTTCCTGCGCTTCCACTCTTTCTGCAAAGAGAAAGACAACGCCTGTTAATAACGGAATTACCGCCAGCTTTTTTAACCAGATGTTGGTTTTTGATCTTTGTGTTGTCATCATTTTTAGTCTTTTTTTAGTAAGTGAATAATTCAAATTACTGGCCAAGTAATATGCGTTGTTCCAAGCAGCTTTGTTCAATAATAAATGCTGATAATGGAAAGTGTTTTTATGTTGTATGATTACGTTTTCATCCGCTAAAAATTCATGATTTAATTGAACGGCTTTCTTCAAAAAGATAAAAAGCGGATTTATCCAAAAAATAATTTGTAGCAGTTCAATTAAAAGTACATCAATAGTATGCTTTTGAGTAACATGTGTTAACTCGTGTGTAAATAATTCTTCCTCAATAAGACCTTTTTTATAATCAGTTTTATTGATGAAAATAGCTTTCCAAAAAGTATGAGGTAGAATTTTATCATCAACCAAAACTAAAGTAGCGTTTTGATGCGCTATCTTTTCATTCAACCTTATTTTTCGAATGATTTTAAATAAGTTTCGCCCAAATCGAAGGAATAATATCGAAGAAATTAATAAATAAAAGCTAATAAAATAGATGGTATAATCTCTGGTTTCTTCAACAATGATGGCTGTAGTACCTTCCGTAAAAACGGGTTGTTCAAAAGTTTGAGTTACTGTAATTACTTCTGGAATCGCTGCGACAGTAATGGTAGCAAAAGGCACTAAGAATGATAATAAAACTCCAATTAATAGATAGAAACGATTGAAAGCGTGCATTTTTTCTTTCTCTAATACAAAGTGATAGAAAAATAGCAGAAGTGCCAAACAACTTGCCGATTTTAGAACGTATGTGATCATTTTTGCTGTTTTTTAATTTGACTGTCAATTACTTTTTTCAAATCTTCTAACTCAGCTGTAGAAAGGTTGGTTTCTTTTGTGAAAAAAGAAGCAAACTGACTGGCAGAATCATTAAAGAAATTTTTAATTAATCCGTTTACATGCTTCGAAAAATAATCTGTCTTTTTAATTATCGGGAAATATTCTCTTGATTTCCCAAACAATGTATAATCTATAAAACCCTTATCAGAAATTCGTTTCAACAAAGTAGCAACCGTTGTTGTTGCAGGTTTTGGTTCTGGGAAATCTTCTAGTAAATCTTTTAAAAATGCTTTTTTACGTTTCCATAAATATTGCATTAATTGTTCTTCGGTTTTAGATAATTGCATAAGAAGTTTTATTTTTTACTCTACAAACATAGAATAAAAAAATGAATTCTACAAATGTAGAGTTAAATTTAGACGATGACTTTTCATATATTTGTTGAAAATTGTTAGAAAAATCCATAAAAAATGAAAGGAAAATTAGTAGTGTTGGCTAGTATTATTTTGTTCACCTCTTGTGCAACTAAGAAATTTAATGAAAAATGGTTGTCTAAAAAAGCACCCGAAACTTTTAAAGCTCGTTTTGAAACAACACAAGGAACTTTCGATATTGAAGCCAAAAGAGAATGGTCTCCTAAAGGTGTAGACAGACTGTATCAATTAATTAAGTATGGCTATTATACAGATGTAGCTATTTATAGAGTTGTGCCAAATTTTGTGGCTCAATTTGGAATTCACAATGATTCTTTGATCAATAAAAGTTGGCAAAAAGGGATAGAAGATGAACCTGTACTTGTTAAAAATGACTCGATGACCATTGCTTTTGCAAGAGGTGGTGTAAAAACAAGGTCGAATCAAATTTTTATCAACTTAAAAGAGAATAAAAGACTCAATACATTAACCTATTCTGGAGTTTCAGGTTTTCCTGTAGTGGCAAAGGTGATTGCTGGTCAAGAAACTGTTTTGAATTTTTACGATGGTTATGGCGATAGATTAGGAAGACAGCAGGGTAAAATAAATGAATTCGGAAATGCATTTTTGAAAGAAAAATACCCGAAAGTAGATTATATTCAAAAAGCATATTTTATCAAATAAAAAAAGCCCCATTTTGGGGCTTTCGTGTTTATTATTTTAACTGAAAACCTTTAGCAGGTTTTGCATCTAATAAATGCGTTACAAAATAATCCCAACGTTTTCGGGTCATGTATTTGGTCATGTCTCCATAACCATGTCTTTGGTTTGGGTATAAAATCATGTCGAAATCTTTGTTTGCTTTAATCAAAGCTTCCACTACCAACATGGTGTTTGATGGTGGCACATTATTGTCCATAGAACCATGTGTAATTAATAATTTTCCTTTTAAATCTTTGGCTATTAATTGATTTGCTTGATTGTCGTAATTTGTAGTCCCGTCAATTTTTCCTTCTATATTTCCTTCAGTCAAAAGACCTTGCCATTTTTCTCCCCAGTCTGCTTCGTAATTTCTATTGTCATGATTTCCTGCACCTGAAACTGCAACGTCATAAAATTCTGGATATGCAAAAACAGCTCTTGTAGAGGCAAAACCACCACCAGAATGCCCCCAAATACCAACGCTTTCAATATCCATTCCTTTATATTGTTGCGCTAATTGTTTTATTGCAGTTATATTATCTGGCAAACCATTATCGCCCATATTTCCATAATAGGCATCATGAAAAGATTTCGAACGCATTGGAGTTCCCATCGCATCAACTGCAACCACAACAAAACCTAACTCTGCAACTGCTTGAAAATCTCTCCAAACGGGTCTAAAACCATAATTTCCAACGCTTCCCGATTGTGGACCTGGATAAATATAATTTAAAACAGGATATTTTTTGTTTTCTTGATAGTGACTCGGTAAACACATGATTCCGTAAATGTCTGTTTTTTCATCTCTTGCTTTTACAGAAAACTCAATAGGCTCTTGCCAATTTGCAGCTTTTAATGCAGAAATGTCTGCGGTTTCTAAATCCATAATTTTTTCTCCATTCCCGTTTCTTAAAACAGAAATTGGTGGATTTGTAGTTGTAGAATAGGTGTCTACGAACTTCGAATAATCATCAGAAAAAGTTACCGTATGAGTTCCTTTTGAAGGTGTTAAATTGATGAGGTTCGAACCATCAAAATTTACTTTGTAGTAATAGTTGTGATACGGATTGCCTTCTTCTTTACCACCAGCTGTAAAACAAATTTGTCTATTTTCTGTGTCAATATTTTTAACTTGTTTTACAATCCAAACTCCAGAAGTAATTTGGTTTTTCAATTCTTTTGTATTCAAATCATATAAATAAAGATGCCCCCAATTTGTTTTTTCTGAATACCAAACAAACTCGTTAGAATCGAATAAAACCTTCCAGTTTTCTGTATTTACACCAGATTCATAATAAGTGTCAACTACTTCTTTATGAATAGATGCCACTGTACCCGAATTTGCATCAGCAATTTGTAAATGCGCTATTTTATGATCTCTAGACCCAGAAACAAAAGCAAATTTTGTGCCTTCGGCATTCCATTGTGCATCTAACAATTCATTATTTCTACCCGCAATATGATCTGTGGTAGAACCTCTTTGAAAATCTTTTTCCATTTGTAAACGAACCGTTTTTGGTTGGTTTCCTAAATGAATAATTACACGTTCTATGGTAAAAACCTTTTCATCTCCAGGAAGCGGGTGTTTCCAAGCTTCTAACTTTGGGTGCCCAACATTCGTAGAGGTCAAATACATCATACCAACGCCTCTTGCATCTTGTTGAAAGGTTGCAATTTTATCTGAATCTGGTGACCATTTTAAAACAGCACCATCACTTTTAATCCAACCAGCATTGTTGGTAGCATATCCATAATCTTCAACACCATCAAAAGTAACCTGTGTTTTTTTATCGGTTTCTAAATTACGAATCCACAAATTATAATTGTTAATATAAGCCGCTAACTTTCCGTTTGGAGAAACATGCTCATTTCTCGATGCTTTTTTAGATGTCGATTTTTTTTCATTTAAAGAGTCATTATTTATATTGTATGTATATTTTTTTCCAGAAGTTGTGAAACTCATCAGGTTTAAATCTTCAGAAAAAGAAATTCCATAAATTGGCAGTGCAGTTGCTTTTATTTCTTTGTCTGCTTTTTTAGACAATATAGCTGCTAATTTTTGATGATCGAAAGCATTTTCTTTGGTTTTTAATTTTGAATCTACCAAAACGAATCTTTTTCCGTCTTTATTAGTGGTTGAATAGAGCAGTTTGTCTTTACCAACAAATGAACTTCTACTCACTTGATTGTATACAAGGCCATACAAACTTCTGTCCATATATTTTGCCGCTGCTTCATATTCTGCTACGGTAAATTCTTTCTGTTTTTTTTCGGTATTACAACTTAAAATACTTATTGAAATACAGGTTAGAACTACAATTTTTAAAAAATTTAATTTCATTTGTGTTCGTTTTATTGTTGTTGAGATAACTCTGTAAAATATTGATAAAAATAAGGAATGGTTTCTATGCCTTTTAGATAATTCCATATACCAAAATGTTCGTCTGGAGAATGAATTGCATCCGAATCTAAACCAAAGCCCATTAAAATAGTTTTGCTTTTTAACTCTTGTTCAAACAATGCAACAATAGGAATACTTCCTCCGCTTCTTTGCGGAATTGGCGTTTTTCCAAATGTAGTTTTATAGGCTTTACTAGCAGCTTGATACGAAATTGTATCCATAGGAGTAACGTAACCTTGACCTCCGTGATGTGGTTTTACAACAACTTTCACAGATTTTGGAGCAATACTTTCAAAGTGATTTTTAAACAATTGAGTAATATCTTTCCAATCTTGATTCGGAACTAAACGCATAGAGATTTTTGCATAAGCTTTGCTCGCAATTACCGTTTTTGCACCTTCACCAGTATAGCCTCCCCAAATTCCGTTGACGTCTAAAGTGGGTCTAATGGCGTTCCTTTCATTTGTAGAATATCCATTTTCACCATAAACTTCGTCGATATCTAAAGCTTTTTTGTAGTTTTCTAAAGAAAAGGGTGCTTTTGCCATTTCTGCTCTTTCTTCTTTAGATAAATCTTCTACTTTATCATAAAAACCAGGAATGGTAATGTGATTATTTTCATCATGCAACGAGGCAATCATTTTGGTTAAAATATTGATAGGATTTGCAACTGCACCACCATACAAACCAGAATGTAAGTCTCTATTTGGTCCAGTAACTACTACTTCTACATAACTTAAACCCCTCAAGCCCGTTGTAATGGAAGGTATGTCATTTGCAATCATTCCAGTATCGGAAATTAAAATAACGTCATTGGCTAATTTTTCTTTGTTTCTAGGAACAAACCAAGCCAAACTTTCTGAACCAACTTCTTCTTCACCCTCAATCATAAATTTTACGTTACAAGGTAAATTTCCTGAACTAGTCATGTATTCTAAAGCCTTTATATGCATGTACATTTGTCCTTTATCATCACAAGCTCCTCTGGCAAAAATGGCACCTTCAGGGTGAATGGGTGTTTTTTTGATAACAGGTTCAAAGGGAGGAGAAGTCCACAGCTCAATAGGATCTGCAGGTTGCACATCATAATGACCATATACTAAAACGGTTGGAAGATTTTTATCAATTATTTTTTCTCCATAAATTATTGGATATCCTGGAGTTTCACACATTTCAACATGGTCACAACCTGCTTTTTTTAGACTTTCTAAAACAAAATCAGCCGTATTTAAAACGTCTTTTTTATAAGCGGTATCGGCACTTATTGATGGTATTTTTAAGAGGTTTATTAGTTCATCTAAAAACCTTTCTTTGTTTTCTTGAATGTAAGTTTGAATCGTATGCATGAAGTGTTTTTTATTTCTCTCTCAAAAATAGAAAAATAATAATGAACTACTTTGAAGTTTGGAAGTATTGTTTATATTTGCAACCCGAAATCTTCGGAAAAGTTGCAGGTTTACCTGCTGAAAGCAGGCGTGGTGGAATTGGTAGACACGCTAGACTTAGGATCTAGTGCCGCAAGGTGTGAGAGTTCGAGTCTCTCCGCCTGTACAATGAAAAAGCTGAAGTGAAAACTTCGGCTTTTTTTTTATTTTTAGAAAACTTTACAACTATGCAACTACATCCTTTAAAATTTAAGCCTCTTTACAAATACAGACTTTGGGGCGGAGAAAAATTGAAAACAGTTTTAAATAAAGCGTATTCTGAAACCAATATTGGAGAATCTTGGGAGATTTCTGATGTTAAAAATGACGAAACAGTTGTCTCTAGTGGAGCTTTAGGTGGTAAAACACTCAGGAATTTAACTGAAGAATTTAAAGGGGCTTTTTTAGGAGAAAAAGTATACAAGCAATTTGGTAACGAATTTCCGCTCTTAATAAAATTCATAGATGCTAAAACGCCACTATCTATTCAAGTACATCCAGGCAATGAGATTGCAAAAGAACGTCATAATTCATTCGGCAAGAATGAAATGTGGTATGTAATGGAGGCTGATAAAAATGCAGCATTAATTGTTGGTTTTGACAAAGAATTAGATAAAACAGCTTATAAAAAGCATTTAGCTGATGGGACTGTTTTAGAAGTTTTACATCATGAAAATGTTTCTGAAGGAGATACTTTTTATATTCCAACAGGTAGAGTTCACGCCATTGGGTCTGGAGTGTTACTAGCAGAAATTCAGCAAACTTCAGACATCACATATCGTATTTATGATTATGACAGAGTAGATGCTAAAACAGGTGAGCTAAGAGATTTACACAATGATTTAGCACTTGATGTGATTGACTTTGAATGCCATAAAGAGTATAAAACATCTTATAAAACGACTCCAAATACTTCTAATAAATTAGTTCATTCACCTTATTTTACCTCAAATATCTTAATTGTTGAAGGAACAATCACAAAAGAGTATTCCACATTAGATTCTTTTGTAATTTATATTTGTGTGGAAGGAAGCTTAGAATTAACGTACAATAACAAAGGTTATTCTTTGAAAAAAGGAGAAACAATACTACTACCGGCATCTGTTAATAGTATTGAATTGAACTCAATTTCAGAAAGAAGTAAATTGTTAGAAGTTTATATGTAATTATTTTAGTTCAATAATTTTATAGTCCTTAGATTTTTCAGCAAAATCAAACATTTCTTTTGTTTCAATTGGTGGTATTGCCAATTTTCTTTTTGTCAAATCGATCCAAGCGCCATACACTTTTATGACAGCAGAAAGAGTACCTTCTTGATTAAAAACCTCGTGTACCAATCTCCAACGTTCGTTGTTTTTAGACAAACCTTGAAGTTTTAAATTAACAGTGATGTTTTCTCCTAAATGAATTTCTTTTCTAAATGAAGTATCTTCGGTAAATAAAATAGGACCTAAATTGTGTTTGGTAAATTCATCTATAGAAAAGTTGTGTTCGGCAAAATAACGGACTCTAACTTCAGCAGCATAATCATTATAAGCTGTATGACGCATGTGTCTATTGGGGTCAAAATCTGACCATTTTGTGGCAAAGTTTACTTGAAAGCTCATGGTTTTTAAAAATAAAAATACCTGACAAAATGTTCAATTTTATCAGGCATTTATGAATGTTTTCTGTTTAGTTTTTTACAATTTCTACATTGTCTTTTAACTTTAACTCTTTTAAGACATTTAGCGCTTCAGCTACATAAATGTCTTTTGATAAGTTTTTATGCCAAGCATTTCTCTTGTCTGCCAAAACACTGTCTTTTTTCATTAAAGGCAATTCATATTGTGGCGATTTAAAAGTAAGATTCGATTGGTATTTAAAAGCATTTGTATATTTTTTAGAATCTTTTTCTAGTAATTTACTTTCTTCAGAAAATTTTCTAAAATTAAGTGAATACGAAGTGTCTTCTTGATTTTTCTTTAACCATTTCGCATAGTTGTTTATCAACTTAAACTTTTTGTCTGATGCTATTCTTTCTTTACTATTGTTCACTACATCAGAAAAGTTTTTATAGGAATTTGTTTTGGTATAGTTCGCCTGAGGAACTTTATCCCAAATTAATGCACCTGCAACATCTCTTTCGCCAAATTTCATATAACTGTATCGATCTGGCATCGCAATATCAGAGTAAACCCCTTCAATTTGTGTAGAACCTCCATTCACTCGATAGAATTTTTGAATAGTCATTTTAATCGCGCCTAAATCCTTTTCATAATTTGGATAAAAATTATTGATAGGAATTACACTTTGTACAGTTCCTTTTCCGTAGGTCTGATTACCACCAATAACAACCGCTCTTCCATAATCTTGCATAGCGGCAGCAAAAATTTCTGAGGCAGACGCAGACAATTCATTCACCAAAACAACAATAGAACCGTCCCACTGTATTTTTGGATCTACATCATTTTTTACAACAGGATCTTGTCCTCTATATTTTACTTGTACAATAGGTCCCGTCTTAATAAATAATCCAGCTATTTCTATCGCAGTTTTTAGAGAGCCACCACCATTATTTCTTAAATCTATTAATAGACCAGAAACATTTTCTTCTTTTAAGCGTGCAATTTCTTTTTCCATGTCTTTGGCAGAATCTCTTGAATTGCTATCTGCAAAATCAATATAAAATCTTGGTAAATCGATCAAACCATATTTTTTACCCTCTTTTTCTACAATGGTAGATTTTACAAATGTTTCTTCTAATTCTACAACATCTCTAATAATTGAAATTATTTTTGTAGAACCGTCTAATTTTTTCTTTACAGTAAGTCTTACTTCAGTTCCTTTTTTTCCTTTGATAAATTTAATCGCATCGTCTAAGCGCATACCAACAATATCTAGAGGTTCTAATTCTCCTTGAGCAACTTCTAAAATGATGTCACCAGCTTCTAATTCTCCTTGTTTCCAAGCAGGGCCTCCAGAAACTAGTTCAAAGATTTCTGTATAGATTCCTTTTTTTAACAAACGCGCGCCAATACCCTCTAATTTACCAGACATGTCTTGGTCAAAACGTTCTTTAATCCTTGGAGCCATATAGGTTGTATGAGGGTCAAAAGCACCCACTACACTATTTAAAAAGGTAGAAAACCAGTCTTCATGTTCTAATTCTTCTATTCTTAAATAGAGTTCGTCCATGTTTTTTAAAACTTCTGCTCTTGCTTCTTTCTCTAATACTTTAAAAGATTTTTTTTGGTAATTTTTATCTTTTTTAGCTTTGTCTTCTTGTTTGTCTAATTTATCTTGAACCCTACTTAATGTGTTTAATTTTAATTGCTTGCGCCAATAATTGATAAGTTCATTTTCATTTTTAGCAAACGGAACTTTTTCAAAGTCTAAATCTATCGTTTCTTGTTTTTTAAAATTGAAAGGTTGCGCTAGCAATTCACCATAATAAGACCTTGCATTTTTAATTTTTTCAGTAAAACTACCATATACCAAATTATAAAAAGAAACATCATCTGTTAATAATTGATTGTCAATTTCGTATTTATATTTAGAAAATTCTTTAATATCTTCTTGTGTGAAGTAGCGCTTGCTTGGGTCTAAACCATCTATAAAGCTCTTAAAAACTTGCTCAGAAAAATCGTCATTCATATCTTTTACAACAAAATGACCTCTGGTTAGAATGTTTTTTAAAACATAAATTAAAATTTTATCTTTTTCAGGATCCGAATTTTTTATAGCATCATTTGCATGTGTATAAAAACTATTAAAAAATAATAAAAAAGCTAAGAAAAGAATGCTGTTTTTTTGTTTCGTCTTCATAAATCTTATGTCGTGATTTTTATAGTATAATTACTTTCTAATTTACTCAGGTACTAAAATAATGCCAAATAATTTAAAAAACAGTGATCTTACAATTTTTATAATTTTTTTAAGAAATATCAAAAAATTGATTTTAACAATATTACGCAATAAAGCCTTGTAATATTCTTTATAAATTGTTAAAAAGAAACTCCTTTAAATGAATTATATTTGTAATCAAAGATTCAATATTCAAAATTAGAAACGGAATCAAAACAAGAACCCTAATATTAAATCTTAAATTTTAAACCAATTTTATGCAAGACAAACCATTGATTTTAGTCACGAATGATGATGGAATTACTGCTCCAGGAATTAGAGCTTTGATAAAAATAATGAATAAAATTGGAGATGTTGTAGTTGTTGCACCAGACAGCCCACAAAGTGGTATGGGACATGCAATTACTGTAGACAATGTGCTAACATGTAATCCAATAACAATTGATGATGGTCCGCAATTAGAATATACATGTTCAGGGACACCCGCAGATTGTGTAAAGATGGCAATTAGTGAAATTCTAAATAGAAGACCAGATTTATGTGTTTCTGGAATCAACCACGGGGCAAATTCATCAATAAACGTTATTTATTCTGGAACCATGAGTGCTGCAATAGAGGCTGGTATTGAGGGAATTCCTGCAATTGGTTTTTCTTTGTTAGATTTTAAATGGCATGCAGATTTTAAACCTTCAGAAGAATTTGTAAAAAATATTACTTTAAATGCATTGTTAAATGGAATTCCGGAAGGAGTTGTGTTGAATGTAAACATACCCGCTTTAAAGAAAGAAGCCATAAAAGGAGTTAAAGTCTGTAGACAAGCAAATGGTTATTGGAAAGAAATTTTCGACAAGCGTAAAAGTCCGTTTGGAAAAGAATATTATTGGCTTTCTGGTGAATTTGTAAGCAAAGATAAAGGGCAAGATACAGATGTGTATGCGTTAGAAAATGGTTATGTTTCTGTAGTTCCTGTTCAATTTGATATGACGGCACATCATATGATTCAAAAATTAAACTCTTGGGAACTGTAAAAAAAGACATACTTATTGGAATTTCAGTTGCGCTGTTTGCCACTTTTGGAGGCATTTTCTTGTATTTAGAATATTTTTCAAAATTTAGTTTTGAGGATACTTTACAAATGATCAAAGAAGGAAATTTATATGGCAAAGTACTTTCTTTAGCTGCAATCCCTAATTTGTTTGTATTTTTTATCTTTATCAAAAAGAAACAAGATCATAAAGCAAAAGGCGTTTTAATGGCTACTATTTTAATTGCATTAACTACTTTTATTCTAAAATTTTTTTAAATTTTGTTTCCTCGAGCAGTATTGGAGAATACTATATATTTAATTTGAAGATAAAAGTACAGTTTACGAGAGGTTATAATTAGGTCTCGACTGCGCTCGACCAGACATTTTATTACTATGAAATATTATATAATTGCGGGTGAAGCTTCAGGAGATTTGCACGGTTCTAACTTAATGAAAGAATTGTACAAACAAGATGAAAATGCAGACATAAGATTTTGGGGTGGAGATTTAATGCAAGCTGTTGGTGGAACTTTGGTAAGCCATTATAAAGAAAGAGCCTTTATGGGCTTTTTTGAGGTTTTAAAAAATCTCTCTAAGGTTTTAGGTTTTATAAAATTTTGTAAAAAAGATATTGCAGAATTTCAACCAGATACTATTATTTTTATAGACAACTCAGGTTTTAACTTACGTGTTGCCAAGTGGGCAAAAGAACAAGGTTTTAGAACGAATTATTACATTTCTCCGCAAGTTTGGGCAAGCAGAGCAGGCAGAGTTCAAGATATTAAAAGAGATGTAGATACGCTTTTTGTAATTCTTCCTTTTGAAAAAGAATTTTATAAAAAATTCGATTATCATGTCGAATTTGTTGGGCATCCTTTAATTGATGCAATTGCAGATAGAAGGCAAGTTTCTGAAATGAATTTTAGAAAAGCACACAATTTAGGTGATAAAAAAATAATAGCGCTTTTACCAGGAAGCAGAAAGCAAGAAATTACAAAAATGCTCTCGGTAATGTTGTGTTTGGTTGATGATTTTTCTGAGTATCAATTTGTAATTGCGGGTGCGCCAAGTCAAGATTTTTCTTTTTACAAACAAATTATTGATAATAGAGAAGTGGCTTTCATCGATAATAAAACCTACGATTTATTAAGTATTTCCTATGCAGCTTTGGTTGCTTCAGGAACTGCTACTTTAGAAACCGCTTTATTTAAAATACCACAAGTGGTTTGTTATAAAGGCGGCTTTATTTCTTACCAAATTGCAAAAAGAATCATCACCTTAAAATTTATTTCTTTGGTAAATTTAATTATGGACAAAGAAGTTGTGACAGAATTAATTCAGAATGATTTTAATACACAAAATCTAAAAAAAGAACTCACCAATATTTTAGATGCTACTTATAGGGAAAAATTATTTTTAGCATATTTTGATTTAGAGAAAAAATTAGGTGGAAAAGGAGCTTCTAAAAACGTCGCAACACAGATTGTAGCTGATTTAAAATCAGAGATTTAAAAAGCATAAATGGTTTCTATTTTTATTGCTAATTTCTTTGGGGTTCACTTCTTGTTCATCAACAAAAACAACTAGAAAAACTTCCAAAAAATCGATAACAAAAATAGATAGAGTTGTTGCCAACGCCTTAAAATACAAAGGAGTTCGTTACAAATTTGGTGGAACTACTAAAAAAGGAATGGATTGTTCAGGCATTGTCTATGTTTCTTTTTTAGAAGAAAATGTTCAGTTGCCAAGAGTGTCTAGAAACATGGCAAAAAGAGGAACTGAAATTCCGCTTAAAAAAGTCAAAAAGGGAGATCTATTATTTTTTAAAACGTCTAAAAGAGGAAGAGGTATCAATCATGTTGGTTTGATTGTTTCTGTTAAAAAGGGTCAAATTCGATTTATTCATTCTACAACTTCACGAGGCGTTATTACTTCTTTATTATCAGAAAAATACTGGAAAAATGCCTTTGTAAAAGCAACTAAAATATTATAATTTTTTTTTAGTACTTTAGGTTGCTTTGAAAAAGTTATTAAAATATTTGCCTTTACACTTGTTAGTGTTTCTAATTTTAGGAATTGGAGTTCAATTTTATACGCAAATTTGGAGCTTTGGTTTTCTTACTTTATTCATAATTATTCTTTCTCTTGTGTTACTTTTATTTCTTCTGTGGAATAGAAAAGGAATTACTTTTGTAAGTTTACTACTATTCTTTGTCATTGGTGTTTCTTCAGTATATATAAACGATGCAAGAAATTTTGAAAGCTATTATAAGATGGTTTTAAAGAAAGATTCAAATGTTATTTTAAGAATTACAAAAACCTTAAAACCGAGTCTTTATTATCAAAAATACCAAGCGGAAGTATTCCAAGTAGATGGTATGAAAACCAGAGGAGCAATACTACTCAATATTCAAAAAGACAGTATAGAAACTCCACTGAAAGTTGATGATAAAATTTTAGTAAAACCTGAATTTAAAGAAGTAACTCCGCCTTTAAATCCGAATCAATTTGACTATCAATTTTATTTAGCAAAACAAGGAATTTACCATCAACTATTTTTAGAAAATCTTTATTTTCTAAAACTTTTAAACCCATCAGTTTCTTTAGTAGGTATTTCTGAAAAATTTAGAGATAAGATGCAACAATCATTAGTGAAATACCACTTTAAAAATGATGAATTTGCAGTAATAAGTGCGCTGTTATTAGGTCAAAGGCAAGACATTTCTAAAGAATTAATTACAGATTATTCTAGAGCAGGCGCCATTCATATTTTGGCAGTTTCAGGATTGCATGTTGGGATTATTTTATTGATTCTCTCTTTTCTATTCAAGCCTTTAGAAAGACTAAAGAATGGAAAGTATCTAAAAGCATTTTGCATTGTGCTATTATTATGGATGTTCGCTTTTATTGCAGGGCTTTCTGCCTCTGTAGTAAGAGCAGTTACTATGTTCACATTCTTGGCAATTGGGCAATCTTTTCAACGAAAAAGTGTGGTTGAATTTTCTCTAATTTCATCTATGTTATTCTTATTAATTATCAAACCTATGTTTTTGTTTGATGTTGGTTTTCAGCTTAGTTATTTGGCAGTTTTCGGTATAATTTGGATACAACCTAAATTATATGCTATTTACAAACCAAGATTTAAATTAGATGATAAAATATGGCAATTATTTACAGTTTCTATCGCTGCACAAGTGGGAATTTTACCCTTGAGTATTTATTATTTTCAGCAATTTCCTAGTTTGTTTGTAGTTTCTAATTTGGTCATTATTCCTTTTTTAGGTTTTATTTTAATGGGCGGAATTTTAGTAATAGCGCTTTCTTTACTAAATATATTACCTGCATTTTTAGCAAGCATTTATGGAGAAGTTATTTCTTGGATGAATGCTTTTGTTAGTTGGATTTCGCAACAAGAACAGTTTTTATTGCAAGAAATTTCGTTATCATTTTTAATGATGTTGGCTTGGTATTTCTTTTTTTTTTCTGGAATCTTCTTCTTGTTAAAAAGAAAACCAAAAAGATTGCTGTACTTTTTAGTTGCAATAGTCATGATTCAAAGTATTTCTTTTGTTGAAAATAAAACCTTAGCAGAGAAAAAAGAACTCATCGTTTTTCATAAAAGCAGATTTTCTATCATCGGAAAAAGAGTAGGAAATAAATTACTACTACAGCATCATTTAGATACGATTGTTTCTAAAGAAATCAGTGCTATAAAACCCTATATAATTGCTGAAGATATTAAAACAATAAGAAAAATTGATTTTCAAAATTTTATCAATTTTCAAAATCAACATATTTTATTGGTAGATAGTTTGGGTATTTATAAGGTCGAAAACTTAGTGAAACCAATTGTCGTTTTACAATATTCACCAAAAATAAACTTAGAAAGATTGATAAAAACAATAAAACCATCAACAATAATTGCAGATGGTTCTAATTATAAAAGGGATGTAGCTACATGGAAAATTATCGCCAAAAAACAGCAAATTCCATTTCACTATACTGGACAAAGTGGAGCATTCACCCTTAAGAAATAATTTTATAATTTACTCTTAAAACCTTTTTCGAAGTCTTTCCAGTTTTTAGTTTTATAGGTTTCTGAAGAAAAATAAGCGACTATTTTTTCAAACATTTTTTTATCTAAATATCCGGGAATACTCTGTAGTTTTTGTTCTGTTTCAGATAGAAATATGGTAGTAGGATAGGATAATTTGCCATCCATTAAAGAAGCGGGTAATTGATGATAACCATTTCTACCACTTTTTTGAAATTTAAAAGTATATTCTTTGTAGACAATATCTTCCTTCTGTTCACCATCTAACTTTACTGCGTAAAAATTTTCGTTGATAGCTTTTATGATAGTTGCATTAGAATAGGTTTCCATATCCATTTTTTTGCAATACCCACACCAGTCTGTATAGACATCAATTAAAATAGGTTTTGGCGATTCTTTATTCAAAGCAATCGCATCTTCAAAAGACAACCAATTAATTTTGTCTTGAGCGTTTGTTTGTACTGCAAAAGTGATGATTGTTATAAGTGTTAGGAATTTTTTCATATCTAGGAATTAGCAAATTCAATACCAAATTTACAAATAATTTTAATTTAATAGATTTTTAACGATTTGCTGTTAGGGCAGAAAAAAACCTCATAAATTAATAATTATGAGGTTTTTGCAAAAATATTATATTTTAATGTACGTTGCCCATTAACTTTTTCATCAAAGGAGAAAACAATAAAACAATTGCTCCTGCACCTAAAGAATACAAAGCAATTAAGTGAAATCCATCTGTATATACACTTAAAGTATCTAAACCACCAACATTCGCATCTGTACTTTCTATAGCTAATTGTTCAGATATAAAACCTACAATTTGAAAGGCAAAAGCAGATGATAAAAACCAAACTCCCATCATAAAAGCGACAATGTTTCTTGGTGATAAATCTGTAATTTTCGATAAACCTACTGGAGACATAAATAATTCTCCGATAGAAATGATAAAATACATCACTAATAAATAAGCAAAAGGAACCATTCCGTTTTCATCTGCACTTGCACCACTAATAGATAGTATATAGAAACTAGCACCAGCTAAAAGAAGTCCTAATCCAAATTTGTAAGGTGTTCTTGGGTTTAATTTATTTTTAGATAAGTATCCCCAAAGCAAAGAAATAGGAATTGCTAAAATGATAATAAACATAGAGTTTAATGCATTTGTTTGACTTGCTGTCATAATTCCATCTAAGTCAACATTTCTAGAAGCAAACAAAGTAATGACACTTCCAGATAATTCATGAAAACCCCAGAATAAGGTCATAAAGAAAGTAATTAAAACGGCCATAAATAATTTTTTACGGGCAACAACGTCTAAACTATACATAATGTATCCTAAATAGACTAGAACAGCAAAACCAATAAATTTAAAAATACCACTTACATAATTTTGTTGCCATGAAGAAAGTAAATAGGCAATTACAGGAACAAATAATACCGCAATAATTGGTATCAACGTTTTTTGAGGAATACCCAATACTCTTTTTTCATAAATTTCTTGACTTGGTGGCATCCCTTTATCTCCAAAAACATTCTTTTTAATTCCACTCCAAAAGAAAATTAAACCTGCTAGCATTCCAATTCCTGCCAATCCAAACCCATAGTGCCAGCCATAAGTAGCAGCAAGCCATCCACATAAAAGTGGTGCAACAAAGCCACCAATATTAATTCCCATATAAAAAATAGTGAAACCAGAGTCTTTTCTTACATCACCTTCTTTATACAAGGCGCCAACAAATGTTGATATATTAGGTTTAAAAAAACCATTACCTACTACAATTAAAGACAATGCTAAGAAAAATGCCACATCACTTTCTATGGCTAATACAAAATGACCAATGGCCATTAAAATTCCTCCCAAAAATATAGAGCTACGCATTCCTAAAATTTTATCGGAAATTTGCCCACCAATAACGGTAGAGGCATATACTAAAGAACCATAAGAGGCATAAACAATTGCTGTAGCAGTATCGCGCTCTGCAATCGCTTTAAATATTTCTTGCACCATGTAAAGCGTTAACAACGCTCTCATTCCATAGAAACTAAAGCGTTCCCATAATTCTGCGAAAAATAAGTAGAACAACCCTTTTGGGTGCCCAAACATTTGTGGGTCTTCTGTAGTAGTAATAACTCCTTTGTCTAACATAATTATCCTTTTATTTTAGTGTTGTATTTGATTTATCAATTAAATGCTCTTCTACAAAATTGGTCATTTTTGTATATAGATTTAAGCGTGTGTTTTTCCCTTTGTAAATTCCATGTGTTCTGTCTGGCACAATAAACATATCGAATTGTTTGTTGGCTTCAATGAGTGCATTTATCATTCTATAACTATTTTGAACATGCACATTGTCATCACCAGTTCCGTGAACCAATAAATAGTTACCTTCTAATTTATCAGCATAATTTACAGGTGAATTTTCATCATATCCTGCAGGGTTTTCTTGCGGAGTTCTTAAGAAACGTTCTGTATAGACCGTATCATAAAAGCGCCAAGAAGTTACAGGAGCAACTGCAATTGCGGTTGTAAAAATATCATTTCCTTTTAACAATGCATTTGTACTCATGTGTCCACCAAAAGACCAACCCCAAATACCAATATTATTTTCATCAATATAAGATACATTGGCTAATTTTTTTGCTGCCGAAATTTGGTCTTCCGTTTCATATTTTACCAAGTTTAAATAAGTCGATTTTTTAAAATCACTTCCCTTAAAACCAGTTCCACGTCCATCTACACAGGCAATAATCATTCCTTGCTGTGCTAGCATATTGTGCCAATAATCATTGCTGTTATTCCATTTATTAGCCACTTGCTGAGATCCAGGACCCGAATATTGAAACATTAATAATGGGTATTTCTTACGCTCATCAAAATCTACAGGTTTTATCATCCACATATTCAATTCATTTCCATTGATTTGAATTGTAGAAAATTCTTTCGGACTCATTTTGTAATTTTCTAATTTCTCTTTTAATTCGGCATTGTTTTTAATTACTTTCAACATTTCGCCTTCAGCGGTATATAGAGCATACATTGGTGGTATTTCTGAGGAAGAAAATGTGTTTATAAAGTAGTTTAGATTTTTACTAAAGGAAGCCGAATTTGTTCCTTCTTTAGTACTCAATAATTTTTTATTATTGCCATCTAAACCAATTGAATAGACACCTCTGTTGATAGAACTGTTTTCTACAGATTGATAATAAATGGTTTTTTTATCTTTATGGTAACCATAATAATTGGTTACTTCCCAATTTCCTTTTGTAATTTGATGGATGAGTTTTCCTGAGAAATCATAATGATATATATGATTGAATCCGTTTTTTTCACTCGTCCAGATAAAGCTATTGTCATCTAGAAAAGTAAGATTGTCTGTAATGTCTATGTAAGCTTTGTCCGTTTCATTTAATAATAAAGTAGCGCTACTATTCAAAGCATTTATTTTATATAATTTTAAATTATTCTGATGACGATTTAACGTGGTGGCTATCAATATATTTTTATCATTAGACCATTTGATTCTTGGAATGTATTCATCATCTCCCAAATCTATTTTTTGGGTTTTTTTTGAAGATAGTGTATGTACATGTAAGGTTACAGTTGCATTTTTTTCACCCGCCTTTGGGTATTTGAATACTTGTTGATTTGGGTAATTTTCCTTTCCCACCATATCCATAGAAAAAGTAGGAACTTCACTTTCATCAAAACGCAAAAAAGCCAAATATTCGCTATTTTTGCTCCATTCAAAAGCTCTTACAAAACCAAATTCTTCTTCATAAACCCAGTCTGTAGTTCCGTTTATAATATGATTGAATTTTCCGTCTGTGGTAATCGTGCGTTTATTTCCGTTGGTTATATTTAAAATGTAAATATTGTTGTTCTTTGTGTAAGCAATTTTTTTACTATCAGGAGAAAAAGTAGGTTGTTGAATGTCTTCACCAATTAAGGTGAGTTCTTTAGAATTTATGTTATAATAATAAAAAGTTCCCGTAAATGAACGTCTGTAAAGTTTCTTAAAATGAGTTCCTAAAATTAAAGAAGATTCTTCTGCATTAAAACTATAGGATGAAAAGGTCTTTAAATTTTTTAAATCTGCACTGCTTACTAGAGTTTCAACTTTTTCTAAAGTCTTGTAACTATATTTATCTACAGTTGTAGTTCCATTCTCTGAATTTAACAAAGAATAAAAATCACCATTCATAGAATTTAAAGCATTCATTCTATTGGTAGAAAATGTACCATTCCAGATTTCTTCTAGCGTAATTTGTTTTTTTTGGGTTTTGTAATTTGAAGATGTTGAGGTGGTTACTTTGCAACTAACCAGTAAAAGAATAGTTGCTAAAATGAACAATTTTTTCATTAGAGACATCGTTTTAATAAAAGTTTGTCAAGTTTACGTAAAAAACTGCAAAAAAACACTTTAAAAAAGAGGGTAATTTATTTTTTTCTAAATTTTTATAGCATTTTAATACAGTTTTGGTAATTTAATTAAAATAATAAATCTCGATAAATAAACTATTTATCGAGATTTTAAATATTGTATCAGAAATTTCTATTGCTTATTGATATGTTATTTTTCCTCTTGTCCTACTATTAATGGTGTTTTTCCATCTGTAATAATGGTTTTGGCATTTGCAGATGCTGCTAGTTCTCTAAAAGCTTCTATTGCTTTTAATCTTATAATTCCTGCAGTTAAACCTTCGGCTATTATCAATTGTGCGTCTCTTTCTCCTTTTGCATTGATAATTTTTCTTTCTGCTTCTAATTTTTCCTGATCTATAACAAATTTCATCCTCATTGCATCTTGTTCTGCTTGTAGTTTTCTTTCTATAGAACTTGCCAAGCCTCTAGGTAGCTGAATTCTTTTCATTAAAACTGCAATTAATTCAATACCATCTGCTTGTTTTTCAAGATTAACTTTCATCTTTTTTAAGATTTCACTTTCTATTTTGGCTCGCATTCCAGAGTGCATGTCTTTTGCATAAAATTGGGCACACACATCAGAAGCAGCAGATCTAAAAACACTTGTAATTACAGATTCATAATCCTGTCCTAAGTTTTCCAGAACAGACGCCACTTTATTAGCTTCTAATCTGTATAGAATTGATATTTCAGAATTTACACTCAAACCTTCTTTACTGGGTAAGCTTAAGATTAACTTAATATTTTTAGTTTTTGTAGATTCAATTAAGACTTTACTTGTTATTGGATTGTATAAAACAGTACCTTGTGTTTTGACGTTGCTAGAAAGCTTCCCTAAAGTCTGTTTGATTCCTACTTCTCCTGGTCTTACGACGGCGCAGCTATAAAATAAAACTACTGCTAAAATTAATGTACCAAAATTTTTCATGACGATCATATTTTATGTTAATATCACTTTCAAATTTAATAGTAATACTTTTAAGTTTGCATTTTTGTTAATCAATTTTATTTATCAATTAATTGTTATATCTTATACTTTATTGAGTTTATGTTAATTTTCTTAAAAATTTACGATTTATAATATTGAATCGTTCATTATCGATTAAAAAATATTTATTAACTAAAAAAAAGTGTAATTAAAAAGAGTTGTAAGAATAAGTTTAGACCTTAAAATAGATTCATTTATATTTGTCTTCGATAGATTACAAAACATTAAATGAGCAAAAGAATATCTGGTTTTTCTAAATTTACCAAAGAGAAAAAAATACATTGGCTGGTAAAACATTATTTTAATAATAATTTAGAAGCAGTTGCAATTATAAAGCAATATTGGAATGAGGATAAAAAATTACAACAATTGCATGACGATTTTATAGAAAACACCATTTCTAACTTTTATTTGCCAATTGGCGTTGCGCCAAATTTCGTAATTAATGGCAAAGAGTATGCAATTCCTATGGTTATTGAAGAAAGTTCTGTTGTTGCAGCAGCTTCTCTAGTCGCAAAATTTTGGAGTACCAGAGGTGGTTTTAAAACATCCGTTTTAGGAACTACCAAAATAGGGCAAGTTCACTTTATGTTCTCAGGAAAAAAAGAAGATTTAGAAACCTATTTCAATAAAAATAAAACAGAATTATTTGCAGCCACAGCTTCTATCACTAAAAATATGGAAAAACGTGGTGGTGGAATTTTAGATATTAAACTGGTTGATAAGACAGATAAATTCTCTAATTATTATCAATTGTACGCCACCTTTGAAACCAAAGATTCTATGGGTGCAAATTTTATCAACTCTTGTTTAGAAGCAATTGCAAATCAATTTAGAAATGATGAAATTGAAATCGTCATGAGTATTCTCTCTAATTATGTTCCAGAATGTTTGGTGAGAGCAGAAGTGAGTTGTAAAATCGAGGAATTGGGTGGCGAAAATCCGCAGAAATTTGCAGAAAAATTTTATCAAGCAGTAAAAATTGCTGAGATAGAACCGTACAGAGCAGTCACACATAATAAAGGTATTATGAATGGGGTTGACGCTGTAGTTTTAGCTACAGGAAACGATTTTAGAGCTGTGGAAGCAGGCGTTCATGCCTATGCATCTCGTTCTGGTAATTACACCAGTTTATCTCATTGTGAAATTAAAAACGGAATTTTTAAATTTTGGATTGACCTTCCTCTGGCCTTAGGAACCGTAGGTGGTTTAACGGCGCTGCATCCGTTGGCAAAATTATCTCTAGAGCTTTTGCAAAAACCATCTGCTAAAGAATTAATGCAAATAATTGCCACGGCAGGTTTGGCTCAAAATTTTGCAGCCTTAAGAGCCTTAACAACCAAGGGAATTCAACACGGACATATGAAAATGCACTTGCAGAATATTTTAAATCAATTAGGTGCAAATAATGTTGAAAAGAAAAAGATAGAAACTCATTTTGATGGTAAAACAGTTTCTCATTCAGCAGTTGTTTCAAAGGTTGAAGAGTTAAGAAAAGAAAAAATACATTGGGTTGATTTTACAAACGAAGACAACGTAAGAAGTTTACTTTCTAGTTTGAAAGCAGATGCAAAACCACTTTTTGGAAAAATGAACGGACAACAAATGGTAGAACATGTAAGTTTTCTATTAAAAGTTTCTAACGGAAAAGTAGATGCAGATTTCTTTGTAGAAGATGATAAATCTGCAAGAAGAAAAGCCTTTTTAAATACAGAAGGTGAATTGCAGATTGGTTTTAAAGCGCCCATGTTATCTGAAGAGCCGTATCCAGCAAAATTTTCAACGATGCAAGAATCTATAAATAATTTGATTTTACAAACGAATGATTTTCAAAAGCATTTTGAAAATGTAAAAACAGAAAACCATCCATTTTTTGGAGAATTAGATTATGAATATTGGAAGAAATTTCATGCAAAGCATTTTACACATCATTTTAAACAGTTTGGTTTAATATAATTTCAATAGCAATGGGTTTCAACCCATTGAAAAGAATGTAAATAGTAAGAATTTTCAACCCGTTAAAAACAAAAAACAAATTATGCTTTTATCAAAGTCTACATACATTTTGTTTGGAGTACTAAAAATAGAATTCCTTTCCTGAAAACAAAAGAAATTAGACAAAAGGTTTGGAAGCATATTAAAGAAAATGCAAAAGAAAAAGGAATCTTTATAGATTTTATAAACGGATATACAGATCATTGCCATTGTTTAGTTTCTTTAGGTAGCAACCAAACTATAGAAAAAGTGATGCAGTTGATAAAGGGAGAATCATCTTTTTGGATTAACAAAGAAAAACTAACGAAAGAAAAGTTTCAATGGCAAAGTGAATATTTTGCAGTTTCAGTTTCTGGATCTGTAATTGATAAAGTTAGAAATTATATTAAAAATCAAGAAATTCATCATAGTAAAAAATCTTTTCAAGAAGAATATGAAGAATTTATTTTGAAATATGGTTTTGAGGAATTTGATGATAATCAATAGCAATGGGTTTCAACCCATTGGATATTGAAACAAAATATAATTATGAATTTTTATTCCAACGGAAAATTATTATTAACAGGAGAATACCTTGTGTTAGATGGCGCAAAATCTTTAGCACTACCCACAAAATTCGGGCAAAATTTAACTGTTGAAAAAATAAAGGAATCACAAATTATTTGGGGAAGTTTTACACATACGGGAGTATGTTGGTTTGAAGCAGTTTTCGACTTAAAAAAACTACGATTAATATCAGCAACTTTTAATTCTGATACAGAAGGAAATGCAGATTTGATAGCAGAAACCTTATTGGGTATTTTAAAAGAAGCAAAACGAATGTCCCGAATTCTCGGAACTGGTTTTTTAGAAACAGAAAACGGATTTGTTGTAAAAACAAACTTAAACTTTCCAAGAAATTGGGGCTTAGGAAGTTCATCAACCTTAATAAATTCAATTGCCAATTGGGCAAAAGTAGATGCGTTTCAATTACTATGGAATTCTTTTAGAGGAAGTGGTTACGATATTGCCTGTGCGCAACATGATTCGCCAATATTTTATCAAATTGAAGGTAACCTCTCGTTTGCGATTGAGATGACACCCAAAGTGCAAAAAGTTGAATTCAACCCTAGTTTTAAAGAACATTTATTTTTTGTACATTTAAATCAGAAGCAAGATTCTAAAGAAGGCATTGCAAAATTTAGAGAGAGTGGTGAAGATTTTAGTGATGAAATAGAAAGAATATCTATTATTTCTGAAGAATTTTTGAAAGCAAAATCAATCTTAGAATTAGATAAATTAATTATTGAACATGAAAAAATTATCAGTTCAATTATTAAACTAACACCAGTAAAAGAAAAGTTATTTCCAGATTATTTCGGAGAAATAAAGAGTTTAGGAGCTTGGGGTGGCGATTTTGTATTGGTTACAGGAAATGAAAAAACACCAACCTATTTTAAAGAAAAAGGATTTGAAACAATTCTTTCGTATTCAGAAATGATTTTATAAGATATTTTAGGTCTCGACTGCGCTCGACCTGACAATTCAATTTATTAAATGTCTCCTCGAGCGCAGTCGAGAGGTCTAAAACAAGTAATGGAAAAAATAATTATTATTGGAGGAGGAGCAGCTGGATATTTTACAGCGATAAACGCGAAAGAAAGCAATCCAGATTTAGACATTACCATTCTTGAAAAAGGGAAAGATGTTTTACAGAAGGTAAAAATTTCTGGAGGTGGAAGATGCAATGTAACACACGCCTGTTTTGAACCTAAGGAATTGGTGAAATTTTATCCAAGAGGAGAAAAAGAATTGTTAGGTCCTTTTCATAAATTTATGACGGGTGATACTTTTGAATGGTTTGATGATCGAGGAGTGCCACTAAAAATAGAAAGCGATAATCGTGTTTTTCCTGAAGCAAATACAAGTCAGGCAATTATAGATTGTTTTCAAAAAGCAATTGATCATTTAGGAATCAAAGTCTTAACAAATCATGGAGTAAACTCGGTGATGCAAAAAGAAAATACATGGATTGTCAACACAAAAGAACAAACTTTTAAAGCAGATAAAGTAGTCATTGCCGCAGGAAGTTCTAAGAAAGTTTGGGAACTCTGTGCAACATTAGACCATGCTATTATAGCACCAGTTCCGTCTTTATTTACCTTTAATATCAATGATAAAAGAATTGTTGATTTGTTAGGGATTTCTGTTCCCAACGCAACAGTAACAATTTCAGGAACAAAATTAGAAGCTTCAGGACCTTTATTAATTACCCACTGGGGAATGAGCGGACCTGCAGTTTTAAAATTATCTGCTTTTGGAGCACGAATTTTAGCCGACAAAAATTATCAATACAATGTCGAGGTAAACTGGTTGTCTAGACCCACAGATAAAATATTGAATGTTTTATTGAATTTAAAAAAGAAGGAACCTCGTAAAACGGTCATTTTAAAATCTCCTTTTTCAGAAATTTCAAAAAGATTGTGGGAGCGTTTTGTGGTGTTTTCAGATATTTCTAAAATCCAAAATTGGGCAGATGTAAACAATCGTCAATTAGAAAATTTAGCAAATCAGTTAACAAAAGGAATGTATAATGCAAATGGTAGAACTACTTTTAAAGACGAATTTGTAACCGCTGGTGGTGTAGATTTAAAAGAGATTAATTTTAAACGTTTTGAAAGTAAAAAACATAAAAACCTCTTTTTTGTAGGTGAAGTTTTAAATATTGATGCAGTAACTGGCGGATTTAATTTTCAGAACGCATGGACAGGCGGTTATATTTGTGCAGAAGCTTTAGCGGAATAACCAATAACTAACAACCAACAACTAATTATGGCATTAACAGAATCAAACGAATTTAAAATAGGAACAAAAGCACCCAATTTTACACTTGTAAATTCAGTAGACAATACAATGATTTCTTTAGCGGATGCAAAAGGCGAAAAAGGAACGGTCATCATGTTTATCTGCAATCATTGTCCGTTTGTAATTCATGTAAACCCTGAGTTGATTAAAATGGCAAATGAATACCAAGAAAAAGGCATTGAATTTATTGCGATTAGTTCTAATGAGATTAAAAACTATCCGCAAGACGCACCAAAATACATGAAGCAAGTTGCAGAAAAGTTAAACTATCCTTTTCCGTATTTATTTGATGAAACACAAGAAGTAGCAAAAACGTATGATGCTGCTTGTACACCAGATTTTTATGTATTTGATGAAGATTTAAAATCTATTTATCATGGGCAATTAGATGATGCTAGACCTAGAAATGGGAAACCCTTATCAGGAAAAGATATTAGAAAAGTATTAGATAATTTGTTAGAAAACAAGCCAGTTATCGAAAACCAAAAACCAAGTGTAGGCTGTGGAATTAAATGGAAGTGATCTTTGAAATTCGCTAACGTTTATGTATATATTGAGAGTTACGTGTTTTAATCACTAAAGTTAGTAAATAAAATCACAGATAAAAAGCCCGAGAGGACTTTCGAAAATTGGCTAAAATCAAGCAATTAATTATACACGGCTTGGCAACTGTAATTTAGAAAAAGGGTCTATGGTCAGGAATAATTTTATTTTCAGGATTCAAAAATTGTTTAAAATACTTTTTGCCATATTTTTCAGCTGTTTTATGCCTTATGATATTTTCTGTAAATGTTTCAAATACCAATTCTTTATCATTAGTTGGTCCAATTCCAAAAATGTAAAACAAAGGGAAACCTTTAATTTCTCTATCAAAAAATGGTATTGTTAATCCTTCTATATATCCATCCACATAAGCTAAATCCATATAATTTTTTGCTTTAGAAAGTTTTTTTCTAATGTCCTTTATGTATAACTCTATTTGATAATATAAATCTTCTGGGCAATATGTTTCTCCTGATTTACATTTATATTTTAGATAATCAACTGCGTGTTGAATTCCATCTTGATACATTAAACAATATATTATTGAGCTTGTTCTTCGTTTATCGAAATAGAAATCAGATAATTCACTATGAGAAATCATTTTTAAATATTCTATTTCGTAAATTTTTGAAACATTCTTATATGGAATAATATATCCTTTGTTCTCCAGATGTTCTTTTATAGATTTGAAGAAGAATGTTCCATTAGTATTAATAACTGTTAAATCAAGGTCTGAAATTCGATCAGAGATATTTTCATCAAGAGTTACTACATATATATGAGGAAAAACGTTTCCCATTTCTTTTTTTAAAAATTCCAAAACTTTTAAAAAGTCAAAATCTCTGAAAGAATATCCAACAAAAAGAATTGTTTTGGTTGTCATTAATGTTTTTAAGTTAGCGCCAATCAATCCCGAATTTAACTCTTCATAACATTCGTGATAGTCTTCTTCTGTAGCTACTAAACTTCCATAGTTGCTAATAGAACCGTGAATTTTAAAAACTTTTCTTTGATCTATATTGTAGAATGCAAAATCTTTAGGTGTAACAATTGGAATTGCATCACATTCTCTTTCAAAATAATCATCCCAATTAGTTGTGATTATATTTTTAAGCATCCAAATGGGTGCAATTTCTTTGTGAAATGCAGAAGCAGAATTATATAAATCTTTAAACTGATGACAATAATCAAACCTGTATTTTACTTTCTCCAATAATTTTTGTCTTCCATTTTTATAAGTAGAGCAATATTTAGACATCAATTCTGGAAAAGAAATATCACCTTCGTTTTCCAATTCAAGTTCTTGCAGAATATCTTCGTAGAAAGTAGTTTTAAATATAGATTTTGTTTCTGTACTAATTCCAGCACCTGCAAAAAGAACCAAATCTCCTTTAATTAAAGATTCGATAATTTCATTCGGTATTTCGAATGGAAGATTATTACTGCATATGACGCATTCACAGGTTTTCATTTTCTTACAGTTGCCAACATAAAAACTAATATAATATCGTTTTAATGATGTATGTCAGTTCCGAAGTTTCTGAATTACGAAGTTATATGCTTTTAGGTATAGAAACAAATTAAATTATTACATAACAATTATCTTTTAGACTTTGTAACTTTGTAATTCTGAAACTAAAGCAAAATGAACATAGAAAACGCACAAAAACAAGTAGACGATTGGATTCAAAAGCACGGAGTCAGATATTTTAATGAGTTGACCAACATGGCGCAATTGACAGAAGAAGTGGGTGAAGTAGCTAGAATTATTGCAAGACGTTATGGTGAGCAAAGTGAAAAGGAATCGGATAAAAACAAAGATTTAGGCGAAGAATTAGCAGATGTACTATTTGTAGTTTTATGTTTGGCAAATCAAACAGGAATCAATTTACAAGATGCTTTTGAAAAGAAATTAGAGATCAAAACAAAACGCGATCATGATCGCCATCAAAAGAATCAAAAATTAAAATAAATGAGTTTTATTGATAACTTTACAGCAGGAGCTAAAATTGTTTTTGCAAGAATGCAAACTAAAATTTTCTGGATAAACTTTGCAAAAGTTGCGATTCCTTTTTTTATGATCGTCACCTTAATATCACTATTTTTAAATAGCTGGAGAGCCATTTTTGCAGGTGATTTTACAAAAGTGAATGAGATAAATTTTGCTGATGAAAAATGGAAAAATTTTTGGGGGCTAAAAACATTTATCAGTGTTTTTTATGGATTGTATGTGACTCATAAAAAAATGAATTGACATGCTGAGGTTTTATCGATTTAAGTTTGAATGTTGCTACTTTATTACTAATAATAACCTGTTGTGCATTTTGATAAATTCTGTCAATTCGAGTGAATTTCACGATTGAAATAAGTGAAATTTGTATCGAGAATAAGAATTTTCATTTCTAAACTAGTTCTCTCCCGAAGTTTCCTTTAGATTTTTTTTATCAAAAATCACTACCATTGACGTGTTTGTTTAATTACATGATTTTAAGTAAATTAACAGTTCTCGACTGCGCTCGAACAGACATGCTTACAATCATTTATTTAACGTCATTCCAACCGCTTGATAAAATTTTTTCTCGGGTCTCGAACTGACATTTTGGAATACATTTAACTCAAAATGCACAACGAGTTAATAATAATTCATTTCATAAATGTCAGTCAGGAGCTTGTCGAATATTTTTTGCTGCACTTCGACAAGCTCAGTGTGACATCCTGAGTTTTTATTAAATGATAAGCCCGATCAGAATTTTGCAGGCAATATTGATAATTAGCAATATCAATCCAACTGAATCAAATCGATATCACTTTCTTTTACTTTTTTATTCAATTCTGTTACCCCATTTGTAAATAGCGCATTTAATTTTGCCAATTCAACATCTATTTCTTTAGTAATTTCATTTTTAAAATCGATGGCTTGTTGGGTAGGAGCATAATTGCCAATTCTTGTCAACGAGTTTAAATGTGCCAATTTATTATTTAATCGAATCGGAAAATTTAAAGGATCTTGACCACTTTTAGACTTTGTTTGATACAAGGTTTGTTCAATCTTCGTCATGTCTTTTAACAAGTTATCTGCGTATGCTATGAGCTCTTTATACTTTTCTTTGTCTTTGATCGATTTTTTTAACAATCCAACCTGACTTCTAACTTTTTGAACATTTTTTAAGCCTTTATGAATTTCTGTCATCTTATGATTAATCCCATTGATAAAATCGAACTGTGCTTTTAGGTCACTTTCTGTAGCTTCCGAAGTTGGGTTTCTCAAAATATTGAAATTCTGAGACATTTTTGTGTCGTTCATTGCGAACTCAACTTTATAATTTCCAGGTAAAGCCATAGGGCCGCTTAAGGAAGCCCACCATAAAATCATTCCTTTTACTTTTTCTGCGCCAGGATACATCATGTTCCAATAAAAAATATTATTACCATCTTCGAGTTTTAGTTCTTCCTCTTTTTTCTCTTTATCAGGGCTTGTGCTATATTTTTTGATCAATTGATTATTAGCATCAAAAAATGAGATTGAAACAGTATCTTTTTCGCTTTTCTCTTTGATAAAGTAATTTACCGCAACGCCACCAGCATGATTGGTGCCTTGCGTTCTCGAAGTCCTACCATTTCCGCCACTCATGTTATACGCGTCTTTTGGCTTGTATAAAACTACATCTTCTTCTAAAGTAGCTGCATTTAATTGATACAAAGGTGTTAAGTCATCTATAATCCAAAGCGAACGACCTTGTGTAGCTGCAATTAAATTATCGTTTTTAATGGCCAAATCTGTAATGGGTACAATTGGTAAATTTTGCTGAAAAGACTCCCAGTTTTTACCATCGTCAAAAGAAATATACATACCTCTTTCTGTTCCTGCATACAACAAGCCTTTTCTTTTGGGATCTGCTCTTAAAGCTCTTGTAAAATCTTCATCTCCAATTCCGTTGGTAATTTGTTGCCAAGATTTTCCGTAGTTTTCTGTTTTATAGATGTATGGTTTGTAATCTCCAGATTTGTATTTTGTACCTACAATATAAGCACCACCTTTTGTGAATGGATCTACTTCAATACAATTAATCATCATCCATTCTGGCATTTTCTTTGGAGTTACATTGCTCCAAGTTTCGCCATTATTTTTAGAAACATGTACCAAACCATCATCAGAACCTGTCCAAATTAAACCTGGCTCCATAGCAGATTCTGTGGCTGCGAAAATAGTTCCGTAATATTCTACACCTGTATTGTCTTGGGTAATTGGCCCGCCAGAAGATTTTAATGTTTTTGGATCATTTCTTGTTAAGTCTGGACTTATTAACTTCCAAGACTGCCCTTCATTTTCGGTAACATGTAAATGATTCGAAGCGGCATACAATCGTTTTTTATTATTTGGGGAAAAGAAGATTGGAAAATTCCATTGAAAACGATATTTAAAATCTTCAGCACCATGACCCATTGGGTCATCTGGCCAAACATTTACCGCTCTTGTTTCCCCGGTTTTGTGATTTTTTCTTGTTAACAAGCCGCCATAACTTCCACCGTATACAATTTCATCATTTAAAGGATCTACCGCAATATGGGCACTTTCTCCACCAGCAGTAGATTCCCAATCAGAATCTGTAATGAATCTTCCCGCAGTTCTATGAGAAATTCTAACCGTAGAATTGTCTTGTTGTGCTGCTAAAATTCGATACGGAAAATGATTGTCTGTAGTAACTCTGTAAAATTGAGAGGTAGGTTGGTTCATATAGGTACTCCAATTTTCACCTGCATCAAAAGAAATTTGCGCACCACCATCATCACCAATAATCATTCTTTGGTTGTCTTCTGGCGCAATCCATAAATCATGATGATCTCCATGTGGCGCATTGTACGTTGTATATGTTTTACCGCCATCTGTAGATTTGTGATAACGAACATTCAACACATATAAAATATCTTCATCTTGGGTATCTGCATACAAACGTGTGTAATACCAAGCTCTTTGACGCAATTTACGTTCAGAATTTATCAATTTAAACGTTTTACCAGCATCTGTAGATTTGTAAATTCCTCCTTTTTTATTTTCAATCAATGTCCAAACAATATCAGAATTTACTGGAGATACCGTAACACCGCTAATTCCCCAAACGCCATCTGGTAAACCTTTATTGGTTGAAATATTTGTCCAAGTTTCACCTTCATCTGTACTTTTCCATAAAGCAGAACCATCACCACCAGAAGACAAGCTATAAGGTGTTCTTCTAATATTCCAAGTAGTTGCGTATAAATTTCGTGGATTATTTGGATCGATGATCAAGTCGATAACTCCAGCATTTTCATTAGCAAATAGTACTTTTTTCCAGTTCTCGCCACCATCAATAGATTTGTAAACGCCTCTTTCTTGCGTTGGTTTGTATAGGTCTCCCATAACTCCTGCAAAAACAATATCCGAGTTTTTAGAATGAATTCTCATTCTAGGAATGTGACGTGAATTTTTTAGTCCTACATGTTTCCAAGTTTTTCCTGCGTTTTCAGATTTCCAAATTCCGTCTCCAGAAGAAACATTTCCACGAACGGTCTTTTCGCCCATTCCAACATATATTACATTATGATCAGATTCAGAAACGGCAACAGCACCTACAGAACCTCCAAAAAATCCGTCAGAAATATTCTGCCAAGTATTGCCAGCATCTGTAGTTTTCCAGACACCACCACCAGTAGATCCCATATAAAAAAGATTGGCTTTGCCAGAAACCCCAGTAACAGCAGCACTTCTTCCACCTCTAAAAGGACCAATATTTCGCCATTCTACTGCGCTAAAATATTCTTTAGAAACTTTGGTAGTTTTTTTTTGTGCAGTAACTTTGGCATTTACAGAAAAAAGCATGCAAATTGCCAGAAAAAGTATTTTTTTCATCATGGTTGGTTGTAGTTTAAGTTATAAAAATAAGAATTAAAATCAGTTTTTAGAATGGACATATTGTTAAATGTTTTAGAGCACAAGAAAATAAATGAAGAAATAACAATTTCTGGTTCTAAAAGTGAATCCAACAGGTTGTTGATTTTACAAAATTTGTTTCCTGAAATTTCGATTGAAAATCTATCCGATTCAGATGATGCTGTGCACATGCAGCATGCACTTTCTATTCCCGAAACTTCGGGAAAGGAAATCGTAGATATTGGGCATGCAGGAACAGCCATGCGATTTTTAACCTCTTATTTCGCTGTAAAAGAAGGGAGAGAAGTCATTTTGACAGGTTCTGAGAGAATGCAAAACAGACCGATTGAGATTTTGGTAAATGCATTAAAAGATTTGGGTTCAGATATTTCTTATGAGGCCAAAACGGGGTATCCTCCTATTAGAATCAAAGGAAGAAAGATCACTAAAAATAAAGTTCAAATCAACGGGAATGTAAGTAGCCAATATATTTCTTCTTTGTTGTTAGTTGCCTCAAAATTAGAAAACGGTTTGGAAGTTGAACTGCTGGGGAAAGTAACTTCCATTCCTTATATAAATATGACTCTGAGTTTGTTGCATCAATTGGGCATTGAAGCTAGTTTTGAAGAAAATAAAATTAAGGTTCTTCCGAAGAAAAAAATAAAAAAACAAACCGTTGTTGTAGAATCAGATTGGTCTTCTGCGAGTTATTTTTATTCGATTATTGCATCTTCAGAAATTGGTTCAGAAATTAAATTGTCTGCCTACAAAAAAGAAAGTTTACAAGGCGATTCTTGTTTGGTAGAAATCTACCAGCATTTTGGAGTTATCACTACCTTTGGCGAGAATTGTATCACCTTAAAAAAAGGAGCATCCACAAAGAAAGAAACTTTAGAAATTGATTTAAAAAATGCACCAGACATTGCGCAAACAATTGCTGTAACTTGTTTTTCTGAAGGAATTTTTTGTAATCTATCGGGTTTACATACTTTAAAAATTAAAGAAACAGACAGGTTAGAAGCTTTAAAGGCAGAATTGACAAAATTAGGCGCTACTATTTCTGTGACAGATAAGAGTTTGCATTTAGAAGCATCATCAGAAATAAATAAAAATATTGCTATAAAAACCTACAATGATCATAGAATGGCAATGGCGTTTGCACCCTTGGCACTAAAGGTTCCAATTGAAATTTTAGATGCAGAAGTGGTTACAAAATCGTATCAGAAATTTTGGGACGATATGTGCCAGTTGGGAATAAATATCAAAGAGATTTAAATTAAACCGTCAAACACTTGACAACGCCTATTCCGATATCGTATCTTTGCGACCTTTATAACTAAATTTTTTTATGAAATTATCTAACTTCGAATTCGAATTACCAGAAGAATTATTAGCAATATATCCTGCAGAACATAGAGATGAGTCTCGTTTAATGGTTTTGAATAGAAAAGAAGGAACTATTGAACACAAAATATTTAAAGATGTTATAGATTACTTTGATGAAGGTGATGTAATGATGTTGAATAATACCAAGGTTTTTCCAGCCAGGATGTTTGGAAACAAAGAAAAAACAGGTGCTAGAATTGAGGTTTTCTTATTAAGAGAACTAAATGCTGAAAATAGATTGTGGGATGTTTTAGTAGATCCTGCAAGAAAAATTAGAATAGGAAATAAACTGTTTTTTGGTGAGGATGATAGTTTAGTGGCAGAAGTTATAGACAATACAACTTCTAGAGGAAGAACCTTACGTTTCTTATTTGATGGAAGTTATGAAGAATTTAGAGCGAAGTTATTGGAATTAGGTCAAACACCTTTACCAAAAGAAATTAATAGAGAAGTAGAAGCTTCAGACGAAGAACGTTACCAAACAATTTATGCAAAACATGAAGGTGCTGTAGCCGCACCAGCAGCTGGTTTGCATTTTTCTAAACATTTATTAAAACGTTTAGAAATTAAAGGAGTAGATTTTGCAGATATGACTTTGCATATTGGTCTGGGTACTTTTAGTAATGTTGAAGTAGAAGATCTATCGAAGCATAAGATGGATTCTGAGCAAATTGTGATTCCAGCAGCTACTGCTAAGATGATTAATAAGGCTAAAAAGGAAAAAAGAAGAATTTGTGCTGTGGGTACAACTGTCATGAGAACTGTAGAATCATCAGTTTCTTCTAAACAAGAATTAAATGCTTTTGAAGGTTGGACGAATCGTTTTATTTTTCCTCCTTTTGAATTTAGTATTGCAAACGCTATGATTACTAATTTTCATCAACCAAAATCTACTTTAATGATGCAGGCAGCCGCTTTTGCAGGATACGATTTTTTAATGGAATCTTATAAAGTAGCAATCAAAGAAGGGTATAAATTCTCTACCTATGGAGACGCAATGTTAATTATATAAGTACACACAATTTATAGATTCACAAACCTCGCATGTTTAATGCGAGGTTTTGTATTTTTGCAACGTAATGGAAACAAAAAAAAGAGACATAAGGGCATTAACAAAAGAACAATTAAGAGATTTTTTTGTAGAAAATGACGACAAAGCATTTCGTGGTAATCAGGTGTATGAATGGCTTTGGAGCAAGTCTCTGCATACTTTTGAAGCCATGACAAACATTTCTAAAGAAACCAGAGAAATGTTAGAAGCAAACTTTGTCATCAACCATATCAAAGTAGATTCCATGCAAAAAAGTAAGGATGGCACCATCAAAAACGGAATTAAACTTCACGATGGTTTGATAGTGGAATCTGTTTTAATTCCTACTGAAAAAAGAACCACAGCCTGTGTTTCTAGTCAAGTGGGTTGTAGCTTAGATTGCTTGTTCTGTGCAACATCGCGTTTAAAAAGAATGCGAAATCTAAACCCTGATGAAATTTATGACCAAGTAGTAGTGATCGACAAACAAAGTAGATTGTACTTTAATCATAAATTAACAAACATAGTTTTTATGGGTATGGGAGAACCCTTAATGAACTATAAAAATGTACTAAAATCTATAGAAATGATAACGTCTCCTGAAGGTTTAGGAATGTCATCAAAAAGAATTACAGTTTCTACTTCTGGTGTGCCAAAAATGATTAAAAAAATGGCAGACGAAGAAGTTAAATTTAATTTAGCCGTTTCTCTGCACTCTGCAATAGATGAAATAAGAACTTCAATAATGCCATTTAATACCACTTTTCCGTTAAAAGATTTAAAAGAATCTTTAGAATATTGGTACGAAAAAACAAACCGCCCAATTACCTATGAATATATTGTTTGGGGTGGAATTAACGATCGTAAAGAAGATATAATAGCATTGGTAGCCTTTTGCAAATACGTGCCTTGTAAGGTCAATTTAATAGAATACAATCCCATAGACGACGGGCAATTTCAACAAGCAAGTAATGCTGCCATAAATAATTATATTTCTAATTTAGAAATGCATGATATTACTGTAAATGTAAGACGTTCTCGTGGAAAAGATATTGATGCTGCTTGTGGGCAATTGGCGAATAAATCTTAGTAAAAGAAACGAATTTCATAAATTTCACGAATTGTTTTCGTTTTTTCAATTGGTGTAACCATCTTACTATTTTATTCGTGTCAATTCGTAAAATTTGTGTCATTTTTTTCTGAATTTTGCAGTTTTAAAAAACAATCAAATCTTGTTTATATTTCGTATTTTTGTTACGCATGAATCCAGTTGAAGAAATTAAACTTCCCATTGTATCAGAAATGGAACTCTTTGAAGAAAAGTTCAAAGAATCGATGCTTTCTAAAGTGCCGCTTTTAAATAGAATTACCTATTATATTGTTCGTAGAAAAGGAAAACAAATGCGACCGATGTTTGTTTTTTTAGTCGCAAAAATGGTTTCTAATGGCGGTTTTGATGAACGAACTTATAGAGGCGCTTCTGTTGTAGAACTAATTCATACCGCTACTTTAGTACATGATGATGTTGTAGATGACAGCAACAGACGTCGAGGTTTTTTCTCTATAAATGCACTTTGGAAAAATAAAATTGCAGTTTTGGTAGGCGATTTTATGTTGTCTAAAGGATTGTTATTATCCATTGATAATGAGGATTTTGATTTGTTAAAATTGATTTCTATCGCCGTTCGTGAAATGAGCGAAGGCGAATTGCTTCAAATAGAAAAAGCAAGAAAATTAGATATTACAGAAGCTATTTATTTTGATATCATTCGTAAAAAAACAGCAACGTTAATTGCAGCCTGTTGTGGTATTGGTGCAGCTTCGGTTGGGGCAAACCAAGATGTTGTACAGCAAATGCGGAAGTTTGGAGAATATATTGGAATCGCTTTTCAAATAAAAGATGATTTATTCGATTATTCTGAAGCAAAAATTGGCAAACCCACTGGGATTGATATTAAAGAACAAAAAATGACATTGCCTTTAATTCGTACGTTAAACACTTGCTCTAAAAAGGAAAAAGCTTGGTTGATCAATTCGATCAAAAAACACAATAGAAATAAACAGCGGGTAAAAGAGGTCATTACTTTTGTAAAAGAAAATGGTGGTATTGAGTATACCACTACTAAAATGAACGATTACAAAAATAAAGCATTAGCCATACTTGCAGATTTTCCAGATTCTGACTACAAAAAATCATTGCTTAAAATGATTGATTATGTTGTAGAACGTAAGATTTAACTTCCCAAATGCTATTTAAAAAAGATCAAACGCCTTACAACTCCAATAGTTCTTCAACAAAGTCTCTAGCATTAGACAATCTTGGTACTTTATGTTGTCCGCCTAACTTGTTTTTTTTCTTAAGCCAACTATAAAATAAACCTTCCTTTGCCAAGTGCACTTTAGGTGCCATTAATGTAATGTTTAAATAACGTTTCGCTTCATAATCTGAATTGATAGATTTCAACGCATTGTCTAATACCTCAGAAAAATATCCCATGGAAGCTGGTTTTTCGCTGAATTCTATGATCCATTCATGGCCCCCTTTTTCTTTTCCTTCCATAAAAATTGGCCCCACTGTATAATCAGAAATGCTTGCTGCTGTTTTATCGCAAGCTAGTTTTAAAGCATCTTCTACATTTTCTATGTTTAATTCTTCGCCAAAAACATTGATATAATGTTTGGTGCGTCCCGTGATTTTAATTCGGTAAGGATCTAAAGAGGTAAACCGAATGGTATCGCCAATTAAATAACGCCACAATCCGCCATTTGTAGTTATAATTAACGCGTAATCTATATTTTTTTTAACGTCAGCAAGTGTAATTGTTCTAGAACTTTCCCCTTTGTATTCGCTCATTGGGATAAATTCATAGAAAATTCCGTAATCTAACATTAATAATAATTCTTTAGAATTATTTCGATCTTGAATAGCGAAAAAACCTTCAGAAGCATTGTAAATTTCATAGTATTTAAACGTTTCTTTAGGAATGATTTTTTTGTACTGTTCTCTGTATGGATTAAAGTTTACACCTCCGTGAAAGTAGACTTCTAAATTTGGCCAAACCTCTAGAATGTTGTCTTTGCCAGAACGTTCTAAAACACGATTTAGTAGTACCAACATCCAACTCGGTACACCAGCTAAACTTGTAATATTTTCATTGATGGTTTCATCGATAATGGCATCCATTTTTGTTTCCCAATCGCTCATTAACGCCACTTCTTGACTAGGAGCAGAGCTAAAATCTGCCCAAAAAGGCATGTTTTCTATGATAATTGCAGATAAATCGCCAAAATGAGAACCGTTGTCTTGATACACTTCCGAACTACCGCCTAAACGCAAACCTTTGCCCGCAAACAATTGTGTTTTAGGGTTGTTGTTTATATAATTGCAAAGCATGTCTTTACCCGCTTTTAAATGGCAATATTCTAAAGCTTCATCAGAAACAGGAATAAACTTACTTTTTGCATTGGTGGTTCCGCTAGATTTTGCAAACCATTTAATGTCTGAAGGCCAAAATAAATTTTGTTCTCCCTTTCTACATCTTTCAATCAAAGGCTCGAAAGTTTCATATTTCTGAATCGGAACATTGGTTGTGAAATCTGTATAATTTTTTATGGTTGAAAAGTTTTTTTCTTTCCCAAATTCAGTATTTTTTGCAGTATTTAAGAGCTTTGTTAACAACTCGTTTTGAACGTCTATTGGGTATTTTAAAAACAATTCGATTTGATGTTTTCGTTTCTTTAAAAACCAAGAAATTATAGAATTGATAATTTGAAAAGCCATAGAAATTCGTAAGTTTGTTTAGTTCGATTTTTTAACGAAGATCGCTTTAAAATCGAAGTTTAAAAATACTAAAATTTGTGAGATGATTTACCAAGGAGTTTTAAAAAAAATGATGACCGAAAATGCAGCCGAAATTCAGTATTATTTAGATATGAAAACTGATTTTTTAAATATGAATCAGTTGCTGAATAAAGAAATTTCATTAAATTTTGTTAGCTATGAATGTTTAAACTGTCATTTAGAAAAGAAAATTTATAGACAAGGTTTTTGTAAATCTTGTTTTTTTGATACGCCAAATGCGGGCGATTGGATTATGAGACCCGAACTAAGCACAGCGCATTTAGAACAAGAAGATAGAGATTTGGCCTACGAAAAATCTGTACAGTTGCAACCACATATTGTGTATTTGGCAAATTCTAGCAATGTAAAAGTTGGCGTAACTAGAAAAACACAAGTGCCAACACGTTGGATAGATCAGGGCGCGCACGAAGCCATAGAAATTGTAGAAGTGCCTAACAGGTATTTGGCCGGAATTACAGAAGTTGCCTTAAAAGACCATGTTGGAGATAAAACCAATTGGCGTAAAATGCTAAAAAATGATATTGAAGATGTCAATTTGGTAGCATGGCGAGATAAATTAAAGCAATACATTCCAGAGGAAGCAATGCCATATTTTATTGAAAATAATGCGGAAACCAACTTACAATTTCCTGTAACAAGGTATCCAGAAAAACCAAAAAGCTTGAATTTAGAAAAAACACCCAGTTATACAGGAAAATTAGTAGGTATAAAAGGACAGTATTTAATTTTTGAAGATGAAACCGTCTTTAATATTAGAAGCAATGAAGGGTTGGTGGTTGCTATAGAAATATAATTATGAAAAAAGTTCTGTTTTTGTTGATTTTGATTTCTGCCTGTAAAAAAGAGGTTCATTATTATCCTTCAAAACAATTTTTTGAAGAGAATAATCCTACAGAAATCATTACTCATAATTTAAATTATGGAGAAATTGTAGATTCTTTAACTAATCAAATATTCAAAAATAAAAGGCATTTTGTTACAATAGAAAATAATAATCAAATTTATAAAATATCACCTTTTACTTATACAGGTGGATTAATTAAGGAAATAAATTCATTAGATATAGATAATGATAGTGTATGGTGGGAATATAAAAAACAACCACTAAATAATCTAGAAGGCTTAATTGAGTTACATTATGGGAATAACGGAAAAGAATATTTTTTACCATATTCTTATAAAAGAGCTTTTATTAAATTGATTTTAGATAGTATTTCAAATTATAAAAAAAATAAAAGCAAATTATTATATATTGTTAAATCTTATGAAAAAGCAAAATTCAAATATAAAGATAGTTGTAATCTTGATATTTTAATCCATTATTACAAAGATTCAAGACATCAACCTTTACCTCCACCTCCAAGTCCAGTATATTAAATCTTATGAAAAACCACATCCTAAAAGTAGCATTAGCACAAATTGCTCCCGTTTGGTTACACAAAGAAAAAACAATTCAAAAGATTGAAAAATCAATTATAGATGCTGCAGAAGAAAACTGCGAACTCGTTGTTTTTGGTGAAGCTTTATTGCCTGGATATCCGTTTTGGGTTGCCTTGACAAATGGCGCAGAATGGAATTCTAAAACTCAGAAAGAAATTCATGCGCATTATGTTCGAAATGCTGTAACTATAGAAAAAGGCGAATTAGATTCCATTTGTAAATTGGCTAAAGATCATAAAATTGCCGTTTATTTAGGAATTATGGAGCGCGCTCAAAACAGAGGCGGACATAGTATTTATGCTTCTTTGGTTTACATAAACGAAGAAGGAGAAATAAAATCTGTACATCGCAAATTACAACCTACCTATGATGAACGTTTAACTTGGGCTCCTGGAGATGGAAATGGTTTGCAAGTACATCCGTTAAAAGAATTTACGGTTGGTGGTTTAAATTGTTGGGAAAACTGGATGCCTTTGCCAAGAACGGCGCTGTATGGTTTGGGCGAAAATTTACACATTGCTGTTTGGCCTGGAAGTGATCATAATACCAAAGACATTACTCGTTTTATTGCAAGAGAAGCTCGTTCTTTTGTAATTTCTGTTTCTAGTTTAATGGCAAAATCAGATTTTCCTGAAGACGTTCCTCACTTTGATGAAATCACAAAAGATGCACCAGAAATTCTGGCAAATGGAGGTTCCTGTATTGCCGCACCAGACGGAGAATGGTTAGTAGCACCTGTAATAAACAAAGAGGGTTTAATCATAGAAACGTTAGATTTTAATAGAGTTTTAGAGGAAAGACAAAACTTTGATGTTGTGGGCCATTATTCAAGACCAGATGTAACCAAATTACATGTGAATAGGGAAAGACAAAGTACGGTTTCTTATGATGATTAGATTTTATGTTGAATTGTTTAGATTGTCCCCTCGAGTACAGTCAAGACCTAAAGAACCTCTCGATAGCTTCGCTAGGTACTCTCAATGAAAATGACTTTTCATTTCAGTAATGCTCGAGGAGACATGATAGTAAATTATTTGATAGAAGCAACCAACTTTTCTAAAATACTTTCTACACCAAATTCATTATTACTTTTGGTAGCGTAATTTGCTAATTCTTTAATGTCTTTGTGTGCATTTCCCATGGCAAAGCTAAAATCAGCTTCTTGTAGCATTTCAATATCGTTGTGGTAATCTCCAAAAACCATGGTTTGTTCTTTGGTAACGTTTAAAATTTTCTGAACCTCTCTTAGCGCGTTTCCTTTGTTTGCTTTTTCATCAGAAATATCTAACCAATTTTGTCCTGAAACTTTCAACAGATAGTGCTTTTCTAAATGTTTTATTTTTGGATAAACAAATGCTTCCGAAGAATTGAAATGATAGACAGCAATCTTTAAAATAGTAGTCGTTTTTGCAATTTCAATTAAGTCATCAACATTTTGAAAACTGTAATAATATTCTTGAAATAAATTGATAAATGTAGCGTCTGAACTTTCTATAAATGCTGCATCTTGCGAACACAAAACAATATTTGCGCCTTTTATTTTTCTTAATATAGGAATAATATCAATGATTTTTTGAGATTCTAAAGAATTTGAAAGTAAAATTGTATCGTTTTTTTTCGCAATTCCGCCGTTCTCTGCAATTACGTAAATGGCATCTTTAATGGATGCTAATTTATCTACAATGCTGTTGTATTGTCTTCCGCTTGCAGCGCAAAAATGTATATTTTGTTGTTGCAGTTTTTTAAAGAGTTCAAAAAAATGATCACTGACTTCTCCTTTAGAGTTTAAGAGTGTTCCATCCATATCAGAAACCACTAATTTTACATTGCTTAAATTCATAAATTAAGCTCTCTTCGTAGAATTACGTTCTACAATATCGGTTTTAATAATCATTGTTTTTGGTGCTTCTTCAGATTTATTTTCGAGTCTATCTATTAAGATACTTGCAGCCGTTGCACCCATTCTTTCTCCGTGTTGACTCACAGTGGTCATTTTTGGACTCGAATGTCTTGCTAAAATTCCGTTAGAAAAACAGACAACAGCAAAGTTTTCTGGAATTTTAAATCCTTTTTTCTGAGCAACTTTCATTGCGGCTATTGCAGAAGATTCATCGGTTGCAATCACCGCATCAATTTCATTTTTTTCAAAAATTGGAGTTAAAATATTTTCATAGTTTTTGTAATCTTCATCTATGATATTGATAATAAGGTTATTATTTATGGGTAAACCTGCTTTTTCTAGACCTTTTAAATATCCTTGATGTCTTTTTTTACCAACTTTTAAATTGCTAATTGTAGAAATAAAAGCAATATTCTTACTGCCAGATTTTGTTAAATACTTTACTGTTTTTGAAGCACCTTTAAAATCGTCTGTAATCACTTTATCGCAATTGATAGGTTCTGCAACTCTGTCAAACATCACAATAGGTGTTCCGTTTTCTAGAATTTCTTCAAAATGTTTAAAATCGTTTTTTAGCACGGTTTCTTCTGCCAAAGAAAGTATAAAACCATCAATACTTCCATTAGAAAGCGTTTCCATAGTTTCTACTTCTTTCTTAAAAGATTCATTAGAAATGCAAGAAATTATTTTATACCCTTTGTCATTTGCAACTTTTTCGATTCCGTTAAAAACTTGGGCAAAAAAGTAGTTCAACATATTCGGAATGATGATTCCAATGGTTTTTGTTTGCCTATTTTTTAAGCTTAACGCATTAAAATTTGGCTTGTAATTTTGCTCTTTAGCGTATTTTTGAATTTTTTCTTTAGTGCTTACGCTAATTTCATAACTATCATTCAGGGCTTTAGAAACTGTAGAAATAGAAACACTAAATTCTTGAGCTATGTCTTTTATAGTAAGTCTTTTCATATATGATAAAATGTAAGCTACTAAAATACAAAAATCTCATTAAAAAAGAGATGAAACATGATTATTTTACAATTTCTTCATTTTATTAGCTGGAAGAAGTTCATAAATTAAATAAGAGAAAACTATCAGGTATTCTATAGCAACAACCCATAAATTTTCTTTCCATGGATTGTTTGCATAGGCTTGATATGTTAAGATAATGACTAAAGTCCAAACAAGAGGGAATTTGTATTTTGTAAAAACCCCTAAAATTAATGGAGTTGCCAAATACCAAGGATGCACGGTTGTGGCAGTAAAATAATAAAAACACAAACCAAACAATAGGGCAGTAATTAATTGTATTTCACTTTTATTCTTTCTGAAAAAAGAAAGACATAACAAGAATACAATAGTTGCAATAGGTGTTATTTTACCAATGATGGCAATTTCATTATATCCTCTAAATAAATACCCAATTTCTCTAAAAACATAGTAGAAACTTGCATTAAATTCAAAATTCCGAAACCATAGACCAACTGAATTTGTATAGTTTGCTAGGAATTCTGATGAATAAAATGGGAAAAATAAAAGGACTGTTATGATTAAGATGATTGCGTAAAAACCCATTAGCTTAAAAATACCAATAGTGTTTACTCGAAAATTTGGGAGCGCTCGTAAAAACATCGATTTACCATTTTGGGCAGAGTCGGATGGTGTTACAAACCATTGAAAAAATAAAGGTAAAAATAACAATGGAATTAATTTTATAGAAATGGAACAAGCCAATAGCACTGCAGCCCAAATCCATTTTTGTTGGTGCAATTTGTACAAAGACCAAATTAAGAAAAATAGCATGACGGGTTCAAAATGTAAATTACCCGTCATTTCTATAATTATAAACGGATTTAAAACATACCAAAAAATATTTTTTATTGGTAAGTTTAAATGTTCTAGTAGTTTTTTTCCAAAATATAGAATTCCAAAATCTGCTAAAATAATGATAATTCTAAGCACAATGACAGACCCGAAAATACTTTTACTAGCAAAAAAGGCTGCAATAAAAAAGCATAATTGATTTAATGGTGGGTAATTTGTATAATGACTTCCATTCAATTCGCCCATTCCATCATACAAAATAGCAGTTTCTGCAACGGGTTGTAAGTTTTGCTGAATAAAGGTTTCTGGTAAGGATAAATAAGGATTAAAACCATTTAAAAGCATGCGTCCATCCCAAATAAAACGATAAAAGTCTTGTGATAAATTCGGAATAGAAAATAGCAACACCAATCTAAACAAAAGTGCCATTCCTACGAATGTTGCAAAGGGTGTTTTTTTGTTTTTTATCAAGACATAAAAACATCCAAACAAAGAAAACCACAAAAAACAAACCGTGTAAAACTGCGTTCTCTCTAAAAAATAAGCAAAGAAAAAATACAGAATTATACTTAAAGTAATTGCAATTGGGTTTCTATATTTTTTTAAAAAAGACATTAGGCTTTAGAAAATATCGATTTAAAAAAAACATAGCTAAAGCCTATAAAAAGCATCAAGTGAAAAGGGAACAAACCGAAATCTCCACCTTCATTTCCTACAACAAAAGCGCTGTACATGCCAAATACAAAATATAAGGCTAAGATGCCTTCTAAAATTACATGTACAGAAGGTCTTTTCTTAATGTATTTGTTGGTTTTCCAACTGTCTTTTATTGTTTTGATATTGAATTTTGGTGTTCTTACAAACTCACTTTTTTTTCCAAAATGACCTTCTAGAACGGCAATGGTATTGTGTAAAGAAAAACCCATAGCAATTGAGAAAAAAGTAAAAAAAGCAGCAATGTATTTAAAGAAATTTTTAATACCGCCTCCGTAAATATTTTTATACATGTACCAATAACAAATAAAGAAAATGAAGGAACTGATCACAAAGAAACTTAGTGCATAAAAATATATTTTTAAGTCTTCATTTTCATTTTTAATATACAACATTGGAATACTTAACACAGCCACTAAAAAAATACATGTAAACATAGAGCTATTTAAAAGATGCAACAGACTGTGAATTTTTGTTTTAAAAGAAATGTTATTATTTAGAATCACTTTTTTCATCATTTTTTGAAAATTCTCTGCTCCCCCTTTATTCCATCTAAATTGTTGTGTTCTTGCAGCACTAATAATTACTGGTAATTCTGCAGGAGTTACGATGTGTTCTAAGTATTTAAATTTCCAGTTTTTTAACTGGGCTCTGTAGCTCAAATCTAAATCTTCTGTAAGTGTATCACCTTGCCAGTTGCCAGCCTGATAAATACATTCTTTACGCCAAATTCCTGCGGTTCCATTAAAATTTATAAAATGCCCTTTGCTATTTCTACCCACTTGTTCTAAAGTAAAATGCGCATCTAAAGCAAATGCTTGTATTTTTGTTAGGGTCGAATAATTTCTGTTGATATGTCCCCAACGTGTTTGCACAACGCCAATTTCTGCATCTTTAAAATAGGGAACCGTTTTTAATAGCCAATCTTTTTGCGGTAGAAAATCAGCATCAAAAATGGCAACAAATTCGCCTTTTGCGATTTTTAAACCCTCCTTAAGAGCTCCCGCTTTAAAACCTTGTCTATTGCTTCTTCTGATGTGCTGAATATCTATACCCTTTTCTTGAATTTTCTTGATGTGTTTTGCGGTAGTCTCTATAGATTCGTCTGTAGAATCATCTAAAACCTGAATTTCTAACTTCTCTAAAGGATATGCTAGTTTTGCAATATTCTTTAACAAACGTTTCATTACATACAATTCATTATAAACCGGTAACTGTATGGTTACAAAAGGAATTTCTTCTGCGTTTGAAAAATCGAATTTTTCTGATGTGTCTTCCTTTTTTCTTGCTTTTAGATAATTAAACAACAAGTTTAATTGTGCCAATGCGTACATAAAAATAAGCAAAAGGGCTAAAGAATAAACGATAATGATGCTGTATTCTATAATCATTATTTAAAACTGTATTTAAAAATCCAACCTAATATTTTTACACCTGCAAATATGCTACCTTTAACTGTTCCTGACACTTTAGAAACACCAATTCTGTTTCTGTATTTCACAGGAATCTCTATATAAGATAATTTTTGTTTCAATGCTTTTAATTGCATTTCTACGGTCCAGCCGTAGGTTTTATCTTCCATTTCTAAGGCTAATAATTTATCATATTTTAGGGCTCTAAATGGGCCTAAATCTGTAAATTTTGCATCAAAGAAAAATTGCATTAAAGACGTTGCTAACCAATTCCCAAAAATTTGCTGCGGTGTCATAGCACCCTGTTCACGCAATTCTTTTACCCGAGCCCCAATAACAAAATCTATGTTGTTTGCTATTATTGGCTGAATAAGTGTTGTTAGTTGTTCTGGGTAATCTGAATAATCACCATCTAAAAAAACAACTATTTCTGGTTTTATTTTTTTCCTAGAAATGTAGTCCATACCTTTTAAGCAGGCATAACCATAGCCTTTTTTAGTTTCAGATAAAACAGTAGCGCCCGCATTTTTAGCATTTTTGATGGTATTGTCTGTAGAATTATTGCTGATCACAATAATCTCATTCACTATACTAGGAATATCTTGAATTACATTTGCAATAGAATCTTGCTCATTGTAAGCAGGAATAATAACGTTTATGATGGGTGTCATTGTCTTAAATCATTTAGATTGTTTTCATCTTTAAACGATGAGAAATCTGTCCATTCTTTTATTTTTTTTCCGTTCTTGTATTTAGAAGCTTTCACTATTTTTTTTTGGTCATACAAAAAGCAGTATCCGTTTTTCTGATTGTTTTTTAATTGACATTTGTGAATGATAACTCCGGTGTCATTATAAAATAACCACCAGTTATTCTTTTGTCCTCTTTTGTAATGTCCTTCTTTTTCTACAACAGAATTTGGGCGATAAAAGTACCAATATTTTACTTCTAAATGATCTTTGTAATGCCCTTCTTTTTTTAAATTTCCGTTTCTAAAATAATACTTCCAATAACCGTTTTTAGTATTGTTTTTTAGCCAACCTTCTTCTTTTATTTGATGATTCTTATAGTATTTTTTGATGTATTTTTTTTGTGAGAACGCAGTAAAATTCATCAGCATTAAAAAGAAAAATAGGAGACATTTTTTCATTGATACATTTTACATTTCTAAAAGTTGAGCATTACAATTTCATTTTTAACTCCCAACTTATTTCTTATTTACCAAATCCATCAAGTTTACATCATTGCCTAATAAAACATCTGTAGGATTTATTCTTCCGCTTTCAGGTCCGTTTTCTAACTTTAAAACACCTCTAGGGCAAACCGCAGAGCAAATACCACAACCTACACAGCTAGAACGCACAATATTTTCTCCTTTTTGCGCATATGCTCTTACATCAATACCTTGTTCACAATAGGTAGAACAATTTCCGCAAGAAATACATTGCCCACCATTTGTGGTAATTCTAAACCTTGATTTAAAGCGTTGTACTAAGCCTAAATACGCTGCCAGAGGACAACCAAAACGACACCAAACTCTGTTGCCAAAAATGGGATAAAAACCGGTACCAATAACGCCTGCAAACCAAGCGCCAATTAAGAAGCTGTACGTATCTTTTATCCATTGAGATTTAATACCTATAAACGATGCTGCACCTGTAAAATAACAATACAGCGTAACCAATGTCATGACTAAAGAGAAAACTAAAACAGCATGAATTAACCATCTTTCTAATTTCCAAGCATTTAAACTTTTATCTGAATGTTGTCTATAAGGATCTCCTAAGGTTTCTGCCAAGCCACCACAACCACAAACCCAAGAACAATACCATCTCTTTCCGAAGAAATAGACCATAACAGGCACAATAACTAAGGTTAAAACAATTCCCCAGACTAGAATAAAAATTCCAATACCGCCAGTTTCTGCTAAGCTTTTTAAGTTCCATTCAAAGAAAAAATCATAATCTAAAGGAAATGCATTTTTAAAATCATATTCTGGCATTTGTAAACTTGCCATAATTTCTGGAATTAGAAAAGCAAATACAATTTGAAAAAATAAAACAGAGATAGTTCTTACAATTTGATATTTGTTGTGTCTGTATTTGATAAACATTCTAACGCCCATTGTTAGCATAATTGTACAATACAAGAAACCATATACAAACCACTGGCTTGCAGGACGACCAGCTAAAGCCTGACTTATGGGGTCTAAAATAAAGGTCCAGTTTACTACGTAATCTGGCATAAAATAGAGTGTCAAATAAAAACTCACTAAAAAAATCAATACCAACCAAGCTATCCAGCCTCTGTTAGTTGCCGAGTTGAGGTAAATACCATCATTTTTAATGCCTGGTTTTCCTAGCAAAATTAAATTCGGAAGAATAAATAACAAGGCTCCTATAATACCTAAGCCGAAGGTTAAAAACCAAACCAGACCTGCATTTTCAACAACAAAACCTTTGCCTGCTTCTTTAGCCAATGTATAACTTAACGTATGTGGTTTTCCGTAGATTTTATATTGATATTGTTCGCCTTTTTTATCCCAATTTTTTTCTGCATCGTATTTTTTAATAAGATTGTCATAATAATTGTTGGAAACATAATACGCATTTCTAACTCGGCTTGAAAATTCGAAAATATTTAAATCTTCTGACGTTACAACGGCTTTTTCTAAGGCACTTTCTATAACGGTACTTTTATAATTCTGCTCTCTTAAAAAAGTATCTAATTCAGATTTTGTTAAGTTGAAGGAACCTGAAAAAATAGTTCCTGTAAAGATGGCTAAACCTAATAAAAAAATGACTAGACCTGTATATTTTATTGTTTTCATATCTATACTTTGCTAAAAATTCTTTTCCAGCTCTTCTTTTTAAGTTGAATATTGGTATTGTTTTCTTCGTTGAATTTTGCTACAATTTCAGGTTCGTGTAATTTGTAAAATTCAGGATCAAAATTGGCATCTGCTAAATATTCTAAAACATATTCAATAGATTTATTTCCTGTTAGCCATTTGTCGAAAATTTCATGACGCATCCGAATTCCGAAGGTGTTAATTCCTAAAAAAAGATGGGTGTTTTTATCAAAAGAAATGGTAATGCATTTGTTTTCTTCGGGATGTTTCCATTGAAAATAAGCTTCGTTTTCTTTTTTCCCTTTTTCACTAAAAACCCAACCATAGGTTTGGTACTCGATGTCTAAAAATTTTGCAGAATTAAACCAATGTCCGGGTTTATATTCCATTTTATTACCACAAATAGTTTGTGCAACGGTTTCTCCCATCATTCTTCCAGTGTACCAAACAGCTTCAATATTTCTACGTTGGCCAATAGCTTCGTGCTGTTCTGCACAATCTCCAATCGCATAAATATTAGGCATATTTGTTTCTAAAAAACGATTCACTTTTACACCACGTCCTAATTCAATTCCAGTATTTTTTATAAAATCTATGTTTGGCGTTACGCCAGCTGTTAAACCAACAACATTGCAATATATCTCTTCACCTGTCTCTTCAATAATAATAGATTTTACACAGCCATTTTCATCAGATTTAATTTCTTTTAAATTTGTATTTAAACGCAAATCGATATGATGTTCTTTAATATGCTCATTAATCATTTCAGATTCTAGGGCTGGTAAAACTCCGTTCCAAAAACTAGTTTCACGGACTAAAAAAGTAACAGGAATTTTTCTACTTCGCAACATTTCTGCCAATTCAATTCCAATAAGTCCTCCACCAACAATTACAGCTCTATTACAGGCTTCGTTATCTGGTGCAAATTTTTCTAGTTTATCTAAATCTTGTTTGTGATACATTCCCATAACACCATCTAAATCTTGCCCTGGCCAACCAAATTTATTGGGTTTAGAGCCTGTTGCAATAATTAGTTTGTCGTAAAATAGGGTTTCACCATTTGTAAATTCTAAAATACTTTTAGCTGTATTTATGGCACCTACAAAACCTTCTTTAAGGGCAATGTTGTTTTTCTCCCAAAACCATTCTTCGTAAGGTTGTGTATGCTCAAATTTCATGTGTCCCATATAAATATACATGAGGGCTGTTCTAGAGAAAAAGAATTTTGATTCTGCAGAGACAATGGTTATTTTTTTATCAGAATTTTTTCTAATATGTCTGGCAGCGGTAACCCCAGAAATTCCATTACCAATAATTACGATGTGTTCCATGTCTAGTTGGTTGTTGCTTATATGTCGAAGCTAAAGTTAAGAACTTAAAAACTATTTTAGATTTTATTTAAATTTAGAATCATTATAAATAAAATATTTTCAAAATCTTTGTAAGTAAGTCTCTCTAAATAAGACTGAAATAAAAATTTTCACAGAAAATAAACTCAACTAACCATGAACAAAAAAGTATCAAAAATAATTTTAGGAGCCTTATTATTTGCTAGTTTTATCTCTTTTGGACAAGAAGACGATACTTCTAAAAGCAATATTCAAACCTACACACCTTCTAAGTTGCTTGATAAAGGGCAATGGGATATTAAGTTTTTTAATAATTTGTATACGCAAAATAAGGAAGCCAATTCAAACGGAAAAAGTGCCTCTATTCCAAGAGAAAATTATTTTACATCTACCTTAGATATTTTTACAGGAGTTTCAGACAACAATCGTTTAAATATTGGTTTGTTGTTAGAGTACAGATCAAATTCAATTAATGGTAAAAGCGCAACTTCAGTTTTCGATTTAGGAAATGATGTAAATTCAAGAAAAGGACTTTCTTCTTTTGCACCTGCTTTAAAATGGCAACCCATTGAAAATATCGGTAATTTTTCGATACAAAGTGCTTTCCATATTCCAATTAATAAAAGTGAATTTGATGGGAATGGTGTTTTTTTAGATCAAACCGCCTATATGTTTCAAAACAGATTTTTCTATGATTATACTTTACCAAGTGGAGATTGGCAATTATTTACAGAATTAGCAACAGAGTATAATTTTGGTGCTGATGAAAGTTTTGCAAACAATACATTCGTTATTGCACCAGGTGTTTTTATGAGTTATTTTCCAAGCGATGTATCTACTATTTTGGGTTTTGTACAACATTACCAGCGTTTTGGAGACTTTACGCAAGACTTTACTGCTTTAGGTTTTGGTGGTAAATATCAGCTTAATAAAACTTTAAATTTAGAAGTTCTGTACAGTAAATTTGTAAGAGGAACAGATAACGGATTAGGACAAAGTTTTAACATTGGTTTAAGAGCTCTGTTCTAAGGAAAAGAACTATTTTTAAGGAGATTTATGAGAACACTAAAACTCCTTTTTTTACTATTGATTGTTTTAAGCTTTTCTTGCAAAAGTCAAACTAAAAAAATTAATGGCGTTAGTTTTGTAGCTTCTAGAGATTCTATAAATAACAAACACATATTACCAGTTTTAGAGGCACAAAGCAATTATGTTGCATTGATGCCTTTTGGTTTTATCAAAGAATTGTCAGCCCCAAAAATAGTACACAATACAAAGAGACAATGGTTTGGCGAAACCAAAAATGGTTTGTTGCAATATGCTAAAAGATTCCAAAAAGAAAATGTTGGTATCATGGTAAAACCGCATATTTGGGTCTGGAAAGGAGCATTTACTGGGAATATTATCATGAATTCTGAAGAAAATTGGACCATTTTAGAAGATTCTTATAGCGCATTTATTTTAACCTACGCAGAAGCAGCTGAAGATTTAAACGCCACAATTCTTTGTATTGGAACAGAATTAGAACAATTTGTAGTAAACAGACCAAGATATTGGAGAAAACTAATTAAAGAAATTAGAAAGGTTTATAAAGGGAAGTTAACATACGCCGCAAATTGGGATGAGTTTAAACGCGTAACTTTTTGGGGAGATTTAGATTTTATTGGTATAGATGCCTATTTTCCTTTAAGTGAAAAGGAATCTCCAACAATTGCAGAGTATGAATTGGGTTGGAAATTACACAAAGAAGAAATTTTAAAGGTTCAGAAGAAGTTTGATAAACCTGTTTTGTTTACTGAATTTGGTTACAGAAGTGTCGATTTTGCGGGCAAAGAACCTTGGGATTCAAATAGGGTAGAAGGTGCTATAAATTTTGATGCTCAGTCTAACGGTTTACAAGCAATTCACAATCAATTTTGGAAAGAAGAATGGTTTGCAGGTGGTTTTATTTGGAAATGGTTTCATGCACATGATAGGGTTGGAGGTAAAAAAAATAATAGATTTACACCACAAAACAAACCCGCAGAAAGTTTGTTAAAAGAATTATACAGACAATAAACATGATAAATATCTTAAAATAAAAATAAAAAAGGAAGTAATTTTGAGTAAAACCTTAAAACTATTTTAGAAATGAAAAAAATATTGGTGCCCATCGATTTTTCAAAACATTCAGAAAACGCTTTAAAAACAGCTGCTTTATTAGCAACAAAAACAAAAGCATCTATTGTGGCTTTACACATGTTAGACCTCCAAGAAGTAAATTATTCTGAAAGTCCAAATTACCAACAAGAAAAAGCAATTTTTTATTTAAAATTAGCAGAGCAGCAATTTAAAACCTTTTTAGAAAAAGACTTTTTAAAAGATATAAAGATTACACCAGTTGTAAAGCACTATAAAGTTTTTAGCGAAATTGATGAGATTGCGAAAGAAGTACATGCAGATATAATTGTTATGGCTTCTCATGGAGCTAGCGGATTAAAAGAATTTTTTATTGGCTCTAATACAGAAAAAGTAATTCGATTCTCAGAAGTTCCTGTATTAGTTTTAAAAAGTGAATTGTTAGATATTCATTTTAATGATGTTGTTTTTGCGACAGATTTTTCTGAAGCATCTATTCCTGCTTTTCAGAAAATGCTTTCAACACTAAAAGTTTTTAATGCGAAAAAGCATATTTTGTATGTAAATTTACCAAATGAAGATTTTAAAACTACACCAGAAATGGATACCTTAGCTCATAGTTTTTTAATGAAGGCAGAAGGAAATATAGACAGATTAATTAATGTCAATTTTGTGTGTGCAAGATCTATAGAAAAAGGGATTTTAAATTTTTCAAATGCAATTGGTGCAGATTTAATTGCTACAGCCACACGGGGTAGAAAAGGATTGGCACATATTTTTTCTGGAAGTATCTCAGAAGATTTATCAAACCATTCTTCACTACCAATAATGACATATAAAATATAAATACAATACATGAATTTCAAAAGTTTTCTTTTTTATAGCATTTTGTTATTTACCATCATTTCTTGTTCAGAAGATAATGATATCACTGTAGCAAGAAATCTTCAAGAATATATGGATGAAAATTCAGACAAAGAAAAAGATGTGGTTATTGCTTGCGCAGCAAATGCAGAAGCCAACATAGAATTAAATTATATTTTTTATTATCCAGAAGAAGGCGCAACAGATATTCGCTATTATGAAACTGAAGATACTTCTGTAGACCCAACTGATTATACAAATTATAGAAGACAAAGTTTAACAAGTGAAGCTATTTTTGGAGGAAAACTAGAACGCTTTTCTCGATCGGGAGCAACAGAATCTTGGTGCTTGGTTACCTATATAAAAGATGGGAAATTTCATATTTCAGATCCTATTCGTTTAAAAAATAACACAAAAGCTACCGAATATTCAAATGAAGTTGCTATAAATTATAAAACTACTTTAGAACCAAATTTTTCTTGGGAAGATGGCACTGTAAAAGAAAATGTAATTTATTTTCAAGTAATTTCAGATGAAGAAGGTGACTTTATTTCTGGAACCTATACAGAGAATACATTTTTTCAATATTATGATGAAACCAATGTTACGTTAACAATAAATACAACAACACCTGTAGATTTGGTAGAAGACGAAATTTATAATTTTACCATGATGGGTGTAAGTGAAGACAATTGGGTAAACTTAATTATCGAAGAGCAATTTATACCAAGAAATTTAGAAGAATATATTGCGACAAACACAGAGAAAACCATAGATACATTATTCGCATTTGCAGGTTCTGCCAATGGAAATGAAGAGGTAACCTATATTTATTTTGATCCTATTGAAGGTGCTTTTAATTACCGATATTACGAAACTGAAGATACTACAGTTGATAAAACCGATTTTGCAAATTATAAAAGAAGAAATCTAACAGAAACAGCTGTTTTTGGTGGTGAATTTAGAAGGTTTACAAAGAACTCTTCAGATGAGGTTTGGTGTTTGGTTACGTATATTACAGAAGGGAAACTCCATATTTCTGAACCTATTAAAACTCAAAATAATTCTAGGGAAACAGAATGGACAACTGACGTGGCTATTGATATTTCTGAAACTTTAAAACCAAGATTTACTTGGACAGACGGAACGTATGATGATACCGAAACCTATTTTCAAGTTTTTACGCAAATTGATGACACTTTTATCACTGGAACTTTTACCACAGAGAAAACATTTCAATATTATGATGAATCTAATATAACAGGTAAAATTCATTCAGACACACCACCAGCATTGGTTTTAGATGACGAGTATAAATTTTCATTATTTGGAATTAGCCCTGATAATTGGATAAATCTGGTGATTCAAACAACATTCATAGCAGAATAATGTGTGCTAAGAAATTCTTCTTTTTAATATCTTTTTCATTTTTAATGTTTTGTAATTATGGACAAGAAAAAAGAATTTCCTCATTTAAAATCATCGGTAATAAAAAACTAAAAACTTCTTATTTATACAAAATACTTTCTACAGAGAGCGGAATCGTTTTAGATTCAGCAACGATAGAAAAAGACATTGTTTTCCTAAAAAGATTGCCCGCAGTAAGTCATGCTTATTTTGAAGTTAAAAAAGAAAAAGAAAATGTATTTGAAGTACAATTTATCATTCAAGAAAACTTTTCAATCATCCCAGAACTTAACTTTTGGACTACCACCAACAAACAATTTGCTTATAAAGTTGGGTTGTATGATTATAATTTTTCAGGAAGAAATATCACGTTAGGGGGTTTTTATCAAAACAACGGATTTGATTCTTACGGGATCAATTTTAGAGCACCAAATCTGTTTTCTAAAAAATGGGGTTTGGCAATACATCATCAAAATTGGAAAAGTGAAGAGCCTTTATATTTTGAGAATAATTCTGCAAATTACTTATATAATAACATTTCTTTTGAAGTATTGGCGTTGCATCAATTCAATCTAAAAAACAGTATCGATTTTGGTTTAAATATTTTTAGAGAAAAATATAAATATTTATCAGGAGCTACAAGTCCTTCAGTTCCTCTATTTCTAAATTTAGACAAAGCGCTTTTAAAAATAGTGTATTCTTATAATAGCTTAAATTATAATTATCAATATGTAAGTGGCTTTAAAAGTGTTTTTTTTGCACAATATGTAATTACAGAAAATGATTTTCAGAATAATTTTTTAATAGCCTGGAATGATTTTTTCTATTACAAAAGACTCGGTAGTAACGGAAATTGGGCAAATAGATTGCGTTTTGGTTTGGCTTCTAATGAAGAAACGCCTTTTGCTCCTTTTGCCTTAGATAACAATGTGAATCTGCGTGGTGTGGGTATTTTGGTTGATAGAGGCACTGGAAGTTTTGTGTTAAATACAGAGTACAGACATACCGTTTATGATAAAAATTGGTTGGCAATTCAAACAAATGTTTTTTCTGATATTGGTTCTTGGCGAAATCCTGGAGGCGAATTATCTGATTTTTTTCAAAATAAAAATCTTAGAATTTACAGCGGATTTGGCTTGCGTTTTATCAGTAAAAAAATATACAATGCCACTTTTAGAATCGATTATGGCTTTAGTGTTTTAAACCAGAAAAACAATTCTAAAGGCGGCTTTGTTTTTGGAATTGGGCAGTATTTTTAAAACTATTTTTTTTAGGCTGTTATGATAACTAAATCTTCAGAATTCACCATAATTCCAGCTTTTAAAACAATCTTGTTGATTGTTGTATTTTCTGTTGCCGTAATGGTGGTTTCCATTTTCATAGCTTCAATGATAAATAAAGGTTGATTTTTAGCTACTTTTTCACCATTTTTCACCAAAACAGCAGATAACATTCCTTGCAGAGGTGCACCAATTTCTTTTGCATTCGATTTGTCTGCTTTTAAATGTTCCACCTTATCAACTTTAATAGATGCATCTTTAATTTGCACAGATCTGCTTTGACCGTTTACTTTAAAATAAACGGTAACCATTCCGTTTTCTTTAGCTTCTCCAATAGAATCTAATGTAATTAAAAGTGTTTTTCCTTTGTCTAAATCAACAATAATTTCTTCTCCTCTTTCCATACCATAAAAGAAATTCTTGGTAGGCAAGTTCATCAAATTATCATATTTAATATGTTTATTAAAAGCATCTGTAAATACTTTTGGATATAATTTATAGGATAGGAAATCTGTAAAATCAATGGCTCTTCCTAAATCGTTCTCGAAAATCTGCTTAAATTCCTTGTATTCTTTATCAAAATCAACTGGTGCTAAATGTGCATTTGGTCTGTCTGTATAAGATTTTTCATCCTTTAAAATTAATTTTTGAAGATCTTTGGGAAAACCACCAACGGGCTGTCCTAAATCTCCTTTAAAAAAACTCACAACAGATTGTGGAAAAGAAATGGTATCTCCACGCTCCAACACATCTTGTACCGTTAAATTATTACTGACTAAATATTGTGCCATGTCGCCAACAACTTTAGAACTCGGCGTTACTTTAACAATGTCTCCAAAAAGTAGGTTTACATCTCTGTACATTTTGGTAATTTCATAAAAACGATCTTCCAATCCTAAGGCTTCTGCTTGCGGTTTTAAATTTGAATATTGTCCACCAGGAATTTCATGTTTAAAAACTTCACCAGAACCTGCTTTTAAACCAGATTCAAACGGATAATAATATTCTCTTACAGATTCCCAGTAGTTAGAATATTCATTAAGAGAATCTGTGTTCATGGGGTTTTCTCTTTCGTGAAATTTCAACATTTCTACCATCGAATTAAAATTCGGTTGCGAGGTTAAGCCAGACAAACCACCCAAAGCAACATCTAAAACATCTACACCCGCTTCAATGGCTTTTAAATAAGTTGCAGATTGAATGGATGAAGTATCATGTGTATGCAAATGAATTGGAATGTTTACTTCTTGTTTTAATGCGCTAATCAATTCGAACGCTGCATAGGGTTTTAATAAACCAGCCATATCTTTAATGGCTAAAATATGCGCTCCCGCATTTTCGATATCTTTTGCTAATCTGGTATAATATTTTAGATTGTACTTTGTGTTCTTCGGATCTAATAAATCGCCAGTATAACAAATGGCACCTTCTGCCAAACCTTTGGTTTTTGTTCTTACATGTTCTATGCAAGGTGCTAATGATTTCATCCAATTTAAAGAATCGAAAATTCTAAAAATATCGATGCCATTTTCCCAAGAGGAAACTACAAATTTTTCAATTAAATTATCGGGATATGCTGTGTACCCAACTCCGTTAGAACCTCTAATTAACATTTGCAACAACACGTTTGGCATTGCTTTTCGAAGCAATCGCAAACGTTCCCAAGGATTTTCTTGTAAAAAGCGCATGCAAACGTCAAAAGTAGCGCCACCCCAAACTTCCATACTAAAAATTTCAGGATTGTTTTTGGTATATCCTTCGGCAACTTTTAGCATGTCGTACGTTCTCATTCTAGTGGCCAGTAAACTTTGATGCGCATCTCGCATTGTAGTATCTGTAAAATGTACTTTTTTCTCTGCTTTTAACCATTCAGAAAATTTTTCTGGTCCTAGTTTTGTTAACAAATCTTTGGTGCCTTCTGGATGTGGAATATTTGTAATAACTTTCGGTACTTTTGGTTTGATAAATATTTTTGTCGAATCAGTTTTTTTAACATCGCTATTTCCGTTTACAATAACATCACCCAAATACGTAACTAATTTTGTTGCTCTATTTCTAGGTGCTTTAAAAATAAATAAATCTGGATTTTCTTTTATAAAGTTAACAGTTACTTCTCCTTTTCTAAAAGTTTCATGTTTTAAAATATTGTCTAAAAATAGCATGTTTGTTTTTACACCTCTAATTCTAAACTCAGCCAACGCTCTTCTAATTTTTCTACAAGCACCATCTAAGGTTCTACTATTTGCAGTAACTTTTACCAGCATAGAATCGAAAAAAGGAGAAATGGTAACGCCTTGATAGACACTTCCAGCATCTAAACGAATACCAAACCCAGAGGCACTTCTGTAGGTAGAAATGGTTCCGTAATCTGGTTTAAAATCATTTTGAGGGTCTTCTGTGGTTACTCTACATTGTAACGCATATCCATTAATTTGAATGCTTTCTTGATTCGGAATCTTTATTTGTTGATCGTCTAATTGATAGCCACCCGCAATAAATAATTGGGTCTTTACTAAATCTATATTTGTGATGACTTCTGTAACCGTATGCTCTACTTGAATTCTTGGATTTACTTCAATAAAATAAATGCTGTCATCATCATCCACCAAAAACTCTACAGTACCAATATTATTATAGTTTACTGCTTTACAAATTTTAATAGCATGGTTGTAAAGGGCATTTTTTGTTTGTTGTTCCAATCCAAAAGAAGGTGCAAATTCGATTACTTTTTGATAGCGACGTTGTACAGAACAATCGCGCTCAAATAAGTGCACAATATTCCCGAAATTATCGGCAACAATTTGAATTTCTATATGTTTTGGATTTTCTACAAATTTTTCTAGAAAAACAGTGTCATCACCAAAAGCATTTAACGCTTCTCTTTTACTTTCATTAAAAGCACTTTGCAACTCTTCTGGTTTTCTAATTACTCTCATGCCACGTCCACCACCACCAGAAGCGGCTTTTAACATCACAGGGTATCCAATTATTTGGGCTTCGCTTAATGCCGTTTCAATGGAATCTAACGATTTTGTGTTACTCTGAATAATAGGAATATGATTATCTACAGCTACTTTTTTTGCCGTTATTTTATCGCCCAAAGCTTTTAAGACACTTACTTTAGGTCCAATAAAAATAAGATTATTTTCTTTACATTTTCTAGCGAATTCTGCATTTTCAGATAAAAAACCATAACCAGGGTGAATGGCATCTGCACCACATTCTAAAGCGACTCTTATAATTTCGTCACTATTTAAATAAGGTTTTAGAGGTTCTTTGTCTTCACCAATTTGATAAGATTCATCTGCTTTGTATCTGTGCAGAGAATATCTGTCTTCAAAAGTATAAATTCCTACAGTCTGCACACTAATTTCTGTACATGCTCTAAAAATTCTAATAGCAATTTCACCTCGGTTAGCTACCAATACTTTTTTAATTTTCATCGATAATAATTTTTATGGTTGATTTTTTTCCTAAAGATAGTTAGCGAAATCGAAATAGGTCAAAAAAAATAAAAAGATTTTTACAAACGTTTACATTTTATTTGAGAATAATTAATAATTGGCTTATTTTCACAAGAAAAAGATGCGAACATTTGCAATAGGAGATATCCATGGAGGTTTAAAAGCCTTGCTTCAAGTTTTAAAGAGTATAGAAGTAACAGAAGAAGATACCTTAATTTTTGTGGGAGATTATGTTGATGGCTGGAGTGAATCTGCTCAGGTTATTCAATTTTTAATCGATTTATCAGAGAAAATAAATTGTATTTTTATAAAAGGAAATCATGATGTTTGGTGTCAAGATTGGTTAAAAACTGCGAATGTAAACCCTACTTGGTTTATGCATGGAGGGAAAGAAACAATAGCTAGTTATGATGGATTTACCAAAAAGGAAAAAAAGAAACATTTGACTTTTTTCAAAAACATGCCGTTGTATCATTTAGATAAAGATAACAGGTTGTTTTTACATGCGGGTTTTACTTCTATGCATGGTGTCGCAAGAGAAGTTTTCAAAGAAAATTTTTATTTTGATAGAACTTTATGGGAAATGGCATTGTCTATCGATAAAAATATAGACAAAGAAAGCTCAAGTTACCCTAAAAGATTACAGCACTATGATGAAATCTATATAGGTCATACTCCTACAACCAACTTCGGAGAAACCGTACCTATGAATGCTGTTAATATATGGAATATTGATACTGGCGCAGCTTTTAAAGGAAAAATTACAGCAATAAATATTGATACAAAAGCATATTTTCAAAGTGATTTCTTGCCAGATTTATACCCAAATGAAAAAGGGAGGAATAAGTAGTTTTCATATCAGAAAAAATCTATTTATGCGTCTCTACGAAGGAAGTATGACTGAAGTAATCTCTATATTAAAATAACATATATTCTTTTTACTAAGAGATTGCTTCGTGCCTCGCAATGAGGCAATCTGAAAAAAGTCTATTTTTTACTTAAAGGATACAATTCTTGTTGAAAAAAGCCCTTCGGAAAATCTTCATCACCATTAAAACCTAATTCAATATCTCTTCCAGAATACGGAATATAATTGGTTTTAAACAAATAATCCCAAATACTTAAGGTCAAACCAAAGTTTACACCATATCTGCTATCTTCTGGTAATTCTTTCGAATGATGCCAAATATGCATTCTAGGATTGTTTAAAATGTATTTTAACCAACCATAATCCCAATTGATATTGGCGTGATTTAAATGTCCAATGGTAATATTAAAGAAATGTACAACAGCAATATCTTGCGCAGAAAAGCCACCTATAATTGCCAATGGTATGTATCTTAAAGAATTATAAACTATGGGTTCCATCCAATGATAACGCAAGTGTGCAGCAAAACCCATTTGTTTTACAGAGTGATGTACTTTGTGAAAATTCCAAAGAAATTCGAATCGGTGTAACAATCTATGTGTCCACCATTGCGTAAAATCTACCACTATAAAAAAGAGGAAAATTCTTGCAAAAAAGGGTAAGGAATTAATTTCTAACAATTGAAAATTTGAAACGGATAAGTCTACAAACCCAAGAATATCATTAAAGACTTCTTCTGCTGAATTTGATAAGGCGATGAGCACAATTAGGTTCAACAAAAAGAAATTAAAAAACATATAAAAAGTGTCTAACCAAAAGTCTTTTCGAAACAAAGATTGATTTTTACGCCAAGGGAAAATAGCCTCCAAACCCCAAACGACTAATGAAATAATAATCAAACCATAAAAATAATTCTCCCAGTTCAATTCCATCAAAACAGATTTTTTGATGTAATTCCAATAATCGGAATAGGAGTTTTTTATGAGTTCTATGTATTTGTTCATGCTATCTATTTTTAACAAGGGAGCGTGCTCCCTTGCTAAGTTAGGTTTTATTATATTACCTTAATCACTTCCTTAAAAAGTGTAATCATTTTTGGTTCCGCCTTCCCAGCAATGGCAATAATTTCTGCAATATTTACAGGTTGTAAATTTTTAGGATCACATTCATCTGTTAGTACAGAAATGGCAGCACAGGGTAAGTTGAGTTGTTTGGCAACAATCACTTCAGGCACGGTGCTCATGCCAACCGCATCGGTCTCTAAAATTTGTAACATTCTATATTCTGATCTGGTTTCTAATTGCGGCCCTAAAACACTTGTATACACACCTTGGTGCAATTGTATTTTGTGTTCTTGAGCAATTAAATTCAGTTTTGTATTCAATGTTTTTGAATAGGGTGCTAACATATCAACAAAAATATTACCGAAATTATTGGCGCCGTTAAAAGCCAAAGGAGAACTTCCTTGTAAGTTGATATGATCTTCAATTAACATCAAATCTCCTTTTTTATACTCTAAGTTTATGGCACCAGCAGCGTTAGAAATTAGTAAGTTTTTAATTCCTAAACCGTGCATTGTTCTAATTCCGTAAGTAACCTCCCATGCATTGTAACCTTCATATAAATGAAAACGGCCAGCCATGACCAATACTTTTTTACCAGACAATTCGCCATAAATTAATTTTCCTGAGTGAAATTCTACCGTTGCCACTGGAAAATGCGGAATGTCTGCATATAAGATTTCTTTTTCAATAGAAATTTCGTCTACTAATTTCCCCAAACCTGTTCCTAACACAATGCCTACTTCAGGATTTGCAATTCCTTTTGATGTTAAAAAATAGATGGTTTCTTGTAACTGTTGTTGCTTCATGTATGCTGAATTTACTTGTGCCGAAGTTTTGTCAGCAGCTAGTATTTATTATTGAATTACTAGTTTTTGTGTTTTCGATTTTCCATCAATATTTATTTTAATCAGATAAATTCCTTTGTGAAAAGAAGAAATATCAATTACTTCTTCTGTTACATTAGATTGATGAAAAACTTGTGTTCCTAAAACATTAAAAATACGAATTTCAGCAACAAGAGCCTCTGTATTTGAAAAATGAATTTTGTCTTTTGCAGGATTTGGATACATGCTAATTTTATTAAAAACAGTATGCTCCAAAGATAAAACAGCACAAGTGTTACTGTTAAAAGGTGTGATAGATCCAAAATCCCAAAAAGCATTAAATTGAAGGCAATAAAAGAAAACCGTATCAAATTTTGTAATGTCTTTACCCGTAGGAATTGCCGTTGTAAAAGTTTGTGCACCGCTCGAACTGATCATTCCGAATTGAAAATTCTCTAAATTACTAATTAAAGAACTTCTTAATTCAGCATCCGTTTTTCCTTCAGAATTCACCAAATAAGCTCTTACATCTGGGCCAGAGGCAGTATTAAAATTGCTTCCTAAATTTAAAGTAACCGTATTGTTTGTATTTAAAGTTACAGAAACATCACCTGTAACATTATAAGAAGCGGTAGTTGTATTGTTACCAAAATCGGTGGCATTTTCTGAGCATTGTGCAGTAATTTGCAAGAAAATTAGCGTAAAAAAGAAGGAAAGTAATGTTGTTTTCATAGTTAATTATTTAGCGTTGATAAACAAATTCATGATTTCTGGGATCTCTAAAATATCGGTATATACATCTATGTCGTTTTTAACAGCTAATAATTTCACTTTTTTATCTTTTAAATCTGTTAGCGTATCTTTTTGAACCGTTGCTGTTCCCCATTCTTTATTTTTAAAAACTTTTTCTTGTAGAGATTTCATGCCTAACAAATAATAACCACCATCTTCTGCGGGTCCCATTACAACATCATTGGTTTCTAATTCTTGAAACCCTTTTTCTATATTTTCTGAAGTTAAATCGTACAAATCGCTACCAATAATCATCACTTTTTTATAGCCTTCATTAAAACCGTTTTGAAATGCATTTAACATTCTAATGCCTAAATCTTCGCCTTCTTGCTGGTGTTTTTGATAGATTTTTTCACTCCAAATATCATTTTCTCTAATTTTTACAGAATAATAAACGGCTTTGTCAGAAGAGACTTTAGAAGATATATCACGCGTTTTTTCTAATAAAAATTTATAGATTTCTAAAGCAGTTTTATCACCAACAGTTTTTGCCAAACGTGTTTTTGCTTTGCCTAATTCTGGATTTCTAGTGAAGATTAAAAGTAAATTTTTGTTGTTTGATTTTTCTTTCATTTAGAAAATATATGCTATTTGAGTAATAAAAGTTTTACCACATATTTCACATAGTCTATGTTTTCTATATACCTATGTGGTATTCTTATTCCTTATTTTAAGATGTTGAATTATATTTGTTGTCTTATTAATTCCTGAAAATATTTATTTTGTAACTCTAATCACTGGAAACTGCAACTGCTTACTGCCAACTTTTTCAATAAACTTTCTCCCCTTTTTTCAACCATTTGCTCCAGTTTTTACTAAAAGCATGTACTTTTTCTGTTGAGTTTCCTAAGGTGTCAACCACTTGAAAATTGTTGTTTTTCCATTCAAAAATACCACCATATAAATTATAGACATTGGTATACCCTTCTTGAATTAATTTATGTGAAACTGTTTCAGAACGAATTCCCAAAGAACAATAAACTACAATTTTTGCATCTTTATCTTTTGGTAATATTTGTAATGTTTCTTTCAATTTAAAATGATCATAGCCAACTAAAACGGCTTCTTTTAAATGACTTACTTTAAATTCTTTTTCCTCTCTAGCGTCTAATAATATTGCTTTGGTTTTTGGTAAAGCTAGCGTTTGCACAGACATATATGGAACGTTTCTCTTGTTCCATTTGTTCAACAATTTATCTAATTTCTTTTGCGCAGAAACTGTGGAGCTTATTAGTAAAAAAAGTATGAATATTTTCTTCATAATTTATAAGTTAAGAACTAAATATTAGCAACATCCACCGCCATCATAATGAAAAGTAGATGCTGAAAAGAAAATATCATCTCGACCTAAAGATTGCAGAGCTGCAGCAGTTTTGTCACAAATTGCTAATGGCTGATTTTTTAATAAAGTATGTCCTAAGCCATCATCAAAATAAGCTGCATCACCATAATAAATAGCCGCTTTTCCTGTAAAAATACAAGGACCATCTTCTGGCATTGGATCTTTAATTGCAGCTACCTCAATAGACTCGATATAAATTAATTCATCTGTTGGATAGTTTTTTGGGTCTAAAATTCTGTATGGTTTTCTAGCTCGAATCTCAATGGTTCCAAAGCCAGCATCTGTTAGCGCTTTTACGTAATCAGCAATAGTTAAACTACCACTTAGACACAAGGCACGCAAACGTTCGTCATTTCTTAATTCGTCATTCATCGGTTGTTCGCAAGTTGGGTCACTCATCACCAAGCGTCCATGAGGTTTTAAAACTCTGTGCATTTCTTCAATTGCTTTTTTTAAATCATCTGACTTAAAGATATTGAACAAACAATTCTGGGCAGCAACATCAATAGAATTATCTTCAACAGGTAAATCCATCGCATCACCTTTACGTAAATCTACGAAGTCACTTTTAAACCAATCGTTTTGTGCTTCTGCTATTTTGAAATTTTTTCGAGAAGCTTCTAACATTTCATCCACAACATCTAAACCAATAACGCCTCCTTTGTTTCTGTTAAAATAGGCAAATTGGAGTAATTCCATACCGCCACCAACACCTACATATAGCATTTTAGGGTTGTTCGTTAAATCTCTTGCATGTACTGTTGAACCACAACCATAGTTCATTTCTTGCATAATTCTTGGGATTTTTAAGCCTGGTAATTCCCAAATAGGATTTGTAGTACAGCAAAGTCCAACATCTGGGGTTAAAGCTGCTTCTTTATATACATTGTGTGTGGTTTCTAAATAACTCATTTTATTTTTTTGTTTTTTCCTGCAAGGTTTCAAAAACCTTGTAGGTATTTTGTTTTATTCTAATTTTATACCTAGAAGGAATCCTCATTCTTCGGAAATACCTTGCAGGAATAAATTGCAATGGGCTTAAGCTCGTTACAATTTATTTTACCAAACTTGCTCAACTTTCCCCTTTGGGGAAATGTCTGAATGACCATGGGGCTTATGCAACAACGCCTTGACAACTACTTCCTGCCCCCGCAGTGCAACCATAACAATGTTGATTGATAATAATGTTTCTGTCTTGTAGCAATTCTTCGTTATAATCTTTAATGTGTTTTACTTTACTAGCTACTTTTAAATTTAACATTTGGTTAAAATCACAATCAAATAACCAACCGTCCCAACTTATAGACAAAGTATTTGTACACATTACATTTTTTACAGCAGTAGGGTTGTAAGCATCTACCAAAGAAATCATATAATCTTCATAATTTTCTGAAGCAATCAAATAATCTAAAAAACGACTAATAGGTAAATTGGTAATGGCAAAAAGGCTATGAAAATCAATATCAAACTCATCTTTCAAAGCTTTTTTGAAATCATTTTCTAAAGCTTGTTGGTCACCAGGTAAAAATGCTCCTGAAGGATTGTACACCAAATCTAATTTTAAATCAGAGCCTGCTAATCCGTAACCAACAGCGTTTAATTCTTGCAGAGCTTTTATCGATTTATCGAAAACTCCATCTCCACGTTGTTTGTCGGTTTTTCCGCGCGTCCAATGTGGCATAGAAGAAACTACGTGTACATTGTGTTTTTTGAAGAATTGGGGTAAATCGTAATATTTTTTATTCGCTCTGATAATTGTTAAATTAGAACGTACAATAAAGTCTTTAATTCCTGCTTTAGATGCTTCTTCTACAAACCATCTAAAATTAGGATTCATCTCTGGTGCGCCACCCGTTAAATCTAAGGTATGTGCTTTTGTCTTTTGAATGACTTCTAAACACTGCTTCATGGTGTCTAAAGTCATAATTTCTTTTCTGTCTGGACCCGCATCTACATGACAATGTTCGCAAACTTGGTTACACATATATCCTAAATTTATCTGTAGAATTTCTAATTTTTTAGGACGCAAAGGAAACTGATTTGTCTCTTTAATTTTTGCTGCAAACGTTGGTAATTCACCATCAGCGAAAATGCCATTGGAAAGAATTTCCATTTGACGAGATGTATTTGCAATGTCGTTATTTCTTGCTTTTAATGATTTTGTAGCCATATATGCTGAACTTGCTAATGCTGATCCTATTTCAGCTTCTTTTTAATTAGTACTTTAAAATATGCTTAGTATTTAGAAAAAAATGATGCTTTTGGTTTTTTTGTAAATTCATTTTGGCTAACGAATGTCACACTGAGCTTGTCGAAGTGTTTTGTAAACTTTAAAATCTTAGTTAAACCTATTTTTTAGATTCCAACTTTCGTTGGGATAAGCAACCTCTAAAATTTTTGCGAAAAGCAAAAATTAGAGTCTGCTTACATTTCCAATTTATTCACTTTATTCATCATTTGAACTCCATGCACTAAAGTGGCGCCACTTTTTATAGCTGCACCCACATGAATCGCTTCCATCATTTGTTCTTTGGTAATACCTCTTTGTAAACCATCTTTTGTATACGCATCTATACAATAAGGGCACTGTTCTGTATGGGCAACTGCCAACGCAATTAAAGACTTTTCTCGGGCCGTTAAAGCACCTTCTTCAAATACTTTTCCATAATAATCGAAAAACTTATTGCCAAGATCTTCGCTCCATTCAGTAATTTTTCCGAATTTTCTTAAATCGTTAGCATCGTAATAATTTTTAGACATGCATCTTATTTTTATTATTAAAATCGAAAGATAAAAAAATTATTTTCCGTTTAAAGACCAATCGTATTTTAAATAATTTGTTCTTGCTTTTTTGTTGATCTCTGTTTCAGAATATTTGTTTAAATATTCTATTAGAGAACCATTTTTAGTAAAATCTTCTTTAAACCAATCAAAAATTGAAGAGACTTGAACTTTCTTGTTAGAAATTTTATTTCTAGAAGTATCGTTGATGAATTCTTTCATTAATTTTTCTAATGAAGCGTCTACGTTTTCTTCTGTAAAAGCCATATTTCCTAATTTTGGACAAGAAACAGAGGCGCAATTTACACCTACGTGAATTCTTGGGTCAAATAATTTTTTACGCAAAATTTCATGCTCTATATGATCTAAGGTGTATGTTTGTCCGCCCACTTTAGCAAACGGAATTTTCCAAGCGGTTTTGCCACTTTCTTTGATGTTCATGATACTTTTTAGTGGATAATTTTCTAAAATGAGTTTGATGGTATATGCATTGTAAGCATTTATCCAAAAAGCTTTTTGTTTATTATCTGACCAAGAATTTGCCGGAGATGTTTTTTCTAAATAAGAGATGTACGTATCTAAATTCGCTTCATCAGCTTTAAAGGATTTGTAATCTACAATTCCGTCTTCCGTAACATGCTTTTGTAGTAAATCGTTAAATATTGAGGTTTGCGCATGTACTTGTGAGAAAGTAAAAAGTGTAATGGATAGTAACAGTATTTTTTTCATTGGATGTTTTTTCTTAATGATGTAGACGAAATCTTTTTTAATTGATTACAATAATTAGTTTAAAATTATTAAATGTGTATCTATTTTATATTTGCTGCTTATTAAGTTTAGCCTTTCTTGAATTCTCGGGAGAAATGGCATCCTTTTTTTATTTTAAAAAAATATATAATAGGAAACAGTTGACCTACCTGCAGCAGCTACTATGCACCCGCATCTTTTGCTATGTTAATTCCTTTGTTATATAGAAGCCTGTCTAAACCTCTTTTTTAAATTACTACACTTTACGGTTCTTAAGAATCATACTCTTTCCAGGTTTCTAAGGGATCGATAAACCAAGCCACCCAACCACTTTCTAAATCTACTTGTTATATTTTAAAGCCCTGTTTTTTAGTAATCTAAACAGTTTTTATATATACCATTGTACACTATAACATTCTACTTATGGTTAAAAGGTTTTGATAGCTCTCCACTTTATGAGTAGTAAATAATTTTCAATGAATCGCATGTAAACTAGCTGTAGCCTCTTTTACAGAAATACAAATTACCTCTAAAGATTCGGGATAGTCTTTATTTTTTTAAATTTGATGGACACTTAATGGAGTATAAAGTAAAGCGTAGTTCTATTTCTGCTTATCTTTTGTATTGATGCTTTCTACTGTCGGTAGGAAGTGTAATGGTATCACTTATTGCTATAGGTTCAGCTTCTACACTTTTGTAAAGATTTTCTCTATTTATTAGCTTTCTAGTGGTTCTAAGGCGTACAGGTAAATGATACTTTTGATCTGGAATCAAAACAAATCGTTCATAAATCAATTTAATAAATACTTACGGGTACACAATAGCTACCAAAAAAAGCGCATAACTGAAGAATCTTATATTTTTCAATTCGTTTCTGGTTGTACATGACAAAATTTTAATCAAAATGAGCAATATTTTCTCTAACATAATGTAAAGTGAGTTGTAGAATATCGTCTTCATATTTTTCAAACTGAAGGTCTAAATCGTCCCATAAATCGATATTAGATTCCTTTTCCATTAAAATTTGTTGACGTATTCTTAAATTTTTTGGAACAGGAATTTCTGGAAATAAAAAAATGGCTTCCGTTAAAAGATCCACCGTTTTTTTTGCTTTTATAGCGAGGTAGGCTTGAAAAATTTCATGGGTAAACTGACCAGAAGATTTAAAGAAGAATTGAATAAAGCCACCTTCAGTTACATGTTGCTCTAATACATCGATGTATATAAACGTTTTTTCATATTCATTTAATTGATCAAAATTATCTTTTTCTTGAATTTTCTTTCCAATAATTTCTCCAATTCTGGTAATTTTTTCGGCATCATTGTTTAAAAGCAATGCTATTTCTGTCGAGGTCATTTTTTATTTTTTATAAGTTCTCTTTTTCGCATCGGCATTCCGTCTATAATTGCAAATAATTTTTTTGCAGATAAAATTTCGGTTTGAGATAGTTTTATTCCACCGTCTAAGCCAGTTAAAATAATTTTAAAAGGATTTTTTTTAGCGTTAAATTTTGAATATAATTTCGATGACAAAATCCAATTTTCATCAAAATTAAAAGAATAACTTTTTTCAATGATTTGGTAAATAACTAATTTTCTATCTATTAATTCTGATGATTTATCTTTTAAAACCTGAACTTGATTTTGAAATTCAGAAGTATTTTTATTATCAGATATTATTAAAATGACACGATTTTCCCATTGATGTTTTTTGATATTTTGACCAAAAGAAAATAGCGAGAAAAACATAAAAAAAATTAGAATTGCTTTCATAAAAAAAATAAGGTCTCAATAAATATTTATCGAAACCTTCTTATGTTTAAAATTTATTCAACAGACTTTTTAAAAGTATTTTTACCACCAACAACAGGAATTGTAATGCTAGTTCCGGATAAATCTACCGTTAATTCCGTTCCTGGTTTTGGTAATAAAGTATATTCAGAATCACTAGAAAAAATCATCAAACCAATTTGTTGTCCTTTTTTTATGATTTGATCATCGGGTTGCAATTCAAATGTCATTTCATAGAATTTACCAACTTTTAAAGGAGCACCTTTAGTTAACGACTTGTAATTTTGTAAATCTGCCCAACCGCGTGTGATAATATTATCGGTAATTTTTGCTCTTCTGCTAGAATTCCAAGGTAGTGATACTAAGTAAACAGATAGATTTACAGCTGTCTTAGAACTTGCTGCTTTTATGGTAATTGTAGCAACTCCAGAAATGTGTACATCTTCTTTTAAAATAGGAGTTACATATAATAAACGATGGTTTGTATAATCTGCTTTTGCCAAAGCTTCCGAAGAAAAAGAATAATTATCTACCAACGTTTCTTTTCCTTTTGACGCCGAATTATCAACGTTTAGACTTCCTACACCTGGCGCACCAGCACCTAGATAAAAAGTAACGTTTTCTGCTTCAGGATTTGGGTATGCTGCATAAGCTGTTGGTTCTTCTCTTTTGTCATTTTCTCTAACAATCCAAGCTTTTGCATCGTTTTCAACATTATTTTTAATGCCATGTAAATAACGCGTAAACCAACGATTCATCATTTTCATTGGCGGTGGTCCACCATGTCCGTTTTGATGATAATAAATTTGAGTTGGCAAGCCCATTTCTGATGCTTTTTTATAAATTCGATAACTGTGTTCTGGCATCACATTCCAATCGTTGAAACCATGAGACATTAAAAGTGCCGCTTTCATTGGTTTTATATCATTTAAATAATCTCTTCCTGCCCAAAAATCATTGTAATCTCCTGAAGCTCTGTCCATACCATTTGCCATTTCAGTATCTCTGACAATTTTGTTGTTTCTGGGTCTATTTTCTTCTTTTCCACTGTGGATAAAATCGTACAAAACATCAATATCTTCACCTAAATATCCTCCAGGAGAACGCACTAAGCCATTAGAACGATAATAATGATAATAAGAAGTATTTGGTGCCACAGGAATAATGGCTTCCAAACCTTCAACGCCAGTTGTAGCTGCGGCTAAAGGAATTGTTCCGTTGTACGAAGTTCCTGTCATTCCTACTTTTCCGGTAGACCAAAAAGCAGCAACTGTTTCATTTCCTTCTCTTGAAGCATATCCTTTTGCACGACCATTTAACCAGTCTATAACAGCCTTTGGCGCTAAAGATTCATTATCGCCACCAACGGTTGGTGCACCATCAGACAAGCCCGTTCCTGGTGATGAAGAATGCACCACAATATAGCCTCTTGGTACCCAAGTTTTAATTTGTGAATTTGAAATAATTGGTCGTTTTCCTCTTCTAACAACTTCTACTTTGGTTCTTGGTTTTTCTTTTGCACCAATCTCATGTTTTACTTCCCAAAATAAACCCGGAGCGTTTCCTGCAGTTCCTGCGTAATACGGACTCGATTCATACACAACAGGCAGTTTTAAACCCTCTGAATCTGTTTGTTCAGGTCTCGTAACAGCTACATGAACTCTGTCTAATTTTCCATCTCCGTCAGAATCAAAAGTAGTTTCTACCCACAAATCATGACGAATCCATTTTTCTGGATTGTTAAATGCTGCTACAATTTGTGCTTCTCCATCTTTAAAAATTGGTGTAGCTTTTTCTTGTGCTTGCAAAGAATATGCTATAAGAAATAATAGGATAAATTGGAATTTATTTTTCATGTTAATTGCTTTATTTTAGAACTGAAAATTGGATGGATGAATCTGTAAAAACAGTATGTGTTTGTGTTTTAAAGTCTTTTTCATCTGCTTTGTAAATATTCTCTACATAGGTCTGCGGATTCAAATCGATTAAAGGAAACCAAGTACTTTGCACTTGAATTTGTAATTTATGTCCTTTTTTAAAGGTGTGAAAAACATCTTGTAGTTTGATATTTACGTCGGTTTTTTTATTGGGAATAAAAGGTTCTGGAAACTCAAAGCTATTTCTAAATCGTCCACGCATCACTTCACTTCTAACCATTAGATGATAATTACTCATTTTTAAATGGTCTTGTAATTTGTCATTATTTTCTTCTGCGTCAGAAGGATGTACGTCAATTACTTTTACAATCCAATCTGCTGCAGTTCCTGTAGTTGCCACTTTTAATTTGGCTACAATATCTCCAGCTAAGGTATAATCTTCGGTTAAAATATCGGTTTCAAAAACCAATACATCGGGTCTTCTTGCCGCAAAACGTTGGTCGTCTGTCATATACTTTCTGGGTGTAAAAACCGTTTTAATATCTTCAGAATAGGGCACAGGACGTTTGATATCGCTTATAAAATTTATTTTTTCTGTTGATTTTTTATCCGCAGTTAGTTCTTGATTTTTAGATAAAAACCAATCTTCTTTTACCACATTTTCGGGAGGCCAAGCATCATAGGATTTCCATGCTAGTTTTCCAGAATCGAAAACATAAGCTTCTGGCAAACCAGAATTATGATCTGCTTTTCCTTTTAAGAAGTGATTGAAAAACTTAGTTTCAACATTTGTTTGAAATTTTAGTGAAATAGAATCTCCAAAATAATAATTTCCAACAGCATTTCTCACTCCAGAACTTGCCCAACGACCATGATCCCAAGGTCCGAAAACCATTGTGTTGTAATTGTCTTTACCCTGTTTTTCAATTGCTTTATAAGTTTCTAAAGGACCATATAAATCCTCGGCATCAAACCAACCACCCACAATCATTGTGGCTACGGTAGATGGAACTTTATCTAAATGCTGAATAATTCCTTTGCTTTTCCAAACAGCATCATAATTAGGATGCTCTGTAATTTCTTTCCAGAAATAATCATCTATTTTGTCTTTCTTTTCTGTATTGGTAACATCTAATTTATCATACTGAAAATATTCGTTGAGGTTTTTTAAAGGTCCTTTGTCTAAGAAAAATTGATATTGATCTTGTGAATTCATTTTCGGAAAAGAATACCAAGCAGTATCTGTTGGTGTGTCTTTATAGGTTCCGAACAAAGAAATGGCTCTAAAATAACTCAATAAAAAGGCACCATTATGATGAAAATCATCAAAGAAAAAATCACCAATACAGGCTTGTGGAGAAGCTGCTTTTAATGCAGGATGCGCATCAATGGTAGAAACGGTTGCGTAATGCCCAGGATATGAAATTCCCCAAGTACCTACATTTCCATTATTATTTTCTACGTTTTTTACGAGCCAATCAATGGTATCATAAGTATCCGAAACTTCATCAGATTGATTTTTCTTTTTATTGGGAATGTACGCGCGCATATTATCGTACACACCTTCGCTCATCCAGCGCCCACGAACATCTTGATACACTACAATGTTCCCTTCTTTCATTAAATGCACATTAGGTCCAATTTTAGTTTTCATTCCTTCACCATAAGGCTTAGAACTATATGGAGTTCTTTGCATTAAGATAGGATATTCTTTAGAAGTATCTTTTGGAGAATAAATGGTGGTGTGGAGTTTTACACCATCTCTCATCGAAATAGTCACTTCTTTCTTTGTGTAATTATCAGCAACAAAAGTACTTTTTTTTGGAGTTTCTTCTTTTTCAGTTTTGCTACAACTAGCAATGAATAAAAAACTAAAAATAGAAAGAATAAGATATTTTTTCATTGTAAGGTTGGTTTATTTGAATGCTAAATTTACAAAACTAAAAAGAGTTGTTGAGAATTCTTTTGTTAAAATGAAATGCGATTTTTTTCTGAAGCTATTTCCAGCTTTCTGTTCTCTCTCTTTTTGCTGAATTTATTTCAAGCATCTCGCTATGAAAACAAGCCATCTCATAATCTGTAACAGGTACTGAATAAAGTTTGGCATACAAAGGATGCCACTTCTCCCGAAATTCTGGGAATAGGCTAAACTTGTTTGCATAGTTTTATGATTTTCGAATAGCAACAGTATTTTTAACAAAAAGGCAAGACTCTTCAGGTTTTTAAATCTGAAGAGTCTCTAAAATTTAATGATTTTAGCTGTTTTCATTCATAAATGCTAAATTTGTATGTATGGATAAAAGATTAAAGAAATTCCCTCTTTTTATAAAAGCCCAAGAAATTTATGATTTGGTGCATAAAGTTTCGATATTAATTGAGGGCAATGAAGATAAAGATGATTTTGGAAATCATTTATTAGTTGAGTACAAAAAGCAACTTCAAGAAAGTGCTTTACGAATCCCTGCAAAAATAGCAGGTGTTTTTAATGAAGATACTTTGTATGATTTTAAAATGGAAAATGCGACTATTATTAGAAAAGAAGCGCGCACAATTCTAGTAACAACTTCGGGTTTAAAGATGGCAGGCTTTAAAGAAATAGATTATTTAGATTTGATTCGTAATGAAATTGAAGAATTTAGAATTCTGTTTGCAGAATGGGTAAAAACATTCGATGAATGGAATTATAGTATTGATAGATGGGGTTTGTTTAATCCGCCAGGAGTAAACTATGACGATTATGATATTGATGATGATTTGCCTTTTAACAATCCTTTTGATGATGAGGTTTGATCTTCCTGCAAGGTTTCCAAAACCTTGTAGGTATAAATTTAGAGTTCCATTTTCCCTATATGTTAAAAGAAACCTTGCAGGACTAGAGCTTTCCTTCCAAAAATATGCAATAAGTTGGCAAACAGCTTAGCCCTGATTGAACCTTTCGACTACGCTCAAGACAGGCTAATTGTTTGAGCTCTTTTTGAGGTACGAAAAAAAGCGAGTGTTGAAAGCAGGAAATAGCTTCAAAAAAACAATTTAATCCATTAAATTTCTTGTATTTTTGCAAACTATGCAAGAAACGAATAAACATCAATTAACAGACTGGTTACCAACCACAAACAAGGAAGTAAAAATTCGTGGTTGGGAAGCATTAGATGTAATTCTATTTAGTGGAGATGCATATGTAGATCATCCATCATTTGGACCTGCAGTAATTGGACGAATTTTAGAAAGTTATGGTCTGCGTGTGGCGATTGTGCCACAGCCAAGTGTTACTGATAATTTGCAGGATTTTGAGAAATTAGGAAAACCAAGATTATTTTTTGGCTGTACAGGTGGTTGTATGGATCCGATGGTTTCTAACTACACTGCAAGTAAAAAAAGACGTGATAAAGATGCGTATACGCCAAATGGTGATAAGGGTTTTAGACCTGACTATGCAACTTCTGTCTATTCAAAAATATTAAAAGAAAAGTTCCCAGAGGTTCCTGTTTTAATTGGCGGAATTGAAGCGTCATTAAGACGTGTAACACACTACGATTATTGGTCTGATAAGCTGTTGCCAACTATTTTAGAAACCTCTAAAGCAGATATGTTGGTCTATGGAATGGGCGAACAACCTTTGCGAGAAATTGTAGCATTATTGCAGAAAGGCGTTCCGTTTTCGAGCTTAAAAAACATCAAACAAACGGCTGTTTTAATAGACCAAAAGAAAGAAAAAATACCTGTTGTAAATGATTGGGAAGATGTAACAATCAATTCTCATAAAGCTTGTTTAGGCGATAAAAAAACATTTGCATCGAATTTTAAAACGATTGAACAAGAATCGAATAAATTAAAAGCAAGACGAATTTTGCAAGATGTGGAAGGAAAAACGTTGGTGATAAATCCGCCTTTCGCTACCATGACCGAAAAAGAAATTGATGGTTCTTTCGATTTGCCTTTTACCCGATTGCCACACCCAAAATATAACAAGCGTGGTCCTATTCCTGCGTTTGAAATGATAAAATTTTCGATCAATATTCACAGAGGGTGTTTTGGGGGTTGTAGCTTTTGTACAATTTCTGCACATCAAGGGAAATTTATTGCAAGCAGAAGTCAAGAATCTATTTTAAAAGAAGTAGATAAAGTGGCAAATATGCCCGATTTTAAAGGGTATTTATCTGATATTGGTGGTCCTTCTGCAAACATGTATCAGATGAAGGGTAAAGTACAAGCAATTTGCGACAAATGTGTGGCGCCAAGTTGTATTTCGCCAGTAATTTGTTCGAATTTAGATACTTCACATAAACCCTTAACGGAATTGTATCAAGCTGTTGATAAGCATCCAAAAATTAAAAAATCGTTTATTGGAAGTGGCATTCGTCACGATATGTTGGTGCCTGAATTCAATAAAAATGCAGACCCAAAAGAATTGGATGCCTATACAGAAGAGGTAATGACAAAACACGTTTCTGGACGATTAAAAGTGGCACCAGAGCATACATCAGATCCTGTATTAAAGTTGATGCGGAAACCATCTTTTACTTATTTTCATAAGTTTAAAGAACGTTTTGATAAAATTAATGTGAGGAAGAAATTGAACTTACAATTGATTCCGTATTTTATCTCAAGTCACCCAGCTAGTGAGGTAGAAGATATGGCGAATTTGGCCGCGGAAACCAAAGATATGGGTTTTCAGTTAGAGCAAGTACAAGGTTTTACACCAACACCAATGACGGTTGCTACGGTTATTTATTATTCTGGTTATCATCCTTATACTTTAAAACCAACAAAAACTCCGAAAACTAAAAAAGAGAAAGAAGACCAACACAAGTTTTTCTTTTGGTACAAAAAAGAAAATAAAGATTGGATTAAAAATACCTTGAACAAAGTTGGAAGACAAGATTTGTTACAACGTTTATTACCAGAAAATAACTCTTGGAAAAAGAATAAAACCACTCATAAAACTGCGCAACATACTTTTGATGATACGATTCCGTTTAATAGAAGAAAGAAAAAGGTAAGTAGAGCTCCTAAAAAGAGGAGGTAGTTTTATTTTTAATCTTTTCCCTAAAATCGCTGCTATTTCTTTTAATTTTTTGCGGCACTTTAAAATTTGGAAACCATTAGTTTGACAATGTTAATCTTCTTACAATACATTAAAAGAATATTCAATCATAATTAAAACTAATAATGTCAGGCTGAGCTTGTCGAAGTCTTTTGTAGATTTCGACACGCTCAATCTGACATTTGGTTAAACAATTGTATTTAGTTTACTGTATAATTTTCAATTAATTTTTCAAATGCTCATTAAAAAAAGCAATGGTTCTTTCCCAAGACAAATCTGCAGCTGCTTTGTCAAAACGTGGCGTAGTATTGTTATGAAAACCATGGTTTACATCAGCATAAAAATGTGCTTCATGTTCAATATTATTCGCTTTTAAAACTTTTTCAAAAGCAGGCCAACCTGCATTTACTCTTTTGTCTAAACCAGCATATTGCAATAACAAAGGTGCTTTAATTTTTAAGGCTTCTTCATTAGAAGGCTGTCTTCCATAATAAGGAACTGCTGCTGCTAAATCAGGAAGTTTTACCGCCATCATATTCGAAATCCAACCACCAAAACAAAAACCAACAACACCTACTTTTCCGTTACAGTCTTTATGGTTTTTTAGATACTTGTACCCAGCAATAAAATCTTCTAACATTTCATTCCTGTCTCTTTTTCTTTGCATTGCTCTACCATCATCATCATTTCCTGGATAACCACCCAAAGGCGATAATGCATCTGGAGCTAAGGTTACAAAGCCTTCTAGCGCTGCTCTTCTGCCAACATCTTCTATGTACGGATTTAAACCTCTATTTTCATGCACCACAATAATTCCGGGTAATTTTTCTTTTCGATCTTTTAAAATAGAAAATAGACCTTTCATTTTTAGTCCGCCTTTTGGTGAAGCATAGTTAACCATTTCTGATCTTAATTTTGGGTCATCTGGCTGAACTATAATCGAATCCTTATAATTTGGAGAAATAAAACTTAACAAAGAAGATACTGTAATTGCACCTACTGCATATAAAGAAAGTTTTTGTAAAAACTCTTTTCGATCTATTTTGTTATGGGCATAATCATCATATAAATCGAATACTTCTTGGCTAATGTCTTCTTTTTTAAGTGTTTTCATTGCGTAATTATTTAAGGATTTAAAGCAAAGCATTTAAACCCATCTAAGTTACAAAAAATAATAATAGGTATAATGTTACTAACTTTTTAGGTCTCAAAAGACACTACCTTCTTTTCTAAAGCGATGTAGTGAGTCGTTTTTTCTGAAAAAAGAGGGAAAATTTTCAACTCACATGTATACGGAGTTTTATTTTTCTTATAATTGATAACAACGTCCTGAAACGGCGTATCATTTGCTATTTTTTTTCGGATTCTTTTTTTCGCTTCGAGAGAAGTGTTTTCACCTTGAAGGAAATAAGGCGATTTTTTTAACGCAAAACTTTTATGATACCCCGTCATTTTAGAAAATCCATCATTTACCCAAACAATTTTTTGGTTGATGTCTGTAATTACAATGGCATCAAATTCTTGATCGTTAAACAGTTTATCAAAATTATTTTTCCAATTAAATTTACAGGCTAAACCTTTTACATGATTGATATCGTTTTCTAAATCAAGAAATTCCATTTCTGAAGAAAAATAATTATTGTAAAAATCGAAACTAATTAGTGGTGATTTTATAGATACATTTGGAGTCAATAAATCTTTGATAGCTTCGTATTCTGATGTTTCTTGAGATGAAAGAAATACATCTAAACACATCATATTTGCAAGGTTGTTTTTCATCGAAAAGAATTTGTTTAAGATTTATAAAGCGAAGCTAACATAAATATATTTATACAGAAACAATTGAAAATTAAAACTTTGTTAATTACAGATGTTGCAGTCTTCTTTGTCTTGAATTTCGCCCACTAAATCTCCCTTTTTATTCACTATAAACCCACAACAGTCTATAAAACCTTGCGAAATTAATTTCCTTCCACGCTGAATTTGAGATTTGGTTGTCGATAAAGTCTGGTTTAATTGATTGGCGACTTCTTGCTGTTTGAAGCCTTTGATGTCTGAAAGAAAAAGTGGGTCGCGGTATTTCTTTGGCAACGTTTTAAGAATCTCTTGTAAACAATCTTGTTCTGTATGTGTATGCTCTAAAATAGCAGTTTCCGATTTATAAAACCTGTCTGATGCATTTAGGTTAGCAATTTCAACCGTTTTGTTGTTTGCTCTCCAGTAATTTAAAACCGAATTCCTTGCCACCGAAAAACACCAAGCTTTTAGTTTAGAAACCTCTTTTAAAGTATGCATTTTTGTATGAATTTTGATAAAAGTATCCTGCAAAATATCATCGGCAATCGTTGGGTTTTTAACTTTACTGATGATAAATGTTTTTAAATCTTTAGAATATAAATCCCAAATTTGGTTTGTCGTCATAAGAGTTATTTATAATTCGAGGAACTGAAATGAATTCAGTTCCTGATAAAAGATACTGAAATAAGTTCAGTACTAGCAATTACAATTGCTACAAGTGCAATCCGTACAGGTACAATTTTTACAATCTCCAGTTTTACAAACTTCACAATTACAAGTGCATTCATTTTTAGTTATCATGATCGTTTTATTTAATGTTCACCTAATAGAACATTAAGTTACGAAAAAGATGCAAATAAATGAGATTATTTGTAAATCGTGTTTAAAATTTTTCTTACATCAAATGATATCTTTATGTTTGTAGTCAAAAAAAACGATGAAAAAACAGCTTCTTTTACTAGTTATTATTACAATTCTGGTTACTTCTTGCAAAGTTTCTAGACAATATGTTCAACACATCTCTAAAAAAGCAGACATTGTAGCACCAAAAACAAAAAATGTAATAGTAATCGCTACAGAAGAGGTTACTGTAAATGAATTTAAAAAAACATTTGAAAAAAACTTTGCTGAGAAGAGAGATTTTTCTTTAAATTATTTGAACGAATTTTCTGAAAAATTAAGTGCGAGTTATTTGTATGCTGACGTGTCTATTGATACTAAGAATTCAACCTACGCTTCCGTAAATAAAGAAAATGCAGATTATGTAATTCATTTTTCAAACTTTGAAATCACAAATAGAGTAGAGTGGAGAAATACAGGAGGTATGGGCATGAATGGAGTAGGGGGAATGCAAACAACTTCTGTAGAGTATTGTATTATTAATGTAAAGGTAGAGATTTATGATGCAAAAAAGAATAGAGAAGTTCTAGATTTTGTTTCTATAGGTGAAAAAGCTGTTTTTTTATTCAACTTTACAAAAACACTTCAAGAAGCAAAAGAAAGATCTATTGATCATATCATTAATTATTTGAAATCTGGAAAAACGGAATACAAGAAATATTAATTTTTATAAATACATCATAAGGCTGTCTGAAAAGTAACTCATGTACATTCAAGACCTGAGAAAAAAATGATCAAGCGGTAGGAATGACGTAAAATAAATATCTGTAAGCATCTGTTCGAGCGTTCCGTATTCGGAAGATAAAGACTAAGTATTACCTGTTGTGCATTTTGATAAATTCTGTCAATTCGAGTGAATTTCACGATTGAAATAAGTGAAATTTGTATCGAGAATAAGAATTTTCGTTTCTAAACTAGTTCTCGATACGATTTTTTTTATCAAAAATCACTCGAACTGACATTTTGGAATACATTTAACTCAAAATGCACAACGGGTTAAGTATTATAAAATCAATTAATTAAATAATTGGGAAAATGGTAGCGGAGTCGAGAACTTATTTAAGAACTTTTCGACTCCGCTGAAGGGCAAAAAAAAAAGTTATTTAAAGCTTTTTAGACAACCCGATTTAATCTTTATTTAACTCTTCCATGTCATTTATTAAATCGTTTAATCTTTGTAATTGATTTCCATAAACTAATTTAGTGGTCAATTTGTAAATTAATATTCCTAAAAAGGATATTAGTATTGCAAAAGCTACAACTCCTAAAAATAGATTTAGAGGTTCTATTTTATCCATCATACTAGTGTACATTTCTGTATTTCTGAAAAACAACCAATATCCAGGAATGACAACTAATGGAAAACCAAAACCTAATAACTTTGTTGTAGCAGCAATAATTTTTTTAATCGCAATTCTGTAGGCTTTTAAATATTGATAATTATCATTTATTATAGGAATATTCTCAAGATTTTTTAGCATTTTTTTATTTAAAAAGTACATAGCAATCATTAAACTCATGCCATATAATCCTAAAAGAATATATCCAAATAAACTAAAAATTATTCCAAAAAATGCAGCAATATAAAGCACACTTTTATTGTCTTTAGAATATGTATGTTTTATTTTTTCTAACAAAAGATCAGATTTCTTATTGTAGAGGTTAACCACTTTTGGTATTTGTAATTTTTCGGTATTCATAAATCCTTTAATCCAAATGTTTTCAATTGATTTTTCCATCTAATAATTTTTTTAATTGTTTTTTTATTCTGTTGATGCGTACAGCAATATTATTAGGACTAGTACCAATAATAGCTGCAATTTCTTTATGTGAATTTTCTTCTAAATGCAATAAAATAATAGCTCTATCGATTTCAGATAGTTTTTTGATAGCTGCATATAATAAATTTAAATCTTCATTCTCAAAGGCTTTGTTGTCTTCTAAAGCTTCGTTTCTAATTTCTTGAGAATAGCCTCTTTTTCTTTTTTTCTTTACTAGTGTTAAACAAACGTTTAGTGTAACTCTGTAAATCCAAGTAGACCATTTAGATTTTCCTTGGAAAGCATTTCTACTTTTCCATATTTGTAAACAAGCCTCTTGATAAAAATCCTCAAAATCTTCTTGAGAATCTGTGTATGCTCTGCATATTTTAATAATAATTCCCGAGTGTGGAACTATCGATGTTGTATAAAAATCGTTGCTCAAAATTATATTTTCTTGATTAGTATTCTGATTCTCAAAAGTATTACAAAGAATTTTATTTTTTTTTAAATAAATTGAAACTACCTGACTGTTGCAGGCAGATTTCCAGCTTTCCACTGTATCTTTTTGTAAAAAATAAAAAGGATGTCGTTTCTCCCGAAATTTCGGAAGTGGGTTAAACTAGTTTAGAATCCAATTGATTTCAAGAAGGAAATCGCTATTTAAATAAAAAAAGACCCTTCAGGTTTTAAAAATCTGAAGGGTCTGAATATTAAATTCTAGATGAATTTAAAACACCGCTAAAAAGCGTCATTAGCGATTTAAATATTTTTTTCGTAAAAATTGATTCTCTGTAGATTCCTATTTTCATAGGAATAAGCGATTCACACAAAATTCTTTATAGAATTTTGGTTCTCTGCTTACATATTTCTACGATATTGTCCACCCACTTTAAACAACGCTTCTGTAATTTGCCCTAAAGAACATACTTTAGTCGCTTCCATCAATTTGTCAAATAAATTTTCATTCTGAATGGCAGCTTCTTGTAAAATGGCAATTTGTTCCACCACTTTATTCGGATTCGCTTTATTCAATAATTCTTTCGTCTGAATTTGGAATTGCTTTTCTTCTTCAGTAGCACGTATCACTTCTGCAGGTTGCACCGTTGGCGATCCTTTAGAACTTAAAAATGTATTTACCCCAATAATTGGGAATTCTCCGGTGTGCTTTAACGTTTCATAATACAAACTTTCTTCTTGTATTTTAGAACGTTGATACATGGTTTCCATCGCGCCTAAAACACCTCCACGTTCTGTAATTCTATCAAATTCTAACAACACAGCTTCTTCTACTAAATCCGTTAGCTCTTCAATAATAAAAGCACCTTGAATCGGATTTTCATTTTTAGTCAACCCTAATTCTTTATTGATAATCAGTTGAATAGCCATGGCTCGTCTTACAGATTCTTCTGTTGGCGTTGTAATGGCTTCGTCGTAGGCATTGGTATGTAAAGAATTACAGTTGTCATTTATGGCATACAATGCTTGAAGCGTAGTTCTAATGTCATTGAAGTCTATTTCTTGCGCGTGTAAAGAACGTCCAGAAGTCTGAATATGGTATTTTAACATTTGTGCTCTAGAGTTGGCTCCGTATTTATTCTTCATCGCTTTTGCCCAAATTTTACGAGCAACGCGTCCAATCACAGAATATTCTGGATCAATTCCGTTGGAGAAGAAAAATGATAAGTTGGGTCCGAATTTATTAATATCCATTCCACGACTTAAATAATACTCTACATAGGTAAATCCGTTAGATAAAGTCAATGCCAATTGTGTAATTGGATTGGCACCCGCTTCTGCAATATGATAACCAGAAATAGACACCGAATAAAAGTTTCTCACTTGTTTTTCGATAAAGTATTCTTGCACATCACCCATCAATCGCAACGCAAATTCCGTAGAAAAAATACAGGTATTTTGTGCTTGGTCTTCCTTTAAAATATCGGCTTGTACCGTTCCTCTAACTTGCGCTAAAGTGTCTTTTTTAATTTCTTGATAAACGTCTTGTGGTAAAACTAAATCACCTGTTAATCCTAATAATAGCAACCCTAAACCATTATTTCCTTCAGGCAATTTCCCTTGGTAAACAGGTCTGTTTAAATCTTTTGAATCGTAAATTTCTTGGAACTTTGCTTCAACCTCTTTTTCTAATTTGTTTTCTTTGATGTATTTCTCACAATTCTGATCAATTGCCGCATTCATAAAGAAACCTAACAACATGGGGGCAGGACCATTAATGGTCATAGAAACAGACGTCATATGATGGCTTAGATCAAAACCAGAATATAATTTTTTGGCATCGTCTAAACAACAAATAGAAACCCCTGCATTTCCAATTTTTCCATAAATATCGGGTCTATGTCCAGGATCATTCCCATATAGAGTCACAGAATCAAAAGCCGTTGATAAACGTTTTGCATCCATACCCAAACTCACATAATGAAAACGTCTGTTGGTTCTTTCTGGACCACCTTCACCCGCAAACATTCTTGTTGGGTCTTCACCTGTTCTTTTAAACGGATATAAACCTGCTGTATACGGAAATTCTCCAGGAACATTTTCTTGTAAATTCCAACGTAATACATCTCCCCAAGCTTGGTATTTCGGCAAACTTACCTTTGGTATTTTTGAGTGTGACAGCGACTCGCTGTGGGTTTCGATCTTAATTTCTTTATCACGAACCTTAAAGGTGTAAATAGGATCTTTGTATTTCTGAACTGTTTCTTGCCAATTGAGAATGATTTCCCAATTGTAAGGATCAAGATTTAATTTTACTTTTTCGAATTGTGCTAATAATAGTTTTATAAATTCCTTGTCATCTCGAGCGGAGTCGAGAGACAGAATCTCATCTTCATCCAACCCGGTTTTACTTAATAATGAGGTCTCGACTGCGCTCGACCAGACATTTTCTCCCAAAGATAAAATCGTTTGAAAAATTCCATATAATTTTTGAGCTACAATAACTTGTTCATCCGCTTTTTGATCATAAGACCTGTTGCTTTCTGCAATTTCTGATAAGTAACGAACTCTTGCAGGAGGAATCACATAGATTTTTTCAGACATTGCTGCTGAAATTTCCATCTTAGACTTTAAATCGACTCCTGTTTTTTCTACCAATGTATCCATAATCGCTTTGTACAGTGAGTTCATTCCTGGATCGTTAAATTGCGATGCGATAGTTCCAAAAACAGGCATGTCATCCATATGTACATTCCATAAATTATTGTTGCGCATGTATTGTTTTTTTACATCGCGAATGGCATCTAAAGCGCCACGTTTATCAAACTTATTGATGGCAACTAAATCAGCAAAATCAAGCATGTCGATTTTCTCTAATTGGGTTGCCGCTCCAAATTCTGGTGTCATTACATATAAAGAAGTATCAGAATGCTCTATGATTTCTGTATCTGATTGTCCAATTCCAGAAGTTTCTAATATAATTAAATCAAACTCAGCTGCTTTTAAAACTTGAATCGCTTCATTTACATATTTAGACAGCGCCAAATTAGACTGACGCGTTGCTAAAGAACGCATATACACACGTTTGTTATTAATGGCGTTCATACGAATTCTATCGCCTAAAAGTGCACCACCTGTTTTTCTTTTGGATGGATCAACAGAAATTAATCCAATAGTTTTTTCTGGAAAATCAATTAAAAAACGTCTCACCAATTCATCCACCAAAGAAGATTTTCCTGAGCCACCAGTTCCTGTAATTCCTAAAACTGGTGAAGCCCCTCCCAACCTCCCCAAAGGGGAGGAGTTCCAATCTTTGCGGAAAATTTTCTCAAAATCTGTGTGATTATTTTCTGCCAGAGAAATTAATCTTGCAATTGTATTAACTTCTTTATTTTTTAAATTTTCTAATACCTTTGCACTACCTAGTTCTAACAACCAATCGCCATCCTCATTACACACTTTGCCACCCGACTGTTTCTCTCCTTCGGGGAGATTGAGAGGGGCTTCGGATTTCTGTACCAAATCATTAATCATTCCTTGCAAACCCATAGAGCGTCCATCATCTGGAGCATAAATTCTGGTAATTCCATAATCCATCAAATCTTTAATTTCTTCAGGAAGAATTACACCACCACCTCCACCAAAAATCTTGATGTGTGTTGCATTTTTTTCTTTTAATAAATCAAACATGTATTTGAAATACTCATTATGCCCACCTTGATAAGAAGTAATTGCAATGGCATTTACATCTTCTTGAATGGCACAATTCACTACTTCTTCAACACTTCTGTCGTGTCCTAAATGAATTACTTCAACTCCGGTAGATTGTATAATTCTACGCATGATATTGATGGCAGCATCATGACCGTCAAAAAGCGCGGCAGCAGTTACAATTCTAACTTTATATGTTGGTTTATAAGGTGCAATTTGTTCCATTCGTAATAAATGTTTGATTTTAGGTGTGCAATTTACGAAAATCTTAAAAATTATTGATGATGATTAGTAAAGTCTTAAAGATTATTTTAATAATTCAGGATTTACTCCATTTACAAAATCAGAAATAATATTTAAATCTGATGCAAGTTCAAATCCGTCAAAATTATCAATGTCATTTATAGAGATATTTTTGTTGTAATAGTCTAAATATAAAGTTGATAAAGGTGCGTAAGACCAATGCCATTTTTCTTCGTTATAACCAGTTCTTCCGTTTTTTTTTGATGTGTATGGTTGATAAAACCCGAATTTTGATGCATTTTTAATGAGCCAATTGTATTCCTTTTTTCCTTTTCTGAAAGAAAAATAGGTATTAGACAAACTATTCAAGTCGATATCTGTGCCCCAATGATGTCTAGATGTTGATGGCATAGCACTAAATTCAAGAATCTTTTCAGCTCTTTTTAAAGGTGTAAGATTTTTATATTTTTCATTCCATTTATAGTTCCAAATTCTTTTTTGATGGTTAAAATTTCGAGTCCCAGAAATAATTTTTAGCAAAACGTTTTCTTTTCTAGCTTTAGCTTCCATTTTAATAAATGCATCTAAAACCTCTTTTCTAACATATATTTTTTTATTTGATAAATATTTGGGAACAATAACGAAGTCATCACGTATTGTGTAATTGAATTTTCCTAAAACATAATTTTTGTTCAGATATTTTGGATAATTAGGAATTGTATCCTTATCAAACTTAATTACTTTCGTTTTTAGCGCAATATTTTTATCTTGTTTTTTACATCTGCTAAAATATCCGAAGATAAAAATACAAAACATGAATTTTATTAATAGCTTAAAAACACCCAAATTTTCTAAAGTAAATTTTTATTTCTACGAAATCAAATCTAAACATTTTTTAGGAAATAGAAAAAGTCAAGATGAGTATACTCTTATAAGCTTAATTGATTTTCAAATATTTGGCATATTTTTTGATTACTTTAAAGAAGTTTTCATCATTAAATTAAATAATTAAAATATTTTTATATGAAATTTTTAAAACATTTTATTTTAGCCTTTGCTATTACTTTGACCTCGTGTAGTTCTATAAAAGTTAACACAGATTATGATACCAAGGTTGACTTTAGTAAATATAAAACCTTTGCTTTTTATAAAACAGGTATTGACAAAGCAGATATTTCTGATCTGGACAAACGAAGAATTTTAAGAGCAATAGAAGCTGAACTTACTGATTTAGGAATGATAAAGTCTGAAGATCCAGATATGCTGGTTAGTATTTTTACAAAATCTAGAGAAAAGGTAAACGTAAACCAAAATAATTTTGGCTACGGTTTTGGTTGGGGTTGGAATCCATGGATGTGGAATGGTATGAACAATAACGTAAACGTTTCTCAATATACAGAAGGTACTTTATTTATTGATTTTATTGACAAAGAAAAAAAGGAGTTGGTTTGGCAAGGTATTGGTACTGGTGCTCTAAAAATGGATGATAGAGAGAAAAAGGAAATTAGAATAAAAGAATTTGTAAAAGAAATTGTTTCTAGGTTTCCTCCAGGAAGAAAAAAATAAATTATAATTAGCGTTCTTTTGAACGCTTTTTTTATGCTATAAAGTGATATTTTTGCGACATGTATAATAAAAGAATACCTTTGGAAGAAGGAGATTGTTATTTAAATGAACAAGGCTATAAAGTTTTTACAGAACAATTCCATATAAAAAGAGGGTATTGTTGTAAAAGTGGTTGTAAACATTGTCCTTATGGATATGATAAAAAAACAGATAGTTTTAATTCATAGTAATTTTTAAAGAGATTGAGTTTTATATAGAAAAGATAATTTAGAAAAAATGGTAAAAAGAATTTTAGTTTTAATAGTTGCAATTCAATTTGCAGGATGTGCAGAATTACAAAATGTTGTAAATAATTTACCAGGTGGTGGTTTATCAGAAGCTCAAATTGGTAATGGTTTAAGACAAGCTTTAGATAATGGAATTCAAAATCAGGTATCTAAACTAACTTCTCAAGATGGTTTTTATAGAAACGAGTTGGTGAAAATTTTATTACCAGAAGAATTACAAGCGGTAGATAATGGTTTGCGAAGGTTGGGCCTTAGTAACTTAGCAGATGAAGGTATAAAAGTTTTAAATAGGGCAGCAGAAGATGCTGTAAAAACGGCTACACCAATTTTTGTAAATGCTGTAAAAGGAATTACTTTTAACGATGCAAAAAATATCCTTTTAGGAGCTAATAATGCTGCAACAAATTATCTTCAGGCAAAAACGCAACAAAACTTATATCAAAGTTTTAATCCTGTTATAGAAGCGTCTTTTTCTAAAGTTGGAGCAGACAAAGTTTGGAACAATTTAATTACAAGATATAATTCGATTCCTTTTGTAAATAAAGTAAATCCAGATTTAACAGATTATGTAACTTCACAGGCTTTAAAGGGGGTTTTTACCATGATTGAAGTAGAAGAAATAGGAATTCGTGAGAAAGTAGGACTAAGAAATACTGCTCTTTTAAGACAAGTTTTTGCGCTACAGGATAAAAAATAATGTAATTAATTCATTATCAATAAAATAATTCATTATATTTAAGTCCCTAAATTTAAATAAATGTCACGGATCAATCAACTACATACCTATAGAAAACATTTAGAAGATAGATATTTCCGCTTATTGGAAAAGTCTAATGACTATCGTTTTATAGATGAAACTAAAAGTGATTCTGCGGCTTTTAAAGCGATGAAAATCTTAGGGAAGTTGAATAAATTAAATTACTTACAACATAAATTTTCCATTTAATCGAATGAATTCCTCTCGATGTTCGCGTAGGCTATAGATTAATTTTTATTTTTTAGGATTTTATAAAACCAAGTTTAAAAATATTTTTGTTTGGATTTCTTTAATAAAATCAATTCTTTGAAGAACTCTAAACTTCGAATTCATACATTTTCCTTTTTTATTGTAGAAATGTAAGGGATGGCAATATGAGTAATAACCCCACTATTGTCTTTTTTGTTTTTCATAAAAAAATTGAAATTGTCTTTATAGAGACTTTGCAATCTTTCTAGCGTATTGGTTAAGCCAATATTTTTATGAGTGATTAAAAATTTTTTTGGAATAAGTTTACCATTATTCGCAATGGTTATAATTACCATCTCACCTTCTCTCTCAATAGAAAGATATACGTCTAAGTCTGTTTTATCATAAGAATAGCCATGTTTTATAGAGTTTTCTATAATAGGCTGTAATAAAAAAATTGGAAATTGAGCTTGCAGCAGCTTGTCGTCAATATCAGAGATAAATGTAAAATGATCTGGAAACCGAACCTCAAGAATATTGATATATTTTACCAAGGTATTCAGTTCTTGCTCTAAGGTAATCAAATTTTGATCTTTAACATCTAAAAAATCTCTTAGCAATCCACCAAGATCTGCCACAGTATTTTGTGCTTGCTTTGTATCTGTTTCGATTAAACTTGAAATGCTATTTAGTGTATTAAATAAAAAATGAGGATGTAAGTTTGATTTTAATAAATTGAGTTTGGTATTGTTTAATTGAATGGAAAGCTTTGATTTTTGTGCTTCAATTTTTTTGAGTTCTTCAATATAATAATAAATATAAATGATGCCAACCATGGCAGTATATATCAAGAAATTTAAATCAGCCACATTTATAAAATTCTCGAAAGTAAAGTTTTTTAAAGCGGTTTTTAGAGAGAGTTGCCTAGTGATAAGTTCAATAAATGTAATTGAGAAAAAAATAACCCAACCGATGATAAACGAAAAAAAAAAATGAATAAATAGTATTTTACGCCACTGCATTTTTCTTACAATCATTCTTTTTGTAATTATAGATATCAAAATCATAAATAGAATAACTGCTACCCAATCTAGAAATAAATAGTTAAAAAAAAGTAAAAACCAATTAACATTTTCTACGTTTAACTCTCCTGTATCAATTGATCTAAAAATTTCATAGGTTAACTTGATTCCAGAGAGTATAACAACTACAGAATAGTAAAAAGTAAGAATTATAATTAGTTTTTTGTCGAAATATTTCCGTAGTTTTAAAATTATGTTAAACACCCATTAATTTTTGAAATTCTTTTTTATATCCTTTACTTACTCTTAGGAGTTTTCCATCTGTAGTTTTTATATCAATTTCCCCATAGTTTGAGTGTATAAGCTCACTTATATAATTGATATTTACGATTGATGAGCGATGAATTCGAACGAATTCATTGTGGTTTAATCTTTTAATCAAACTAGATAAAGATTCTCTTAGTAAATGTTTTTTATCATTTGTAAACACTTCTGCATAGTAGCCAGAAGCCAAAATATATTTTACTTCGGCAGTGTTTAAGAAAGAAACTTTATTGCCTAGTTTTACAGGAAGCTTATTAATTTTTTGATGAAAACTTTCAGAGGGTTCTGTTTTTTGAATAAAATCTAATAAGTTATTTATTTTATGCTCAAAAGAAAAGAAATTATTGTTCTTTATATACTCGATAGCTTTAGATACGGAATGCAAAAAACGTTGATCTTTAAAGGGTTTTAATAGATAATCAAAAGCAAAATACTCGAATGCTTGAAGGGCAAATTCATCATAGGCAGAAACAAAAATAACGATGGGTTTTTTTTGTGTTTTTATTTTACTTAGGATATCAAATCCATTCATATCCTTCAGCTGAATGTCTAAAAATATTAAATCAGGTTGCAAACTATCAATTTTTAAAATTGCTTTTTTTCCCGTGTTACAAGTCTCCATAAGCTCTAAGTCAGGAATATCTTCAAGAAGATTTATAATTCTTTGTCTTGCGAGTGTTTCATCGTCAATAATAATCACAGATATTTTTTTCATCTTCAAACGAGTTTGTTAAACAAATTAATTAATTTATAATGAACTCCGCTCTCTAAAAAAAGTTGTTTACATCAAAAATTAAGTTAAAATACTTAGTAATTAAGGGTTTCATTCCAAATTATAGTCTTTCACATCAAATTATTTATCCATTAAATAGAAACAAAGTAAAATTTATGTCAATGATATCTTTTATAAGGTATTCTGCATCTATTAAAAAGGTATTGACTTCACCTTAACAAAAAATTATGTTAAAGGCATTTACTTTTACCATTATAATTTAAACAAAAAATAATTTATTATGAAGCAAAACTATAAGAATGTTGTATTTCTTTTACTTTTTCTAACAGTTATTTTCTCTACAAATGCTCAAGAGAAAATAGTATCTGGAAGTGTTAGTGATGATTCGGGGCTGTTGCCTGGAGTTAGCGTTTTAATTAAAGGAACCAATAGGGGAACAGAAACTGATTTTAATGGAAACTATTCGATTAGAGCGAATAATGGAGATGTGCTAATTTTTCGCTATCTCGGTTACGAAATTGTTGAAAAAACCGTAGGTAATTCTTCTACTATAAACGTTGTTATGACAGAGGATAGTAATGTTTTAGATGAAGTGGTTGTGGTTGCTTATGGTACTCAATCTAGAGCATCTCTTACTGGTTCTGTAAGTGTAATAAGCGCTGAACAAATAGAAAATACTACCTTCTCAAACCCCGTAAAAAGTTTAGAAGGTTTAGTTTCTGGTTTGAGGATAATTCAAGCTAACGGGCAACCTGGTTCTGATCCTATTATTAGAATTAGAGGTTTTGGTTCTATTAATGCTGATAGTTCACCACTTATTGTATTAGATGGTATTCCTTACACAGGGAGTTTAAATAGTATCAATCCACAAGATATAGAATCTACGTCAGTTTTAAAAGATGCATCTTCTACTTCTTTGTATGGTAACAAGGCATCTAATGGTGTTTTATTAATTACCACAAAAAAAGGATCAAAGAAGAAAACGCAAATAAGTATAGATACTAGAGTTGGTATAACTCAGAGAGCGGCTAAAGAGTATAATATTATTAGATCACCAGGACAATTTTATGAATCTTACCATAGTATATTAGCAAATTCTGAATTTTATGCTCAAGGGCAGGCAGGAACACCTGTTACGATGGGTCAAGCTAGACAAACAGCATCCAACAATTTAGTTGGTGCATTAGGTTATAATCTGTATGATGTTGGAGACGCTGTACTGATTGATCCTGTAACTGGAAGATTGAATAGTTCTGCAAATTTGTTAATAAATGAAAACTGGGAAGATTTTTTATTTACAGATAATGCAAATTTTAACTCTACAAATGTAAATATTTCTGGGGGTTCTGAAGATATAACTTACTATTTCTCTTTAGGGTCAGAAACAAATAACGGATATACTACTGGAAGCAGTTTTAAAAGACAAACAGCTCGTTTAAAAGTTAGTTCTTCTAAGATAGCTGAGGTAATTTCTTTAAATGGAGATGTGTCTTATACAAAAGCTACTAGTCAAGCAGTTCCTGCTACGGTAACTGCTGCAGGTATTCCTACTACAAGCTTTTCTAACGCATTTTCATGGACAAGAAGAATTGCTCCTATCTTTCCTGTTTTTCAATATGATAAAGATTGGAATCCTATACCGGATACAAACAATCCAGGAGGTGTTGCTTATGATTTTGGATTTCCACAAATTTTTGATAACGGTACATCAAGAGGGCCTAGGAATTACGCTCCAGGAGAGCACCCTCTTGCTGTAATAAACAACACAACGGAAACTACTGAAAGAGATAACTTTAATGCTGCTTTAAGAGCTAAACTTGATTTGCCATTTGGTGTAAAATTTGAATATGTTATGAACTATTTAACAGAAGTAGACAAAGATGTTGATTTTACTAGACCTGGTGCAGGAGCATTTGCAAAGGCACAAAATGGGCTTTTGACTGTAGGGAGAGATAATTTTTCTGCTTTTACAAATCAACAACTATTGACCTGGAAAAAAAATAATGGTCCCCATAGTTTTGATGTACTTTTAGGACATGAAACTTATGAAGAAAAGTTCACAACATTATCTGTTGATAAACGTAATCTTATTTCAGATTTTAGCCCAATATTAGACAATACTGCAGTTTACGTTGGTGCTACTAATTACAATACTAGATATTTAACAGAAGGGTATTTTTCTAGATTTATTTATGGATTAGATAACTCTTATTATCTAAACTTAACAGGGAGATATGATGCATCTTCTGTTTTTGATCCTGAAACACGTTGGGGAGCTTTCTGGTCTGTAGGTGCTTCATGGATTATTAGTAATGAAGACTTTATGAAAGACTCTGATTTTATAGATTTTGCGAAATTGTCTATAAATTATGGTACTAATGGTAATGATAGAATATTTTATCAAGGCACCTCAGTTCGAAACTTCTTAGCTTATCAAAACCAAGATATCATCGGTGAAAATGAAGGGGCATTAACTCAAGATTTTCAGTCCCTAGGAGGTTCAGATATTACATGGGAAAAAGCAGGTCTTTTCGATATTTCTTATGAAATGAGTCTTTTTAATAGAGTTAATCTTTCATTAGGTTATTACAGAAAGAAAACTGAAGACCTTCTCTTTAACAATCCATTGCAATTATCAACAGGAGCATCTGCAAGACCAGAAAACTTTGGTTCTATGGTTAATAGTGGCGTTGAAGTGGAAGTAGCATGGAGTGCCGTAAAGAAAGAAAACTTAAATATTAGTTTTAACGCTAACCTTTCTACACTTAAAAACGAGCTTACTGAGCTTCCAAAAGATTCAATACAAGTTGGTAACTTTAGAAGAGTTGTAGGTAAGAGTATTTTTGACTATTTTATGGTTAAGTCTGCGGGTGTAAATGCTGATAATGGAAATGCACAATATTATACAATAGATCAAGCTACTGGCAATCAAATAATAACAGAAGATTATGCTACTGCAGCTGAAGATGGTAGACAGTTTATAAACAAACAGGCAGTACCAACTATTACAGGTGGTTTTGGGACAAATATACAATTAGGTGATTTTTCATTAGGTTTACAATTCGCTTATCAGTTAGGCGGGTACGGTGTTGATAATGAGTATTTCGCATTATTAGGTGCTACACGAAATGTTACTAACTTTGCTGATTATGACAAAACTTGGACTGTAGATAACCCAACAGCCAGCTTGCCTAGAGTTGACCCTTTAAGTCCAAATCAATATAGAATTTCTGATTTATTTTTAGTAGACCTGAGTTATTTAAGTTTAAATAATATAAACTTTGGTTATGAATTACAGGTTGAAGCTATTAAAAAATACCATATAGATAGTGTTCGATTATATGGAACTATAAATAATGCTTTCTTGTTATATAGTGCAAGACAGGGTTATGATCCTCGTCTTAACTCAGTTGGATCGTCTTCTGCGGAATATGGAGCCAATAGAACAATGGCTTTTGGTGTAAATATAAATCTTAACTAAATAAATAATTATGAAACAGAATAAATTTTTAAATATGAAAATAGACAAATATCTTGCTTTTTTGTTCACAACAATGTTTTTTATTTCTTGTGCTGATTTTGACACACGATTGGATGAAGAAAGATACTTTTCAGAAAGTCATGCAGAAGCAAATGCCCTTGCTGGCAACACTCAAGGTCTTAAAGCTATAGATGGTGCTATTATAGCTTATTTTAGAGATGGGGAAGCTAGTGATGACGAGTTTGGTCTGAAGGCTATAGATTTAGGTATGGATTTGAGGAGTAACGATATGGATATGAGTGCAAATACTTGGTTTGGTAGTTATAATAACTATGATAATGTAATTTTAACATCAAATGATAATGATTTTATTTGGGAATTCTTTTACAGAATTATAAGTAATGCTAATAAAATAATAAACTCTGTGCCTGATGATGCTCCAGATGAAGTATTGGTTTTTAAAAATAAAGCATATGCCTATAGAGCAATAGCTTATTTTTATTTGGTCAGAATCTATCAACATACAAAAGCTGATGATGCTACAAAAGCTGTTCCTCTTGACTTTGGTGATTTCATTGGGCAAAATAGAGCTACCGTAGGTGAAGTAAAACAGCAAATAATTGATGATTTAACATTGGCTTATAATGGATTAAAATCATACACAAGAGCTTCAAACCAAGAAGTTGATGCCAATGTAGTAGCAGCATATTTGGCTAGATACTATTTGACCTATGAAAATTGGTCTGAAGCAGAAAAATTTGCAGATATTGCCATGAAAGTTGGTAGTATAAGTAGCGATGTTGCTCATGGTTTTGATGAACTTTCTTTATCAGAAACTATATGGGGTGCTACAGTTACAGCAGCTACATCTGAAATTTACGCTTCATTCTTTTCGCATGCAAGTCAAATAAATGACGGTTATAGCGGTTGGAACCACTTCAAAACAGCAAATTCTAACTTAATAGATATGATACCAGCAACTGATAAAAGACGAGCATGGTTTGCTGATAAGGATTATGGTCCTAATGTACTACTGGTACCTGATACTTGGACGCATTACAATATAACACCTAAGTATACGAGTTTAAAATTTATCGCACAACCCGGACCTGGTGAATTTATTGGAGATTATATTTACTTAAGAAACACCGAGTTTTATTTAACAAAAGCTGAAGCTGAAGCTAGACAAGGTAAAGTTTCCGAAGCTCAGCAAACCTTATTTGACTTAAATTCGGTTAGAGATTCAGGTTATACTAAATCTACTAGTACAGGGCAAGTATTAATTGATGAAATTTTATTCTATAGAAGAGTCGAATTGTGGGGTGATGGAGTTGCTTCTTTTGACATGGCTAGACTTGGAGTAGGATTAGATAGAAAGGATGGTAGAACAAATCTTGTTATGCCAGGTGCTGATCTTCAGGTAGCTCCATTAGATGATAGAATGATTTATCAAATTCCAATTAGAGAGATTGATGCTGCAGGTTCTGATTTTTAAGAAACTAGACCAAGTGAGATATCATAAATGATTTGAAAGCCAAAGAATTAATTTTCTTTGGTTTTTTATTTGCAGTATGACCGAAGAAAAAGGCATTATAATTTTTGAGATAAGAGCAATTATGCAAGCTATAAAAGCTGTTTAAGGAAAAAAGGAAAAAACACTAATAGTTTTTTATTTCTCTTATTGTATATGCAGATGAACCTTCAAAAAAAATATAAAATCACATTAAACAGTAATTTAAATACTTTAACATCAAAATACAAATCATTCAAATCATATTGATAGTAACTATTCTACAAACTCAATAAATTAGCTAAAGATTACATAAAGGGTTTGTCTTCATTATGTAATTATTTGAATTAATTATGAGCCAAGGATTCATTGTCCTTGGCTTTTTTTATTCAAAATAGATTCCATATCAACTTGTAACTCTTTTGCTTTTTTAGCTGCTTTATCAGCAAAATCTTTTTCTTTTGATGCATAAATAATCCCACGAGAAGAATTTACTAACAAGCCAATATTCTCAGAAAGACCATATTTACAAACATCAGCTAAGTTACCGCCTTGAGCGCCAACTCCAGGAACCAGCAAAAACGAATTCGGTACTATTTTTCTTATTTCCTTAAAATACTCAGCTTTTGTTGCACCTACAACATACATTAGGTTTTCTGAATTTTCCCAAGATTTAGAGGTTTCTAAAACATATTTATAAAGCTCTTGGTCATTAATTGTTTTCGTTTGAAAATCGAAAGCACCTTCATTAGACGTTAGTGCCAATAGAATGGTGTGTTTATTTTCAAAAGCTAAAAAAGGTTCCACAGAATCTTTTCCCATATAGGGTGCCACAGTAACAGCGTCAAAAGCTAAATCTTCAAAAAAAGCTTTTGCATACATTGTTGAAGTATTCCCAATATCACCACGTTTTGCATCTGCAATTGTAAAAATTTCTGGATAATTTTTATTTAAATAATGGATGGTTTTTTCTAAAGATTCCCAGCCTTTTAAACCATAAGCTTCATAAAACGCTGTATTTGGCTTGTAAGCAACACAAAGATGATGTGTTGCATCTATAATAGCTTTGTTAAATGCAAAAATAGGATCTTCTTCCAACAATAAATGAGGTGGAATTTTTTCTACATCAACATCTAAACCAATACATAAAAAAGATTTTTTCTTTTGAATCTGCGAAACGAGTTCTTTTGTGGTCATATTTTTTATAAAGTTGAACAAAAATACTTAATTTAGATTTTATTTTGTAAGTTTTTAAACCCAAAGAAGACAAATTTCTGAAAGTAACTTTATATACGAATGAAAAAAATAATTCTAATATTTATAATTCTCGCTTCAAGTTGCACTTTTGAAAAACCTACAGAATTTTCTGAATTGGCTTTAAATGATAGCGCATTTACTTTGTCTGGCAAGGAAGTCACTGTAAAAGAAATCCTCAACAATTACAAAGAAAAGAAAATTTTTATTGATGTTTGGGCTTCTTGGTGTGCAGATTGTATCAAAGCTTTACCGAGTGTTAAAAACCTTCAAAAGAAATATCCAGCAGTTGTTTTTTTATTTCTATCTGTCGATAAAAGCAAGAAATCTTGGAAAAACGGAATTAAAAGATTCAATATTGAAGGAGAACATTACAATTTTCCAAAAGGAATGAAATCTGGAGATTTTGTAGATTTCATCAACTTAGGTTGGATTCCTAGATATATAGTTATTGACGAGTTAGGAAAAATTTCACTTTTTAAAGCAACAAATGCCGCAGATTCATCTATTGAAGAAGCATTAAAAAGTAGTATATAAATCGTTATCGTAACTATTTTCATTTCCATCATTAAATTAATTTTCCATTGATTAAATTTACATCGTAAATTAATGTTGAAAATAGCCTTTTAGTGCTTTAAAATTATAATTATGAGAACAAAGATAGTAGCTGGAAATTGGAAGTTGAATAACGATAAAGAAACGACGAATAAATTTATTAAAAGTTTAAAAAAATCTATTGAAAAATTACCTTTAAAAAACACGAGAGTTATTATTGCTCCTGCATTTGTAAACTTATCTTCCGCAGTAAAAAAGGCTAAAAAATCTAAAATAGAAGTGGTTGCACAAAACATGCATCAAGCAACAACTGGTGCATTTACAGGAGAAATTTCTGGAGATATGCTAAAAGCTATAGGTGTAGAAACTGTTATTTTAGGACATTCAGAAAGAAGAACTTATTTTAACGAAACAGACAAAGCTTTGGCAGAAAAAGTAAATACTGTCATAGAAAAAGGAATGGAAACTATTTTTTGTTTTGGTGAATTGCTAGAAGACAGAAAATCTGACAATCATTTTTCTGTTGTAGAAAGTCAACTAAAAAACGGCTTATTTCACTTAGAAGCAAAAGACTGGAAAAGTATAATTTTGGCATACGAACCCGTTTGGGCAATTGGTACAGGAGAAACTGCAAGCCCGGAACAAGCACAAGAAATGCATGCTTTTATTAGAAGCATCATAGAAAAAAAATACAATAAAGAAGTAGCAGCACAAGTTTCTATTTTATATGGTGGAAGTGTAAAGCCAACAAATGCAGAAGAAATTTTCTCTAAACCAGATGTAGACGGTGGTTTAATTGGTGGTGCATCTTTACATGTAGATGATTTTACGGCAATTATTGTAGCAATATAACTTCATTTAGAGTAGGATAAATCCAAAGAAAACTAATAAATTTGCATTGAGATTCAAAATCTTGATGCTTTTTTTTTAACGTATGGATAATATTTACATAGAATACAATTTTACAGTTTCGCCCAAAGAGCCTACTACAGAAATTCTAATTGCAGAATTAGGAAATGTTGGTTTTGAAAGTTTTGTTGAGACTGAAAATGGCGTAACGGGTTACATTCAAAAAGAGGAATGGCATGCTGCTATTTTAGAAAGAATTTTTGTTTTAAATTCAGATGAATTTTCTATTGAATACAACCAAAAAGAGGTAGAACAAACAAATTGGAATGCAGAATGGGAAAAGAATTTTTCACCAATTCAAGTAGATGATTTGGTGAGTATTCGTGCACCATTTCATAAGAACCCTAATTTGAAATACGATATTGTAATTGAGCCAAAAATGAGTTTTGGCACTGGGCATCATGAGACAACTCATATGATGATACAGCATTTATTACAATTAGATTTAGAAAATAAAAAAGTGTTAGACATGGGATGTGGAACTGGAATTTTAGCAATTTTTGCTGAGATGAAAGGAGCAAAACCATTAGATGCAATAGATATCGATAATTGGTGTTATGAAAATTCTTTAGAAAATGTAGCGCGCAATAATTGTAAAAATATTTCCGTTTATGAAGGGGATTCCTCTCTTTTAATAAATAAAAAGTATGATGTGATTATCGCAAACATTAATAGAAACATTCTTTTAATGGATATGAAGGTGTATGCAAATTGCTTAAATGAAAACGGAATTTTACTATTAAGCGGTTTCTATAAAGAAGACATTCCTATTATAGATGCAGAGGTTTCTAAATTTGATTTAAAATTAGACAGATCTATCCAAAGAAATAATTGGGTATCTTTAAAATATAATAACTAAAAAAAATATTTTATTTTTATAGCATGAGTACAAAAGAAAAAATTCAAGAAGAAGTAGCCATTTTAGAACAAAAAACGCATCAGCATGAAATTGTTTTACATAACGATGAGGTAAACACTTTTGATTTTGTAATAGATTCTTTAATTAGTGTTTGCGATCATACTTTAGAACAAGCAGAACAGTGTACTATTTTAGTACATTATAAAGGGAAATGTACTGTGAAATCTGGTGAGTTTAAAGAGCTAGAGCCAAAATGTTCTAAATTACTACAATTAGGGTTATCTGCAGAACTTGTATAAAATATGGAAAATGTATTTAAGTATTTTGAATTTTCAGATTTCTTTAAAGATGAATCAAATCAATTTTCAGGAAACGACATTTGTTTTACAGAACTAAATGCAACCCATTTTTTAATTTTTGAAAAAGACAATATTACCTACCATCTGTATGTTTCACGATATCTTCAGAGAAAAGACATTGGTAAGAAGAAGCCAGAAATTCTAGAGCTAGTCATAGAAAATTATGACAAAAGCATTCCAGAACATAGAATTGCATTGAGACAATATTTAGACCAAACTTGAGAACTTTCTCAAGTTTTTTTTATTTTATAAAAACTATGTGACTTTTTTTTACGTAGGTGTCTTAAAAGAGAGAAACATCTAAATGAGTTTAAAAAAAATCCTAATAGTAGTTATTGTTTTGGTATTTCCATTATTTACTTATGGGCAAATGGTGCCACCACCAATACCACCTCCACCACCTCCAGGATTACCTATAGATGGTTTTACTGGTCTGCTATTTGTTTTAGGAATGGTATACGGATCGAAAAAGATCTTTAAAAATAATAGTAGTAAGTTTGGTTAGACAGAAAGATCTTAGGTGAAAGTCTAAGTTTTTTTTATCAATCATCTGAAAATGAAAACTAAAGAAAATTTAAAAACCCTTCAAAATAAAATTTTTGAAGGGTTTTTCTGTGACCATGCTAGGATTCAAACCTAGAACCTCTTGAGCCGTAATCAAGTGCGCTATTCAGTTGCGCCACATGGCCTTTAAGCGGGTGCAAATATAATAGTTTTTTTTAATTTAGGAAGCCTAAGATGTTTTTTTATGAATTAATTTCAATTTTATAAGCATCAACCATCGGTTGTGCTTTTTCTACATCAGCACTTAGTACGAATAATTCAACAGAAGACCTGTTTTCTCCATAGCCACCTAATCGAGCAGATTCAAACCTGTCTTTAACGAGTGTATTGATATTGTTCTGTTCTAAAATATTTTTTAATCCATGAATAATAATAAAAGAGCCTGTAAAGATCTTTACGTGTTCTGTTTCCATAGTAGTGCGTTTTAGTTTAATGAATTTTGAGTTACAAATGCTCTCCAGCCAATAATTGCTAATTGGACTTTTGAAGCTTTAGATAAATCTAAACCTTTTTTTGTATAAGAAGGCAACATAACCTTATTAACTTTAGCAAGAATTTTAAAAACTTGTTTTTTCATTGATTTGAATTCTATTTCAAATTTAATAAAAATAAATAACTCTTTTTAAAAGAGTTGCTTTTATACAAAGCGGTTAGAAAAGTATAGAGAAAATAATGTCAGCAATATCTTTTACAGTTTTAGTAATAATAAGAATCATAATAATAGGTTTTAAGTTCGTAAAATAGATGAATTTCGAAATTGTTTTACCAATATATGTTGGTTGAAATGCTATTTCCAAATACTTTTCGAACTATTGTTTTATTTGATTTTATTATTATAACTAAAATGATGGTATTTGTTTTAATGTGAAACTATATATTCTTAATTTAAGTTATTAATTAAAATATAAAAACTAATTATTAATTAAAATATGTAATATAATAAAGGAAAAAAATTGATGCTTTTCAATTTGTTAAGGAAAAATCATTTCTAAAAGTTCGTTTTTTTTGCTTTTTATCTTTTCCTTTTCTCTTAAAGTGATAAAAATGTATCTTCGCAAAAAATAAAATCTATGAGTATTTTTTATGTGGTAATAGGGTTTGTATTATTAGTTCTTGGAGGTGAGTTTTTAGTAAGATCTTCTATCGGGCTGTCTTTTAAATTGAATATTTCGAAGATGGTTATTGGTATGACGGTAGTTTCCTTTGCTACTTCTGCGCCAGAATTATTGGTAAGTCTACAAGCTGCGTTAGACGGTTCTCCTGCAATATCTATAAACAATGTAATTGGCTCTAATATCGCGAACATCGGTCTTGTTTTAGGGCTTACCGCCATTATTGGTCCTATAGCGGTTAGTAAAGATTTTTACAAGCTCAATTGGCCTGTAATGATGCTTTTTTCATTGATGCTCTACTATTTTTTATATAATGATACTATACTAACTCAAATTGAAGGCGGATTTCTTTTAGTGAGTTTAGCCGTGTTTCTGTTTTTCTTAATAAGGAAATCTAAAAATGAAGATGTTTCTTTAGACGAAGTAGATGACGCTTTGGCTGAAATTGGTTATGTTAAAATATTTAGTTGGTTACTTATCGGGGGTGTTGCGCTTTACTTTGGGTCAGATTTATTAGTTGTTGGTGCAAAAGATATTGCAAAAAATATGGGCGTTAGTGAAGGTGTTATTTCCATTACAATGATCGCTATTGGAACAAGTGTACCAGAATTAGCAGCCTCTCTAATTGCAATAATGAAGGGTGAAAAAGCAATTTCATTAGGAAACTTAATAGGTTCTAATATTTTTAATATTGCCTCTGTATTAGGTTTAACCTCTCTTATTAAGGAAATTCCTGTGACAGAAGCTCAAATTTTATCAAGAGATATTTTTTGGATGCTAGGTTTTGCAGGTATATTACTTCCTTTGGTTTTTATTCCAAAGAAATTTATTTTAAGCAGGTTCAAAGGAGTTTTTCTATTTTTGAGTTATGGATTGTTTATTTATTTAGTTTTTAAAACTACCGCATAAAAAAAGCTCGCAAAGTTAATTTGCGAGCTTTTCATTTTAAATATTTTCTTAACTAATATTAGCAGATTTTACCGTCTTAATAATTCTACCAGCAATTTTATAAGGATCTCCGTTTGAAGCAGGTCTTCTGTCTTCTAACCAACCTTTCCAGCCTTTTTCTACCGTAATAATAGGAATTCTTATAGAAGCACCTCTATCAGAAACTCCGTAAGAGAAATCGGTAATAGCAGCCGTTTCATGTTCACCAGTTAAACGTTGGTCATTAAACTCACCATATACAGCAATATGCTCTTTTACAACAGGTCTAAAAGCTTCACAGATTTTTTCATAGATTTCTTTAGAACCACAGGTTCTTAACACTTCATTAGAGAAATTGGCATGCATACCAGAACCATTCCAGTCCATATCTTTTCCTAATGGTTTTGGGTGATAATCGATATAGTATCCATATTGTTCTGTTAGTCTGTCTAGTAAATAGCGAGCAATCCAAATTTCATCTCCTGCTTTTTTAGCACCTTTTGCAAATAATTGGAATTCCCATTGTCCAGAAGCAACCTCTTGATTAATTCCTTCAAAGTTTAAACCAGCATCAATACATAAATCAGCATGTTTTTCAACCAATAATCTACCATGTGTATTTTTACCACCAACAGAGCAGTAATACATTCCTTGTGGAGCAGGATACCCACCAATAGGGAAACCTAAAGGCAATTGTGTTTTCGTATCCATTATAAAATATTCTTGTTCAAAACCGAACCAGAAATCATTATCATCATCATCTATGGTTGCTCTTCCGTTAGAAACGTGTGGTGTGCCATCAGCATTTAAAACTTCTGTCATCACCAAATACCCATTTATTCTTGCAGGATCTGGATAGATAGCAACTGGCTTTAATAAACAATCAGAAGAACCTCCTGAGGCTTGTTTTGTTGATGAACCATCAAAAGACCACATGTCTAACTCTTCAACAGTTCCTTTAAAGTTTTTATGCTCTTCTACTTTGGTTTTACTTCTCATATTCTGAGTTGGAAAATAACCATCTAACCAAATGTATTCTAATTTAATTTTTGCCATAATAAATAATTGTATGTATGATGTTAACAGTACAAAAATGAAATATTTTAGCTAGATATCAAAAAAAATAGGGGGTAAATGTTTAAATTTGCTTAAAAATAATTTTATCCCTAATTTTAGTAGGGGTCATTTATTTATAAGTAAATAAAATACATAAAAAACTATCAATATGTCAATTATTAGGTTCAATGCTTTGCAAGAAACATTAAAGAGAACCCCGGTAAAAGTGAATCAAAGCGAAAAAAGATCTACACTTTTTGGGCGAAATGTTTTTAATAAAAATGCCATGCAGCAGTATCTTACGAGAACAGCTTACGAAAGTGTTATGAATGCAATTGAACATGGTACAAGGATAGACCGTAAAATTGCAGATCAAGTTGCCGTAAGTATGAAAGACTGGGCAATCGCTAAAGGTGCCACACATTATACCCATTGGTTTCAACCATTAACAGGTGCAACTGCAGAAAAACACGATGCTTTTTTTGAGTCTATTAACGGAAGTTTGGCCATGGAAAAATTTGATGGAGAACAACTGGTGCAACAAGAACCAGACGCCTCTAGTTTTCCGAATGGCGGAATTAGAAATACTTTTGAAGCAAGAGGATATACCGCTTGGGATCCAACATCACCAGCATTTATTTATGAAACCACACTTTGTATTCCAACAATTTTTGTGGCCTATACGGGTGAAGCGTTAGACAACAAAACACCTTTGTTAAGAGCACTACATTCTTTAGATATACATGCAACTGCGGTGTGTAAATATTTCGATAAAAATAGTAGTAAAGTAAACGCAACCTTAGGCTGGGAGCAAGAGTTTTTTTTAATTGATGATGCTTTGGTGCTTTCGAGACCAGACATTCAATTAACAGGAAGAACTTTATTAGGACATTCTTCTGCAAAAGGACAGCAATTAGACGACCATTATTTCGGAATTATTCCTGCAAGAGCCATGAGTTTTATGCAAGAGTTAGAAGAAGAATGCATGTTATTAGGAATTCCCGTAAAAACAAGACATAATGAAGTTGCACCAAATCAGTTTGAAATAGCACCTATTTTTGAAGAAGCAAATTTAGCGGTAGATCATAATTCCTTATTGATGGATGTGATGCAGAAAGTTGCCAAAAGACATAATTTTAGAGTTTTATTTCATGAAAAACCATTTGCGGGAATCAATGGTTCTGGAAAGCATAACAATTGGTCCTTGTCTTTAGACAATGGTATAAATTTATTAAGTCCAGGAAAAACACCAATGAAAAACCTACAATTCTTAACCTTTTTTATAAATACCATAAAAGCAGTATATGAAAACGAAGAATTGCTTAGAGCCTCTATAGCATCTGCAAGTAACGATTTTAGATTGGGCGCAAACGAAGCGCCACCAGCAATTATTTCCGTATTTATTGGGAGCCAACTTTCTGCAGTTTTAGACGAGTTAGAAAATGTTACCAAAGGAAAACTATCTCCGCAAGAAAAAACAGATTTAAAACTGAATATTATTGGTAAGATTCCAGAGATTTTACTGGATAACACAGATAGAAATAGAACCTCTCCTTTTGCTTTTACGGGAAATAAATTTGAATTTAGAGCCGTCGGTTCTTTGGCAAATTGTGCGGGTCCAATGACGGTTTTAAATACCATTGTAGCCAAACAGTTAAAAGAATTTAAAATAGAAGTAGACAAGTTAATAGAAACAAAAAGTCTTAAAAAAGACGAAGCTATCTTTAACGTATTAAGAGAATACATTAAAGAATCTAAACAGATTCGATTTGAAGGAGATGGTTATGCAGAAGCTTGGGAAAAAGAAGCCAAAAAAAGAGGCTTAAGCAATAACAAAACCACACCAGAAGCTTTAAAAGTGATTGTTTCTAAGGCTACAATCGACTTATATAAGGAAATGGACGTAATGAGCAAAGTAGAAATTGAAGCTCGTTATGAAATTAAACTAGAAGAATACACCAAACGTTTGCAAATAGAAAGTAGGGTTTTGGGAGATATTTCTAGAAATCATGTGGTGCCCACTGCCATTATTTACCAGAATACTTTGTTAGAAAATACCAAGAATTTAAAAGAAATTTTTGGAGGAGCATATAAAACCATCGCCAAAGAACAAATCGAATTGATCATGACCATTTCTAATCATATTACAGAAATTAATGCATTGGTTATTAAAATGACAGACGAACGTAGAAAAGCAAACAAACAAACAGGTTTAAAGTCAGCAGATCAATATTGCAATAAGGTAAAACCGTTTTTCGATCAAATAAGATATCACTGCGATAAGCTAGAAACCATGGTAGATGACAATTTATGGCCACTCACAAAATACAGAGAATTGTTGTTTACGAAATAAATTATTTATTTGGGCGTTTTAACGGGCTTTCCACTATATCTTTTTGCCGAAAAAAGCAAAAAGGATGTCGTTGCAATCCCTAACGCATAAAGCAAACCGAACAAAGTAAGTTATTTAAAATAACATAGAACTAATTAAATCTCACACCCCTCAAAGGGTTTAAAAGCCTTTGAAGGGATACTTCACTACAACCATGTTTTCTACTGTGCCTATGATGTAAAAATAACCCCCACCAAATTCATGATAAATTTTCACTATTTTTTTAATCAAAAGACTAAATTTGCAAACACAACACAACAACATGAGTCAAGAAGTTTCTAAAAGATACGCACAAAGAGGCGTTTCTGCATCAAAAGAAGATGTACACAATGCCATTAAGAACATAGACAAAGGTTTATTCCCAAAAGCATTTTGTAAAATTGTGCCAGATTATTTAACCAATGATGACGATTATTGTTTAATCATGCACGCAGATGGTGCAGGAACAAAATCTTCTTTGGCTTATATGTATTGGAAAGAAACTGGCGATATTTCTGTTTGGAAAGGCATTGCACAAGATGCGTTAATTATGAATATTGATGATTTATTATGTGTGGGCGCAACAGACAATATCATGTTGTCTTCTACAATCGGTCGAAATAAAAGTAAAATTCCTGGTGAAGTTTTATCAGCAATAATCAACGGAACAGAAGAAATCATAGAAGATTTAAAAGGTTTTGGAGTGACTATTCATTCAACAGGTGGAGAAACTGCAGATGTTGGCGATTTAGTTCGTACAATTATTGTAGATTCTACCGTAACGGCAAGAATGAAACGCGCTGAAGTTATTGATAATGCCAACATAAAAGCGGGTGATGTAATTGTTGGTTTGGAAAGTTTTGGGCAAGCAACTTACGAAACTGAATATAATGGAGGAATGGGTTCTAATGGATTAACATCTGCAAGACATGATGTTTTTCATAAATATTTAGCCGAAAAATATCCAGAAAGTTTTGATGCTGCTGTTCCTGAAGATTTAGTGTATTCTGGAAATACAAAACTGACAGATAAAGTAGAAAATTCGCCAATTGATGCTGGTAAATTAGTATTATCACCAACAAGAACGTATGCACCAATTATCAAAGAAATTTTATCAAAATATAATGCTGATAAGGTTCATGGAATGATTCATTGTTCTGGTGGCGCACAAACGAAGATTTTACACTTTGTAGACAATTTACATATTGTAAAAGACAATATGTTTCCAATTCCGCCTTTGTTTAAATTGATTCAAGAACAGTCGAAAACAGATTGGAAAGAAATGTATCAAGTTTTTAATTGCGGACACAGAATGGAAATTTATGTTTCTCCAGAAATTGCGGATGCTATTATTGCCATCTCAAAATCTTATAATGTAGATGCTAAAATTGTTGGAAGGGTGGAAGCAGCACCAAACAAGAAACTCACCATTGAAAGTGAGTTTGGTGTTTTTGAGTATTAAGAACAGCATTTAAAATCTAATGTAAACCCAACTACCCTTATTCCAGCTACCATCCCATTTTCGAGTGTCAATTCTTGCTCGAAAATAGCCACTAGCAATTTTTAGTTCAACAATAAGCCTTAATAAATTTCCTGTAGGATCATACAATTTAGCTCTTTGTCTATCTGTTTTTAATTTAAACGAACCATTAATAATTCCTATAGCAGTTCCTTCAACCCAAGTTTCTTCAATTGGGTTTTTTATATGTGCTATGCCACCTATAGTAACTGCAGCTAAAGTAAATAGAAAAGGTACATCAATAGATTTTGGTTGTTCTTTCTCTAAATACTCTTTCCAAGACTTCATTTCTTCAACAGAAGCTGCTTCAACTTCTGACTCAACTAATTTTTTTTCTGACATATTTATGTTTTTAAGTTAATAATAATTATTGAATACATTTTCAATAACTTATAATCCAAAACTATCATAAATCAGATAAAAATATATACCTATAAATAAGGATATTTGAATTAATATTAAAAACTAAAACTTTTCAATATTTCTCAAAAACAAAATCAATACTAAAATCATCCGAAGAAACAATCGCTTTTAATTGCTCATTTTTTAAATAATAGGATATCTTTTTCGGGAATTCATTTTGCGGATTTTTACAAACAAAAGAAGTATCTGTTTGTGACGTAAATTTGAACAATGTAGCAGTTTCGTTAACACCTTCCACCTTTAAATTTAAAGTGTCATTTATAGATATGATGCTCATGATTTCTTTAAAAACGGTGTCTTTATCTTTTAAGGTATAGCCCAAACCTGTAAAATCAGCATTCCAATTTTCGAATGTTTTAGTATCTTCTTTATTGTTCAAACGAATCCAATTTCCAATTAAAAAAGAAGGCTTTTGAGGCTTTACATCTTCAGTTTTGCACGAAAATAGAATTACAATCGTTAAAATAAATAATATTGGTTTATATTGAATTGGCATATTTATGAAATAGTATTTCTTCATGATTTTGGATTAATTTATTCCACCCATCTTTTAGTAAATAGATATCATCCGAAATTTTTAAAATATCTTTATATAGATGATCAGTAATTATAAAAATTTTATTTTTCTTTTCAATTTGGATCAATTCTTTTATTTTTTCGACATATAAAGGAGCAAGATGAGAAAAAGGTTCATCTAAAAGAATAATCTTGGCATCAGACTTTACTATAACATAAGTTTCAATCAACCTTCTTTCTCCGCCTGAAAATTCTTTAAAAAGATGATCCTTTTTTGATTCAAAATCAGGAAATTCTTTTAAGAAGTCTGTTAATAATAGATTAAAGTGATAAAATCCTTTTTTCAACGAAAAAGAGTTAGGGATTATATGAAATTGTGGTAAATATTTTATAAAACCTTTTTTATAGAGTGGAGTTCTGATTGGTTTTTTATCGATTCGTATTAATTTATTATTGGGTTTTAATTCACCAAAAATAATTCTTAAAAGTGATGTTTTACCTGAACCATTGTTTCCTAAAATACCTGTGATTTTTCCCTTTTCAGCTTTAAAATAAATACTATTTAAAATACTTTTAGCGCCAAAATTTAATTCTACATTATCTATTTCTAATACTCTCATCTTACTATATAATTTATGATAATTAGAATTGTTAAATTTACAGTAAAGGTGAAAAGATATAATTTAAATTCACTAATTCCTTGATTAAAATAGAAATATAAAGTTTGTTTTTTTTTATCATTTATATAATGTTGAATAAACCATACGAGCAAACTAGATAAAATTAGGCTTATAAATGCTAAAGGGAATATCTTAATAGTCATTAAAATAATTATACCAAATGCAAGAGAAATAAAAAACTTACTAAAATAAAAGTGAAAGTAAGATTTTAGGTTTTTCATAGTACAAAATTGGATTTATTTCAAATATAGTTAAATGAAAATAAAAAAGAATTAAGATAAAAATTTGTAAATTCGCAATCCAAGAAAAGAGTATCAAATGATAGAAAAGATAAGAATTGTTAAGCAACGTTATGATGAGGTTTCTGATTTAATTATTCAGCCAGATGTTATTACAGACCAGAAACGGTATGCGCAATTGATGAAAGAATATAAGGATTTAGGTGATGTTGTTAAAAAAGGGGATGAATATCAAGAATTAATAGACAATATAGAAGAAGCTAAAGAAATAATTTCTGATGGTGCTGATGCGGAAATGACAGAAATGGCAAAAATGCAGTTAGATGAAGCCAATACCAGAATACCTCAATTAGAAGAAGAAATTAAATTTTTATTAATCCCCAAAGATCCAGAAGATTCTAAAAATGCTGTTGTTGAGCTAAGAGCAGGAACAGGGGGAGATGAAGCAAGTATTTTTGCTGGAGATTTGTTTAGAATGTATTCTAAATATTGTGAAAGCAAAGGTTGGAAAGTTGCTACGGTAGATTATTCTGAAGGTACCAATGGTGGATTTAAAGAAATTCAGTTTGAAGTGACAGGTAATGATGTTTACGGAGTTTTAAAATTTGAAGCGGGTGTGCATCGTGTACAACGTGTGCCACAAACAGAAACACAGGGTAGAGTTCATACCTCTGCGGCAACTTGTATGGTTTTTCCGGAAGCGGAAGAATTTGATGTAGAAATAAACCCAAAGGAAGTTAGAATTGATTTTTTCTGTTCTTCTGGTCCAGGAGGGCAATCTGTAAACACCACCTATTCTGCAGTGCGTTTAACGCATATTCCTACAGGTTTGGTAGCGCAATGTCAAGATCAGAAATCGCAGCATAAAAATAAGGAGAAAGCGTTTAAAGTATTGCGTTCTCGTTTATATGATATGGAATTGGCTAAGAAAAATGCAGAAGATGCTTTAAAACGTGGGTCTATGGTTTCTTCTGGAGATAGAAGTGCTAAAATTAGAACCTATAATTATGCACAAGGTAGAGTTACAGATCATAGAATTGGTTTGTCATTATACGATTTACCGAACATCTTAAATGGAGATATTCAAAAAATAATTGATGAATTAATGTTAGCAGAAAACACAGAAAAGTTAAAAGGACTAAGTGACGGAATTTAAATTACTCCCGTAACAAATATCAATTAACAAATATCAAAAAAAACTCAGAAACTTCTTCTGAGTTTTTTTTATGACCATTTTAAATTGAAAAGGATTTGAGTTATTCTTTAACTGAAATGGACTAAAGAAAACATTGTTATAAGCGTATCTTTGAGGTAAGAAAAAAATAAATTATGATAGCAACTAAAATTTTAGGATTAACTTCTTTTTTAACGAAAAGTAAAAAAGCAAAAATTTTAATACTACTTTTAGAAATAGTTATCATTGCTGTTGCTTATGATGCCAACAAGAAAAAAATGAAAGAATTAGAGGATAAAAAACGTTTATCTTCTAAAAATTAATAAGTATTGCTAAGAAAGGGTGTTAAGAAAAAGAAGATTTTTATGCTATGAAAATCTGTTAAAATTCTAAGAAAAAGAAAAGTTTACTATTGAAAAAAGTTGTTATGAAAAAGTTTAAAGTATCTTTTGAATAATTAGATTGATGAATGTTTATTAAAATAAAAAGCGATTAAAATTCTGGGGGGAATTATTTAATCGCTTTTTTTTGTCAAACAAATTTTTTATTATGAATTCTTACTAAATAAATAATTTCAAAATTTCTTATATTATTTTGGATCAAGTCCAAAACTTGTGGGATTTTAAGATTAAGCAAAAATTGTGGTTAATCTAAATAGGAAAAAACCTACGTTCCTGACCCCTCTAAATTGTGCTCTAAATGCTTTGATCTTTGCGTTGAAAGATTCTGCTGACGC